>CAVYVX010000010.1:0-600780 GCA_963772155.1 uncultured Acidobacteriaceae bacterium | reverse complement strand
GATGCTCCGCTACAGCCCCGCCTGAATCCGCGACCGGGGGTCGAGAAAGTCGCGCAAAGCATCGCCAATGAAGTTGAAGGCCAACACGGCGAGCATCACCGTAACCGCCGGGAAGAGCACCAGATGAGGAGCGTCAAAGAGGTGCGAGCGGGCGTCGTTCAGCATCGATCCCCAACTCGCGGTGGGCGGTGGCACGCCCAATCCCAAAAAACTCATGGTCGCCTCGGCCAGCACCGCGCCCGCCATCCCGATGGCCGCCTGCACGATCACCGGCTGAATAATGTTGGGCAGAATGTGGCGAATAATAATGTGGAGATCTCCCGCGCCGAGCGCCCGCGCCGCTTCGACAAATTCGCGTTCGCGCACGGCCAGCACCTGCGCGCGCACCAGGCGGGCGTAGCCGACCCATCCTCCGATCGACAAGGCAAGCACGAGATTGAAAATTCCCGGGCCGCGAAAAGCCACGAAGGCGATGGCGATGAGAATTCCGGGAAACGAAAGAAACGCATTCATCAACACCACGTTGACGAAGCGGTCGATGCGCTCCGCCGTAGTATCCGGCAAGGCTGCCGATGATGAGGCCGAGCAGAAGCGAACACGCCACCACGCTGCTGCCGACGAACATGCGAAATTCGCGCGCCCCAAATCAGGCGGGAAAGGATGTCGCGTCCCAGTTCATCGGTTCCGCCCAATGCTGCGCCGAGGGCGTTTGCAAACGGTGAGGCAGATCGATGCGCGCAGGATCTTGCGGAGCAATCCAAGGCGCGAAAACCGCGGAGAACACGAACACGGCCACCAAAAAAACTCCCACAGCCGCCAGCGGATTGTGGCGGGCGACGCGCGGGAGCGAGATGGCTAGGGTGGACATAGGCGAGACGATGAGATTACTCATCGAGGTTAGCGAACGAAAGTTTGCCTCCGTTCTTTTTCATCAAGTTCTTGAAACGCCGCAATCCGACAATCTCCCGCAACGCAATATCGACGGCCTCGGCGCGAGACTTCGCCCCGAGGTCCCTCTTCGCCTCATCGGCCAACCGCGTATTCACGCGGATTGTCGTCGTGTTCGCAGTCATGCAATCCCCCTGCGGTGCAATCCATATAGTACGACGCTCCAGAGGAGTAATGTTTAGAGAAGAAGGGCCGGAGCTTCTAGTACATGCGCCAGACTGAACAAACTGCGAGCGTGATATTCTAGCGAAAAGGTGCGCTATGAGCAATGCCAAACAAGCGGTTGAGTCGCTGTTGAACAGGCTGCCGGACAACGTCTCGGTTGAAGACATTCAGTACCATCTCTACGTTCTCGACAAGGTGCGGCGCGGACTGGAGGATGCCCGCGTCAACGGTACTCTGTCGCAGGAGGAAGTGGAGAACCGCTTCAGCAAATGGCTCACCGAATAGTCTGGTCGAAACGCGCCGCGCAGGATCTCGATTCCATCACCGAGTACATTGCCACCGATTCCCCCGCCTACGCTGGGATTGTTCTCAAGAACATTGTGAATCAGACAAGGATTCTGGCCCGCTTCCCTCAGGCGGGCCGCAAAGTGCCTGAATTTGACGATGAGAACATACGGGAGCTTATTGTCTACAGCTACCGGATTATTTACCGATTGGAACGTGACGAGGCGCTGATCGTCGCGGTGATCCACGGCAAGCGGATTTTGCAGTAGGACGGAAGCGCAAGCCAGCTACTTCTCCTCCGCGTCCCCCGTGCCCTCTGTGGTTGAGGTTTTCTCCGGCCGTAGCAAGGGAAACAGGATCACATCGCGGATGGTGTGGGAGTCGGTGAGCAACATCGCCAGCCGGTCCACTCCCAGGCCCACCCCGCCCGCCGGAGGCATGCCATAACTCAGCGCGTTGATGTAATTCTCATCCATCTGGTGGGCTTCTTCGTCGCCGCGCTCGCGTTCCTTTAATTGCGATTCGAACCTTTGCCGCTGATCTTCGGGATCGTTTAGTTCGCTGAAACCGTTGGCGATTTCCATCTGGCCGGCAAAGATTTCGAAGCGCTCGGTCCAGTCGGGATCGTCCGGTTTCTGTTTTGAGAGCGGCGAGACTGCGGTGGGAAATTCGTAGATGATCGTTGGCTGCATCAGGTGTTCTTCCGCAATCGCCTCAAATACATGGGCAATGGCTTTGCCGATATTCCTGCTTACTTCCAGTTGTTGCGGAATATGGTTGAAGGTCGCTTGGAGATCCATCAACCAACGCCCTCTTCTTACCGCTTCATCGCCATAATATGGCTCAGATTCTTCGGTCCGCTGGAGGGAAGCCGCAGCGATTCTAAGGCGTCGAACGAAAGCATCAACACTAGAAAACTCTGTCCTATCCGGCGCAGCGTCCGCTTCCTTCGGCCAGAACGTCGAGATCGCCTCGCGCATCGTCATGCGCCGCCAGTTGGCGTGCGACCAGTCAATTTCGTCCTTGCCCCACTTCGTCTTCGTCCCGCCGGTCACGTCTTTTACCGCCTGCTCGATGGCGGCCTGCGTGGTGTCGAGAATGCCGAGATAATCCGTGTAGGCCTGGTAGGCTTCGAGCATGGTGAACTCGGGGTTCCATCTCCACCCCAGCCCCTCGTTGCGGAAGTTGCGGTTGATTTCATAGACGCGATCGAATCCGCCCACCGTCAGCCGTTTCAAATAAAGTTCGGGCGCGACGCGCAGAAACAAATCCATGTCGAGCGTGTTGTGGTGCGTCTTGAACGGACGCGCCACGGCTCCGCCGGCGATGGGATGCATCATCGGCGTCTCCACTTCCAGGAAGCCCTGCCCATCGAAATATCGCCGCAACGATTGCACCAGCTTGCTGCGCTTCAAGAACACTTCGCGCACTTCGGGATTCATCACCAGATCGACGTAGCGTTGCCGATAGCGCAACTCAACGTCGGTCAGGCCGTGAAATTTTTCCGGCAACGGCAGCAGGTCTTTCGACAAAAACGTGAGTTCGTCGGCATGAATGCTGAGTTCGCCCGTGCGCGTGCGAAACAGATAGCCGCGGATGCCGATGTGATCGCCCAGGTCAAGCAGCTTCCACAGCTCGAAGCCCGCATCGCCAACCGCGTCTTTCTTGACGTAGATTTGCAGGCGCTGGCCGTCCTGCTGCAAGTGCGCGAACCCGGCCTTGCCCATCAGCCGGATTGCCATGATGCGTCCCGCGACGCGCACCGTCACGTGGGAGGCTTCCAGTTCCTCGCCGGTCTTTTTGTTCTCCCCGTTGTCGTAGTCCCTTTTGATTTGCGGGACGGTATGCGTAAAGTCGTATTTCCGCGGATACGCCGGGTGCCCGAGAGCGGCAATCTTCTTCAGCTTCTCGCGCCGGATTTCATATATGTTTTCGTCGAGTGCCAAGGAGTGTCCTTCGCCCAGTGGAAAGTTAAAGACTGGAAGCAGCGATTATAAACAACCAGGAACCATGGAGGGCTGCCGAGCTGCGCTCGGCTTGGACGGGCGAGGGCGCCCGTCCCCACACGAGCGCCCGTTACTTCGGTGGGTAGGGCATCCCCCTGCGCCGTTTGACGTTGTTCTTCGGGAGTCTTTACACTCAAGTCAACGGCACAAGGCGTTGCCGCACGGAGCCACTTCCCTCCCGACTCTCGTGCCGCAGGCGCTTTGGAAAGGGAACTGTGAGCCCCACTGAAACCAACGAAAACACGGCCAAGGAAAGCTCCACCAAACGCGAGATAGCGGTCGAAATTCCGGTCGAGGAAGTCAACCGGCAGAGGGATGCGCTGATCGAGAAATATCGGAAGGTGGCGCGGATTCCGGGCTTCCGCACCGGCCATGTTCCAGGGCCGATCATTCGCCAGCGCTTTTCGGAGCAGATCAAGACCGACATGGTCGAGGCGCTGGTGCCGCGTCACTTCCGGCTGGAGGCCGAGCGGCTGGGCATGCATCCGGTATCGCAGCCGCGCGTGACCGACCTGCACGTGCACGAGGGCGAGCCGCTGCGCTTCAAGGCCGCCTTTGAAGTGTTGCCGGAAATCAAGCTGGCTGGCTACAAAGAACTGCGCGCGGAGAAAACGGAAATCGCGGTGTCGGAGGCCGATGTGGAGCAGGGGCTGGCCGATCTGCGCGAGCAGCGGGCCACGTTCAATCCGGTGGAGGGCCGCGCGCTGGCCGATGGCGATTTCGCGCAGGTCTCGCTCGATGGCAATGCCAAGGCCGACGGAGGAAAAACCGGCGAAGGAAAGACCGGCGAAGGGCAGCCGATCCACATGGATGAGGTGCTGGTCGAAATAGCCGGCAAGCATACCATGCGGGAATTCACCGAAAACCTGCGCGGGACGGTCGCCGGAGACCAGCGGACGTTCGATGTGGTCTATCCCGAAGACGCCGAGGACAAGCGCCTGGCGGGGAAGACTTTGACGTATACGGTGAAGGTGCAGGCGATCAAGCAGAAGAGTGTGCCCGAGCTGAATGACGAGTTCGCCAAACAATTGGGCGCGTTCCAAACGGTGGACGATGTGCGCAAGGCGGTTCGCGAGCAAATGGAATCCGAGCGCAAGCACCACGCGGAACACGAGGCCAAGGACAAGCTGGTGGCGGAACTGATCCAGGGGAACGATTTTGAAGTTCCCGAGGCGTTGATCGAACAGCAAATCGACATACGGCTGGAGCGGGGACTGCGGGCGCTGGCGGCGCAGGGTTTGACCGCCGAACAGATGAAGAAAATGGATTTGCAGCGCTTGCGGGCGGGACAGCGCGAGCAGGCCATTCACGATGTAAAGGCCGCGCTGCTGCTGGAAAGAGTGGCGGAGGAAGAAAATATCCAGGCCGGCGATGAAGAGCTGGACCGGGAACTGGAAGCGCTGGCCAAACAAGCGAAACAAACGTCGGAAGCCGTGCGCGCTCGATTGACACGGGATGGGGGCCTCGATAGGATTAAAACCAGAATCCGCAACGAGAAGACCCTCGAATTTTTGTATCGCCAGTCCGCATGAAAAAGACGATGCGGACCATTTCGATCCTCCCCAAATCCGGCGCTAGTGACCGGCGCCAGTGACTTGCGGGCGGGAGTGTGGAAAGGGTGAACCATGCTGGTACCGATGGTGATCGAACAAACGGGCCGGGGCGAAAGAGCGTATGACATTTATTCCCGACTGCTCCGCGACAACATCATCTTTATAGGCACGCCAATCGACGACAATGTCGCCAACCTGGTGATCGCGCAGATGCTTTTCCTGGCGCAGGAAGACCCGGAGAAAGACATCCAGCTCTACATCAACTCGCCGGGCGGGTCGATCACGTCGGGCATGGCCATCTACGACACGATGCAGTACGTGAAGAACGACGTGATGACGCTGTGCGTAGGCCAGGCCGCCTCCATGGCGGCGCTGCTGCTTTCGGCGGGCGAGACGAAAAAGCGGCTGGCGCTGCCCAATTCGCGCATCCTGATCCATCAGCCCTCGATGGGCGGCCTTTCCGGCCAGGCGACCGACATCGACATTCATGCCCGCGAGATCCTGCGCATGCGCGAGATTACCAATCAGTTACTGGCCAAGCACACCGGCCAGAAACTGGATAAAGTGGAGAAGGACGTGGAGCGCGACTTCATTATGAATTCGGAGCAGGCTAAGGAATACGGAATCATTGACGATATTATCTATAAGACGAGACAGGCGGTATGATGAACGGCTTGTGAGCGCCGTCGTCTGGAAGGGCGCGCGCGGCGACCGCCATCGGCGCCAGAATGCCAGTTGGTCTCGGCGTTAGCGGAGCCGGCCGTAGTGAGAAGAGTAAAGCCTGGATTGGAAAGCGGGCCGCGGCTAGGCCGCCAGAAAGAGGAGTGAGGCCGAGTGAAAACGCGATCTGGCTCCGATGAGGCGTTGCGCTGTTCGTTCTGCCACAAGTCGCAGGACGCGGTGGCAAAACTGATCTCTTCGCCGAGCGACTATCCCCGGGCATACATTTGCGACGAGTGCGTGGCCGTCTGCAATTCGATTCTCGAAGACGACCGCACCGCGACCCCGGCGGCAGCGGTCCCGAACCAACTGCCGAAACCACAGGAAGTCAAGACGTTTCTCGACGAGTACGTCATCGGACAAGAGCAGACGAAGAAGAAGCTGGCCGTCGCCGTCTATAACCATTACAAGCGCATTTACATGAACCGCCAGCGCGTCGGCGATGGCGTGGAACTGACCAAGTCGAACATCCTGCTGATCGGGCCGACGGGGACGGGCAAGACGCTGATGGCGCAAACCCTGGCCCGCATGTTGGATGTGCCCTTCGCCATCGTGGACGCGACCACGCTGACCGAGGCCGGTTACGTGGGCGAGGACGTCGAGAACATCATTCTGAAGCTGCTGCAGGCGGCCGACGGCGACGTGAGCCGCGCCCAGACGGGCATCATCTATATCGACGAAATCGACAAGATCGGGCGCAAAGACGAGAACCCCTCGATTACGCGCGACGTTTCCGGCGAGGGCGTGCAGCAGGCGTTGCTGAAAATTCTGGAGGGCACGATCGCCAACGTGCCGCCGCAAGGCGGACGCAAGCATCCGCACCAGGAATTCACGCCCGTCGATACCACGAACATCCTCTTTATTTGCGGCGGCGCCTTTGTCGGCCTGGAGAAAATCATCGGACGGCGCGTGGGCAGGAAGTCGCTGGGTTTCCGCATGGGCGAAGAAGAGGAGACCGAGCACACGAACGTGACTTCGTTGCGCAGCTTTGAGCTGGTCTCGGAAGCGCAGCCCGAAGACCTGATCAAGTTTGGGCTGATTCCCGAGTTTGTCGGGCGCATGCCGGTGGTGGGAGTGCTGCAGCAACTGGATGAAAACACGCTGGTGGAAATCCTGACGCGCCCGAAAAACGCGATTGTGAAACAATATCAGCGGCTGTTCGAGTTTGAGAACGTGCGGCTGAAGTTCAGCGACGAAGCCAACCGGGCGATTGCGCGCCAGGCGATGGCGCGAAAAGTGGGCGCGCGCGGGTTGCGCATGATCCTGGAAGAGCTGATGCTGGAGCTGATGTACAGCCTGCCCAGCCAGAAGAAGGTCAAGGAATTTGAAGTGACCCGCGAGATGGTGGACAAGCGGAACGTCTCGCTCGCCATGATCGAGAAAGCGGCAAGCTGACTGGTCGCTAGTCGATGGTCGTTAGGATCGTTCGCTAACTCGGATGGCGAGCGACGCAACGACTAACGACCAACGACCAAGGCACCCAATAAGACCAGAGACGGGAGACTGAGTTGCCGAACCCCAAGGAAAAGTTCGAGAGCAAGAAACTGCCGATGATGCCCATTCGGGACGTGGTCATCTTTCCCTACATGATGACGCCGTTCGTGGTGGGCCGGGAGTCGAGCGTGCGCGCTCTCGAAGAAGCTCTGGCCAACGACAAGAAGATCTTTCTTGCCACCCAGCACGATGCCAGCATCGACGAACCCAAGGCCGGAGACATCTACCAGGTGGGGACGATCGTCAACATTGTGCAGAGCCTCAAGCTCCCCGACGGCAACATCAAGGTGCTGGTCGAAGGCATCGAGCGCGCCAAGATCCTGCAGGTCGCGGAAGGCGATGGCTTTCTCGAAGCCACGGTGCGGGTCGCGCGTTATGCCACCGAGACCACGGCGCAGATTGAAGCGGGCATGCAGCGCGTCACCGGCATGTTCGAGCAATATGTAAAGTTGTGCCAGTCGCTGAACTACGAAACCATGATCGCGGCCGTGCGCATGGAAGATCCGGCCAAGCTGACCGACACCATCGCCGCCAACCTGCAGTTGTCGATCGAGGAAAAGCAGGGGCTGCTGGAAATTTTCGATCCCGCCGAAAGATTGACCCGGATCGGCGACGTGCTCGACGTGGAAATCGAAAAGCTCAACATGGACCGCACCATCCAGTCGCGGGTGAAGCGGCAGATGGAGAAGGCGCAGAAAGAGTACTACCTCAACGAGAAAATCAAGGCCATCCAGAAGGAATTGGGACGCGGCGAAAAAAGCGAATTCGACGAGTTGAAGAAGAAGGTCGAATCCGCGGGCATGCCGCAGGAAGTCCGCGAAAAGGCGATCCAGGAACTGAAAAAGCTGGAAGCGATGCCGCCCATGTCGGCGGAATCGACCGTTTCTCGCAACTATCTTGATTGGCTGCTGGCGGTGCCTTGGAAGAAGCGGTCGAAAGAAATCCGCAACATCGCGCGCGCCGAAAAAGTTTTGAACGAAGATCATTATGGCCTGGAGAAAATCAAGGAGCGCATCCTCGAATTTCTCGCCGTCCGCCAGTTGGTGAAAAATCCCAAGGGCTCGATTCTTTGCTTTGTCGGGCCTCCGGGCGTGGGCAAAACTTCGCTGGGAATGTCGATCGCCAAAGCGACCGGCCGGAAGTTTGTGCGGCTGTCGCTCGGCGGCGTGCGCGACGAGGCGGAAGTGCGCGGCCATCGCCGCACTTACATCGGCGCTCTGCCGGGGCAAATCATCCAGATGATGAAAAAGGCCGGCACCAAGAACCCGGTGTTCATGCTGGACGAAGTGGACAAAATGTCGATGGACTTCCGCGGCGATCCCTCGGCGGCGCTGCTCGAAGTGCTCGATCCGGAACAGAACTTCATGTTCGTCGATCACTACCTCGATGTCGAGTACGATCTGTCGCAGGTCTTCTTCATCACCACCGCGAACGTGATCCACACCGTTCCGCCCGCGCTGCAGGACCGCATGGAAGTGCTGCGCCTGCACGGCTACACGGAACCGGAAAAAGTGGAGATCGCAAAACAGTTTCTGGTGAAAAAGCAGATGGAGCAGGCGGGGTTGACGGAGAAGAACGTGCAGTTTCCCGACGACGCCATCCGCCAGATTATTCGCAACTATACCCGCGAAGCCGGGGTGCGCAACCTGGAGCGGGAAATTGGCAACATCTGCCGCAAGGTTGCGCGCAAGGTGGTGAAAGAAGGCGCGGCGTTCTCGGCCGCGATCCAAGCGGAAAAAATCGGCGACTACCTCGGCGTGCTGAAGTTCCGCGACACGCAGGCCCACGAGAAGAGCGAAATCGGGCTGGTGATGGGCCTGGCGTGGACGGAAGTCGGCGGCTCCATCTTGAGCACCGAGGCCACGGTGGTGGATGGCAAAGGCAAGCTCATTCTGACCGGCAAGCTGGGCGACGTGATGCAGGAATCGGCGCAGGCCGCCATGTCGTACATACGCTCGCGGGCGGCGCGACTCGGACTGCCCCGCGATTTCTATCGCAACCTGGATATCCACGTGCACGTGCCCGAGGGCGCGATTCCGAAGGATGGCCCGTCGGCGGGCATCACCATTGCGACCGCCCTGGCCAGCGCGCTGAGCCGCATTCCGGTGCGCCGCGATCTCGCCATGACCGGCGAGATCACGTTGCGCGGCAAGGTCCTTCCCATCGGCGGATTGAAGGAAAAGCTGCTCGCCGCCCATCGCGCCGGATTGTTCGAAGTGGTTCTGCCGCTGGAAAATGAGAAAGACCTTGCCGAGGTCCCGGAGAACCTGCGCAACGAGATGAAACTGCATTTCGTGGACAACATGGACCAGGTGCTCGCCGTCGCCCTCGAGGGCCCGCTGCCGCAGATTCCATCGGAAGCCGAGACCATGGGGCCCATCGTGACCCCGCCCGCCGAGGAGATTCCGACAGCGCGGCAATAGACTAGAACCGTGACCGCGTGATTTGTACGGTTTTACCACTAAGAGTAGCGCCGCCGTCCCGGCGGCTGTCCGGTGGGCGTCCTCGCCCGCCGCGCCGAGGGCGAGACGCCCTCGGGACAGCCGGCAAGATGCCGGCGCTACTCGTTTACCACGCCGTAATCATCATGCGGTCACGGTACTAGAATGACGCCGCAGTGGGATCCAATCCATCGCAAGGTGCGCGATGAGCGGGGCACTCGGCTTTCAGCCGGCAGTCAACCATGAAGCGCATTCTTTTATCTTGGAGCAGCGGCAAGGACAGCGCATGGAGTCTCCACCTCCTCCGCCAGCGTGCCGAGTATGAGGTCGCCGGGCTGCTGACTACCTTCAACGAAGTGGCGGATCGGGTAGCCATGCACGCGGTCCGGCGCAACCTGGTCGAGCGGCAGGCGGCAGCCACCGGGCTTCCGCTCTGGTCCGTCCCGTTGCCTGCGCCATGCTCCAATAAACAATACCAGTCGCTGATGGCGCAAACCTGCGCCAAGGCAGTCGCCGAAGGCATGGAAGGCATTGCGTTTGGCGATCTCTTCCTCGAGGATGTGCGCGCCTACCGCGAGAAGCAACTGAAAGACACGGGCCTGCAAGCGTTATTTCCGATGTGGGGGCTGCCGACGCGCGCCTTGGCCGAGGAGATGATCGCCTCTGGCACAAGAGCGAAGTTGACTTGTATCGACACTGAGAAACTCGATAGGTCCTTCGTGGGCCGCGAGTTCGATGAAGCGTTGCTTGCGGCCCTGCCTAAGGAAGTGGACCCCTGTGGCGAGCGCGGGGAATTCCATTCCTTTGTATATGCAGGGCCCATGCTCAATGCCGTCCTGCCCGTTTCGGTCGGCGAGACTGTGGTACGCGATCAGTTTGTCTTTGCCGATCTGATGGTAAGCTGACAGCCAGGTACCGGGCGCCCAGATTGGTCCGCCCCAAAGTAACCAGCCCCAGAGCGAGAGACTCTGGGGCTGGCAGAAGCTACACCTTCAGGCCTAATCCATCGGCGATGCCTCGGCCATAGGCTGGATCCGCCTTCAGGAAATGACCAATCTGTCGTTCCTGAATGGCTTTGGGCACCGTCCTCATGCTGCCGACAATATTCGCGATCAATCGCTTTTGCTCATCCGGCTTGAGCAGGCGGAAAAGATTTCCGGCCTGCGTGTAGTCGTCGTGGCCAAAATCGAGGCGATGATTGTGGCGATCGACGGTTCCCGCGATCATCCGCGCAGGCTCACGATACGCGGGATTCTCGGCGGGGCCGTGGAAGCTGTTGGGCTCGTAGTTGGGCGCCGCTCCGAAGTTTCCGTCGAAGCGCATGGCGCCGTCGCGGTGATAATGCATGACCGGACACTGCGGCTTGTTGACCGGCAGCGCATCGTAGTTGACGCCGATGCGGTAACGGTGGGCGTCGGGATAGGAGATCAGGCGTCCCTGGAGCATTTTGTCGGGCGAATATCCCATGCCCGGCACAATGTTCTTGGGATCGAATGCCGCCTGTTCCACCTCGGCAAAATAGTTTTCCGGGTTGCGGTCCAGCAGCAGTTCGCCCACTTCTATGAGCGGATAGTCCTTGTGCGGCCAAACCTTGGTGAGGTCGAAGGGATTGATGGGATAAGTCTCCGCTTCTTTTTCCGGCATGATCTGAATGCACACTCGCCACTTGGGGAGGTTTCCCCTGGCGATGGCGTCGAAGAGGTCGCGTTGCGCGTAGTCGGGGTCCTTGCCGCGCATCGCCTCGGCTTCTTCGGCGGTGAAATTCTTGATTCCCTGTTTCGTTTTGAAGTGCCACTTCACGTAGAAGAGTTCGTTCTTGGCGTTGATCAGGCTGAAGGTGTGGCTGCTGAAGCCGTCCATGTGGCGATAGCCGTCGGGCGTGCCGCGGTCGGAAAATAAAATGGTGACCTGGTGCAGCGATTCCGGTGAGAGCGACCAGAAGTCCCACATCATGGTGGGGGATTTCAGGTTGGTCCGCGGGTCGCGTTTTTGGGTGTGAATGAAGTCGTCGAACTTCATTGGATCGCGAATGAAGAAGACGGGAGTGTTGTTGCCCACCATGTCCCAATTGCCTTCTTCGGTATAGAACTTGAGCGCAAAGCCACGCGGATCGCGCTCGGTATCGGCCGATCCTTTTTCGCCGCCAACGGTGGAGAAGCGAATGAACGTTGGCGTCTGCTTTCCGGTTTTCGAGAAAAGTTTGGCCGTGGTGTACTTCGCCATGTTGGGATTGGTGCAGGTGAAATGGCCGTAGGCGCCGGAGCCCTTCGCGTGCACGACGCGTTCGGGCACGCGCTCCCGGTTGAAGTGAGCCATTTTTTCAAACAACAAATAGTCCTCAAAAACAATGGGGCCGCGCGGCCCAACGGTGAGCGAGTTTTGGTTGTCCCCCACCGGACGCCCAGCAGCGGTGGTGAGCTGTTTCTTTTCCTCTGGCATGGTACACACTCCTTGGAATGACGGTGAAACTGTGAGGTCAAGGCAATTTTATGCCTTCTTATTCATAGATGAAAAATGCGGGTGAAAGAAGCGAGAGCGAAGAGTTTTTCGCAGCCGGTGAAGCCGCGTTCTGTTAAGGAAACTCTAAATAAGTATCTTGTTACCTCAGGAGCTCTGTGAAGATGCGGCTTTTTCGCGGGCGAGGGCGCCCGCGCCACACTTGATCAGAGGCTCCCCAAAAACCCGCCCGAGTCCATCGCTGCGACAAGCTCTAGCATTTGTCGTACTTGGTCGGAACGCCGAGGCTGGGTAAAATAGCTTAGTAAGATAACAAGGGCGCGGCCTTCACCACGGCGCGCAGGAGATGGAATGGCTTCCGGCGAAACGGCAACGGCTGTTATGAGTGAGATTCCGCAGCTTCCCAACCACAAGGTCAAGATCAAGAAGACGGGGCAGCGTGCCTGCAACGAGAAAAACGAAAAGGGCAAGTTCTGCGGCGGACATTTGAAGCGCTGGTTCTACACCGCCGACGTGCTCGAACGCGAATGCGGCTGCGTGGAGAAAGCCTGGGGAGCGGACGCCGAAGTCTATCGCTGCGAATTCTGCCAGACGCTCTACCTGCCCAGTCCCGACGATCCGCGTGGCGTGAACGTCGCCGGCCGCGGACAGCTTTCGGTGTTCGGCCTGACCGTTCCTCCGAAGGAGGAAAAAGCGAAGGACGAGAAACAGGTGTAGAGACGGGGCTTGCCCCGTCTCCTGTGGTTGCGGTGCGAAACGTCGAGAAAGAGACGCGGCAGACAAGGCGTGAGAATGCTCGACCCTCGATTTATCGTCCTGTAGTGTCCGCCGGCAATGGGCTAAAATTCAAGGAACCCATGAAATCCTCCGATTCGAAGCCTGCGCGAATTGCCGCGTCGCCAAAATCCCGCTGCCTGTCCGAGCCCTCCCGCAAAGCTGCGCAACCGGCCGCGGTCACCATCCGCGACGTTGCCGAACGCAGCGGATTTTCTTCGGCCAGCGTTTCCATCGTCCTGAACAACGCGCCGCTGGCGCGCTATATTCCCGACACGACCAAGGGAAAGATCCAGCGCGCCGCCGCGCAGCTCGGCTACCGTCCCAATCTGTTTGCGCGCTCGCTGCGTGGCCGCCGCAGCCACACCGTCGGCGTCATGGTGTTCGACATGACCGACCCTTACTGCACGCTGGTGCTGCGCGGCATCGAAAACACGCTCTACCAGTCGTCGTTTCTTCCCATTCTTACCGATGTGCATAACGAGCGCAGCCGCTTTGAACGCTATCTCGAAATGCTGCTCGACCGCCGCATCGAGGGCCTGGTCGTCCTCGCCAACTGGCTTTTCGTTGACATCAACGTCCTCGCCGATCTGGAGAAGAACAACATTCCCACGGCGACCGTCGGCCGCGAGCTCAAGAACGGCAAAATCAGCTCGGTGATCGTCGACAATGCCGCCGGCGCCCGTGCCGCGCTCGATCATCTGCATTCGCTCGGCCACCGCAAAATCGCGTTCATCCGCGGCCCCCGCCAGTTGTCCGACACCGAACCGCGATGGCGTGGCGTGCGCGCGATGGCCCGCGAGCGCGGCCTCGAACTCGACTCGCGGCTGATCGTCGATCTACCCGAATCGGGAGATCCGTTTTCAAGTTTTGAACAAGGATACAAATTAACCGAGGAATTGCTGCACCGCCGCCATCCCTTCACCGCGCTCATGGCCTTTGACGACATGACGGCCTTCGGCGCCATTCGCGCGCTCGGCAAGGCCGGCATTCGCGTCCCCGAGCAGTGCTCGGTGATCGGCTTTGACGACGTTGCGCCTGCGGCCATCTACTCTCCCGCGCTGACCACCGTGCGCCAGCCCATGGAAGTCATGGGAACGGCCGCGGCCACCCTTGTGCTCGACGCCATCAACGCCACCCTGGAGAAGAAACCGGCCCGCGCCATCCACCGCCAAATCGCGCCCGAACTGATCGTGCGCGAGTCCACCCGCAGCGTGAAGTAGCGCACCGCGGCCGTCCGCCAGCCCTAAGCCGCCAAACGCCCCGGCGTTGGAGAGTCAATGGTGTCGTTACCTCCGTCATCTCGTGCGCGGCGCCGTTTCGGGTCATGATAGGTGGGTAGCTGGAGTTCCCGTCCCGCATGAACATTGACGACTTGCTCCGCATCGCCATGGAGCGCCGCGCTTCCGACTTGCACATGAAGGTGGGGAACTATCCGCACGTGCGCATCGATGGCGAGCTGGTGCCGCTGACCGATCAGACGCGCGTGACCGCCGAAGACATGTTGAACATGGCGTTCAGCATGATGTCGGCGCGGCAAAAACAAAAATTCAAAGAGACCACCGAAATCGACATGGCGTACGGCGTCGCGGGTCTGGGACGCTTTCGTGTGAACGTGTTTCAGCAGCGCGGCAACGTGGGGTTGGTGCTGCGCGTCATTCCGACCAAGATCCGCGCGCTCGACGAACTGTTTTTGCCGAAAGTGGTGGAGCAGATTTGCGATTTGCCGCGCGGCCTGGTGCTGGTGACCGGAGTGACGGGCGCGGGCAAATCGACGACGCTGGCGGCCATGGTCGACCGCATCAACTCGACTCGTCCCGAGCACATCATCACCATCGAAGACCCCATCGAATTTCTGCACCGCGACAAAAAAGGATACGTGAACCAGCGCGAGGTGGAAGTGGATACGCCGTCGTTCTCGGCGGCGCTGCGCTCTTCCCTGCGGCAGGACCCGGACGTGATTCTGGTGGGCGAAATGCGCGATCTGGACACGATCGCGACGGCGCTGCACGCGGCCGAAACCGGCCACATGGTTTTCTCCACGCTGCACACCCTGGATGCGGTGGAAAGCATCAACCGCATTATCGCCATCTTCCCGCCGCCCGAGCAGAAACAGATCCGGCTGCAGTTGGCGGCGGTGTTGCGCGCCACTATCAGCCAGCGCCTGGTGCGCCGGGCGGACGCCGAGGGCCGGGTGCCCGCGGTCGAAGTGATGATCGTGACGGCCTACATCCGCGAGTGCATTCTGGTGCCCGAGAAGACGCGCGCCATCCGCGAGGCGATTTCCGCCGGCACCTCGCAGTACGGCATGCAGACCTTCGATCAGTCGCTCTGGGATTTGTTCCAGGCGGGGCTGGTGAATTACGAGACCGCTCTCGAGAACGCCTCGAACGCCGATGAGTTCAAGCTGCGCATGCAGGGGATTGCGTCCACCTCGGATATTTCGCGGGAGTCGATGCAGTCGGCGGGCTTTGAGCCCTGAAGACTGGGGTGGAGATTGAGTTTGTCCTGCTGAACGTTGTCGTTTCTGAAACTTTATTCCTCCTGGACACTGGGCGCGCTTCGGCGCGCCCGTTTTTTGGGCGGAGAAGGTCCGCTCCGCACTTGCTTAGCAGCCCGTGGTGAAAGTCGGAGAGCAGCAGACATGTAACACTTTTTATGAATTGTCATCCCGAGCGCAGCGAGGGATCTGCAGTTTGCCGCGGAAATGCAGATCCCTCCCCCTCGGCTACGCTCGGGGTCGGGATGACAAAATCGTAGGTTAGTTGGGCTTGTGGAACTTACTGTCGGCGAGATAGCGGAGCATAATGGCGTCGGTGGCGTTCTGAAATTGCTGCTCCAACTCCGGAATCGGCGCCGGGGCGTCCTGGCGCAGGGTCTGGCGGAACTTTTCCCCCATCTCGGAATCGCTGGTCACCACCTGCATGTAGAACCAGAGAAAATGGCGCATCTGGTCGAGGGCGCCTTTGAGCACCTGAATGGATTCCATCTCCGGCGGATCGGCCAGGGCTTCCATAAGTTCGGGGTCGGTGGGGGCCTGCATGGCGGCGCAATTGAGTTCGCGCTGGATCACGCGCAGGTCGTCGGTAACGCGCAAAATGCGGAGATGAATTTCTTCCATGCTCTCCCGGTTCTCGTGATCCATAAGGCCCTTTCCGTTCCTGCCCAGCGCGCTTGATTAGTGCGTCCTAACCAAGATCGCACCGAAGGGCGTTCGCGGATAGGTTCCCCGTGTGCATGGGCTTCGGTAATAGAAGTTACCTTCGGTCGAAACCAGCATCGGGCGGGCGATTCAAGGCCGCTTCGCGGGACGGCTTCAGACCGGCTCGTGCCAGGGGCATCGCTTTTCCCGAGCCTGCCGTGCGACACTCTTTGGGGGCCTTTAGCAGGTTGCGGAAAAGCTCCGATTCGGACGAGTTTTGGGAAGGGCACGAGTTTACTCGTGCCGCTAAGTTGTTCAAAATGTGTCCGCGCTTCAGCGCCTGAGGTGTGCTTTTCGCGCTCGCGATGACTTTTTCCGCAGCCTGTTAGGGAACGATATCCATGCGCATTATCATCGCGGGCGGAGGGACGGGCGGGCATGTGATTCCGGCGCTGGCCATCGCCCAGCAACTCAGGAAGCAATTTGGCGCCGAGGTCCATTTTGTCGGGACGGCCCGCGGCATTGAGACTCGCTTGGTGCCGCAGGCGGGTTTCCCGCTGGAGCTGATTCGGGTCGGCGCGCTGAAAAATGTCAGCCTGATGACGCGCGCTAAGACGATGTTCGATTTGCCGCGCGCCATCGCGGCTTGCTCCCGCATGTTCTCGGACTTCGATCCCGAAGTAGTGATTGGGGTGGGAGGCTACGCCTCGGGACCGGCGATGGTGGCCGCGATTCGCCGCCGTCTTCCGACGCTTGCCTTTGAACCGAACGTCGTGCCGGGATTTGCCAATCGCATGATTGCCCGCTGGGTTTCGGCGGCGGCGGTGCACTTCGAGGAGACTGGCCAGTATTTTCCCAACTGCCGGGTGACGGGCGTTCCGGTGCGCTCGGCGTTTTTTGATATTCCCGCAAAAACCGTTCTTTCAACAACCGGGGGCGCGCCCACGCTGCTCGTCTTTGGAGGCAGTCAGGGCGCGCGCGCCATCAATCAGGCCATGACAACGACGGAGTCGCTGGCTGGGCTGCGCGACAAAGTTCCCGGGATACACATCATTCATCAGACGGGCCAGCGCGACTATGACCATGTGCTCGCCGCTTATCGCCAGTCGGGAATCTCCAGTGAAGTCCACAAATTCATCGACGATATGCCCGCCGCGTTCGCTCGCGCCGACTTGCTCGTCTGCCGTTCGGGCGCGAGTACGGTCGGGGAGATCGCGGCGGCGGGAAAACCGGCGATTTTTGTGCCCTTCCCGGCCGCTGCCGACGACCATCAGAACGTGAATGCCCGCGCACTGGAGCGAGCGGGCGCGGCGGTGGTGGTGGAGGAAAGCAATCTGGGCGCGGCTTACCTGGTGGATACGATTGCGGCGCTGATTGGCGATGCGGCCCGTCTGCACAGCATGTCCGCGGCGGCGAAATCGCTGGCCCATCCGAAGGCCGTCGAAGAAATCGCGGAAATGGTGAAACAGCTCGCCGGTCGCGCATAGAACTAATGTGGTGTCCCGCAAATTAGCGACATGAATTAGAGTTGTCATCCTGAGCGAAGCGAAGGATCTATGCATTTTGTTCGCGCCAACGGAATGCAGAGGTCCTTCGCTTCGCTCAGGATGACAGTTATTTATGCTCTGCGGTGTAATGGTCTATCATCAGCGTTTGTCGGGGATTAAGTTTTCATGTTCGCCAAGATTCAGCGCATACATTTCGTGGGCATCGGCGGCATCGGCATGAGCGGCATTGCCGAGGTGCTGCTGAATCTCGGCTACCGGATTTCCGGCTCCGATCTGAAGACTTCGGCGGTCACCGAGCGGCTGGCCGCGCTGGGTGCGCTCACTTTTGAAGGGCACGCTGCCGCCAACATTTCCGGCGCCGATGTGGTCGTCACCAGTTCCGCGATCAAGGCCGACAACCCCGAAGTGGCCGAAGCCCGCCGCTTGCACGTTCCGGTGATTCAGCGCGCCGAGATGCTGGCCGAATTGATGCGGCTGAAATACGGCATCGCCATTGCCGGCATGCATGGCAAGACCACGACGACTTCGATGGTCGCGGCCGTGCTGGCCGCTGGCGGGCTCGATCCCACGGTCGTGGTCGGAGGGCGCGTCGACGCGCTGGGCTCGAACGCGCGTCTAGGCAAATCGCAATACCTGGTGGCCGAGGCGGACGAGAGCGACCGCTCCTTCCTGAAACTGTCGCCGATCCTCTCCGTGGTCACGAACATCGACCGCGAGCACATGGACTGCTATCGCGACATGCGCGACGTGCGCCGGACGTTCCTAGAATTCATGGAGCGCGTCCCGTTTTACGGCGTGGTCGTTGGCTGCAATGACGACGCGGCGCTGCGGCGCTTGCTGCCGCGCGTCCATCGCCGCGTGATGACGTACGGAACCAGCGCGGGCTCGGATTTTCTGATTCGCATGGAGTCGTCGCCCGATGAATCGCCACACGCAGCCGGCGGGCACAGCCCACTCATCCGTTTTCAGGTCGCTTACCGGGAGAAGGACCTCGGAGAGTTTACGCTGCATGTGCCGGGCGCGCACAATGTGCTGAACGCGACGGCGGCCATTGCCGTGGGCGCCGCGCTCGACATTCCCACAGAGCGGATTCGTTGCGCGCTTGACGGCTTTCGCGGCGTGGACCGGCGCTTCCAGTTCAAAGGCGCCGCCGCGGGCATTAGCGTGATCGACGATTATGGGCACCATCCGACGGAAATCCGCGCCACGCTGGCCGCCGCTCGCCAGTGCGGATTTCGCCGCGTGCATGTGATTTTCCAGCCGCACCGGTTTACCCGAACGCGCGATCTGATGGATGAGTTCACTGGCGCCTTCGCCGATGCCGACACGCTTTGCTTGCTCGACATTTATCCGGCCAGCGAGAAGCCGATCGAGGGCATCACCGCCGACGCGCTCGCTCGCCGCATTGCCGGGGCGGGAAAGCGGAGTGTCGTCTACGCTCCCTCTTTTTTCGATGCTGTCGCCAAGGTTGCCGCGCTTGCCGAACCGGGCGATATGGTGCTGACGCTCGGCGCGGGCAGCATTTCACAAGTGGGGGCGATGATTTTGGAGAAGCTGGAGACCAAGAGCTACGAGCCACGAGCTACGAGCTAAGACCCGAACCAACTTGGCACTGTCTCATTTCGCGAAAAAGGGTTATAGTGATTTTGCTCAGCGGTTTTCTGGCGACAACTGACTCTAAAGAGTGGCGCGGAAATCAAGTTCCTCTGCCGTTCAGGAAGAGTTGTATCCGCTTCCCGGCGTTTTTCAGCAAGAGGCTCCCGAGCGCGAGCCCTTCGACGACGCGCGTCTCGTCGATTTGGAAGCGGAGCAGGAATCTCCATTTCTGCGCGGGCAGAAGCGTGTCTCGGCCCGCCGCGGGCCGCTCCCGAAAAAGGCCGCTATCCGGTTGAAGTGGGTCGCCCTGGCGCTCGTGGCGCTTGCCATCCTCGGGGCCGCTGGCGCGGGCCTCTACGATTACGGCAAGCATTCCTGGCGTTTTCGCATCGATTCCAGCGATCAGATCGAAGTCGGCGGCGCCGAGCACGTCGCCCACGCGCAGATCATGGAAGTCATGGGCGGAGACATTGGCCGCAACATTTTTTTCGTTCCGCTGGCCCAGCGCAAACAGCAGCTCGAGCAAATTCCGTGGGTTGAATCGGCGAGCGTGATGCGCTTCGTTCCGAATCGCCTGCGCATTGAGATCCATGAGCGCACGCCGGTGGCCTTCGCCCGCATCGGCCCGCGCATTTCTCTGATCGACGCCGGGGGCGCGCTGATGGAGCTTGCTCCGGGCGGCAAGCGCAAATATTCGTTCCCCGCGATTACGGGCATGAATGCCGGCGAGCCGCTCTCCACCCGCGCCGCGCGCATGAAGAACTACAACGAACTGGTGCGCGAACTCGATGCGGGCGGCGCCCATTATTCGCAGGAACTGAGCGAAGTGGACCTCACCGACCCCGAAGATGTGAAAGTGCTGGCCGCCGATGCGAACGGCGAAGTGCTCGTGCATCTCGGCTCGGGAAGTTACCTGCAGCGCTACAAAACCTACGTGACGCATGTGCAGCAGTGGCGGCAGCAGTTCGACAAGCTGGAATCGGTGGACTTGCGCTACGACGGCCAGATCATCGTCAATCCCGATCTCAACGGAATGGCCCGCCAGCCGGCCTTGACGCCAACGGCAGCCAAAGCGGCGATAGCGGCGGGAGTGAAACCCGCGGCCATCGTGGACTACGAAAAGCATGTGACGCATCCCGCAGCGCCGGCTCCAGCGAAGAAGGACGCGAAGCCCAAGGCAAAAGCCGGAACCAGGGCGGCAGTTCATCGCGCGGCAGCTCATCGTGCTCCGGTTAAACGAGCTTTGGTTAAACGAGCTTTGGTTAAACCAGTGCCGGTGAAGCCGGCTCCTGTGACTCCGTCCGCGGCGAAACCGAATGGGAACGCGGCGCCGGCCGGAAACGCCAAGAACAATACGTCGCCGCATCCGGTCGCGGCCGCGCCGCCGGCCGCCGTTGCGACGGGCCAACAGAAACCGAGCGCTGCCATTCCCAAGGAGAATCCGCCTAACTAACGGGCATCGTCGTTATTATGCCGAGCGTTATTTATGCCGAATCATGAGCCCAATTTCATTACCGCCATCGACGTAGGCAGCGCCAAGACTTCCGTTTTAGTCGCCGAGTTGAGCGAGAATGGATTGCGTTATCGCGGCCACGGCATCGGCGAATCGCGGGGCCTGCGCAAGGGCGTGATTACCGAACTCGACAAGGCCGCCGGCAGCATTCAAAAAGCGGTGGAACATGCGGAAGACGTGGCCGGCATTCCCATCGAACATGCGCTGATCGGCATTGCGGGCGCGCACATTCGCGGCGTGAACAGCCAGGGCGGCATCGGCTTCGGCGCGCGCTCGCGCGAAATCGCCCGCGACGAAATCCGCCAGGCCGTGGACAAGGCCCGCACCGTGTCTTTGCCCGCCGATCGCGAAATTCTTCACTTGCTGCCGCAGGAGTTCATTCTCGACGGTCAGCCCGGCGTGCAGGACCCCACGGGCATGATGTGCACCCGCCTCGAAGTGCGCGTACACATTGTGACCGCCTCATCAAGCGCGACGCAAAATCTGGTGACCGCCGTGAACCGGGCAGGCGTCCATGTGGACGACACCATCTTTGAGCCGCTGGCATGTGCGGACTCCGTGTTGCGGGCCGACGAACGCGAACTCGGCGTCTGCCTCGCCGATCTCGGCGCCGGATCGTGCGATCTGATCGTTTTTCAGCAGGGCGCGGTCGCGCACACCGCCGTTATCCCCATCGGCGGCGACCACTTTACCAGCGATCTTTCGGTCGGCATGTGTACGGGGCTGGCGGCCGCGGAAACGCTCAAGAAGAATTTTGGCAACGCCGTGCCGACGCTCATCCCCGAGGGCAACGAAGTCGAAGTGCCGTCGGTCGGAGACCGGCCCTCGCGCATGATGCCGCAGCGCGTGGCGGGCGAAATTCTGGAGCCGCGCGCCCGCGAGCTTTTCGAGTTGCTGCGCGACAATCTTCGCCAGGCGGGCGTGCTGGAACACTGTATCGCCGGGTTCGTCTTGAGCGGCGGAGCGTCGCGCCTTCCCGGCATTCTCGACGTGGCGGAATCGGTGTTGCACAAAGCGGCACGTCTCGCGTGGCCAACGCCGATGGCGAGGATGCCGTCGTTCATGGCCGAGCCGGAGTTCGCCACCGTGTTGGGCATGGTCTATTACGGCCACCGCGCCCGCCTGGCTCGCGGCTTGCAGGAACCCAGCTTCGGCTCGCGCATGAAAGCGCTGTTCGCAAGCAAGGGCGCGTGAGAAGTTGTGGCAAAGGGCAAAATCTTTACCACAGAGGACACAGAGGGACACAGGGGAAGAACATAAACTGCACGGACGTGCCGGAACGAGGCGACGGAGCTGAGAACTGAGAACCGGGAACCGAGAACTGAGAACTGGCAACTGGGAACTGATTTTACGAGGTGACGCATGAAGGAAGACAACGAACTCCGCATCTGTTTCACCGAAGAAGCGCGCAGCGACGCTCGCATCAAGGTCATCGGCGTGGGCGGCGGCGGCAACAACGCCGTCAATCGCATGATCGACTCCGGCATGGAACACATCGAATTCATTGTCGCCAACACCGACCTGCAGGCCCTGCGCATGTCGCGCGCCGCCACCAAGATCCAACTCGGAGTGAAGCTGACGAACGGTCTTGGCGCGGGCGCCAACCCAGAGATCGGCCGCAAAGCCGCGCTCGAAGATTCCGACAAGATCATCGAAGTCCTCGAAGGCGCCGACATGGTCTTCATCACCGCCGGACTCGGTGGCGGCACTGGCACGGGCGCGGCCCCCATCATCGCCTCGCTGGCCGGCGAAATGGGCGCGCTCACCGTTGCCGTTATTACCAAACCTTTTGCCTTTGAAGGCAAACGCCGCATGCAGCAAGCCGAGCGCGGCATTGCCGAACTCATGGAATCGGTTGACACGACCATCGTGATCCCCAACGAAAAGTTGCTTGCCGTCGCCGAGAACGCGGGCTTCTTCGAATCTTTCCGCATCGCCGACGATATTCTTCGCCAGGGCGTGCAGGGCATATCCGACATCATCACCATTCCCGGCATCATCAACCGCGACTTTGCCGACGTGAAGGCCATCATGGCGGGCATGGGTTATGCGGTGATGGGCACGGCCACCGCATCCGGCGAGCATCGCACGGTTGAAGCCGCGCAGCGCGCCATCGCCTCGCCGCTGCTCGAAGCGGGCGCCATCGACGGGGCCCGCGGCATTCTCATCAACATCACGGGCTCGAATTCGCTGAAGCTGGCCGAAGTGCAGCAGGCTTGCACCATCATCCAGAACGCCGCCCACGAAGACGCCAACATCATTTTCGGGGCGGTGCAGGACGAGAAGATGAAAGACGCGGTCAAGATCACGGTGATCGCGACCGGCTTCAAAGAGGCCGAGATGCGCCGTCCGCGGCGCCACGAGAGCTTCGCCCCGGTCATTATTTCGCGCGAGATTTCGCGCGAAATGCCGGGAGATGTTTCACGAGAAGCCGCGTGCGGACTTGCGCGCGACCTGGCGTGGGATCGGTTCGACGAGCCGCCGGCGGTGGCCGATTCCGGGCCGGTTTTTGTGCCCGAAGCGGCCTCCAAGCCAGAGCCCGCGCCGCCGGCCTTTCAGGAATCGGCGCCGGGGTTGGCGCCCCACACCGCCGAGGCGATTGCGCTCGATGCCATGCGCTTGTCCGCTCCCGACTACGAGATGGAGGACCTCGACGTTCCCGCCTTCCTGCGGAAACGCAGCGAGGTGATGTAGGGGTCAAGGTTGCAAAGTTTCAGAGTTTCAAGGTTTCAAAGTTGACCCGCAACGGCACGAACTCTTCCTTGCGACCTTGAAACTCTGAAACCTTTTAGCGTTTTGCCGCAATCCACCCGCCGATCTTCGCTTCCAGCAGCCTGAGCGGCGGGCCCTCAAGTTTTCTCCTGATCTGCCGATGTAATCTCTGACAAATTATCGGGGAGACCGTATGCACCGGCGAATCTTCGGACTGGTCCTTGCCTGTTTCTGCGCAGGCCAACTCACGTTACAGGCGCAAGACTTCAGACTCTTTGACCGCGATGTGGCAATACATGGATTCGCGTCGCAGGGATTTGTCTACACCAACACCAACAACTGGCTGACGATGAACAGCAGCCAGGGCAGCGCCGCCTTCACGGACTTCGGCTTCAATGTGTCCACCAACGTTACCGATAAGCTCCGGGTCGGGGCCCAGTTATACGACCGCAACCTTGGCCAGCTCGGGCAGTACCATCCTTCCCTGGACTGGGCCGTCGCGGATTACCGTTTCAAGAGCTGGTTCGGCGTTCGTGGCGGCAAAGTCAAAACTACCTTGGGCCTGTACACCGATACGCAAGACCTGGATTTTCTCCGCACTTTTGCCCTGCTTCCGCAAAGTGTTTATCCGACGGACCTTCGCGACGCCACAATTGCTCACCTTGGCGGCGATATCTACGGCAATGTTTCCCTCAAGCACGGCCTCGGCGATGTCTCCTATACGGCCTACGCCGGGCACCGCAGTGACAGCATCCACGGCGGCTACGTGTACCTTGCGGCCCAGTACGGACTCCACTACTCGCGCTACGGTGGGCTGCAGTATGGCGGCGATCTCCGATGGAGGACACCACTGAAGGGTTTGCTGATCGGAGCATCGCGAATGAATGAAGACATCACTGGCCATGCGACAGTCTTAAATCCAACCCGCTGGGGCCCGAAGGTCCTTCCTGAGACCGATCATTCGAAGGCGGACTGGACCAACCAATTCTACGGCGAGTATACCGTGGGAAAACTGCGGATCGATTCGGAGTATCGCCGCTTTCTGAACAACGCATACTATGAAGCTGCCGGCAGCGTCTTCCTCACGAACATTACCGATGTACGCGGCTGGTATGTCTCGGGAACTTACCGAGTTATGAAACGGCTTGCACTCGGCTCCTACTACTCCCGCTACTCGATAACCAGCGTATCGGGAGGCCCTGATCGTGCTTATGTCCCTAACCAAACCGACACCAGCCTGCCTAACAGTCACGTTTACGACAAAATCGTTTCCGCGCGGGTTGACCTGAAAAAATTCTGGAACGTGAAAGTGGAAGGCCACTTCATGAATGGTTATGGGTTCAGCACATATCCGGACGGATTTTATCCGGAAGTCAACCCGGAGGGTTTCAAGCCCAACACTAACGCTTTGGTGGTTAAGACCGAAATTAATTTCTAGGCGAAGGGACGCAAAGGAGAATAGCGATGAAATGCCAAAAAATGCTCCTCCTTGCTGCCTGCTTGATGATCTTCGCCTCGGTGGATTCCGTCGCGGACGACGTCAAGGTGATAGCCAATCCGAGTGTGAAAGCCGACACGATCTCCACGGGAGAAATCAAGAAAGTCTTTCTGGAGGAGAAGATCTCGCTCGCGGACGGCACGCATGTGGAACCAGTACTCGAGAAGGGCGGGGCGGTGCACGTGGCCTTTCTGCATGAGTACCTTGGCATAAGCGAAGAGGACCTGCACGCGCACTACGAAACGCTGTTGTTCACGGGCACAGGCTTTATTCCGAAGGCATTTGCATCCGACGACGAAGTTGTCGCTTACGTGGCCCGTACGCAAGGCGCGATTGGATATGTGAGCGCCGCAGCCAGCGTGGAATGGAGAGGGGTGAAGACACTCGTCGTCGGAGTGGCCGGCGGCCGAGCCGAAAGAAAGCTGATTACGCGGGTCGAGCCGGATTATCCCGACACGCTGAAGCGGCTCAACATTGGCGGAACCGTACGCTTGCGGATATCCATTTCGGCGAAGGGAAATGTGGAGATGGTCGAGCTGGTGGGAGGCAATCCGGTTCTCGGCGAGGCGGCCGCAGCCGCGGTAAAGAAATGGGTCTATGCGGCGGACAAATCGCGAACCATCGCGGAGGTCAGCATCTCGTTTGATGGGCGCTGATGAGATCCAGAGAAAGCTCCGCGACCGGTCCGCATCAGGACGAACATGATTCGAGACGGAAATTGCAGTTGCGACCCCAGCCCATCCGCGATGGATGCTGCCGCAGCCTGCTTACGGGCAGGTGAGCTGCGCGGTACCGGCGATAAAGCATCCTCCGCCGCACGCAGTCATTGCGAGACATTCTATATTGGGGAACGGCGGGTCATCCGCCCAGACTGTGTATGTGCCGACCGCTCCCGGCGCACATTGCGCCACACCAGTTTCGGTGACGGATATTTCATTCGTAGACTCCTCTTGGTAACACGTACCCCACATAGCCAAGAGAGGCGTGACTGTTTGCGTCGGATCGATGTAGTAACCGGTGGCGGTGAACGGCACCTGCCCGTTGGGATATGCCTGCGCGTCGGCAGTTGCGGGGTCGAGCGTGATGGATTGAAGTTGACCTTGACCCTGACCCGGGTTTGGTGGAGTGGTGCCGCGGGACAGATTCGATGAACTTGCGCCGCAGGACGACGCCAACGACGCGGCCAGTGCTAGAGCGAGAAAAGAAAGCGTGAACCGCACCCTTTCCATAATCCCTCCTGCCCGCAACGATGCCGACTGGGGCCAGTTTGTTGTCTGCCTAGTCGAAAAATATCACAGAAAGGCGCACACGGCAATTGAGGTCGAGATAGGGTAGCGGCCACGCGGATCGGAGTCTCCCGAATTCCCAGGCGGCGCCCGCGCGGGGGGCGAACTGACACAAAATGCGAGGTACCTTTTAAGGTAACAGGCGAATGCGATTACGAAGGTGGCGGTACCTTCACGAAAATCACGTTAAGTGCTACTTAGTCATATAGTTATCGCATAAATTCCGTTAGTGACACTTTTATACTTTGTCATTGCGCCAAACCGCGCAAATCGCCTACTATCGAATAGCTGCATGAGATGTCCCTGCGCTGTCGTGTTTTGACGAGACTCTTGCATCTAAATCGTTATGCCGATAGATGGATTGAGTAGGCGACTGGGTGGCCAACGACTGGCTTGGCCGAGTACCAACGGAGATGGTGAAAGTGAAGTTTAGGGCCTGGTTTTTTCGTCTCGCATTTTTCTTAGGATTGGCAATAGGGCTGGAAGCTAGTGGCATCGCAGCCAGCGTCAACCCGCACGCGCTCACGCCACATGCGAAAGCTCGCGGAGTCACGGAAAGTCAGCGTGCGAAGAAGCGCATGCGCGCCCTGGCCCGGAGCCGTGCCTCGCGCTCGCACACTGCCGCCGCGCATTATTCCGCCACGCATTACTCCAGCCCGCGTTCTTCAGCCACAGCCCGCCGTCGTTATTACGGCCGTTTTAGCACCAGTTCATTCGCCTCCGATATAACCGAAGGCGACGTGACCGCCGGCGAAGACCCCGTTGTCCGCCAGGCCGCCATCGACGCTCTGGGCAACATGAACGGCACGGTGGTCGCGATCGAGCCGACCAGCGGACGCATTCTCGCCATGGTCAACCAGAAGCTCGCGCTTTCCAGCGGCGCGCAGCCCTGCTCGACCATCAAGCTTTCCGTGGCCCTGGCCGCGCTCAGCGAAGGCGTGATCGACGAGGAAACCGAAGTTCCGCTCGGAGGCCGCAGCCGCATGAATCTCACCGAGGCGCTGGCGCACTCCAACAACGCTTACTTCGAGGCCGTCGGGCGCAAGCTCGGCTTCGAGAAGGTGAGTTACTACGCGCACCAGTTCGGACTCGGCGAATACGCCGGTTATCGCATTCCGGGCGAGCACCTGGGCGCCTATCCGCAAGAAGAAATTTCTCCCAAGCTCGGCGGCGTGGGCAGGATGTGCTCGTTTGGCGAGGGCATCTCCATGACTCCGTTGCAACTGGGCGCGCTGGTAACGGCAATCTCCAACGGCGGCACGCTCTACTACCTGCAACATCCGGCCAATCCCGAGGAAGTCGCCAACTTCCAGCCTCGCGTCAAGCGCCATCTCGATATCGAGCCGGTGCTTCCGGAACTTTCCGACGGCATGGCTGGAGCGGTTGCCTACGGCACAGCGCGCAGCGTGGGTTTGAACTTCAACGAGGAGTCGATCCTGGGCAAGACCGGAACGTGTTCGCACGCCGGCACGCGCTTTGGCTGGTTTGCCTCTTATGCCAACACCGACATCGGGCGCATCGTGACGGTGGTTTTCCTGCAGGGCGGACGTTCTACGTTCGGCCCCAAAGCGGCCGAGATCGCGGGACGCATGTACCGCAATCTGTACGACCACAACTTTTTTGTGGCGGGCGCGGCTGGCGCAACTTCCAATCCGAGCTGGCGGAAATTCAGCGGTTCCACGCCGCAATAGCGATTCGCCCTCGGCTGTCCTAACAGGTCGCGGAGAAACTCTCATGCACGCTGGTTTTTGGGAAGGGCACGAGTTTACTCGTGCCGTAAATCGTTGAAAATATGCTCGCGCTTTAGCGCCTGAGGTGCGCTTTTTGCGCTGTCAATAATTTTTTCCGCAGCCTGCTAGAGCGATCTTTGCGTGGGACGGGCGAGGACGCCCGTCCCTCCATCACAAGGGACGGAGCGGGCCCGCTCCCCACACGAGCGGGCCACAGCCACGCTGGACCGTCGTTCGATCGGTGTCAGTCTTGCGGCGGATGCAACACGCGGAAAGTGGTGCCTCCGTTCGACCACACCAGCACGAGCGCATCCTGACCGTTCGCCACCTTCGATAACTCCCGCGCCGCTTCGTCGGCGGATTTCACCGCATGACGGTTGACTTCCATGACGACATCCCCGCGCTGCAAACCCACATTGTCGGCGGAGCTGCCGGGCTGCACGTCCTCGACAATGGCGCCGTGAGACGGCGCTTCCCCTTGCAGTTCGTTGCGCACATCCGCGGTCAAGTCGCCGAGGCTCATTCCCCAGCGTCCCTTGCCGTGTTCGCCGCCGGCAGTCTCCGCGCCTTTGCCGCCGCCCAGCGCTTCGAGGGTTACCGGAATGCTCGTCGGTTTACTGTCGCGCACCACGCGCAGATGGACGGTTTCACCCGGCCGCTTTTGTCCGACCAACATTTGCAATTGGCCGGCGTCGGTCACCGGCTGCCCGTCGAGTTCCGTAATCACGTCGCCGATGTGCAGGCCCGCCTTGGCCCCGGGCGCGTCCGGCTCAACTTCGCTGACCACCGCTCCCTCGGCGTTTTTGAGCTCAAAAAACTTGGCGTTGTCGGGAGTAACGTCCTCGATTTGAATGCCGATAAACGCGTGCGTTACTTTGCCGTCTCGAATCAATGTTTCGACGGTGGGCCGGACAATCTGGGAAGGAATGGCGAAGCCCATGCCCGCAAACGATCCCGAGGATGAGACCAGGAAGGTATTGATTCCGATCAGTTCGCCGCGCGCATCCACCAGGGCGCCGCCGGAATTGCCGGGATTGATGGCGGCATCGGTCTGGATGAACTCGCCCAGTTTGTGCCGATCGCTGGGGTCGGGATTGGGACGGTTCAGCGCGCTGACGATGCCGCGCGTCACGGTAAAACGATACCCGTATGGATTGCCGAAGGCGAGCACTGTCTGACCAGGGCGCAGGCTGGTCGAGTTACCCCACGGCACGCTCGGCAACTTTGTTGCATCCACTTTGATCACCGCTAAGTCGGTTAACGTATCGGCGCCGATCAACTTAGCTGGGAAAACTTCCCGGTTACTCATCGTAACTCGAATGTCGGCAGCGTCGTCGATAACGTGGTTGTTAGTGACGATATACCCGTCGGGAGATATAATCACGCCGCTGCCCAAACCGCGTTCCACCCTATTCTGGGGCTGCGACTGGAATCTGAATTGACGGCCGAAAGGGAATCCCGGGCCGAAGAATTGCTGTATGTCGGGCATGCCTTCGAGACCGCCAGATTGCTGGCTGGATTTCGACACGACCGTAACATTCACGACCGCCGGTGTAACTCGCGCAGCCAGGGTTTCCATGGCGCGGTCGAGCGTAAGCAACGCTTCGACACTGCTATCGTCGAGCGGCGCCGCAGCCGGAGCAGCCGTTGCCGCTTTTGCCGCCTTGGTAAAGTTGAAAGCCGCCACGGCCCCAACCGCCAGCACAGCCAGCAGGGCCACTGCGAAACGTCTTGCCACTACTCGCTTAGAGCGTTCCATCCACATCTTCATTTTCGTTTCTCCTTAGTAGAACTAAATGTCTAGTTGTCAGTTGCAAAAAATTTTGGCCTTCATACCGTTTTCATGGTTCATGTCTACCTCGCCATCGGCAATCCCTCAGGGGCTAAAGCCCGCATTTCTGGCGGACGTTAGCGGCACGGCTGAAGCCGTGCCCTACCCAAACCGGACTGTAGTCTACGGTAACCGTGAAAATGACCTAAATTGAGCTGGCCGCGGGCACTCTCGCCATACGGTCGCCGGCCGCGCTCAACAACATCACTCGCCACACCTGGATGCTCCAGACCGACGAATTGGAGCTCACGTACTCGGTGGCTTCAATAAAGACCAGGGTTTGAAATTGCGGCACGGCGTCCGTACCTGCGCTGGCGCTCATGGCGACGACTTGATCGCGTGGCGGCGCGTTAAATCGAGCGGGAACTGCCGGAGCCGGAGCAAGCTCGCGGCCAGCGGCGGCGCGAGCTGGAACAACTTTGGCAGCCGTCATTTTGGCAGCCGTCGCAACCGACGACGGTTCACCGCTGCGAACAAAAAGTTGACGTGGCTGTGAGCTGCTGCCGAGTTGCGCTCGGCTTGCGCGGGCGAGGGCGCCCGTCTCTACACGAGCAGGGCGCAGCGATGCTAAATCCGAATTACTGGCCGACGCGCCGCGATCGAACGCAACCAACTGGGGGGCGCGCGGCAGCGCCATCAGGCAAGCCACGAAAAAAACGCCGACTAGCGCCAGCGCCGGTTTCCAGACGCTTGTGGCAGTGGGCCGGTTGGTGTCGAGAATCCGCGCCAGCCGCAGCGACGCTTCGCGGGCACGGTAGACAGCGGCCTGGGCCAGCGGCCGTCGTCTTTGCCCTGGGCGGTGCGCTGGACGATGCTCCAGACTTCTTTCCAACAGCGAGACCAAACAAGTGGCGTAGCCATGCGGGTTGGCGGTTTCGGCCAGCACAAGGTCGTCGCAAGCCATCTCGCGTTCCACCGAGAGCCGGTATTCAATCCACCACACCGCGGGATGAAAGAAGAAGAGAGCGCGCACGATCTTCTGAATAAGGTTGGTCCAGTCGTCGCAGCGGCGCAGGTGCGCGAACTCGTGCAGCAGGATGACATTAAGATCGTGGGGCGGCAGCTCGCGCAACGCCCATGAGGGCAGAACGATTGTCCGCTTCCAGAAGCCGATGGCGGCAGGCGCGCGCACCTGCTCGGAGACGGCTACGGTCACCAACTTCGATGCGGCCGGTCCGGACGCGCCCAGGGCCGCAATAGTTTTTCGCACTGCCGGATCGAGATCGGCGGCAACGATAGGCGTGCAGCTCCGGCGCAGTTGGCGCAGATGCCAAAGCCCTGCCGCCAAAAGCAGCAGCGCCGCGCCCGCTCCTAAAGCCCATGCCAGGAGAACGAAAAGCGCCCACTGGCCCGGGATGGCGATGGCGGGCCGCGCGCTTGCACTGGACATCGCCCAGGACGTCGCCCATGACATGCTTGGCGACATCCCTGCCGTCATCGGCGCCCGCGCTTCGCCGAAAACGCCGAGCACCGGAAGCGCAGCCACAGCGAGTAACGCCAGAAACCATACGGCAAACCGGGTCCCCGAATTTTGCTTGCGAAAAACGCGCAGCAGCCCCAAGACGAAGCCTGCGATCAGAAATCCTTCGGGAAGCGCGTTGAGCACGCGCTCGACCGGGACCTGCGCCAGGGTTTGTAGCGGAAGCCAGTTCATTTCGTGCCCTTCCTCCGCGTGTCCCTCTGCATTGTGTTTTGCTGAACCGTGCCCTTCTGCATCAGCATCGCGCGCAGATGAGCGAGTTCCTCCGCGCCGATGCCCTGGTCTTCAAGCAGGTTCAAGACGAGCTGCTGCTGAGAATTTTTGAAAAAGCGGCCGACTAGGCGCCGCACTTCCGAGCGCGTCGCCTCTTGCCGCCCAACCAACGGCGTAAAAACATGCGCCCGCCCGTCCTTTAGGTGTCTCAGATAGCCCTTTTTTTCCAAAATACGGATGGTCGTCAGCACCGAGTTATAGGCTATGGCAGGCTTTTCAGTAATAGAATCAAGCACTTGCTTAACCGTACCCGATCCCTTCCCCCACAGCACGTCCATGATCCGCAGCTCGGCTTCGGTCAAAGTTCGCGATTGTTTCGGCGGCACCGGACGCCCTCCCAGCCCGTTTGACGGGTCACGCGGCAAATGCTAACTAATTCTTTAGTTGCAAGCGCGCGGCAGAGGGTTGCTTGCCCGGCCGCCACGATCCAACCGAACAACGAGCCAGCCGAACAACCATGAGGCCGCCGCTGCGCTCCCGGCTCCTGCTTCCCATCTCCGCATCAATGGCAGGCAAGCGGCGAAATTATTTCAGGTCTTTCCCGGTGGTGGTGACGACGAACTTGCCGTGCTTGACTCCGCGCAGGCTGAGGATCTGGTCGGCGATCTTCCGGAGCGCCGCGCTGCGCCCTTTCATGATGACCACTTCCAAACAGTTGTGGTGGTCGAGATGGACGTGCGTGGCGGCCAGCACCTGCGCGTGCGCCTGGTGCTGGATCTCCGTTAGGCGCTCGGTCAGGTTGGGCCGATGGTGGTCGTACACCATGGTCAGCGTGGCGGCGATGGTTGCGTTCTTGTCGCCTTCTTCGGAGACCAAATGTTCGCGAATCAGATCGCGGACCGCTTCCGACCGGTTCTCGTAGTTGCGTCCGGCGATGGATTTATCGAATTGCTCCAGCAAATCTCTTTCCAGGGAAAGCCCCGTTCTCACCAAATCCGCCATGGCTGCTCCTTTGCGCATACAGGATAAACGAAGGCGCGGGGCAAATGAAATCCCGCGAATAGAATTCGATCCGCCGGGAAACGCAATCCTGCGTAGCACGAATATAAAATACGTGTTATCGTATTCGGGTGAAGTCGAAACGAGTTTCACAACCGGAAAATCAAGGAGCTGGCTTAATCCTCATGAACGCGATCGCCAGTACGAAACCGAACCCTCACGCACAACGCGAACCTTCGGCACGCAGTTTGCCCGCAGCAGCAACTTTCATCTCGCCTTTGTCGCTCATTTTCTTCATTTTGGCTTTCACCCTTGCGGCGCCGGCGCAGACCGGCGCGGCCCAACCGACCGCCTCCATCCGGATCACCGACCAGACAGGCGCGTTGATTCCCGGAGCGCAGGTGACGGTGCTCTCCTCGGACGGCGCCACGGCTCTGCCGTTGACGGCCGATGCGAACGGCGCCGCGCAAGTAGTTTGCCGGGCGGGAACGATTCTCCATCTGACCGCGCTGGGATTTGAGCCGCGAACCGCTGTGCTCGATACCTGCGCCGGCGATCATGAATACCAACTGGCCGCAGCCACGGTGCAAACCACGGTCAACATCGTGGTGACGCCGGACGAGACGCCCAACGAATCTGTCACCACATCGGAAGAGATCAGCCGCACCAGCGCGCGCACGGTCTTCGATGCCGTGGAAGAGCTTTCGCCCGCCGTATTTGTAACGCGGCGCGGCGTGATGGGATACGGCATCTCCAGCAACGGCACCGGCGATGTCAGTATCCGCGGCGTTGGCGGCTCGCCCAATACCGACATTCTGGTCGTCATCGATGGCCGCCCCGACTTCCAGGGCGAGATGGGCCACACCCTGCCCGATTTCTACAGCCTGTCGGATGCGGGAAGTATCCGCCTCATCGAGGGGCCGGCATCCGTTCTCTATGGCAGCAATGCCATGGGAGGCGCGGTGGAGATTCTTCCTCGCCTGCCTAAGCAGGGAGTCGAATTCGAGCTGCAATCTCAGCTTGGCTCCTTTGTCACCGGGCAGCACCGGCTCTACGCCGGCCTTCGCGAGGGGCGCGGCATCTACACATTCTCCGCCGGCATCAACCATACCGATGGAGATCGCCCTTATTCGGCCTTCCATTCGCAGGATGCCTCGGTGGGCGCCGAGTACCAGTTCAACTCCATCTGGAACGCTTCGCTGCACGGAAACTACGGACACTTTCTGGTGCAGGATCCCGGCCCCATCAACCCGCCGTACCCGGAACAGAACGCGGCCAGCGTGGGCCGCGGCGGGTTCACCGCCGACGTGGGCAACTCCACCCCCGCGCTCAACGGATACGTACGCTTCTATTCCACCTGGGGGCACAACGGCATTAACACTGGATTCGACTCCACCGACCGCATTACTGGCGGACGCGTCTACCAGACCTGGACTCCGCAGCTTGGCCGCGCACAGAACGATCTGGCCCTCGACTTTGGCGGCGACTTTATGAACTATGGCGGACTCGCCGTGCAAGTTGGCCATGCCAGGGACGAGTGCGACCAATTATGGTGGAGCGCACCAAATCAACAGCGATGCGGGCTTTCTGCGCGCCCACTGGTCGCCCACGGCGAAGACTGCTGCTGAACGCTGGCTTTCGTTATCAGCAAGACTCGCAGTTTGGCGGGATCACGGTGCCGGAGTTTGGCGCCTTGTGGCATGCCAGCAGCCGTTTCACCTTCTCCACCTCGGTCAGCCGCGGATTTCGCAACCCCACCATCCGGGAACTGTATTTGTTTCCCGCGCCCAACCCGAACCTGCTTCCGGAGCACGAGTGGAGCTATGAGGCCACGGCGCAAGCGCGGATCACGTCAAGCGTGGCCGCGTGGACCACGTTTTACTACGCCAGCCTCACCAATCAGATTCTCACTTTGGGGAATTGGCCGGACATGCAACTATTGAATGGCGGCAAAGCGATGAACAAGGGAGTGGAGACGACGCTTCGCTGGTCAGGAATTGGCCCGGCGGCGCGCCGTCGTCTCAGCGTCACTACCGGCTACGCCTATCTCGCTTCCACCAACATTGCGCCGCTGGTTCCCAGCAACAAAGCCAATCTCGGCCTCGATCTCGATATGAAACACGCCTTTCTCCATATCAACGTGCAGGCCATCGGCAAACGCTACGCCGATACCACTCTCACCACCCAGCTCGGTGGATACACCGATGCGGGCCTCAAGCTCAGCGTCCCGGTGCGCCGCAACTTGAGCTTCTTCGCCACGGCGGATAACCTGCTCAATCATCGCTACCAGGTGCTCACCGGCTATCCAATGCCGGGGATCAACGGCGCTGGTGGTTTTGTTTTGCACTTTTAGTGGAGACCGCGATGCGGCACAGGAAACAGAAAACGTCCCAACGGAGACAAAGATGAGACAAACTTCGCAAGTATTTTTGTTGAGCATTGCGGCAGGACTATTGCTTGCCACAGCGCCGCTTTCATCGCAAACGGCAAAACCGCAACCGCTGACTGTGCCGCTGCAAGGCGCGCAAGCAGATCGCCCTTTGCTGGAAGGGGTCCCCCAAACGACAGGCATGCGCAGCGGTTTTGTACGCCTGCAACCCGGCGCGACGGTTGGCTGGCACACCACCGGCAAGAACGAGGAAGCCCTGGTGATCCTGCACGGCCAAGGCGAGGCGCTGATCGATGGCCAGGCAAAGCAACCGTTCGTAGCTCCGGCGTTTGTCTATATCCCGCCCGCAACCCGCCACAACGTCGCGAACACGGGGAAAGAGCCGCTTGAGTATGTGTATGTCGTTGCGCCCGCGAAGCTGCAGTAGCTTCCTTTCGGTTTTTTGCCTATTGCGCCGGCAGAAAAGCGGTTGGGACTTCATGCGATGCCAGCCAACCCCTCACCGGCGGGACTGGATAAGCCCAACTCTCGGTTGCGCGTTTCCCATCCCACCGTGGATACTGGTGCCAGCCCATCATGAATACCAACCTCTCTTTCTCCGTTCCGTCTCAACTGGAAACCGATTGCCTGGTCGTTGTGCTGCTTGATCGTAATGATAAAGATCGTAATGACAATGACCAAGGTCGTAATTACCAAGGTCGCAGCGACAAAGACCGCAGCGAAAAAAACCGTGACGAACCAGATCGCGCCGAAAACAGCCGAGCGGAAAAAGACAAGCCCGCCCCTGCGCTCGAATCCCGCGACGCCGCCGTGCGCGCAGCCGCCCAGGATGCGATTGCGAGCGGCGAAGCGACCGGCAAGGCGTTTGAAACCACGCTGCTGCATCGTCCCACGGGGTTGAAAGCGAAACGCCTGCTCCTTGTTGGCGGCGGCAAAGCCAAGAAGTTTTCCGCCGCGGAATTGCGCCGGCTCGCCGGTGCGGCGGTGCGAACGTTGAAGAGCAAAAGCATCCGCAGCTTTGCCTTCGCTCTTCCCGAGAACGCCGAGAACGGAGTGCCCGCCGAAATCCCCTACGATGAAGCCGTGCGCGCGGTCGTCGAAGGCGCCTTCGTCGGCGACTTCGATCCCGGCTACTACAAGAGCGACCGCAAGGAAACAGACAAAGACCAGAAGATCGACGCCATCACCATCCTCGTGCCAAGCAACGTGCCAAGCGAAGTGCACGACAAAGCCCAAGGCGATCCGAAGTCACTCGAAACTGCCATGCAAGCCGGACGCATCGTGGCCGAGTCGCAGAATTTCGCGCGCGACCTGATCAACGAACCCTCCAATCGCATGACGCCAACCATTCTGGCCGAGCGCGCGAAGAAAATGGCGGCCGAAGTCGGCCTGCAGTGCGAAACCTACGGCCCCGACAAGATCAAAGAACTCAAGATGGGAGCGTTCTGGGGAGTCGCCCAGGGCTCCGACGAACCGCCCGCGCTGATCGTTTTGCGTTATGAACCCCTGCGCCATGAACCCGAAGGCGCGGCAAAAGATATTCACCTCGGCCTGGTCGGCAAAGGCGTGACCTTCGACAGCGGCGGCATTTCCATCAAGCCCGCCGACGGCATGGAAAAAATGAAGTACGACATGGCCGGCGCGGCCACTATGATCGGCGTGATGCGCGCGATTGCCTTGCTGAAGCCCAAGGTCAAAGTCACCGCCATCGTCTGCGCCACCGAAAACATGCCTTCCGGCAAGGCGCAAAAGCCGGGAGACGTGCAGATCGCCATGTCCGGCAAATCCATCGAGATCGTCAACACCGACGCCGAAGGCCGCCTCATCCTTGCCGACGGCCTCTGCTACGCCCGCCAGCTCGGCTGCACGCATCTGGTCGACGCCGCCACCCTGACCGGCGCGGTCGTCGTTGCTCTGGGCCACGTCAACGCCGGAATCTTCGCCAGCGACGACCAAATGTACGAGCGCTTCGCCAACGCCAACCGACGAGCGGGCGAAAAAATGTGGCGGCTTCCCCTCGACGACGATTACAAAGAACTCCTCAAATCGGACATCGCCGACATTGTCAATTCCGGCGGGCGCTGGGGCGGCGCCATTTCCGCCGCCATGTTCCTAAAGGAATTCGCCGAAGACACGCCCTGGATCCACCTCGACATAGCCGGCACGGCGTGGATGGAGGAGAACAAACCCTGGATCGCCAAAGGCCCCTCCGGAATCGCCCTGCGCAGTCTGGTGGAGTTTGTAAGAGGATGGAGTGCGTAAGAAACGACAGGTCGTGTGGGGACGGGCGCCCTCGCCCGTCCAAGCCGAGCGAAGCTCGGCAGCTACCTGCGGTCACAGCGACTCTGGATTCGCCCTAGCTGGCAATTAGCGCGATGGATCTCCCCGCGAAAATCCGCTCCCTGCCCGCCTCTCCCGGCGTTTACTTATATAAGAACGCCGAAGGCGAAGTCATCTACGTCGGCAAGGCCCAGAACCTGCGCGCGCGCGTCTCTTCTTATTTTCACGAAGGCCGCTGGGAGGACGCGAAAACCGGCACGCTCGTCCGCGAGGCCGTTGATGTCGATTACATTGTCGTCGCCAATAACAACGAAGCTCTCGCTCTCGAAAATCACTTAATCAAACAAAAACAGCCGCGCTTCAACATCCTGCTGCGCGACGACAAGACTTACCCTTACGTCAAGCTCACCCTGGCCGAGCGATTTCCGCGCGTCTTTGTAACTCGCCGCCTGCGCAAGGACGGCAGCGCTTACTTCGGCCCCTACTTCCCCACCAATCTCGCCTATCGCATCGTCGATTTGATTCATCGCCACTTCCTCATCCCATCGTGCAAAGTGGACTTGTCGCGCTTCCATCCCCGTCCCTGCTTGCAGTACAACATCAAGCGCTGCCTCGGTCCGTGCGTGCAGGAGCTGACCACGCCCGAGATTTACGCCGAAGCCGTGCGCGACGTGAAGCTTTTCCTCGAAGGCCGCCCCACCGACCTCGGGAAATCCTTGCGCGAGCGCATGTCTGAAGCCGCTAACGCGCAGGAGTTCGAGCGCGCCGCCCGCTATCGCGACCTCATATCCACCGTTGAGCAATTGCGGGAGAAACAACGTATCGCCACCGCCGCAGGCGACGACGCCGACGTCTTTGGGTTCCACTACGAGAACCGGATGCTCGCCGTCAACCTTTTTCACATGCGCGCAGGAAAAGTCCTCGACCGCCGCGAATTTTTCTGGGAAGACCTGCCGGAGTTCGTGTGGACCCGGGTCTCCGACCCGGGCACGGCGGGGTCCTTCGACTCCGCTCAGGACAGGCTCCGCCCCGCTGCCACACAAGAATTCCATCCCGGCGAATTCTTCTCCGCCTTAGTCAAGCAGCTCTATCTAGCGCAGCCCTACGTCCCGCGTAACATCTACGTTCCTGTTGATTTCGAAGACCGCGAAGAATTAGAAGAAGCGCTCAGCGAGCAACTCGCGGGCGAGGCTTGCCCTGAGCGAAGCCGAAGGGGCGCCCGCGCCACACGGGTGCATCTTACCGTCGCGCAGCGCGGAGAAAAACGCGAACTTATCGACTTAGCCGGCACTAATGCCAAGCAGTCCTACGACCAGCGTTTCCGCGTCCTCAAGCCCAATGTCCGCGCCGTTCAAGAAGCCCTGCAAGACGCGCTCACCCTGCCCGATCTGCCCCGGCGCATCGAGTGTTTCGACATTTCTCACATTCAAGGAGCGGAAACCGTGGCCTCAATGGTGGTGTGGGAAGACGGCAAGATGAAAAAATCGGATTACCGCAAGTTCATCGTCAAGACCGTCGAGGGCGTGGACGATTTCGCCTCCATGCGCGAGGTAGTCGCCCGCCGTTACAAAAGACTGCACGAAGAAAAAAAGCCCATGCCCAGCCTGGTGCTGATAGATGGCGGCCTCGGCCAGCTTCACGCCGCCGCCCAGGCGCTCGAAGCCCTGGAAATCATCAATCAGCCGCTAGCCGCCATCGCCAAGCGGGAAGAAATCGTCTATGTCAACGGACAGGAAGACGATCCCGTAGTTATCGACCATCATTCTCCCGTCTTACACTTAGTGCAGATGGTCCGCGATGAAGCGCACCGTTTCGCCGTAACTTTCCATCGCAAGCGCCGCCAGATCCGCGACCGCGCCACCGAGCTGCGAGAGGTTCCCGGCGTCGGCGAATCCACCACCCGCCGCCTGCTGGAACATTTCGGCAGCCTGCAAGCGGTAAAGCAAGCGGACCGGGCCGCGCTGTCGGCAGTCGTAACTCAATCTCAAGCCGAGGCGATCCTCGAACATTTCCGCAAGGCAAGTGCGCGGACGAGCCGTTAACCCTCAGTGCCCACCGTTGCCGCATTTGAAACGTGGGCCCCGGCCCGAAGCCCCCGTCCTTCGCCGTGCGCGGACGAAAGCGGCGCAGCTTTTACGCTTTCGTTCGTGACCGCCCGTGAGATCACAGCTTTGCCAGCATTAGAACTATAGAACCAGCTGGCTCTGTTGACATCCTGAATTCCACCGGCCTTTGACGTCGGGCCGGTGGAATTCAGGATGTCAACAGAGCCAAAAGTCCTCTAAAAGAGGTATCAAAGGCAAACGCCTCAAAGCCGGTTGGGACCATTCCTGCCTGCTTAAATTGCTGGGAATTTAAATGCGTCGGCCTTTGGGGGTACCCCAAGCAAGCAAACCCATGCCCACGCAGCCGTCATGCCAACTGCTTCGTGCGCACGCGGATCTTATCGAACTCATACGTCCCCAAGCCGCGCTTCGCCGCCATTTGCAGATAGGGCAGCGATGAGACTTCGAGGTTCCAATACGCTTTGGCAACGTAAGCGTCGAGCGCCACCGGGTCGGTCCCGGCCACCATCGTCTTCTTGAGCAGGACATCTTCGAGGTTTCCGCCGGTCGGCCCATTCCGCATGAGCACGCGATAGCAATCGATCATGGTCAAAGTTGGGCGCATGAAGTCGGCGAGGTCAACCAGACTTTCGTGGATCTTCTGATGCAACTGATGACGCGGCCCGCCCAGAATGCCGTACCAATTCTTCATGCCTAGCGTGGTACCGGTTAGGCTGTGATGCTTGGCGATCGGGATGTTAATGATTTTGTCGGCATTCAGGAAGGGATCGAAAACCGGCCAGTTGTGCAGGACGCTGCCTGCGAGGTCCACGTCTTTGAACCGGGCCGGATCGGGAAGAACAACGTCCGCGCCCGCGCGGCCCGCCGCCTCCGCAATGCCGGAGCGTTCGAAAGACCGGCGCGCCTCGTTGCAGCTAACGTCGGTCACGATGACCCGCTTGGCTCCCGCATCCAGGCATTGGCGGACGACCTCGGCGACCACCAGCGGATTTGTGTTCGCCGCCTGCTCCGGAGTGCGGTCCCAGCCGATGTTCGGCTTCACCAGAACTACATCCGCGCGGGAGACGAAACGGCGCATGCCACCCAGTTCTTCGATGGCTTGCCGCGCCAGTTGCGTGGGATCGTCTCCTTGGATGACGGCCATCTCGGGTAATTCCGCATTGGCCGCAACCGTGTGGCTGCGCTTGAGATTCAGTGCCAGAGCGGTCTCGGGCCGGAAGCTGTGCTCGCTGCAACCAGATTCCCAAGCCGGCGGCGCCCGCGGAAATTCCACCGAGACGGAGCAACTTGATGAGCGCCTCGCGACGACTTAGCACTGTGCTCTCAGTGGGCGGCATACTCGCTCCCTGCCTTTGCTTTTTCGAAGCGCTTCAATTCTAATTCTGCTCCGGTGGTATTGTCTGTGTCGCGGCTCACAACCACGAACGATTGGCGCTCTGTATTCGGGACCAAAGGCCGTCCTGGCCCTGCTCGGATTTACCGCCGTCATCGGCCAGATCGTTCTCATGCGAGAACTCATTGTCGTTTTCAACGGGAATGAGATCTCCCTGGGAATCATGCTGGCCACGTGGCTGTTGTGGACTGCTGCCGGAAGCAGCCTGGGCAGCCGCTTCGCGCCCGGTCGAACGAATGCTCCGAGGGCGGTTGCGGCGCTCGAATGCCTGCTCGGCGCGAGCCTGTTGCCGACCGTCTGGGCCGTGCGCGCGTCCAAAGCTTTCTTCCAGACAGTGCCGGGCGAATTGGCCGGGCCCGTGCCGATGCTGCTCACCTCTCTCATTTGCCTGAGTGTGTTTTGCATTCTCTCCGGATGCCTGTTCGTCGTTGCTACCCGGCTGTATCGGCAGACGCACGGACAGGCGCATGGGCATGAGCGCAGCGTCTCCGCTTCTTTTGCGTCCAGTTCGGCGTACTTATTTGAGGCCGCTGGCTCCGCCTTGGGTGGGATACTGGCCAGCGTTGTGTTGCTTCGCTTTCTTGAGTCCTTTCAAATCGCCACTGTCGTCGCGCTCTTAAATCTGGGCATGGCTGCAGTTCTGTTGTTCGGAACAAGCGGAGGAATAAACCGCAAACGAGTCTTGGCACTTACTCTGGTTGGGATATGTCTGGCAGTCCCTCTTTTTATCTATGTTGCGCCATGGTTGGCCAAGTCTTCGCAAGCGCGTCTGTGGCGTGGATTTCACCTATTGGAGTCCCGTAACTCGATTTATGGCAACTTGGCCGTCACGGAGACGGGCAATATTCGCAGCCTCTATGACAACGGCGTCATCCTGGCCAGTGTGCCCGACGAGGCTGCCGCGGAAGAAGCGGTCCATTACGCGCTGCTGGAGCATCCCGCGCCGAAGAGGGTCCTGCTCATTGGTGGCGGCGCGAACGGCAGCGTCGCGCAGGCCCTCAAGCACCCCACGGTCGAGCGCGTCGATTATGTCGAGCTCGATCCCATGCTCATCGACATGGCGAGGCGGTTGTTTCCCGCGCGGCCTGCTCCTTTTGCGACAGATGAACGAGTACACATACATTACGCCGATGGCCGGCTCTATCTCAAAACGACTCGCGACCAGTTTGACGCGATCGTTCTCGACCTGCCCGACCCGCAAACCGCGCAGTTGAACCGCTTCTACACCGCCGAGTTCTTTCGCTCCGCCAGCGAACATCTGGCGGCGGGAGGATTGCTCGCGCTGCAACTGCGCGCGTCCGAGGATTACATCAGCCCGGAGCGCGCCGAGTTTTTGCGCTGCATTCATCGCACCTTGCGCGAAGTCTTTCCCTATGTGCTGGAAATTCCCGGCGAGACCATCCATTTCTTTGGCGCCCTGCGGCCCGATGTCCTGACCGACGATCCGCAACTGCTGATTTCCAGGCTGCAAGCGCGGCACCTGCAAACTCGGTATGTCCGGGAATATTTCATCCCGTTTCGCATGATGCCGGACCGCATGGCGCAGATTCGCGATCTGCTCGAACCGCTGCCCGCAACGCCCGTCAATCGCGATTTCGAGCCCATCGCGTATTACTTCGACATTGTGCTGTGGAGCGCGCAATTCAAGTTGGGCTACTCCCGCTGGTTCCAAGCCGCGGCGCACATCGCTTTCACTCGCATTGCCGGCGGCGTTCTCGCGGTCCTGTTATTTGCGGCAATTCTTTTGGCATATCTGCCCGCCCGCGAGAGACGCGCCCGCGCGTCCGCCGCCTTCTGCATGGCGGCAACGGGATTCACCCTGATGGCTCTCCAGATTTTTCTGTTGCTCGGATTCCAGTCCGTCTACGGCTACGTGTACCATCAGCTCGCAATTCTGATCGCCATGTTTATGGCGGGCATCGCTCTTGGAAGTTGGCTGGGCATGCGCCGCATCCGCTGCAGCGGGCTTTTGCCGGCGCCACCGACATCGCTATCGCCATTCCGCGCCCTTGCCACGATTCAGTTCCTTCTCGCACTTTCGGGGCCGGCGCTGATTTTTCTAATTCGCCTGCTATCGCGAATCTCCAGCGGCACCGCAACATTGCTGGCCGCGCAGCTTGTTTTCCCGGCGTTGGCCGTCTTGGGAGGAATGCTTGGCGGCTATCAGTTTCCCGTGGCAACGGAGATCTATCTTGGCGACGGCAGCCGCAAAGCGAGCGTGGGCGTGTCTTTATGCCCTCGACCTGTTCGGCGGCTGTGCCGGCGCTCTGCTGCTGAGCACTTATCTCATTCCCGTCTTCGGCTTCTCGAAAACGGCGTGGCTCAGTGCGGCGGTAAACCTGGCGCCTGCGCTCCTGGCCGCGCGGGTGGCATTGGAGGCAAGGGCGTCTCGGGCGTAAGCGCCTGGGGCTGCGTGTCTCCGAACACGACGGCGGTGAACTGGAAAATATCTGTGTTCTCATCCTTCCAGCAACTGGCGCGCATTTTGGCTTTGGCGCAGGTTTCTTCGAGAAACTCCTGCCGGTCCCATTTTTCTTCCACCGGGACTTGCGGCAGCAGGAGGCCCTCGTGCGTGTCATCTTTCATCAGCAGCCCGTGCTCGCCGACTTTGATCTGGCGCACGTCGAGCACGCGCCGCATCGGCGAGAGCACCGAGATTTCATATTCGAGCTTGCGGCAATTCCGAGGCCGACACCGGCGGAAAGCGAGGGTCGCTGCAGCGCGGCGAATGCAGCCGTGTCGCGCACCGTCAGGTACAAGGGCTTCAGCGAAGACATGTATCCGATGCAGCCGCGCAATTCTCCCGCTTTCTTCAAAGTAACGAACGCGCCGCGCTCCTGGTTCAATAACTCGCTTGAGCTTGCCTCCGCTGTCGTAAAGCTTTCCTTCATGCACGGCATATTCTACCGACTTGCGGGCCAGAGCCAGAAGTTCGCTCTTCTCATGCGCATTCAGCGAAAACGGCTGCTTGACTGTTTTTCCGCCCTGCGTCTTCAAAAAGACATCGGCGCTATAGCCGACGACGCGCGAATGGTCTCCCGTGACGTCGCCGGTGTTGGCGTATTTGAGCACTCTGGCTTCATTCGCCCCCATGCGTTCCGCGGCAATCATGGCTGCGACGATGGGCGCGCCGCCGCAGGCTTCCCAGACGCGCTCCTCGAAGTTCCGCGACATGCTGAAGTAGTCCCACTGCTGGAGCGCGTTCAGCGTCTTGTGGTCGATCTTCACCGCGTCGTCGTAGGGGTGATAGTGCGACAAATCGGAACTGGCGACGATCAGCGTGTCTTGCCCATGAATCAGTTTTGCCAGGGCCACGCCCAGAGCGCGGCTGTTTTCGTAGCTCTGGTTTCCCATGACAATGGGCACGAGCGTAAAATCTCCGAGCACTCGCTGCAGCCACGGCAACTGCACTTCGAGCGCGTGTTCGGCGCCCTCCTTGGTAGGAGTGTGTCCGCGGCTCGAGAACTGGATGGTCGGACTCATTTTCGCCAACTGCGCGGCAAACGCTTTGTCCACGCGGACGGTCGCCCAGCGGCGTCGCATAGGCGTCGCCATCGTAGACCGAAGTGAAATCGAAATATTCGTGATGGGACGGCGCGATCACCACCACCCGCGAAAACTTGCGCCCCTTCAGCGCGGCATAGGTGTAGGCAGCCACCGGGCCAGAGAACTGATAACCCGCATGGGGCGCGACGACCGCAAGGATCGGATCGGCGATTGGCGGCTGCGACGAAGCGGCGTGCGCCAGCATGTCGTCCATCATCGTCGTGAGCGCCTTCGGGTCGGCGGGATAGAAGCTGCCCGCGACTCCCGGCTGCCTCACCGCCGGCGGATTGCCGCCCCAGCAAGACACGGTTGCCACAACGAGAAAAATCGCGACGAACAAGACCGTTGCCGAATGGAATTTGAAGCGCACTTCTTGAACTCATACGAAAAACCCTCCTCTTGCGCTCATGCGTGCCAAATGCCTGGGATCGCCTGGCCGCAGAAAGGGCAAGCGCCCTTGCGGATCAGCATCTGACTCGCCGTGAACCCCACGCGTTCCACCACCATGCGGCGGCACTTGGGGCAGTAAGTATGTTGTGCGGGATGTCCGGGCACATTGCCGATATAGACGTAATGCAGCCCCTCGGCGTCGGCAATCGCCTTGGCCCGCTCCAACGTCGGAACCGGCGTGATGGGCAGGTTCTTCAAAAGATATTCTGGATGAAATTGGGTGAAGTGCACGGGCACATCCACGCCCAGGTTCGTCTTCATCCATCGCACTAAGCCTTTGAACTCGGCGTCGCTGTCGTTGAGAGTGGGCACGACCAAATAAACGATCTCCGTCCATTTGCCCATCTTTTTCAGCGTAACCAGCGATTCCAGCACCGGCTTTAACTCCCCGGCGACGACATCCCGGTAATACGATTCCGTGAACGCTTTCAGATCGATCTTGACCGCATCCATTTTTCCATACGCAGTTTTCAAGGCCTCGTCTTGAATGTAGCCATTCGACACGACCACGCTGCGGACGCCCGCGTCGTGTCCGGCATCGGCCGCATCCATAACGTACTCGCTGAAGATCACCGGCTCGCTGTAGGTGTACGCGATCGTCGGACAGTGGTTCTGTTTTGCCAGCTCGGCGACTGTTTTTGGAGGAGCATACTGGGCCGGGACCTGTTCCGGGCGCACTTGCGAGATGTCCCAGTTCTGGCAAAACTTGCAGTTCACATTGCAGCCCGCCGTGGCAATCGAAAACGCCAGCGTCCCCGGCAGGTAATGAAACAGCGGCTTCTTCTCGATGGGATCAACGTGCGCGGCGCACACGCGCGAGTGCACCAGCGAGTAGTAAGTCCCTCCGTGGTTTTCGCGCGCGCCGCAATACCCGCGCTCCCGGTCTCCCACCGTGCATTCGCGCGGACACAGCTTGCACTTTATTTTTTTGTTGGGAAGCTTCTGGTAGAACTTCGCTTCGACGGTGAATTGCGAGTCGTCTTGCGCCGGCTGAGACGGCGGCATCGCGGCGAGGGGCAAAGCGAGACCGCCAAGGCCGCAGGTCGCTCCGGCCATGGCCGCGCATTTCAAAAAAGCGCGGCGATCAAGCGACGACGCGAATGCAGACGCAAAGGCAGCCCTGGCAGGTTGCGAAAAAACTCGGTTTTGCACTTGCTTTTGGGTGGCGCAGCGGTTCACCGCTGCGATAACTGTTTTGTTTTCAGAGTCGGCTTTAGCCGCTGAGGTCGGACTGCGGCCTCGAAGACACTTTTTCCGCAGCCTGCTGGGCTTGGGATTTCGTTCGGCATCGACATCGATATCCAAATCCAAAGACCGAGCCATCTCGAACCTCAATCCGTCCGCGTTTACATCCGCTCGCCTACACCTCAACCAGCGCGATGCGTTGCGGATCGTTCGTGCCCAAGCGATGCTGCGCGTCCGCCGCTGTGGCGATGTAGCGGGGCGCTCGGCGCTCGGCTTCCAGCGTCTTCATTTTCTTTTCGGCGCGCTTACTCTCTATGATGCGCCATCCGCTATAGTCGAGCGCCACCGGGTCTTGGGAAGCGATCAGGGCGTTTTCTTTCCAACTGTATTGCGGCTTGAATCCCGGTCCGCCTTCATAGCAGGCCGTCGTCGCATCGCAAATCGTCAAGCGCATCTTTGTCCGGATCGCCGGCAGCATATTCAGGTCCGCAATATACGGATTGCAGCCGTTGGGGTGATATTTGTTGGGATTATGTATGACGCCATACATGTTCTTCAACGCGATGGTGACGCCGGCGCCATCGTGGTCTTTCAGCACGGGCAGGTTGACCATAGCATCGCAGCGTTGCGTCAGAATTTTCGAGAGCCGGCTGCCCACGCTGCCATAGGTCGCCAGTTCGCCTTCGTACCCCACGCGATCGGTGCCGAAACATTGCACGCGGCCTTCCCCCGTGGCGACATGGAAACCCGAGTGCTCCAGTTCCGCGGTGTCGTGGTCCCAAATCACGATGTCGCCCGCCTTGATCCCCGCTTCCTGCAAGCGCTCGCAGATGGCTTCGACGAGCTGAAGATTGCTGGACAATCCTCGTCCGCCGAGCGCGTTCACCTTGAGCCCCACCTTTTCACCGGGATGAAACAGTTTTTTCCACGGTTCGGCGGGATGGTCGAGCTCGAAGAGAGTTTGCATGGCGCGATCGAGCAGATTCAGCATCCGGCCAGAATCCACCGCGCTTCCAGTACCGCGCAGCATCGGATCGCGCGCAACCGCGACCCTCGATTTCACGGACAGTGCAGCTTGTTCCGCGGCTTCGAGCAACCGCAGCTTACCGCTTGCGCCGAGGACGACACCCCCGGCAATGCAATTCTTCAGAAAATCCCGCCGGCTCTTGTTGCTCTCGTGGTTCATAGCTGTTCTCCCTCTGGATAGTTTACGCCGCTGCGCTGCTCTGGTGCCGTGATTGCGCGATAAGCTATCCGATGGAGGGACGGGCGTCTCGCCCGTCCAGCCGGGCGGGGACGCCCGGCGCTCCACAGTTACTAGCTCGCCGCTCGTAGCTCGCGGCTCGCAGCGTTCTTAGTTTCCAAGTCTCCGCTCTATCGCACGCGCCAATTCCAGCAGAGCTGGCTTTGTTTCCGGTGAATCGTCATAGGCGGTAATGCGCACCAGGTACGGCCCTTGCCGGAAAACCAGGCTTTGGCTGTAGAGGCGGGCGCTGTCTCCCAAGCGCGGAGTGTCGGCATTCGCCGCTGGCTCGGATGCGAAAATCTTCTCAGCGTCGGCCGCGCTCCCCATGGTATAGATGTCAACCACTGCGTCGGACTTATCGTGAAACCTGTAGTCGGCAGTGGACACGCTTTGCGCGTTCGCCTTCAAGTATCTCTCCGCCTCGCCGTCGATGTACTTCCACAGGTCGGCAGCGGCAAACGCGCGGATATCTCCGGTCTTGACCCATCCAACAGCCTCATTGGACGCCGGAAATGGCGAGGCGGAATTTTCCGCGCGCCGGTGACACGCGGCGACTCCGAGAATTGCCAAACCCAAGACAATCGGCAAACTGCCGCGGAAAATCGTGGAATTTGCGAAGTGTGTTTCACAAACTGGCTTTGGGTAGGGCACGGCTTCAGCCGTGCCGATTAGAGCCTTTAGTAATGCGGGCTTTAGCCCCTGAGGGACGCGCCTTCTACACTGAAAGACATTCATGAAACACACTCTAATCACTTTGCCTTCTCCTTGCCTCGGTTGAGCAGAATCTGGTTGGTTCGGGAGCGGCTTTCACCAATGCTGGTGACGTACACGGCTGGCCGATCCTGTACCGGGCAGGCATATTCGCAGGCGCCACAGCCCACACAACGAGCGGGATCGAGGTAGGGTTGTTTCACTTGCTTAACATTTCCTTCCGCATCCACCGCTTCGGCCGGCCTCAGATAAATCGCCTTGGGCGATGTTGGGCACCACTCCTCGCAAACAATGCACTCGGTGGCCATGGCCCAAGGCAGGCAGCGTCCACGGTCGTAGAACGCCGTGCCCACGCGGATCGGCTTGGCATCATGACTTGCGCTGGCCGCCCAGCCTTTTTCTTTCGGCGTGATTTCCCAGATCGCGCCCGTGGGGCACACCTCGGAGCAGAGCACGCAACTGGTCTCGCAGCAGCCAATCCGCGGAACCATCACCGGCGTCCAAATGCCTTCCAGCCCCGCCTCATTCCATGCGGGATGCAGAGCGTTGTTGGGACAAACCTTCATGCACTCTCCGCAGCGTATGCAGCGCGCGAGGAAATATTCCTCGTCCAAGGCCCCCGGTGGGCGCAGCAAGCGTTCGTGGCGTTCGGTGGCGAAGCCGGGCGTGGCGCGCAGCAGCGGAACCAGGGCCGCTCCCGCTCCCAGTGAGGTGAGCACCTTCCGCCGCTTTAGGTTCACCCCCGCGGAATCTTGCCCATAAAAAAACTTGAACTGCAACCCGTGCTCTGGACACTCATCCACGCAATTGAGGCAGAGATGACATTCCGGTTGACGCCAGGGAACGCCGCCAATCGGATCGTCGCCGCCCTGGCAGCGCAACAGGCAGCGGTTGCAATCCTTGCAGTGCTCTGGATTTTTCACCAGCCCGAGAATCGCCCAGCGCGACGCGACGCCGAGCAGAGCGCCGAGCGGGCAAAGCGCGCGGCACCAGAACCGGGTCACGCGAAAATTGAGCGTTACCAGAAAAATAAAGATCGCGCCCAGCCAGATGCCTTGCCGGAAGTACGGCTGCTTCAAGCTAATGAGCAGCAACTCTCCGAGAAGAAAGTGCACTACACTGCCAGCGGTTTGCACGGGCGCGAATCGGCTGCTTTCCAGGCTGTGCAAGACCGCGCGCAAGGCATAGCTTGTTCCGGGCAGAATCGACAATCCCAGCGACCGCGCCAGCAGCGAGATAGGGTCGAGCCAGCCAACGATGCCCGTGCCCATCAGCGCCGCCACCAGGCACGCAAATAACAGGTAGTACTTCGTGGTCTGCCAGCGCTTGTACCGGTTCGACTCCAGCAACTGTTGCCCGCGCTTGCGTTCCGACCGCAGGCTGCTGAAGAAATGATGGACGGAACCCAGGGGACAAATCCATCCGCAGAAAAAGCGCCCGAGAAACATGGTTGGGATCAGGATCGCCAGGCTCCACAACAGGCCGTGGTACAGTGCGCGACTGGAGAGCGCATTCGAAACTGCCACCAACGGATCGATCTGGAAAAACCAGCGGACTGGATACGGAAGCCGGATGTCGCTTTGGGACGCCTTTAGCGATCCCCGGAACTCTGTATGCAGAAAAAGAAATAGAAACAATAGGAAAAATACGATCTGCGAAAACCGGCGCAGCGTTGTTGTCTTAACAGGACGCACTCTGCTCTCCCTCATTGACGCTGGCGATTGCAAGATCGCTTGCAATGCTACGACGTCGCTAGGCCGGGCGCAATACTACGGACTCCATGTTCCACCGGTTCGCGTCCCTTTTTCTGTGAGCGGGATCACATGACTTGGATCAATGTGGCCAGTATGGCCGTATTCCCAGCTCGTAGATTACGGACGCTGGTTCGGCCGGCGCGATAAAGACCCAAAGGTTTATGGCTACTTCAGGTTTCATAACGCCGTATCTGCTAACGGCGGTATTCTCAAAACACCCAGGCAGTCATTGTCTTACTACGCTCCGTACAGATTCTCCTTGCATTTAGTGGCTGAGTGCTGGGTGCTGAATGCTCATCGCTGAGTGCTATTCTTAGTGCGGAATGCTCGATTTCCCCCTCATTCTCGCTGCGTCTGCCGAGGCTGCGGGACAGCGGCTCGATCAATATCTTGCCACCCAGCTTTCCGATATCAATCGGGCAGAGGTTAGCCGGGCCCGGGTGCAGCAACTCATCGCCAAGGGTGAAGTGCTGGTCAACCAGGCTGCGGCGAAAGCGTCGCTGCGGCTGAAGGGCGATGAGCGCATCATGGTGACTGGGCCGCCACAAGCTCCGCCGCTGCGCGCCATTCCGGAAGAGATTGCGCTCGACATCGTTTATGAAGACGACGACTTGGCCATCGTCAACAAACCCGCCGGCATGATGGTCCATGCCGGAGCGGGAGCAACCGACGACGCGCGCAACCGCGGAACGCTGGTCAATGCGCTGCTGCATCATTTCGCCAAGCTTTCCGCGGTCGGCGGAGAACTGCGTCCGGGGATTGTGCATCGCCTGGATCGAGCGACCAGCGGGCTGATGGTGGTGGCGAAGAACGACGAATCGCACCGCCGCCTGGCCAAGCAGTTCAGCGGGCGCGAGGTGCGCAAGACTTACGTCGCGCTCGTGCACGGCTGGCCGAAGCAGGACCGCGGCACCATTCAAAACGCGATCAGCCGCCACGCGCAGCGCCGCACGCGCATGACGACGCAGGGATTCGGCGGCCGCGAGGCGGTGACGCATTACGCGGTGCAGCGAAAAATCGATTCGCCGTACGGCAAGTTCGCGCTGCTCGAAGTCAAGATCGAGACCGGACGCACGCACCAGATTCGCGTGCACATGTCGTCGCTCGGGCATCCCGTGGTGGGCGACGCGCTCTATGGCGCGCCGGGAGGATTGCGGTCGCAATCGAACCAGCGCCGCGCGGCAGGCATGCCCGCGACGCTGGCGCTGCATCGAAATTTTTTGCATTCCGCAACGCTTGAATTGACCCATCCGAGGACGAAGCAGCCACTCAAGTTCTCCCGCCCGTTACCGGAGGAGCTGCAGAACTTGCTGGACACTCTGGAAAATGCCCGGCAGGAAGGTCCTCGGCTGGAACTTGGCCACTAAGCAACCTGGCCGGCTGGAGCTGGCTTCATCAATCGGTTCTGGGCAGGGCACGGCTTCGCAGGCTGCGGAAAAGGTCGCCTGGGAAAGGCGCGTAATTCACAGGGCGGAGATGGTAAGAACTAAGCCATGCGCAGAGCAGACGAGAAGCAGAGTGCGATGTTCAGTTGTGCGACGTTGGAGCAGCAGGCGCGGCAGAACCATCCGTTGCGGGCAATCCTGGCCATGGCAGAACGGGTGCTGGCGCGCAGCGACGCCGACCTGCTCCAAATGACTTCCCCGGTTCCGATTCCCCGTTCATGCGATTGCCCTGATGCCTGGAGCGGACGGACGCCAATTCCTGCGTATTAGCTTATAAGATAATAACTACTTATTACAATAAAACTCTTCCACGCGATCTTTTGGAATCATGGGGTTAGGGAAAAAATCCCGCAAAATCTTAGAGTTTAAAGGACTTATACGTAAAATATTCCGGAATAAAGAGTTAACCACAAAAACTGCGCTGAAAATGGGTTTGGGGCAGGTTCGAGGGCCGTCTTAAGTGACGAGCACACCTCTTCTCTGCCCCTAACAAATCTTATTATCGCGCAGGGCGGGCTGGATGTCTGCGATTGTGGTCACGGTTTGGATGTGATGAAAAAATCCAGGGGCTCGGCGCGCGGTCAAACAAAATCCCACGATTGACGCGGCTATGAAATCCCTAGTCTCGAAAGGCGCGAGACCCTTCAACAAGCTCAGGGCAGGCTCTGGGGCGCCCGGCTGGGGCTCACGGCGAATGAGTTTTCATTTGATTCGTTTCGCTGGGTGGTCACCGTTCTGGTGCAGGACTAACCCAGTCGTCCGGCCTTGGTTATTGGTTTTGAACGTGATCTGCGCATCGACGACTTTGAAGAAGAATTCGCGTTCGCTCTCCGGGAATATCTCAGCTTTTTGCTGGCCAGTGGCTTGCACGAAAAGGCGATTCTCCTCCCTGGTTACGGTCAAAATGGAGTCCGGAGCCAGTCGATACCGGCCAACATAGACATCCAACAGCTTCGGATCGAGGGATATCTCCTTATGTTCTTTGGGAGGCGGTGGCGTCAGCGCAGGATTAAGCAGACCAGCAATCGTATGCGCAATCCGGTCGGGATCCGCAGCATCCAGATTCGTGAGCACGACGACTGTAATCCTGTCGTCGACATATCGGGAGATATCGCACGTGAACCCTTGCCAAGCACCGCCGTGTTCGATTACTTTGTGGCCGTTCACTGTGTCCATCGTCCACGCGAAACCATAGTTGCCAGGATTCGGCTTGCCGTTATTGAGCGGAAACACCGTCCATATCCGGTCTAAGCTGGACTGCTTCAGCAGCGTGGTCCCATAGAGAGCCTCGTCCCACTTTGCCAGATCGACTACGTTGAAATAAAGGGTCCCATCCGCCGTCGAGTTGAACGTAGGCGACACCCAGGTTTGATTCTGAATCTTATCGCCGGCCAGTTCGTAGCCCGACGACCGATTTGGGATAATGTCCGACTCGCTGATCAGCCGGGTTGACGTCATCCCAAGAGGCTTGAAGATGCGCTCCTGCAGATAGTCCGCGTAGGATTTTCCCGTCACCTTATGGATCATCACGCCCAGGAGAACGTAGTTCGTATTGCGGTAATCCCACTGTTCGCCCGGCTTGAATTCAATCGGCAACTGCTCGATCTTTTTGACCAGTTCGTCTTCGGTAAAGTCCAGCCGCAAGTAGAAGGGGCCCTTGGGTCCGGTGCGCTCATCGCTCTCGTACTCCGCCAGCCCCGAGGTGTGCGACAAGAGATTCTTGACGCGAATCGGTTTCCAGCTTGGGGGAGCGTTTGGGAAATATTTGACGATGCTGTCGTCGAGTCCCATCTTGCCTTCTTCGACCAGCATCATCACGGCTGCTGAAACAAACTGCTTGCCGACGGAGCCCGACTGGAAGACAGTCTCTGGCTTCACGGGGACATTGAGTTCCATGTTTGCCAGCCCATAGCCCTTAGCCAGCAGAATCTTCCCACTTTTGTAGACGCCAACTGCCAGGCCGGGAATATGCTCGCGTCCCATCTCGGCCGTAATGTACCGATCAATACTGGCCATCTGCCCTGGCGTCAGATTTGGCAGCGTTCCTTTGTTCTTTGGAGCCTCGCAGGAAAGAGCGGGAACGAGCACGACGACAGCGAGCGCGATCAACCTCTCAATTGCCTGCCAACGCACTCGGACCACGGTTAGAATCGAAATCATTCTCACGCTGTTCTCCTAGTAATCTGTTGATTCTATCGCGTAATCCCGAAACGGCCTGTTTCCCTCAACTCTCGCGCAGGTCGTAGTTCAGGCGCAGGGCGGGTTGGAAGTCTGTGATTGTGGTCACAGGCTGGTGGCGATGAAAAATTTCAGAGGGTTGGTATACAGTCAAACAAAATATCGAGATTGATGCGGCTGTGGAATCCCATGTCTCGAAAAGCGCGAGGGGTGGGTACTTGGCAAATTCCTGCCCCTTGAAATGAGGGAAAAATCTCTTACATTAGATTTAAGGTATATATACCTTAAATCAAAAATAGCGGTATTCAGCGTTAACGTCTTTATAATCAGTAGCTTAATTAAATATTTCATAATCATCGCAACGCTTAAGGTATATATACCTAAAGCGTGAGGAAATTACCCATTCTCTTGTGTTCTGTGGTATATATACTACAGAACACAGAGAATGCTAGCGAGTCCGATCTGATGCCAAGGAAACCTTCCAGAATCGTTGTAGCCGCCCCAGCGATATTCCGGGAATTGGATATTGCTCCAAGGCGCGTTTATACATACAGTCAACTTACTTCACTCCTGAATTTCAACCGGTCTGGTTGGAATCTTCCCGACTACATCTCGACAGATCGCTTCGTAGGATTCCTCATCGAACGCGGCAAACTCGCGCGCGTCGACATTACATCAGAATCGCAATCCCTTGTTCGGTACACGTGGGGTGAAGTTTCGGACTTTGCGATTGCTGTCTCGTTACGGCCTTCTGCGTACCTGTCACACGGCACTGCGGTTTTTCTTCATAATTTAACTCAGCAAATCCCGAGAACCGTATATGTCAACAAGGAACAGAGCCCTAAAGCTCGTCCAAGTTTTCCTTTAACCCAACAATCGCTAGAGCTCGCATTCAAGCGACCTCAAAGGAAGTCGAAGTACTCGTTTACGTTTAAGCAGTCGTCTGTAATGCTCCTCAGTGGTAAGCACACCGGAAGGTTGGAGGTTGTGCCTTTGCGCACCGCGACGGGGGAGATGATTGATGTTACGGGGGTCGAAAGAACGCTCATTGATATCACTGTCCGACCCGCATACGCGGGTGGCGTTTATCAGGTTTTAGAGGCCTACAAATCAGCGAAAGATGCCGTCTCGGTAAATACACTGATCGCGACGCTTAAGAAACTGGATTACGTGTATCCGTATCACCAAGCGATCGGGTTTTATATGCAAAGGGCGGGGTATGGGAGCAACAGGTATGAGCGCCTGCGCAACCTGGGAGCTAATTTTGACTTTTACTTGGCCCACGATATCAGAGAGCGTGATTTCGACCCATATTGGCGTTTATACTTTCCAAAGGGGATCTAGAGTCTTTGCTGTCTGAAGTACGAAATCAAAATAGAAGTCGAACGGCTCCAGATCGCTGCCCACCGTGTCTTGAACCGAAGGCCAATCTGGCCGGTGAAACTCCCGGTAATTTGACAATTTGCCGATGAGATCGAGAGGGACGTACTTCGCGGCGAAAATTTGCCTTGCCAATTCAAGTGTATCCTGCGCAGCCAGGTTAATCTTCGCTTCTTTCATGAGGACGTAAATATCATAGAAATCTCGTGCTCGCGCAGATTTTTCGGCCCGGAGTTCGTATTCTTCCATTTGCTGGCATATGGCCCTGATTTTCTCCAAAAGCAACATTGCGGGTGTATATACATAGATCGCATAATCCTGCAGTTCAGCATTGGCCTTGCCCTCGCAAAACTCCCATTTGCTGAAATCTATGGTGAAGTTGCGCTTCTGTGATGGACCAATAATAGTTGCATTTCGTCTGGCGGCTTCCAGATTGTCGCCTAGTTTTTCGTGCTTGTCCCTTTCGATGATTTTGAATTGTGCTCGGTATCCACCCCACCTGCTGCCTTTTGCGCCGACGATGGAGGGACGAGGGACAAAGCTGTAATCGAAAAGCACATAGCCTGCCGAACGAAAGCGGTCGGTCAAGGCAACGTTGATTCGCCTCTCCGTGTCTTCTAGATCGTCGAAGTCCCCATCTATGGAAAAGTCCACATCCAAGGAGCCTCTGGTTCCAAACCCGTATACGAGACTTATTGCGTTTCCCCCTTTGAGCACGAGTCTATTGAAGAGAACGTCGTCGGAGAACATCGCAATGATCACTAGCCGTCGGATGTCTGCTAGATCCATAAAACGCACTATAAATGAGTTGAACGAATGGAAGCATATGTACACCCCTCCCCTTCCTTGACACCCTTGCGACGGCTCCCTAGAATTTCAATAGGGAGTGGCGGACGGGTTTATCTAAGCCACTGCATCTAAAGAATTTAGAGGGAGCGGGTTCGCTCCTATGGTTGGGTGGTTATGCCAGCAGGGCCAGCGGGTGGACGGGAACGGGAAATCCTGACCGCCATCGTCGAGACATTTATTGCCAGCGGAGAGCCGGTGGGGTCGCGCACGCTGGCGCGCGCGAGCCGCGAAGGGCTGAGTGCGGCCACGATCCGCAATGTGATGGCCGACTTGGCCGATGCGGGATTTTTGGAGCAGCCGCACGCTTCGGCGGGGCGGGTGCCGACGGCGGAGGCTTATCGCTACTACGTCGAGCAGCTTAGTGGGGAAGCGCGTCTTTCGCGCGAGAACGAGAGCATCATTCAGGACACGCTGACCGGAGTGGCCGACGTGGCGGAGTTCATGGAGCGCACGTCGCATGTGCTGGCGCTGATCTCGCACGGCGTCGGGGTTGGCATTACGGCGGCGGCGGGCGGGCCGCGCAATGCGCTGGAGCATGTTTACTTCTCGCGGCTCGCCGATCAGAAAGTGCTGGCGGTGGTGGTGACGCGCTCGGGAGTGGTGCGCGACCGCGTGCTGCGGCTCGATATTCCGCAATCGGACCTGGACCTGGCGGCGCGCTACATCAACGACAATTTTCGCGGCTGGACGATGGCCGACATGCGGGCCGAGCTGGCCCGGCGTCTGGAACAGGAACGCAGCGAGTACGACCGGCTGATGAAGTCGCTCGCGCAGCTTTATAAGCAGGGGGCGCTGGCTGCGACCGACGACACGCAGGCGGTGTTCGTGGAGGGTGCGGCGAATCTGGTGACCGGCGAGGCAGACCGGCAGCGCTTGCAGGAGCTGCTGCGGACACTCGAGGAAAAAGAAAAAGTGGTGAAGCTGCTCAGCGCGTATCTCGACACGCGGCAGGAAGCGGTGCGGGTGGTGATCGGGCTGGACGCGGCGCTGCCTGCTTCGAATTTGCAGAATTTCGTGCTGATTGGCGCGCCCGCGCGCGTGGGCGGGGAAGTGATGGGGTCGCTGGCGGTGATTGGGCCTACCCGGCTGGATTATCAACACACCATGTCGGCGGTGTCGTATATCGCGCGGCTGTTCGACAAACTTTTGAACGAATCGGAGTAGTGCGGCAGTATGAGTAAAGGAAACGGAAAGAGCGAAGGGCGACTTCATCTGGGACACCGGAATCTGAAGGGCGAGGACCTGGAGCGCGAGCTTCCGGCGGCGGAAGACGAAGGGGAAGCTGCGTCTGCCGAGGCCGCGGAAAAAGCCGCGGAAGTTGGCGCGGCGCCGGCGCCGACGGCGGAAACGGAAAAACTCAAAGCCGAGCGCGACGCGCTGCTCGACCGGCTGGCGCGTCTGCAAGCGGAATTCGACAACGCCCGCAAGCGCGCGGCGCGGGAGCAGCAGGATTTTCGCGAGTTTGCCGCGGCCGACGTCATTAAGAACTTTCTGCCGGCGCTCGACAGTTTCGAGCGCGCGTTGAAGGCTGGGAGCGCCGATGCTGGCGAATTCCGCAACGGCGTGGAGCTGATCTACCGGCAGTTTCAGGATGCGCTGCAGAAAATTGGAGTGCAGCCGATAGTTGCGCTGGGGCAGGCTTTCGATCCGCGGGTCCACGAGGCCATTGAGATGGTGGATACGACGGAGGTCCCGGACCACCATGTCTGCGACGAACTGCAGCGCGGATATAAGTACAAGGAGCGGCTGCTGCGGCCGGCGATGGTGCGGGTCGCACGCCATCCCGGCGCATAGCGTAATCACGATTTGCTCAACTGATTTGTTCAACGGATTTGCTTAACTGAAGAGTGGGGGAGTTTCTGGCCGCAAATACAAAACGCGATTATTACGAGGTGCTCGGCGTAGCCCGAGCGGCCAGCGACGCGGAAATCAAGAGCGCCTACCGCAAGCTGGCGATGACGTACCATCCCGACCGCAACCCGAACAATCCCGACGCGGAAGATAAGTTCAAGGAGATCACGGAGGCATACGCGATTCTCGCCGACAGCGAGAAGCGGTCTTTGTACGACCGCTTCGGGCACGCGGGCGTGGGCGGCAGCACGGGAGGCGGGGCGGGATTCGATCCCGCGATCTTCCAGGATTTCGGCGACATCTTTGGCGACATCTTTGGCTTCGGCGATATCTTTGGACAAGGCGGGCGGCGGCGCAGCCGCGCCCAGCGCGGAGCCGATCTGCGCGAGGACTTGCATCTGGAATTTGGCGAAGCGATGTTCGGCGCCGAACGGCAAGTAAGTGTGCGCCGCCATGAGGCGTGCGACGCGTGCCGCGGAACGGGCGCGGCGCCCGGGAAAGCCGCGGTCAATTGCAAGTCGTGCAATGGACGAGGCCAGGTGCGCTATCAGCAAGGCTTTTTCAGCATTGCCCGCACCTGCCCCACATGCCAGGGAGCGGGCAGCGTGATTACCGATCCCTGCCCGAAGTGCAGAGGCGAAGGCCGCATGTTGCGCGAGCGCGTGGTGGAAGCGAAGGTGCCCGCGGGAGTGGAGGACGGCACGCGCATTCGCTTCACCGGCTTGGGCGAAGCGGGCGTGTTCGGCGGGCCGGCGGGCGATTTGTATGTTGTGCTGCACGTCAAAGAGCACGCCTTCTTTGAGCGCGAGGGCAACGACCTGCATTGCGCGGTCCCGATTTCGTTTGCGCAAGCGGCCCTCGGCACAGAGATCGTGGTCCCGACGCTGGAGGGTGAACACAAGCTGAAAATTCCCGAAGGCACGCAGTCGGGGACATCGTTTCGCATACGCAACAAGGGCGTGCCGGTGCTCAATGGGCACGGCAAGGGCGATCTTTACGTCCAGGTGCGCATTCAAACTCCGGGGAAGTTGACGAAACGCCAGCGCGAACTGCTGGTGGAATTGGGAGAGCTGGCTCCGGTGGAAAACAAGCCGCAGCGCCAGTCGCTGTTGGGGCGGGTGAAGGACATGTTTGGGTAGGGCAGTTGCCAGTTGCCAGCTACCAGTTGCCAGTGATTCACTGAGACGATCGCGGCACGGCATGGGAACCGAGTACTGGCAACTGGTTACTGGCAACTGAGAACTGAACCATGACACGCCGCCGCTGGATTGCCGACGAGGTAAGTGGAGACACTGCCGCCTTAGTGGGCGAACATGCCGAGCATCTGGCTCGCGTGCTGCGCGCCGAGATCGGGCAGGAGTTTGACATTGCAACTGGAGATGAAGTTCGCCGCGGAACCATCACCACAATCTCCTATGACCGGGTTGAGTTCGCGCTCGACGCGAGGCCATACCGCACGCTAAGATGCAAGCCGTTTGCCGCGCCGAAAATCACGCTGGCGCTGGCCATCTTCAAGTTCGACCGCATGGAGTGGGCGATCGAGAAGTGCACGGAGATTGGGGTCGCTCGCATCATTCCCATAATCGCCCGCCGGACGGATGCTCATCTGGCCGCCGCAGCGGTGAAACGGCACGAGCGCTGGCAGCGGATCGTGCGCCAGGCGGCGGAACAATCGCGCAGGGCTGCGCCGCCGCAGATTGCGCCTCCAATCAAGCTGAAAGCTCTGGCCGACGCGGGTGTGTTGCCGGGAGCCGCGCTGACCCGCATCGTTCTTGATGAATCCATGGCGGGTCCGAAGGAAGAATGCAGGCTGGGAGAAATTTTGCAGTCGGCGATGCCGTCCGAGACAACCGAAGTGGCGCTGGCGATTGGCCCCGAAGGCGGATGGGCGGACGGAGAGCTTGCGTGGTTTCACGAAGAGGGATGGGTCGCGGCCTCGCTGGGCGAAACGATTCTGCTGGCCGAAACCGCGGCCATTGTCGCTACTGCGCTGGTTCTGGAAGCGCTGCGGTGATTCGATAGCATTGTGTCTCGTAAGTTCGCGAGATAAGTTTGCGTTGTCATCCTGTCGGGCTTCAGCCCGCGAGGGATCTGCTTTTTTCTTTCAGGGGCTACACCTACTTTGGTTCTGCTCTAGCCAATCACATCGCCGCTATCGAGAGCGACACCGGGGCTGGACATCCGCTCGGTTTCGAGTTGAAAATGACGCCTGCCGCCATCGCCGCCTTGCAGCCGCTGCGCGACATTCTGCGCCCTATTGGCGCGACCGTTTTTCAATCTTCTGAATACGGGCCCGGCACCGACATCGATCCGCTGGTGGATGGCGGCGTCCCCGGCATCGGCATCATCCAGGACGGCCGTAAGTATTTCGACTATCATCACAGCGCCGCCGACACGCTCGACAAAGTCGATCCGCAGGAACTGCGCGAAAACGCCGCTGCCATGGCGGTGATGGGATACGCGCTGGCGGCGATGCCGGATAAGCTGCCCCGATAGAGGTTGACGGCCGGAAGTTTAAGCCGGAAATTCGCTTTCCGCAAATCGTCTGTCATCCCGACCCTGAGCGGAGCGAAGGGGAAGGAGCTATGCATTTATCCGCGTCGAGATCAACGTTCTACTTCACTTCCACCCGCTCCATATACTCGGCAATCTGCACGTTCCACCCCAACTCTTTTTTCATCAGGTCGCGGAGTTGCGACGCGGCGGCGGGCTCGCCATGCACCAGGTAGGTTACACCCGGCTTGTTCTTGAATGTGCGCAGCCACTCCAGCATTTCGGGCGGATCGGCGTGATCGCTGAACTGTTCGAGCGCCGCGACCTGGGCGCGAATAGGCACGAACTGGCCATAGATCTTCACTTCGGGCGCTCCGTTCTTGATGGTGGCGCCGCGCGTGCCGGGCGCCTGGAAGCCGATAAAAATTACCAGGTTCTTCGGATCGGGCAGGCGCTGCGCCAGGTGATGCAAGATACGGCCGCCGGTCGCCATTCCGCTCGACGAAACAATAATTGAGGGATATTGGCTGTCGTTGATTTTCTTCGACTGCTCGGCGGTCAGCGCAAACGTGAAACCTGGCCAATCGACCGGCGAGCCGTATTTCTCGATCAAATCGGCGGCCCGCGCCGTGTATTCTTCCACGTGCTTCATGAAGATTTCGACCGCCTTGATCGCCATCGGGCTGTCGCAAAAAACGGGCAGGCGCGGAATCTGTCCCGTCTCCATCAGTCTTTTCAGGATGAAGAGAAATTTCTGCGTGCGCTCCACGGCGAACGCGGGAACGATGACGCTGCCGCCGCGTTGGGCGGTCTCGCGAATCAGGCTGGCGAGTTCGGGAAGAGGATCGGTCGCGGGATGCTGACGGTTGCCATACGTAGATTCCATGACCAGCAGGTCGGCGGTTTCGTTTTCCTGCGGGCCGGAATGCACGACTTTGCCGGGCGCGATGACGCTGTCGCGCACGCGGCCCAGGTCGCCGGTGAAGAGCAGGCGGCGGCTCGTTCCGCTGGTTTGTAGTGACACTTCCACCATGCACGAGCCGAGAATGTGCGCGGCATGAACAAAGCGAAACGCCAGCTCGGGGCTGAGTGCGGTGGTTTCGCCGACCACGACCGGCTTGAAGCGCTTTAGGCAATCCTGCGCTTCTTCGAGCGTGTACAACGGCAACGCGGGATCGTGCTTCGACACTTTCTGTTTGTTGTAGAACGCCGCGTCTTCTTCCTGCAGGTGTCCGGAGTCGGGCAATACGACCGAGCACAGATCGATGGTCGCCTGCGTGGCGTAGATCGGGCCGCGAAAGCCTTCTTTCACTAGGCGCGGAATCCAGCCGCAGTGGTCGAGATGCGCGTGGGTAAGGACAACGGCGTCGATTTCACGCGCCGGCATCGGAGTGTCCTGCCAGTTGCGCTCGCGCCATTCTTTTGGTCCCTGGAAAAGTCCGCAGTCGATCAGAAGCCGGAATCCTCGCTGGTCACTGGGCTTGCCACTCGCATCGCGGGTGGCGTCGATGAGGTGCTTCGAACCAGTCACGGTCCCGGCAGCGCCGAGAAATTGAATGTAGGGCAAAAGTAACTCCTCTTGAGGCTAATTTGTAATTGGCAATTTGTAATTGGTAATTTGAAACCGATCACGTATCCTGATCGACGCTTCACCCTTGGTCTTAAATTACAAATTACAAATTACCAAATTACAAATCGTCTACGGCTCGGAAATCTTGAAGACGTTATTCGTCAGATCGATTTCCGGAATGCTGCCGTCGTTGACCACGATTTCGCTCGCCGTGCCTGGGACCTCAACTCGCGTTGTGGCGGTGCTCTTGCCGCGCACCTCGATTCGCTTCACGATCTCGCCGCCTGCAAAAACGACCGTAAATGGGACTTCCGCTCCGGCATTGCCGAGGTTTTCCAGCGTTACGGTAAGCATCTGCGCGGTTTTTTCCGTCTTCCACGGATGCACCGACTGCACGCGGAGATCGGGCAGGCCGCGGTCTCGATACACCCAATCGTCGAAGAACCACGCCAGGTCGCGCTGGGCGGCGGCTTCGATCAAACGTTCCACATACCTAGGGTCTTTGTCGTTGTCGTCCGCGGCGCGATACTTGCGGATGGCCTGCTTCAGGGCGTCATCGCCAACCATGTCGCGCAACATCCACCACACATAGGCAGCTTTGCTGCGATAGTAAGTTTCATCGAACGTGCCAGCCAGCGGTTGGCCGGCGTCTTTCTCGCCAACGCTTTTCTCGCCAACGTTTTTCTGTAGCGCAGCCGATACTTCTTTTTCCGAATCGAGAAACGCCGCCCGGCGCAGTCCAAGAAAGTCGAGTGCGGCTTGGCGTCCACCTTGCTCCTGACGATACATTGCCTCGGCAAAGTGGGCCAATCCCTCGTAAACCCAGGGCCGCGACGAGGGCAACGCGGAATGGACGAGTTCGTGGACCAGGTTGACGCCCGCGAGCTTCGAATCCTCCGCGGCCATTGACGCCAGCAGCAACGTGCCGCTCTCAAACGGAGCGGAATGCGGATCGGCAAGATCGGCGATGGTAATGGGCGCTGCCGGCGGCCCAAACCATCCAGTGACAAACTTCATTGCCGGATCGAGCGCGTTGCCGTAAGTTGCCGCTCCGGCCTCGCGCCCCGGCAGACTGAACACTTTCAGAAGAGCCTTAGACTCGACCACATAATCGGCCAGCGCGAAGGTTGGAGTCACCATTCCCAGCGGACTCCAGCCGCATTCCACTTGCAGGTCTCGATCTTTTCCAGGCTCGGCAGTTGAACTCTTAGCTTCAGCGCCGCACAGCAGCGTTGGATTCGCGCCGCCACTCCCGCCCTGCAAGTTCAACGCCAGCTTGAATTCGCTCGCCGCTTCCCGCGCCTTCCACCGCTCCACAACTTCGAACAGACTGTTCCCTTCGGAGAAATCCGCCGACTCCGTCGCCATCGGATACCACGCCACATATCCCGCGCCGCGCACTGCCGTGAACGACGGACCGATCTGGTCCCAGCTCGAATGTTTGGCGATATCCTCCGGCACTCCGATCTGGGTCAGCCGCGTCGTGTCCAGCGGAATGACGCCTTCGTAGCCGATTTCAAGCTCGACGGAATCTTTCGGCTTGATTTCGACGGGCAGCGTCACGATGGCTTCGGAAAGCGCGCCGGTGTGGTCGATGTCCGAAAAGTAAGGTTGCGAAACGTATTGCACGGCCTTGCCATTCACTCGAATCGAACGCCAGTTGAGAGAGGAAGAAATTTGCAGCGCGGCGATCTTCTGCGGGCGGGCCGAGTCGTTGCGCAACGTGATCTTGCCACGAGCGCCGAGCCGTTGCTGCTCGGGCTCCAGGCGAATGGCTAAATCATATTTCGCAATGGTGAAAGCCTCGCGCTCCAGTGCCCACGCCGCTGAAGCGAAACCGCAGAGTACGCAAAGGATGCAGAGGAGCTTCATGGCTTGTTGGATGCGCCCAGCCGCCGCTGCCGCACAACTTCATACAGCACCACGCCCGCCGCCACCGAGACATTCAGCGACGGCACTTTCCCCAGCATCGGAATCGACACCAGAAAATCGCAGTGTTTGCGCACCAGATCGTGCACTCCCTTGCCTTCGGCGCCGAGCACGATGGCGCAGTGCATGTTGTAATCCACCGCATCGTAAGTCTGCTCGGCGCGCTCGTCCAAGCCGACGATCCACAGATCCTTCGCCTTCAACTCTTCGAGCGCGCGCGATATGTTCGTCACTTTGGCCACCGGAAGATGTTCGCTCGCTCCCGCTGAAACCTTGGCCACCGCGCCGGTAACGGCGGCGGAGCGGCGTTCGGGAATGACCACGCCATCGGCTCCGGCAGCGTCGGCGGTGCGCAGGATCGCTCCCAGATTGTGGGGATCTTCGACGCCATCGAGCACGACGATAAGCGAATGCTCGCCGCGCCGCGAGGCCACCAGATCGTCGAGGTCGCTGTATTGTTTGGCCGAAGTCGCGGCCACCAGCCCTTGATGCGCGGCGTTGCCGGCGATTTCGTCGAGTTCCATGCGCGACAAAACGCGCACCGGAACGCCGATCTTGCGGCACTCGTCAATCACGCGCCTCAGGCGAATGTCTTTCCGCTCCTTGGCGACGCCGACCCACTCGAAGTTGCGCCCGCGCGCCTTGAGGGCTTCGGTGACCGTGTTGATTCCGTAGAGAATGTTCACGCCGATAAGTGTATCGCGTGCGAGTCATGCAGTGGAGAGACGGGCGTCTCGCCCGTCCAGCCGGGCGGGGACGCCCGGCTCTCCACCGGCAAGTTTGGATTTATCGCTGTAGTAACCACGCGGTCGCGGCCCTGGCGGACTGGCGGCTAGCCTGCTGCAGTCGCTATACTCACCCTGAAGGACACGTTCGTCGCCGCCGAAAATGCTGGCTTGGCCGGCGGCGCGGCGCAGAACCCTATGCCTCTCTCCGTGGTCATCGTCGACGACGAACAACTGGCGCGCGAAGAGCTCGCCTACCTGCTTAAGAGTCTGGACGGCGTGAATGTGGCCGCGCAGGGCAAGAACGGACTGGAAGCCGTCAGCCTGATCCGCGAGCACAATCCCGACATCGTGTTTCTCGACGTGCAGATGCCGGGCTTGGACGGGTTTGGCGTCATCAAGAAGCTGCTCGACCGCAAGGTTCCGCTCCCCAAGATCGTTTTCGCGACCGCGTTCGATCAGTACGCGGTGAAGGCGTTCGAGGTGAACGCGGTGGACTACCTCCTGAAGCCGTTCGATAAGAAGCGAGTGGCGCAGTCGATCGAGAAGGCGCGGGCCAAGATCGAGGCGGGCGCCGGGCCGGAGGAGAAATTCGAGACGCTGATGCGGATGCTGGAAGCGCAGAAGCCGCAGACGGCGAAGATTCTGATCAAGGCGGCGGGAAGGCTGTTCCTGGCCGATCCGAAGGACATCTGCTATGCGGCCATCGAAGACGGTGTGATCACGGTGGCCACCAGCGGCCCTGCGGGCATGGAGGGCCACTCGAACTGCCGCACGTTGGAAGAGCTTTTCGAGAGCCTCGGTTCCAACTCGTTTTGGCGGGCGCACCGGTCCTTTCTGGTCAACATCCATCACATCCGCGAAGTCGTGCCCTGGTTCAAGAGCTCTTACCAGTTGCGCATGGACGACAAGAAACAGACGGAGATTCCGGTAAGCCGCACGCAAACCCGCCGCCTGCGGGAGCTGTTTAACCTGTGAAGGCAGTTCGTTCGCTCTTCAGCTATCCGATCATGGCAGCTTATTCTACTGCGAACTGCGAACGGGAACTGAGATCTAAAAAAGGGCGGGCGCTGAAACCGCTTGGCCCGCCCGGGGGAGGGATACCTCAGGCCGCAATGGCTTGCAAGGCGATCCGGTTGGGAATCACCAGCGTCGCCCCCTCCAGCCGAATCAAATCCTTACGTTTCATGTCGCTCAATAAGCGGGTCACCGTTTCCCGCGAAGATCCAATCATCTGGGCAATTTCTTCGTGGGTGAATTCCGAGGATACGCGGAGTTCGCGGTTGCGGGGCTCGTCCGAAACCCAGGAAAGCAGGAGGCGGGCGAGTTTTTCCGTCGAACTGCGGGCCAGCAGCAGCTCGTGCACATCGGCGAATGAGGCCATGGCTTCGTGGGCGAGCATGGCGGCGCAGGCGAGCGCGGCGTGACTGTCGTGTTCGATCAGACGCAGGAAGCTGTCGCGTTCGACGAATTTGATCTGGCAAAGCTCGATGGTGGTGACCGTGATCAACGAGGGCCCGCCGGAGACGACCGCGCTCAGGCCCATCACCTGGCGGTCTCCGGCGATTTTCAGGATGATGGTCTTGCCGTCGCGGGCGGTGAGCGAGAGCTTGGAGCGGCCGGAACAGGCGATGTAGACGCCGCGCGGGATTTCACCTTCCGTCAGCAGCGTGGCGTTGGCGGGATACAGGGTCAAGTGACCCATGGCGTTGAAGTCCGTCAGCAGAGGCTCGGGAAGATTGCAGAAGTCACAGCTACGCCTCAAGTCGCAACTGAGACAGCCGTTCGGAATGGCGAAGCGCCGGGGCACACCCATGACCGGCTCCTGTGGTTCGGCAATACTTGGCTGGCGAATTTTCCGCCTGGGAAAACACCGCACCCCGGTTGCCACATGCTCGGCATACACTAAGTGGCTGTAACTTCACTACTTAGGAGGGCTTGAACGGGCGGCGCACGAAATGATTTGCCGGGGCGCTGGCCCTGCTGCCGACAGTTCGGCAGAGGCCGGTCGCGCAGTTCCAAAGCGGAAGAAAATCGGCTTGCGCACAAAACAAAAAACCTCCGCGTCGCACTTCCCTATAACGACGCGGAGGATTGCATGGAAAGCCGGAGTCTCGACGCAAGTGACGCGGGCTTCGGACTCTTTTTGCCTGGTTGGACGCAAGCACATCGCCGAGGGGGCAAGCTGTGAATCCAATTCAAGCTGGCTTCCAATTCATAAAACGGCCCCACCCGCCAATCCCCTTCTCGCCGCAAAGGACCAGTTGCAACTTCCGCGGCCGCGGGTAGTGGCTGAATTTGGCTATTTTTCGACAACCTCCTAATGCAAATAGTCCATGCGCGAGATTCCCAGGCGCTGCATCTTGTACTGCAGAGTCGTCCGCTTAAGTCCAAGCCGCGCCGCCGCGCCGGTCGGACCCGAGAGCGCGCCCCGCGTCTGACGCAGTATCTCGACGATATGTTCGCGTTCCTTCTCGCGCAGGGTACCGTCGGACTCCGATATCGGCTGCGAGTCCTCCTCGTGCAGCTCGGCGAGGGGCGGGTCCAGGCGAGTGCCTTCCGCTGAGGATCACGGAACGTTCGACAAAATTCTCCAGCTCGCGGATGTTCCCCGGCCACGACCAGCGCATCATGGCCTGGATCGCCTCGTCGGGAATGGTGTCAATGCGCTTGTGCAGCCGCGCCGCGCATTTTTCAACGAAATGACGAATAAGCATCGGGATGTCTTCGCGCCGTTCGCGCAACGCCGGCAGATGCAGGGGAAACACGTGCAAGCGGTAGAACAAGTCGCTGCGGAATTCCTTTTCTTCGACGGCCCGCGCCAGATCGCGGTTGGTGGAGGCGATCAGGCGAACATCCACATGGATGGTCTTATTTCCGCCCAGGTGCTCGAACTCCTGGTCCTCCAGAACGCGCAGCAACTTAGGCTGTAGCTCCAAAGGAATCTCTCCAATTTCGTCGAGCAACAAGGTGCCCTTGTCGGCCAATTCCAGGCGGCCGGCCTTCTGGCTGACGGCCCCGGTGAAGGCCCCCTTTTCGTGGCCGAAGCAGCTCGCTTTCGAGCAGCCCGGTGGGAATGGCGGCGCAGTTCAGCTTGATGAAGTTGCGCTCCTTGCGCCGGCTCATGCTGTGAATCAAGCGGGCGATGCGTTCCTTGCCGGTCCCGGTTTCGCCGGTGATGAGGACGGTGGAATCGGTGTCGGCGACGATGGCAGCGTAGTCCAGCACGCGTTTCAGTGACACGCTGTTGCCGACGATATCTTCGGACCGGTTCGCGCTCCGGATTTCGGACTCCAAATAGCGCTTTTCCTGGGCCAGGCGGTCCTTGAGTTGCGCGATCTCGCGATAAGCGTGCGCATTTTGCAGCGCAGCCGCAATCTGGTTCGCTACTTGCTGCAGATATTCAACCTCCGGCGGGCCGAAAGCATTCTCGGCGATACTGCTCGGATTCAGTGTTCCCCAAGCCCGATTGTCCGCGATCAGGGGCACACTGCAAACCGATCGGACCCCGCCGTCAACCATGGCTTGCGCCAGGGGGTCGTTCATCTCCCGCAAATCGCCGGCCGTGAAGAAGGCGACATTCCGCGTCTGGATGGCCAGCGCCGAAAGCGATTGCTCCAGGGGAATCGTACTACCGTGGTTGACAAAAGGCTCCCATTCCAGAGCGTCTCCAAATAGATGCGTGTTCTTCCCATCCTCGTCCAGCAGCGACAATATGGTCCGTTCGTAGCGCGCAATATTGCGGATGCTGAAAAGAATGACGGGCAAGAGTTTTTCCAACTCGAGAGAGCAACTGAGTTCGCGGCTGATCGCAACCAGGCTCTGCTGTTCCTCAAAGGCGCGGTAGACCCTGTTCTTCTCCATCACCAGCGCGCCCATGAGCGCGATGCAAGATAGGAGCTCGACGTTGGCGCTGTTCACGACGCCGGGAGCTTTCTTGCCCAGGCCCAGTGCTCCGAAACGGTGCATAGGCGTGCTCATGGGAAGGGCGATGTAGGACCGGATGCCGTGATTGAGCAACACCGGCACGAAGCCGGAGAAGCGCTGCTCCCGCGCGACATCGGGAATGGCGATGGGCTCCTGATGTTTCCACACCCACCCGCTCGTCGTTTCGTCCACCGGGAAAGGGTCGAACTCTCCGCTTTCATCGTTCCTTTTCCAGTAGTGCGTCAACATGCAATCCCGGCGCGGGTCATGGAGGGAGAGATTCAGCAATTCGCCTTCCGTCAAGGCCAACGCCGGGAGCGCGATTTCTTTGAATGCGTCGGGCAGGCTCTTGGCTCGACCGATCAGGCCGGTGATTTCAAGCAGCAGCCGGTAACGGTCGCGTTTAGGCGAGGGGTCCCTGTCGAGGGCGATTGCGATTTCCGACATACGCTTACCTTCAATGCCGGCCAAGTGCCATTGGGCGTGCAACTTACGCTGAACGAGAGAATGCTATATGACTCCTGGTTCGGCTGGATCGGCAGGGGATTTTCTGTTACGAAAACCGGACAAACGCTCACGGGGCCCTCCCCGTTGGGTGCGAACAGCGGTTTCCGCCTAGATACAGGCGGAAGGAACCGCACTGTAACCATGCGCCTTTTTCTGTTACGAAATCGGGAATCCGAGGGGAAGAACATGTGCCTTGCGGCGGCGGCGGCGGTGATAGAATGTCCTACACGGAGGTCGGCGGCCATGCAAATGAATGGCGGGCAAAAGCTTCGGGCGCTGCGAGAGTCCCTCGGATACAACATGAGGGACGTGGAAATGGCCAGCGATCGGATCGCGCGGAGATTTGAAAGCGAGGAATTCTCCATTCCCATTGCCCGCCTGTCCGACATCGAAGCCAAAGGCGTCTTCCCGAGTATTTTCCGGCTCTATTCGCTGGCCGCCATTTACCGCTGCGAATACCAGGAGTTGCTGTCTTTTTATGGCATAAAGCTTGACGGCATCGCGGCGGACCTGGGCGCTGGGAACGCGCCCAAGTCTCATCTGCTCGATACTTTGAACAAGGTCAAGCGGGTGCGGATGCCGGTCAAGCTCGACCCCGGATTCTCGCTCCAGAAAACCACGGACTTGGGGCGCGTCGTCCAGAAATGGGGCATTGTGCCCCTGTCTTACCTTTCGCTGTTTGCCGACGACCGTTACTCCTACGGCTATATTGGATCGGAAGATTTCACCATGTATCCCCTGCTTCCGCCGGGCAGTTTCGTGCAAATCGACGAAGCCAGGAGCAAGGTACGGGAAGGGACCTGGCGTTCGGAGTTCGAGCGGCCCATCTACTTTGTGGAAATGCGCGACGGATATACCTGTTGCTGGTGCACGGTCAGGCGCGATGCCATCGTCTTGCAGCCTCATCCCCTGTCTCCGGTTCCGGTGCGGATCCTTAGACACCCGCAGGATGCCGAGGTCCTCGGCCAGGTCGTCGGGGTCGCTCTGCGTCTTGAGAATTGGCATCATCCCGACCCTCGCTTTGACTCTCGACTCGACTCTCAACCAATGCCGACAGAGCGCCCAGCACTGACCTAAGATGGGCCAAGGCGGCGGGCGAGACGGGCTTGGGTTGGCAGCCGGTCAGCGCCGCCAGAAACTCCCTTTCCGTCAGGTGCTCGTTCGCGGATGATGCCAGCAAGTCGTTGAGCAGCGCGCCCAAAGGCTCCTTTAAAACCTCCGCCAGCAGCTCCCGATGCGACTCGCGGATGGCTCTTTGCGCGGCCTCCGGGCCATGCGCCTTCGCCAAACCCCAGTGCTCGTATGCTCCCTTCCCGTCGTGCAATCCGCCCACGTAAGACAGTCTGGCCAACAACCCAGACACTGACTCTAGAGTATTCGCTTCAAAGTCCTCGAGAGCGGATTTTAGCCTCATTTTGTTACGAAATCGGAACAGACCTAGAAATTTAACTCGCTGCAGAACCCCGTTCTGCCCGTGGCAATATACCACGGTACGAAGATTTTCACAAAGATTTTCGCAAAGGAGAGCTTACCGTGACACAATTTATCCTGGTTTTGGTTATGATGGCCCAGCTTCTGACACCTCTGACATCTCTGTCGGGTTCTAAGCCTAAGGATGACCCTCCCTGCCCCCCCACCCCTCCCCACCACCACCACCACTCAAATAACAAGTAATCGGTAGCCAAACCGGGAGAGGGGGGCAGTTTTCTCAGTTGAAAAGGAGCAAAATCAGGGCTATAGTGCTCTGGAATGCTCCTCATGGGCTGGTACAAGGCGCTGTTGCTGTTCCTGTGGATCACGCCGCATCTGCTTTTCGGCGTGGTTGCGGTGATTCTTTGCAAGCGCCGCTTGTACCGGAAATTTCCGTGCTTTCTCGCATACATACTTTACGAGATTGCTCAGTGCCTTCTGATGTTCGCGGTGTATTCGGTCTGGGGCCTGACGAGCAAGCCGTATTTATATGGTTATTGCGCCACGCTGTTGTTGAGTATCGCTCTGCGCTTTGGGGTGATCGACGAGGTTGCTAAAGATTTGTTACGTGAATCCAAATTTCTGAACGTGTCAGCGCGGTCATTGCTGCAAGGCGTGACGGGTTTGCTGCTGGCAGTGGCCGTTCTGTTCGCTGTCTATGCGCCCAGTGACAATAGCTTTGACTTGAGATTGCTTGCCGGCATACTCGTCATCAACCGGGGAGCGGCTATGGTTCAAGTTGGCTTGCTCCTTTGTTTGTTGCTCTTTTCCAGCTTCCAGGGTCTGTATTGGCGTCGCCACGCATTCGGGATTGCGCTGGGTCTTGCGATCTTGACCAGCTTCGATCTTGTTATTTACGCACTGCGCGCGGAATTCACCAGCATGACAGGACAGGCAATTTTGAATTTGCTGATCACCGGATCTGCCTTCATTAATGTTTCGATCTGGATCGGTTATTTGCTGACGCCCGAAGTTGAACCGGCTTCCCTTGTGGTTTTTCCCCATGGTGCGGTGATTCCCCATGATGAGGTGGAGGCATGGAACAGGGAGTTGCAACACTTGCTACGGCAATGATCTCTCCGGCAATGATCACCGCCTGGATTCTTGTCGGCGTTGCGTTCTTCGCGCTGGGAATCGTGGCGTACGTCGCCCTGCGCAGCCGTACGCGCCGGCTTGACTTGGAAAAAGCCCTCCAGGCGTTCCGCTCTCTCGACATTGAGGCCTTCAGAAACCTGGTTGATGCCGACGAGGAAGCGTATCTTCGCCATAGCCTGCCGCCGAAGAAGTTCCGCAAAATCAAGCGGCAGCGCGCCTGGGCGGCGCTCCTCTACGCCTGGGAAGCGGGAGAGGCCGCGACGGCGCTGGCAAGAATTGGCCAAGCCGTGCAACACAGCTCCGATCCGGAGATCGCAGCGTCCGGCGTGCAGGTTGCCGAGAATGCGTTTCGGCTGCGCTTACAGACCGTCGGCGTCAGCTTCCGTCTGCTGACCGAAATCGTATTGCCCGGCCAGCCAGCCCGACCGCATCCGCGCTTGGTGGACCAGTATGAGCGAACTGCGCAAACGCTCTTTCGCCTGGGCAGATTTTCGCCTGGCAGCCTGCTCAACAATTGAGGCCACGCTATAGCGGATTAAGCTTTACTGTAGTCCGCTCGTGTGGTGACGGGGCTGCGCCCCGTCCAGGGTTGCGGAGGGACAGCAAGGTGCCCCAGAGCCTGCCCTGAGCTTGTCGAAGGGTTCGCGCCCGTTCTTTGGGTGCTTCTATGAGACGGCTGGTGGTGTCAAGTATTCGTTACATATTTCCATGGCGATTTTGTCTTTGATCTTCTCGCGGTTTCATCTCGGGCTTCTATTCGCACTCGGATTGGTCCGCAAGGGACCCGGTGCATGTTGGCGTCCGATACTGATGAAGCGGCGCTGCTATCTTCTATGAGACGGCTGGTGGTGTCAAGTATTCGTTACATATTTGTAGATGCTCCAAGATTTTGTCACCCCTTGATCTGCAACCAGACTTTGTCACCCTATAGGGATGGTGACGATGAGTCAGAAAGAGTTCCAACGGGTGAAAGTGATTGAGAATGCAGCAGGCGGGAGGCTGAGCGTACGCGAAGCCTCCCGCCTGCTGCAACTGAGTGAACGCCAGGTGCAGCGCCTCAAGCGCCGCTATCGGCCCGATTCCGTGGGCTGGGTGCAGCACGGCAATCGCGGACGCTCCATGCCCTGGGCCGTTTCACTTCCCCAGAAGCAGTTGATCCTGAACTTGGCCCGCGGCAAATACCGGGGGTTCAACGATTCCCATCTGGCGGAAAAACTGCGCGACGATGAGGACCTCGCCCTCAGCCGCGAGACCGTGCGCCGCATCTTGCGCGCCGCCAAGCTGGCCTCTCCGCAAAAGCGCCGCCCGCGCCAATACCGCTCTCGACGCCCGCCCCGCCCGCGTTTCGGCATGATGGCGCTCACCGATGCCAGCCGCCACGACTGGCTCGAAAGCCGCGGCCCCGCGCTCACCCTCCTGGGCTTTCAGGACGATGCCACCAGCAAGATCCTCGCCGCGCACTTCCAACGCGAAGCCGAAAATACCCTCGGCTATCTCTTCTCGCTGCGCACCATGATCCTCGCGCACGGCGTCCCGCTCAGCCTCTACCGCGACCGCCACGGCATCTTTCAGCGCAACGATCCGCACTGGACCCTTGCCGAACAACTCGCCGGAAAACAATCTCCCACCCAACTCGGACGCGCCCTCGAAGAACTTGGCATCCAACAAATCCCCGCCTGTTCGCCCCAAGCCAAGGGCCGCATCGAGCGCGCCTGGCGCACCTTTCAGGACCGCTTGGTCAGCGAACTCCGCCTCGCCCGCGCCTCCACGTTGGAGCAGGCCAATCGCGTGCTCGACCGCTTCTGCGCCGACTACAACCAGCGCTTCGCTCGCGCCGCCGCTGACGCCGCCTGCGACTTCCGCTCCCTGCCGCGCCGCTTCGACCTCGCCCGCTGCCTCAGCTTGCGCTATCGGCGCGTGGTCGCCCCGATCACACGGTCACTCTCGGCGCGCACTCTATTGCCCGCCGCCCTTGCCCGGCCAGCGCGGGCCGGGAAAGCGAACACCCGGTGCACTGTTGGCGTCCGATACTGATGAAGCGGCGCTGCTATCTTCTATGAGACGGCTGGTGGTGTCAAACGTATTCGTTACATATTTCCATGGCGATTTTGTCTTTGATCTTCTCGCGGTTTCATCTCGGGCTTCTATTCGCACTCGGATTGGTCCGCAAGGGACCCGGTGCATGTTGGCGTCCGATACTGATGAAGCGGCGCTGCTATCTAACCTGCGGCCTTATGGTACTGGCCAAGCGCTCAATCGCAGTCGCCGCAACGCGAGATTTGTCAATTTGAATTTTCCTCCTGCCTTTCCGCTTCGGTGCAATCCCTATCCAACCAGGGCGTGAGCTTCTTGGGGAAACGGCCGATAACATTCGCCACTCCTCCAGAGATGGTGCAACAAAACCGCTAGCTTGCGAGCCACGGCAACCACCGCACGCTTTTTCCCACGCTTTCCTCCGTTGGCCGCCAGTTTCAATCCCCACCGCCGAAGCTGCGAATCCGGCCCGAAACGCCCCAATACATATTGCGCAGCCTGCACCAGCAATCGGCGCAGATAGGAGTTTCCAGTTTTACTGATGCGCAGCTGCGGATCGCATTCCCCCGATTGGCTTTGCCGCGGCCTTAGTCCCAGAAACGCTCCCACCGCGCGACTGTTCCGCGCCGCCTCCGCCGAGTCCAGGGTCAACACATAGGCGGCCGCAATCACCGGCCCTACTCCGGGTACGCTCCGCAACCTTTCCACTTCCGGGTACCGTTTTCCCAGAGCTTCGATCTGTTTGTCCATCTGCCGGATCTGTTCCGTCAGGCTCGCCACCTGCTCCAACAGCGGAACCAGCGCCGCTTCCAAGCCGCTGGGAATCGCCGTCCGTGCGGCCTGGGCAAACGTTTCCGTCGAACACGGTGGCAGCCGCTGCCCCGTACTCTTGGCCAGTCCTCGCGCTGCGTTCACCATCATCGTCCGTGCCCTGACCAGGGTGTCGCGCGCTTGCAGCAGGTTCAGATCCCGCTGTCGTTCCGGGCTGCGATGCCGGATCGGCGAGAGCAGACGTAGATCGTACGCGGCAAATCGCGCCAACTTCTCCGCATCGTTGTGATCGTTCTTCGCTTCGCTATGGGTGATCGCACGCAACTTGCGCGTATTCGCCACCACCACCTCATGCCCCATCTCCCGCAGCCACCGACTTACCCATGGCGAATGGGTCCCGCACTCCATCGCCATCCGCTGCCTGGGCTCCCCGGAAAAGTGTCGCTCCAGGGCTTCTCGGGTCGTCGGTATCCGCCCTTCCTCGATCACATCCCCATCCGAGTTCACCCTACAGTAGCGACTGAAACGATCTCCCAAATCGATGCCCACGGTCGTCGTCGGCTTCTGCACTTCCACGTATACTCTGCTACTCTTTTTCATTGGCTGGTCTCCTTTGCACCTCATCGAGTGCGTGCGGACAGCTTACCCTTTCCGCGAGACCAGCCGTCTCATTCCATCTAACTTAGGTGCTCGCAGCTTGCTGCACCACTCTCCACCAAAACGCTATTCAACCCTTGACACCTGAGTTAAAATAGTACTTAGGCAACCGCTCAGCGCGAGCCTTAAATTATGTACTAAGTTCTTTGATATCAAGACTTTGCCGAGTATCCACTACCGCAACTCCTTGGTTCTAAAGGAAGGCGAAATTTCGTCATGTCACCAACTCCTTTGTTGTCAAGACTTTGCCTGTAACCCCTTTGTTGTGAAGACTTTGAAAATAATGTCTTTTAGATTCAAGACTTTAGAGAGATAAGGGGGAGGGGGTACCTAGGCAACCAATGGTCAGGGCCACACCAACTGGGAAAACGCTCTAATCGGGAGGCAGTAAGCCCTGCCCGACGCTCGCGCCCGGTTTGCCCCGACCCTTACTACAAACACGGCCCCAGGCGTCCAGTTCCGAGGGATGCACAACAACCAAGCCAGGCAACCAGCTTCTGACTCGGCAGCTCGAACCTAGTACCCTATACTCATGTCCTTTCACTCCGGGTTCGTTTGCATTCTCGGCCGGGCCAACGCGGGCAAAAGCACGCTGCTGAATACGCTGGCCGGCGAGAAGCTGGCCATTATTTCGCCGAAGCCTCAGACCACGCGCAACCGCATCCTCGGCATTATCAACGTCCCCAGGCAAAAGGGACGCGAGGCCGGGCAAATCGTGCTCATTGATACACCGGGAGTTGCCACGCCCGGAGTTCACCAGTCCGGCTCGTCGCTCGGGCGCAAGATGATGTCCGAAGTGCGCGAGGCGCTCGAAGGCTGCGAGCTTATATTGATGATTGTCGATGTGAAGAAGAAGTGGGACCGCGAAGACGACTTCGTCCTCGACCTGGCAAAAACGGCGGGCTCGCCAGTCTTCCTGCTGCTCAACAAAATTGACTTGCTTGCCGACAAGAGCAAGCTGCTGCCGCTGATCGCGCAGTTCCAAAGGCTGCACGATTTCAAGGAGATCGTCCCCATCTCCGCTCTGAAAAAAAGAGGGCTCGATGAATTGCTGTCATGCGTGTTGAAGGCTTTGCCCAACGGCCCGCGCTATTTTCCCGAAGATCAGATTACCGATCAGCCAGTGCGTTTCATGGCGGCGGAGTTGATTCGCGAGCATGTGCTGATGCAGACGCATGAAGAGGTGCCGCACGCCGTCTCGGTGCTGATCGAGCAGTTTGAAGAGGGTCCGCGCTTGACGAGGATTGCGGCTGTGATTTTTTGCGAACGCGACGGCCAAAAGGCCATCCTGCTGGGCAAAGGCGGACAAATGCTCAAGAAGATTGGGACCGCGGCCCGCCTCGACATTGAAAAGATGGTGGGAACGAAAGTTTTTTTGGAGCTGTTCGTCAAGATCAAAGCTGGCTGGCGCGATTCGCGGACCTTCGTGGAAGAACTCGATTGGCGGCGGCAACTGCAACAGGTTAGCGGCCCGCATGATGAGGAGTCGTGAGCAAATTCCCCGTAGAGACGCGGCTTGCCGCGTCTTTTGCCGCGGACCGAGACGGGGCAAGCCCCGTCTCTACACGAGCTTTTTCGCAGCTCCTACTCTTTTGCCGCGATTCCCAGACTTTTCATCTTGCGATAGAGGTGGCTGCGTTCCAGGCCGAGCACTTCCGCCGTGCGGCTGACGTTGCCATGATTTTCGTCCAACTTCTTGAGAATGTAGTCGCGCTCATAGGCCGCCCGCGCCTGGTGCAGCGTGGAGGGTTCGCTCGCCGCCACGCGGCGGCTGCCGTCGCGGTGCACCAGCGGTGGAAGATGCTTGCGCTCAAAGCGCGAGGTGGTGGGATTCATGATCACGATGCGCTCGATCACGTTGCGCAGCTCGCGCACGTTCCCCGGCCAGGCATAGCGCATGAGCACGTCGATGGCATCGTCGGCGATCTCTCGGGGACGGCGGCCGTAGGCGGAAGCAAATTCCTTGAGAAAGTGCCGCGCAAACAGCGGGATGTCTTCCATGCGATCGCGCAGCGGCGGCACCACGAACGGGACCACGTTCAAGCGGTAAAAGAGGTCCTCGCGGAAATTTCCCCTGGCGATTTCTTCCTCCAGGTCTTTGTTGGTGGAAGCAATTACGCGCACGTCCACGGTCACGGGATCGTCGCTGCCCACGGGGATGAAACGCTGCTGCTCCAGCGTGCGCAGAACTTTGGATTGCGTCTTCAGGCTCATGTCGCCGACTTCGTCGAGAAATAAAGTTCCGCGATCGGCCTTCTGAAACTTGCCTTCCTTGTCGGCGGTCGCTCCGAGAAACGACGATTTGCGGTGCCCGAACAGTTCGCTGTCGATCAGGTCTTCGGGAATGGCGGCGCAGTTTACCTCGACAAACATTTCATTCTTGCGCAGGCTTTGCATGTGGATGGCATGCGCGACCAGCTCTTTGCCGGTGCCCGATTCGCCGTAGATGAGCACGCGGCCGTTGGTGGGCGCCATCAGGGCAATCTGCTGGCGCAGCGCCTTCATGGGAACGCTGTCGCCGACGATCAGGCTCTTCGACTGCATTTGCTTGCGCAGGTCGAGGTTCTCATGGCGCAAGCGCCTCGCGTCGATGGCGTTCTTCACCAGGATGAGCGTCTTTTCGAGCGACAGCGGCTTTTCCACGAAATCGTAGGCGCCGAGCTTGGTGGCGCGCACCGCCGTCTCGATGGTCCCGTGGCCCGAAATCATGATGACCTCGGGTGGATCTTCCATGGCGCGGATCTTCTCCAACACTTCGAGGCCGTCGATGCCGGTGAGCCACACATCCAGCAGAATCAAGTCGAAGCTCGTCTTGCGCAGCAAATCGAGGCAGTCTTCTCCGCTCGGGCTGACGCTGGTTTTGTAGCCTTCGTCCTCGAGGATGCCCCGCAGAGATTCGCGGATACCGGATTCGTCGTCAACGATGAGGATGTGTGCCATGGGTTACCTTGGTCGCTGGTCGTTAGTCGTTAGTCGTCGGTCGTCGGTCGTTGGCAAGCATGTGCAGTGCTTTCGTGGGATACGGAAAATCGCGAACGACAGACGACAGACGACCAACGACCAACGACTCTCTCCTTAACAAAATCTAGCCCGCCGCCGGAGCGCCGGCCGTTTCCGCCGCCACGGGCAGTTCGATCACGAAGCGGCTGCCGAACGGCTTGTTTTCTTCCACGCGGATCGAACCGCGATGGTCTTCCACAATTCTGCTCACAATCGCCAAGCCAAGTCCCGTGCCGCGCTGCTTGGTGGAAAAGTATGGCAGGAACAATCGCTCCTTCACGTCGCGCGAAACTCCCTGCCCGGTATCGGAGACGACCAGTTCAACGGCGTCGCGGCTGGCCACGAGCGAAGTTGAAATTGTGATTTCTTTCAGCATCGCATCCCGCATCGCCTCCGCGGCGTTATCCACCAGGTTGGCGACCGCGCGCTTGATCGCCTCCGGGTCGGCCATGACCGCGGGCAAATCGCGCGTCAGTTCCGTGCGCACGCGAAATCCCTTCCAGCCGTCCACTGAACATGATGAGCGCGCTTTCCACCAGAGCGTTCAAGCTGGCGGGTTGCGGGCGGGAGGCGGGGAAACGCGCCAGCGCCGAGAATTCATCCACCAGCGTGCGCACGCTTTCGACGGCGTTGCGGATGGTTTCCGAACAAGCGCGGATGACCTCGAGCGATGCGGCATCGGGAGCCGCGTCACGCGACAGATGGCGATGAATGCGCTCGGCGGAAAGCGCGATCGGGGTCAGCGGGTTCTTGATCTCATGCGCCACGCGCCGCGCCACCTCGCGCCAGGCGGCCTGTTTCTGCGCCCGCAGCAGGTCCGACAGGTCTTCGAACACGAGCACGTATCCCAGCCCCTCGGCGGCGCGGCTGAGGGCGGAAACGGTCACGGCGACATTCAACCGCGCTCGGGGCAGGTCCAGTTCCATGTTCGCCGCCGTGATGCCCATGCGATCGGCACGGCGCAGCAGCGGTTCCAGGTCGGCCAGCACATCGGCGGGCACCACATCGCGGAGCGGCTGGTTGACCAGCGTCGCCGGGCTCACGTACTCGCTGCGCTCGTCGCTGCCCAAGACCATGTAAAACATGCGCGAGAAGGCGGCGTTCGCCAGCGTGACACGGCGCGCCGCGTCAATCGAAATCACTCCGGTGGGAAGGCTCTCGAGGATGGTTTCGATGTAGCGGCGCCTTCGTTCGAGCGCCTCGTTGGCAGCGCCCAGGTCGCGGCTGGAGGCTTCGATCTGCCGCCGGTTGGCTTCGAGTTGTTCCGCCATGCTGTTGAAAGACTGCACCAGTTCGGCCAGTTCGTCGGTGGCGCGGATATCGACGCGGTAATCGAGTTGGCCTTTGGAGATGGCCTCGGTGCCCGCCGCCAGCGCCGCCACGGGACGGTTGACCAACTTCGACAGCAGGAGCGCGAGCCAAGTGGAAGCGAACAGCACCACCACGGTCAGCAGCAGCAGAAATCCGATGTAAGTCCGGCGGAACAGTTTTCTTTTTGCGGCGAGTTCGACGTAACGCCGCTGGCTCTGCTGAATCTGCCTGGCGGTTTCGGCAAACTTCGGCGGAAGAGGCATGGCAACAAGGACGACCACAGCACCCTGCTGGAGCGGGGACGCCGCGACAATGAAGTCGGTCTGGCCCCACTGGAAATGCGGGTGTTCCCCACGCAAGGCCGGCTGCAACGGGAAGCTATTTTTCATCGTGGACCAGAGCGCCGGAGTGTTCAGGCTGGAGGCCGCGTCGCCATTCGCCAAGACCAGAACGAACCCGCCCTCCAGCGTTGGGATGTGCTGGCGAAGTTCGGCGGTGGCGGCAGAGAAATCGCCGCTGGCGCACGCCCTTTGAAATTCGCCCGACTGCGCGATGGATTGCGCTTCCGACACCGCATTCTGGCCCGCGTAATCGTAGAGCAGGGCCGACATCGCCGCCGTATCCGCGCGCACTTCCTCGACCGGCTGCGAGAACCACTTGTCGATGGAGCGGTTCATCAGACCGTAGGAGAACCAGAACATGGCGATCACGGGCAGGAACGACAGGAGCAGGCTGACCACGACCAGGCGCGTGCGGAACTTCGACCCGGCCACGCCCGCCCGCCGTTCGGCGTAGAGTTTCAGCAGGTTGCGTCCGAGAACGACCGTCAGCGCCACGAAGGCAAAGAAAATCAGGCCGCTCAGCCCAACAAAAAACAAGACCTCTTGATTGCTGTCGGGGCTGATGAACTTCAGATTGAACGAGCCCTGCATCACTACTGCCGCGAGCAGCAGAAAAGCCCCGATCCCGAAGCCGATCACGGCCTTGCGGCGGCCGGAAGTTTTGGTTTGGTCGCGAATTGGATTCGGCGCGGGCACGGGGTCAACACATTATAGAACCGCGAGCGGGCTATCCAGTCCCGGTGGCGATGCCGCCTTAAAACAAGAACGGGACAAATCGTCGCGTGCGTTTCATGTAAGCCGCATAGGCCTCACCGAAGCGCGCGAGATTCTCCCTTTCCTCGGCAACCGCGGCAGCGAAGAGAAAACCGCTCGCGCTCAGCGCCAGCACAATGCTGCCGATTGCGAACGGTTTCTTCAGATAAGCGCAGCACACAAGGGCCAGCAATGACGTGTACAAAGGGTGCCGGATAAAACGATACGCGCCTACCGTGACCAGCGTGGTTGTGTTCTCGAAGGGGAGATTGGCGCTCGGGGCCGCTGTGGGAGCCGGCCTGCCAATCGCGCGAAGCAGCCGGAATCCCTCTATCGCCAGCCCTATGGAAGCGGCTCCGAGGAACCATGACACCACTTGGCGAGCCAAGAGTGGGCGACGAAACCACACCGGGACGTTCAGCAGGATCAGGACCGACATGAGTTCAAACGCGAAGAAGCGGTAGAAGCCGTGCGAGCGCAAATCCCTCAGCGGCCGCCACGACAACCAAATAATGGCGGCTGATGCAACGAGAAAAATAACGACTCTTATCAAGGTGTTTGCCGATCTTTCGGAGAACCGGAAAGTATACCAACTTACTCTGCATTCGCCGGAGTGTTCTGTACCGCGGATGCGACGGCTCATCGCGCCGCGAGCGCATCCTCAGCGCGAGATAAGCAGGCTTGGCGCGATAGTCCCGATCAAACGGCAGCGCCGCGCCTTGCGTGTGCTTCGAGTGCGATCCGATCCATGAATACTTGTCCGTGAATCCCCACGTCTGGATCGCCGTGCAACCGCGATGAGCGAGACAAGCCCCGGCGATCTGGCGATAGATGTCCGCCTGCCGTTGCAGGTCTTGCGGGCTGGCGTTACCGTTGGCATCGACCGGAAGCGCGACATCCATCTCGGTGATGTGGACTTGAACTCCCAAGGCCGTGAAGCGCGCGATATTGGCGGAAATGGACGCGACATCGGCGCGCAGGTTGGCAATGTGCATCTGCAATCCCACGCCATCGATGGGGACGCCGCGTTGGCGGAAATCGCGCACCATGGCAAAGATCGCGTCCGACTTGGGGTTTACAACGTCCGCTTCGGCCTCGTTATAAAACAGCAGCGCTTGCGGATCGGCTTCATGCGCCCAGCGGAAGCAACGCTCAATATAGGAATAAGTTTGCTTCGAATTATGAGGCTGCGAGCTGCGAGCTGCGAGCTGCGAGCGAGCAGGGTTGCCCGAAGCTCGCGGCTCTTTGTTCTCAACTATGCTCGAAGCTGCTTCGTTCCCCGTTAAGCCGATTCCAGGGTGGTCGCGCCAAATGGTGCTGCGCAGTTCGCCCGGGTGTAACTCGTCGTATGCCTCATTGACCACATCCCAAGCGAAGATCTTGCCCCGGTAATGCGTGACCACGGTCTTAATGTGCTTCTCAAGAATTTCCGCAAGCTCGGCGGAAGTGAGATTCCCTTCCGTCAGCCATGCCGGATTCTGCCGGTGCCAGACGAGTGTGTGTCCGCGGACCTTCATGCCGTGCCGGGTGGCGAAGTCGATGATCTCGTCGGCTTGAGAAAAATCGAAGGTCTGCGGCTGCGGATGGATGACTTCCCACTTGAGCGCGTCTTCCGGCTCCAGCAGGTTGAACTCGCGGGCGAGCGTGGAGGCGTAGGCCGCTTCGGAGAGTTGCGCCGGTCTCACCGCTGCGCCGATGAGCAGTCCAGAAGCCTGCGCGGCCTCACGCAGCGATGGCTCTGGCGCAGCAGCGCCAAAGCCCAGGCAAAAGCCCGCGGCCGCTAAAGACGGAACAAGCGCTCGCCATCTCATATTGGGCCTCCGCACTCACTTTGCCTGAGGCAGTAACTTTTGCAAAGGACATAGCTCACACCGCGATTGTGACTTTAGGCAGTAGTTCTTGCCCACGCCAACCAGCAGTCCGTGCATTTCGTTTAATACCTGGGCCCGGGGAGAGCGGGCGGATTCACTCAGGGCGGAAGGCGGGTGCGCAGCGCCTCGCGGGACGGACGGCGATTGCCTAGAGCGTGTTACAGAGATGGGTCTGTGGGGAAGAAGGCGGCTGCCCGCAGGGGCTGAAGCCCCCGAATTAAGTGGCTTCGAAACGGCGCGGCTGAAGCCGCGCCCCTTCAAAGAACCATTCATAAGACATAGTCCAGGGTCAGCGGCAGCCGGCGCGAGCGCCTGCTCGAACAGTTGCCGAATTTCATCGTAGCTGGCGCTGGCGGCGGCAATCCGGTGCCGTTCCAAAATGCGCCGCGTGTAAGCGTCCACAACAAAGACCGGATGATTGCCGGCATACAACAAAATCGAATCCGCGGTTTCCGGGCCGACACCGTTGAGCGCGAGCAGTTCGTCTCGCAGTTCAGCCGTGGGCCGCGCGAACATGCGCCCGAGCGACCCGCCGTAACGATCATCGAGAAAACCCACAAATGTCTTCAGCCGCTGCGCTTTTTGCCGGAAGTAACCCGCTGGGCGAATCATTCGCTCAAGCTCAGGTTGAGTCGCGCGCCGGATTCCGCGGATGGTCAGAAGCCGCGCCCGGCGAAGATTGCCGAGCGCTTTTTCCACGTTTGTCCACGCCGTGTTCTGCGTCAGATAGGAACCAACGATCATCTCAAAGCGCGATTGCGCCGGCCACCAGTGCTGGCGTCCCCAGGCGGAAAACAACGTGTGGTAGTAAGCGCGGATCGCGTCGTGTCTGGCTTCACTCATGGCGCGCAGATTGGAGTACGGGCGTCACCATTGTAGGGCGTCGTGGGTCGATCGTGGTTAGAGCCGGTTTCATAAATGGTTCTCCGAGCAGGCTGTCCAGCCCTCAGGGGCTAAAGCCCTTATTTTTTTGGCCCTGAACGGCACGGCTGAAGCCGTGCCCTACCCAAAACCATTTATGAGACCGGTTCTACTTATATTTGATGAGTACGGCAATGAGCAGCATCAGCAACGCGGTCGGAAAATATACGAGCATCGCGAACTTGGCAGTGTAGCGAATATATTTGAAAAACTTGACGCCCGCCATGGCGCAGACGGTAAACGCGATGCCGTCCCAGGGCATCCAGAAGTTGAAGGCGCCGGTGGCGAATTGAAATCCCAGTACGACGATCTGCTTGGAAAAATGCAAGACATCGGCGAGCGGCGCAAGGATGGGCATGATCGTGGCCGCCGTTCCCGATGCGCTGCCCAGCAACGCGGCTGCCAGAGCGCTGATTCCGAACATGACATAGGCAATTACGACTTCCGGTACTTTGCCGAGATAGCCGGCGAGGTAATTCAACATCGTGTCCAGTATGCGGGCGTCTCTAAGAATGAAATAGAGGATTTGCGCCGCGCTCATCATGACCACGGCGATGACGACACTCTTCATCCCGTCGATGTTCTTTTCGATCATGGTTGACACCGACATGCCGCCAACCACCGGGATAACGATCCCCATCCAGAGAAACAGCGAGCCAATTTCCCGGAAGCTCCAGTCGTGCGCCATCAGGCCGTACATGAGAATGGCTAAGGAGATTGCCAGCAGGACAAGTACCAGGGCGCGGCGGGTGTTCATGGCATAATCTTCGGCAACGGTGGAATCCGTGTGCAGCCGGGCGCGGTTTTCCACGTCGTCTTCGCGAGACAGCGACCGCGAGGGGTCCTTGCGGACGCGATAGGCATAGTGCATGATGGCGATGCTGGTGATGGACATGAACACCACGAAGCTGATGACCCGGAACCAGGCGCCGCTATACAGCGGCACGTTGGCAATCGCTTGTCCGATGGCCACGTTATAGGGGTTCGTGATGCCGCAGGCGAAGCCGATGGCAATGCCCCAATAGAGGATAAAGACGGCGACCATCGAATCGAGTCCCATGGCCAGCATCAGCGGTGCGAGGATGAGGATGAGCGGGATGCCTTCTTCGAACATTCCGAAGGTTGCGCCACAGAGTCCGATGGCAAATACGATGACGGGGATGAAAACGATTCCATGCCGTCCCGCTTTGCCAATCAGCGTGTGGATCGCGGCATTGATGGCCCCGGTGGCAATGATGGCGGTCATGGCGCCGGCGGACAACATGATGACAAAGGAACGCTCCGCGCCTTCCATGGCCCCGCGCATGAATACGGTCCATAACTGCACGAAGCCCTGGGGACAGGATGGGACGTAATGGAAAGACCCCGGCACAACCATTTCCCGCGCGCGTCCCATGATCATGACGCTATGACGTTCGAACTCGCCACCCGGAATAATGTAGGTCAGAATGGAGAATCCGACACACATCAGGAACACGATGACCAAGGGGTTGATGTTGCTCATGAAATCGAAAAACCGCTGACGAAAATTCTGCATGGGTCCCTTACCGTTCGGCTCTTAAGATGAATAGCAATTCGGCTGCAAGAGGTTCAGTCCTTCAAGATTCGTAAAATACCTTCGTTTTCACTTCGGGCAAAAGCTGCCGCACCTGGAGAATGGCAGCCGCCGCGCGCTGCCGGGCGTATTCGGTCAGCAGCGCACATGCGGCGGAGTACTCGAGGGCGGCGGCGCGCGCTTCGAAATCCGGTACTGTGGAAAATGTTTCGGCTTCAAACTTCCGCCAAGTGGAAGTGATCGTCTCGATGCACTTGCTGTAGCCGTAATCGGCGAGTCTGGACAGTTCGGTGAACAGCCAGTAGGCCGAAGCTGGATCATAGGAAGCGGAGGCAAAGGCAAAATGCGGCTCCACGGCGCCGATTCCCAGGTGAAATGGGACGTAAACGCCGGTCAGCGAAGTCGACATGCCGCACCACATACGGTTGCCGATATGTGGCGGAAAGGTGCGGCGCAGTTCCAGGATAACGCTGGCCTCGGTGTTCATGCGGGCGATGGTGCGCACGCCGGTACGGAAGGGGGAGCCGTTTTCTCCCGCCTTGAATTGCGGCGCGCCCTCGAAAATGTCGCGCATAAAGCGCATGAGGTCGAGGGCGCTCACTTTGTCGAGACCGGAGTAGCGGCTTTCGAGCACGGCATGACGGTCGCAATTGTAGGCGTCGCTCTGGTTGGCGGGATCGCCGTAGATGGCGGCAAAATCGAAGGCGCCGCCCGCATACCAGCCTTGTTGGCGGGCATACTCCACTAGCGTTGCCGGGTACATGAAGTTGTCATGATCGTCGAAATCGACGGCGCCGATGCGGTAACAGTTGGCGCGCATGACGATTTCATCGGGGCCGACTCTTTTGGCGACCCATTGGCCGCCGCGCGCCAGTTCGACCCACCACGCGTCGTCGTAATCGGCGACGGCCAGCATGGTGCCGGAATCGCAGCTCAAGCCGTATGTACTGCACAGCTCGCCAATCAGCGCGGCGCCTTGGCGCGCCGAGGTCGCGCGCTCCAGCACCAGTTGCATAAATTCCGTCCAGATAACGCCGCCGGGAACGATGTCGTACGCGCGGGCTTCTGGGATGCCACGCATCAGGGCCATGTTGTTGGCGACCGTGACACCGTGTTCATTGATCCCCCCCGTGTGCTCGCCCGGATAATGACGTTTATCGAAGATCTTTGTGGCGAGATAGCGTGGCAATTCTTCCGGCTGCGGCAACGTGCCCCCGGAATACAGCGGGTACTGCTCTCCGGCAGCAGTCCGGCGCCGCGGACTGACTTCGACTTTGTGCGCGGAATTCCGCCCCAGCTCTTCACTGTGGGCCACGAGCACAGAACCGGTGGCGCTGCGGTTCTTGCCTACTACAATGGTTGTACACATGCCTGGACTCCGGAACTCATTCTGATAAGTCAAAGAAGGCGTCTAAGACCTTTAAGTAAGTCGCGACGCGCTCGGGTAAAGGCGGCTCATTCTCCGAATGCAAAATATTCTCCGCAGTGATCACGGGACAGCACGCGCGCAGTTTGTAGAGCAGTTCGTCAATGGAGCCGTCTTCGGTGTTGACGACGATTCCATCGGCGAGCTTCTCTCCAAACCGGGTAGTGCCGTCCGTAATGAGTGGTAGTGAACTGTTTTTCAAACAACTGACGACGCGCTTCGCGATGGGGTGGCTCAGGCAGTTCTCGCCTGAGATATAAAGATAGGAACCCCAACCTTCCAGGTGATAATCCGGAGCTTCATAGACCGGATCTTCATGCAGGTCGAGCACCGCGGCGCCAGGGTTGATGGTGATGGCGTTCAGGACAAATGAGGTAATCGCGGCAGCTTCCGGGCAAGCCGCGGCCGGAAGGCGGCCCAGTAAGTGGTCGCTGTCGGAAACGCTTTGGCCATTCGGCCCGTAGCGGATGTGGTGAGAATAACCCCATGGATTCAGTAACGGCAGCAGCAGAATCTTCCGCTCTTGGCCGAGTCGCCGCAGCTTCCCCGCGTAGCGGGAGTTGGCGATCGCTCCGGCCGGTTCGCGGCCGTGGATTCCACCGATCAGAACATAGTCAACACGGTCGGAGTTGAAGTAAGCATAGATCGGCAAACGCTCACCCTCGGCCGTGGCTTGAGCAATGACTTCCACTCTCTTCCAGCCGGCAGCCAGCAGATCGTCGCAGTTACGATAAATCTCGGCAATCGCAGGCCGCCCGTCGTCGATCGAGGGAACAGAAAAATAGTCCATGTTCAACAGGGTTCTATCCCTTCACCGCGTTATCGGTAATCTCAAGTCCTTTGTCGATGATCGCGAATGCCTCCCGCAGTTGCTGCTCGTTGATGCACAGTGGAGGGTTGGTGTGGAACGTATGCCAGCGGACCATGGTATAGAGGCCGTTTTCCCTGAAGAATTTGCCGAGCGCCACCATTTCATCCGAGGTGCCGTTGAATGGAGCCATGGGCTGCCGCGTCTTGCGGTCGCGAACCAGCTCGACGATGCCGAACAGGCCGATGGAACGCACTGCGCCCACCGAGGGGTGTTTCGCCTGTAACTCCGCGCCCAGCGTCTTCATGATCGCGCCCATTTTGCGCGAGTTCTCGATCAGATGGTCTTCCTCGTAGACGCGGATCGTTGCCAGCGCCGTCGCGCATCCCAGCGGATGGCTGTTGTAAGTAAGTCCCCCATAGAAGACCTTGTTGTCGAAGTGCTTGGCGATATGCCGCCTCATGCCGACGGCGCCCAGCGGAACGTAACCCGAGGTAAGTCCTTTCGCCATGCACATCAGGTCGGGAACAACCTTCCAATGATTGACCGCAAACCACTGGCCGGTGCGGCCAAAGCCCGACATAACTTCGTCGGCGATCATCAGAATCCCATACTTATCGCACAGTTTCCGCACCCCCTCAAGATATCCGTCCGGCGGCACAAGAATGCCGTTCGTCCCGGTCACCGGCTCCAGAATGAACGCGGCAATGGTGTGCGAGCCTTCCAGTTGGATAATTTCTTCGATCATGGCCAGCGAACTTTCGGCCGACTCCCATCCGCGTTCGACGCCGTGGTAGGGATCGAGCACGTGTATCACGCCCGGAATTCCAGGCTCGGCGAACCATCGGCGAGGATCGCCAGTAAGGCTGATGGCGCCGGCGGTCGCACCGTGATACGAGCGATAACGAGCGAGGATCTTGTGGCGTCCGGTGAAGACGCGCGCGATCTTGATGGCATTCTCGTTCGCATCCGAGCCGCCGTTCGTAAAGAAGAAGATGTCAATATCGCCGGGAGCGATCTCCGCCAGCTTGGCCCCTAGCCGCGCCCGCGGCTCCGTCGCCATGAACGGATTGGCATAGGCCAGCGCCGATGCCTGCTCGGCAATGGCCCGGATGACGCGCTCATCGCCGTGTCCGATGTTCGCCGACATCGACTGGCTGTTGAAGTCGATGAAGCGCTTGCCTTCCGGCGTCCAAAAGTAAATGCCCTTGGCCCGCGCCACCGGGATGGGATCGACTTTGGATTGCGCCGACCACTCATACAGCGTGTGTTTCTTGGTGAGATCGACCATCTCCTGGCCGGTCATGGTAGTGGAACTAATAGCCATCTTCATTGCTCCTCGTTTCAATCTTCGATATTTCAATAGAAAAGTAAACTGCAAAGAAGGGAAAGCAAGTCGCAAGGCCGTGGTGCAGCCTGTTCCCCCGCAACTTACTTGATCTTCTTCATGTAGACCGCGCCACCGGGCAAAGGCGAATGTATCACCCCGGCCACTACGGAAAGCGTATAAGAGGCGCCTTCGTCGCCCGACCACCGCAGCACGTTGAATCGCTCCCCCGCATGCAAGCTGCGCACGGCCACTCCGCGAAAGGTCAGGGGAGTATTCGCCTTGCAGGTTTCCGGATTCTCGGTGGCTTGCAGGAAATAAGCGAAGCCGGCGCCCAACACCGTCGCCGTCCCATCTGGCTCAAGAAGAACTCCCGTGCGTTGATCGACCGCGATATCCCGGATGCGATGGGCCCCGCCATCCTGCAGAATTCGCGCCATGAACACCAGCGTCCGCCCCAACCGATCGCGCGCGGAAAAATGCGTATCGGTGATCACTTCCTTCAAGAGTGGATTGTCGAGGAACCGATGCACGATGGTGACGCGCGGAAGGAAAGGATTCAACAACGTCTCGGCCGAGCTCAGATCGGGTCCATCGGAAGGGTCGGCTTGGGCCGAATAAACAAATTCGCCTTGAACAGCCAGCCCCGCGCTGGTTCCGCCAATCGGGACATTCCGCGCTATGGCCTCGTTCAGCGCCTGCTGCACCGGCGTTCCCATCCAGAAATTGATGTAGTCCGCCTGGTCGCCTCCGGCAATGAACACCGCTTCTGCGTGGCGTATTACCTCCGCCGCAAAGGGGTCCTCCGCAGCCGCGCGGTCTGGCAGTATGAGTGTCGCGACCGAATTGACCTTACAAAGGCGCTTAATATATGGGTTATAGTCATCGTCTCCGCTGGCGGTAAGGACGAGAAAATCGCCGCCGCTGGAGCGCTCGCACATCCACTTGAAGGCCCGATCGAGGTCTTTGCCTCCGCCTAAAAGCGCGAAGCCGCCCTGGGTCTTCGTCTGTACATCGGTGGGACTTCCCACGCGAAAATATTTATAGTGCGGGCCGGTGGCAAACGAAGGACACGCCAGCAGCAAGATCTGTGCCAACAGCACAGCGGTCGAGAGGCGGAGGAACGGGCGGAATAAGTTCATTGGCAAACCTCAGCTATAAGCGCAGGAGTCTGTCGGGGAAAAATTACCGCTGCATAAAATCGACAACTTACAAACCTTCATGTGGCCGTAAGTTGTCGATTCTTGGTTGAGAAAACCTTTTTCCCCGGCTCACTCCTTACGCCGTGCTCCAGTAACCAAACTCTAGAACGACAGCCGCAAAGCCACCTGCCCGATGCGTGGAGTCGCCCCGCGGAAGGTGCCGGTCATACTCTCCACGCCGAACGTCGAAGCACTACCAGCGTACTGTGCACTGTCGGCAACGTTTGAGGCATTGTTGAGGTATGACGGTCCGGCGAACTCGACATGATTCAGGACGTTGAAGAACTCGGCGCGAAACTCCAGCTTGAACCGCTCCGTAATGGCAGTGGTCTTGGCCAGCGCAATGTCGAGATTGATCACGCCCGGACCACGCAGCGTATTGCGATGCAGACCGTAGGTCCGGTCGCCCGGAGTGCCCACCGGATCCAGTTGCGGGAAACAGGGGTTATTGCCTCCATCGTAGGCAGTGTTCAGCAAGGGCACGTTGGAATAGCTGTTGGGGTTAAAGAGAAAGTTGCCGGTGACGGGAACGGTTGTGATCTTGCATGAGCCGTCGGAGGCGGTACCGTAGACGAGCTCATCAATTTTCCGAATTTTGTGGGGATCATACATTTGCGGGGCAACCTGTGAGGCATAATTGGGGTCGGCGGCCAGCGCTAGTGGGTTGTTGGGGTCAACCTGTTTGGCGTTCGTCAGATAAGGATCGCCCGCGCCCGAAGTACCCGGGTCGTAGGGATCGGCGTAACCGGGCAACTCGGCATTAATGTCGAACGGGTGCCCGGTATGCCAGGTGAAGATGGGATAGAGACTCCAGCCCTTGGTGAGGCGCTTCGGCCCCGTACCCCACGCGCGATCGAAAGGCAAATCCCATCCCATACTGAAACTGATGCGATGGCGGATATCCCCATCGCTACTAGCATAAAAACCTTGGGGACTGTAAGCGGGCACTTGCTCATTGCGTCGCCCCCAACCGGAGGCATCGTCAAAGCTATGGGCATAAGTATAGGCAAGGGTGTAATAAACCGTGCCCAGCCGTGAGTCTTTGGGTTGCCGCGTCAGGCTGGCTTCGAGAGCATTATAGTTGGCATTGGCCACGTTCTGGAATTCAGGGAGTTGGCCGTAACAGATCACACCCGCGTTAAGGGGGTTGGTTCCGCAGTTATTGGTACGTCCGTTCAGCAGTCGATAGGAGTTCCCCTGATAGGTTTGCCCCAGCACCATGGGGTTGATGTCCTTCAGCGCAGTCAGCCCATGCGATGAGCTCCCCACGTAATTGGTTTCCAGGACCATGTCGGCGATAAGATTGCGTTGCAGGCTCAGGTTGTATTGGTAGATGTAGGGCGTGCGCAGGTGGGGATCGTCCAGGTAGACCTCGCCCGAGTTGTTGATCGGCAGTATACCTAAGGCATTGAAATTCATGTTTTGTGAGGGCGGATGTTGTGCGGAAGGGAAAACCTGCGGAAAGCCAAACCCTGTGCAGTTGCCTGCCGCGTTCCAAATGCAGGCGTCCTGGAAGGGCTGGCTCATATAGTCTGGCGCGTTTGTTGTGCAGCCTCCCTTGCCGCACCCAGTCGGGTAGGGCGGGAGATACGGGGAATTAAAATACAGACCCACGACGCTAAAGAACGGCTCTGTGCCGTTGAATTGAAGGTTGTCTTCACCCTTGAGGATGTCGTAAAAAACTCCTACACCGCCGCGCAGGCTGGTCTTGCCCGTTCCGGTTGGGTCCCAGGCAAAGCCAATGCGGGGGGCGAAGTTTTTCTTGTCGGGGAAGTTCACGCCTTTGGGGGGGGCGCCGGGGTCGCCGGGAAACACCATCCCCGGCGGCGCGTTGACAAATCGTTGCGATTGCGGCGCTCCCGGGATTATCGAATAAGTGCGCCCCCTGGTGTCCAGCTTGGGCGTGTTGTATTCGTAGCGCAGCCCCAGGGTCAGCACCAGGTTCTTGGTGGCGTGCCACTCGTCCTGGCCGAATGCGTACGTGCTCTTGCTGCGAATGTTGGTATCGGCCAGCGGCGCCTGTACGTAGTCATAGGGCATACCGAGAAGAAAATCGGCGAAATCGTTTCCCGAGCCCACCGCGCCACTGCCGCCATAGAAGTCAAACTCACCGTTCGTGATGTAGTCGAAGTCCACATTTTGCTGGTAAGGCGAGAACCCAGCGCCGAATTTCCAGTTGTTTTTTCCCCGCGTCCATGAAACGGCGTCCGTCCAGGAGAACGTGTTTTGCACGTAACGCGTCGGACCCTCTTCGCTGGGACCAAACAAAAGACCGTTATCCATGTAAATGTTGGTCGGGCCGGTTGCAAGGTCGGGAGTGACGTTGATGCCCAGATCCGAGGGGCTAAGCGCCGCGGGGCTGGACGAACTTACCGCCGGACGTTCTTCCATCTGATTACTGCGGTGGGCAACGAAATGAAATTCGTTGAGCAGGGTTGGCGAGAAGAGCCGGGTGTATTCCAGGTTTCCGAAGTAAAAGTTGCCCGCGCCGCGGCTGGGAAATCCGCCAACCGTCCCGTATTCGAAGGGGTACACGTAGGTCGGGCGGTTGAGAGCGATGGTGGCGGAAAACTTGTCCTTGGCGCTGCGGTTGTAATCGAATTTAGCAGTCAATTCATCCGCATCGTCCGTGCTCGGGAGCGTCTTGGAGTACAGGCCAGTTGGACTGTGTAATCCCATTGGCTCTATGAGTTGAGTGATGTAGTTTTTGGCTACGGCACTGAACTTGGTGGGATCGATCTTCGCTTGCAGTCCCAGCGCCGTGTCTGGTTGATAATAAGTGTTTGCGGGTCCCGGGATCGGGTTCCCCCGAGCGTCCGTCGCGCACCCTGTACCGTCTGGGAAATACCCCGTCAGAAAACACGCAACGGCTGGGTCGGGGGTGCCCCCATTAGAAAAATCTCCTTGTAGTTCCGCGTCCTTGAAAACTGGGACATTGATGTCGGGTATGCCCTCAAACTCTCGCGTCCCCTGAAACGCGAGAAAGAAAAAGGCCTTGTCTTTGACGATGGGGCCGCCGAGGGTCGCGCCGTACTGGTTGCGCTTAAGGTCGAGCCGCGAAATTCCTTGCTGCTTGTTGAAGTAGTCGTTGGCGTCGAGCGACCTGTTTCTGAGGAATTCGAACAAGCTGCCGTGGAGCTTATTGGTGCCGGACTTGGTGACTATACTGATGATGCCACCGCCGTTGCGTCCGTATTCGGCGGTGTAATCGCTGGTCAGAAGCCGGAACTCGGCGACGGCATCGGGATTGGGATCGAGCACGTTACTGTTATCGAGCAAGTCGTTGTTCATTCCGCCATCGAGCAGGAACCCCACCGAGTCGATGCGTGACCCGGCGATGGAGTACGCGCCAGTGGCGGTATCGTCGTCGCTGGCTTCCGAGACTCCGGGCTGAAGCATAGCCAGATCCAGCATGTCGCGCCCGTTCAGCGGCATGTCGGTGAGAGTTCGTCCCGTAATCGACTGCCCCAGAGTGGGGTTGACGGTTTCCACCGGCGCCGCCTCGGCCCCCACCTCGACCGTCTGTTTCGCCGCTCCCACTTCCATCTTGAAGTCGATGCGGAGCGCCTGGTTGATGAGCAGTTTCTGCTCGGCGCTGATCACCGTCCGAAACCCAGCGTGCTCGGCGGTCACCTTATAGTTGCCGATGGGCAGCGACAATACCTGGAAATATCCTTCATTGTTGGTGGTTGCGGTGCGCGTGTCCTGGGTCGCCGTGTTGGTCACGGTAATCTGCACGGCCGGGATTACCGCTCCCTGCGGGTCGTAGACCGTCCCGAAAATTCTTCCCGTCGCATTCTGCGCCGAAGACACAGTTGACAGGGCCATCACCGCCAGCAACAGCACAATCCCTAGCCGGAATTTTCTGCCTGACGTGAAAATGGGGGCCTTGGGCAGTACGATCTCGCGACTGCCATGTTGCATCCCCAACATCCCGCTTCGACCTTGCGCCGAGTTCTTCATACACCGCTCCTTATGATTGGGTTCTCCCAGTTTGAACATTCGAGATTCTTGCCTTGCAGCTTCATCTGATCAAACAAACATCCTTCTGCGCAGTGGATTTGAGCGCCTACGCACTGCACCTTCGTTCGCCTCAGGGTGTCTCTGCGTCGCAGCCGGCAGAAGCACTCCTCGGGAAGGCGAGACGTATTAACCGAAATCTCCTGGGTGACTTCAGGAAAGTTGCCATTATACATCAATGTCGTCCGGCGCAAATCAGAAATCTCGAAGTGGTTGCTCCACGTCTCGCAGCTTTTCGGTGCGTGGGATCGCCCGGCGCTCGCTACGCTCGCGCCGGAATGTAAAGGATGTCCCGAGAAGCCCTATAAAGGATGTCATGAGACTGGGCACAATAAATTAGGGGAAGGGCGGTGTCCTAAACACGAGTCAATACCTCAGAGCTTGCTTTATAAATACCTTTCAGGTCCAAAGGCGCGGCCCTCAGGGGCTGAAGCCCACATTTTCCTGGCCCTAAGCGGCATGGCTGAAGCCGTGCCCTACCCAAAACCGATTTATAAAACACGCTCTAATACCTTCGGATTAAACAGGCGAAAGTCAGCCGCAGCCCCAGAGAAATCCGGCACGGCAATTGTCAGAACGGCAAGCGTTTGCAGATCGTTTCCGGAATATGCCGGACGGCGGCCATGATGCAGCGCCAAATTCTGGGCGTGTAGAGAACGTCGGGCGAACGCCGTTCCAGGGCGCGCACAATGTCGCGGGCGACCCGCTCCGGATCGGCAAAGCGCGCCGAGTTAGGCAGGCGATCGGTCATCGGAGTCCGCACCGGCCCCGGCTTGATGGTGATGACGCGCACTCCAGCGGGATGAAGGCGGCTGCGCAGCCCTTGCAGAAAAAGGGAAAGCGCGCCTTTGGCCGAACCGTATACGTAGTTGGAGCGGCGTCCCCGATCTCCGGCAACGGACGTGATCGCGGCCAGGCATCCGGTGCGCCGGCGTTCCAGATCGGCGGCGAACAGGGTGAGGATCGCCGCGGCACTGACATAGTTGACTTGCAATTCCGCGAGCAGCGTTTCGACCGAGGCTTCGGAATCCTTCTGGTCGTGCATGGAGCCGTATGCGAGAAACACCGTGTCAAAGCCGGGGAAAGTGCGCCGGACAAAGTCAAAGACGGCGGCATGCTGCGGGATGGAGGCCAAATCGGCGGAGTAAGTCAAGACTTGCCGGGCGCCTCGGGCCACTAAGTCGGTTTGGAGCGCAGCCAGCCGCTCAGGCGAGCGGGCAACAAGGAGTAACTCGCAACCTTGGCGGGCCAATTGCCGGTCGGCCACCAAAGCGATGCCGGAAGTGGCGCCGAGGACGACGATCTTGTTCATGACCGATGCGGGCGTGGTTGTAGGGCGCGCGGGGATTGTCATCATCATTGCGCCCCCGTCACGCGCCGCCAGAATGAGGATGACAGCTTCGGATCGATGTAGGGAAGAAAGTCTCGCCAGCGCGGAAACGAGGCTGCAAACAGCTCCGGGCTCATGCGCGCGTCTTTGGCGGGGTAGAGGGCTCCGCCACTTTGCCGGACAATCTCATCGAGCGACTGCATAAGTTTGAGTGTGCGTTCGCCGCGCATGGCAAAATCGAGCGCGATAGTAAGTCCGGGACGCGGGAAAGAAAGCATTCCAGCCGGTGGCGCCGGGCCGAATTGCTTCAGCACTCCTAAGAAAGAACCCATGCCGGAGCGCGCGATAACGTCGAGTAACTCCTCGAATGCTTCAATATTACTTTCAGGAATGACGCACTGATATTGCAAAAAGCCTTGCTTGCCGTAGAGCAGGTTCCATTGCCGGACGGAATCGAGCGGGTAGAAAAACGAATCGTAAGGGACAAGCGCCGCGCCTTTCCTGGCCGCGTGGATGGCGTAGTAAGCGCTGTTGAAGGCCTTGACCGAACAGCGGTTCAGCATCCATTCCGGCAACGCGAAAGGCAGTTTGGGCCCGCGTTTGGGATGGAATTCCCTGCCATGATCGGCGGCGTGATTGCCGCGAAAGAAGATGCCGCGAGCGTTCTTCCCCGCGAAGCAGTCGAGCCAAGCCACGGTGTATTCGAAGCCTGCGTTGCTCTCGCGAGTCAGGTCTAGAAAAATCTTCAGAGACTTGAATGGAATGGACTCGGCGTCGATCCAAGGGCCAGTCACGCGTTTGAGTTGAATGTCCGCCCACGCGATTACGCCCGTGAGGCCGAGGCCGCCGATGGTGGCGCGCAGCATGTCGGAATTTTCTTGCGAGTTGCAAACAACGAGGCCGTCGTTCGAGCGATGCAAACCGATTTGGCGGACGTGAGCGCCAAAAGTCCCAGCACAGTGATGGTTTTTGCCGTGGACATCGTTGGCGATGGCTCCGCCGACAGTGACAAAGCGCGTGCCGGGCGTGACCGGAAGGAACCATCCTTTAGGAAGAAATACGTCGATGATATCGGAGAGGCTGACGCCGCTTTCCGAACGCAACAGGCCGGTCGATTCGTTGAAAGCGAGAATGCGGTTGAGGCGCTGGCAGTCGATCAATTCGCGGCCGGAGTTGAGACAAGAGTCGCCGTAACTGCGGCCCAGGCCATACGGCAGCAGGGTGCCGGGCGCGGCGGCCTGGAGAATGTCCGGCAACTGGTCGTTCCACGCGGGCTTGTGGACAAGCCGGTGCGCGGTCTTCGGGTAGCGGCCCCACGAGAGAATTTGTTCGGTGGGCGGCGGCGCTGCGGATTGTTTGCGCAAGGTTGCGGCGGATTGGCCGGACATACTAAGTGTGCCCAAAACAAGTTCAACAACTTAAAAGGTCAATTGGCCCCGTGTCTCGTGCCCTACCAGTTCATGTGTATCATGCTGGCGGCGATGACGGCCGCCGAAGCCAGGGCCACCCCGTAACTGACTGGGTCCCGCATGGCGAGCGTGACCGGGTCTTCCTTTAATTCTCCGCGATGCGCCAGCAGCCAAGTCCGGCTAAGCCAATAAAGAACGATGGGGCAAAGCAGAAGGAGAAACTCCGGCGAGGAGTAGAGCAGGCGCACCTCCCGACTCTGCACGTAAAGGCTGAAGATGACGACGGCGGAAAAACTGCTGCCCACGCCGAGCGCGAGCAGGATCTCGCGGTCGCCGGTGTGATAGCCGCGTCCGGAATTGCCGCCCTTAACTAAGTCGCTGGCGTGGAGTAACTCCGAGTAACGTTTTGCCATCGCCAGACTAAGGAAGAAAAACATCGAGAACGCAAGGAACCACTCGGAGAGCGGCGTCGCGGAAATCAAAGCTCCGGCGAGGATGCGGAAACTGTAGAAGCTCGAAAGAACGAAGACGTCGAGCAGGGCGATCTTTTTGAGATAAAGCGAGTACAGCATCGTAAACGCCGCGTATCCGAGCAAAACCAGGCCAAATTGCGCGTCGAGGAGGAACCCAAGGCCGAGCGCCGCCGAGAGCAGGATAAGCGAGGCGAGCAAGCCTTCGGGGATGGAGATTTCACCGGCGGCGAATGGGCGCTGTTTTTTCCAGGGATGTTCGCGATCGGAATGGAGATCGAGGAGGTCGTTGAGAATATAGAGTCCGGAGGCGCAGAAGCCGTAGAGCACGAAGCCGCCGAGCGTGCGGAGCAGCGGCTCGACCGCCAGATTATGAGACAGGGCGAGGGGCAGAAAGAGCAAGAGATTTTTTGCCCAGTGGTGGCCGCGGAGGGCGTTGATCCATGTCCGGACCGACGCGCGAAACGGCGCGCGTGGCTCTATGATCGCGCCTTTGAGTTGGGTCACGGCGGCAGCTTGCTCGGCGCGGGCTTCGCCGCCAACCACGTAGGCTGCGCGGGCATTCCGCCAAACTTCCAAATCGGCGGCGGAGTCGCCCACATATTCGAAGCCGGTCTCGGCATAGCGCTGGGCGAGAAACGCGGCTTTATTCGTTCCCTTGAGATTCAGTTGGCCGTCGCTGGCGTGGACTTCGTTGAAAAGTCCGAGATAGCTGGAAATTGCTTCGGCAAGCTTGCGGTCGGCGGCAGTGGCGAGCGCAATGCGGCGTCCGGCGGCCTTTTCCTGCCGCAGCAGGTCGAGGACTTGCGGCCGATAGGGAAGGAGACCGGGGTCGAAATGGATACGGGCGGCGAGCTTGCGTTTAAGCGAGGCCCGTCCCGCAAGCAACCAGAAGGGGAGCAGCAGCAGCGCGATGGGGCGGGTTTTGAGCAGGACCAAAACACACTCCCAAAGGACGTTGCCTCGGATCAAAGTGCCGTCGAGATCGACGCACAAGACCGGAGGCGGTGCCTTGGCTGGTTTGGCTCCTGTGGTGGCCACCATTGCATGATGGTCGCATAATCCGGGGGGCAAAACCGGGAATAAGCGGCACACCTAGGTAACCTGAGTAACATGCCACGATCCCGAGAAGAGGTTAGTATGAGCTGGTCTGGAGCCGATTCCAGACACGGACAACATGGACGAAACACAAGCACATCCGGAGCCTAGCCCCCAGGAAGCGCTGGCCAAGCATCTGCGACGGCCCAGCGTGCTGCTGCCCTTGCTTGGGCTGATCGCGTTTGTGATTTACAGCGGCTCGTTGTCATTTGAGTTTGTATGGGACGACTGGCCGCAGATTGCGAACAATCCGATCATCCAGACCTGGAGCAATCTGCCGCGGGCATTCGGAAGCGACCTGTGGTACCACATGGCAAGCCAGCAGGTGTATTACCGGCCGTTGTTTGTGGCGTGGTCGATGCTGAATTACACATTGTTTGGATTGCGGCCGTGGGGATGGCACCTGGGAGCGGTCCTGCTGCATGTGGGCGCGGTGGCGGCGGTGTTTTGGCTGGCGCGGCGTCTGGGATTGGAATACTGGACGGCGGCGCTGGCGGCCCTGATTTTTGCGCTGCATCCCGTCCACATTGAGCCGGTGGCGTGGGTTTCCGCGTCTTCAGACACGATGGTCACGATGTTTGCCGCCATGGCGTTTGCGGCGTTTCTGAATGGGCGCGATGCGGGATCGAACCCCCATCGAAAGCAGCGAGCAGCCTGGTGGATAGCCTCGCTGGCGCTCCTCGCCTGCGCGCTGCTGACCAAGGAAATGGCGGTAATGTTCTCGGCGCTGGTGGGAATCTACGCGTGGTTGCGCCCGCCGAGGAAGCCAACGTCGCAGGCGCAAAAAATCCTTGGGGCGGCGATGGAAGCCGCTCCTTACGCGGCGGTCACGCTGGCTTACGCGCTGCTGCGAAAGCACGCGCTGTTGCACGCAACCGGGCAGTTCGATCCCAATCACGGCCTGATCGACGTAGTGCGGACTCTGCCGCTGGTGCTGTCCATTTATCTGCGGCAGTTGTTGCTTCCGGTGGGCATGACGGGGCTCTATTACACGCCCTACGTCACGACAAACGTTGCGAGCGCAATCCTTAGCCAGGTGGTGGCGCCGGTGGTTGTGCTGGTAGCGGCGCTGCTTGGGCTGTGGTATTGGAATCGGCGCGAAGGGAACTCCACCGTTGCGTTTGCCGGGTGGTGGCTGCTGGTTGGCTTGGCGCCGGCGCTCTATTTGCGAAACTTCGGTAACGGCGATTTCGTGCGCGATCGTTACATGTATCTGCCGTCGATCGGCTTCGCCATACTGGCGGCAATAGGACTGCGGCGGTTGCCGTCCCTCAAGAAATGGAATGCGCAGGCAGTGCAGGGTTGCGCGATCGTTGCGCTATGCGGTGGATATGTGTGCGCATCGCTGGCGCAACAGGTGTACTGGGATAGCGATCTGCTTATGCTGGTGCGCGGGCAATCTCTGTATCCGGGCAATCCGTATGCCGGGGCGGGGCTGGCGAAAGAGTACAGCCAGCGTGGCGCGCACGACCGCGCGATTCGGCTGGCGCAGGCGGTGGTAAGGGACCATCCCGAGTATGGTTATGGACCGCTGGCGCTGGCGGAAGCGTATATCCACGCCGGCCGGTTCGAAGAGGGCCGCGTGTGGCTGGACCGGGTCAATCCGGATTACGCGCAGTCGGAAGTGGGGATGGCCGGAGTCGCCGGGTTGTATGGACAAATGGGCGACTATGAGCGGGCGCTTGTGTTGTGCTCGAAAATCCTGGCGAAGGAACCAAATCTCTATTCGGCGCTCTATAACTGCGGCAATATCCACTTAATGGATGGTCAGTACCGGGACGCGGAACGGTTACTATCGCGCGCGGTGCAGTTAGCTCCGGAACTGGCGGCCCCGAAGCATTTTCTCGGGCGCGCGCTGCTGCAGGATGGGCGGAACGCGGAGGCCCAACCTTACCTGCTGCAGGCGGCAGCCATGGATGCGAAGGTTTGGGACTACCACTATTGGCTGGCGGTTTCGTTTGAAGGCAGCGGGGATATACCCGCTGCGCGGATGGAATATCAGCGGGCGCTGCAACTTAACCAGGACAGTAAAGAAGCAAGGATGCGCCTGACCGCGCTGGAGGCGAAGTGACCAAGGAAATGGGTAAGGACCCGGCGCAGTCGGATTGGCAGGTTGATTCGGCGTTGAGCATGGGGATAAAGGTCCAAGAACAGTCTGCGGAGGCGGCCCGCGAGAGCGAAGTGGCGTTGCAGAGCGCTTCCCATGGATGGTTCGTTCGCTGGCTGGTGCTGGGTGTGGTTTGGGCAGTTGCGGCGCTGTATGTTGGCGTCCACATCGGCAAGGGCTGGGTCCCGGCCGACGACGGCACTCTGAGCCAAAGCGCGCTGCGCGTGCTGCAGGGGCAACTTCCGCATCGCGATTTCGCGGAAATTTACACCGGCGGTCTGAGCTTTATTCATGCGCTGGCGTTTCGAGCGTTCGGCGTGAATCTGATGTCGCTGCGCATCTGTGTGTTTCTGTTTTTCCTGGCGTGGGTACCGGCGGTCTACTATGTTGCGCTGCGTTTTACTTCGGCCATCGGCGCGGGCGCGGTCACGCTGCTGGCCGTGGCGTGGAGTTATCCGAATTACCCGGCGGCCATGCCTTCCTGGTACAACCTGTTTTTCGCGACGTTTGGGGCGGCGGCGCTGTTGCGCTACCTGGAAGCGCGCACGCGGCGATGGCTTTTCATGGCCGGAGTATGTGGCGGAGTATCGGTACTTATCAAGGTGATCGGGGCCTACTACATTGCCGGGGCGCTGCTGTTTCTGGCTTTTCTGGAACAGAGCGAGAGTCAGAGTGAGAATGAATGTGCGGAGGGGGAGAGTTCGGAGAATTGCTGGCTGTACCGCATGTTCAGTGTGGGAGCGATGCTGCTGTTTTTGACGGCACTGGTCCACTTGCTGCGCGTGCGGTTGGGCGTGGCGGAGTTGTACGAGTTCGTGCTGCCATCGGCGGTGGTGGTGGGGCTGATCCTGCTCGGCGAACGGAGTGTGCGGGCGCGGACCGGGCAACGATTCAGAATTCTATGGCGGGCGGTGATTCCGTTTCTCTGTGGCGTGGCGGTTCCGATCGTTGTGTTCCTAATACCGTATGCGCGCTCGGGAATGGTGGGGAAATTTTTGTTTGGTGTAACTTCAAGCGCCATCTCGCGATCGGCCGACTTAGGCGTGATTCGTCCGGTCGGAATCGAGGGACTTATGTTTGCCCTGCCGCTGGTGGGAGTTCTAGCGGCGGCGATGTTTTGGGACAAGTTGCAGGGGCGAGTTGTTGGGGCGGCGCTCGGCTTGGGAGCGGTGGCGATTGCGGTGCGGGCCACGCAGTCGTTCGCCATTGTTCGTGGGGTCTGGTGTTCGGTGGCGGCGTTGACGCCAATTGTAGTGCTGTTGGGGGCGGCGCTGGCGTTTGCCCCGCGGAAGCCGGGCGCGCGCGCGAAACTAGAACGGCAGCAGGTGGTGCTGTTGATCGCGCTGGCGGGAACCTGCAGTCTTGTGCAGTTTCCGTTTGCCGCGCCCATCTACCTGAGTTATATGGTGCCGCTCACGCTGCTGGCGCTGGTGGCGATTGTTTCCACCGGCAAGACGCAGGCCGGGACGTACGCGTTGGCATCGGTGGTGGGGCTTTATCTGGCCTTCGGCGTGGTCAGCCTGGTCCCGCGCTATATTTACGAGATCACGTGGACAGTCGGCCCCATGCAGACGATGCAGGCGCCACGAGCGGGCGGGCTGCAGATCGACACAGCCGCGTACTTCGACGACTTATCGGGTTTCTTGCGCGCGCACAGCCCGAACGGATTAATGTTTGCGGGAAACGATTGCCCGGAGTTGTACTTTCTTTCCGGATTGAAGAATGTTACACGCGACGATACCGGCGCCTCGCCGGAAGAAATTTTGAAGGCGATACAGTCTGACAATCTGAACTTAGTCGTAATCAATGACGCGCCGTTCTTCTCGGCTGCGGCGATAAGGCCAGAGGTGAAGGCCGAGGTGATGAAGAGGTTTCCTCACACCACGCGCCTTGGGATCTTTCAGGTGTTTTGGAGGGAGTAAGTTGATGTTGCGCAATGAATTCGAGCGAGGCACCTCGCCGAACTCGCGCCCTTCGACTGCGCCTCATAAAATCGGCAATCGGCAACATACACTCTCGTTGACCGCGGGTTTACTCCGACGCTTGTGGTCGAAGGTGCGGCTCCCTGTTCCGAAGTTCAGGCAGCGTGGCCAGGTGAACGATTGCGAGGTATAGGATTAAGGGGTTGAGGATGGTCTGCAGGGAGCATCCATTCAGGAATATGTAGTTCTTTGGAGAGAGAACGAATATGGATGCCAAAGCAATGGTGGCGACTGCGCGATAATGGCCGGCCCAGTCTTTTTCATGAAAAGATAACAGCAGTAGTGGGGCAAGAAAGACCAGCAGGTGATAATCCGCAAACACCGGCGTCAAGAGGCAATAGAGTGAGGTAAGAACGAACGGCGTAATAAGACGCCGACTAGAGCAGCACCACAATCCCCAAAACGCGACAAGAACAACAATGATCGCCAAGGCATCGAACACTAGAGTCACGGCCGTGCCGCTCATCGACCTCACGTTCGCCGCATTTAGGTTCTTTACAAACGCGAACAAGGAAGAGTTAAAGCGGTCACCCAGGGGTCCCATCATATAGAGCCGGTTATATATCGCCAAGCCCTTCTGAAATGCTGCGATGGTATAGTCGGGATAAAGCCAATGAACTGAGATATAAGAAGCGCCAGCAATACCTAGCGCCATCGCGAAAAAGCGCGTGCAAGGCTTGATTGAGCGCCTGATCCCTAATGCGATGGGAAACGCCAGAGCGAAGATAAGGCTGTTGGGCCTTACATTGACCGCCACCGCTAATGCCAGCGATACGGCAGTCCCGGCGTCTTCATACCCGAACAAGGAAATCAAGACGTGCATGATGAGTAAGGAAGTGAAACCGGCATAATAGTTCCCGCGCGTGAACAGGAGCAGAGATGGATACCCAAGCAAACAAACGTACCAAATTGCGAATTCCGCAGCCTTGGTTCTCTCTTTCTTCCGCACGGAACGATAAGTCAAGCAATACACTCCGGACAAATAGATCGCGAAAAACAACCACAGCACGGATTGCGGACTACCGGTCTGAACGATGATCAAGCTGCACAGCAATGCTAGTAGCGCCGAAAAAGGCGGGAGGTGAAAATGAGTCAGCCTGCCGTTCGCCAAGCCGTCCCGCCCGGCGTAGGGGTTGTTGAAGTAGTAATGCTTATAAAGAACGGGCCAGGAAGCAAAACTCGGCTGGTTTTCCAGCCCGCCGGTGAATGTTTTGAAAGAAAGCGCAACCTTCACAAGATCCGCAAATCTATCGTCCGGACCGGTTAGAAAGGAGTGGTAGCCCATTCCCAACTCGTCGTTCATTACCGAGAACAAGACGTTTGCGAATGTCAGGCAAATGATGGCCAAAACGGCAATTCGTAGATACTGCTTAGCGTCGAGTCCGGAAAACAAGTCGGCGGGTTCTTTCATGTTCACGAGTATTTCAGCCCGTTTTTCGTTCGCGCAAGCCTTTTTAGGTTATGTTATTGCCGTTGCTGGTACGTGTGCTTTTATGACCGCATGTTGAAACGGTATTTGTCCCATGTTTCGAGCGTTTTGGCGTAGCTGACAGCGATCTTCAGTGAGGCGATATGGAACACGCTTTCAACCAGCGTGCGTGGGCGGAATAGGGTATGAGTTTAGGATGTCCTGATGACGATGAAATGAGACATGCCACGCCGAGGAAGCTAACGCGCGCTTTCTGGAGTCTATTTGCTGAGACCGAAGGAAAAGCGCCTGTGGCCGAAGAAGCTGAAGCTGATGGCAAGCACGAGGACGATAGCGCCCGCAATGTAGGGCGCGCTGTGGTCTCGTCCGGTTTGGCGGCGGACCATCGCAACCACAAAGGGAAGCGCGGCGGCGGACAGCACCATGCTGGTAGTATAAACACCCAGGCAACGGGCCCATTCCTTGAAGTAATTGCCTTCAGTCTTGAATACAAACCACTTATATCCGAGGAAGGCGAATGTGATGCTGAGGAAGTTCGCAAGCAGACTGGCCAGAACGTATCCGTAAGCTATGAGCGGGTTCAATAGCATCGTGAACAATGCATAGCACCCATAGCCAAAGAGCGTGTTACAGGCGCCCACCGCCAGATAGCGGAGCAACTGTCGACTGCGCGGATTGGATAGGACACTCGTGGTCATGGGCATACCAATCGCTATACCCGCTATCGGCCAGCGGCCGCCCCCGAAGCGCGAGCGCCTCGGGCGAGCGGTTCTCCGGGCTCGTACTGAAAATTCAATCTTTCGCGTTCGACCACCAGCGGACGGTTGTGTACTTGGGTATGGATGTTACCGACATACTCTCCGATGATGCCCATGAAGAGAAGCTGGAGCGATCCCAGAAAGAACACTCCGATAACAATGGGGGCAATACCAACCGTGAACTGGCGCCAGAACAATAGTTTGTATGCAAAGTAAGCCATGCCTCCGAGCATGGAGAGCAGCGACCCGGCAAACCCCGCGAACGTGACCAGGCGCAGCGGGACCTTGGAGAGCTTGGTGATGCCAAGCATGGCGAGATCGTAAAGTGTGTAAAAATTGTTCTTGGTCTTGCCGCTTTTGCGGCGCTGCTGCTCATACTCGACTTCGGCGTGAGGAAGGCCGATTTCGGCGATCATACCGCGGAAGTAAGGATAAGGGTCGCCAAACTGGCGGACCAGGTCGATAACTTGACGATCGTACAGTCCAAAGCCGGTAAAATTCTCGTAAGTTTCTATGTCGTCGGCGAGATGATTGACCAGTCGGTAGAACAGTTTCCGTATCAGGAACATCGGCGCGGCTTCGCGGCTTCGGTGCTTGACCGCAATGACGATCGGCATTCCTCTTTCCCACTCTTCGAGTAACTGGGCGAGAATCTCAGGTGGATCCTGTAAGTCCGACATGAGAATAATGACGGCGTCGCCCGTAGCTTGCAGGAGCGCGTGCATGGGGGAACGGACGTGTCCGAAGTTACGCGCGTTGCGGATGACCTTGACATTCGAGTCGGCGGCGGCGATTTCGCCGAGCACGGCGAAGGTGGTGTCGCGCGACGCATTGTCGATGAAGATGTGCTCGTAACGGTATTTCCCGAGCCTCAACATAAGGTCGCGCACGCGTTCGTAGACTTCGCGAACGTTGCCTTCCTCGTTAAAGCACGGCGTTACTACGCTGATCGTTTTCATTTTGTGGAGCCCGCTCACTTGCCACCGCCCGCTTTTGCCGCATAAGCGGCCGGTTGGGTGCACAAACCACGATGATAGATCAATTCCGTGAGCGGCGGGATGTGGGCATAAGGACTGTCAATAGCGTCAATCAAAATGGGCTGGTCCTTGGACACCGCTTTCACGATAACTTCGCCGCGCATCAGCTCGCGGCAGGAGATTTGTCCCTGTTGCAGCGGAATCGCCAGATAAACGTCGGCGTCCTCGAGAACATGGCCCGCGGGCAGATCGCGCTTGGCATAGACTCCGCGGACGAGCGAGTCGAGATAGGCGATTTCCTTTTGCGGCGGCAGCCGTTTTTGCGTGCCCGGCGCTCCGCACATCCTCTTAGCGCGGTGAAAAGCCTTGAACCACGTGTCGATTTGTTCCGGCAACGAACAATACGGAGAAACTGTCATGCCCTCGGTTTGTATGTCTATGTGGCGCTCGAAAGTCCGCGCACCCTTGGCATAGGCCATCATCATCGACGAAGTCCAATCGTGATACTCGTGCGTGGACAATCCAATGATGTGATTGGGATACCGATTGCGAAGAAAATCAAGCTGGTTCAGTTCGATATCGCAATCCTCGGAGGGATAAATCGAAACGCAATGGTTAATGGCCAGCGGGATATGACGGTTGTCGAAGAACGTTACTAAGTCGTCGATGTCCTTGAGCGAGGAACCGCCGGTAGATGCAATCATGGGTTTCTTTGTCTTCGCCATCTTCTCGATTAGTACCCAGTCGTTACAATCGGAACTGGCGAGTTTGAGGATGGGAATGCCGAGATCAGAGCAGAAATCCACGGAACTCTCGTCGAACGGAGTGGCCATCGGGATGCAGCTGGCTTCGCGGATGGCTTGCACCAGTTTGGCGTAATCCTCTGGTTCGAGGCGCGTGCCGATCGTCTTCTTGATGTAACGGATGTCGTCGCGGTGGCGGAAGTCCCGGTGAATGAAGCTGCCGACATCGCGCAATTGCAGCTTGATGGCGGCGCGCACGTTGTTGAAACGCACGACCTGCGCATAGGTGCCGATGATCTTCAAGCCACGCTGTAGATCGCCTAAGTGGTTATTGGCCAACTCCAGCACGAATAACTCGTCGAATATATCGTTGCCAGTCATAATCTTAGTTTCCTGCTCCGTTCTCGACTCCGCGCCTGCCGAAGGGCGCGGTCTATTGTTATGGTAATGTCCTTATTCCTGGATTACATTGTCCATTAGTTCAGTGTCATCCAGGAATGGGTACATGTCCTCTAGTTTGGGCGAAACGATCCGTCCGCCGGGTAACTGCCGGGCCCGGCTGCGCGGTTCGAACTCCTGCTGTGGATCGAGTACAACATCGATTAACGCCGGCCCATCGGCCGCTAGTGCGCGATCGACTTGCGACAGCTCGGACTGGCGGTCGATGCGCAGCGACGGAATGCCATAGGCGCAACCCACCTTGACCATATCCGGCAGAGAAACGCCGCTGGCTGCGCTTTCTCCGGTCAAGCGCCCGAAGAATCCGGATTGCGTCATACGCATGGAAAGATAGCCGGAGTTATTCATCGTGAATATCTTCAGTGGCAAGCGATGATGAACTACGGTTTGTAACTCTTGAATGTTCATTTGCATGCTGCCGTCGCCGGCAAGGCAGATCACGCGTTTTCCGGGTCGGGCGAAAGCCGCTCCGATGGCGGCGGGCAGATCGTAACCCATGGATGCGGACCCGGAATTGGAGATCAGGCGTTGCTGTTTGCCGAGACGCATGGTCTGGAAAGGCACTATGCAGGAGGTGGCATTGCCGCAGACGATGACGTCGTCGCCGGCAAGCCTGGACGACAGTTGCTCGATGAAGTAATAAGGATTCAAAGGCGGGCCGGGTTGGCGCTGGCGATCCTCAACAACCGGATAGCGGCGGACGCGTTCGCGGCACCAAGCGAGCCACGTTGCGTGCGCTCCGGCGCGGTAGTTCTCGCTGTCGCACTGTGTTATAAGTTCCCGCAAAGACCGCCTAAGGTCGCAATGAATGGCTAAGTCAGGTTGGACGGTGGGTTTGTGGAACTCGGCAGCGTCTATATCGACCTGTATTTTGAAAGCCCGCGGCGCGAACGATTTCCAGTTATAGCTGGTTTGGCGGATGTTGAGACGCGATCCGAGGACCAAAAGAAGATCGGCATTTTGCACCGTAAAATTTCCGGCGCGGTCGCCGATCGTGCCCTGGCGTCCGCAAAAAAGCGGGTCGTCGGAAGCTATGAGGTCGTGCGTCCAGGCGGTGGTCACGGGCACGCCCAGCCGGTGACTAAGCCGGTCGAATTCGGCGACGGCATGGGCGGCGCGCACGCCGGTGCCAGCGAGAATCACCGGGCGCTTCGCGCTGCCGATCCGGCGGAGAACTTCACGGCAGTGTCCCTGGAGCGCGGAAGGCCCGCAGGTTTGGTCTTTTGCCAGCTCATCCTGCGCGGGATCGTAAGCGCGGAGAGCGGCGGGATCGATGGTCGCGGCCTGCACGTCAACCGGAATATCGAGCCAGCACGGGCCAGGACGTCCGCTCTGCGCGAGGCGCCAGGCGCGTTCGAGGTGATATCGAATGGAAAGAGGGTCGTCGACCATCACCGCGTATTTGGTGATGTTCGCGGCCATGGCGACGATGTCGGCTTCCTGGTCTCCAAGCTGGCGCAGGCCGGTGATGCCCTGGGCGCGCATGCAAGTTTCGCGCTTGACCTGGCCGGAGACGACGAGCATCGGGACGGAATCCGTCCACGCTCCGAAGACTCCGTTGAGCGCATTGATGCCGCCGGGGCCGGTGGTGACGTTGACCACGCCCGGCCGCCCGCTGATGCGGGCGTACGCTTCGGCAGCCATCGCGCAAGCCTGTTCGTGGTGATTGCAGACATACTGGATGCGCGGCTCCTTGCCAATGGAGTCGTTGAGGTGCATGGCGCCGCCGCCCGTGACCAGGAAGATGTGGCGCACGTCCCAATCCGCGAGTTGCCCGACGATGTAATCGGAAAGCTTCATGCGCCGTTGACCTCGGAACTGTGGCCGACAACAAACGAGATATCGGGACTGCTAAGTCCATTTACGCCGCCAACTCGGCATGAACGATATAACTGGGGAGTGCAGGTGTTAGCGTTATGCATGTGCGCCTCGCCCGGTAATCTCCGGTGCGCTAACTTCTGGGCTGGATATTCCCTGCTCCAATAACGTATTTCCCGAAAACCAGTCGCGGGTGCGGCGGACGGCTTCGCGCAACGGCACCTCGGCGCGCAGGCCAAGTTCTTCGCGCGCTCGCGCCGTCGAGGGCACATAGCGGTGCGCCGGCTCGCCGGGCGTTATCGGGGAAGAGATATTGACTTCAATCCCGGATCCGAGCGCACCGGCGACTTCGCGCGCAAGAGTTGCGATGTTCAGGGCTGCTTCGGAGCCGACGTTATAGGCGCGGCGGGATTGTCCCTGGAATAGAATCGTCCACAACCAGACCGCCAGATCGGACGCGTATAGATACGAGCGCAATGGAAAACCGTCGCCCTTGACCAGGATCGGTCCGCCGCGCATCGCGTCGGCGATGAAGTTACCGATGGCGAAATGCGCGTCCAGCTTCATATAAGGGCCGACGAAGGCGAAGCAGCGCGCGATCTTGACCTCCAGGCTGGACGATGCGGCGAGCGCGCACAACAACTCCGCGCTGCGCTTGCCTTCCGCGTAGGCGTTCGCGGGCTCAAGAGGATCGGGGCCGCCGGTGAAAGACTCGCTCACATGCGCAAGTTGGGGCGGTTGCGTTCCATAGACCGCGCCGGAACTGACTAATAGAAACCTACTTACAGAGTTCGCCGCCGCAAACTCCAAGGCGCGGCGCGTTCCCTGCACGATCGTGTCGAACATGACCAGCGGCGTTTGCCGGTTGAGTGTGGCGCTGGCTTCGGTCGCGGCATGAATGACGTGTGAGAAATCGCCTTGGGGAAAATCGCCGCGACGAACGTCGGCGGCGTGCAGTGCGATCGCGGGATCGCTGGCGAGGTGTGGCGCTTTTTGCGCGAGCGTTTGCGGATGCCGCGAGACTGCGACGGCGCCCGCGTTAAGATTCAGCCGCCGGTTGGCCCAGGCGAAACTCTCGAGCAGCCAGCAGCCAAAGAATCCCGTGGCGCCCGTGATCAGGATGCGCTGGCCGCGCAGCTCCTGCCACAACGGTTCGGTCCGCGCCAGGATGTCGTCGAGATCGCGCGCCAGCCGGTTTGTCATGTTAGTCGGGCCCATGGTTGCGTCGCTCATGTCTGCCTGGCCTAGGTTCGCCTATGCTCCCTGAACGGCGGAGGCGGCTTTTGGTATTTCATGGAAAATCTCCGCCATGTAATCGATCATCGCTTGCGTAATGCCGGGATAGAGGCCGACCCAGAAAACGCTGTTCATTACGAAGTCGGTGTTCCGCAAATCGCCGATGACGCGCCGCTGAATGCCGCGATAGGCGGGCTGGCGCAGCAGGTTGCCGCCAAAGAGCAGGCGGGTGGCGATGTTTCGCGATTCCAGGAAGCGCACGATCTGGCTCCGAGTCGCAGGCGCGTCTTCGCGCACGGCGAGCGGGAAGCCGAACCAGCTCGGTTCCGAGTGCGGCGTGGCTTCGGGCAAAATGAAAATATCGTCGAGATCGCTCAACGCGGCGTGAAGCTTGGCGAAGTTCGCGCGCCGGGCGGCAATGAAGCCCGGCAACTTCTTGAGTTGCGCGACTCCGACTGCGGCTTGCATGTCAGTCGCTTTGAGGTTGTAACCAATGTGGCTGTAAATGTATTTGTGGTCGTATCCGGCGGGCAAGTCGCCCAGTTTCCATTCCAGGCGGCAACCGCAGGTGTTGGATTTCCCCGTGTCGCACCAGCAGTCGCGGCCCCAGTCGCGATAGGATTCGACCAACTTCTTGAGCGCGGTAGACTGCGTGAGCACGCATCCACCTTCGCCCATGGTGATGTGGTGCGCGGGATAAAAGCTGGCGGTGGCAAGGGCGCCGAAGCTGCCAACCGCGCGCCCTTTGTAGAGAGAGCCGACGGCATCGCAGCAATCCTCGATCACCCAAAGGTCGTGTTTGGATGCCAGTTCCATGACGGCATCGGCGTCAAACGGGTTGCCCAGGGTGTGGGCCAGCATTATGGCCCTGGTGCGTTCGGAGACCGCGGCCTCAAGCTGAGTTACATCGATGTTATAAGTGGGAAGTTGAACGTCCACAAAGATTGGGACGAGTCCGTTTTGAATGATCGGATTGACCGTGGTGGGAAATCCAGCGGCCACGGTAATGACTTCGTCTCCCGCCCGAAGCCTGCCATCGCCCAGCGACGGAGAAGTTAGGCACGAAAGTGCCGCGAGATTGGCGGACGATCCGGAGTTGACAAGAGAAGCGCAGCGCACGCCCATGAACGCGGCAAATTCGCGTTCGAACTGGGCGGCAAAGCGGCCCGTAGTGAACCATGCGTCAAGCGAGGCTTCGACCAGAAGTTCGAGCTCGGCGCTGCCGAAAACCTTGCCCGACACGGGCACTTCGCTCTGGCCGGGCACGAACGCCTGCGGGGTTAGGGCGATGTCGTAGTACTGCTTCACCAGCGCGCGGATTTCGTCGCGAATTTGGCTGGCGGATTTGCGCGTCGTCGTTGTCATTGTTATTGCCCAGTTATCCCCTGCCTGCATGGGCCATGGCGGCGGGCGCGCCCAGAAATTCGCGGTACCAGGCGAGGGTGCGATCCAAGCCGGACTCTAGAGTGAACTGCGGTTGCCAATGGAGAATGGTGCGGGCGCGTTCAGCGCTCAAAAACTGATGGCGAATTTCGTTGCTTGCCTGGTCCAGCACCTCGGGACGCAGAGAAGACCTCATCTTCCGCAGAATCAGGTCCACCAAATCGAGCACGCTGACCTGGTTTTCATTGGAAAAATTAAACGCCTGGCCGCGCAGGGTGGCGTCGCAGGCAAGGCGCTCGGCGAGCAGCATGTACGCGGCTGCGCCATCTTCAACGTAGAAATAATCGCGGACGGAGTTGCCGTCCGAGCGCACCACCGGCCTTTCTCCGCGAATGACGGAGCGGATCGTGCCCGGGACCACGCGGTTCCAGTTCAAGTCGCCGCCGCCGTAGAAATTTCCGCAACGCGTGATGGCGACGGGCAGGTCATAACTGGCGGCATAAGTCTGCGCGATCAGATCGGCGCACGACTTACTAACATCGTAGGGATGGCGGCCCTGCAAAGGCATGGTCTCGTCGTAAGGGAGTCGTTTCTGATCGCCATAGGCCTTATCGGAGGACGCCACGACAATTGACGAGACTTTTGGAGAGCGGCGGCAAGCCTCCAGCAGGTTCCACGTGCCCTCGATGTTAGTGGAGAAGGTCGAGACCGGGTTGCGATTGGCGATGCCGACGATGGTCTGGGCCGCCAAATGAAAGACAATTTCAACTTCGTACTCGCCGAGCGTGCGCTCGACAAGATCGCGATCCACGATATCGCCGCGCACGATATTGACTTGCTCAATGTGCCGGCTGCGCACGAGTTCGCTTTGCGGAACCCAGTCGCGCACCAGGCAAGCGACATTCGCCCCGGCTTCAATCAGTTGTGGAACAAGCCACGATCCGAGCAGCCCCGTGCCGCCGCTGACCAGGACCGGCCGGTCTCTCCAAAATGAATTCATTCCGCCCACACTTTCCAGGGCGTTTGCTCGCTCGCCCAGAGTTCATTGAGATACTGATATTCGCGGTAAGTGTCCATGGCATAGAAGAAGCCGTCGTGGCGATAAGCCATAAGTTGACCTTCGCGCGCCAGCCGCTCCATGGGTTCGCGTTCGAGGATGCACTCCGGGCCGGTCAGGTAATCGAGCACGCGCCGGTTGAAGACAAAGAAGCCGGCGCTGATCAGGCCGTTCGCCTTCGGTTTCTCCATGAAGCGCTGGACCTGGCCCTCCGCGCCCGTTTCGAGCACTCCGAAGCGCGAGATTGGCGGGACCGACGTGACGGTTGCGAGGCGGCCATGCTGGCGGTGAAAGTCGATGAGGCTGCCGATGTTGACGTCGCTAAGGCCGTCGCCGTAAGTCAGCAGAAACGTGTCGTCCTTTTCCAGATAGCGGGCAACGTGCTGCAAGCGGCCACCCGTCATGGTTTCCAGGCCGGTGTCGGCCAGGGTGACGGTAAAGTCCTGCTCCCGATGGGCGCCCATGAATTCGATGTGCGATTGGCGGCCCAGGGAAATCCTGAAGTCGTTGTTCATGGCTTCGTAATTCAGGAAGTAATCCTTGATCATGTTGCCGCGATACCCGAGGCAGAGAATGAACTCGCGCATCCCGTAGTGGGCGTACATTTTCATGATGTGCCACAGGATGGGACGGCCCCCAATCTCCACCATCGGCTTGGGGCGGAATTCGGTCTCTTCCCGGAGACGGGTGCCTAATCCACCGCACAGAACGACAACCTTCATAATCTGGGTCCCTGGCAGCGCTTCTTATTCTTCGGACATAACTTATGAATATGGGCCGCAAGTCAGTTATCCCACACGTACGCCAGGAAAACAGGATTACGAAAGTCACCCAACACCTTCGATGGGAGGAAAGCGATCCTGATTAGTTAATGTGCGTTTAGCTGGGTAGGACCGTGATTGACAGGGAAATATGCGGAAATTGCCCGATTAGAACAGGTACTTGCCGATAAGCAGACGCCGGCGGCGAAGATAAGCCGACCTATTTGCCGACCAAAGCAGACGCAGAAACCTGGGGAACGCAGGTTACTATCGTTACCATCACGATTGCGCGGGGGCTGCCGTTCGTTTGGGGAAGATGTTGCCGACGCGGCGGATTTCGGCGCCTACGGCCTTTAGTTTTTCTTCGATGTTCTCGTAGCCGCGGTCGAGGTGATACACGCGATCGATGATGGTCTCGCCGTCGGCGGCCAGCGCGGCCAGCACCAGCGAGGCGGAAGCGCGCAGGTCCGAGGCAAGCACGGCGGCGGCGCTCAACGGCGTTCCTCCGCAGACGATGGCGCGCCGGCCTTCGATCTTGATGTTCGCGCCCATGCGCACCAGTTCCTGCGCGTGCATGAAGCGGTTCTCGAATATATTTTCCGTGATGATCGACGTGCCCGCGGCCTGCGTGGCCAGCGCCATGTATTGCGCCTGCATGTCGGTGGGGAAGCCGGGATATTCTTCGGTGTTCATGTCGGCGGCCTGCAGCGGCCCGTCGCCCATGACGCGGACAGAATCGGCTTTAATAGCGGTTTTCACGCCGCTCTCTCCGAGCTTTTGCAGGATGGCGGTGAGGTGCGCAGGCTCGCATCCGGCGACATTGAGGTCGCCGCCAGTGAGGGCCCCGGCGATGATGAATGTTCCGGCTTCGATGCGGTCGGGGATGATGCGGTGGCGCGCGCCGTGGAGCTTGGCGACCCCCTGCACGCGGATCGTCGACGTTCCCGCGCCTTGAATCTTGGCGCCCATGGCGTTAAGCAGCGCGGCGAGATCGGCAACCTCAGGTTCACGGGCGCAGTTCTGCATGACAGTCTCGCCATCGGCAAGCGTGGCGGCCATCAGCAGGTCTTCGGTGCCAGTGACGGTGATCTTGTCGAAGACAATCTCAGCGCCTTTGAGCCCGTTGCTCGTGGCCTCGACGTAGCCGTGCTCTTGCGTGATCTTCGCGCCCAGGCGTTCCAGGCCTTTGATGTGAAGGTCGATGGGGCGAGCGCCGATGGCGCATCCTCCGGGCAGCGAGACGCGGGCGTGGCCACAGCGGGCCACGAGCGGCCCCAGCACGAGCGTCGAGGAGCGCATCGTCTTGACCAGATCATAAGAAGCTTCGGGAGCGGTGAGCGTGTGCGCGCAAATCGTGGTGCGGTGATGGGCGCGTCCATAGCCAAGTTCGACCTCGGCCCCCATGGCGGCGAGGAGCTTGCGCGTGGTCTCAATGTCGCGCACCTGCGGGATGTTTTCGAGAATCACCAGTTCGTCGGTGAGCAGGGCCGCCGCCATGCAAGGCAGCGCCGCGTTCTTCGCGCCACTGATGCGGACCGTGCCCAGCAAGGGGTTGCCGCCGCGAATTACTAACTTATCCATAGAGTGTGTAATTTCCGAAAAGTTAGGGCCGCTTCCATTCTAACTAGAATTACAGGGCGACTGCTGCTAGAAATCCGACTTGAACTCCGCCGCGCTTTCCCCTGTGAAACTCTGCGCCCCCTGTGGTCACGCTTTTTCACCGTTATAATCTAAACTCCGATCCGCGCTGTGCCATCGCCATCGCTTTGCGCACTTGCCCTTGGGATTCTTTCAGCGCAGCAACAGCAGCGCCGCGGCTGACGCCCGCTTTGGCCATCACCAGCGCCACGGGAACGCGGCCTCTTGCGGCGTCGAGCAGTTTGCGCGCTGCTCGGCGGTCGAGTCCGGCGATTTCTTCCACGATGCCCACTCCGCGTGCGGCCAGCTTTTCGTTCTTCGGACTGACGTTTACCATCAGGTTGCCATAGACATAACCGAGACGCGCCATCGCCCCAGTTGAGAGCATATTGAGAATCATTTTCTGCGCCGTGCCCGCTTTCATGCGCGTGGAGCCGGCGACCACCTCCGCGCCCACTTCCGCCACGATGGCCACGTGCGCAGCCTTCCCCAGCGGCGATTTTGAATTGCAGACGACGGCAACGGTTTTCGCGCCGCGCGCGCGCGCCAATTCGATGGCGGCGATGGTGAAGGGAGTGCGTCCGCTGGCCGCGACGCCCACAACGACATCCTTATTTGTTGGCTTCTTCTTCGCCATGGCTTTGCGGCCCAGCTCCCGCGAGTCTTCGTCGCCTTCGACGGCCGCGGCCAGCGCTCTTCGCCCGCCAGCCATTATGAATTGCACCATGCGCGCGGGCACGTCAAACGTCGGCGGACATTCGGCCGCGTCGAGCGCGGCGATACGTCCGCTGGTGCCCGTACCAACGTAGATCAGCCGTCCGCCTCGCGAGAGTGCCACGGCGATCAGATCGATCGCTTGCGCAATGGGCCGCAGCGCGCTCTTCACCGCGGCGGCGACCTTGGCGTCTTCACGGTTGATGATGCGGGCGATTTCGAGCGCGGATTTCCTCTCGAGATCGGCGGAAGCGCGGTTTGTTTTCTCAGTACCGAGGCGGCGGAGTTTTACCTCGCTTGCTTCGTGTTTGAAGGCTCTGCGCTTCAAGATGGCTTCTCCAAGGCTTCGATCACCGCATCATGAAACGCCGGGCGCACTTGCTTGATTGTCTGGTTCTGGCAGTCGGGCCAGGTGCGATTGGTGAGCAACGTTATTGAAAGTTGGCGCTCCGCATCGATCCACAGCGATGTGCCGGTGTAACCAAGATGTCCGAAAGAACGCGGCGAAAAATACTTTCCCGATTGCGAGGGGGCCGAGGGTGTATCCCAGCCCAGCGCGCGAGAAGTGCCGTCGGGCGCGGATTCTCGCCGCGAAAAAAGTTCAACGGTCGAGGAGCGGAGGATGGGGTATCCGCCGTTGAGCATGGCGTGGGCGAAGATGGCCAGATCTTCGGCGGTCGAAAACAGCCCGGCGTGTCCGGCAACGCCGCCGAGGACGCTCGAATTTTCGTCCTGCACCTCGCCCTGGATGATGCGATGGCGGAACGTGCGATCGTCGGCCGTGGGCGGGATCGAGTCTTTCCAAGCGGGCGCGGGTTTGAAGGTCGTGTGAGTCATGCCAAGCGGGCCGAAGATTTCGCGCTGGCAGAAGGCGTCGAGCGAGTCATTATTCTCGGCGGCCAATCGTTCGAGCGCCACGCCGAGAATGATGAATCCGATGTCGCTGTATTCGGCGCGCGCACCGGGGGCGGCGGCCAGCGGCGTGGTGAATGCGGCTTGCAGCAGGCCTTCGCGGGTGTGAGCGCGCAGAAAAAGCTTTTCGTAAGCGGGCAGGCCGGAACTGTGTGCGAGCAACATGCGCACGGTGATTTCGCGGCGGCGGGCGTCGCTATTAGCGAATTCGGGGACGATAGCCGTGACCGGAGCTTCCAGATCGAGCAGTCCGCGCTCGTAGAGAATCATGGCCATGGCGGTCGTGGCGACGACTTTGGTGAGTGAAGCAAGATCGAACAGGCTAGCCGTGGTGACCTCGGGCGACGCGGGATTGTATGTGAAACGGCCGATGGCTTTGTGGGCAACGAGTTCTCCACGCAAGGTGACGGCGAGCGAGCAGCCGGGAAAAGCGCGGGCGGCGATGGCGTTTTCCAGAATGCCGAAAGCGCTGCGAAAGCGATCGTCCTGCGCGGCGAAATTGCGCGCGAGGAAGGAAAATCCGGATTCTCGATTCGGCAGCGTCGGGTTCACGTGTGTTTAGCGAACTGATTGGGTTATAGCAAAGGCGGCGGGCGGAGGCAATCGGGGAGTTACTTCGCGGGTATCGTCGCTTTTACCAACTTTCAGCCTTGAGCCGCATCTCCGCGGTCATGTAGAGTCACAGCAGACGTGAAACGCATAGCTGAAAAAACTGCTGCTCTTCGCTCTCTTGTTTTCTGCCGCCGCCTGCGCCCAGACTCCGCTCGCTTCCCGCCTCGCCGTTCTCGACCCCATCGTCAACGACGCCATCGCGCAGGGGCAGATTCCGGGCGCGGTGCTCGTCGTCGGCCAGGCACGACGGGGACGACGGTGGTTTATCGCAAAGCTTACGGCAGCCGCGCGATTGAGCCTCGGCGGGAGCCGATGACGCTGGATACAGTATTCGATTGCGCGTCCCTTACAAAGGTCGTCGCGACCACCACGGCCATCATGCAGCTTTGGGAGCAGGGAAAGTTTCGCATGAGCGACCCGGTCGCCAAGTACCTTCCCGAGTTCGGGCAGAACGGCAAGCAGGACATTACGGTCCGCGAGTTGCTGGTGCATTACTCGGGCCTCGCTCCCGATCTGGATTTGGCGAAGAAGTGGGAAGGGAAAGAAACGGCGTATCGGATGGCGTTCGAGCAGGCTCCAGAACGGGCTCCGGGCGCGGCGTTTGTTTATAGCGACATCGGCTTCGTGGTGCTGGGAGCGCTGGTCGAGCGGCTCTCCGGCGAACCGCTCGACGAATATTCCGCGAAACACATTTTTGCGCCGCTCGGAATGAAAGAGACGCGCTTCGTCCCTCCTCATTCGTGGGAACCGCGCATCGCTCCCACTGAAGACGATGAGAACCATCGCCTGCTGCGCGGCGTGGTGCACGACCCCACGGCCCGCCGGATGGGCGGCGTGGCGGGCGATGCGGGAATGTTTTCCACCGCCGGCGATTTGGCGCTTTTTGCGCAAGCCTTGCTCGAGGGCGGGCGCGGCGTGCTGTCTCCGGCAACCGTGGCCAAGATGACTTCGCCGCAGCAGCCCGTGACTGGATCGGCGCGTGCGGGGATTCGGCTGGGACATCGATTCTCCTTTTTCCACCAACCGCGGAGAACTGCTGCCCGTGGGCGGTTACGGGCATACCGGATTTACCGGGACTTCCCTGTGGATCGATCCCGTGACGAAAACTTACATCGTGCTGCTGACGAACGCGGTGCACATGAATGTAGTGCCCCCGAAAGAAAAGGAAAAAGGGAACGCGGTTGCGCTCCGAACCAAGGTCGCGACCGCGGTGGCGGCGGCGCTGGCGCTCGACCCCTCCGATGCGGAGAAGATACGCGCGGCAGCCATCACCGGCTACAACGAAAGGCAGAGCGCGGCGCGCAAGCTCGCGGCGCGGAATGGAACGGTGAAAACGGGAATCGACGTGCTTGAGGAGACAAACTTCGCGGCGCTGCATCCGGCCAAAAACGGGGCTCCGCGACGCATTGGGCTGCTGACAAATCAGACCGGCGTGGACTCCGAAGGCCGCCGCACGATTGACGTGCTGGCGCATATACCCGGCATTTCGCTCGATGCGATTTTCAGTTCCGAGCATGGCGTGACGGGAACGCTCGACACGACCGATATTAAGAACGCAAAGGACGCGGCAACCGGAGTTGCAATCTATAGCGTTTACGGGGCGACGGACGCGGCGCGGCGTCCGCCGCTTGACGTGCTGACAGCGGCTGGATGCGGTCGTGATCGATCTGGCGGATGCGGGCGCGCGCTTTTACACTTTCGAGACCACGACGGGATACTTTCTGGAAGCGGCCGCCAAGGCGGGAATTGAAGTCATCATTCTGGATCGGCCCAACCCGATTACCGGATCGTTTGTGCAGGGGCCGGTTTCCGATTCCGATTTCGATTCTAATTTCAAAAACGCGCGGGAAAGTTTTACGAATTACTTTCCTGCGCCGGTGCGTCACGGAATGACTTTGGGCGAGCTGGCAAAAATGTTCAATGCCGAGCGCCACATTGGTGCGCATCTCAACGTGGTTGCGATGGCAGGCTGGCAGCGCGGCGACTGGTTCGATTCGACTGGCCTCGCGTGGGTAAATCCTTCGCCCAATTTGCGGAGCTTGAACGAGGCTACCCTTTATCCGGGAGTGGCGCTGATTGAGGGGACGAACGTCTCGGTGGGACGCGGGACGGATTCGCCCTTTGAAGTGGTGGGCGCGTCCTGGATCAAAAGCCGGGAATTGGCGGCTTACTTGAACGGACGCGAGATTCAGAGTGTGCGCTTCGTGCCAATTACTTTCACACCGTCGGCGGGTAACTTTGCCGGGGAGCGATGTGAAGGCGTGAATCTGATCGTTCTTGATCGAAATACTCTTGATTCGCCCGAGTTGGGCATCGAGCTGGCGTCGGCGCTGCACAAGCTGTACCCGAACGATTTCAAGATGGAGCACATGGCGGACCTGCTGGTGAATCGGCCGGCGTTCGAGGCGATCGCATCGGGCGAAGATCCAAGACGGATTGCCGAGGACTGGCAGGAGCGGCTGGAGGAGTTTGTCCGCCTGCGGGAAAAATATTTGCTGTATAAGTAGCGGCCTGTAGAGAGTTGAAAAGCGCGCCGCCAGGCCGTATTGTAGGAACGAGCAGTAAAGAGAGCTGCCGCCGATTTACTTCCTCATGCTCCGGCGCAGCCTCGGGCCAGAAAGAAAGAAGGAGGTCGGCAAATGGAAGCCAAGCCGGCACAACAGAACATTCAGGATTCCTTCCTCAACACCGCACGGAAGGACCATCACAATATCACCATTTATCTGGTCAGCGGGGTGAAGCTGACAGGCCGTATCCGGTCATTCGACAAATACTCGGTGGTGCTCGAAACCAGCAACCAGGAGCAGCTCATCTTCAAGCACGCGATTTCGACGGTTGTCATCGCGCGCGGGGCCCACATCCACGCGGATGCGAAGCCGGTGGCGTCCCCGGAGGAGCTGGCGGACGCTACTTCCGCTCCCACTGCTGAAGAATGAAGTGAGTTTGCTTGCGGCGAGATGACTCCAGACTGAGCGCCCGCGATAGTTCGGGTAGAAGTTCGCGGCGTGAGCCCAAGGCGGTCGTGAATCCAGCCGAGCGGCGGGAGCGCGCTTTCCTGGTGGGAGTCGAATTTCGCGCCCCAGGCCGTGCGGGAGTCCGCGCGGGCCATCCCCGGCAGGCTAATTCCGCCGCCATCACTGCGGGCGCGCAGGCGGCGCGCGATCACGCTGCGAGTGTGTCCACGCCGTCGTCGTCCTCATCATTATCTTCGTCTTCATTGTTGGCGGCGGATTCTCGGGATTTCACCTCCGCTTTCACCTCCGAAGACTCGCTCGATGAACTGCGCTCGCTGGCCGGGAGCGCGGGCGCCGAAATCGCCGGCGAATTCACCCAGCGCCGCGACCGGCCGGATCCCGCCACGCTGATCGGCAAGGGCAAGCTGGAGGAAATCGCGGGCGCGGCGGCCTCGGTTTCGGCGGACGTGATTCTGTTCGATCACGACCTCTCGCCCTCGCAGCAGCGAAATATTGAGCGCGTCGTCCACACCCGTGTCATCGATCGCACACAGTTGATTCTCGATATTTTCGCGCGCCACGCCCGCACCCGTGAAGGCCAGTTGCAGGTGGAGTTGGCGCAGCTCGAATACATGCTTCCGCGGCTGGCGGGGCGCGGCGTGGAAATGTCGCAGCTGGGCGGCGGCATCGGCACGCGCGGCCCCGGCGAAACTCAACTGGAAACCGACCGGCGGAAGATTTACCGGCGCGTCCGCCACGTCAAACGGCAAATCGAAAACGTGCGCCGCATCCGGGCGCAGCAGCGACAGCGCCGTGAAGCGGTCCCGGTGGCGACGGTGGCGCTGGTGGGCTATACGAACGCGGGGAAGTCCACGCTGTTCAATGCCCTCACCAAGTCGGACGTGGTGGCGTCGGCGCGCATGTTTGCCACGCTCGATCCGACCATTCGAGGCGCCGATCTGCCCTCGAAACGCAAGGTTCTGTTCTCCGATACGGTCGGTTTTATCCGGCAGCTTCCGCACACGCTGGTGTCGGCGTTCCGCGCCACGCTGGAAGAAGTGCAGCGCGCCACGCTCATCATTCAGGTTTCGGACGCCAGCAGCCCGGTTTCCGCCGAGCAGGACGCGCAGGTGGAAGGCGTGCTCAAGGAACTCGGGGCCGATAAAAAGCCGCGGCTGCGAGTGCTGAACAAAATCGATCTTCTCCCGCCCCGGCAGCGCGAGTCGCTGCGCGACGATAAGCAGACGATCCACGTCTCGGCAGCGAAGGAGATCGGATTGAGCACGCTGCTCGATCGCGTCGATGCGCTGCTGGAAGCAGACCGGCCCAGCCGCGTTCGCCTGCGCATCCCGCAAACCGAGGGCAAGATGCTGGCCCAGTTGGAGGCCCGCGCCCGCATCTATTCGCGCCAGTATCAGGACGGCTCGGTCGTGCTGGAAGCGGAAGCGCCCGCCTCGCTGCTGCGCCGCATGCGGGAGTGGGTGGTGGAGTGAAGTTACAGTTCTCAGTTCCCAGTTCCCAGTTCTCAGTTCTCAGTTCTCAGTAAAGCAGCCGGTATTTTGACTGGCTGAATTAGAGCATTTTCATAGTTACTGTAACCCATCGGCGGTTTTGGGTAGGGCACGGCTTCAGCCGTGCCGCTAGGAGTTGCAAAGGGTTCCGGCTTTAGCCGCTGAGGGCGCGTACTCTACACCATTACGAGAAATGCTCTAGAATGACACGTTCTTGTTTCGACGAGTTATTGAAGGAGGAGCGATGAACAATTATCCCGTGGCGGCGGGGCGGATGGTTCCGCATAACATGGTGACCACGCAGTTCGAACTCGATGGCTTTCGCGTGGTGCGCACGCTGGGCGTGGTGCGTGGAATCACGGTGCGTTCCCGGTCGATCTTCGGGGCCATTGGGGCCGGGCTGCAAACGCTGGTCGGCGGCAACATCACGCTGCTGACGAATTTGTGCGAGAAGACGCGCGCCGAAGCCTTCGACCTGATGTTGCAGCACGCGGCGGACATCGGCGGCAACGCCGTCGTCGGCGCCCGCTACGACGCCACCGAAGTGATGCAGGGCGTCACCGAAGTTCTGGCTTACGGCACCGCCGTGCTGGTCGAACCGGCGAAGTAGTTCCGACCCTGCAAAATAATTCCCGTAGAGACGAGGCTCGCCCTGCCTTCGGGGAAGTTGCCAAGAAGCTCGCCAAAAGAGATGCGGCAAGCCCCGTCTCTACCGGAAGGTTTTCGGCTTACTCCTTGTAGAAGAAGCCCGCGACCACCGTGGCCAGGATCGCGCCGATCCACGTGTCGAGCATCCATCCGAGCGGCAACATGCGATCGATCGGGGACCAAGCGGCGGCGGCAAAGTTGCCGGGCACGCCCGCGCAGAAGCCGACGATCATTCCGATTTTGAGGGCCGTCTTCAATCCGGCGCCGGCGGTGGCGCGGCTCCACGCGTAGAGATACGCCAAAAGAATCGACAGTATGAAAATCAGCACAATCCACTGTCCGACGAAAAATGGATAGCGCGATTCTTTGAGAAACAACCCTTGCTGCTGCATGACCGCGTAAAACGGAGCCAGCCGCCACTCAACGAAGAAGCTCCACGCATTCCACAACACTCCGCCGGCAATGCCGCCCAGCCATACCCGAGTCGTATTCAGCTTCATGATGCCTCCTCTTTGCGCTTGACCTAAAATTTGGCACCAGTGTACTCCAGCGTGTCAGCGCAATGGAACTGCAATCGTTCTCAGTTCGCAGTTCCCAGTTTTCAGTTTAGACACGAGAGCTTTTCCCTGAGAACGGGTAACTGGCAACCGCAACCGTGGCCCCCGAACCATTTTTCTAAACACAATCCCTAGTAGTCATATTTCTGGTTAACCGCAACATTTAGGGCTTTGTATCTTGAGTACCTTAGTGCTGTCTCAACCTGAAACTTTCTTGTTGACAACAAACGATTTAGGCGTAGGATGTGGATGAAAGTGGTTGAAAGTGGAATAAATATTAGAGGTTGTGGGCATAATCGGTAAGTTTCGAGGCACCAGTGGTTTCCGTGACTGACACCGGCAAAAACGAGCCCAAGCGACCCAAATCCACTTTTTCTGTGACCGCTTCTACCTCCTTTTTGGTAGCGGCTGTCGCAGCAGCCACCAGTTAACGCAGCCCAATAACGGGCCAGACAAATGTTCCGCGGAAATCATCCAACTCGCGTCGACGAAAAGGGACGGTTAAAAGTCCCGGCGGAATTCAAGCGCGTAATCGACGAGAAGTATGCCCAAAAATTTTACATCACAAGTCTCGACGGAATTGTTGCCCAAGTGTATCCCTTCGAGGAATGGGAGCGCATTGAGCAGAGGCTGGCCTCGCTCTCCACTTTCAATCCCACCAAGAAGAAGTTTTTGAATCGCGTGAATTATTACGGGCAGGTGGTGGAGATGGACGGGCAGGGGCGCCTGCTGGTTCCGCAGATACTGCGTCAGTCGGCGCACATTCGCGGCGAAGTGGCAGTGATCGGCCAGTTGACCCACCTGGAAGTCAGGAACCTGGAAGCGCTCGACAAGGAGATTAAAGAGCAGCCTTTCTCGGATGAAGACATTAAGACGCTCGACGAATTGGGCATCTAGTGGAAACGGATTCAACAGACACCCCCGAGCGGGGTGGGCATGGCGAGGCTGGCCATGTTCCAGTTCTTTTAAAAGAAGCGATCGATTTTCTGGCCGTAAAGCGTGGCGGAACTTATCTGGATGCCACGGTGGGCCTGGGCGGGCACAGTTACGAAATCGCAAAACGCCTCGGCGCACCGGGACATTTGATTGGCTTCGATAAGGACCCGGCGGCGCTGGAGATTGCCGGTGCGAAGTTACAGGGTAGCGCCGGCGTCTCGCCGGCAATCACGCTGATTCATGGATCGTTTGCCGAAGTTGGCGAGCGCATCGCTCCCGCATCGTTGGACGGTTTGCTGGCGGACCTGGGCGTGAGCGGTTTGCAGCTCGGCGATCCGGCGCGGGGATTCAGTTTTCAGGCGGAAGGACCGCTGGACATGCGGATGGACCCGATGTCCGGCGAGACCGCCGAACAAGTGGTAAACCACCTCGGCGAGCGCGAGCTGGCCGATGTGATTTACGAATTCGGTGAGGAAAGGAGGTCGCGGAGAATCGCCAGAGCCATTGTCCGGTCGCGGCCGATACGCACGACGAAGCAACTTGTCGAAGTGGTAGCGGCCGCGGCCCGGTCAATGAAGCATGAGCGGATTCATCCGGCGACCCGCACCTTTCAAGCTCTCCGAATCTTCGTAAACCGCGAGCTGGACGATCTGAAAGCGCTGCTGGAAGCGGCGCCTCGGGCGCTGAAGCCGGGCGGAAGGCTGGTGGTGATCGGCTTTCACTCGCTCGAAGACAGGATCGTCAAGGACGCGCTGCGCGAGGGCGCGAGGCAGGGCTGGTACCGGCTGCTGACGAAAAAGCCGCTGACCGCCAGCGAAGAAGAAATGGACCGCAATCCGCGGTCGCGCAGCGCCAAGATGCGCGCCGCGGAAAGAATGTAGCGCCGGCGTCCCGCCGGCAAAAAGGTTTTGAGTTCGCCCGGAGAAACTGCCGGGCTCCCGGCGCGGTGACGGTAAGGCGTGCCGGGTCAAGGATCATGGGAAAGCGCGGCCGGCGTTTTGCAGAGCGGCCGCAACTCTGTGGTGGAGTTTTCCCGGAGCGGCCAAGAAAAACAAAAAAAGGCCGCGTCCGTAGAAGAAAAGCTGGAACATTCGACAATGACGTTTACAGGCACCCTGATTGAAGATTTGATGGCCACGGTCGAGCGCGTCGAGCGCCAGGCGCGGTCGGGCGAAGCCTTGCTCTCCGCAGCAGCTGCCGGCGAAGCACCGGCAGCCGAATCCTCGCTGATTGAACCCTGGCTCGCATCGATGCGGGAAAACCGGGACTACGATTCCAAATTGGTTAGAGTGGCATAACTTTATGAGCGCGGTGGCCATGCAAAGCGCAGTTTTTTCCAGCCGGCGCAGGTCCTGCTGGATGGGGACCCCGGAAATTTATTTCCGCAAGGCCATCGACAACTCGCGCCTGGTGAAGGTCGAAGATCCTCGCCGCGAGCGCGAGATGAAATACTTCGGACTGGCGCTGTGCTTGCTGTTCCTGCTGGTCATGGGATACGCGCTGCAGCATTTCCGCGCGATTGAATACGGCTACAAGATCGAGGCGCTGCGCACGGAGCGCGACAACCTTGCGGAAATGAACCGGGCCCTGCGCCTGGAAGAGGCGTCGCTGCGCGATCCGGAACGGATCGATGCGATGGCGCGCCAGTTGGGCCTCGAATCGCCGCAGCCGGGGCAGGTACTGCGCATGGACGTTCCGGCCGATACCGCCACGCCGGTAATGGCCAGCGTGACTCCAGTTGCGGTAGTGTCGGTGAGATAAATCAGTTCTCAGTTCCCAGTTCTCAGTTCTCAGTCGGCGACCGTGAGCTTTTCACTGAGAACCGAGAACTGAGAACTGGGAACTGAAATGGCGAGCGTATCTTCGAACGGCGCAAGATTCAGGCTCTATGCCTTGTCTGGATTCCTTTGCCTCTGGCTGCTGGCGATCTGCCTGCGGCTCGTCTATCTGCAAATCTTTTGCTACGGCGATTTCGAGCGCCGCGCCCAGCGCCAGCAGCAGCGCAGCTTCGATCTCTCGCCGAAACGCGGAGTCATCTACGACCGCGCCGGGCGCGAGCTGGCGATGTCGATCCAGGTGGACTCGGCCTTCGTCGTGCCCTCGGAAGCTCCCGATCTCCCGAATACCATCAGTCTGATTGCGCGCATTACCAACGACGATCCCCGCGTCGTGCTCGCCGATTGCCGCGCCCACAAGACTTTCTGCTGGGTGGCGCGCAAGGCCGACGGCGAAACGATTGAGCGCATTCGCGCGCTCAATCTGCAAGGCGTTCATTTCCAAAAAGAGCCCAAGCGTTTTTATCCCAAGCGCGAACTGGCGGCGCAAGTGCTGGGCTACGTTGGCACCGACGGTCAGGGCCTGAGCGGGCTGGAGCGGCAATTCAACGAGCAACTCCAGGGCAAGCCCGGCAAACTGATGATTTCCGTGGACGCGCGCAAGCGCTGGTTTGCCAGCGTGGAAAAGGAGCCCGAGTCTGGCAACAACCTCGTCCTTACCATTGATCAGAACATCCAGTACATCGCCGAACGCGAACTGGAGCGCGGGATGGAAGAGACGCACGCCATTGCGGGCACGGCGATCGTGGAAAATCCGCGCACCGGCGAAATCCTCGCGCTCACCAACCGGCCCACGTTCAATCCGAATATTCGGAAGGAGATTACGAACGATGCGCTGAAAGACCGCGCCGTCAGCGACGTTTACGAGCCCGGCTCAACCTTCAAGACGGTGACCGTCTCGGCTGCGCTGGAGGAAAAGATCACGCGCCCCGAGGAAATGTTCGACTGCCAGATGGGATCGATCGTCATCAACGGCATGCGCATCCGCGACAGCCGGCGGCACGGCATGCTCTCGGTCGCCGACATTATCGCGGAGTCGAGCGACGTGGGCGCCATCAAAGTCGCGCTGCGGCTCGGCGACCAGCGCTTCTACAAATACATTCGCGCTTTCGGATTCGGCCAGCAAACCGGCATCGAACTTCCCAGCGAAACGCGCGGCCTGACCAAGCCGGTGGAACGCTGGTCGAAGGTCTCACTGGCCGCCATTGCCATGGGCCAGGAGATCGGCATTTCGCCGTTGCAGCTCGCTACCTTAATCTCGACGATCGCCAACGACGGCGTGCGTGTCCCGCCGCGCATCGTGGCCGGCACGATTGCGCCGCGTAATACTCCGCAAACCATCGCTTTCCATCCCGCCGAGGGGACGCGCGTGATTTCCTCCCTGACCGCGGCCCAGATGCGCCAGATGTTGCAGGGAGTCGTGCTCCACGGCACCGCCCGCAGGGCCATTCTCGAGGGCTACACTTCCGCGGGCAAAACCGGCACGGCGCAGAAGGTGGACCCAGCCACCGGCGCTTATTCGAAGACGAAATATGTCGCGTCCTTTGCCGGCTTCGCTCCCATCAACGATCCGCAAATCGTGGTCGCCGTGATCCTCGACTCCGCCGTGGGCCTGCATCAGGGAGGCCAGGTCTCGGCGCCGGTCTTCCAACGCATCGCGCAGCAGACGCTCGAGTATCTGCACGTTCCGCATGACGTGCAGCTTCCGCCCAGCCGTCAAATGTTGCTGGCGCGCCGCCAAGTTCCCGACGCGAGCCTGGAAGAAAGCTCGCCCGATCGCCTCGGCGAAAGGCTGAATATGGCCGAAGCCATGGAAACGCCCGCCACTCCAGCCGCCGCCAAACCCGGCACAATTGCAGCGCAGATCGTTCCCGCTGCACAGACCACCGCGTTGAGGGCGGACGCGAATCCGGCCGCTCCACCATCGGGCGGACAAGCATCAAACGGACAAGCGGCGAACGGGCAAGCCGGGAATTCACCCGCGCAGAAATTTCCGGCTGGCGGAACCGTGGTGCTCGACGTGGCCGAGGGAGGGATCGAGGTGCCGTCGTTTTTCGGCAAGAACTTGCGCGCCGCCATAGAAGTTGCACAAGAAGCGGGACTAGACATCGAGGCCATCGGCAGCGGCGTGGCCCGCGAACAATCGCCCCAGCCCGGAACGCGCGTCGTGGCGGGATCGCGCATTACCGTGCGTTTCGGCAGATAGGTCTTGTTTTCCCGTGTGCGCATTCGTGCCCCTGTGGTTCAAGTCCTTTCGTCAACTCTTTAGAGCATTTTCATGGTTACTGTAACCCATCGGCGATTTTGGGTAGGGCACGGCTTCAGCCGTGCCGCCAAGGGCCAAAGATGATGCGGGCTTTAGCCCCTGAGGGACTGTCGGTGGCGCGGGGTACATTAATGGTAAAAATGCTCTAAGAACAAAGATCCGTTCCCCCCAAAGGTGCCGACTCTGAAAAACTGTTGCCGTTTCCACAGCCGAAGGGGTTAAGCTAACGGCTATGGGAGTGTCAGTGTCGGTGCTGGCTAGCGGCAGTCGTGGAAATTGCACGCTGGTGGGGACGAGTTCAACGCGCATTTTGGTGGATGCCGGACTTTCCCGCCGCGAAACTTTCAAGCGGCTGTCGGCGGTGGGCCAGTGGGTAGAGGAAATTTCCGCGATCCTGATTACGCACGAGCACACCGACCACGTTGCCGGATTGCAGCGGCTGGCGGCCAAGCTGAACGTGCCCGTCTTCATAACCGCGCCTACGCATCGGGCCTGGAGCCGGGCAGTACGTGACGCAGTACGTGACAATGACCGCGACAGCGACGCTATGGGCGCGATTCCCGCACTGCCTAAGTTGGAGCATTTCTCGGCTGGGCGCGGTTTTTCCGTAGGCGATATCGAGGTCATGCCGTTCACGATTCCGCACGACGCTGCCGATCCGGTGGGCTTCGCGTTTCGCGCCGAAGGCGTGAAGATTGGTTATGTCACCGACTTGGGCTACATGCCCGCCAGCGTGCGCAACCATTTGCAGGGCTGCAACATTTTAGTCGTGGAGTCGAACCACGATGTCGAGAGGCTGCGTTCGGGGCCGTATCCGTGGGCGGTGAAACAGCGGGTGATGAGCCGGGTGGGGCATCTGTCGAATGAGGCGCTCGCGGAATTTTTCTCCAGCGACTATGATGGGGGAGCCGAATACCTGGTTTTGGCGCATTTATCTGAACAAAACAACCATCCCGAAATCGCGCGAGCGGCGGCGGAACAGGCGCTCGGCGCCCGGCGCGGGCTGCGGCACAACCGTGTGCTGCTGGCCAGCCAGGCGGAAGCTCTCGAACCCATCCGGCTGTAGCTTTTTATGAGCGAGTGCGTGGAACCCATCGTGGGGAAAATCCTGGCGGGCTGGCGCTACGATATTTCCGGCCTGGCTCCGGAGATGCGCGGGGACTACGAACTGCATTTCGCCGATTGCGAGCACTGCCGCAGCCGCCAGAAACTGCATCGCATCGTCGATATTTCCCTGATCGCGATGGCTTCGGCATCGGCGGCGGTATTTTTGCTGGCGTATGCCGTGGTGCGATATTTTGGGCCGCGCCACGCTTTCTGGCTCGAGGTGGGCGCGCTCGGGGGATTTGCCCTGTCGGCGCTGATCTGGCTGGCCGTGGCCGTGGCCACTCCCGCGCCCATGGCGGTGGTGGATGCGGCCAAGCTCGGGGCGCGGCGCGTGCACGACCGGTTGCCGGCGGAGATCCGCGAACGCCTGCCGGAAGAAATACGGGCGAAGATCACGGGACCGTGAGGGCCGCTGCCTGGCGATTTCGGCAACGCGGTCAATCGGAACTGGCGGGTGGCCCACCTTCGCATGTTGGGTTTTCTCTGCAATAACACAACTGCGGGCCGGGTGGCCCATTCTAAATTTCGCGTCCTTTGCGAAATTTAGAGTGGGGATGTTGGAGGCTGACCCATTATGCAACAGGCCGTGAGGGACGGCGGAGATCGAGTCGGAATAGACGACACGAAAACACGAAAGAGCGGCATGAAGACTCTGTCCAGCAGTGGAACTGCCCCACTCAAGCCAGAACCAGGCTTGAGTTGATTGGATAAGAGGGAAGGCTCGATAGAATCCCGGTAGTCTTGAGGTTGAGGACCGAAAGACGCTGGGAAGGTAAGGAGCCTTCACCATGATGATTATAGGGTGTGATTTTCATCCGAGCTGGCAACAAGTGTCATGGGTGGATACGGAAACGGGAGAGACCGGGGAGCAGAAACTGGTGCATGCCACGGGAGAAGCCGAGCAATTTTACCGTCAGATGCCGGTGCCAACGCTGATTGGCATGGAAGCGACGGGCAACAGTCAATGGTTCGTGGAGTTGGTGGAAGACCTGGGCCACGTCCTGTGGATCGGGGATGCGGCGCAGATCCGGGCCAGTTACGTGCGCAAACAGAAGACGGACAAGCGCGATGCTGGACACATTCGTAAACTGATCGAGGAAGGGCGTTTTCCGAAGTTGTGGACTCCGGATCGGGAGCAACGCGATCTGCGGCAGTTGGTGCTGCACCGGCACAAGTTGGTGATGATCCGCAGCCGGGTGAAAAACGAACTGCAACACCTTTCCTTGAATAAGGGAATGCAAAAACAGAACAAGTTATGGAGCGCGGCGGGACAGAAAGCGTTGCGCGAGTTATCGCTGAAACCGTGGGCGGCGTGCCGGCGGGAGGATTTACTCGGGCTGCTGGCGATGTTAGACCAGCAGGTCGGGAAGTTGAATCAAGCGGTGCAAGAAGCCGCGGAGCAGCATGCGCAGGCCCGCTTGCTGATGACGCAACCGGGGGTCGGTCCGAACACGGCGCTGGCTTACGTGCTCACACTCGGCGACGTCAGCCGCTTTCCGCGCGGCAAGCAAGTGGCGAGTTACTTGGGGCTGATTCCGCGCGAACACAGTTCGGGCGGGCGTCAGATGCTGGGATCGATCAGCAAGCAAGGCAATCGCATGCTGCGCTCGCTGCTGGTGGAAGCGGCGCAGATCGCGGTACGCTTCGACCCCGGAATGAAGAAAGAGTATTTACATCGCTGCCATCAAAAACCGAAAGGCGTGGCCAAGGTGGCGGCGGCACGCAAGTTGGCGGTACGACTCTACTGGATGCTGCGCACGCAGGTGGCATATTCGGAGATCGTTCGCATCGAGAGCAGCCCGCGGGTGGCCCTGGTCGGCGCGAGCTAGACCGCTGAGTTGATTGGGCGCTCTCGCATCCCGTAGAGACGGGATGTTCGCATAGAAGAATCATGGTCGATGTTCAGGCCGAATCGATGGTTGGTGGAACGATCTTCCGCCGGAATGTGATTTGCGTGAGATTTCCAGAGTCCTGGTCCTCAACCTCTCTGGCGAGCACGGCGGTCCCAAAAACCGCACGGGAGAAGTTTGTCCTTGACAGAGCCTTCCCTCTTATCGAGGGCCACCCGTCGGGAGAAGTTTGTCCTTGACAACGCCTTCCCTCTTATCGAGGGCCACCCGTCCAGCTTGAACTGCTACTCGAATAGCGAGACAAAATAATGAGGAAAGTCCTGATGTAAGAAGAGTGCGCCACTTCTCACTTTTGAAAAGTGGCCTTTGAATAACCATTACCCTGCGTTGTGTGACACGAAACTGACTTTGCACTCTCTCTCGACTTTTGGCTTTCCCGGACTTTCTCTTGTAGAGTCAGAGCCGCTCGAAGTTTGAGAGCCGCCATCAGGCCGATATACACCGTCAAGGCGGAGCACAATAGCGTTGACTTCCAGTACATTCCCACCTTTCCTGCCGAGGTGTGATAAATAGCCCAGCCCGATGTGCCTAACCCCACCACGGAGGCAATGAATACTCCCCATTGCTGTTCAAATTTCGCCATTGGGGTCTGTCTTAGGGAATCAACGTACGCCTCAAAGCCCCAGAACAAATCACTTCCCAGCAGTTGCTCAACTCTAGGGCGTAGCTGTTTTTCGATGTAGACCACGTATGTGAAAATCTCGAAGTTTGTCTGAGCCAGTGCCCACAAGATCAAGATAATAATCAAGCCACACGCCCATGCCAGCATACGGTCATCAATGCGGCCCCAACCGCTTGCGACAAATCCGAGTGCGCCTGCCGCGATTGCGTATGTGGCGTACTGCAAAGTTATCCAGTAGGTGAGCCGGTTGCTCAAAGCAGAATACTCGGCCAAGTGAGTTTCGAGTTGGTTCCTCGCCAATTCTGACGGAGATAGACCTTGCAGACATTCAATCGTCACTTTATCGGTTGCCATGGAAATGCCTCCCGCAAAAAGATGCTCTACAGTCTAATCGTTTCTTCTCGCCAGTCCGCCAGACTTCTCGTATTGTTCTCTTGCGACTTCGTGGCAGCGTTGAAATTCGCTCAGATTTACTTCAGTAGGCGCCCGCATCGCTGCCATTGCCGTTTGCCACGCCTCCCAACTCTTGATGCCCTTTTTCGATTTGTTTGGAATGCTCTCTAACTCGCTCTCCGCAAACAAGCCGAATCTCTGAGACATTCCGAGTTCCCACTCGAAGTTGTTCACGAGCGTCCACAGGAGCACCCCTTGGATCGGAACCCCACTCCTCTTTGCATCCATGATGTTTCGGATCGTCTCCAGTAACCAGAAGGGTCGCCGGAGATCATTTGAGTCTGCGAAGCCGAACTCAGTTACGAAGATTGGTTTCCCGGGAAATTCCGCGTGCATTGCAGCGAGTACGCTCGAAATCCCGGTGGGATAGATGTCACCGAATGAAGGATGGGTTCCGTACTCCCGCGTGCTGCGGTCAACAAGGAATTTGTAGCGGTAGTAATAGTTCAATCCCATAAAATCCGAGTGATTTCCCTGCCGCTCGAAGCGACGCGTGTAGTGCTCATGGAATTCTTGGGCGACGGCTCCGAAAAGTCCCTGATGATATTGCCAGTTGAAAGGGGCTCCCAGTCTGAGGCTGAAGTTGCTGATGGCAAAGCCCCTCTTTGATTTCAGTCGTCGCCACATCATGAGCCTCGACCAATTTACTAAGGGCCGAAAAGAATGGGAGAAATCGAAATCGTTTGAAGGGAGGAAATACGCCGCTTATATAACCATTGTAGAGAACGACGGCAGGCTCGTTGATGGTTAAGAAATATCGCACCAGTCCGGCAGAGAGAATTGAGGATCGCTGTTCATCGTTGAGATCGGTTTCTTGAAGAATGTTTTGAATTGTGCTCTCGTCCCGCAGGAACTGAACAACCTTTTGGATATAGAAGCGGTAGTGGTTCAAAGTGTCCGGGTTTTCCCAAGCCCCTGACAGGATCTTGCCCTGCTTGGAGGAGCGTGTCAGATACTGCGGCATAGTGAAGTGCTCAAGCGTCACCATCGGCTCCTGACCGGCAGATCTAGATCATCGCCAACGTTTTCACGTATTCAGCCATCAACTTGCGGTTGAACTCGCCAGCCTTCGGGCACAAGCGCGAAAATTCAAAAGAGAAGCGGAATATGTTTTCAGAAAGCCATGCTGAACGAGCCAAGTAGAGATTCCGCAGTGGCAAAAATCGGGGGAGGTTCGAGGTGTCCGCCGCTGGAATATTGGAACGTTGTCCGCGCAACTTGCGGAGCAGTTGTACCTCCCAGTCCGACGTTGCGAATGGCTCTCCCTTCTGGTCGTATTGGAGGGGTTCAGACTGAAAATGCGAGGTTCCACTCCCGGCGTACCGTATGGGTTCGATACTGCCTCGCGCAGATGATTGCTGCTTCAATTGGCGATCTTCGGTCAAGGGGCCTCCAGAGGTAATGGCGCGATTGACCATTTCATCGGATATTACGTGGATGAAAAGGGCAAGTCAATGAAGGTCGGGGATAGGTGTCGGGGATAGGTCAGGGCCGACGCATATAAATTTTCAGAGCTCAGAGATTACCGCTTTGGTTCCTTTTGAGAGGTTTGGCAGGTGCCCCAGGTTCGCGCCCGTCTTTTGGGTGCTTCTATGAGACGGCTGGTGGTGTCAAGTATTCGCTACATATTTCTTTCCATGGCGATTTTGTCTTTGATCTTCTCGCGGTTTCATCTCGGGCTTCTATTCGCACTCGGATTGGTCCGCAAGGGACCCGGTGCATGTTGGCGTCCGATACTGATGAAGCGGCGCTGCTATCTAACCTGCGGCCTTATGGTACTGGCCAAGCGCTCAATCGCAGTCGCCGCAACGCGAGATTTGTCAATTTGAATTTTCCTCCTGCCTTTCCGCTTCGGTGCAATCCCTATCCAACCAGGGCGTGAGCTTCTTGGGGAAACGGCCGATAACATTCGCCACTCCTCCAGAGATGGTGCAACAAAACCGCCAGCTTGCGAGCCACGGCAACCACCGCACGCTTTTTCCCACGCTTTCCTCCGTTGGCCGCCAGTTTCAATCCCCACCGCCGAAGCTGCGAATCCGGCCCGAAACGCCCCAATACATATTGCGCAGCCTGCACCAGCAATCGGCGCAGATAGGAGTTTCCAGTTTTACTGATGCGCAGCTGCGGATCGCATTCCCCCGATTGGCTTTGCCGCGGCCTTAGTCCCAGAAACGCTCCCACCGCGCGACTGTTCCGCGCCGCCTCCGCCGAGTCCAGGGTCAACACATAGGCGGCCGCAATCACCGGCCCTACTCCGGGTACGCTCCGCAACCTTTCCACTTCCGGGTACCGTTTTCCCAGAGCTTCGATCTGTTTGTCCATCTGCCGGATCTGTTCCGTCAGGCTCGCCACCTGCTCCAACAGCGGAACCAGCGCCGCTTCCAAGCCGCTGGGAATCGCCGTCCGTGCGGCCTGGGCAAACGTTTCCGTCGAACACGGTGGCAGCCGCTGCCCCGTACTCTTGGCCAGTCCTCGCGCTGCGTTCACCATCATCGTCCGTGCCCTGACCAGGGTGTCGCGCGCTTGCAGCAGGTTCAGATCCCGCTGTCGTTCCGGGCTGCGATGCCGGATCGGCGAGAGCAGACGTAGATCGTACGCGGCAAATCGCGCCAACTTCTCCGCATCGTTGTGATCGTTCTTCGCTTCGCTATGGGTGATCGCACGCAACTTGCGCGTATTCGCCACCACCACCTCATGCCCCATCTCCCGCAGCCACCGACTTACCCATGGCGAATGGGTCCCGCACTCCATCGCCATCCGCTGCCTGGGCTCCCCGGAAAAGTGTCGCTCCAGGGCTTCTCGGGTCGTCGGTATCCGCCCTTCCTCGATCACATCCCCATCCGAGTTCACCCTACAGTAGCGACTGAAACGATCTCCCAAATCGATGCCCACGGTCGTCGTCGGCTTCTGCACTTCCACGTATACTCTGCTACTCTTTTTCATTGGCTGGTCTCCTTTGCACCTCATCGAGTGCGTGCGGACAGCTTACCCTTTCCGCGAGACCAGCCGTCTCATTCCATCTAACCTGGGTGCTCGCAGCTCGTAGCACGCTGCGCCACTCTCCAAAAACGCTATTCAACCCTTGACACCAGAGTTATAATAGTACTTAGGTAGCCGCTCAGTGCGGGTCTCAAATTATGTACTAAGTTATTTGATATCAAGACTTTGCCAGTATCTCCAACGGCAACTCTTTGATTCTAAAGGGAGGCGAAATTTCGTTATACCAGTAACCCCTTTGTTATCAAGATTATGTCTATAACCCCTTTGTTGTGAAGATTTTGAAAATAATGCCCTTTAGATTCAAGATTTTAGAGAAATAAGGGGGGGGTACCACAATCAACCAATGGACAGGGTTACACCAACTGTGAAGCTGCTCTAAAAGCCAACAGCCAAAAGCCAATAGCCAGCAGCCGCTCTCCTAATTCTCGCTCTCCACGGGCTTGGCTTTGGGAGCGGGAAGGGCTTTCGCGGGCTTGCCTGGCTTCGCCGGCGTGGCGGGCGGAGTTGGTGGAACTGGTGGAACAGCGACTACGGCTGTCCCTTTGCGGATCTCGATAGCTCCGTTGTCGCAATTGATTATCAGTTTCGGGCCGTTGGCGCCGATGGAGCCATTGGCGCTCGATTGATTATCGCGATTGTCGACTTTGATCTCGTCGAAGTCGCTCTCGATCTCGCCTTCGTGGGTGCGGGCTTCGACTTTGATCGCCGTATTCGACGGAATCGTGACTGTCACGTCGCCCTTGCGGTTATCTATCTGGATGTTGCCCGGCTTTTGCAGGCCGACGGAGACGGCGCCGTTGGAGTCTTCCAGGCGCAAATCGCCCGACAAGCCTTCGAGTGAAATGTCTTTTGAACGCGTCTTCAGGCGCATCGGTCCGAGGAGCGAATCGGCGCGCAAGTCGTCGGAATCGAGGTCCAGCCGGCCATCGAGGCGCGAGAACTCCATGTCGGTGCGCGAAGAATGGAAGCTGACTGTTTTGCTGACGCGCGCCAGGCGGGTGGTCTCGTAGAACTCGCCATTCAGGTGGACCGCGCCATCCACATCTTCGACCGCGATTTCGTTGGCCTCGCCCTGAATGGTGACATCACCCTTCACTTGCCCCAGGCGAACGGAACTGCCGTCCAGGTTGAGCAGGACGTTTCCGGTCTGGTTGTCGATGTTGACTTCGCCGCGACGATGGGTGACGTCAAGGTTGGCGGCCATGCCCGCGATGGTTATATCGCCTCGTCCCGAGGTGATGGTCAGCGCGGTATTGGCGGGCACATAGATATCCATGTCGGTGGAGACGCCCTTGTCGCCCGCGCCCTGGGTGTTGGCGTTGAGCGTGACGACCTTGTCGACGACGGAGATCTGCGGTTTGGTCTTGAGGTTGTAGTTTTCGGCGTCCTTCTCTTCCTCCGCGCGGACCCGCTTGCGCACCGAGACTTTCATGGTATTGCCTTCGGCCACATTGACGGTGATGGCGCCGCGCTCGTCGTTGACGTGCAGAACGCTGCCCGCGGGAATCTCCTGGGTGAGTTCGTCGCTGTAGTCGAAGGTGGACCCGCCAAAGATCTCGTCCAGGTCGTTATCGTCGCCAAGCTGGATGTGCTCGCCAAGGTCGCCCCCAATTCCAGCGGGACACCTGGGTGGCAATCAGTCCGGCAAAGATGAGGAACAACATCAGGAAAACGCCGCCGACTCCAATGCCGCGGGCCGGTTGGCCGGAGCGCTTGGCCTGTTCGTATTCGATGAGCTTGATCACGCCCCACAGGATCAGCAGGGCAGGCCAGTAGCGGGCGAACAGCCACCGAGGTGGTGGATATCGAGGACTCGCATGGTGCCGAGCAGAAAGAGCACTCCGAGCAGGATGAGCACGACGGGCCCGGCGATGGAACGATGCGGAAGATGCGGAGGATGCGGAGTTGGATTTACGTATGGGCTAGCCACGGTTCACCTCGTTAGTGTTCACCTCACTGCTGGTGGGCGGAACGGGTGGCGAGGCGGAGTCGGGGGCGCAGGAGGAATCGGGCCTCCGCCCACGTTCCGGTCCAGCCTCAGTCGACGGAATGTGTCCTTCCGCCGATGCGGCGCTCTGCAACAATTTGACGCCACCGACTACCAGTAGTATCACCGGCCAAGTGCGAAAAATCCAACATCACGAGTTTTCGATCAGATCGAGCACGCCGATGGTTACGAGAATTGCAGGTCCCATCAGGCATTGCGCCCGGCAGCGTGGCAAGGGCAGCCCGTCCGGCACGGCCCCGAGCAAGCCCCAGCGCGGCGCGAATATCCAACCGCCCAGCAGAATGAAAATCATGGGCCAGATGCGGTGGAGACCGAATTCGAACAAACCCTCGTATGCAGCAGGAAGAGCACGCCGAGCAGGATAAGCACGATTGCGCTGGTCGGGACTTTGCTGGCCTCTATTTTTGCTCCTCCGCCAAAAGTTGCCGAGAGGCCGAAGGGGTCCGGAGCGGGCTGGCCAGCCTGAATCGCATGTGCCGAGCGCACCGTATCGATGATCTGGTAGATGTAGAAGAAGGCCAGGGCGATGTCGCAGATAACACCAAGGGCTTCGCTGTGGCCGTTGTCGCTGGCGCTGATTCCGGCGATCAGCAATCCGAAGATGGCGAGGTGCGCCAGTCCCTTGGCATATTGCCCGGTGTAGACGGCGCCGACGCCGAAGGGAAAAAATCCGGCAAGAATGCCAGCCACGGCTGGGTTGGGGCCGCTGCCGACTCCCGGAGGAGGCGGTGGAGGAACCTGCCCGGACGCTGCCGGAGAGGGCGTTGCCGGAGAGAAGCTGCCGGAAACGAATCCGGCTGTCGCCGCCGGGATGCCTTCCATTTTTGCTCCCAGGCAGTCTTCGCAGTAGATCACTCCGCGCACGGGACGCGTGCAATTGGCGCACAGCGGCTTTCCGCAAGTGCGGCAATAGGCCACTGGCGGCGCATCGGCATGATTGGCGCAGTTCATACGAACCTCCTGTTTGTGGTCACCGTCGCAAGAGGCGGCTTTGAGCTTCGAGCTGCGGGCCACGAGCGAGCTTGAGTTTGCTCGCAGCTACTCCTGCTCGGACTTCATTCGGTACCCCCGTCATTTTAGCCAGCAGCATCTGTCTGTTCTCACTCGAATAATTACGTTCCTGTCTTTGCTCGGGTTGCCCGCTGGTGTCGTTCCTGCGATTTTCTTTTTGTTCTTCTTTCCGGTATTCGGGGCCGGGCCCGGCGGGAGTGTTGGCCCGCTTCAGCTCGCGCAGCTTGGATTCGATCTCATACACAAAACGGATATTGTCGTAGTACTTTACGACCCTGATTTGCGCGCCGCTGTAGGCATGACGCAACGCCGCCGGCCGCAGCGAGACTTGCGCCACGTCCTTCGGTTGCACGCCCGCCACGCTCAACACCAGCGAGCAGGTGAAGAAGATCATGCCGAACGACATGACAAAGCGCGGCTGGCGCACGAAGGCCGCCAGCGGTCCGAAGAAAGATGTGAAGAGAGAATCCCGCCATTGCCGCGCCCGCTCGCCTAACCGAGCCAGGCTGCCGTCGCGCGCCGCTTGTGGCCGCGCGCTCACGATTCCGCTGGTGGCGGCCAGAATGTTGTGCACTAGATTCACCGGAGGCTCGACCGTTTCGAGCGAGCGCAGCCATTGCCGTCCAGCCTGCGCGTCGGCGAAGAGCGTACCGCAGACCGCACAGACGCGGCGGTGAGCCTCGAAGCTCTGCTGGCGAGCCGGGCTCAACTGTTCTTTGCCATCGAGAGCGTTGCTAAGCAGCGCTTCGAACTCGGCGCACTCGACCCCGTGTTTGATTTCTTCCGGCATCAAATCACCTGCCTATATGTACGTTGCAGGAGGCGCGCAAGTTCCGCTCGTCCCCGGTTAATTCTCGACTTGACGGTCCCCTCGGGGACCCTCAGCGCGGTTGCAATTTCCCGATAGTCCATGTCCTGCAGGTCGCGCAAAATCACCGCTTCCCGCAGCTCCGGCGACAGTTTTTGCAGCGCCGAATGCACCATTTCGCACGTTTCGCGGCTCTGCGCCTGCGCATCCGGCGCCAGCCCGCGGTCGGCAATCTGCTCGCTCAGGGGCTGCGCATCCTCATATCCGGAGGGCGGCGAATCGAGCGAATCGGTGATGCGGTCGCCTTTGGACTTGCGAAAATGGTCCACCAGCAGGTTGCGCGTGATGGTGGTTACCCAGGTTATGAATGCGCCCTTACCGGAGTCATAGGTGTTTAGGGTGCGATACATCTTGATAAAGACCTCCTGCGTGAGGTCCTGCGCGTTGCCGGCATTGCCGGCAAAGCGGTAGCAGACGTTGTAAATCCTCCGGTGATAACGCTGGACGATTTCTTCCCAGGCCGCGGCATCGCCCCCAACGCAGCGGCGGACGAGCAATCCGACAACCTGGGCTTCTTCCAAAAGCAAAGTCTCCGAACTCTGCGGGCATGCCTAACAGGCTGCTGACAATCTCAGGCTTGTATTAGAGTACCGCTTTTGCGAGACCGCCGGCTCCGCGGCATGCAGAAACGCGGCAAGCCGCTCTACAGGAAATCGAAAGCCCCTATAGAAACATTTCTCGTGATGGTATATAGTGTGCGCCCTCAGCGGCTAAAGCCGGAACCCGTTGCACTCCTGGCGGCACGGCTGAAGCCGTGCCCTACCCGTTCCGGCTCCATCTACAGGAAATCGAGAAATGCTCTGATAGGCGAAATAGGGACAGGAGGCGGCGTGACAGCGCGGTCACCCGTCCCTTGAAAAAACGCACCCCAGGTCTCACTGGCAACTGGCTGCTGCTCTACGAGAAGCGGACCTTCACGTCCGGCCCCTTATTCAAATGGATGCTCTCGACGAATCGCACCCGTCCGGTCCGCAAAGTCAGGATCACCGAAGAAGTTCGCGTGCCTTCGCCAAAGAAGCGGACGCCTTTGAGCAGCGAGCCTTCGGTGACGCCGGTGGCGGCGAAAAGCATCTGTTTCCCCGGAGCCAGATCTTCCGCCTCATAAATTCTGTTCTTATCTTTGATCCCCATCTTCGCGGTGCGCTCTTCGAGTTCGGGCGTGTCGATCACCAGCCGTCCCTGCATGTAGCCGTTGAGGCAGCGGATGGCAGCCGCGGTAATGACGCCTTCCGGCGCGCCGCCCGATCCCATGACCGCATGCACGCCGGTCCCGACCACCGCCGCGACAATGCCCGCCGAGAGATCGCCGTCGCCAATCAGCTTGATGCGCGCGCCCGCCCGGCGAATGTCGGCGATCAGCTTCTCGTGCCGCGGACGGTCGAGCACGACCACGACCAGGTCCTCGACGCCGCGATGCAGCCGCCGCGAGATATTTTTCAGATTGACGGCCACGGGAGCGTCCAGCTCGACCGCATTCTTGCAGGAGGGCCCGACGACGATCTTTTCCATGTAGCAGTCGGGAGCATGCAGCAGGCCGCCTTTTTCGGAAGCGGCCAGCACCGTAATCGCTCCCGGCGAACCGGTGGCGCAGAGGTTCGTGCCTTCCAGCGGATCGACCGCGATATCGACCTGCGGGACCTCGCGGCCGTCGGGATACGAGCCGCCCACCCGCTCGCCGATATAGAGCATGGGCGCCTCGTCGCGCTCGCCTTCGCCGATCACAATCGTGCCGTGCATCGGGACCGTATCCATCGTCTGGCGCATGGACTCCGTGGCCACCTGGTCGCTTAACCGGCGGTCGCCTTGGCCCATGGTGCGCGCCGACTCGATGGCTGCGTTTTCCACCACGCGCAGAAACTCCAGCGCCAGATCGCTTTCCAGATTTTCCCCGAAATTTTTCGCATGTGGTTCGGAATGGGTAAGAGTTGCCATCGCTGCCTCCTGAATAGAAATGCGATTTGAAATATACGCCGTTTGGAGCCGTGATGAAAGTGCATCGTGTGGCAAGCGAGTGTGGGCGAAATCCGAGCGCCAGCATAACCAGCGGCAAAAACGTCTGCTAATCTGTCCTCATGAACACTGAACTCAAGCCCACTGAACCGACGCCGAAGCTGCCACAATGGCAACTGGGGAGCATCGCGGAGTCGTCGCTCATCATCGAAAAATGAACCGGGGCAACATGGAAATTCAACGGGCCAAACAATCCGGCGGAGAGCACAATGAGCGCAGGGAAAAAGAAGAGGCCCGAAGACGGCGCCGCCTACAGGTGATGATCGGCATGGTCATGTCGGTGATCGGCCAGGACCCAGATTTGACGCTGGAAAAAGCGGCGGAAATGGCCGCCAGCACCCGCCGCGCCGCTCTCAGCATGTTTCCCGGCAAAGAACTCGCCTACGACATAATCTACCGCCCGCGCCTGCAGCGCCTGATCAATGAACGCTTCCGGCTGCAGTAGAGCAGAACCAGAGTAGGTGTGCCCCTGAAAGAAAAAAGCAGATCCCTCGCGGGCTGAAGCCCGTTCGGGATGACAAAACTTAAAAGGCTCCTTACGGCGCGGCTGAAGCCGCGCCCCTTCAAAGCGGGATACAGCGACTTTGGTTCTGCTCCAGGCCCTATGCAGTTGTGCGGGATTTACTTCTCGATCCGCTGCAAACGGAACAGCAGCGTGCCCCATCCCAACTTCGCGCGCATTTGCACCGGCGTGTGGTTCGCATCCTCGGAATACCACACCCACACCGGCCCCTTGGACTGGAGCGGGCCCGAGGTGGCTTCGGCGGTGACCAGGACGGAAGGGAAGGTTCCGGCTGGCACTTTGACCGGCTCGCGCTTTTCCACCCTGGCGCGAACCATCGTCGTCTTCCCGTCGCTGATGGGAAACTCGTAGCTGGCGCCGAGTTGCAGCGGCAGCGACTGCAAATAATAAAAGCCGGCGATGACGTTGGTCGAGCACGCGGCCAGATCGTTTTCGACGTGCTTGGTTTCGCCCGTTTTCAGGTTTTTTTCATCGAGCGCGCTTTTCTTGCGCGGGTAATCGAAATGGATCGAAGTCTCGCGCTTGTGCGAGCCTTCCTCGCTGTGCTTGAAGACCGAGAGCGAGCAGAACGTTCGCGGATCGAAGTGCGACTCGAAGCGGTCGTGCACAGGAAAGAGAATGTTGACGACTCCCGAAGAATCGGCGGTCGCGGTAACTTTGCGCTCTTTCCCGTCAACTTCCATTCTTACGACCGCGGTCCCGGCGGTAATCAAATGCCACTCCACCGAATAGATGTAGCTCCGGCCATCGGGAAAAGGATAGTTGGGACGGGGCGGCGCGACCTCGCTGGGAGCGGGACCAATCGTTGTTGTAGGCGGGCCTTGCTGCGCCGGCAACATCGTTGCGATCAGGAAGATCGCAAGCAAGGGGCGAACAAGTTTCTTGCCGCGGGCTCCCAAGGCGTTCACCATGATTAACGGCAGGTTACCACATCGGCTTGAGCATCAGCTTGACGATCAGGATGGCCAGCATCGCCGCGCAGCCCAGCGCAGCCTCATATTCGCGGTGCTTCCAGTAGCGCGCGGAAGAATACGCGCTCCGCTCGGCGCCGTAGGGCGTGAGCCGCGGCAACAGGCGCGGAACATGGCGAGCGTAATCGTCGTAACCGGGGAACGTCCGCCGCAAATAACGTTCTTCTCCGGCGATCACCGGAACGTAAATCGCGGCGAACATCGCGAGCATGATTCCGACAATCCACCAACTGCGCGCCGCGATGGCGAAGCCGGCGGCCAGCAGGAGCGAGCCCAGATACAGAGGGTTGCGCATGTAAGCATAGGGCCCGCTGGTGGTGAGTTGCTTGTCCTTTTGCACATGGCCGGAAGCCAGTCCGCGCAAGACCAGCCCGGGAAGCAGCGCGAGCCCGCCCGCGATCAGCGAATTCCCGGTCGGCCGCGCCAGCCAGACATAGACGGCCGCAAATATAAATCCCAGCGGCACGCGGATGCGGCGGGCCACGCGCGGCCAGGTATCGCCGGGCGTTGGCAAGGGTTGCGAACCGGATTGTGACGCTTCACTCACTTAAGTCCTGCGATTTGGCCTGGCAACAGCTTTCGCGCTGCGGCGGCAACTTCGCCGGCAGTGATTTCGAGCAACCCTTGCTCCGGCTCGCGGCGCCGGGCGTGATCGGTCACACTGCTCGCGCTGCGCAGCACAATCGCTTGCGTCCCGAACGGGCCGTTGCGCGCGGGGTCCGTCGGGCCAAAAATCGCCACTACCGGGATCTTCAAAGCGGCCGCCAAGTGCAGCGGCCCGGTATCGCCGCCTATAAACAAACGCGCCCGCCGCGTGAGCGCGACCAATTCGGAAACCGAGCAGGAGATTTTTCGCGCCGTCCCTGCGCTTGCCGCTTCCACAGCCGCGGCCAGCTCCTCTTCTCCCGGCCCGTGGTTGATGAGCGAACATAATCCATCTTTTGCCAGTTCCTTCGCAACCTGTCCGTAACGCTCGGCCGGCCACCGCTTTGCTCCCCAACCCGCGCCGGGACTGAGGATGGCGAAGCCGCGCAAATCGGTTGTGAGGCCGGCAATCTTGCTTTCCGCATCCGCATCCACGGGAAACTCCACCCCAGGCGCCGCCATCGCCGGTACCATGCTCGCGGTTGGAACGCTTGCCGTCGCAAGGCTTGCCGCGGAAACGACCGCGCCCGCCAGCGCCAGCGCCTGTTCGACGACGTGAGTTCCGTTCGTCTGCTAACAATCACGTTTCGCGTGTAAAACATGCTGGCCGCATTTTCACGCGGCTGCGCGCTGCCGTAAACGATGGGCGCTCCCGACCAGCGGGCCAGCAGCGCCGAGCGCACCGCGCCCTGAAAATCAATCGCCGCGTCGTATTGAATTCCGCGCAACTCACTCAAGCCCGCGCCTATCCGCAGCCAGGTGTTGAACGAAAACGGCGCGCGCCGCCATTCCGCAGTGTTCACGGAGTGCACGCGATCGACCAGCGGGCGTTGCGGAGAGCGCTCGCCCGATCGCGGATAGCGCAGCGTACACAGCAGCTCCGCCCAGCGTTCTTCGACCAGCCATCCCAAGGTCGCGTGAGGAAAAGCCTGGCGCAGCGCGGCCACGGCAGGCAGAGTGTGAATGATGTCGCCCATGGCGCTGAGGCGCACGATGAGCAAGCTATTGAGTTGCGGAGTGTCGGCGGGGAGGGGGAAATCGCTGGTCATTTCTGTTGCAACCCGTCTTGGTGCCATCCGCGCCGCTTCACGATTCACGCGGCCCCAGCCGCGAGCGCGAATGCGAATAAATGATCTCGGTGGCGGAGTGGTTCTTGGGATCGCCCACGATCACGACGCGTCCTCCGCAAGCCTCGACCTCGTCGCGCTCGGGAACGCTTTCCGCCGTGTAGTCCGTGCCCTTGGCGTGAAAATCGGGGCGAATTTCGCGAACGATGGCGCGCACGTCTTTTTCTGGAAAAATTACAACTGCGTCCACATCGGCCAGCGCCGCGAGAATTTCCGCGCGTTCTTCGGCCGGCATCGCGGGCCGCCCTTCACCCTTCAGCGCGCGCACGGAGTCATCGTCGTTCACCGCGACAATCAGCTTGCCGCCAAGCTCGCGCGCGGCGTGCAGGTAGCGCACATGGCCGACATGCAGCACATCGAAACACCCGTTGGCCAGCGTGATGCGCTCGCCCGAGCGCCGCCAATCGGCCACACGTTGCCGCAGTTCGTCGCGCGAAACAATCTTTCGATGGAGTGATGTCGTCAATGATCTCGATTTATCAGGCTGCTGAAAAACTCAGGCTTCGTATCAGGGCATCGCTTCAGCGATGCCGAAAGTCCTGCGAAATCCGAGGCCCCTTTAGGGGCTGGACCTCGAAAATCAACTCTTCCGCAGCGTGCCGACAGCTCACTCGGCCTCAGCGCCTGAAGGCGCTTTCATAACGCCGCACTTACGGCACGCCTGAAGGCGTGCCCTGATACGAACCGCACTTGCGCCACGGGCTGCTAATGCTCTCGCGCCAGCGGCGGCGCCTTTTCGAGCGCGTCCAGCAATTCCTGCCGGCTGACCGTGGCCGTACCGCGCTTCATGACCACGATGCCGCCCGCGTAGTTCGCCAAATGCGCGGCCTCTTCGGCGCTTGCGCCCGCAGCCAGGGCAGCGGTAAAAGTCGCAATCACGGTATCGCCGGCGCCGGTCACGTCGGTGACCTCATCGCTGCCCTGGATCGGAATATCCACCGGCTTGTGGCGGCGCGGGAAAACCACCATGCCATCCTTGCCGCGCGTAATCAGCAGCGACTCCAGATTCATCGCGCCCACGATCTGGTCGCCGGCGGCCAGCAGGCGCTCCCAGTCATTGTTGTTGCCGATGCGGATTCCGAGAGCTTCCTCCACCTCGGACTCATTCGGCGTGGCCGCCGTTATGCCGGAAAATTCAAGCAGGCGATGGCGCGAATCGAGCGTCACGGGGACCTTGCCGAGCCCGCGCTTTTCGCGAATCACATTCAGCAGCGTCGGCGTGGCCGCGCCATATCCATAATCGGAAACCAGCAGCGCATCGGAAGCCCGCGCGTATTCGCGAGCGCTCAATACGAGCTCGCGGCGCAGATGCGCGTTGGGGCCTTCGGCGGGCTCGCGGTCAAGGCGCACGACCTGTTGCCCGGCAGTGTGCGCGAATCCGGCCAGGATGCGCGTCTTGGTCACGGTGGTGTAACTCTTGTCTTTCAAGACTCCGCTGACCGGAATTTGCTTGTGGCGAAAGGCGCGCAGCAACTGCTTTCCCGGCTCGTCGTCGCCCACCACCCCAACCGGCAAAACGTTCACTCCGAGATCGGCAAGATTGTAAATGGCGTTCGCGCCGCCGCCGGGAACCACCGTGCGATCGCGGTGCTTCAAAATCAGCACGGGCGCTTCGCGCGACACGCGAGAAATCTCGCCGAACACGAACTCGTCGGCGACCAAGTCCGCGAGCACGGCGATCGTGAGCTTGGGGAAAGACTCGACGATCTTCCGCAGGCGCAGGCGGTCGTTTTCTTTAATGTGCTTTGTCATCACTCCGCTAGTTCATCCAACACTTGGCCACACGGCGCCAAGCAAGATTTTCTCACGAATGGGGCTGCCGTTTCCCGATTCTTGCAAAAATGGTTTTCGCCAAAATGGCATCTACAACGCCACTGGGATCGTCTAGCGTAAGCCTGAGCGCGGCGACCGTGAGCGGATTAAGCTGGGCCTGCAACGATCCCAGATTGACCGCATCTTTTTCCGTGGTCAGGAATCCGCCCGCGCCGAGTTTGGCGCGCATGGCCAGCAGGCGCTCGATGTCGCGTTTTTCATAGGCGTAGTGGTCGCGAAACTCGATTTCCACCGCAGGCGTGATTCCGGCGGCGCGCACCTGGGCAAAGAATTGTTCGGGGCGCGCGATGCCGCAGAAGACAACAGGCGCGTAAGGCAGCTTTGGAAGAACGATCTCGCGCTCGACTTGCCAGACACGTTTCCGCGCTGAGCGAAATGATCTATCGCGTACTCTTTCGTAAGCTGGTTTCATTGTCGGGCTTGGGAGGGCACGGCTGATCCGCCGCCTGAGCCTGCGGGCAGCACGAGCGGCAAAAATCGCGTCCGCGCGTGCGAGCGACGACAGCGGCTCGCGCAGCCGCCCCGAGGGCAACAGCCGGTCGTCAAAGTCGCGCTCCGTCATGAGCACGATGTCGAAGTCGCGGGCCAGTGAACGATGTTGAAAGCCGTCGTCGAGAATGTGCAGTTGCGGCTGAAATTTCCGCTCGCCAACTCGCCCCGCCTCATAACGGTTTTCACCAGCAATCACCGGAACGCCCAGCCGCCGCGCGAGCAGCAGCGGTTCATCGCCAAAATCGGCGGCGCTGCCATTGGTATCAACTTCCAGGATGCCGCGAGTTTTGCGGCCGTATCCGCGCGACAGCACATCGAAGCGAATGCCGCGCGCCTGCAGCAGTTCGCCGAGCGCAATCACGAACGGAGTTTTGCCCGCGCCGCCCGCCGACAAATTTCCGATGCTGACGACGGGCTGCTCCAGCCGCCGCGAAGCCAGCACGCCGCGATCGAATAGCGTGTTGCGCAGAGCGATGGCCGCGCCGTAAATCGTTGCGAGCGGATTCATGCGGAGCCCTCGCGCGAAGGCTGCTCGCTCATCGTTTCAGAGTTTAACAATGCAGCGCCCATCAGTTGCAGCAGCGCTGCGACTGTCCTCGCCGCAGCGCCGCGCTGCGATTCCAGCGCCGCGAGCGCGTTCCGGCCGAGCGTTGCGCGTTCGCCGCCGTCTGCGATCAGCTCCATCAAGACCAGCGGCAGGTCCGCCAATCCAACGACGCGTACGGCGTTGCGGCTGGCAAAGAAATTGACGACATCGCGAAAGTTTTCGTAGTGGTTGCCGGTGACGATGGCGACGCCATGCAGCGCAGGCTCAAGTATGTTGTGTCCGCCGCGCGGCACCAGGCTGCCGCCGACGAATGCGACCGTGGCCAACGAATAGAGCGCGGCCAACTCCCCGATGCTGTCCACCAGAAACACGCCGCCGGCAAGCGCTTCGCCGCTCCACAAAGAACGCCGCCACAAGCGGAAGCCGAGTTTTTCGACGAGATCGGCGACCTCCGCAAACCGCTCCAAATGCCGGGGCGCGAGGACCATCACGGCCTTGGGATAATTGGCCAGGATGTTGCGAAACGCCGAGAGCAGCGGGCCTTCCTCGCCATCGAGCGTGCTGCCGCACACCAGCACCGGCGCCGCAGCGGAGCGGCGGAAGCTCTCGCCAAGACTCACAACCATCGCAGGCAATGGCGGCGGCGCGACATCGAATTTCAAGTTGCCGGCCACCGCGGTTTTCGCTTCGGCGGCGCCAATTTCGATGAGCCGCTGCCGGTCTTCTTCCGTCTGGGCCAAAAATAAATCGACGTTGGCGAGTGTGCTCTCCAGCAATCTCGGCAGCCAGAAGCGGAAGCGCTTGTAGCCGGGCAGCGAGCGGTCGGAAATGCGGCAGTTGATCGTGGCGATGCGCGCCCCGCTGCGCTTGGCGAGGCGAAGAAAATTCGGCCAGAATTCAGTTTCGGCGACGACCACAAGTTCCGGCCGCAGAGCGGTGAAGTAGGGCCGCGCGGCGAAGGCGAAGTCCAGGGGAAAGTAGAATACGTTCTCCGCGCCGAAGCGCTGCGCGGCGAGTTTCTGCCCGGTGCTGGTCGTCGTCGAAACCAGCACGCGGTGGAAGGGAAATTTCTGCCGCAACGCCGCGATCACCGCGCTTGCAGCTACGACTTCTCCCACCGAAACCGCGTGCACCCAGATTGCCCGCTTCTCGCCGCGGCCGGCCAGAGCGGCCGGGACCGCGCCGAATCTCTGGCGCAAGCCCGCCCGATATTTGCCATGCCGCATCATCTGCACGAGCCAGTAAGGCAGCGTCAGCGTCAGAAAAAAAACCAGCAGCGCACTGTAGAGCGCGTACATGAAAGAAGTCCCATTCTAAATGGCGGGGCAAAATTTGAGAGTCGATCGCCACGATACAGCCCATCTTGCGGCTGCATCCTGATAGAGGAGCGAGCCGCGAGCTGCGAGCTACGAGCAAACACGAACGCTGGCTCGCAGCTGTAGCTCACAGCTCGTAGCCATCTCCTATAATTCACGTATGCATAATGCAGGCAAGCAAGAACCGCCGCGCGCGCCCCTGCCACAAGTCCGGCGTTTTGCGGCGGTCTGCGCCTTTGTGTTGCTTTGCTGCCTTTGCGCGATTGCAGCCAAAGAGTTTGTCATGCCTACGGCCTATCCCGCCCGCACCTACCCGGCGCACGACGACCACCCCATGGAAAAAGTCGCGGTCGCAGTCGATCCCTACGATTTGGAGGACAAGGCTTCGATCTTCAGCGTCAACTACCGCAATAATGGTTACATGCCGGTTTTCTTCGTGATCACGAACGACGGCGATCAGCCTATCTCTCTAGTCGGTATGAAGGCCCAGTTGAATACCAGGGACCGCAGCAAGCTGTTCCCCGCGACCATGGACGATCTGGAACGCAGGCTCTCGCATCCTTCGCGGAACGACGGTGCGAATCGGTTGCCTATCCCGCTGCCGAAGAAAGAGGTGAAAGGCGGCGTGAGCCGCAAGACTTGGGACGAAATCGAGCGGGCCCGGTTCGGCGCCGAGGCCGTCGAGCCGCACTCCACGGTGCGCGGTTTCCTGTTTTTCGACGTATTAGACATCGCGAATCCGCTGGCTGGCGCCAACTTCTATCTCATGGGAGTGCGCGACGCGAAAGGCAATGAGCTGATGTACTTCGAAATCCCGATGGAAAAATACTTGAGCGCGCCGGAACGTTAATCAGCCGTGGCAAGTCTACCATGGCGCGGCGGGCATCTTCGCGAGCCTGCCCTGTTTTGAAGCCCAGCGAACCGGGGCCCCCAGCGGGGACGCCCGGTGCGCATCAACCAGGATCAAGCTATAATCTTCCGATATGGCGAGCACTCCAGCCCTTTCCGAGGCCCTCCTCGCGAAATACGAGCCGGTCATCGGACTCGAAGTCCACGTGCAACTGCTGACCGCGTCGAAGATTTTTTGCTCCTGCTCGACCCGCTTTGGCGATCCGCCGAACACGAATGTGTGCCCCGTCTGTCTGGGACTTCCCGGGGCCTTGCCGGTGCTGAACCGCAAGGCCGTGGAATTCGCGGCCCTGGCAGCGATGGCCCTGCAGTGCCGCGTCAACGAAGTCTCCATCTTTGCGCGGAAGAACTATTTTTATCCCGACCTGCCCAAGGGCTACCAGATTTCGCAGTATGACAAGCCGCTGGCGGAGTTTGGATTCATCGAAATCGACCTGAACGGAAGCAAGACGAACGGCGGCAAGAAGAAAATCGGCATCACCCGCCTGCACCTCGAAGAAGACGCGGGCAAAAGCCTGCACGAGGGCTTCGCCGACTCCGCCCATAAGACCGCCATCGATCTGAACCGCACCGGCGTGCCCCTGGCCGAGATCGTCAGCGAGCCCGACATGCGCTCGCCCGAGGAAGCCTACGAGTACCTCACGCGGCTCAAGGAAATCATCCTCTACACCGGCGTCAGCGACTGCAACATGGAGGAAGGTTCGCTGCGCTGCGACGCCAACGTCAGCGTGCGGCCCCGCGGACAGGAAGAACTCGGCACCAAAACCGAGATCAAGAACGTCAACTCGTTCCGCTTCGTCAAACAGGCGCTCGAGTACGAGATCGAGCGCCACATCGAGGTCCTCGAATCCGGCGGCAAGATCATCCAGGAATCGCGCCTCTACAACGCCAACGACGGCAAGACTTACGGCATGCGCTCGAAAGAGCAGGCGCACGACTATCGCTATTTTCCCGAGCCCGACCTGCTTCCCCTGGTGGTCGATGAAAAGTGGCAAGCCGCAATCCGCGCCAGCCTGCCCGAGCTTCCCGAAGCGCGCCGTAAGCGCATGATGCAGGACTACGGCATCACCGCGGGCGACGCCCACACGCTGACCCTGACGCGTGCGCTGGCCGATCAGTTCGAGTCCGCGGCCCGCGCGGCAAGAAATCCCAAGCGCGTCGCCAACCTGGTGCAGAGCGAATTACTAGGACGCCTGAAGGCGCAGGGCCTCGAACTCGAGCAGTCGCCCATTTCGATGGCTGGAGTTGCGGCCTCGGCCGATCTGGTCGAGTCGGGCGCAATCTCGGGTAAAATGCTGAAAGATCTTTACGACCTTTGCTTCGAACGCAGCCAGGACTTCCCTGCCCTCTACGAAGCGCAGGGCCGTCCCGAGCAGTCGCGCGACACATCGGCGCTGGAGAAGCTCGCCGATGAGTTAATGGCAGCGAATCCCAAGCAGGTAGAGCAATATCGCGCGGGCAAGAAAACCATGATCGGATTCTTCGTCGGCCAGGTGATGAAGGCATCGAAGGGGCAGGCGAATCCGCTGTTGGTGAATGAAGTTTTGACCAAGAAGCTGGAGCGCTAGTGACGTTTAATTTCTCGTAGAGACGCGGCTTGCCGCGTCTCCATATCGGCAAACGCGCGACGTATCATCAATGCGCTGCCGGAGACGGGGCAAGCCCCGTCTCTACAAGTGGAAAATTTGTTTCGCCCGAAAGAAATTTGCCCTACTTTGCCGCTCCCAAATTCTTCAGCACTTCCTCCGCGTAATAATTCGCTACTTTGGCGTCGTCGCGCAGGCTCTCGTAGTACGCCGCTTTCAACAACTGCTCGCGCCGGTCGCGCAACTGCTGCCGGATCGCCTGCTGCACCCGCGGATCGTTCAAGTCCCTCTGGCCCGCCGGCTCTTTCGCAATCAGTTTCACGATCATGTAGCCGTAAGGCTGATGATTGGATGGATTGATCAAGGGAATCACCGGCGTAAATTGCCCCGGTTTGAGTTTCATCACCGCGTCGCGGGTCGCCGGGTCGGCAGTCTTGAGCGCGGATTCTGGGGCCATGCCCAAATCGCCGCCGTTGTTGCTGGTCTCCGGGTCCTCGGAGTAACTCATGGCCAGTGTAGCGAAGTCGTCGCCGCTGTCGAGGCGGTTGGCGATCATCTCGATTTTCTTGCGCGCCTCGGCATCGTTCTGCGCCTTGCTGTTTTGCAGGTTGTGCACCTGGGCGTTGACCATCCCAGAAACCATGATCTTGGCCAGATGGTACTGCGCTTCGATCAGGTTGAACTCGGCCTTGTGCTCGTTGTAGTAGCCGGAAACGTCCTGGTCGGTGATGTTGATGCGCGAGGTGATTTCCTTGTTCAACACCTTGTCGCGAGTAAGCGAGCGCCGCAGGTCGCGCCTGAAATCGTCGAGCGAAATCTTTTTGTCGTGCAAGCGCTTGTTAAATTCTTCCGCGGTATAGGGCGACTTGATTTCGTTCAGTTTGCGGTCCACTTCTTCGTCCGTCGCCAGCAGCCCGAGCTTTTCCGCCCGCTGCATCAGGATTTCCGTCTCCACCAGCTCATTCAGAATGCTCAAGCGCAGGCTTACCGCCTGCTCGCCCGTCGGCTGCTGGTCCGAGCCCGCCGTTTGGTTGGCGTAATACTTGTCGACTTCGCTGCGATAGATCTTCCGCCCATTGACCGAAGCCATCACGTCCCCGCCGCTGCTGTTGCGGTTGCATGCCGAGAGCGCCAGCAACAGAAACACGCCGGCCACGACCAGGCCCACTCGTTCAAACCAGTTGCGATTTTTCAAGTTGTTCCCTCCGCCAAAAAATTTGCGATTGGCAATTTGTAATTGGTAATGTTGGTCTCGCACTCGCCGGGTTTTCAATTACAAATCGAAGATCGCAAATTACAAATTTATTGCTTGCGCTCCGGAGGCGCGACGCCGGCATCCTTCAGCGCCTGGTCGAGCGCGAGCCGTATCTCGTCCACCGGCAAAGCCCCCTCCAGCTTCTGGCCATTTACGAATATCACCGGAGTCGCTTCCACTCCAATGTCTTGGCCTTCGCGTATCGAGGCGCGCACAGCCTTGTCGTCCTGCGCCTTGACGCAAGCCTGCAACTTCGAAAGATCGAGGCCATGCTTTTGCGCTTGCGCAGTGGCCAGCCGGTCAAGCTCCGCATTACTGCCCTCGCCGCCCTGTGCGCCGTTGATCGCCTGCTGGTTCGCGTGCAGGTAGTCGGCATAATCCCAGTAGGCATCGTTGTTTTGCGTGCCCAGGCAATTGGCGTCCACCGCCGCGTGCACCGCCCAGCGGTGAATTTCTTCGAGCGGGTAATCCTTGTAGATGAAAACGACGCGGTCGCCGTATTCCTTGAGCAGGCCGGGGAAAAGCGCCTGATGCATGCGCGAGCAGAACGGGCACTGGAAATCGTCGTAACTGACGACCCTCACCTTGGCATCCTTGTTGCCGCGCGTCGGCCGCCCGCCGACGTCGATCTTTTTCATGATCTCCGCGTACGGATCGTTGGTCAGATCGAACTTCGATATGCGCATCATCGTCTTGTGGTCGCGCGAGAGCAGGAAATCGAGATCCTGCTTCTTATTGGGACCGGCCATAGTGACCGTTAGCGCATTATAGTTCGTGAAATCACTCGGACGCAGCGCCCCCACCGTCACTTTTACGGAGGGTGGGAGCGAATACTGTGCCCGCACATGGCGCTCGACCAGACGCACGATGTCCGCAGAAGGGGACGGAGGGGCCTGGGCCGAACAACCCAGACAGATCAGCAGAAGAACCACAAACGCGCGCCGCATCGTCATTCGGAACCACCTGTTCATTAGGAAACCGCTTGATTATCTCATGGCGAGGATGCTTGTGTGGGGACGGGCGCCCTCGCAAGCCTGCCGCCGAAGCCCCGAACGAAGCCGAGGGGGAAGTCGAAGGGTCCAAGCCGAGCGTAGCTCGGCAGTTACCCGCGGCCACAGCAACTCGAGATCTGCCTTAGCCGTGTCCCCGCCATAACTCTTCTTTGGTCAGCAGTTGATTCATCGAGCCGGAGCGGAATCCCTCCAGATCGAGCGTGACGAACTTGAATCCCAGTCCCTTGAACACGGCGGTAAACTCACGCGCCATCTCGGCGGTCAAAGCGCGGGGAAGTTCTTCGCGCGCAATCTCAATGCGGACGATCTCGCCATGATGGCGCACGCGGAATTGCCGGAACCCCATGGCCCGCAGCGCGTCTTCTCCGCGCTCAATCGCGCGCAACGCTTCGGGCGTGACCGCGCGCCCATATTCCATCCGCGACGAAAGACAGGCGGAGGCCGGCTTGTCCCACACCCGCAAATCGGCCCGCCTCGCCAGCTCCCGGATTTCAGCCTTGCCCAAGCCGGCTTCGAGCAGCGGGGCCAGAACGCCATGCTGGCGCGCGGCCTGCTGCCCGGGTCGAAAATCGCCCACGTCGTCGGCGTTGATTCCGTAAGCGATGGCGTCGAATCCGCGCGCCTCGCGGTAGCGCTCGAGCACGGTGAACAATTCGTCCTTGCAGTGAAAACAGCGCATGGCATCGTTGCGCGCGTACGCGGGATTTTCCAGCTCCCGTGTTTCCACCACTTCAACCGGAATTCCGCGCTCGCGCGCAAAAGCGAGCGCGTCCTCAAGATGGGTCCGCGCCAGGCTGACGGAATCGGCAATCGCGGCGAGCATTTGCCCGCCCAGCGCCTGGTGCGCCATCCAGGCAAGAAACGCGGAGTCCACGCCCCCCGAGTAAGCTACGATTAAACGCCCGTGGTGAACAAGGATCTGGCGCAGGCGTGCGGCTTTTGCATTGAGTAGAAGCAGAGAATCCACAATTATCATTGTAGTGAAAAAGATCGGCATGGGTTTGGAGCAACCCGCTATTTAAACCACTTCCGGGATTTTTCAGCACAAGGACGTGTCATGTAACGTGTAGTAGAATAAAAAAACTGACCTTTGTCGGGGAGTGGCTCAGCCTGGTAGAGCACCTGGTTCGGGACCAGGGGGTCGGAGGTTCAAATCCTCTCTCCCCGACCAATTGTTTCCAACTACTTACAGCACTGGCGGGAACTCCAAAACCGACCCACATAGTTTTGCACCAGGTGCTCTAGCGCGCCAACCCGCATAAATACTGAGGTTTTTGCCCAGCGAAGAGCGCGGGACCGTCCACAAAATCGACCACAGCGATGTGACGGACATACCAGATGCCCTACCAATTGCAAGCCGTTGAACTACAAAGAATCGTGAGTGCAGCCATTACCAGCCAGCAGCGGCCACCCGGATCGACAGTCCATGACTTCCGCTTTTGCCGGCGATTCACTCCGAACTACGTTGGCGTTTCAGAAGGGCATTTCTCAGTACCGATCTCGGCAGATCTTGCCCAAGAGGACTTTTGGCCCGCATCGATGCTTAGCGAAGTCCTCATGGTTGACTCTCGCTGCAAGCGAAGTTTCGATCTGATACAGGCTGCGCCATTCTTGGTGCCGCTATCGCTTTTGGACCAGACCGCCAAGGGTCGACGACCGTTGAATACAGCAATGGTGCATCGAACCGGCATCACTTTCTTGCATACACCGTTCCGGGAGCATGATAGGGAGGATCGGAGACCAGGCGGATGTAGGATATCAGCGCATCGATCTCTGTCTTGCTGAGAGTATAACCATAGGGGGGCATCAATGCAGACTTGTTGAGCGCCGCTCCGCCGTGGCTGATCATGGCCATCAAGTCATCCTCGCTCATCTTGTTAAGGGTGTCACCATCGGTGAACGGGTGCGGCTTGACCGCCAGATTGTCGTAATTCGAAACCCGCTGCGGCGTCGACTCGGGGTCGTGGCAGCTGGCGCAGTATTTGTTGTCGAGCTGAAATCCGACCTGCTGCCGATATCCCAGTGCAATTTCTTCAATCTTAAGTTCGACTGATTTTTGCGCTTTCGTGGATGTGCGCGCAGTAAGTTGATATCGGCCCGCCATGCCGCCCAGAGCGACGTTCGTGCTGAGTTGTCCGCTGGAATCGGTCAGGCCGCGTGGAGGATCAAAGCTGACGCCCGCTGGCCCGCTGAACTCGATCATGGCCCCAGTGACAGCCGTTCCTTGTTCGTCGTTGACTTGCACTACCAGGGGTTGAGCGAGGACCGTGCCGGTCGCGCCGATCTGTTTGCCCCCACTCGACTCGACCAGCGCCGCTCCAAAACCGGTGGGCTTCAGGGCAGAGTTCGGCCCCGGCTTTTGAGTGCAGGCTACATTCCCTAGTATCAGGGAGACCGCGAATAATGTACTCCAGCGTCGCGTCATATTATTTCTTTTCCTCCCGCTTGCTGGAGCCCTTTTGCGTCATCAGGAATTCGGTCAGAGCGCGGGCATCTTCGTCACTCATGTTGCGGTTCGGTTCGATGGCGCCCGGTTGCATGACCTGCGGGTTTTTCAACCATTGGTAAATCCACGCGGCATTCAGGCGCGAACCTACTTGGGTAAGTGTAGGTCCAATGTAGCCTTTGTCGACTTTGGTATCGATGATGTGGCAACCCTGGCAGGCGTACTTGGAGTAAAACAACTGTTTCCCCTCCTCCACTTGGGCGGGCGGAAACCCGTTGGATGGCATCGAGTCGCGCTCGAACGTCGGAGTCTGATAAACGGTCATCATGTAATCGGTGAGTTCCGTGATCTCCGAATCCGAAAGATTGAACTTCGGCATGCGGCGAATCAGCGCTGGGCGCAAGGTACCAGGATTCTTCAAGAACGCCTGCAGCCAGGGGCGTTGCACTGCTGAGCCTTCCCAACTCAGGTCGGGAGCCATGTCGCTGCCGCGGCCGTTGATGACGTGGCAACTGAAGCAAGCCAGATCCGCCATGAGCTGTCCAGCTTTACCTGCGGGCTGGTATGTCGAAGGCGGCTTCGCTGGCACGGTCAATGCCAGTGGTAAGTCATGTGCCCGGTCGGTGAGCGAGAGCAGTGCAGTCGTAAGAGCATCAATTTGCGCGGGTGCGAGGCTGAATTGCGGCATCCTCAGCGCCGGTCCAAACGAATGCGGTTGCCGGATCTTGGCCGCGATGTAATCCGGTACAGCGTGCGTCATCCCGGGCAGGAAGATAATCTGCGTGAATGGCTTGCTCCCAATACGCGTCAATTCGGGAGCGAAGTTGTCCGGCCTCTTAATGCCGTTGATCTCGTGGCAAGCGGCGCAACCATAGGTGGCGACTAGAAGCTTGCCATGCGCAATCTGCTCGGGCGTTGCGGGGTCGAGATGAACGTTGGCGAGGAGATCGGGATCCGTCTTGCTTCCGAGGTAGGTCGTAAGCAGTAAAACTTGCGGATCGGTGAAACGGTAGTGCGGCATGGCCGTTCCGGAATCGTAGATGCGCGGATTATGCAACCAGGCTTGCAGCCACTCCGGTTTCACCTTGTCGCCGACCCGAGTTAGTTCCGGGCCAACATCGCCGCCAACCACGTTTCCGGCGGCGTTCTGCACGGCATGACAAGAGGCGCAGAATGATTCACCGTACAGGCTGGTGCTAGCGGCCGGATCGGGCGCCGTCTGATCTTTAGGAACTGGCGCCGTGTCTCCAGCGATCGGAGTGCTGTTCGAAATCAGGAACGCGGAAATATCGCGCGCATCCGAATCGGTTAGCTTGAAATCCGGCATTGTGGTGGTAATGGCATAGGCATAAGGGTTCTTTAACCATGCGTAAATCCACTCGCGCGTGGTCTTGTCGGCGATGTGTTCCAGCGCAGGCGGATCGTCGGTCGGCTTCATCGCGCTGCCATCGGGCAGTTTGATGGCGTGGCAATGCACGCAGCCATATCGACCTAGAAGATTGCGCCCCAAGTTAAGTTGCGGCGTGCCGATCAGCGGAGCGCGATGGCATTGTCCGCAGGAAGATTCCAGATAGCGTGCGGGAAGAATGGGTTCCTCCCAGGCGCGAGTGGTGTTATGCGCCTCCGCTACCTCTGTTGCAAGACCTTGTCCACGATGGCAGATTACGCAGCCCCAGTCTTTAACGTTGTGGGCTACCGGAGGGTGAACGCGAAAAGGTTCGGGGATAGACACTCCGCCTTGCAAATTCTTCTCAGACACAGCCACGTGACAAGTCGTACAGCGGTCGACCACCGCGAGTTCCGGCAGCCAGATTTGCTGAATTCCGCCAGTGAAATGGTGTTGTAAGGTGGAGCTATCTGGACGGGTGGAAATAAATCTCTTGTACTGGCGCTGGTAATGCCGCCACTCGCTAAAGAAGTCCTTGGTCGGCGCCACCGCGAGCGCGATTAGAAGCAGCAGGCTTGCCCATCCGAAACGATGAACTGGAGAAGCGAGGACATTCCGGCGCAGCCATTCGGCGATCGGGCGAGCGCTCAAGGAGTCCTCCAGGGCCAAACCCAAACCCAACCCGGACCACGGAAGAGCGCTCCGACGGTGGTCAGGATCGCTGCTTCCATCAGGAACCAAGTCATGATCCAGAAGGAGAGCGGCTTTGCACTTAACCAATTCTGAAATCTACCCGCCGAATGTCCCGCCCACAGTGCGGCCAAGGCCATGAGGACTGAAATCGTCAGGACGGGAATCGCCGCATCCCAAGCGCCGACGCTCAACAGCAGCGCTGTCAATGCAATCGCTATGATGGCAACACTTGTCAGCCGCCGCGGCTTATGCTCAGCCCACAGCATTTCGTTCTTGATGTTCACATTGAAAAACGGAACTACGATCAGAGCCAGCACGATCAGCGCCGGAAGGGTTACCCCCGCGACAAACGGCGGAAAGTAGTGCAACAGTTCCTGCAATCCGGTGAAATACCAGGGCGCTTTCGCGGGATTGGCCGTATGCAGCGGGTCGGCAAGTTGCTCCAGCGGCGCGTTCCACAGCAGCGCCAGGCAAACCAGCACCACCGCCAAAATCTCGATGGCGATCATTTCCCGAAACAGCAGTTCTCCGTAGGAGATGCTCTTTTCTTCGGGAGCCCGCGACGGCAGCCCTCCCTCGCGCTCGGGAAGAGAGTTCTTCATCATGATTATTCGGATTTCTCCGATTCCTCGGAATCCGGTGAATACATTCCGCCGTCCTGGTGCAGACGCCACAAGTGAATGCCAATCAGCGCAATCGCCGACAAGGGCAAAATTACGGTGTGTAGAACGTAGAAACGCAGCAGCGCGTTCGCATTCACCGTATTGCCGCCGAGTAAAACGAAGCGCATCTTTTCTCCGATGACCGGAACCGACGCCATGATGCTGGACCCGACCGTCACTCCCCAGTAGGAGGTTTGATCCCATGGCAGCAGGTAACCCGTATAGCTCAGCAGCAGTGTCAGCAAGAGAAGCGTAAAACCGACGACCCAGTTCAATTCGCGCGGCGGCCGAAACGATCCGCGGTAGAACACCTTGGCCATGTGAATAAACACCAGAAGGACCATTGCCTGCGCCGACCAGCGATGCAAATTCCTCAAGAAAAATCCGGACGATACAACAAACTGCAGATTCTTCATGTCCACATACGCCTGCGGAATGGACGGGTGGTAGTAGAGCATCAACAGGAGCCCTGTGCACAATTGAATGATGAATGTGCCTAGCGTCAGCGCGCCTAAATACCATGTGTTCCGGAATCCAAGCTGAGGTTCGCGCACCCGTTCCCGGGACATGTGCTTGAGTTCGGCGCCCCACTGGGCGAACGCGGCAAGCGGATTTCGGATAGCGCCGTCTGTGTGGTTGAGCCCTGGTTTTTCCATGTTCACGCTCGCACGTACTCTTTTTGCGGAGCAACCTTCGTCGCCCGATCCACCATCAATTCGCCATCGTCGTTCATCCACATCTTGAGCCAAGGCAACGGCTTTGGCGCCGGGCCTGCGATGATTGTTCCGTTCTGATCGAACTTGCTGCCGTGGCAAGGGCAGGTAATCGTGTTGATTTCTGGTTGCCACGTCGTGAGACAGCCGAGATGAGTGCACACCGCGCTGAGCGAGAAAAAACCCTCGTGCGAATGAATGATGTAGATGCCCGAGTTGACATCAAGCATGACCGAGTTCAGCGCATAGCGCTCGGGCTTGCCGACGTTGACCACGGGTGAGGGTTCGTAGAGCACATTCGGCTCAAGGTACTGATAGGCGAATGCAACCGTGCCCGCCGCAGCTATACTCAGAGAACCCAGGCCGAGTTTCAGAAAGAACTGGCGCCGATTGACCGTGTCGTCGATTTTTGCCGTCTTGGAATCGTCTGGCATAGATGTCTCTTAGCCGACTTCGGCTATAGTGCTCGGCCTTCGCGCGTTACTTACTGAGCGTGAAATCAGCTTTGCCCTCGCCGGACACGGTAACAGGCTTTGACTGGCTCTTGGCGCCCTCATGCCACGCGGTCACGGTATAACTGCCATCGGGTACGTTCTCGATCTTGTATTCGCCCGAGCTATTGCTGATTACAAAATACGGGGTCGGCGCCACGATGATGTAGGCGGCCATTTCGGGATGGACGTTGCACAGCAGCGGCACCACGCCAGGATCATCAAACTTGAAGGAACGCTTTTCGCCCTTCGGCCACGTGCCCAGGTTGTGGCCGAGTTTCTTGTTGCCACTGATGGAAGTCCAGAACACATTGTGTGCGACCGTGTCGCTGTTCAGGAAGTCAACCGTGGCGCCCTGTTCAACCACGACCACGTGCGGCACGAACATCAGGCCTTTCTGGTCGACAACCGTTTTCGCCGTCGGCGCCGGGAAAGTCTTCCCTGCAACCGCCTCGACATACACCACCGATTCGCCCTTCACGCCGGAAACTTTCCCACTGATCGTGCCCGCGCTGGCGGTCCAACTGATCGCTGCGACCAAGGCCATCCCCATCATCAAACTGCGTATCATTTTGCTCTCCTCGTTATTTTTGTTCGCTTCAATCTTGCCGTTGAAGAGCCGCGCCACGCTGCGGAGCGCAACCCAGCTTTGTAATTGCTAATGGACAGAGTGTGTTTCAATAATGCCATTAAGGTCGGAAGGCGTGGCCCTCAGGGGCTAAAGCCCGCATTTTTCTTGGCCCTAAACGGCACGGCTGAAGCCGTGCCCTACCCAAAACCGATTTTGAAACACACTCTAACCGGTGTGTCAGAAAATGACTTTCACATCCAGATAGAGCGTATTGTTAGCACTCGCGTTGCGGCCCGCACCATCGTAGTTGGTTGAGCCGCCATTGAAGCGCGTGTAGGCGGTATATTGCGGTGAGAGCTGCAAATTCTGCCACGGCCAATATGAGAGGTTTGCGATAAAACCGGCACTTCTCGGGTCGCCATTGGCGCTGCCGGACACCGCAGCCTGCGGATACAACAAGGGATCGACAGTACCCTCGGTTTCAAACCAACCGAATGTGCCCGAGTACTTATTGCCTAAATGGTATTCGACATTGGATAGAAAAGTGTTTAGATGGTGCGCGCCTGGTGATGCCAACGGACCCGCAGGGGGCGGGATGCTGGCACTGGCTGCCAGATTGGAATTTTCGCGGATGTACGTGCCGCGCAGCGATAGCACGTCCTTCCTGAATAATGTCCGATCATACTGAGTGTCGATGCCCCAATCCGTGTAATCATCATAGACATCAGTTGTCCCGCCAGTAGGGATCGCGAAGGGGCTGTCCCGCAGATGCATTCCATAGCTGCCGATCTCAAACTGCGTCGTCCCGGTTGATTCCTGCCAGGCGACGCGCCAGTATGGCGCAACCCCGACGATATTGTGTGGAAAACCAACACCTGGATTCGGCTGAGAACTGCCCACGTGTTCCGAGCGATAAAGCTCCAAGTTCAGATACAAATGACTGTTCCACATCACATAGCCACCGAATCCTGCGACATCCTCCGCCAAAGAACCATTAATGATGGAACTAGCGGTGGGACCGGGTGCAAAATCGCTGCCGATATACGGGTAACCCCATGCAGGCGTGCTGTTCCAAAGGTCTTCCACGGTGGGATTATTGTTGACATCCAAGCCATAAACCAGTTCCCTGCCACCCAGCTTCGTCGTATTCGCGTAGCGGATATCCGTGTTATCGGCGCTGAAATGGTCGGCTTGGGTGTCGTATGTCACTTGAAGGAAACTGCCGACGTGGCTCGTCCATGCCCCGGAAAGGAAGAGCGACACATCTTGAGGCAATTCAAAACTGCCATTCTGAGTCGTCGGTATCGGTGAATTCGTGTGGGTAAATGAGGTATCAAGCATTACGGAAAGAGGCAGAGAAGCGAGAAGGTCAAGCGCTGCATGCGTTTTGCCTCCTTCCGATTTAACGACTTTGGTGTCATCCCCGCGATCAACGTAACCGAGCAGTTTGAATCTTCGTCCGGCAGGGTTGAGTTCCGGAGGCGTGTAGTGACAGCCACTGCACGCCAAGCCCGTCTGGCGTGCATAGCTTGGAACCGCCAACGCTCTGGGAGGATTCAGCGCGACAAAAAAAAGCAAAACCACGACAGGAACTGCGCCAGACAATGACCTTGCCACGTTTCTTATCAGTGAGACCCTTTCACGTGTGTCCACTTGGTCGCCTCCTTGGACGCTGAAGATGTACATCAGTAGCTGCCTAATTCTGTGGGCGTTAAATTTCGAGCGATTATTGTGCGGAGAGGTACCGTTCGCAGTGGCAGCTATCACATACTTGCGTGATTACAATCACATTTTCGAAAATCAGTACGCGACTCCACAGCGCGGCGAGACGAACGAGAACTATTCCGTCGTCCAACCTGACTACCCCAAAACGGGTTTCCAGGAAGCGTGCCAGATTGGTACCCGGAAGTCGGCTTCTCGGAAGTCGCGTTGGCCGATTGGGGGTCGATCTTGTACCACTTGGAAATAATTCGGCTGCTCGTGCGGAACACTTTTCACAAAACTGTCTGTGTTTCGTCCTTTTATTCGCCTAGCTGGCTGTAGACGATTTTGTGACGGTTAGAGCTTCTACGTTCAATCCGAATCAACAATTTTCAACAAAGAGTGTGCAACGCATTCAATCAAAAGCAATTAAAGTCTACAAATTTCAATAGATTTCCATAAGTTGCAAAATCTGGTTCGGGACCAGGGGGTCGGAGGTTCAAATCCTCTCTCCCCGACCAATCTTTTCAAGCACATAAACAGCGTTTCTGGTTTTCCGTCTACATCGCCGTAGTCGATTTTGAGGGCGGTCAAAGCCATAGAGGTCAATACGTGGGCAATTCCACAGTGCTACCACGTTGGGTGGCTAGCTGTGGAGGCTTTGCAATTACTGTATTCCACTCGTGGAGCGACGGCCCCGCACGTCCAAGCTGAGCGCATCTCCTTTCTAATGTCAAACGCTTCCGATGGTCAGCGCGGCCTGTACCGTGAACCAGCAGCTGAATTCAACTTCCAGAATTTCATCGCTTCGCTCATGGCAAAAGCAATTGCCGTTGCCAAAAGCCAAGACTGAGAAGGTTAGTGCTTTGTCTTGCAGGTGCGGGATGCCCGGGCAATCTTGTCAATCTGACGCGAGGTAAATGTCCTCGTGCCGTTCGATCTGACTCTTCGCCGATGACTCGGGCTCGGGCGAGACAAGCTTGACGGCTTGACGCAGTCTCAAAAGCCGAACGGCGCGGATTTAGGCCGCCCGCACGACTGGCGCTTGTCATCCATTCGCCGCAGCCGCCCACGGCGGGGCCTGTCCCTTGCCATGCCTTTGCCCTTTTCGCTGTCCAGCGGCTGCGGCGTTGCTGGCCGTGAGACTGGTGGGTATTTCCGTGATTGTGCCGAGCCTGATCCAGGCAGTGCCGGTCGCGGGTACTGCGTCAGAGCAGACGAATCGCCGCTCCAGCAGGGGAATCGCGGTCAGGAGTTAGTAGCCGGGACGACCGTGACTTTTCTGCAACCGCGCACGGCATTACAGATGTAAACCGCGTCCGCGGAGGCAAGGTCTTCCAGTTGCAACGTTCTTTCTGCGGCCGCAGGCTTGGTTTCGAGCAGATGCCGGCGATAAATTCCCGGCAACAATCCGCACGTGACCGGAGGCGTGAACCATTGGCCTTCTTTCTCGATGAACACGTTACTGATGGCGCCTTCGGTCACCTCGCCGCGTTCGTTCAGGAAGAGCACATCCTCATAGCCGCGCCGGAGGGCCTGTTCGTATTGCTGGTCGTAAAGTTGGCGGCGGGTCGTCTTATGCCGCAGGAACCGATCGCCGGAGGACACTCGAATCGCGGAAACCACGACCTTCCCCATTCCTGCCTGCTCGTCCACCAGAGCGTGCCTGACTGTCACCGCGCCGGAACGCTCCAGCAGAACTCTAACCTTGGCCCGCGCTCCCGATGCAAGCTGCTTTCCCGCATCCTCCAGCGCCGCCAGAATGGCCTTGCGATCGAAGTTGAATCCGAAGTACGTTGCCGACGATTCCATCCGCTCCATGTGCAGCGGCAGCAAGCTATAGCCATCGTTCCAGAGAATGCTTTCCAGCAGTTGGAATGGCCTTTCGCGGCGGGTGAGAAACTCGGATTTCAGCAGACACTCGCGGTACTCGTCTTCCGCCCTCGAATCGATGACGATGCCGCCGCCCGCGCCCATCGCGCCGCGGTTGTTCTCTAACACCACAGTTCGAATGGCCACGTTGAACACCGCTTCCCGCGCCGGGGAGAAGAAACCGATCGCGCCGGTGTACACACCGCGCGGCCCGCGCTCCAGTTCTTGAATAATTTCGATTGTCCGATGCTTCGGCGCTCCGGTTACGGAACCGCAGGGGAAAAGGCTCCCGAAGATATCGGCATAGCGCAACCCCGAGCGGAGCGAGCCGGAAATTTCCGATGTCATCTGAAAAAGCGTCTCGTATTTCTCGACCGCGAAGAGCTGATCCACCCGTACGCTTCCGTACTCGCAGATGCGGCCCAGATCGTTGCGCAACAGGTCCACGATCATTACGTTCTCGCTGCGGTTCTTATTGTCGTTTTGCAGCCAGTGGGCTATGGCTTCGTCGTCCGCCGTGTCCGCGCCACGCCGTGCCGTGCCTTTCATGGGACGCGTGACAATTCCGCGGTCCTTCAGACGAAAGAACAGCTCCGGCGAAAACGACAGAATGTGCCAGTTCTCGCCATGGAGGAACGCGCTGTACTGCACCGGCTGGCTTTCGGCCAACGCGGCAAACATGGCCTCGGGAGGACCAGAGAAATCGAATTCCAGTTTATCGGTGAAGTTCACCTGATAGGTATCGCCCGCACGGATGTATTCCTGGATCGTCGCGATCTTTTGGGCGTAGCTCTTCTCTGTAATAGCGAAACGCAAATTCCGGATTTCAAAGTTTTGGCCAGACTGAGCATTTCCCGCTGGCGATTCGTCCGGCGGTTCGCCCTCAAACTCGCCCGTACGATGGTTAAAGACAAAGGCATTGGAATAGACGCCAAACCAGGCCAGAGGCGTGTTCGTATGCTGTGGGCCGCAACGACCCATTCCCTCCAGATTTTCTCCACACTCGTAGGCGAGAAAACCGGCAACGTATGCGCCACCCGCCAACGCCTGCTCGATCTCGTCGAAAAGTGCGCTGCTGGCCGAGAGTGTCCGTGCCGGGCGCGCAAAGAGGTAACTACGATAATTCTCGGCGTCGAAGCGCGAGGTTTGCAGCAGTACGCTGCCGGGATTTGACGCAACCAGCGAATGGTATCGCGCTGGAAACTGCGCGTAAGTTTTCAATCCTACTTTTCTCCCGCAGAATAAACGCTATCGGAAGTATACTCATCTCCGCAAAGCCGGTTTGCGGCTGACTAGACCCTCTGAATGCCCAAGCCAGGGGGTCGGGGCGTGTTCGGCTTCCTAGCTTCCCTCAAATGCAATAAGAAGATCGCTCTTCCAGCCTTTCCCATTGCCGCCCAAGAAGAATTCGGATGGGCAGGTAGTCTTTGGGTTGAATTCTCGGTGTCCCAGTGACCCGTCGGGGAGAAACATTTCCATAATGGTCAACGATGATTCGAGCGATCGCCCAAAGTTCCTTTTCGTCAGGGCGTCCGTATTCATAATCATTGTCGAGTGCGATAGCAATGCTCCGACAATTGACGTTCCAATCCCCAGCGTGCCAACCGATTTCCTCGTCCCGCAAAAGGCGCTCTGGGCGGCCATCGTTGCGGACGATCCAATGATATGGCCAAAAGATCTGTCTACGGTTCCGCACATGGCCGGAATAGATGGGCTGCCCCTTCAAATGCCGGTCCTCTTCGGCGGTCGGATTCGCAAAATACGGGCATAGAGACGAACCAGTTCAATCGCGGAAAGCTGTGAAAGGCTGAGGCCGGAAGGATTGCTCGTGTGGTGAATGACGACTGTATCGATCTCTTTCCGGTCCAGGTCGAGATCTCCTGAGCCGTGCCCAAGGGGAATATTCCCCCGGCTCAACTGGGACTCAAAAAAATCATACAGGCTGGTCTTGAATTCATCCTGGACTTCTTTCGACTCACGTCGCACATTGTCCATCATCTGGTGCAGCTGCGGGACTTAGTATCGGCATGGCGGAATGGACCGACGGCAAGACGTTCGATCTCGCCGACCGGAACATGTACGAAGAAAAATTACAGCCAGTTCCATTGTCTGAACTCGGGCACCCAACTCACGAGTGAACTGAATCCGAAAGTCTAGCTCCACAGTCCCATCTACAAGAATAGTCGATTCTAAATCTGTGCCGGTTCCACGGGTGCGGAGCATTGCTCGTCGTCGTTTGCCACGTGATTGAGCCGATTACTTTTCAGCCCAACTCAACGCTAATCGCCACATCGAATTTCGAATAATATTTCTTCACGTACTTCGGGCCGTACTTCTCCCGAAACTTCTCGACCACGGATTGCACCATCTTGGCATCAGTGATGGGAACGGCTCGGAACTCTGCCTCCACGCCTCGGGCATCAATCCGAATCGTCGGGTTCTTGAGCACGTTCTTGTACCACTGCGTGTCCGAGCCCTGCACGGGCAGGAGGTAGAGATTCTCGCCTTCCAAGACGAACCAGACGGGAATCGAGATTGTCTGCCCAGACTTCCTCCCGATCACGCTGAGCTTGATCTGGCGGTAGCGGGCGAGGCGTTCTTTGAGGTCGTCCTTTGGATTTGGCACATTACCTCCATCTGATTCACGGCTCACGAACCTTGTGGGTCTTTTAGCGCCGGGTGCTGCTGGCGATCTTCTTCTGTGGTGACCGCGATCTGCTTCGCTTTCCGATAGACGTTTGCAACCGCCATCGTCCAGAAAGGAACTAAATCGATTCCGGGCACGAGCTTGGCAAAAAACGATGGCAGAAATTCCCAGTGCCAGCCAAGAAGGTGAACTAGCACGGCTGCAACGCCGAAATCGAGTATGTCATCAGCAGGCGACAAAGCGCCTTCGACGAATAAGGGAAAAACGACGATTTGGAGTGCATCCGCAACGATGGCCAGCATCATGGCGGCTCGAAAGCGCGAACCCGGCGAGATTGTGACGGTGTCGTGAGTCACGGTGGTGCTGCTTTCGCTGCTGAATGCCTATTCTAAACCGGTGGTCCGCCGTAGGCGCGTCAAACGCCATTACGATAGCCCCACAGTCCCGCTAGAAGAACCGACCCTTAATCGGGGCGAGTTCCACGCTGCCGCCTAAACATCCTTCAGTTGGTTCTCATCCAGCCCGAAATAGTGGCCCAGTTCATGGATGACAGTCCGGCGGATTTGTTCTCGGACCGCAGTCTCGCTGGAGCAGACCGCTTCGATATTCTTCTGATAAAGCACGATGTGATCGGGCCCTTTCGGCAGGTCAAATGTGCTCTTCATGGTCGTGGGCACACCATGGAAGACGCCCAGAAGGAGTCGCCTCTGACCCGACTGAAGTGATGGCTGGTTCGGCGGCACGTCCTCTACCAGAACAGCAACGTTACGAATGCGACTGCGAAATTCTTGTGGGAGCGAGTCGAGCGCCTCCTCGACTACCTTGACGAAATGCTCGCGCTTCATGCTTCACCCACTGCCAAGGCACCTCCGACAAATCCTCGCCGAACCACCAACCGCTCGTTAGGACTGACGAAAGCTATGCCGTTGCCGCGTTCGCCTGCGTGCCCTTCATCTCGCACTCGGCCTGAAGCCAATCGTCCAACTCGTGACCATCAGTCCTTCCACGCTGCTCGTAAAGTTCGTAGGCGCGTTGCTGAATCTGCTGCTCAATCGGGAGCAGGACGGTAGGCTCGTCCGACTTCGGTGCGAATGTTGATGGCTTTTTCTCGATCTCGTCTGGATGGCGATCTACCCTTTTGTCCAGTTGTTCAGTCTGCCGCTGCAATCTGTCGGTCTTGGTGCGTTTCTTTGCCATATTTACAGTTTGACACAAACCTGATGCCACAACGAGGTTCCACACTCAACCACTACCGGAGACGAGCATTTCCGGAGCCACACGGGTATCGAGCCGAAACCCTCGCCGACATTTTGACAGGCGTGCCGACAGCCGGACAGACCGCCAGGAGTGCTCCGATAGAAAAATTGTTTCGCAAGGTCGCGATCAGGTGAGATGGATGTATTATGGTGTCGTTTTTGAAGCAGAAAGGAGATTCCGGGTAATGGCATCGTTTAACGGGGTTTCTGTACCATCCAACGGGCAGAAGATCGAATACAGCAACGGGAAGTACGGCGTGCCCGATCGCCCGATTATTCCGTTCATTGAAGGCGACGGCACCGGCCGTGACATCTGGAAAGCCTCCGTCCGCGTCTTCAATGCCGCTGTAGAAAAGGCATATCACGGCAAGCGCGCCGTGGCCTGGTACGAAGTTTTCGCCGGAGAGAAAGCCAAGGCGCGTTTTCAGAGCTGGCTCCCCGGCGACACGGTTGGCGCCATCCGCGAATTCCGCGTCGCCATCAAAGGTCCGCTCACCACGCCCATCGGCGGCGGCATCCGCTCGCTGAACGTCGCCCTGCGCCAGATTCTCGACCTCTACGCATGCGTGCGTCCGGTGAAGTATTACGCCGGTGTGCCGTCGCCCGTGAAGCATCCCGAACGCATGAACATCGTCATCTTCCGCGAAAACACGGAAGACGTTTACGCCGGAATCGAATGGGAACAAGGCACGCCCGACGCCGCCCGGCTGATTGAGTTCCTCAACAAAGACATGTTGAAAGGCGGCAAGAAGCAAATCCGCCTCGATTCCGGCATCGGCATCAAGCCCATTTCCGTGACCGGCACGAAACGCCTGGTGCGCATGGCCATCCAGCACGCGCTCGACAACAAGAAAAAAGGGGTCACGCTCGTCCACAAAGGCAACATTCAGAAGTTCACTGAAGGCGCGTTTCGTAAGTGGGGATACGAACTCGCAACCGAGGAATTCCGCGACCATATCGTCACCGAGCGCGAGAGTTGGATCATTGACAACAAGGACAAGAATCCCAATCTCACCGTCGAGGAGAACGCGAACCTCATCGAGCCCGGCCTCGAGTTCGCCACCGGCGATTTCCATCAGGCTATCTACAAAGAAGTGAGAGACTGTCTCACTTCCATCTACGCCACGCACGGCAAGGGCGCGTGGAAGAAAAAGTTGATGATCAACGACCGCATCGCCGACTCCATTTTCCAACAGGTCGTGACGCGGGCCGATGAATACAGCGTTCTGGCCACGCCCAACCTGAACGGCGATTATATTTCCGACGCGTGCGCGGCGCAGGTCGGCGGCCTCGGTGTCGCGCCCGGCGCGAACATCGGCGACGGCTACGCCATCTTCGAAGCCACGCACGGCACCGCTCCCAAGTACGCCGACAAAGACGTTATCAACCCCGGCTCCCTCATTCTCTCGGGCGTCATGATGTTTCGTTTCCTCGGATGGGCGGAAGCCGCCAATCTGATCGAACGGAGCTTGGAGCGCACTATCGAACAGAAAAAGGTAACTTACGATTTCGAGCGCCTGATGGAAGGTGCCACCAAAGTGAAGACCAGTGAGTTCGCCACTTGCATGATCGAGAACATGAGCGCCGCAGTGGCGGCGGACTAAGACATCGGTTTATGTAGATTAAGAATGCTATTGCCGGGGAGGAACCGATGGGTACACAGGTCAGTGTTTCCGAAAGCGAAACAATGGTTCAGTCATGCCGTGCAGAGACCCTGTAAAGACGGGGCCTTGTCGCCTGACGTATGCCTCACTTTCGGCGAACTGCCGGTTATTAAACAGCTTCTAGAGGAATTGAGGGAAAAGCTCGGCGCTAAGGGTCGAACTGTGCAGCCGCGCCGCCACTTCCTTGCGCTTCTTCGGCGGCAAGGTAGACTTGTCCCCCGAGCCGCCCGATGTTCCACTGTCCGACGCGGTCGCGTCCGCAGCCGAGCCCTTCATCGGCATCGGAGCCCTTGCCGAGGCTAGAGCGAATCCAGCGTAACTTTTGGCCCCTGGCTGCTACCGGGCTGCGCTCGGATTGGACGGTCGGAGGCGCCTGTCCCCTACACGAGCCAGGTTCACCGCTTCTCCATCGGCACAAATTCCCGCGTCTCGTGCCCAATCCACACCTGTCGTGGGCGCGCGATCTTCTGCTCGGGGTCGGTCAGCATTTCCTGCCACTGCGCCAGCCAGCCCACCGTACGCGGAATCGCGAACAGCACCGTGAACATCTCCGGCTTGAAGCCCATCGCCTGGTAGATGATGCCGGAGTAGAAATCCACATTCGGATAGAGCTTGCGCTGCACGAAATAATCGTCTTCCAGCGCGATGCGCTCCAGCTCCAGAGCAATCTCAAGTTTGGCGTTGCGTCCCGTAACTTCGAACAATCGGTCGGCTGCCCACTTGATGATCTTGGCCCGCGGATCGTAGTTCTTGTAAACACGGTGCCCGAAACCCATCAGTTTGCCTTTGCCTTCCTTGGTCTTCTTGATGTAGGCGTGGACATTGTTCTTGGAACCGATCTCGTCCAACATGCGCAGCACTTCTTCGTTCGCCCCGCCGTGCAGCGGTCCCGAGAGCGCGGCAGCCGCCGACGCCATGGCCAGATAAGGATCGGCGTATGCGCTGCCCACCGCCCGCATCGCGTTCGCGCTGCAGTTCTGCTCGTGGTCGGCGTGCAGGATAAAAAGGATGTCGAGCGTCCGCGCAATCACCGGATTGGCAACATACTTCGGCTCGACCATCTTCCACAGCATGTTCATGAAATTTTCCGTGTAGCTCAGATCGTTGTCGGGATACACATACGGAAATCCCACGCTGTGCCGGTAAGACATGGCTGCGATGGACGGCACCTTGCCGATCAGGCGCTTGATTTGCAGCAGCCGGTTGGCGGGGTCGTGAATGTTCTTTGAATCCACATACACCGTCGAGAGCGCCGCCACCGTGCTCACCAGCATCGCCATGGGATGCGCGTTGTAGCGGAAGTTCTCCATGAACTTCTTCGTCGTCTCGTGCAGCATGGTGTGGTGCTTGATCTCACAGTCCCAATCCTTGAGCTGGCTTTTCGTGGGCAGCTCGCCGAACAGGAGCAGGTAGGAAACTTCGAGATGCGTGCAGTGCTCGGCCAGCACATCGATGGGATACCCGCGGTAGCGCAGGATTCCGCGGTCGCCGTCGATATAGGTGATCGCGCTCCGGCACGACGCCGTATTCATGAAGGCCGGGTCGTACGTCATCAAGCCAAAATCTTCGGGGCCAGCCTTGATCTTGCGCAGGTCCATTGCGCGGATGGTTCCGTTTTCGATGGGCAGCGTGTAGCTTTGCCCGGTGCGGTTATCGGTGATCGTCAAGGTGTCCTGCGGCATAAAAAGCCCTCCAGAGAAAAAGGGATCTTATCTGGAATTCCCTTTTGGATTCCCAAGCGGACGGCATTATACACCCAATTGCCTCCTTTCGCGTCAATATCTGGCGCGGTTTCCCATCCCGGTAGTTCCCAGTGGTCTCCGCAAGACCGGACTGCCCCTCACCCAAGCCGCAACCCCGGAATTGCCTTTGCTCGCAGCGATTTCTCCGACATCGCTCCCTCGTTAACCTCTTTGGGACCGATTTTTCTGCTGCTGCCGCGCTCCTTCGACTATCCTGCTGGCACCGGCAGCATCGCTATGCTCCGCAGCATCGCTCCGAACCGCCGCCGCGTCAGATGTTCCACAAGGTATACTGGCTGATCAGTCACCGATGAGGCAAAACAGGGGGCGAAAGGCCGCATAAAACGGGGCTGCGGGAAACGCCCTTTTGGACTAGGGACGGAAAAGTCTCGAATTAAGCCAAAACCAGCTCCGCCAATCCCTAATTCACCGTCTGCGTCAGCGCAACCGAACTGTCACTGAAATCCGGGCTCCCGTCGTAGGTCACCGTGATGCTGTGTTGGCCCTCGTTCAGCGTCTTGGTCGTATACTTTGCCTCGCCCGCTTTCACCTCCACGCTCTTCAGCCGCGTCGTCCCATACCACCTACTCCACTCACACTGCTTCTAGGCATTTCCAGAAAGCCCCCAAAGCTCCATCGTTGAATAGCATTGTGGTCCTCGTCAAATGTGGCGTGAGGGCGTACAATTTTTCGCTATGCACTGGTACTGCTACGTTCCATGCAAGACCCAAGGCTGCGCGTCGCGGTTGCTCGTGAAATATCTCGGGTCAGACAACGAGGTTGGCGAGTTGGGGAGTTTTACGCTCTCCTACACAGGTCTGCCGCTTCTAGTTCATTGTGAAGGCTGTGACAAAACTTGCAGTTACAGTCTGGAAGACATCCAGATCTGCGAATTGGCAGACCCGCCGCAACCCGATTTTGAAGATAGGTTTTAATGTAGCAGTCCGCGCAATCGCAGCCGGGGGAGGAACGGGAATCCAGTCTTCCTCTTCCTCAACCGCACGGCGCAGCTTGATGTACTCTTCGCATGTCACAATCTCCGGTGAGAAGTCGTAGACCTGCCCGTCGATATTCTTACGCATTTTGCCTCCATATAAGGATTACGGTAGTCCTAACACTTACCGCTGAGACGCTGCGATAATGGGGGCGTTTGCCCTCAACGCTTGGGCTTCTTCTCGCTCCTGTGCGGAATGTTCCAATACGGACTCTTGCACTTCGGACAGACTTTTGGCTCCCCCGCACTGTCCCGCCGGGGCACTCATGATGCCCCCATGCTCAAATGTTTGTGGAAAACACCCCAATAAGTTGCTTTTGGTCGCCATTTTTTATCGATGTCCTGTATATTCAACGTCACTGCTGTCCGGTTAGAAGCCGAACAGAATCAACTAATTGCCGATGTCGATAAATCGCTATCGAAATCGGACGCCTGAAGTGCCCGCAAGACGGGCGTTTTCTCGAAAAGAGTAACACTGAAAATCTGTAGAATCTGGTAGAGACTAGCTTCCAGACCCAGCCGCTTGCGCACGATCGCCACCAGCACATAAATCGACACCGCAATCCAGATTTGGGTCTTCACGGCGTTCTCGCTGGTGCCGTAGAAGGCCTTGATTCGCAGATGCTGCTTGATCCATTTGAAGAATAGCTCCACCTGCCAGCGTTGCCTGTAGATGTCGGCAATGGTCCGCGCCGGAAGCGTAAAGTTGTTGGTCAGAAATTTCAGGCACTTGTTCCTCTCCGCGTCGAAGTAACTCACCTTTCGCAGCGGGTCTGGATGAGCTGTGGCGGATTTCACGGAGGAAAGAATCTCGGTTTGATCCGAGAGCACGCCCGTACTCTTATCCACCGGATGCGAGTAACGTCGTTCGAGTAACACGTTCGACTTGGTGCGCACCACGAAGAAGGCCGACCTCAGCGTAAAGACGAAGAGCCGTTGAAAGTCGATGTAGGCCCGGTCCATGACGTAGAAGGCTCCGGCCTCCGGCATGATCTCGTCGAGGACGTTCACGTCATGCACGGCCCCGCTGGTAACGCGGATAAACGTGGGAATGTTGCCGTGCAGATCCAGCAAGGTGTGCATCTTGACGGCGGCCTTGCGCTGGCGAAACTTCGCCCACGGAAACAGCGACAAGTACAGGTCGATGGTGGTGGAGTCCAGCGCATACAAACTCTGATCGAGATCGACGCCCATCAGATCACAGGCGCGCAACGGACGGGCGGTCGCAATCAACCCCTGCGCGAAATCGGCGAAGATACGCCAGTCGTGCGCTTCGTTCGCGTCGGCCAAAGTCGAGCGCGACACTTTGCCGCGGAACCCCATGTGATACAGCTTGCTTTGTAGAGCGCGCAGGTAGGACTCGATATCGCGTAGGCCCTCGCGATAGGTGAGTTGCGCGCAGGCCAACGCCAGTAACTGGTCCCAACAGGAAAATCCCCTGAAGTTAGAGTCGCCATGGTGGCGGGCAACACACTTCTGAAATTCTTTTTTGGGCAGATGCTGGATCAGTTGCGAGAAGACGGTGCGGCCAGAGTTCATCCATCATTGTTTCACCCGGAAGCGAGGCGGAAGGAAGTCAATCTGGCCCTTTTTCAATTCAAATCGTTCCTGCTTCGACCATACGTTATCATGCTTATCTTCAATGGGTTAGAATGGCCTCCCGAAATTTTAGCCGGACAGCAGTGCTGTTGAAACTTCACATCTAGCCGGCACGGCTGAAGCCGTGCCCTACCCAAAACCTATTTTTAAACACGCTATAGCAAACACTCAGACTGCAGCCAATGCCGGCCAACTACGAAACCGCCCGCTTGTAAAGCAAAATTTGCCCAGCGTGCTACACCATGGTTTCCGTTCAACAGAATCTTCTAATCTCCTTCTAATCTCGTTCTAACCCTGCGCGTTTCAAATCGACTCTATGACGAGTTACCCGAGCGCGCCCACTTATGCCAACCACGTCTTGGTGGCCAGCCCCAGCACCGTGGTGCGCCAGCGTGTCCTCGAAAGACTGCGTTCTCCCGCCCGCCGCTTCGAACAGGCCACCGGCGGAGCCGAGGCCCTGGCCCATTTGGAGAGCGGTTTCTGGCAGGTGCTCTTTCTCGATCGCTCGCTGCCCGACCTCGACGCGGAGGAACTGAGCCAGATTGTGCGGCAGCGCTTTCCCGGAATCGAAGTGGTGCTGCTCGATCCGGAACCCGATTCCAAGAACGACGTCGGACCCAACTCCACCCAAGAGAAAGAAAACCAGCCTCTGGAAATGTGGCCGTTCGCGCTCCCGGACAACGATAACGATAAGGAAAATGAACAGGACAAGGACAGGGGCAACGGTCAGATTTTGCCCAACGCCCCGCCAATTCTGCAAACTCCCTTGCCCGGGATGATCGGCAACTCTGGCGTCATGCAGCCCGTGTATCGTCTGGCGCGCTTGCTGGCGCCGCGCAACACCACCGTGCTCATCACCGGGCCAACTGGCAGCGGCAAGGAAGTCGTGGCCCGCGCCATTCACAGCTTGAGCCCGCGCGCCGCCCGCACTTTCGCGGTCGTCAATTGCGCCGCCATTCCCGAGACCCTGCTCGAAGCCGAACTCTTTGGATACGCTCGCGGCGCGTTTACCGGAGCCATGCAATCCTATGCGGGAAGAATTCAAGCGGCGCAGGGAGGCACGCTCTTGCTCGACGAAATCGGTGAGATGCCCTTGAGCCTGCAGCCCAAGCTGCTCCGCTTCCTGGAGCGGAAAGAACTGCAACGCCTGGGCAGCGCCGAAGTTGTGCGCATCGATACCCGCGTCATCTCCGCCACTAACACCCACCTGCCGGCCCTGGTGCGCGAGGGCAAGTTCCGCGAGGATCTGTACTACCGTATCTGCGGTTTCCCCATCGAAGTTCCGCCGTTGCGCGATCGCGCCGAGGATATCGCCCAACTCGCCGCCCACTTTATCGAGAAATATGCCGCGCGCCTGCCGGCGCCGCGGTTGTCCGCCTCCGCGTTGCAACTGCTGAAAGCGCAGCCCTGGGCCGGCAACATCCGCGAATTGCAGAACGCCATCGAACGCGCCCTGATCCTCTCCGAAGACCAAGCCGTGATTCGCCCCGAACATCTATTGCTCATGGACTCCAGCCTGCGCGACTCGCGCTAAGCCGCAAATCGCAAATTTCCTTGCCGTAGAGACGGGGTTTACCCCGTCTTTCCCTTATGTGTTGCGGGAGACGCGGCAAGCCGCGTCTCTACGGCAAAGCGGAGGCGCTTTTTCCGTAAGAGTCGCAACGGTCAATAGGTCGTCTCCATCCGTACCCGGCATAAGAACAATCTAAGGCAATTCATGCCGGGCTGGCATCGCTTTTGCAAACGGATTGTCATGTCCACCATCTTTCCCGTACCGCGAGATCTAGCGCACGACTCCGAGCATCCGCTGGCCCGCGCCTTTGCATCGTTCACCGAGGCGGCGGGTTCGCTCGAGCGCACCTATGGCCAACTGCAAGGGCAGGTCACACATCTTCGCCAGGGACTCGAAGTAACGAACCGCGATCTCGCCACCAGCCTCGAGGAAAACCATCGCATCCGCGAATGCCTGCGCCGCATTCTCGAAGGCTTGCCGTGCGGCGTTCTGGTGGTCGAAGCCGGAGAGCGGATTTCAACCCTCAATCCCGAAGCGGCGCGCCTGCTGGGCCAGAGCTTCGAAATCGGCCGAAGCCTTGCCGGCCGGGCTCTCCAGCGCGCTCGACCGGGCCCGCGAGAGCGGCGAAGAGCAGGAATTTCCGCTCTCCGATTGGAACCAATGTTCTTTGGGCCAGAATTCTACGGACCCGTCTTCCGCCGACCCACCTTCTTCCGGCCCGGCTTCTCCGCATCCGGCCCACCCCGCGTGGGTCGCCATCCGCCACGCTTGGCTGGAGCAAACTCCAGCGCACAGCACTTCGGTTTTCATCTTGCGCGATATCAGCGCGGCCAAGAAGCTCGAACACGATCGCGAGCACATTCGGCGTCAGCACGCCCTGGTTGAGATGTCGGCCCTGCTGGCGCATGAAATCCGCAATCCCCTGGGCAGCCTCGAACTCTTCGCCGGACTTTTGGCCGAGGCCAATCTGGAGGGCGAAAGCCACCGCTGGATCGAACACGTCCAGGCCGGCCTGCGCACGCTTTCCGCGACCGTCAACAACGTGCTGCACCTGCATAACACGCCCCAGCCCGAGCTTGTCCCCACCGACGCGGGCCAGCTTCTCGACTGGGCCTACGACTTTCTCCTGCCGCTGGCCAAACAGGCGCGCGTTGAAATGCAGATCGTCAACGGCCTGCGTGGCGTCACCATTCATGCCGACCGGCACCGTCTTGAGCAGGTCTTGCTCAATCTTGCGCTCAACGCATTTCGTTTTATGCCGGGCGGCGGATGGTTCAGCCTGCGCGGCGCCGAGTGTGGCGGGCCCACAGAAGACGCCGGTGTCGAAATCGTGGTGCGCGATACCGGACCCGGCATTGTGCCCGGCGACCTGCTGCACATCTTCGATGCGGAATTCAGCACCCGCGCCGGGAGTTCCGGTCTCGGGCTCGCCGTCTGCCGCCGCATTCTCGAACAGCACGCGGGCTCGATCGCGGCCGAGAGCCGCCCCGGCCACGGCACGACGTTCCGCCTCCGCCTTCCCCGCCATGGCGTGGCCACAGTGCAACATTCATCCGAAGTTTGCGACGGCGAGGGCCCCTCCGGGCATTCCTCCGAACCCGTTGCCCAATCCGCCGCAGGCGGGGCCGAGCTATGAAGCGCCTGCTCATAGCCGCCGACGAACGCGACCGCGTCCTCCTGGAACAGCTTCCTCAAGTCCGCTACATTGCCCGCCGCATTCACGAGCGCCTGCCCCGGCATGTGGCCTTCGAAGACCTGGTGCATGCCGGCGTCCTCGGACTCATTGACGCCCTCAATAAGTTCGATTTGTCCAAGCAAGTCCAGTTCAGTTCTTACGCCAAGTTCCGCATCCGCGGCGCCATTCTCGACAGTCTCCGCGAGCTCGATTGGAGCCCGCGCGAATTGCGCCGCAAAAGCCGCCTCGTCGATTCCACCTACAGCCACCTTTCCGGCACGCTCGGACGCGCACCCAGCGAAAATGAAATCGCCTTTGAGATGGGGATCGATCTTCGCGAGCTGCAATCCCTGCTCGCCGATCTCGACGGCCTCGAACTCGGCAGCCTGCGCAGCGAGTCTCCCCGCGATGGCAAAGAAAAAGATCTAACCGACTACGTCTCCTCCAATTCCGAGGAAACTCCCTTCTTTCAATGCCAGCGTTCCGAAAGGAACCGCCTGCTGGCCGAGGCCATCTCCGAATTGCCGGAAAAGGAACAGAGCGTTCTCGCGCTTTATTACTACGAAGAACTCACCATGAAGGAAGTCGGAGTCACGCTCGGCATTGGCGAATCGCGCGTTTCCCAGATCCATTCCCTCGCCATGCTTCGCCTGCGCGCCCGCCTCAATTTCCTCAGCGTGCCCACGGCCCACCACACTCGCGCCAAAGCTGCCGGAACTCCTTAGCAGGCTGCGGAAAAGCTTTGATTGTGACTTTGATTGAAGGGACGCGGCTTCAGCCGCGCCGTACGTGCCGCAGGATACATTGGGGCTTCAGAGACTGTGTGAGAACTCGGTCGTCCCTCCGGGACTTGAGTTGTTTCTTCCACTTTTCCCACCGCTGAAGCGGTGGGCTAAGCTGGATCGCCCCTCCGGGGCTGGATTCTGCGATGTTTCGTTCTACCGGATTGCTTGAAAACGAGTTCTCACACACTTTCTTCAGTCCCCGAGGCGGGCCTCTGCTCCGCGCTCTCACCCGACCAGCGAACGACCAACGACCAACGACCGATGACCGACGGCTGGTTTTCCCCTACAGTGTCCGCTTAAACAACGGCACCGCCAGGGCCAGCGTCGCCGCCGCAAACAGCGACAGATAAATCATGTCTGGGACAATCGCCCCCAGCCCCGTTTCCTTCAGCAGCAGCGACTTGAATCCATGCACCGCATAGGTAAATGGATCCACCCTGGCAATCGCCCGCAGCCACACCGGAAACGCTTGCACCGGATAAATCGATCCGCTGGGGAAAAACAGCAGCGTATTCAGAATGCCAAACATCGCCCGCGGCACCAGCGGGTCCTCGATGCGCACCATCATCAGAAACATCATCGTATTGAACGCCACCGAGGTCAGCGCGATCATCGCCACCAATCCCAGCATCGTCCCCACATGGAATATCGTCCCCACTCCCGCCATCAGCGATCCGATCAGTGTAATCACCACCCCGGTCATCACCGCCTTGATCGCGCCCGCCCCATTCAGCCCCAACACCAGCTCCGTCTTGGTAATCGGAGTTACTAAGTAACCTTCATGCACTCCGCGCGCCTTGTCGTCGATATACAGCATTCCTCCGCCGATCATGACCGACACGTACATCGCCAGCACGATCGATCCCGGCAGCAGATATTTCATGTACTCGATATACGGATATAACTCGACCACTTCGAGCGCCGTCTGCTGCGTCAGTCGCGGCGACACGTCCGGCTGGTTCAACGCCGCCGTCACGTCCGTCATCTTTTCTTCGAACGACGAACTCATAAAGTTGTCGCTGTTGTCCACGATCAGCGCGATCCGCGGATGGTTCTTCTCATACACCATTTTTGAATACTGCGCCGGAATGATCACCGCGCCCTGGATCTTCCCGTTGCGCACATCCTCCCGCGCCCGCACTTCGTCGTCATAAGGGACCGTTACAAACGTTCCCGCATTCGCCCGCACCGCGTCGAACGCTTCCCTGATACGGATCGCCTGCGTCCCGTGGTCTTCATCCACGAGTCCCATTTTCGCGTCGCGGATTTTTCCGCCAAACGCATTCCCCAGCACGATGAGCTGCACCAGCGGAAAAATCATCGATGCCAGCATTAGCGCCGGCGACCGGAAAAACTTCCGCATCTCGCGCTCGATAATCGCCATCGTCCGGTTCATGGCTGCAACCCCGGCCGCGGCGGCATCACGAACGCATGCGCCTTCACCAACTCGTCCCTCAACTGCCGCCCCGTGTAATGGACAAACACATCGTCGAGCGTCGTATTTTGCACCGTGAGCGTCTTTACGACCACCCCCGCTTCCACCGCCATTCCCACCATGTCTGTCGTCGTGCGCGACCCATTCGCCGTCAGCACCCTAAACATCCCCGTGGTTTCGTCCTGCACCGACGTTACTTCCGGCAACCGCCGCAGCCGCTCTTCCCAATCCTCCGGAGGCCGCTCGAATTGCGCCTCAATCACGTTCGTTCCCGGCACGCTTGCCTTCAATGCCTCCGGCGTATCCAGCGCCACCAGTTTCCCGTGGTCCACAATCGCAATCCGATTGCACAGCCGGTCCGCTTCATCCATGTAATGCGTAGTAATAAGGATCGTCAGCTTCCGCTTAGCCTTGATGTTAGTCAGCATCTCCCACACCGCCACGCGCGACACCGGATCGAGCCCCGTGGTCGGCTCGTCCAGAAAAAAAATCTTCGGACTGTGCACCAGGCCGCGCGCAATCTCCAGCCGCCGCCGCATCCCGCCCGATAGCGTCTTAGTCTGCGCGCCCCGCCACTTAGTAAGATCCACCGTCTCCAGTAATTCTTCAACCGCCTCTTTGCGGCGTTTCTTCGGAACGTCGTATAACTTCGCGTAAATATTCAAATTCTCTTCCACCGTCAGATCCAGGTCGCTGGTCAGCGCCTGCGGAATCACTCCAATCGTGCGCCGCACCGCATTCGGATCGCGCGCCACATCGTACCCCGCCACTCGCGCCCACCCCGCCGTGATCGAAATCAGCGTCGTCATCATCCGGATCAACGTCGATTTCCCCGCCCCATTCGGCCCCAAAAGCCCAAAAATTTCCCCTTCCTTCACGGCGAACGAAATATCGTCCACCGCCGTGAACTCGCCGTATCGCTTCACGATGTGGTCCACCTCAATAGCATTCGGAGCATCCGCCGCAACCTCGCCCCGCAGGCTCAGTTCCGACGCCGCAACACTCATGCCGTTGGCGGTGTTCCCGTTCGGCTTGTTCACTTCTTCAGCCATGGGTTGTATCTCTGAAACCTTGAAACCTCGCCTTTCCTATTTTCCCTTCAACTGCTGCGCGCTCACCAGCACTTCCGCCGTCATTCCCGGAACATAAGCGCCCTTGGGATTCTCCAGCCGCACCTTCAACGCAATCGTGCGTATGTCCCGCTTGCGCCTGCCCACATCCCGCTGCGTGGCGAAATCCGCTTCCGCCGCCTTATAAAAAACTTTCCCCGGAACCACCGTGCCTCCCGGCAACCGCACCCGCAGCGTGTCTCCAAGTCCAATGTGATCGGCGTTCGTCTCCGGAATCGCCGCGAACACCCACGTGTCGCTGAAATCCACCACCGTCACGATCGCCTGTCCCGCGCTTACCACCTCGCCCTCGCGCGCCGCCCGCACCAGCACCGTTCCCGTAACCGGCGCATAAATCTTGGTGTATCCCAGCCGCACTTCCGCTTCTTTCAACTGCGCCACCGCGTTCTCCACCTGCGCCCGCGTCGATTTCACCGTGCTCGCGGCCGCCGTAGCCTGGTTCGTGCGCGCGAGAGATGAATTCAAATCCGCCTGCGCCGCCGTTACCTGTTCCTGCAGCGACTGCACGCTCGCCTCTTGCGCCTTCAGATTCATCTCCGCCTGCACCTTTTCCTGCTCCGATGCCACGCCCGCCTCGGCCAGCCCAATCGTCCGCCGGCTGTCGCTCTCGACACGAGTCAACGTCGCTTCCGCCTGCGTCAGTTGCGCCCGCGCCGCTTGCAGCTTCGCCTGTGAATTCTTCACGTCGCTCGAACGTCGATCCTGTGGTCGATTTCCACGTGTACTCGTTCGCGCCCACCTGCGACCGCAAACTCGCAATTGTCGCCGCCGCCCCGCACTCCTCCGCCTCCAACTCCGACGGATCCAGCAGCGCAATCAGATCTCCCTGCTTCACCTGCGTTCCTTCTTCCACCAGCAGCTTTAGAATCCGCCCCTGAATCTGCGGACTGACCACGATCTGGTTCGCGTCCACCGTTCCCACCAACACCAGGTCATTCCCTCCCGGCGTGGAATAAACGTAGTACACCGAAGCCAGCGCCAGAATGACCCCCAGCACGATCAAGAATTTATTCCGCGCACTCATTGAAAATCTCCTGTATAGCCATCAGTCGTCAGCTCTCAGTTTTTTACTGATGGCTGACGGCTGACGGCTAGCTAACGAAACAGCGCCGCCGAAACAAAATCCAGCACAAACGCCCGCCGTTCGCGTATTCGTTTTCGCGACAACGGGTCTGCCTTCATCAACTCCTTGATTACCGGAGCCGCGCTGAAATAGAACACAATCACCGCCACCACCGAGGGCAGAAAATCCATCGCATCCACTGCCCGAAATTCCCCCGCCGCAATCCCCTGGCGCAGCACTTCCTCCAGCTTCCCGAAGATCGGACGGAAATATTCCCTGGCAATCCGCTTCATGTGCGGGCTGCCTTCCGCGCCCGACCGCATCCATTCCGCCTGCACCACCCGCGGAAACCGCGGGTTGGCAGCGATGTAATCGAAATACGCCCCCACATACTCCAGCATCTTCCGCCGCGGCGGCAGCGCGCTTTCGAGCACCGGCATAACCCGCGCCCGCAGCCCGCTGAACACTTCGTCGAGCACCGCTTCGTACAATGCGTCCTTGTCTTTGAAGTAGTAATAGAGCAGGGCCTTGTTGACGCGCGCCCCACGTGCGATCGCATCCGTGCGCGCTCCCGCAATTCCATTCTCGGCAAACTCCGCCGCCGCCGCCTTCAGGATCGCCGCCCGGCTCTCCTCCGGACGCCCCCGAGTCCCCAAACGATGCGCCGCCGCGGATGCCTTCATATAATTAACCAGTTAGTTAGATTATATTCCGCCGCATCGAATTCCGCAATCCTCCAAAATCCACGTAGAGACAACCGTTGCCGGCTGTCCAGCCGAACGCATCTCGGCCCGGTCGCTGGCACTATCGCGCAAACTGCTTTCGAAGAGTGGAGATGGCGACACTGAGGAGGAAGGAAACTAGAGATGGTTTTATAAATGGTTCTCCGAGCAGGCTGTCCGCCCCTCAGTGATTTCATGACGAGATCGGCTCCCCGACCCGAGTAGAGTTGTTTTGCAGCAACGACCAAGGCTCGGGAGAAGGAGCCGACATGTGGATTATAGGTTGTGATTATCACCCGAGGTTTCAGCAAATTGCAATGGTGAACACGGCAGGAGGAGAGTGCGGCGAGCGGCGGCTGGAGCATGTGGAGCAAGCGGAACAGTTCTACCGCGGGCTGCGGGGCCAGGCGGTACGCGTAGGCATGGAGGCCAGCGGGCATGCGCGCTGGTTCGAACGGTTGCTGGCGGAGTTGGGGATGGAGTTGTGGATCGGCAATCCGGCGGCGATTCGGGCGGCGGAGCCGCGCAAGCAGAAGACGGACGCGCGCGACGCCGAGCATCTGCTGCGGTTGCTGTTGGAGGGGCGATTCGAGCGGCTGCGGATATGGGTGCCGCGGGCGGAGGAGCGGGACCTGCGGCAGCTGGTGCTGCATCGGCATCGCTTGGTGCAGATGCGGACGCGGGTGAAGAACCAACTGCGGGCGGTGGCGCTGAACGAGGGGATGGGGCGTCAACCGGGGCTGTGGAGCCGGCAGGGGCAGGAGCAGTTTCGGGCTCTGGAGTTGCCGGCATGGACGGATCGGCGGCGGGCGGACAACCTGGAGTTGCTGGCGGAGTTGGTGCGGCGCACCGGTCCGCTGGATCAGGCGGTGGAGCAGGAAGCGGCGCGGCGGCCCGAGGTGGTGCGGTTGCGGACGCATCCGGGAGTGGGTCCGATCACGGCGCTTGGCGTTCGTGCTGACGCTGGGAGATCCGACGCGCTTCCAGTGCGGCAAGCAGGTAGCCAGCTATCTGGGGCTGATTCCGGCGGAAGCCAGTTCGGGCGGGCGGCAGCGGTTGGGGCACATTACCAAGCAAGGCAACGTGCTGTTGCGAGGATTGCTGGTGGAGGCGGCGCACAGCGCGGTGGCGGGCGATGCGGAACTGGGATGATGCTACCGTCGGCTGGCGATGAAAAAGAATCGTTCGATTGCGGCGGTGGCGGTGGCGCGCAAGCTGGCGGTGCGGTTGTGGTGGATGTGGAAGCGCGGACTCGACTATGGGCAGTGGCGCGAGTCCGGTTCGCATGCAGGGTAGGCCCGGTTTAGCCGGTGGGGTGAAGTGGATCCTCGATTCAGTGAATGAGCGCCCTGCCTCCCTCGGGAGCGAGGGAGTTTGAAAAAACTAATCATGGTTCCGCGCGGCGGGATCGAATACCTGGCTGGTGGAACTGGGTTCCACCCAACGATTGGAGAGCGAGCCTTGGTCGGCAAAAGCAAGGGCAACAGCAAAAGCAAAAACGCTGGGGAAGAGGAAAAGCAAAAGCAACACCAAAAGCAAAACCTCACCCCTACGCCGGAGTGTGCTTGACAACGCCGATCTCGTCATACAGGGCATAGGCGATGTGGACCATGGTTTCCGCCGAAGTGGGGTGCAGTTCGTAGTCTTTCGCGAGGCGGCGCGACCAGTTCAGCCAGGCGAACGTTCTCTCCACCACCCACCGCTTGGGCAGCACCACGAAGCGGTGCAGTTCGTTCCGTTTTACGATCTCCATGCGCCAGCCAAACATTTGTTTTGTCCACTCGATCAACTTGCCCGTGTAGCCGCCGTCGGCAATCACGGCCTGGATCGTGCGCACCTGGCGAAACAGCCGCAACAGCACCGCCCGCGCCGCCACCCGATCCTGTAGGCTGGCCGCATGCACCACCACCGTCAGCAGATTGCCTTGCGTGTCGACCGCGACGTGGCGCTTGCGCCCCTTGATCTTCTTGCCCGCGTCGTAACCCCGCGCCCCCCTTTTAGCGCCGTCTTCGCGGACTGCGAATCCAACACCGCCAGGGTGGGCTCGACCTTCCGGCCTTGCGCCAACCGGCCCGTCCGGCGCAGGGTTTGGCCCACCTGTTCCCAGACGCCGTCGTCCCGCCAGCGCCGGAACTGCTCGTGCACGGCTTTCCACGGCGGAAAGTTAGCGGGCAACTGCCGCCACTGACAGCCCGTCTTGACCACGTACAGTAGCGCGTTGACCACCCGCCGCAACCGATATTTGCGCGGGCGTCCTCCCGCATGACGCTGCCGTGCCGCCGCCCGCAGCAACGGTTCCAGAAGGACCCATTGCGCATCCGTCAAATCACTAGGATACATGCCGTGACGTTAGCCCAGAACCGCTTTCCTTCCCATAACTTTTATGGTTCCACTTCCTCAGTTTGTGGACAGGTTCTTAGGCAGGTTCTTAGAACGTCCCCTTGCGCGTGTAGTATCCCGCGCGGTAGTGCGACTGAAACGGGCCTCCGGCGGGCGGGTTCGTAAGGTCAACTTTTAGTTGGCGGAAATCGGAATTCGAATAGCGCTCGGAGGGATAGTAGGCGAGCAGATATTGCGTCCGCAGTTCGTCGCTGATCTTCTGGAAGGCGTCGTCCAGTTGCCCGAGCGAGGTGGCGTAGTAATACTTGCCGCCCGTGTCGGCGGAGATTTGAATCAGGGCATGCTCGCCGCCGGTGTCGCGTCCGGCGCTGGCTTCGATGGGCACGATGATGACGCTATAGACGATCGCCTCGGCCTCCTGGGCCGCGCGCAGCGCCGCTTTGTAGTCCACCTGGCTGGCCGTGTCTCCGCCGTCGGTGATGACCACGATCACCTTTCTTCCCTGCCGCCGCCCGAGCGCCTGCGATCCGACAAAGATGGCGTCGTAGAGCGCCGTCGCCGCGCCGTTGCGCGCCTTGTCGATTCCGGCGTCGATCTTTTTCAAGTCGGAGGTGAAGGGCACGACCTGACTCACCGTCTCGCTGAACTTGTATACCGAGAGCCCGTCTTGCGGCCGCACAATGGCGTGCGCGAACTTGCGCGCCGAAGCCAGCTCCAGGGACAGATCTTTTCGTGTGCTCAGGCTGGTATCCACGGCCAGCACAATGGAGAGAGGCAGCGCCGACTCCTTGGCGAAGACCGCGATCTTCTGCTCTTTGCCGTCTTCCCTGAGCAAAAAATTTTCTTTTTGCAGGTTCACCACCGGGGCGCCGCGCGCGTCCGTCACGGTGACAAACACGTTGACCAGCTTCACGTCCACCTTGATCGTGGTATCCGGTTCCTCGGCCGGCAACGGAGCGGCGCAGAGGATGAAGGCGCACGCCATCAAGCAAGCTACGAGCTTCGAGCTTCGAGCTTCGAGCAAGCAATATCGGCGTTGGCTTGTAGCTCGTAGCTCGTAGTTCGCGGCTCGCGGCTCGCAGCTCGCAGCTCGCGAGCTGGTTCGGCATTCGCTTCATTCGAGAGTCACCCATTAAGATGCGTTCTGCCTGCCCGCTGCGTTTCCCGGCCGCCGCATTTCTTCGAGAAACGGCCCGCCATCGTGCCAAAACCTCACGCCTGGCAACTAGGTACCGGCATCCAGTGTAGCGCGTTGGCAGCCCAAAGGGCCTGTCCCTCAGTGCTTCAGCGACGGTTCCTCTCGTTCGGTCCGATTACCTCCGTAATCGTGCATTAGGTGACTTCCCCGCATAGTCTTATGGCCAACACTCCATTTAGTAAGAGGAGGCTGTTATCTCTAACGCCGCCACAACCGATGCCGGCCGCAGCGGGCCTGTTGTCGCTAACGCCGCCAAAATTGATGCCAGTCGCAACGAGCCTGTTGCCGCCAACGCCGCCAAAACCGATGCCGGCCGCAACGGGCCTGTTGCCGCCAACGTTGCCCAAACCGACGCCAGTCGCAGCGCATCGGCGGGCTCTTTTCTGCACAGCCTCAATATCCTGATCAAGTACACGCGGCTGTATGGAATGACCCACAAGCGCACGGAGACCCAGTTCAAGACCGCATGGAGCGAGCTTCAGCAGGCGCTGCCCAAAAGCGGCGACGGTGGTTTTTTGCTTGGCGTTTCCGACAACAAACTTCTTCTCGATGGGATTCCGCTGGAAGTGGGACAGGCCGAGCGCAGCTTCGCGCAATTGCTGAACGCGGCCGGGCTCACCAGCATCCACTTCTCCAATCAAGTTACGCTCGACGACTTCACCAGCCTGGTGCGCGCCTTTGCCATGGGCGGCTCCAAGGCGCAAGACTTCGCCAAGCAGGTCAAGGAAAGCCTGGGCGGAGGCAAGGATTCCTCCATCCGCATCAATGAAGTCAAGTTCGTCGCCGCCGATCCCTCAACTGGCGAATTTTCCATGGCCGCGCAGCTCGCCGCCCAGGCGCTCGGTCCCGAGTTCAAAGACTGGCTCAACGACCCGCAAAAGCTGCTACAGTTGATCGCCGCCGCTGAGGGAGCAAGAAGCGGCGGTCCCGGCGGTCCCGGCGCGCCCCTGGGCAGCGTTCCCACCATAGCGCCGTCAGGATCGCCGTCGGGGCCGTCAGCCGGAACATCGTCGGGAACATGGGCCGGTGGCGTTGTCCCCTTGCAGGAAGAGGAAGTCATCCAGACCATTCGTCTGCTCACCCATTTTGGCCAGACCATGCAGGACCCCAACGCTTCCCCGGAAAATCTCCAGGCCGAACTGTGCAATGCTCCCGAAGGCGCCAAGGTCAATCTCGCGCAATTGCTCGAAAGCCTGGCCAGGCAGGCTTCCGCGAACAACGGGAGCGACGGCAATGACACGCCGCTGCTGATGAAGGCCGCCGAAAGCATGGCCATCAAGTTCGCCCTTGAGCGCTATCGGCGCGGCAACGTCAAGATCGACGCCGTCCACAACATGATGGAAAACATGAGCCGGCAGATGGAATCCCTCCGCCAGATCCTGCGCGTCCAGGAAGACAAAATGGCGAAGGCCGGCATCCTGGTGGAATCGCACGCCGACATTCTCGACCGCATGTTCTGGGCCGAGATTCCCGAAGCCGGCAAAAAAAGCGTTTTGCTCTCCAGCGAAGCCGCCTGCGTGCCGCCCCGCAACGTGCGCCAGTTTGTCGAAGTTCTTTTTGCGCGCGACGACAACGATCTCGCCGCTAATATCCTCTCCAACTACTGCAGTGGTCTCGACGCTCCGGATGCCGAGCCCCGCCGCAAGACCGCCATCGGACTGGCCCAGCTCGCCGACCTTTACGCCACCGCGCCCGACGAAGTCATGCCCAACGCCCTCGCCATTATCGGCGAGAGATTGGCCAAGGAAAGCGATACCGAGATCCAGGGCCTGCTGGCCGCCACCTTCGCGCGCTTCGGACAGGAGGCCTGTGCCCGCAGAAAGTACAAAGCCGTCACCGAACTCTGCGGCTCGATCGAGAGAGTGGCCGCGAAACAGACGGAGCTGGCGCAAGACCTACGCTCCCGCGTCGGCATCGAAAATCGGCTGCCCGAGATGATCGAAGAAGCCATCAATGCCGATCGTGTGCCCGAAGATCTGATCGACGTTCTGCAGCAGCTTCCCGGAAACTCCGTCGAGCACCTGGCCGCCCGTTTCTTTCGCGCGCAGAAGCGCGCCGAATGCGATCGCATTATCGCTTTCGCCGGCGAACTCGGACAACCCGGCATCTACCATTTGCGCGGCATTCTGCGCACCGGCCAGCCCCGCCAGGCTGCCTCCACCGTCGGCCTGTTAAGTCGGCTTGCCGTGAGCACGCTGCTCGAGTTGCTGCCCTCCCGCATGCGCGAGTTCGACCGCTTTTATCAGGACATCGTCGTGCGCCAGATCGCATATGGTGCCGCCCTCGACCGCGGACGCACCCTGCTCGAATTGCTCGAAATGCTCGACCCCTTCATCCTGCCCGGGGCCATCGACGAGATCGGCATGAGCCAGGGCCGTACCGCCAGCGCCAGCCTGATCGCGCTTGCCACCGCCGGCGAAGCGCAACCCCGCCCTGCGCTCGTGCAACTGAAGGCCGTCGAATGCCTCGGCCGTTTGCGCGAGATCGAGGCCATCCCCGTTCTGCGCAACCTCGCCGAAGACAGGAAGCTTTTCGGCTTCAGCCAGCACCGCGAATTGCGCATCGCCGCCATTCAGTCGCTCGCCAAGGTCGCTCCTCGCTACAGTACTCAGGCCCTCACCGCGAGCGGCCTTGAAGCCGACGAACTCGCCATCGCTCCGCTCGACCCCGGTCCCGGATGTCCCTGGATCCGCCAGCGCCGTTACCAACGCATCGTCTTGCCGCGCACTCTTTCCGCCACGCTTTCCAGTTCCTGGGGAAAGTCGAAAATCGTTGTGCGGGAGATGAGTCTGGGCGGCGGCATGGGCACACGCAGCGACAATCTCCGCGTCGGCTACGAAGCCCACGTGGAAATTTCTCTGGGCGTGAAGAAGATCCGCGGCGAAGTTCTGCTCCGCTGCGCCCGCGCCAATGAAGTCGGCTTCGAGTTCGTCGGCATGAACCTCGACAGCCGCTATCGCCTGCGCCGCGTCCTCGCCGAAGCCCTGCAAAAACTCCCCGACAATCGCGTCGGCAACTGAGACGGGGAACGAAAGAAGTAGGGACAGCCATCAGCAATCAGTTCTCAGCTCTCAGCTCTCAGCTCTCAGCTCTCAGCTCTCAGTTCTCAGTTCTCGGGATGTGCGGGTGTTTTCGCTCGCTCAGGAATCCAGCCCCGTAGGGGCGAACGAGCTTAGCCTCGCGCTTCAGCGCGGGGTAGGTTCCGAAAAAACCGCAAAGTCCCGGAGGGACGACCCAGTTTTCATGCGCTCTCAAAAAGTCGTGGCGTGCGCTCACGTTATAAAAAAGCCCCCGCGCCAGCGGAGGCCTTTTCCCCGAAACCGCGTGTCTGCGGCATCCAATTGCTGTGTCGTTCACTTCACTTTCAGCCAGATCATTACGAACGTGAAGAGCACCAACGACTCGATGAAGGCGAGCCCCAGAAGCATGGCGATCTGGATTCCAGCGCGCGCCGCCGGATTGCGCCCCAGCGCTTCGCACGCCGCCGACGCCACTTTGCCCTGGCCCTGCGCCGCCAGCCCCGCCGCCAGCGCTATGGCGAATCCCGCGGTCAGGGCGACCCAGTTGGTTGTCGAAGCTGCGCTTTCGCCGCCCTGCGCGAATGCCGGCGCCGCCAGCACCAAGAACATCGTCATCACGAACAACAACATCACGATTTTCCGCATTTTTTTCTCCTTAATGAATTGCCCCCAGTGGGTGGTTGACGCCGTGCTTGAGTAAGCCAGCGCCCTCACGCTGAAAGGCGGTTGCCAGTACTCAGTACCCAGTACCCAGAAAAACCGCTAACTGGGTACTGGCTACTGGATACTGGGTACTGCTTCTAATGCTCGTGCGCCGTCGCCTCGCCCAGATAGACACTGGCCAGCAGCACGAAGATATATGTCTGAATCACCGCAAAGAAAACGTGGAACACCTCGAACACGAGCGGGGCACCGAGCGGTATGAGCGAAAAGCACACCAACGTGACCATCTCTCCAGCAAACATGTTGGCAAACAGACGGACGGTCAACGACATTACACGGGCTAGATGGCTGAATATTTCGATAGGAAACATCAATATCGGCAGAAATATCCGCAACACCAGCGGAATGTCTTTGTCCTGCGGCCCGATGAAGTGTTTCAAATAACCGACCGGCCCATTCGTTCGCACGCCCTGAAAGTGGTAAAAAAACCAGGTCAGCAGCGCGCATCCCAGCGGTACAAGCGGCACCGCGGTTGGCGATTCCAATCCCGGCACCAGCCCGATCAGATTGCAGCAAAGGATGAACAGCCCCAGCGCGGTCAGATAGGGGACGTATTTCTCCGGATGATTCGAAATCGTATCGCTGGCCAGATTATTGAAGAATCCGTAGATGGCTTCCATCGTGTGCTGCAAGCCGCCCGGACGCTCCACCGAAAGCCGCGAGCGCACAGCGATAAAAAATATGGTCAGCAGCAGGACGACCAGCAACTCCATCGCAAAGGGGTTCGTGATTGGAGCCGCCGGATTCTGAGGATGAATGTGCAGCGCCTGCAGCAGCGCCAGCACCGGCGCGCCAAACAATTTATTCAGAAGTGCGGTAAAAGCCAGTTGTTCCATTCGCAGACTTCGAGATTTTCAGACTTCGGTACTTAACCAGCCCCGGAGGGGCAACCCAGTTTAGCCCAGCGCTTCAGCGCTGGGAAAAGTGGAAAAACGACGGAAGTCCCGGAGGGACGACCCAGTTCTCACCCGCCTCTTTGTCGCCCACCAGTGTAGAAGCTCACTCCGCCCGCCGAAAGGCCGTGTAACCTTCCCACGCCGCCTCCGCCATCAGGGCCGCCACCGGCACGCACAGACCCCACAAAAATCCCCGAAAAGCCAGCGTGGAAGTCTTGAATATAGCATAGGCGGCGACCCCAACCAACCCGTAGCGCACCACAAAGCGCAGGACGATCCGGCCGCCTTTTTCCCGGCTGTTGCGGTTGACGATGCGGTCGGCCAATCCCTCGATACCGCGCGTCAGCGAGCGAAAATTAGCATAAGAAACCGCCGCGCCAAAGGCAAACCCAATCGCTCCCGCCCAGCGATAAAACCAGAACGCCGGCCCAATCAGCAGAACGCCCGCCACCGCCATATTGCGCAGCAAGCGAGGAACGATGCGCTCATAGATGGAACGATCTTCGACTGAACGATTATCGATCGTGCGGCCGTCGAGATTCCCCGCCGCAGGACGATCAGCCGCTCCGTCGAAATCCTTGTCGTCATTCATTTTTTTTGAAAGTGCCCAAGGCCATGCGGATCATCTGCCAAAATCCCACCACCGCGCCAAACAACAGTCCCACCAGATAGAGCCACCGGGTATGCAGCCAGTAATCGCCCAGCTTCCCCAAAAAGTAGCCCAACAAAATCGCCGCCGGAATAATGAACCCAATCTCGGAATAACGAGCCAGCGAGACGAGAGGATCTTTCTTCTCCGTGAAGACGTGGCAGGCTCAGGCATGACAGGGCTTGTAAATCAGCCATGTGCGACGGGATTCGATAGAACAACCGAGTCGACTTGCACAGGACCGGGAAAAGAATACAAAGCCGCAGAAAATCAAAATCCGCCAAACCGAGAGCCGTCCTTAGTTTGCTCGAAGCTCCAGCAACTCGTGGCTCGACAACCTCACTTCAGCATCGCCGCCACATGCGGAGACTGCACGATCCCCAGCGACCAGTTGACGCCGCGGATGAATGGCTCCGGATAAACTCCGATCACGATGGTCGCCAGCGCGGTCACGCCCAGCGTGCAACGCATTCCGAGGCTGAGGGGCAGCCGTTCGGTTTCCATTGGCGCGCGCATCAGCATCGAGTTCGCAATCTTCAGGTAGTAATAAAGTCCGAAGAGCGAGTAGAGCACGCCGAGCGACGCCAGTAAGTAATGTTGGCTTTCAATCAGGCTGAGGAAGATATAGTACTTGCCCAGAAACCCGGCGGCGGGCGGAATGCCGGCGAGCGAAAGCAGGAACAGCAGCATCAGCGCGGCTTCCACCGGAGCGCGCTGGTAGAGCCCGGCCATGTCGTCGAGCTCGTCGCCAATCACCTTGCGGTGCCGCAGCGAAGTAATCACCGCGAACGCACCGAGATTCATGAATGTATAAACGAGTAAGTAGATCAGGATTCCCTTGAAGCCGTCGAGAAACGCGGGGCTGCCGGGCTGCGAAGTTCCCATGGCGACGAACGCCAGCAGCATGTAACCAACATGCGCAATCGAGGAGTAAGCCAGCAGCCGCTTCGTGTTCGTCTGCGTGAGCGCGGCGAAGTTCGCGCCGGTCATGGTGGCAATCGAGACGATCACAATCACCGGAGTGTAAAGCGAGCGCAGCGGCCACAACCCAAACACCAGTATGCGCAGCAGCAGCGCCCATGCCGCCGCTTTCACCGCGACCGACATGAAGCCGGTAATGCTGGTGGGCGCGCCTTCGTAAGCGTCCGGCGCCCACTGATGAAAGGGGACGGCGGCGATCTTGAACAGCAATCCGACCATGGTCGTAAGCAGCGCGATGACCACGACCGGATTATGCGGACTCAGCGCCGACACCGCGCGCGCAATGACCGCCAGATTGGTGCTGCCGGAAATTCCGTAGAACAACGAGAGGCCGTAGGCAAATATGCCCGACGAAAACGCCCCCAGCAGCAGATACTTCAGCGCCGCTTCGTTCGAGCGCCGGTCGCGCCGCAAAAAACCAACCAGCACGTAAGTGGAAATCGCCATCAGCTCGAGCCCTATGAAGAGCAGCACGATGTCGATTCCCGCCGCCATGCACATCATGCCCACAACCGAAAGCAATAGCAGCGAATAATATTCGCCGTGATGCTCGTCTTCCACGTCGAGATAGTGCACCGACCCTACGATGGCGATGGCCGCCGCCGCCAGAAACAAATACCAGAAATAGATGGCGAAGCGGTCGACTAACAGCGAGTTATAGAACCCAACCGCGCCAGCCGGCAGCTTCGATTGGATCTGCCAAACGCACAAAGCCGCAAACACCACGCCGACAAAAGCGCCCACGGCGTTGATCCATTTCCATCCCCGCGGCACCATCAGGTCGATCAGCAGAATGCCGAGCGCAAAGATGGTAAGTTCCACCATCGGCAACATCAGCCGGTATTCAGTTGGTGAAAGGCCTCGCACTTAGTCGCTCGCTTTCGTTCCCACGGCTTTCGGTTCGACGACGGCCGTTCTAACGGCAACAGGCGCCTGTGGAACCGCCGCGGGCGCAACCTGCGCATTCACCGGCGCGTTTACGTTGTAATAGGAATTGCCATGAATTGTCTGCACAAGCCGATTGACCGGCTGTTCGAGGATCTGGAAAAACGGCTTGGGATAAAGCCCGATCCACAACGCCATTATGATCAGCGGCACAAACGTAAGAATTTCGCGCGGCGTAAGATCGTGCAGCTTTTCGTTCTTCGGATTCGTTACCGTCCCGAAGAAGACGCGCTGATAGAGCCAGAGCAGATAAGCCGCCGCCAGAACCATGCCCGGTACCGCCCACGCCGCCCACCTCCAGTTCGCCGTGAATGCTCCCTGCAGGATCGTGAACTCGCCGACAAATCCATTCAGCAGCGGCAATCCCATCGACGACAGAAACATGATCATCGTGATGGTCGCGTAGATGGGCATCACGTTCGAAATGCCGCCATACTCGGCGATCTCGCGCGTGTGCCGACGTTCATACAAAATGCCGACGATCAAGAAGAGCGCGCCGGTCGAGATGCCATGATTGATCTGCTGCAGCACCGAGCCGGTCAAGCCCATCGAATTCAGCGCGAAAATTCCCAGCGTGCAGAAGCCCAGGTGGCTGACGGACGAGTACGCCACCAGCTTTTTCATGTCCTTCTGCATCAGCGAAACCAGCGCGCCATAAATGATGCCGACGAGCGACAACCCGATCACCCAGCTCTGCACTCGCGGATGCGACACGACCGCGGGAAAGAAGGGCAGCGAGAAGCGGACGAATCCGTACGTTCCCATCTTCAGTAAAACGCCCGCCAGAATGACGGAGCCGGCCGTCGGCGCTTCCACGTGCGCATCCGGCAGCCAGGTGTGGAACGGAAACATCGGGACCTTGATGGCGAATCCTATGAAGAAAGCGACGAACAGCCAGATAGCGGTGCCGAACGGAATCAGCGGCGCCGTCTTATAAAGCTCGGGAATACTGAACGTGAAAACATTAGTAACTGTATGGTGGTGGAAGTAGAGGAACAGGATGCCAAGCAGCATCAGCACGGAGCCAAGCAACGTGTACAGAAAGAACTTTATGGCGGCGTAAAGCTTGCGCGGGCCGCCCCAGATGCCGATCAGCAGATACATCGGCACCAGCATCGCTTCCCAGAAAACAAAGAAGAGGAAGAAATCAAGCGCCATGAAGACGCCGAGCATTCCCGTCTGTAACACCAGGAACCAAACGTAATATTCCTTCACGCGGACTTCGATAGCGGTCCACGAAGACAGGATCGAGATCCAGCCAAGCAGCGTGGTCAGCATGATCAGCAGAAACGAGATGCCGTCAATGCCGAGGTTGTAACCCGCGCCAATCGAGGGGATCCAGTTGTTCGCCGAGCCTTCGAGGAACTTGAACTGTTGCGTGGCATCGAAGCGCAGCGCCCAGAACATCGGCACCAGCGGCAGCGAGATCAGGAAGCCGCCGAGCGCGAATATGTTCGCAATCCAGCGGACCGCGTCCTTGTTCTCCTTGGGAACGAACAAGAGAACAAACGCGCCCACCAGCGGCGTGAAGAGAATGATCGAAAGTATGTGATTCTGCATAAAAGTTCAGCTTCTAGTTTCTGGCTACTAGCTTCGAGCAATCTGCTTTGGCGCCACGCTCCCGGGTGACCTAGCTTGCTAGAAGCCAGTAGCTCAGTAGCTCGAAGCCGTTCACTTCCACACGTAATACACGCCAAATCCCAATAATCCCGCAACCATAACCAGCGCGTACCACTGCACCAATCCCCATTCGAAGAGGCGCGCCGGATAAGAAAGCATTCGCGCAAGAATAGCCGGACCGTTCACTCCCACGCCGTCGATGATCCACTTATCCCACCAAGTCGAAAGCGTGGCAACCGCGCGCGTTACCCAGCCAACGTCGTTGACGGCTCCGTCGATGATCTTGGCGTCGAACCACGACGACGCTTCGCCCGCGCCCATCGCGCCGAGCCGGATATTGCCCAGCTTGCGGCGTCCGGTGAAAGCGTAATCGTAGGCCTCGTCGACAAACCACTTGTTATATAGAAGCGTGTAAAGTGGCGGAGCCTTGACGGCGATGGGCTCCGGATAATCCTTGCCGGCGTTCGCGTAGTGGCGATAGGCCCATCCTCCACCGACAACCGCAGCTCCAACGGAGAGTATCATCAGCGACCATTCCAGGCCGCGATGTTCCTCGCCAGCCGGCTCCTGCGGCTCGACCGGCGCGGCGGAACGGAAGCGGCAACGGCATCATTATGCGCGAATACCGGCTCCAGGAATTTTCCGAAAGCGTTCGTCCCGCCCAAACTCGCGGGAACGCCCAGCCAGCCAGCGCAGACCGAGCAGATGGCCAACACCACCAGCGGGCCGGTCATCGACTTGGGCGATTCATGAATGTGGTGCTCGACTTCATGGCCCATCCGCGGCTTCCCATAAAACGTCAGGAAGATGAGCCGCGCCATATAGAACGCCGTCATCAGCGCCGTGCCAAATCCGATCAGCCAAAGATACGGAAATCCGCCATCGGCGGAACGGTACGCCTGCCAGAGGATTTCGTCTTTCGAGAAAGAAGCCTGCCAGCGGCGGAATGCCCGCGATGGCCAGCGTCGCGACTAACATCGTCTTATAAGTGGCCGGAATGCGCCCGCGCAGGTCGCCCATGTTGCGCATGTCCTGCTCGCCGCTCATGGCGTGGATCACCGACCCGGCGCCGAGGAAGAGCAGCGCCTTGAAGAACGCATGCGTGAACACATGGAAAACGCCCGCGGCAAAAGCTCCGACGCCGAGCGCGAGGAACATATATCCCAGTTGCGAGACGGTGGAGTAAGCGAGCACGCGCTTGATGTCGTTCTGCACCAGCCCGATGGACGCGGCAAACACGGCAGTGAGCGCGCCCACGATGGCCACGGTCTTCATCGCCGTCGGCGCCAGCATGAACACGGCATTCGAGCGCGCCACCATATACACGCCCGCCGTCACCATGGTCGCGGCGTGGATCAGCGCGGAAACCGGAGTGGGGCCTTCCATCGCATCGGGCAGCCAGACATAAAGAGGAAGCTGCGCCGACTTACCGCATGCTCCGACAAACAGCAGCAGCGCGGCGATGGTCAGCACGGGATCGCCTATCGCGAAATGTCCGCTGCGCACGAGCGTGTTGATGTCGGTGAAGCGGAACGATCCCAGATACCAGGCCAGCGTGAGCGCGCCGAGGATGAATCCGGCGTCGCCGATGCGGTTCACGATGAACGCTTTGTTGGCCGCGGTCGAAGCGGAGGCGCGATGAAAATAGAAACCCAATCAGCAGATACGAGCACAAGCCCACGCCTTCCCATCCCACAAACAACAGCATGTAGTTATTCGCCAGGATGAGCGTAAGCATGGAAAACATGAACAGGTTCATGTATCCGAAGAAGCGGTAATATCCGCCTTCGTGCGCCATGTAACCGACGGAGTAAATGTGGATCAACATGCCCACGCCGGTCACGAAAAGCAGCCAGATGGAAGAGAGCGGATCGAGCAGAAATCCGGCGTCGGCATTGAAGGAGGCAGTGGTGCCGTCGCGCTTAACGAAGTTCAAATGGCTGTCGCCACTGCCGAGCCACGTATAAATAATTTTCTCGAAGGGATGCCCGGTGCCATGCGCGAAGTGCGTGTACTCGACGACCGTAAAGCAGGCGAATACGAACGCAACGACGACCGCGCCCACGCAGACCGCGTTGACCGTTGCCTTTTGCAGCCGCCGCCCGAAAAAAAACATCATCGCCGCCCCGAAGGCCGGGAAGAGCGGTATCAGCCAGATGTGGTTTAGAAATAGCATGTTAGTCTGTCTTAGCTCATTAGCTCTTAGCTTGAAGCTCCTAGCCAAAAGCCAAGAGCTAATAGCTAAGAGCGGTTTTCTCACCATTTCAACAAATCAATCTCATCCACATTGACCGTCTCCTTATTCCTAAAGAAGGCGATCAAAATGCCGAGGCCGACAGCGGCTTCGGCGGCGGCGTCTACCACGATAAAGATGGCGAACAACTGCCCGTGCAGGTTTCCCCACATGCGCGAAAACGCCACCAGATTCAGGTTCACCGCGTTCAGAATCATCTCAATCGACATCAGCACAATCACAACGTTGCGGCGCGTGAGCACACCGATCACGCCCAGCACAAACAGTGCAGCCGCCACGACGAGATAGTGGAGCGTGGTGATTTCAGCCATAAGTCGTAGTCTTCTTGCTGCTGGCTTCGTAGCTGCTAGTCTTGCGAACGACTAACGAGCCAGCAGCCGGTTCTAGATTTTCTTCTTCGTCATAATTACCGCTCCCAAGATCGCCACCAGCAACAACAGCGAGGCGATCTCGAAGGCGAACGTATATTGACCCATCCTGCCGGCTTCTCCGTACAGCATATTGGCGATCTGCTGCGTGTTGGCCGATTCGGGCAGGCGCATCGGATCCGGCCATCGCGGGCTTTCTGTCATGGGATAGTTCAACACCGACTTGCCCTTCACAATCGCCGACACGAACAACGCCAGCAACGCGCACGCCGCCGCCCATCCTACCGGCCAGATGCGGTTGAAGCGCCGGTCTTTGGATGAGCGGTCGATATTCACCAGCATGATCACGAACAAAAACAGCACCATGATTCCGCCCGCGTAGACGATGATCTGCACGCCAGCGACGAACGGGGCATACAACATCAAGTACAGGCCCGCCACCGAGAGCAGCGTCACGATCAGCGCGAGCGCGGAATGCACGGCGTTCCGGCGCGTGATGACAAGCACTCCGCTAAGGATGGCCAGCGCCGCCAGTGAATAGAAGAACCAAGGCGTCGCGACCGGCGCCATCCCTGCATTTGCCGCTGTGGTAACAGCCGAGTTCAAAGCCGTTTGCATTCCGGGATTCATTTAACGATCACCCCCACGATGGCGGTGACGACCAGCACGCCGAGCGAAATCGGCAGCATTACTTTCCATCCGATCTTCATCAACTGGTCGAAGCGGTAACGCGGCCAGGTCGCGCGATACCAGATGAACAGATACATAAAGACGGCGACTTTCAGCACAAACCAATATACGTGGTCGATGCCGTCGCGGAACCTGGATGCGACGCTCATGTCGGCGGAACGGCCCGCGACCGCGATCAAGAGCAGCAGCAGCGCTATGAAGCCAAGCAGCGCCGCGAATACCGCCAGCCCGATGCGCTGAATCTTGAAGAACGAATGCGCCGGCATGCGCGCGGCGCCGATAAAGGCAATCGCCGCGAGGCCTGCGAACGTGAGGCCGGGAAAGAGCGAGAAAATAAACTCCCACGCCGGCGCTTGCAGCAGGTTCGGAAACGGATGCATCCATCCGCCCAGCCAGAGCGTAACGGCAATCGAAGAAACGGCGATCATGGCCGCATATTCGGCGAGCATGAAGAGCGACCAGCGCAGCCCGCTGTATTCGGTGTGGAATCCGGCGGTCAGTTCCGATTCCGCCTCGGCCAGGTCAAACGGCGCGCGATTGACTTCGGCGACCATGGCAATGGCGAAAATCGCAAACGCGATGAAGCCGAGCGGAAAAAATTTGAAGAGGAACCAAACGCCCTGCTGCTGCTGCGCCTGCACGATCCCGATCATGCTCAACGTTCCCGTGCCGCCCGCGTTCAGGCTGGTCATCAGGATCGCCGAGATGACAGCCAGTCCCATGGCGACTTCATACGACACCATCTGCGCGCTCGAGCGCAGCGCGCCAATCAGCGGATAGTGCGAGTTCGACGCCCATCCCGCGACCACGATGCCGAGCACGCCAAGCGACGAAACACCGAGCATGAATAAGATGCCGATGTTCATGTCGCTCACCGCCTGCGTAGGGCCGAACGGAATGACCGTATAAACCGTGAACGCCGCGAGCAGCCCGATCAGCGGGGCGATCCAGAAAACGAATTGGTCGGCTTCGGCGGGGATGATGTCTTCTTTCAGCATCAGCTTGAGCGCATCGGCGATGGGCTGCAGCAATCCGTGCGGGCCCACGCGCATGGGGCCAAGGCGGACCTGAAAGTGCGCCAGCGCCTTGCGTTCGATCCAGTTCATGCAAATCACGGCCACCGCCACTCCGGCAAAAATAATGAGCACGTAAATCAGCGCCCAGAACTGGCTGCCCGCGGAGCCGGGCGTCAATGCCGCCCTGCTGTCGAGATACGACATGATGAAATTAGGCATCAGCGGTCCACCTCGCCGAGCACAATGTCAATCGTGCCGATGACGGCGACCACGTCGGCGACAAGCACGCCGCGCACCATGAGGTCGAGCGCCTGCAAATTGACGAACGATGGCGGACGCACGCGCACGCGGTAGGGTTGCGTCGAACCGTCGCTGACGATGAAGTATCCCAGCTCGCCTTTCGGCGCTTCGATCGAATGATAGATTTCGCCCACCGGCGGCTTGATCACCTTGGGAACTTTGCCCATGATCGGGCCTTCGGGAATGCCGTTGACCGCTTGTTCGACGATGCGCATCGACTGCCGCATTTCTTTCATGCGGACCATGTACCGGTCGTAGGTGTCGCCGTTTTCTCCGGTCGGAATTTCGAAATCGAATTCGGAGTAGGCCGCGTAGGGCTGGGCTTTGCGCAGGTCCCACTTCACGCCGCTGGCGCGCAGCAACGGCCCGGTCACGCCGAGCGCAATGCAATCGGCGCCCGAGATCACGCCCACATTCTTTGTGCGCTCCAGCCAGATGCGGTTGGTGGTCAGCAGCGTTTCGTATTCGTCGATCTTCGGCGCGAAAAAAGTCAGGAAATTCTTTACGTCCTTTTCGAAGCCGGCATACGTCTCATACTGGCAGCCGCCGATGCGAAAAGCATGCGTGGTCAGGCGCGCGCCGCAATATTTTTCGAAAATCTTCAGGACCTCTTCCCGGTCGCGGAAGGTATAGAAGAGCGGCGTCATCGCTCCGATATCGAGCGCGTGCGTGCCCAGCCAAATCTGGTGGCTGGCGATGCGTTGCAGTTCGGTCAGGATCACGCGAATATATTTCGCGCGCGGCGGCGCTTCCACGTTCAGCAGCTTTTCGACCGCCTCGCAGTACCCCAGCCCATTCGATACGGCGGCGCAGTAATCCATACGATCGACGTAGGGAACGAACATCGTGTAGGTGCGGTTCTCGGCGATTTTTTCCACGCCGCGATGCAGGTATCCGATGACGCACTCGGTGCCCAGAACTTTTTCGCCGTCGAGCTTCAGGATGACGCGCAACACGCCGTGCGTGGCCGGATGCTGCGGCCCCATATTAATTATGAGTTCGTTCGAATCGAGATAGGTCTTTTCGGGAGCTTCCAGATCGAGGTTGGAAAGCGAGCGGACCTGAGGTCGTTCTTGTTCTTATTCGCGTGGTCGCTCATTGTCCGCTCTCGATTCCCAGGTTGCTCCGCACCCACTCGTTGTCTTGCTGCAGGATGCCGTAATCCTTGCGCAGCGGGAAGCCTTTCCAGCCGTCGGGCAGCAGAATGCGCTTCAGATCGGGATGGCCGTCGAACTTGATGCCGAACATGTCGAAAACTTCGCGCTCCAGCCAATTCGCCGTCGGCCAAATCGAGACGCTGGACGGGATCGTTGCGCCGTCGGCAATCTGCGTCTTCACGCGCACGCGCTCGTTGCGCGGAAAAGAATAGAGAATCCAGATGACATCGAATTGCTTTTCGCGCTTCGGATAATGCGCCGCGGTGATATCCACGCAGTAGTCGAACTGCTCTTCATCGCGCAGCAGGCGCAGAATGTCGGGGACCAGCGAACGGTCGACGTTGAGGTAGTTCTGCCCAAGATAAGTCTGAGCGTCGAGGCCCGAGCCGTACTGGCTCCGGTATTTTTCCACCAGCGGCGAGGTCCACGGCATCGGGACGGGCCCAGCGGGCTTGGCCGGAGCCGCAGGCTTCGCGGCGGGCGCAACAGGCTTCGCGGCGGGAACGGTGGGTTTCGCAGGCGCGGACGGGGCCGCTGCTGCGGGTTTTTCCGCCGTCGGCTTCTTCTCGCCTTCCGGCGGCGGTGGTGGAGCGGGCGTTTTGACGTCCTCGGCCATTCTAGGGTCTATCGTCTATCGTTATGTACAAACCAGTCGTTACAAAATCCGCGCAAGCGCCGGCAAAATTTTACTTCTAACAGTTGGCTGCGGTCAGCGTCAATGACCGTCGTCACAAGGCAATGGCTGGTTCTGCGTCGCCAATTGAATCAAGCTGTGAGCTGCCGGCTGCGAGCCGTTGGGCAATCCGTTTGCCCGAAGCCCGCGGTCCGGCAACGCAAAATTGGCCCGCTACCCATCACGGCATCCGCAATCGCATTGCCCAACGCCGATTGCCGCTAGCGCCGCGCCGCCTGAAAACCCTCCACCAGATCGCGAATGCGCAATGCGTCGGATTTGCGATGGCCGTGGCTGGCGATCGGATCGCTGCCACCCGTGGAATCGATCACAATGTCCGACCAAAATATTCCCGTCAAAATTTTGACCGAAGCGACCTGCGAGATCGAAATGCTTTCCTCGGTGCTGCCGAACAGGCGCCTCTTCACGCGGCTCACGCGCAGCGGACTGACCACGAGGCGCGTCGGAAACCACCGGTTCCCACGTGTCCAGCGGCTGGCCGTGAAAGTCTCATCGCCAGCAGCCGGACTAGTCGGCTTTTGACCCGGCGAGACTACACCCATTCCAGCGCGCCCTTCTTCCAAATCCATATATATCCGACGATCAGGATGCCGAGAAACACCAGCATCTCAGCCAGCCCGAACATGCCGAGCGCCTTGAACTTCACCGCCCAGGGAAACAGGAAAATCGTTTCCACATCGAAGACCACGAACAATATGGCGATGATATAAAAGCGGACGGTGTAGCGTCCGCGCGCGTTGTCGTAGGGATCGATGCCGCACTCGTAGGGCATCAGCTTCACGCGGTTCGGACTCTGCGTGCGGATGATCCAGGCTACCAGCAGCGTGGCGGGAATCAGGATGCCGACGACGGCAAGAAAGAGAAAGATGGGAACGTAATTTTGCGGCATGGGCCCTCGAACCGTCGCGATACGCGCGAAGTTGAATACTAACTCCGAAGCGCCCCGGCTTCAAGGACGGACGAACATTGGTAGTGGGTCAGTTTGATTTCCACAGGCTACTCGCCTAGCGCCTTGAGAATCAGATTCTTTCCCGCCTCTCGTGTCGAAGAAATCGGCTGAGGCAGAAGTCCGCACAGTTCTTCAATCGCCCAAATGTGGTTACTGATTCCCGCTTCCATCGCCGGGGTAACGCGCAACGTGGAATGTACGCGAGCGAAATTGTAGTACATGAACCAGATCGCCACGGCAGCCGCATGGTTCGCAATCTTTTTTGAGAACGCATTGGTCAGACGAGTAAAGCGGCGAATGCTCATTCTCATGGAGAGATTCTGACGCTCCACGTAGCTTGTGCTGATATGTTTGGTGTCGGGATTCCCGCTCACAACTTTCATGTCGCAGCCGATACAGCGAGCAGGGGAGTAGCGGGTTTGGTTCTCTGTTGTCGCGCCGTAAATTTTCAGCAGTTGCGCGTAGTCAATGTCGGCACCAAATGCTTCCTCGACGGCTTCTAGGTACGCTACGTGCCCATCTGTTGTAATCTGCACTCGGTTCCGAATTCGGGACGCGCAATCCTCTATGAACTCTTTCGCCCAGCCCGCGTCACGCCCTCCAACTAGATAGCTCACACAGAGCCTCGTGTCCGCGTCCAGCCCTGTCCACGTCCAAACATCGCCCCAGCCGATTGCTTTCTTTTCGGGCCGAGTGTTTTTAGCCTTCGAGCCAACAAACTGCCAAATTTCGTCGCACTGCAAACGGCGGACGCGGAGGTTGCGAACATTCCGGTCATGGTAAGCGGCACATGCATCCGCCAGATCGAGCACCAGCTTTATGACCGTGTTCTTGGCAACGCCCGTCATCCGCACAGTCGAGCGGATGGAGTTTCCTTCCACCAAAGCCGCCACAACCCGTGTTTTCTGTTCCATCGTTAGCCGTTTCATATACTGAACTATATGCTTGATAGGAATCAACGTCCATAGCTAATATAAGTTTTTCGTGGAAAACTTTAATTAACCCGTGATAGCATAAGTTGACGTATTTTCCACATGCAAACATCAGAGTTCTCAAAAAATCGGGCAGGCATCATATTGAAGAACGGTGACGGGCACTGGGCTTTTGTTCCTCATGAGTTGCCCCCAAAACTTGAAGTTGATTGGGGGCTTGCACGAGAGATCAGTGAAGCTGACCGCAAGTTAAGCGAACTTGCGGGGACTGCTCGCACGTTGCCAAATCCTAATCTTCTCATAGAACCGTTTAGTCGAAAGGAGGCGGTCCTCTCAAGCAAAATCGAAGGAACTGTTGCGTCACTGTCAGATCTACTTTCCTATGAAGCGCTCGGCGCGGTTAAAAATGATCGTAGTGATGTCAGAGAGGTTGCCAACTACGTCGCAGCCTTGGGGTACGGCGTCAAGCGACTAAACGAGATTCCTGTCAGTTTGAGACTCATGCGCGAGTTGCACGAGCGTCTTATGAAAGGGGTGCGTGGGCAGAATCTTACGCCGGGAGAGTTCAGAAAACGCCAGAACTGGATCGGTGATCCTGGCTGCAAAATCGAAGACGCAACATTTGTTCCTCCCCCCGTTGGTGACATGACGACTGCTCTTGGATCATTGGAAAAGTACATCCACGATACTAGCCAGTTTCCTCCTTTGGTGAGAATGGCCATTATCCATTATCAATTTGAAGCAATTCATCCGTTCTTGGACGGTAACGGCAGAATCGGCAGACTGTTGATTGTTCTCTTGCTTGTCTCCGAGAAGCTGATGCCCCAGCCACTCCTCTACTTGAGCGCATTTTTCGAGCGCCACAGGGCTGACTACTACCGACTCTTGCTGGAAGTGAGCCAGAACGGCAACTGGAGAGAGTGGGTGATTTTTTTCCTCCGGGGCATCGCTGAGCAATCACAAGATGCAATTTTTAGGGCGAGCAAGTTGCTAGATCTTTCCCAGAGATGTAGGGAAAATCTGCAAAATGCGCGTGCTTCTGCAACACTCTTGAAATTAGCTGACTACTTATTTATGAACCCTGTGGTTACCGTGGCAATTGCCCGGCGCGTGCTGAAAGTGTCTCAACCAGCAGCGCAAATGAATATTGATAGGCTAGTAGCGGAGGGAATGCTGACAGAGATGACAGGAAGACAACGTGGCAGGGTGTACATTGCAGGGCGCGTATTGTCGGTTGTAGAGGAAGATAAATCAGAAGAACAATTGCCTCTACCTTTGCCGCTTACCGACCGGAAGGCGACCACCGCTTCTTCGCCGCTTTCCGAGCGATAGCGCTGCGGCGGCGTGCGCCAAGTGCCGTGGCCCTGGCTTTTCCTCCCTTAGCACCACCAAGTCTGCCCCTTGCTACAGCCTGTGGGTTTTTGCCAGAGATTGGATCGTCCAGTGGTGTACCGTCCATCTGCTCACCGATGGCGTGCTCGACAATGCCCCGCGCAACCTCCATGAAGTCGCGTTTCGCGCCTGAGCGTTTCGGCATGGCTCCATCATGCCACGGATCGGCGAACGGCGGAAGCCCTGTATAAATCTTATTAACCCACTACCCGAACATTACCTCTGAAGCCGCGCCCTGCCCAAAGCCGATTTATGAGACCGCTCCAGGTAGAAGCGGAGCAAGCCGCGTCTCTACGATAAATCAGACACCATTTGGGGCTGGGCGCCGAAACTCGACTTTTTCAGCACCTCTCCTGACGTCCGCTCTGCAACGCGGTCACACCCGTTAGTGATCTGCGTCACTGCGCGCCTTGACCTCAACCTTGAAACTCACAATTGGGCAGCGCCCGAACTGCTGTTTTTCGTCACATCCAGTGGTTGGGAGCTGTAGCGGTGGTCACTTTCGCAACGCCAGCAGCCTTGCGGCAAGGGCCGCTAGTTTTATCGCGCTCGGAAACTTCACTAGAGGAGAAGAAAACGAAATCATGAAGACAACCAAGCTGGTGATACTCGTAATGACAATCGCGGTTGCCCTGTTCATCCTGATTCCCAATCTGTCCTGGGCCGCCGATGACGGCGCCGCTCTCTACAAAACAAAATGCGCCATGTGTCACGGACCGGATGCAGCCGGCAAGCCCGCCATGAAAGCTCCGAGCCTGATTTCCGACGAGGCCAAGAAGAAGTCGGATGCCGACCTGGCCAAGGCCGTTACCGGCTCGGCGAAGCACCCGCCGGCAGTGAAGAGCATGACGCCTGAGCAAGTGAAAGCCGTCGTTGCCTACATCCGCAGCCTGAAGAAGTAGTGGTTACCAGTTGTTAGGTGGAGCCGCTGGCTTTTCCTCTTTGCGCACCGCCGCTGCCGCGAGTTGGCCGGCAGCGGTGCTCGAAGAAGCTAGGAAGAGTATGAAAATGTCCGCCTCAATTCGGCGGTCGGAGCGGGGACTCCGCCGATCCGTGGCCAGCCGGACGATTTCTCCCCCGTTTGCATTCGTCCGGGGAACAAACCACGCCGGTCTGCGGGCCTGCGTCTCCGCATCCGGTTATTTCCTTTCCGCCAGACCGCTAAGAGTGTTCTGTACGGTTCCCAAGCCTATTGCGTCGCAGCGTTGCTTTACCTCCCGCATCATTGCGCTGGGACGGAAGTCCCGCTGGGGAGCCACCGGGAGCGTCTGCCATGAGTAAGGCCCTGCTGTATGACGCGACCATCTGCATCGGTTGCAAACAGTGTGAAGCCGGCTGCGCGCAGCAAAACAAGCTGCCTTACGACGACAACATCGCCGCCGAGGCGGTGCAATCGGCACATAAATACACGGTCGTTCTGGAAAAGGGCGACAAATTCATGCGCCGCTTATGCATGAACTGTGAACAACCCGCCTGCGCCTCGGTTTGTCCCGTTGGCGCCATGCATAAGACAAAAGAGGGTCCGGTCGTATACGACGTTTGGAAGTGCATTGGCTGCCGCTATTGCATGGTGGCCTGCGCCTTCAGCCAGCCCAAGTACGAATGGCAATCGTTGAATCCGCGGGTCCGCAAATGCATTATGTGCCCAGACCTCGTGGCCGCCGGCAAGCAGACGGCCTGCGCCGAGATTTGCCCGACCGGTGCCACTAAGTTCGGGGAGCGCAACGACCTCATCCGGGAAGCGCAGGACCGTATCCGGCAAAATCCATCCAACTACCAGCCTCGTATTTACGGCCTTCACGAAGTTGGGGGAACGTGTGTCCTAATTCTTGCCAGCGTAAATGTCGAAGACTACGGTTATCCATCGTCGGCAAAACTCACCGATACGCCGATGCCGGAATACACCGCACGAGTAATGTCAAAAATTCCCGACTTTGTCCCGCTATGGTCGCTGCTGTTGGGAGGCATTTATTGGCTTTCACATCGCCGCGAAGAAGTGGCCGCTGCTGAAGCCGAAGAGAAAGAAGAGATAGAAGAGAAAAATGGGAGTGAGCGATGAAGTTCAGGCCGACTTTCTGGCAAGTAGTGTTCATCGTCATCATGGGCCTGGGCCTGTACTCCACATTTGTCCGCTTCTTTTACGGCTTGGGAGCGGTTTCCCACCTCAGCGACCAGTTTCCCTGGGGGCTCTGGATCGGCTTCGACCTGCTCTGCGGAGTCATGCTGGCGGCCGGCGGCTTTTGCATGGTCGGCGCCGTCTACTTGTTCAACGTCGAGCGCCTGCACAGTGTTGTGCGCCCCGCCGTGCTGACAGCATTCCTGGGCTATGTGCTGTTTATCTTTGGACTGTCGTTCGACCTGGGCCGCCCCTGGTACATCTGGCACCAGCTAATCTACATGAACCCGCACTCGGTGATGTTCGAGGTCGGCTTATGCGTGATGTCCTACACCACCGTGCTCCTGTTCGAATTTCTTCCCAACGTTTTCGAGCGCTTCAATCTGCAGACTCCAATCAAATGGACCAGGAAGCTCTACCCCGTGCTGATTGTTTTGGGCATCGTGCTCTCCACCCTGCACCAGAGTTCGCTCGGAGCTCTCTATCTGATGATGCCCAGCAAGCTCCATCCCTTCTGGTACACGCCCGCCCTGCCCTTCTTCTTTTTCGGGTCGGCGATTGCGGTTGGTTTGGCCATGACCATCTTCGAGTCCACGCACAGCGCGAAAGCCTTCGGCCGTCAACTTGAACTGCCGGTCCTGGTCACACTTGGAGGCGCCTTGCTGGTCGCTCTCTGGGTCAATGCCCTGCTGCGCTTCGAAGACTACTTCCATCGCGATCTGCTGGGACAGATCGTCAAACCCAGCTACGAAGCGTATTTCCTGTGGCTCGAATTGGCGCTGGCATTCGTGATTCCAATCACATTGCTGAGCTTCAAGCGGGTCAGGTTGTCGGCAAAGGGCTTGTATCTGGCGTCCGTCAGCACTTTACTAGGATTCATCGTCAATCGCCTCAATGTCAGCCTCATCGGCTTTGAGACTTACGCCGGGCATCACTATGCACCCAAGTGGACGGAGTATTCCGTGACCCTAATGCTTGCCGCCGTGGGCGTCGCCCTGTTCGGACTGGCGGCGAAGTACCTGCCCATCTTTCCCCAAGTGCCCGTTCCAGCGCCGGAGTATCTCCCAACCGATACCGCGCCCGTGACGTCGCATCCTGTCGTGATATCTTCCTGTTGAACCACATTAAGGGTGTCCCCGTGAAACCACAATAGAAGTGTCCCCTTTTAGAGTTCCTTCGGCGAGGAGGGACAGAGATTGGGGAGGACGGGATTGAGCGGGAAAGAGTTGAGCCGGGTAGAAGTGATGGAGCGGGTGCAGGCGCGCAGTTTGCAATTGCGCGAGGCGGCGGAAACCCTATCGGCAGCGGCGCGAAGCGAAGGCGCACTTTGGCGAGTTAGTGCAGTTGGACGGCAGCTTTCACGAGTGGCTGGAAGAACGCGGGCCACGCGGCTGTTCGATGCGCATGGTGGACGATGCGACGGCGCCGCCGGGATGTACCTTATCCTAATTTAGTGTTAACACGCTCTAGTACAAAGGTGAGGGCATCCTGAAAGATGGTGCCCGGAACAGGACTTGAACCTGCACGCCTTGCGGCACACGGTCCTAAGCCGTGCGCGTCTGCCAATTCCGCCATCCGGGCCCAGCCTTCGATTTTAGGTTGGTTCAAGGTGTCGAGCAAGCGGATTGCGGCAAGCAAACATGAAGATTGCAGCAAGACCGCTGTGAACGCCCAGGGAGCTACACCTTCTCGGACCGCGTGTAAACCACGAGTTCGTCTTCCAGGCGCAGATCGTCTGGGTGGTAGCGCGGGATGGGAAATTCCAACTGCTTGAATTTTACTGGCGATGTTTTCTTATCGGCGAGGCCGAGGGCCACAGCCACGCCGTAGACGATGGCTTCCGGCCGCGGCGGGCAGCCGGGAATGTAGTAACTCACGGGAACAATTTTTTCCACCGGCCCAAGTACCGAATACGAATCGAACCACATTCCGCCGCCGCAGGCGCAGGAACCGATGGCGAAGACCAGCTTCGGCGCGGGCATGGCTTCGTAAGCGCGCTGCAGCGCCGCTGCCGTGGAGCGCATGGCCGGACCCTGGCAAAGCATCACGTCGGCATGACGCGGGGAACCAACCAGCTTGATGCCAAAGCGTTCGACGTCATAGTAGGGCGTCAGGACGTTCAGCACTTCAATGTCGCAGCCGTTACAGCCGCCGCTGTTCGCGTGATAGACCCACAACGACCGGCCAAACATTTTTTGGCACAAGTTCTTCAGCATAACTATCAGTCCGGTTCGATCTCGATGTCATCCACTACGGCATCGCCCTTCAGATAAGCGCTTCGAGCGGAATATCCAGCGATCGTGTTGCAGATCGTCGAAGCGATAACCCTTCATCTTCAATTCGTCCAACAGCGAAGGCGACTTGAAGCAGCGTCCGCACCTCTGGCATGTGCTCATAAACAAATCCAGTTGCTGTTGCAAGTCGCCGATGCTGTTGGTGCCATTCTCAAACTCGTTGCTCATGGTGATGGCTTTTTCCGGGCAAACGTCGGCGCATCGTCCGCAGTAAGTGCAGCGCAAGCCCAGATACTTCAGGATGCGAACTTCCTGGCAAATATCAATCACCAGAATTTCGCGCGCGGGACAGTTATTGGCGCAGCCGGCGCAGCCAATGCACTTCACGGAATCGAAAATGGGCCGTCCGCGGAAATTTTCCGCCACGGGCTCCGCATGAGCTGGATAGGGCAGCGTTACGCGGCCCGCTTTCATGCAGACCAATGTTTCCTCGAGTTTGCTCATCACCGACATAGGCTTGCCTTCTTAGTAGCCATAACTCGCCAAAACCAGGCCTATCGCGGCCACCGCCAGAAAGCCGGCGAAGTAACGAATTGCCTGATCGATGCGGTAACGGGCATGGGTTGCGGCCACAAGCGTTACCGCCAGCACTAATACGAGCACCTTTGCCCAGAAAAGCAACCAGCCAAGCGGAAAGAACAGGCGCGAACCCCAGGGCAAAAATAACGATGCGAACAGCGCGCTGTAGACGATCAGTTTAGCCATTTGCGCGTATTTGAACAGCGCCAGCTTCGGCCCCGAATACTCAACCAAAGGGCCTTCCATCAGTTCGGTTTCGGCCTCAGAAATATCGAAGGGAACGCGTTGCACGAAGGCCTGGAAAGCAAGCAGCATGACGCCCAACAAGATCAATCCCGACCAAGGGATGCCATCCGTCGCATACACCGAGCCGTTCAGCACCGAGTCGAGACGCAGGGAGCGCACATGGAGAGCGCCGGCGACAAGCACAATGACCAGCAGCGGCTCCAGTGAGATCATCGTCATCATTTCGCGGCTGATGCCCAAGAGGGAGTAAGTGGAACCGGCAGCGAGCCCCGCCAGCAGCGTGCAGATTCCAGATAGAGTCAGGAGATAAATCAGCAGGATCGCGTCGCCATCGGCGTTCATGGGAACGGCAAAGCCCATGGGCACGAGACAAGCGAGCGTCAGCACGGTTGCCAATGAGAGATAAGCCGTGAAGCGCTGCATGGGCGGCGTCTCGCCCGATTCAATGTCTTCTTTGCCCAGCAATTTCAGCAGATCGAAATAAGGCTGCCAGATGGGCGGCCCCTGGCGCGATTGGACGCGGGCCGTGATTTTGCGCAGCACGCCCTGAAAGAGCGGCGCCAGCAGCAGGACCGACGCTACGTTCAGCAGTCCGCTCAGGATTGTCCACATTATCGTCGTCCAGTTCATTGTCGTCGAACTCATGATCGTCTAACTCATTGTCCACACGAAAATAGCGACCGCCGGCCCGGGGCTAGAGACTGCGTGAGAACTCATCTCTCGCCCCGCTGGGGCTTGTTCCTTTTCCGCTGAACCCACGGCTTACGCCGTGGGCTGTATTCTTGCGCCGCTTCGTAAAACCTGAATTTTCCACGCCGCAATCATCACGCAGTCACGGCATTATATGGCCGAATGGCATGCGTGCGCGACCCAGCTTTCCCTATTACTTCTTGGCTTGCGTTAATTCGAGTAACTCCTTTTGCGACCATACCCTAACTGTTCCCGAGCGCAGGTCGACGGTCTCCATGCGGTCGGTGCAAGAGAAGCAGGGGTCGATGCTGCCGAGCGAAATCGTCATGTCGGCGATCTGCTGATCCTTAATCATCATGGGCACGCCTTGCAGGTTCTGATAAGTGGGAGCGCGAACGCGCCAGCGGCGCGGCCGGTTGTTCTCGCCAGTGATGACGAAATGATGGCTCTCTCCCCGCGGGGCTTCAACGGACGAGAGTCCGATGCGGCCAATGGGCAATTCGTCCTTGATTTCCAATTGCAGCGGGCCGTCCTCCATTTTGTCGAGACATTGGCGGATGATCTTGGTGGATTCGAAAACTTCCTTTACCCGCACCAGCAGGCGCGACCACACGTCGCCATCTTCGGCGGTGATGACGTTGAATTCGACGCGGTCATAGGCGGCGTAAGGATGATCGCGGCGGCAATCGATGTCCACACCCGCGGCCCGCGCCACCGGGCCAACCAGGCCCACGTTCTTCACCAGTTTCTTGTCCGCGACTCCCACGCCGCGGGTGCGTTTCTGGATGTTCTTGTCGCCGGCGACCGCAGTTACAACCGGACGCCATTCCTCTTCGAGCTTGTCGATGGTTTGGCGCAATTCCGTCTTTAGCGCGGGAGTGATGTTCCAGCGCACGCCGCCGATTTGGCAGAGCGCATAGGTTTTGCGGTTGCCGGTAATTTTTTCCGCGATCCACATGATGGGCTCGCGAATGCGGAAACTCTGCATGAACAGCGTGTCGAAGCCAACGATGTGGCACGCCAGACCGGTCCAGAGGAGATGACTGTGCAGGCGCTCGATCTCGAGCATGATGGTGCGAATGTATTCCGCGCGGGGCGGCGGCTTCAGCGCCGCGGCGGATTCGACCGCCTGCGTGTAGGCCACGCTGTGCACGCAGCCGCAGATGCCGCAGATGCGCTCGGCGAGCATGGGGATATCGTTGTAGTTCAATACCGACTCGGCCAGTTTCTCGATGCCGCGATGCGCCATAAAGCCGCGGTACTCGCAGCCGCGCACCATTTCTCCTTCAACGTAAAGACGGAAATGCGCCGGTTCGTCGAGCGTGGGATGGAAAGGTCCGAAGGGAACGACGATGCAGCCTTCCGGCGGGTCGTCGAAAGTCAGTTCCTGTTCGCTGCTGAAGCCGGTGGGGACCTCATCCCAGCGCGCATCCTTGCGCAGGGGATGCATATTTTCCGGCCAGCCATCGGGAAGCACGAGCCGCTTGAGATACTTATGTCCAATCGGAGTAATGCCGACCAAATCCCGCATTTCGCGCTCGGCCCAGCTCGCTGCCGGCACAACTTCGGAAATGCTCTCGATGCTGGGATTATCGGACGGCAGTTCAACCAGCACGCTGCATAGTAAGTGGTCGCGGTCGAAGGCAAAATTGTGGGCGACCAGAAACTTGCCGGAATAAGGACGATCGTCGGCGCCGATGCTGATCACATAACGCGCATCGAGATCGTGGAAAATGTACTGGCATATACTCTTTACCGCCGCCGGATCAACGTGGACAAACAAGCGGCTGTCGGCGGGGAAATCCGCGCGCTGGATGGCGGAAGCGAATTTCTGACGCAGTTGATCGAGCCGCTCGTGCGCGGTCATTTCAGCCTCCGCGCGGCGGGCAAATGCGGCGTGCCGCCGAGCCAGCCGAAGTAGCGCTTAATTTCCCCATAGAAGTTATGGGCGACGTAACGATTGCACTCCGCTTCGCGCGCGTATCCGCACAACCAAGGCACGGCAGCGCGGCGTGGGGCGCGTCCCAGTTTCGAAATTCTCGCCGCGAGCGCAAACAAGAGACCCATAATCGCCGCCAGTGCAATGGGCTTGAAGACCGCGGCTGAGTTGGCCATTCCAATGCCCGCGATGGGCCCGGTTTTCACGGCCATCGCGTTCGCCATGGCTGCGCCATAACCTTGGCGGCTGGCGTCCAGCGCGTGCTGGATAAGACGGAACCCAATCGCCGGCAGTACGCCCAGCAAAATGCAGAGCGCGGCGAGAACCACTTGCGGGATTTGCATCATCCACGGGACTTCCAACGGCTTGGCGGCGGCTTGCTCCTTTACCAATGCGCTGGTCCGGGAAAGGAAACTGACGCCAAAGAATTTCACGAACGAAGCCAGAGTAAGCACGCTGGTTAGAATGGCGACGATGGCGCAGAACACGAGATAGCTGGCCCACGCGCTGCCCTGGATGGTCGCGACATAAATGCTCCACTTACTCACGAACCCGTTGCACAAGGGCACGCCGGAAATCGAAAACGAGGCCACGAGCGCGGTGATAGCGGTCAAGGGCATGAAGCGCATGAGGCCGCCCATTTTGTTCAAGTCTTGCGTACCGGTGGCATGGAGTATGGATCCGGCATTGAGGAAGAGCAGCCCTTTGAATATGCCGTGATTCAGCACGTGCAGCAATGCGCCGAAGAAGGCGATGGTGGCAATGGCCGCCACACTCGGGCCCAGGGGAAGCAAGGCCATGCAAGTTCCCGCGCCCAGCAGGATGTAGCCGATCTGCCCGATGCTGTGGAAGGCGAGTAAGCGTTTCGACTGCTCCTGCTTGAGCGCCTGCATGGTTCCGGTGAAAAGCGTGGCCGTGCCGAGGAGGGCGATGACGAATCCCCACCCGGCCAGCGGATAAACTTTGATGGCGCTAATCGGCACCAGCCAGAGGAAGTAACGCATCAAGCCGTAGACTCCGGTCTTGATCATGACGCCCGACAGCATGGCGCTGACCGGCGAAGGCGCGGCCGGATGCGCGTCGGGCAGCCAGATTTGGCCGAACGGCCACATGCCCATCTTGATTCCGAATCCCACGAGGAACAATGCGAAAGCGAGCGCAGTGGCCAGCGGCCGAGTCGTCAAGAGAACTGGAAGGTTGGCGCTGACCGTATCGAAGTCGTACCTGAGATTTGCCGCGCCAGTCGCGGCCAGCAGCCTGGCGCCGACCATCGGGGCGGCGCAGGCAATCTCCATCATGAGGAGAAACTTGTTGGCGGCGCGGATATTTTCTCTCTTCTTATTTTCGTAGCGGATCAGCGCGTATCCCGGCAGCGTCATCATCTGCCAAAAGATGAAGAAGAGCCACATCATGTCGGTAGTGCTGAGCAGCCCGTAGATCGCCGCCAGAAACAGCAGAAAATGCGGGTAATAGCGCGCCACCCCGTATTCCCGGTAGTGCCGCATATAAACGATGGAGTAAAACGACGCCGGCACCGCGATGACGACGGCCAAAAGAAGAAATGTGGCGGTCAGGCCGTCTACATAAATACGCAGGGCGAAGGCATATCGCGGGATGGCCCAGAATACGGCGGAATGCGGTGAGGGCCCCGCGAGCAGGACTGTCGCGACCGCCGATCCAATGAGAACGCCGCTGCCTGCAGTCACGAGAAACGTGAACCAGCCCACGATCGTCTTGTACCGCGAGAGAGGGAGCACCAGAACTGCTCCAATCACGCAGACCAAGATCGATGCGAGGACGGCTTGTTCCGGCGTCAACATGCGTTTACTCTCAGGCCTTGCTCAAACTTCGCGCTGCCGGTTGCGGGTTGTGACTGGCAACGCGTCAATAGTTCCCGGAGGATCTTCACGGTCCGTTGCACGGCCGGACTGAGCGCCTGTCCGGGCTTAAGGGATTCCGGTTGCACGCCCAGCAGCCAGACTCGAGTCTTGCCGTTCGCTTCGGCCAATTGCGCCAGCACCGCGAGCGAGAGCTTGTGGGTGGAGATTTGCGGGAAACGGGCCTTGATCTCATGGCTGCCCGCCAGAAACAGGGAACCGGCTTCGGCGCCGAATTCCACGGCATCGAGAAAGACAAGATCGGCGAACTCTTCGCTGGCGATGCGGCCGAGATGCTGTTCGGGCGCGGTCCCGGCGGCAACCACGTCTGGCACTCCGGCTGCGGTCAGCGCTTCGGCCATCTGCACGCCAAAGCCATCGTCGCCATAGTCCGGGTTGCCGATTCCCATGAAGCAGATCCGGCGCTCGTGGAGCTGGTCGAAGAGATGGCCGAACGGAGTCATCAGATGTCCTCCCCCAGCCTCTTGATTTGCTGATACGTGAACACCGGCCCGTCGAGACAGGCGTAGGCCATGCCAATGCAACAATGGCCGCACTTGCCGACGCCGCATTTCATGTAGCGCTCGAGCGTCGAGACGATGTTCTGCTCCGCAAAACCCATGCCCAGCAGGTCTTTGATCACAAAGCGGAACATGATGGGCGGGCCGCAGACGAAGGCGACCGTGTTTTCCACGGGGAGCTGCGCGCCGGGCTTTTTGAACAGGCTGCCCACCACGCCCACATTGCCGATCCAGCCATCGTTAGCGCGATCCACCGTGAGGTGGCATTCGATGCCCGGCGACTTTCGACCACTGCTCGAGATTGGAGACGTACATCAATTCCTGCGGCGTTTTGGCGCCATGAAAAATCTGTATGCGCTGGTACTTGTCGCGGTGCTTCATGGCGTACACGATGCACGAACGCAGGGGAATCAATCCGATGCCGCCGGCCACAAACACCAGGTTCTTCCCGTGGTACTGCTCCATCGGAAACCCGTTGCCGTAAGGGCCGCGCACGGCGAATTTCTCACCGGGTTTCAGATGGTGCAGGGCGGAAGTGCAACTGCCCACCTGCCGCACGGTGAAGAAAGTTTCGTCTTCCGTCGGGCTGGGAGGCAGCGAGGTGGGAAACTCGCCGACGCCGAACAAGGAAACTTCCGCGAACTGCCCCGGCCGAAACTGCTTGAATGCCTGCTGCGCGGCGGGATCTTCGAAATGCCAATAGAAAGTCTTTACCTCCGGGATCTCGCTCACGATCCGGTCGAGGACGGCTGTCTTCGGCAAATAAACGTTCTCAGTGGCGGATGGATTCATTTCTCTCCAGCCCCAGCTAATCCAGCTTCAGCTTTCTCCACTTCCGTGGTGGCGCGGCGGATCATCTCGACCACGCTCGGCATTCCAACATCGCCATGGCAAACTTGCACGCAGCGCCCGCAACCCACGCACGCCATCGACAGCTCGCGCTGTATGAAGTAGTGGGCCAGCTTGCGAAAAAACCGCCGGTTGCGCCGGTCGTGTACGGCGCGGCGCGGATTAAACCCGCCCGCCATGCGGGTAAATCCACCGAGGGCGCAGGAATCCCAGGTGCGAAAGCGCTCGATCTGGTTAGGCCCCACCTGCCGGTCGATCACCGTAAAGCAGGTGCAGGCTGGGCACACGTAGGTGCATCCGCCACACTCCAGGCAGCGATTGCCGACTTCTTCCCAAGTTTTCTCCAGGACCTTGCCCTGCGAGATGTAACGGACGGTGGCGGAAAACCAGCTTGTCGTTACCAGAAAACGCTTGCGAACATCGTTGAGAATGTCGCGCCGTTTGGCGACATGGGCTGCGCTGGCGTGCCGGAAGATGGGGTCGGAGAAAAGGGCCGCGCCCGCCGCGGTGCCGGCCACAGCCATGAATTCATCGCCCAGGTCCATGAGTTGCAAATCGAAGTGGTCGCGCGCGGCCGGCCCCGTGTCCGAGCACACGCAGAAACAATCATCGGTGATGTCGCGATTGGGATCGGAGCAGACGAAATTCACCAGGAACAAATTCGCCCGCCGCTTCTCGTAGTAAATGTCGCGGTACTCCCGGAACAAGTAGAAGCGATCGAGATGATAGATGCCGGCAACGTCGCAGGAGCGGATGCCGAAGATGGCCCGCTTGGATTCGCAATAACTTGGTTCTATCTGAATGTCGCCGTTGTCGCGGTGGACACTTAGTAAGCGTTCGATGTGAGGAAACACAAAGCGTTTGGGCGGATAGAAAGGATTCGCCAGATGGAGCACGATATCGTTCCGGTTCTTGTCGGTCACGGTATCGAAGTAAGTATCGTTGGCGCGGCCGCGGAAGGGCGCTATGACCTCATAGCCCTGCGCGCGTAATAAGTCCACGATCTTAAGCGCAGCGGCGCGGTCGAGGATGCGGGCCTTCATGCAGCTTCCTTCTCCACGCGGACGCGAACGTTGCCTTCTTCGCCGGCACCCAGGATCTGGTCCTCAACTTCACGGACAAAGTATGGGACAAAAATGGTGCCGCTGCGCACTTCCGGCGTCACACGCGCGGTGGAGACAACCGATGCCGTGGCCGCGCGCAGCCGAATTTTTTCTCCATCGCGAATTCCAAGTCTGCTGGCGTCGTCGCTGCATATCTCGACAAAGCCTTCGGGATAGTCGAGCAGTAAGACCCGGTATTCGCGGTTAAGGGTCTCGCTATGACGAATGACTACATTCTGGTTCCAGTAATAGAGCGAATGGCCAAAGATCAATATGAAAGGAAACTCGCGCGATGCTGCGAACTCCTGCTCTGGCTTAGGCACGGATACGAACTTGAAGCGGGGACCTCCGTTCTTTTCGGCAAACAAGTAAGGCGTGCCCAGCGGATTTTCTTTGGTGCATGGCCACTGGCGGCCGTATTCGCGCCCCAAGTTCTCGTAGTTGGCGCCGCTGTAGAAGGGAACGACACGGCCAATTTCCTCCATTACTTCGGCGGCTGAGCGGTAACCCCAGTCGGCTCCCATAAGCCGCGCGACCTCGGTGATTTGTTGCCAAGCGGGAGTGAGTCCCGCGTGCGGCTCGACCACTTTTTCAGCCAACTGGATGCGCCGGTCGGTGCTGGTGAAAGAAACCTCCTCCTCCCCAAATGCGGTGGTGGGCAACACTACGTCGGCGTAGCGGGCAGACTCGGTCATGAATATGTGCTGCGCGACCACAAACTCACATTGGCGGATGGAGCTGGCGGCGTCCGACAGAAGGGCTGTGCTGACGGGGTCGTAGCGGCACAGCCACATGGCTTTGACGTCGCCTTGCCCAGCCAGAAGGAAGCTGGCACTGAGGCCGGGGCTGGTGGGCACTTTGCATCCCCACGCCCGCTCACACAGAGCGCGACCGGCTGCATCGGTCAATGCCTGGTAGCCGGGCAGGCGGTCCGGCAAGATACCCACGTCGCACACACCCTGCAAGTTGTTCTGCTCACTTAGAGCGAATATGCCGGCCCCGGGTTTGCCCAGGTTTCCGGTGAGCAAGACCATGTCGACGATGGCGCGAATATGGTCGGGGGTGCGCGATTCGATCCCGGTGGAATAGAGAAAAGCGGCGGACTGGGCGCGGGCGATGGTCAAGGCCGCCGATTCCAGCAACTCCGGCGAAACGCCGGCGGCCTCGGCGGCGCTGGCCAGATCGTAGGGCCCCACGCCGCGCGCGAAATCGTCATAGCTGGAGCAGCGGGCCTTGATGAAGGGAAGGTCCACGAGCCCGCGGTCGACGACGATCTTGGCCATCGCGCCGTAAAGCAAGGCTTCCGTGCCCGGCCTGATTTGCAGGAATATATCGGCGCTTTCGGCCACACGATGACGGCGGGTCCCGATAACGATGAGCTTGGAGCCCTTGAGCTTGGCGCGAAGCACAACGCCGCCCAAGGTGGGCAGGCGGGAGGCAAGATCCACACCGTCAACCACAATGGCTTCGCTATGTGCCAACTCGGAAATGGAGTTGGTGGTGGCCGGAACGCCAATCATGTCGAGGAGGACGTCGATGGAGTTGTTGCCGTATACGCCCGTGCCGTGGTCCACGTTATTCGTGCCCACGACGGCACGCGCCAGCTTTTGCAGGAGATACGATTCCTCGTTGGAACAACGCGGAGAATTTAGAAAGGCAAGGCAGTCGGGGCCGTACTGGCGGCGAATTTCTTTCAGGCGGGCGGCGACAAAGGCGAACGCCTCGTCCCATCCGGCTTCGTGAAACTCGCCGTTCTTCTTAATAAGGGGCTTGGTCAGGCGGTCGGAAGAAGCTGCGATCTCATGGACGTGCCAGCCGCGCACGCAGATTCGTCCGGCATTGGCCGGATGGGAGCGGCTGGGGCACACTCCCACCACCTGATTGTCCGCGGTCTCGAGATAGAGACCGCAACCTACTCCGCAAAATGTGCAGGTCGTGAGATGACGGGCCATGAGCGTCTCTTAGCGTGGCTTTGATAAAGCACCCGAAGGCAGAACCTGTTGAAGTACCGCCCACTCCACGCATTGGATGCTAATCAGGGCAGTGAGCGGAAACAAGGTTGGCGGTCACGTCGAAGCGTGATCTAGAACACTCAGTAGCAGGGACGCGGGCTTGAGAATTGCCGAAGAGTGCCTGTTCTGCCAGTGTAATGTGATGCTTGCGGATATTTTGCCACAGCGCTCCGCACCCTAGCGCAGGCCTCCGCCCTTGACGTGGCAAGGAAAAATCGAGGGCGCCGTCGAAATTGCCTGCTTACACGCCCAGGCCGGAGCCGAGCAGGCTGTAAAGCAGGATGGCGAGCACGATCAGGGTAAAGGCCACGTACATGCGGTCGCGTTCCATGGCGAATCCCACGATGGAGAAGGCCACGCGGACGATGGGTGTGGCGATCAGGAAGAGCAATCCGAGTTGGATCCAGCCTCGCCCGCGGCTGTCGATGACGCTTTGCATGACTCCGGGGATGGTGCGAAACTCGGAGGGCTCGCCCTTAAAAACACGGTAATCGGCGGGTTCGTGCGCGTGGCGAAAGAGGTAAATACACGCTCCCCAGAGAACGATGGCCGCCGAGAACAGAACTCCGGTGCGGAGCAGGTTGCCGAGGATCAGTTCAATGCGGCGGTCGTTCCATTTTGGCCACTCTGGCGGCGGGAGCGGCGCGCGCGCGGGCGCTTCGGCGGCGGGCATCAGATTTTCCCCCAGAATCCCTTGTAGAGCATTTGCAGGCCAAGCACGAGAATCACCACGCTGAAGACGAGGCGGAGCGATTTGGTTTCCGCCTTGACCAAAATGCGGCTGCCGAGCAACGAGCCAGCCAGCACTCCCAACATGACGGGCATGGCGAGTCCGGGATCGACGTATCCGCGGCCGAGGTATACGCCTGCGCTGGCGGCCGCAGTCACGCCAATCATGAAGTTGCTGGTGGTGGTGGAAACCTTGAACGGGATGCGCATGGCCTGGTCCATGGCCAGCACTTTGACGGCGCCGGAGCCGATGCCGAGCATTCCGGAGAGCGCGCCCGCGCCGAACATGAGGCTGAAGCCGGTGGGAACGCGCTGCACGTTGTAAGTGCGCGGGCCCTCGAGGTCGGGGAAACTGCCGTTCAAACGCAGGCGCGTGGCCAGCGCATCTGGTGGCAAGTTGCGCTGCGCCTCGGTGCGCGGCTTGCGGGAAAGAAACGCCGAGTAGAGCAGCACCGCTCCAAAGACGATCGCCAGGACGCTGGTCGGAATTCGGGTGGCCAGGAAAGCTCCAAGCAACGCGCCGAAGGTGGTCGCGATTTCCAAAAACATGCCGATGCGAATGTTGGAGAATCCTTCTTTCACATACGCGGCGGCGGCGCCGGAGGAGGTTGCAATTACGGAAACGAGAGACGCTCCGATAGCGTAGCGGATATCCACGTGGAAAAAAATGGTGAGCAGGGGCACTAGCACGACACCGCCACCGAGGCCGGTGAGCGATCCGAGAAATCCCGCAACAAACGAGACGATCGCGACCACGGTGGTAAATTCCAGAATAGTCATTGTTCGATAGTCATTGCCTGATGGCCATTGAACTATGGCCATTGAATTTCTCCTGGTACCGCGACCGCGTGAAGTTTGCCGTTTCCGGCTTGATCTTGCTGGTGGAGCGCCGGGCGTCCCCGCCCGACGGGACGGGCGAGACGCCCGTCGCTCCACCGTGTACTTCTTCACGCGGTCACGGCCCTAGGTTAACATTTCTTTTCTTAAGAACATCGGAGCGCAATCGTTGGCCAAGGGCGGAATCTGTATGCGGACGAAAAAAAGAATGGTACGGGCGGCGATCGCCACGGCGATTATCGCGGCGGCGATGGGCGGGGAATTTCACTCCGGCGGGCGGATTCTCGTACTGGTGCTGAAGAGTGGCGCCCGGGAAACCGATAAGACTGCATCTGATTTCCCGTAGGATCGCGGATCGCCGCGTCTCCGGAGACGGGGCGACCCCTGTATTTTGTGGAGGAAAAACTGCTTGTTCCGTTGCAGCGTCCGCGCGCATCCGAAATTCTACGCCGCAGCGCCGCCGACCGGAAATTCGTGCCACCCGCTACTGGTTGATCCAGACGACGCGGGATTTCTTCACCTCGGCGTGTTGTTTTCTGATTTCCCGCGCGACAGTACCGAGGGAAGCGGCCGCTACCTGCGGGAAATCAGAAACCGGCCTCTCGCCCTGGGCGACAGCGAAACTCGAGGGGCCAGAGATGCTCTGTCCCTGGGCCAAGGGCGTATAAGATGCGTGTTGATCATGACTTGGAAACTGGTAGACCTGAGGTTGAGGGTTGATGGTCGCGAACTGCGCAAATGCCGCAGTCGCGCAAAGCAGGCAGAGCACGAACACAATGTTCTTCATCGCTGGGCCTCCAGATCGTGGACTGAGCCAGAGCCATCCGCGAATAGCGCGGTGGGTATAGCTCCTCCAGTCTCAATAAGAGCAACCCCGGTGCCAAACTCTGCCGGTGCGAAACCGTGGATTTACGGGGGTTGGAGGCCGGAAGTGGCAATTGTTTGCACAAGTGTGGAACGCGCATAGACTAGCCAGCAGCGGCGCCCGCAACAGACGGGGTAGAGCGTGGTAAGTTTCTGGATTCGCCGCAAAAACAAAAGCGGCTCGGGTACAGCTAAATCACGCTTAAATCACGCTCGCTTTTAGTGCGATTTCTGGCTGGCGCGCTGCGGAAAAAGCACGATGCACGCAATCATAAATGCCAGCAAAGCGGCGGATGCCGAATACCTGCTCAACGCCAACCCGCCAGCATTAATCGGCTTATCAAGAAAGTCACCTACCACTGCTCCGAGGGGCCTCGTGAGGATAAACGCCGCCCAAAACAGTAAGGTTCGGGAAATTTTTGTCCGGTAGTACGCTGCGGCCACAAGAGCGAGCAGACCACTGAACACCAGCGCACTGCCCTTGTATCCAAGCCCTGCGTTATCGGCTGTCCAATCCCCCAATGCTGTGCCTAGCGTTTGCGAAAACATGATGGTGACCCAATAGAATATTTCTACTTTTGGTTCGATGACGGTATCAACGGAAACCGATCCCATCGTTCGATACCAGACCGCCAGAGAAGTCATCAGCAGCGTCAGCAACAATGTCGTACCACCAGCATAGCCAATGCCCAAAGAGCGATCCGCAAAGTCGGCGAGCGTTGTTCCCACGGTTGTGGTCGCAATGATGGTCGTCCAGTAGAAAACAGGATGAAATTGTTTGGCCCTGATTTGTGCGGCGACGGCGACCACAAAAATTGCGGCAAAAATCCCTGTCCCTACCAGATAACCGAGTTTCATAGACATTGAGACCGCATCCCCGCCCGTTTCTCCAAGCGTGGTGGCGGCAATCTTGATGACCCAGAACAACAAGGTAATTTCGGGGACTTTGCTCAAGTTGGAATCGGAATTGTTTTTCATTCGACGCGATCTCTTTCAGTGCGAAGCAGGGCACAGCTCATTACCCAATTGCGAGCCTTCTCCGTACTATTCGCCAGCGGCCGTTCGCAAACCAATACATTGTCGCAGAAAGAGTATTCCGCGGAATGTATTTCCTCCAGATTGCGCTAAGATTGTTGCCATGAAAAAACGAACGGCGGTGCGAATCTCGCTGCTCGTGCTGGCAACCATGCTGTTTGGCGCAATGGCGGCCGGTGCGGACTACAAGGTCACCAAGACATGGAAGCTGGGCGGCGATGGCTGGTGGGACGATCTCACGGCGGACAGCGAGGGGCATCGCTTGTTCATTACGCGGGCCACGCGAGTCATGGTGGTTGATATCGAGTCGGGTAAACTGATCAGCGAAATCCCGGATACGGCGGGCGTACATGGCGTGGCGCTCGCTATGGATATCGGGCGCGGATTTACCAGCAACGGCCGTGAAGATACGGTCAGCGTCTTCGATCTGAAATCGCTGGCGGTAGAAAAGAAGATCAAGGTCGGCAGCGGGCCCGACGCGATTCTGTACGACCCGTTTTCCAAACGCGTGTTCACATTTAACGGAAAAGGCCATGACACGACGGCCATCGATGCGTCCAAGGGCGAGGTTGTGGGCAAGCTTGAGCTGGGCGGCAAGCCGGAATTTGCCGCCACCGACGAAAAGGGCACGGTGTTCGTGAATATCGAAGACACGTCCGAGCTGGTGGCGTTCGATCCGCAGAAGCTGACGGTAAAGTCGCGATGGAAGCTGACGGACTGCGAAGAGCCGACGGGTCTGGCAATCGACCGGAAAAACCGGCGTCTGTTTGCCGGCTGCGGTGAAAACAAGAAGATGGCAATCGTCGACGCGGACAGCGGAAAGGTGGTGGCCAGTCCCGCCATCGGGGAGGGATGCGATGGGGCCGCGTTCGATTCTGATCGCGGCTTGGCCTTGGCGTCGGCGGGCGACGGCACAATCACGGTGATTCGCGAAGATGGCGGCGACAAGTTCACCGTGGCCCAGACCATCCCGACCCGGAAGGGAGCGCGCACCATGGCGCTCGATGCGAAGACGCATCGGCTCTTCACCGTGACCGCGAACGTGGGCCCGCGCCCGGAGAGAAAAGTCGAGCCGGATTCGTTCGTGGTGCTGGTGGTGGAGTAGGCGCGCTAGCGGGCTGTCCCGTAAATTCGCGCCGTAAGCCTGGGTTGTCATTCCTGTTCATGGCGAGCGATGGAGTAAAAGAGCAATAGCTTTACGCCCGAAGATCTGAAGCCATCGTTTATACTGCAACGAATCAAGGAGAGAACATGACCATCCATCGTTTTGGGCTGTTGCCGTTGTCTGCGCTTTTTTTCTTGCTTACCGCCGTTGCTGCGGGGCAGACCAAGCCTCGCGCGCGCGATCTGGGGATACCCTTCGACGGCACACCCGGGCCCCTGAACGCAATCACCGATGTGAAGGGGGTTGAGGTCGGCCACACTACCCTGATTTCGGGTCAGGGAAAACTGCAGGTCGGAGTGGGCCCGGCGCGGACCGGCGTAACCGCGGTCCTTCCCCGCGGCAAGGACTCCGTCGACGAAGTCTTTGCCGCTTGGTATAGCCTCAATGGCAATGGCGAGATGACCGGAACCACGTGGGTGGAAGAGTCTGGCTTCCTCGATGGCCCGGTAGTGATAACGAATACGAACAGTGTGGGTGTGGCGCGGGATGCGGTCATCGCCTGGCGATTAAAGCATGGCCCGCCAGTTGAAGATGGTTCCTGGTCGCTGCCGGTGGTGGCGGAAACCTGGGATGGGTACCTGAGCGACATCGATGGTTTCCACGTCAAACCCGAGCATGTCTTCCAGGCGATGGAAACGGCCCACGGCGGCCCTGTGGAAGAAGGCAATGTCGGCGGCGGCACGGGGATGATCTGCCAGGAATTCAAAGGCGGAATTGGAACGGCGTCGCGCATGGTAAAGCTCAACGAAGGGACCTATACGGTCGGCGTGCTGGTGCAGTGTAACTTTGGAGACCGCGACGAGATGCGTATCGCGGGGATTCCAGTCGGCCGCGAGATCAAGGAGGGAGCATTTCGCTGGAGCGACGTTGGTTCAATCATCGTAGTGGTCGCAACCGACGCGCCCTTGCTGCCCACGCAACTGAAGGCGCTGGCCAGGCGCGTGCCGCTAGGTTTGGCCCGGGGCGGCAGTTATTCCAGCGATGGCTCGGGCGACATTTTTATCGCCTTTTCCACGGCGAATCCCGGGGCCTCCAAAGCAACCGGCCTGCAGCAACTGACGATGCTGCCCAACGATCAGTTGGACGCGATTTTCCAGGCGGTGGTGCAGTCGGTGGAGGAAGCGGTAGATAACGCCCTGGTGGCTGCGGAAACCATGACTGGCGTCGATAATCACACGGTCATCGCGATTCCCCACGATCGTTTGCGGGAAGTATTGAAGAAATACAACCAGCTCGTGAAGTGACCCCGGTCAATGGACGAGCTCAATGCGGAGAACCGAAGACTGAAAGCTGACGACTGATAGCTGATAGCTGCTACCGCCGGATCAGCGCCATCACCCATCCCGCGAGAAATACTCCACCCACGAACAGGGCGAAGCAGTAGAGGCCGTACTTCACCTGCTCCATCGTCGAATGGCGCTGGGTGATGCCGAAGACGATCGAGGCGAACAGCGCGAACACCACCGCAGCCGAGAAGTGCGACAAGTTGATGCTCACGGTTTTTTCCCCAGCGCAATGTGGTGCGCGTCCGCCGCCGCGATGAAGTTCAAGAGGCCGGCCACAATGAGAAACGTCTTGCCATAATCCGCTGCGGCGGTCGCGGCCATCGCGTTGCCCCAATCCATGATGCGGGCCAGAAAATAGAGCGCGCCCGCGCCCACGTCGCCAACGAAGCCGAGCATGTCGAGGATGTCTCCGCCATTCGGCTGGTAAATGCGCCCGTGCATGCCGAGGCCAATCACAAACATCGCCGTCACCGACGTCAGCAGCAGAGTGCCGCGCACGTAGCGCTTGAGCAGGATGTGTCCCCCGCCCGGAATCAGCCAGCCCACAAGCGGCGCGACCACCGCCATCATCGTGAGCGGATACTCCGGCTCGGCCGTCGAAACTGCATTCTTCGACTTATCTTTCGTTTTATCTGTCGTTGCTGTCAACTTAGCCATTCAGATGGTCACGATCTCTCGTTGGATTTTACCAGTGACCTCGGCGCTGCCGGGCCGCACCAGTACATTCACTTCCGAGCGCACGCCGAACTCGGGCAGGTAGATTCCGGGCTCGATCGAGAAACAGGTATTGGGCAGAATGCGGCGCTCGTCGTGGATTTCCAAATCGTCCATGTTCGCGCCATTGGCGTGCACCTCGGTGGCAATCGAATGGCCGGTGCGGTGGATGAAGTAATCTCCGTATTTTGCCTGCTTGATGTGGTCGCGCACCGCGCGGTCCACTTCCCAGCCCGCAATCGGCTTGCCGGCGGCAACGGCGTTCTGCACCGTCTTCACGCCGAGGTCGCGCGCGCCGCTTACGATCTTAAAAATTTCGCGCTGGCGGTCCGATAGGGCCTTGCCCACAAATCCCATCCAGGTGATGTCGTAGTAAATCGCGCCCGGCGTGTTTTTTTTCGCCCACACATCCAGCAGCACCAGATCGCCCTCGCGGATCGGCGTTGGCCGGCTGGCGCTCGGCTCGTAGTGCGGGTTGCCGGCATTGGCGTTCACGGCCACGATGGGAGGATCGTCGGTCACCAGGTTCTCGCGCTGGAATGCTTCCATGAAAAATTGCTGAATTTCATGCTCGTACGCGCCGCCGCCGCGCACCCGCCGTCCTATTTCCTGGAAAGCCGCGGCGGTGATCGCGTCAATTGCATCGCGCGCTGCGAAGTGCGACTTGATCTGTTCGTCCGTCAGCGTCGCTTCAAACTGCGCGATCAGGTCGGCCGCGCTGACGATGTTCTTGCCCAGCCCACGGATCATGTCCGCCGTTCCCGCGTCCACCATGGAAATGGTGAAGACGAAGTTGTTGGGCGAAAACTGCATCGCCACATCGCGATACGGGCCGAGCATCTGCTTCAAGCCGTCGAACAGTTCCTGCCATCCGGCGTACTGTTTCTTCGTTCCGGGCAAGGAATCCAGGTGTCCCGACTCGATCTTGTGCACCAGCTTGACCGGATCGCCCTGGGCGGGAATCAGGTAGTACCAGCGCCGCGTGACCATGAGCCCTTCCGGCAGCCCAAGGACGCGGTAAGAGATCGGGTCGCGATGGTGATGGTCGTAGAAAAGCCAAGCGTCAATGTTGCGCTCGCGTAAGGCCTTTTGGATGGCGGGGAGGTTCATAGCTCAACGGCTATTTTACACGACCGCTGGCTCGGGCTGAATTCCACCTTCTGTAGAGACGGGGCTTGCCCCGTCTTGCCTGCGGCGTCACGCGCTGCGGCGGTTAATTCTTGAATGGGTTGAAGGTTCGAACGTCGAGTTGCTTGAAGTCTCGTTCATTTCTGGTAGCGACGATTAAACGGTGGACCCGCGCGGTGGCGGCGATCATGGCGTCTTGCAGCAACTCAGGGGGCTTCTTATCCATAATGCGACCCCATTCCCGAAAGCAGGCTGTATCCATCGGGAGCACCCGGTAGACTGCCGGTACACGATCAACCCAGTGCTCCAGTTCGCTCGCCTTCACTGGATCTTGACGCCTTGTCCGCTCGATCCCCACCTGCAGCTCTCCCAGTGTTACTGCGGAAACGAATAAACTTGCCTCTTCGGCGGCGCTGAGCCAGGCCATCACCGCTCCGTGAGGACGCGCTTTTCGCAACTCGGAAACTACGTTGGTATCGAGCAGGTAGTGATTCACTCAAACTCCACCACGGGTCGGCTGCGCAACTTGCCTCTCTCATAGGTGAGATTGTCACAGCGAGGCTCGGGAGCGAGCAACCACTCCTTCAGACTAGGCCGGGCAGCCTTTTGCAGCCGCTCCCAATCTTCGATCGGCACCAGAACGGCGGTCTTGATTCCGCGGCGGGTAACGACTTGCGGGCCCTTCTTGATGGTCGCATCCAAAAACTCGCTAAAACGCGCCTTCGCATCCTGTACTTGCCACGAAGCCAAGCTCCACCTCCCTTATCTTACACTGCTCTATTCTACTGACTAGTCATCTGTCTAGTCAAGTATAATCTCGCGGCGAAATCTGGAGCGCCGTTTAGAAGGGACGGTTGCAGCGCACCGCTGGCCGCGCCCCGTTTGTGGTAAAAAAGACTGGAATGCCAATGCCAACGAACGCCTCTGGCAGTCTAAATCCGCGAAAATCAGGTACATCATGTTAAGGGCAATTTTCATTGCATTGTCGGAGAGCCGCTGGCTGCGCGGCATCGCCGAACACTCCCGCTTGGGCCAACGCACTTCCGCCCGCTTTGTCGCTGGCACGGAGGTTGCCGATGCGATCCGCGCCGCCGCCGCGATGAATCAAATTGGCGCTGGCGTCTCCATCGACAATCTGGGCGAGAACGTCACCAACGCCGACGAAGCCCGCGCCAGCGCCCAGCTTTATCACCACCTGCTCGATGAGATCGCCGCCCACAAGCTGAACGCTAATATCAGCCTCAAGCTGACCCACATGGGCCTCGACGTGGACGAAAAGATGGCCTACGACATCGTGCGCGGCCTGGTGGCCAAGGCGGCCGGCATGTCGCCGAAAAATTTTGTCCGCGTCGACATGGAAGGATCGCCCTATACCCAGCGCACGCTCGATTTCGTTCACGAACTCCACCGCGTTCCGGGAAACGCCAACAACGTGGGCACGGTGATCCAGTCCTACATGCGGCGCGCCCAGGCTGACGTCGAGAAGTTGCTCGCCGAGCGTATCCGCATACGGCTCTGCAAAGGCGCATACAAGGAGCCCGCGGACATCGCCTTCCAGAAGAAATCCGAGGTTGACGCCAACTACGTAAAGCTGATGAAGATGCTCATGAAGAGCGGCGTCTTTCATGGCCTGGCGACCCACGACGAGGCCATCATCAACCAAGCCAAAGCCTTCGCCACGCATGAGAACATTCCGCGCAACGCTTTTGAATTCCAAATGCTGCACGGCATCCGGCGCGACTTGCAGCAGGGCTTGGTGAAAGAGGGCTGGGGCGTGCGCGTTTACATTCCGTTCGGCACGGAGTGGTATCCCTACTATATGCGGCGGCTAGCCGAGCGCCCGGCCAATGTGCTGTTCATCGCGAAGAACCTGCTGCGGCGGTAACTAGTATCGTGACCGTGTAATAAGTCGCTCGATGGAGAGACGGGCGTCTCGCCCGTCCAGCCGGGCGGGGACGCCCGGCGCTCCACCGGCAAGATTGGCGCGCCAGCGGAGTGTTTCTCCTATCCCTCCCACACAAACGCGTCGAACACCCGCGTAGATTCAAATCCGATGCGCTTATACAGCGCAATGGCGCGGTCGTTGGCTTCGGTTACGGTCAGCGAGATGGCATGGAATCCCCGGCTGCGGAGATTCCTGGTGGACGCGGCCAGCATGGCTTCGCCGAGGCCGGCAGAACGGTATTCGGGAAGCACGCACACCTGCGTGATGTGGCCGACATCGGGGCGTATCTGCGAGCAGAGAATAAGGCCAACTAGCCTGCGCGTGCGGCGCTCGAAGATGGCGAAGGATGCCTCGCGATCGAAAACGCCGCATCCGGGAAAGCGCACGATGTTGTTCAAAAAGCGCAGCGAGCCGGCCAGGGTGCGGTATTGATCGTTGATGTCGGAATCGACGTGGCCGCGGTAAGCGGCAGTGATCAGCGCGGCGGCGGACTGGTATTGCTCCTCCGCCCAGGGACGGATGTCGAACTGCGGCGGAATGGGCGGCGCGGTTTGGGGATGCTTGCCAATCTCGAAATTCATGAACACGCGCGGATGGCGGCTGAAGCCCTGTTCGAGAAAGGGACGCGCGACCTCTCCGGTGTGTTGCGCCAGCAACTGCGCTTCCACGCGACGGATGCCGGGCGAGTGCTGCAGGGTCTCGATGACATGAGTGAGCAGGGTCTCCTCGACTGTGCGACGGTCGGAGGCGCGGCCTCCGTCGCTCACAGATTCCCGGACATAAAGGTCTCCGATGACGCCCTTGCTCTGCTCATAAACGAAAAAGGAGTAGCCGAAAATATTGCCGCGCTCAATGGCGGCATATCCGGGGAGGCTTCTCGAATCCATGTAGCGCAGGATCATCTCGGCCGACGTGGTGTAGTCCCAGGCAAGCTCGCGACCCCACATGGCGATCTCATCTTCCAGCAGCGGACGAAGGTCGGCGGAAGCGAAGTGTCGGAGATCGAGGATTTCCATGTCGAGAACCAACCAACCGCACTCAGTTGGCAGTCTAGCAAATTGTGATCCATAGAAAGCCGCGCCAGCGTTTCAACCACGATACCTCCCCGCACCCAATCAAGAGCAAGCAAGTATGAAACCAGCGTCCACCGCCCCATCCCAGCCCATAGTCCAATTCGCAATTCTGCGGATGCATTTCCCGCCGCCTTGAGGCAAAATTATTCGCAGCCGGAAGCGAGTCTGAGCGAGAATACCGTATGGAGACCACGGAAACACGCAGCGGGCATCACTGGTCGCTGACGCTGTTGGGCATCGGTTTGATTATTCTGTTTGCGTATTACGGCGAGTCGGTGCTGGTGGTGTTGTTCTTCGCCATTCTGTTGAGTTTCATGCTCTCTCCGGTGGTGCAGGCGCTTGAGTACGTGCACGTTCCGCGGGCCCTGGCGGCGCTCATCGCCATGGTCGCTCTGCTGGCGTCGCTCTATGGCATCACCGCTGCGTCTTACAACCAAGCGCTCATTTTCGCCGACAACGTTCCCAAGTATTCGCTGAAGATCCGCTCCACTCTGCAGCCCTTCCGGCAGGACGCGGAAAAGCTCGCGAAAACTGGCGAGGCGGTCGGCGAGCCCGAGCCCTCGAATGTTGTGCCCGTGCGCCAAGTGAGGAGCTGGTCCGACCTGCTCACCCACGGCGCCGGCACTTTGACCGACATTTTGCTGGCGGCGGCGTTCATCCCGTTCCTGGCCTATTTTTTGCTGACCTGGCAAAGCCACGCGCGTTCCGCCACGGTGATGCTCTTTCCCATGCGCCACCGCAACACCGCATACGTGACGCTCGGGCTGATCGGGAAAATGTTGCAGAGCTTCATTGTGGGGAACCTCGTGATCGGGTTGCTGATCTCGGGCGCGAGCGTGGCGATTTTCGGCTTGCTGCACGTACCTTTCTTCTACTTCGTCGGTTTTCTCAGCGGCTTTCTCAGCCTTGTTCCGTACCTGGGTGTGGTACTGGCGATGGGCCCGCCGATCCTGATTGGCCTGGGTCAACTGGAGCGCGGAGACCTGGCGATCATTGTGCTATGCGTCGCCGGACTGCATTTTTTCGCGCTGAATGTCCTCTATCCCAAGCTGTTGGGGCGCCGCCTCAGAATCAATCCGCTGGCGGTCACCATCGCGCTGCTGTTCTGGGGAGCGGTCTGGGGAGCGATTGGACTGGTGCTCGCCATTCCGATCACGGGCGCAATCAAGATTGTCTTCGACCACGTTGAGTCGATGAAACCGTACGCGGATTGGCTGGGAGAGTAGAAGGCTTTTCACCGCCGAGACGAAGCGAGCGCCGGGAATCTTATTTTGAGCTTTCTGGTGTGGAGACGGGGTTTTACCCCGTCCAAGCGTGACCCTTCGGCTTTCCCCTCGCTCCGCTCGGGGCTTCGGCAAAACCGGGCAGGCTCCGCCACGCTGCCACTCGGCACTGTACTCCAGCCACTTTGCGGCAATCTGAAAGGAACTCTACACTGGAGCCTTGCGCACGCTGATCACACTGTTTTTGGTTGTTGCGCTCGCCGCTGGCGGCTGGGCGGCTTGGCAGTTCTATGTCCCGATCACTCCGCCGTCCAATACCTCCTTGCCGCTGCGTCCGGGATATTCGACGCGGAGGATTGCGGCGGAGTTGAAAACGGCGGGCGTGATCCGCAGCGAACTGGCTTTCCGGCTCTGGCATGTGGTGCATCCCAAGCCATCGTTGAAAGCGGGCGAGTATCGCTTCGAGCGCGCGGCCAGCCTGCCGCAGGTTTACCAGCGGATCGCGCGCGGCGATATCTACTTCCACACGGTCGTCATTCCCGAGGGCTACACGATGTTCGACATCGCGCAGGCGATGGAGGACGCGGGGCTCTGCTCGGCAGCCGATTTTCTGCGCGTTGCCGAAACCCAGACCCAGCTCATCTCCGACCTCGCGCCCGGCGCCAAGTCGCTCGAAGGCTATCTGTTCCCCGACACCTATCAGTTCACGCGCACCCAAAGCCTGGAGGAAATGGCAGCAGCGATGGTGCATCAGTTCCGCCAGACGGCGCAACAGATTGGGCTTAATTCGGATGTGACGCAAGTTGTCACCATGGCCTCGATCGTGGAAAAAGAGACGGCGGCGCCAGAGGAACGGCCGCGCGTGGCCAGCGTGTACTACAACCGGCTGGCGCAACGGATGGCGCTTGATGCCGATCCCAGCGTGATCTACGCCGAGTTGTTAACCGGCTCGTATCAGGGAAGCCTTCATCACGCCGACCTGGCGGTGGACTCGCCCTATAACACTTACCGTTTTCTGGGGTTGCCGCCGGGGCCGATTGGCAATCCGGGGAAAAGCGCTCTGCAAGCGGCATTGCACCCCGACCACACAAAGTTCTTGTATTTCGTCAGCGATGGCAACGGACGCCACCGCTTCGCCCGCAACCTGGAAGAACACAATCGGAATGTGGCCGCCTATCGGCGCTCGCTCAACCATTCGCCCGGCCCGCGCTAAGCGCCAAACCCTGCGCTGCTTTATACTGATTGGATGGCAATGTGGCAAAAGTCTCTCCGGGTGACGACATAGGAATGTATCGCCCCCATCCGCGCCTTTTTTTACTTTTACTTCTGTCGGCGGCCACGGTTCCGCTGAGCGGATGCCTGTTCCGGACACGCATTCTGGACCGGCAGTTCTCCGACCGGCCGTTGAAGACCGCGACCCAGTTGGAGCTGATCGAATTCGTCAACACGCAGGCTGCCAAGATTCAGTCGTTGCAGGCGACCGTGGACATTGACGCTACGTCCGCGGACCTGAAGAACGACAAAGCCACCGATTACCAGGAGATTCGCGGCTATGTGCTGGCGCGCAAGCCGGCTATGCTGCGCCTGAAGGGCCTGATGCCGGTGGTGCGCAACACGGCCTTCGATATGGTGAGCGACGGGCGGGAATTCAAGCTGTGGATCCCTCCGCGAAATAAGTTCGTCGTGGGCTCGAACGACGCCGACAACTACCAACCCGGCAAGCGGCTGGAGAACATGCGTCCGCAGTACATTTACGACGCGCTGCTGATGCCGGAAATATCCCAGGACGAAATCGCTGTCCTGGAAAACGACTATGAAACCGTCCTCGACTCGAAGAGACATCGGGTCGAACAGCCGAATTACAGACTGCTGACGATCCGCAAAGGTCCTCAGGGCGCTTATCTGTCGCGGAAGATCGAGTTCAGCCGAAGCGACCTCCTGCCGTACCGGCAAACGATCTATGACCAGCAGGGAAACGTCGCAACCGACGCCCACTACCAGGATTACAAAGACTACGCGGGCACTACATTCCCGAGTACGATCCAGATCGAGCGGCCGCGGGAAGGTTACGAAATCGTCCTGCGCATGGTCAAACTGGAAATCAACAAGGCGCTGACCGACGACCAGTTCGCGCTGGAGCAGCCGTCTGGGGCCCAGGTGGTGCGCCTCGATCCGTCCAATTCGAGCGCGGCGAAAGCGCCGAATCGCCAAAGCCAGTAGTTTTCCGGGAAAAACATGATGAATCGCATGATCGTCGGAAATTTGGTGCATCGGCCGGTACGGTCGCTGATCAGCATCGTGGCCGTGGCGCTCGAGGTCACGCTCATCCTGCTGATCGTGGGGCTGTGCGTGGGGATGGTGCAGGACCAGCAAACGCGGGCAGCGGGCATTGGGGCGGATGTGATCGTGCTGCCTCCGGGAGCGTCTTTTATTGCGGGGTTGACGGGCAGCCCGATGCCGATCAAAGTGGCCGGCATTCTCGCCAAACTGCCGCACGTGGAGAATGTCGCCCCGGTCATCACGCAGGTCTCAACCGCTGGGACACTCGAGATCATCACGGGAATCGATCCGCAGAGTTACGAGAAGTTGTCGGGTGGCTTCCGCTATAAGGAGGGCGGCCCGTTTCAGGCTCCGAACGACGTGATTGTCGACGATCTTTTCGCCCAGGCCAAGCACTCCAAGGTAGGGGACACCATCGAGATTCTCAACAACCCTTTCCGTATATGCGGCATTGTCGAGCACGGCAAGGGCGGACGTAAGTTTCTCCCCCTCCGCACGCTGCAAGACCTGACCGGGGCCAAGGACAAGGCCTCGCAGATGTATCTCAAGCTCGACGATCCGGCCAATGCCGATGTGGTGGTGGACGAGGTCAAGCGCGTGCCCGGCATGGAACGCTACGTGGCCAGTTCGATGGCCACCTATCTTTCCATGATGACGCCGGCGAACTATCCCTACCTGTCCACGTTTCTCCGGGTCGTGATCTGGATATCGGTGGTCATTGGAGTACTGGTGATTTTCCAAGCGATGTACACCGCCGTAATGGAGCGAACGCGGGAGATTGGCATTTTGAAGTCCATGGGAGCTTCGCGGTTGTATATCGTGGACGTGGTGCTCCGGGAAACGGTCCTGCTGGCGCTGGGAGGCATCGTGTTGGGTGTCGCGTTCAGCCTGGCCGCGCGTGCCGTTCTCGCCCATAAACTACCCCTGCTGCAGGTGATTGTGTCCAGCGGATGGATTGCGCGGGCTGCCCTGATCGCCATGGCCAGCGCCGTCGCTGGCGCGCTCTATCCGGCGTTCAAGGCGGCGCGCAAAGACCCCATCGACGCGCTGGCTTACGAATAGGCTGGACGCCAGCCTCGGTTTCGCTTTTGATTCGCCAAGCGCTGGTTGCGATCCACTCGCTAAATAATTTTCCTCGCAAATCAGCGGAGAATGCACGATACTGCCGGATGAAACTGTCCGTGCTATAATCACGCGCCGTCACGCAAAGCAGCGGAGTTTCACGGCTGGTTGTCCTAATATCCTGGTCCGGTGTGCGCGAGCGCGCCGGTGACCAAAAATCGCAGGAGGAGATATGCGCTTCAATGATCCGACTCTTTACGGTCGGGATGATGAGACGGATGAGTACAACGACAGCGGCGCCTACGGCGAATCGCTGGAAGACGATCTGGACGAAGAGGAAGAAGAGGAAGAAGAGCCTGTTCTGGTCGAGGAAGACGATGAGGTTCTTGTCCCGGCGCCTGTGCCGGAACCCGAGCCTGTGACTCTGTCGGGCGGCGGCAAGAGCGGCCCTCCGAAGAAGAAACCGCCGGTCAAAAAACCGACCAAGAAGGCGGCGAAGAAGCGGGCGAAGCGGGCGAAGAAAGCCGTCAAGAAGTCGGCTCCCAAGAAGAAGGCAAAACCGGCGAAGAAGAAAGCGGCGAAGAAACCAGCCCGGAAAGCGGCAAAGAAAAAAGTTGCCCGCAAGAAAGGCCGCCGTTAGCGGTTCGCGCCAGCGGAAATCTTAATGATGGCGGAAGCCCGGCTCTCGCTCCGGCTTCCGCCGTTCCACTTATTTCCCGCCCCCCAAGCGGGGCGGAGCCCCGCTTCCACACGAGCAAGCTGCTTTCACCTCTGTAAAATGGTCAAGGCGATCTCCAGGCGTATGGCCCGGGGATACCGCGATCCAAGCTGACGGATTGAGGCTCTTTAATGTTATTCAATTCTTATTCAGAGCGCACAAAATGTCCTGAATGCAAAGCGAAAGTCAGGCTGGAGGATGTAAGATTTACGCCAACTTTTTCGTGTCCTGCCTGTAAAATGGAAATTCAGGTTTCTACCTTATATCAAAAGACACTGCGGATAACGAGTTGGGCTCTCGCGCTGCTCATCGGCTATATTCTCGGGCGGAACACGCTGTGGCTGGTGATGTTGTTTTGGATATTGTTCACATCGATCTTAACCTTTCTATGGGCATACATCTTCAAATATTGGCTTCCCCCAAAGCTTGTACGCTGTGTTCCCGACCGCACCCACTTTCAAGGTCTCGGCCTTGGGCCGAGATGATCAAGGTTCGGCGGTGGCCCTGCTGATCCTGCCAGCCTCCTGCCAACAATCTCAAATTTCCCTTCCAGCACAATCTTGATCGCTTCGCTGTAGGCGATATGCTCCTGCTCCAGAATGCGCGCCGCCAGCGTGTGCTCGTCGTCGGAATCGAGCACGGGCACGGTCTTCTGCACAACGATGGCGCCGTGATCGAGTTCCTCATCCACGAAGTGCACCGTGCACCCGCTCACTTTTACGCCGTAGGCAAATGCCTGTTGCTGCGCTTCGAGCCCCGGAAACGACGGCAGCAACGAGGGATGAATGTTGAGGATTTTCCCTGGAAACTGCCGCACGAACCAGGGCGAGAGCAGGCGCATGTAACCGGCGAGGCAGATGAGATCGACTTTGTTATCCAGTAGCGCAGTCACAACTTCGCGGTCGTGCTCGTCGCGCGGCTTGCCTTTCGATGGAATGACAAGCGCGTTGAGGCCGCGCTGGCGCGCAGTTTCAATGCCGGGAGCGTCGCCGCGGTTCGATATCACAACCGCGATGCGCGCATCGGGTATCCGGCCCGCCGCAATGCTGTCGGCGATGGCCACGAAATTGGAGCCGCGTCCGGAGAGGAGTATGCCGAGGTTTTTCATGGGATATAACAATTACTGTTGTCATCCCGAGCGAAGCGAGGGATCTGCATTTTGCAGTAAACTACAGATCCCTCGCTTCGCTCGGGATGACAATTCATAAAAGGCGTCGCTAAGAGCCAAAAGCTAATAGCTGCCCTAGCTAAATACAACTTTGCGATCGCCCTTGACGATGCGGCCCACGCTATAAAATTTTTCTCCCGCCCGCTCCAACAGCGTCTGCGCCTTCTTGAACTTCTTGGCGGGGACCACGACCAACATGCCGAGTCCCATGTTGAACGTGCGCAGCATCTCTTCCTCGGCGACATTACCGAGTTTCTGCAAGTGTTCAAAGATGGGCAGCACCGGCCAGGTGCCGAGTTCGATTACCGCCGACGTGCCTTTGGGCAGCACGCGCGGCAGGTTCTCGGTGATGCCGCCGCCGGTAATGTGCGCCAGCGCCGCGACGCACTCGCCCGCGATCATCTTCCGGATGACCGGCCAGTAGCTGCGATGCGTCCGCATCAGTTCGTTGCCGACCTTGTTCTTGATTTCGCTGACAAAGGTTTCGGGAGAATAGCCCGCGATTTCAAACAACAGTTTGCGCGCCAGCGAGTATCCATTGGTGTGCAGGCCGTTCGAGGGAAGCCCGAGGACGCAATCGCCGGCCTGCACATCTTTGCCGGTGATGACGCGGTCGCGCTCGACCACGCCGACAATGAATCCGGCAAGATCGTACTCGCCGTCGGGATAGAACCCCGGCATTTCGGCGGTCTCGCCGCCGATCAGGGCGCAGCCGTTGTGCTTGCAGGCTTCGGCCAGGCCGCCAATGACCTTTTCCGCGACTTCCGGTTCCAGCCTGCCCGTGGCCAGGTAGTCCATGAAAAACAGCGGTGCCGCGCCCTGCACCGCAATGTCGTTGACGCAGTGGTTCACCAGGTCGCCGCCGACGGTGTGGTGCATGTTCATTTCGAAGGCCACCTTTAATTTGGTGCCCACGCCGTCCACGCTCGAAACCAGCACCGGATCCACATACTTCTTATCGACCGCGAATAGGCCGCCGAATCCGCCAATTTCGCTCAACACTCCCTTGGTAAAAGTTTTGTGCGCCAGGTACTTAATGTGCTGCTTGATGCGATTGCCGCGATCGATGCTGACGCCGGCATCGGCGTAAGTGACGGAGTCGTTTTGAGGGTTGGGGTTCTGGGCCACGTTTTCAGTCCGTCATTGTCAGGTTGGAGAGATTGGGTGCGCCACCAAGCCGGTGGAAGCGTTTCTGCCGCAACAAATTCTAGCACGTCTGCGCCGGACGCCGCCGCAACGGGACGGTGAGATTATCGGCGGTACTGGTTCCGCTTCTTGTCCTCGTGCCGCTCCACGCCGAGCTGGATCAGGCGATCGATCAACTCCGTATACGGCACGCCCGATGCCGCCCACAGCTTCGGATACATGCTGATGGCGGTGAAGCCGGGCATGGTGTTGATCTCGTTGACGAAAATTTTGCGCGTTTTGGGATCCATCAGAAAATCGACGCGCGCCAGGCCCATGCAATCGACGGCTTGAAACGCGGCGATGGCGAGACGCTGCACGGTTTTAATTTCCGCCTTCGTGATCCTCGCGGGGACGATCCCTTCGGAGCCTTCCACCAGATATTTTGCGTCGTAGTCGTAGAACTCGTTGCAGGGAATAATTTCTCCGGCTATTGACGCTTTAGGATCGTCGTTGCCGAGCACCGCGCACTCGATTTCGCGCGCCCGGTTCTTTTTTCCGCCGACGCCTTCCTCAATCACGATCTTGCGATCGAACTTTGCCGCTTCCGCGATGGCCGGGCCCAGTTCCTTCGCATCGTGCGCCTTGGTGATACCTACCGACGATCCCAGGTTTGCCGGTTTCACGAACACGGGATACTTCAGCTTGCTCTCGACCAGCTTGCGCACTTTGTTCGGCCCGCGCTCGAACTGGTTGCGCAGCACCGTCACATGCTTGACGATGGGCAGTCCCGCCGCGCGGAACAAGGATTTCATGATGTCTTTATCCATGCCGGCGGCGGAGCCGAGCACACCTGCGCCGACGTAAGCGATGTCGGCCAGTTCGAGCAGGCCTTGAATCGTGCCGTCTTCGCCAAAGGTCCCGTGCAGCACGGGGAAAATCACATCGACGTTGATGGCGCGATCGGCGGCGCGACGCAGCGTGGACGCATCGGCCTTCGTATCGATCTGGAACGGAGCGATTCCAGCGTCGTGCCGCGCCGGCTCCGGAGGGACGACCACCGACTCGCCCGTCGCCAGCACCGCCGCTCCCGGAGTCGCCTCCGGATCGCCTGCCCGAAGCTGCGTGGAGTGAAGCTCTGTGGCGTGTGGAAGCGGGGCGGAGCCTGCCCGGTTTTGCCGAAGCCCCGAGCGGAGCGAGGGGGAAGCCGAAGGGCCCCGCTTGGACGGGGCAGAGCCCCGTCCCCACATGCTTCTTCGCCCTTCAACATGCGCTCGGCGTGTTCCGCCGTCAGCCAGCGCCCGTCTTTCGTGATGCCGATGGGGACCACTTCATATTTCGTTTTATCGATTGCATTCATGACCGACGCCGCCGACAGCAACGACACTTCATGTTCGCCGCTGCGTCCGCCAAAGAGGATGCCAACCCGAAGTTTAGCCATGCCCTTTCAGTCTGGCGCTCGCCGTGTTTCCCGTCAATCGCAGCTTTGGTTCCGCTGGCGGCGTCTCGGCGGTGAATTTACCGGCCGAAGGCGATGGCCAGTGCAAATTTTGACGCGGGTTGGCTGTTGTTGCAACGAGAAAATGTCGTATTAACTGCAACGAGACTCTGTCACCCCCTTGTCGATTAAGTAACGGCCGCCAAAGCGGGGCGGCCGGAGAGGTTATAGATGCGGGGCATCGGGGTTTTTCGTTGCTGCGCGGTGGTGATGGGCGCAGGGCGTCGTTCGGCGTGTTCTTCAAGCGGCAAAGGCAAAGCGCACAGCAAAGTGTCTTCGCGATAGACGCGCAGCGTGCCGTCGAGCTGATGCGAGAGTTCGACGGTTTCTCCGGCGTAGCCGCGCTGGCCGGGCAAGGGCGGCAGGGCAATGGAGTGCGCGCCGAGAGTGACCGTGTGATTGGGGGCGACGACGCGCCGATAGCGCAAGCTGAGGCAGCGGGCGAGGTCGAAGCGGCGCGGCAGGGAGCGGAAGTCGCAGGCGGCGTCGGCGGCGGCGCGAGCGAAGCGCTGGTTGTAGTCGGCGCAGAAGCGGTCGAGCACGCGATTGGCCTGCTCCAACGTGGAGGCGCGGGCGAGGCGGAGTTCGCTGACCAAGCGGTCCTGAAAGGTGCGCCAGGCGCGCTCGATGCGGCCCTTGGCTTGGGGCGAACAGGCGGGGATTTGTTGGATGCCAAGTTCTTCGAGGGCGCGTCCGAGTTGGGTGGGAGATTGTTTTCCGGCGAGTTGTTCGGCAAGGGTCCAGTGCGGATCGTTGCGCTGAAAGATGCCGTGGCGGTCGCGGTAGAGGCTGAGCGGGACGCCGTGCGCGAGGATCATGGTGCGCAGCGAGAAGAGATAGCCGAGGGTATTTTCGGCTTCGCGTTGGAAGTGCGCGGCGAGGATCTTGCTGGTGGCATCGTCCTGAAAGCCCAGGAGGGTGAGCGCGGGGCCGCGGCTTTCGAGCCAGTCGTGGCGGCTGGCATCGGTGAGCGCCATCATGCCGAAACGCGGGCGGGGCGGGCGTCGAGAGCGGTATTGGCGCGGGCGGCGCTTTTGCGGAGAGGCCAGCTTGGCGGCGCGCAAGATGCGGCGCACGGTCTCGCGGCTGAGGGCGAGGTCCTCATCGTCGCGCAGTTTTTCCGCCAGATGGGAATCGTTGAACCCCCGGTATTTGCCGCGGGCCAAGTTCAGGATCAACTGCTTCTGGGGAAGTGAAACGGCCCAGGGCATGGAGCGTCCGCGATTGCCGTGCTGCACCCAGCCCACGGAATCGGGCCGATAGCGGCGCTTGAGGCGCTGCACCTGGCGTTCACTCAGTTGCAGCAGGCGGGAGGCTTCGCGTACGCTCAGCCTCCCGCCTGCTGCATTCTCAATCACTTTCACCCGTTGGAACTCTTTCTGACTCATCGTCACCATCCCTATAGGGTGACAAAGTCTGGTTGCAGTTAAGGGGTGACATTATCTTGGAGCATCTACATTTTGACGCGGGTTGGCTTGACACCGCATCAAAACAGGTGTGAAATTGGCCATGATTCGATGGCCGGTGCCGGAATTCCCGCTTATCGCATTCGGCCCCAGGGGTTTTTTCGGAGAAACGCATGACCGGGACCGCCGGAATGCATGAATCTTGTCTGGCCGCTTATGCTGCCGGCTGGTGGTGTAGTTAGGAATGAGCCTCAAATCTTACAGGAGTTGTCTATGAATTCGAGCAATCGAGGTAACAAGCTTCTGCCGATGTGGTTGGTATTGCTGGTCCTTCTCACCCTAACCGCAGTGGCTTCGGCGCAAAACAAGCACAGCGCCCCGGCACCGCACCCATCCGCCCCGGCGCAGCAGGCTGCGGCGCCTTCCCATCCGGCAGAGCAAATGCATAATGCAGCGCCTTCGCATACGCAAACCGGTCATGCGGCTACGACTGGTCGCACGACCATGGCTGGCCAAGAGGCAACGCACGGGCCCACCACCGGCGGAGCAGCCACGCATGGCCCGACGACTGGCGGCATAAGCAGCCACGGGGCGACCACCGGCGGAACAGCCACGCATGGCCCGACGACTGGCGGTATAAGCAGCCACGGGCCAACTACCGGCGGAGCAGCCACGCATGGCCCGACGACTGGCGGTATAAGCAGCCACGGGGCGACCACCGGCGGAACAGCCACGCATGGCCCGACGACTGGCGGTATAAGCAGCCACGGGCCAACCACTGGCGGCGTCGGCACACACGCTACTGATGGCGGAATCACGCATGGTCTGACGCCGGGACGCACAGCGATGTCTGGGCATACGATGGCGAGCCACACTCTTCCGGGCAGGACCGTTTCGCTGAGAGGTGGAGGAATGGCGAGCGTCCGTCCCAATGGACAGATTCGTTCGATCAACCGCAACGGCATGCACATTGAGCATGGGATCCACGGCGGGCGCACGATTGTGGGTGTACACAACGGAGTCGCGCGTGGTGAACACTGGACGCGCATGGCGGATACGTGCAGCGCGCCTATGTCACGCGCGGCGGCCACTCCTATTATTCGCGCACCTACTATCGCAACGGCCACTACTACAGCGGCGTGTATCGCGGCTACTACTACGGCGGCTATCAGCTACTACGGCTACTATCCGGGTTATTGGTACGACCCGGGGTTCTATGGTTGGGGCTACCATCCTTGGGGCGCGCCGGTGTACTGGGGCATTGGGGCGTGGGGTTGGGGTGGAGCGCCGTGGTGGGGCTTCTACGGCGGATGGTTCGCGCCCTATCCCTATTACGCTTCGCCGGCGTTCTGGCTGACCGACTATGTGATTGCGGCGGAATTGCAGGATGCCTATGCGGCGCGGCAAGAGGCGAATGCGGACGCGGCAGCGGCTGAGGAGGCGGAGGTTGGCGGCGGTCTCGGGTGCGGTGGCCCTGACTCCCGAAGTCAAGCAGGCCATCGCCGATGAAGTGAAGGCGCAATTGGCGGCGCAGCAGGCGCAAGCGGCACAGACCGGCGGCAGCGCACCCGCCAACGCCAGCGGCGAAGTTCCGCCGGCGCTCGATCCGGCAAGGCGCACCTTTGTTGTCGACAGTGATCTTTCCGTAGTGACGGCGAACGGCCAGGAATGTGGCCTGTGCGGCGGGTGACGTACTCACGCGCATCACCGACACTCCGGATGCGGACAATATGGTGAACGCCAGCGTCTCCGCCACCCAGAAGTCGGACTGCGCGGCCGGACAAACCGTGGCCGTCAGAGTCGACGACTTGCAGGAGATGCAAAACCACTTCGCGGAGCAACTCAACAACGGCCTGGGCGAACTGGCCAAGAAGCAGGGCACGGGCGGCATTCCCGAAGGCGCCGGATACATCCACCAAGCCCTCGGATGTCCCGCCTCCGCCGCCAGATACCACGGCGGCTAAGACTCTGCAGGATCAACAGGCGGCCGCCGACCAGACCGAAACGCAGGTCCAGCAGGAAGCTGCGGGCAGCACGCAGTAGAAGTTGCCGAAAATCCTGGCCGTAGAGACGGGGCTTGCCCGACTTTCCGCCGGTATGTCGATTACAATGGCGGGTTGTTCCGGTGAACGGGCTAGTACCGTGACCGCATGATGATTACGGCGTGGTAAACAAGTAGCGCCGGCATCTTGTCGGCTGTCCCGAGGGCGTCTCGCCCTCGGCACGGCGGGCGAGGACGCCCACCGGACAGCCGCCGGGACGGCGGCGCTACTCTTAGTGGTGAAACCGTACAAATCACGCGGTCACGGTACTAGCGCAACACGAGAATAGGATCGTCAATGTCGCGGGTTTCTATCAAAACGGAAGACACGTCAGACGTGCTTCCAGAATTTGGCGGGGGCTTAACAATATGAAGAGAACTTGGTTGGTGGCTTGGATATCGGTTCTGATGCTGACGTTTGCGGCTGCCGCCTGGGCACAGGCCGCACCAGCGCCGCGTAAAATACGCATTGCGATTATGGACTTCGACTATGCCACGGTGCACGCCGGCGTTTCGGAGATTTTCGGTCAGGACATCGACATCGGCAAAGGCATAGCCGACTTGCTGGTAACGGACCTGGTGAAGGACGGTTCGTATTCCATCATCGAGCGCAAGGCCCTCGACAAAATCATGGCGGAGCAGAATTTCTCGAACAGCGACCGGGCCAATCCCGCCTCGGCCGCGAAAATCGGCAAGCTGCTCGGGGTGGATGCGATCCTCGTCGGCAGCATCACCCAGTTTGGCAGTGAAACGAAGAACATCGGGGTGGGCGGCGGGGGCGGAGGCATCGGCGGTTTCGGGCTGGGCGGGTTCGGGAAAAAGAACTCCAAGGCCATCGTCGGCCTGAGCGCGCGCCTGGTCGATATCGACACCGGCGAGATCCTGGCCGTAGCCGAGGGCAAGGGCGAGTCGAGTCGCGGCGGCCTGATGTTGGGGGGCGGCGGCGGCAACTGGCACGGCGCGGGTGGCGGCGGCATCAACATGGGCAGCAGCGATTTCCAGAGCACCATCATCGGCGAAGCCACCAAGCTGGCGACGGATAATTTGTCGGTCGAGGTAATTGCCGGCAAAGACAAGCTCCAGGCGCGGACCATCGTCGTGGAGGGATTGGTGGCGGCGGTGGAAGAGGGCCAGATCATCCTGAACGTCGGCGCAAAGGCGGGCGTGAAAGTGGGCGACGAACTGAGCGTCGAACGCGTGACGAAGGAAATCAAGGATCCGGCTTCGGGACAAGTGCTGCGGCGCTTGAGCAGTCCGATCGGCGTGGTCAAGGTCACCGACGTGGATGATGTGTCTTCCGTGTGCACGATAGTTTCGGGCGCCGGATTCAAGGTCGGAGACGCGGCGAAGACGAAGACGCAGTAGCTCTGGAGAATGGTCAAACCCCCGATCAAGTGAAAGCCGCGTTCGGCCCACAACCGGCTGCGCAAGCGATCGTCATACCGTTGCGCAAATCGCGTACCTGCCTCTATGATTCAGACAGGAGTCGGCATTTCGTAAGCGATTGAAAGTCGGGGCGTAGCGCAGCCTGGTAGCGCACCTGCCTTGGGCGCAGGGGGTCCGCGGTTCAAATCCGCGCGCCCCGACCAATTAACCCTCTTTTGCTTCACGCCGATAGCGAGAGTTTCGACGCAGTTTCAGAATCCTCTATTTCGACACTGTGCCCAGTTTTGTGCCCACCCAGCCTAGACATGGCCGATAGAACTGCATCCTCCGAAGGATGAACATACCGGCTGGAGATCGCGATGGAGCTATGCCCCGCTATGCGTGCCAACGTCCAAGCGTCACATCCCGACTCACCGAGCCGCGTTAGGAAAGTGTGGCGAAGGCTGTACAACACAAACGGACGGACGCCAGCCAGTCGCAGAGCCTTTCTGTGCTGTTTCTTGAGGCTGGACGGCTCGACGTGCCCACTCAAGGTCGGCGCGGGCCATATCCAGCCCTCTAGCGGCCTTCCTGTGCGCTCCCAGCGGACTTCTAGAATTGCTCTGACCCGTGGGGTCATCGGGAGCATACGGCGGGCAGCAGCAGTCTTTCCGTGCGTGACAAGCAGCGTCCCGTTCCGCCCGTTTACCCACGCAATCGACTCCCAGCGGAGTCGGTAGCATTCTTCGGGGCGCATCCCCGTATCAATCAGGACTGTCGAAATCGAAGCCAGCAACTCAGACCCAGTGCCAAGATAGCGGGCCTCTTCGTCGTAACTGACAACATGTTCCCGATGCCGTTCGCCAGGTAGCCGCTTGATTGTCGGCGCTGACTGCAACTCGCCCCACTCCACAGCGAGACGCAGCATCCGACGCAACACTCGAAGCGAGCTGTTGACGGTACTCACCTGCAAGCCTTGGGACTGGCGATACGCCGCAAACTCCGCAGCCCGCTCGCTCGTTATTTCGTCTAGCCGAAGGCTTGCAAGGCGTCTGTAGTTTCGGATCACACGCAGACCAACTCGGTAAAAATCGAGCCAAGTCTTGGGTGACGATTTCCCGAACGCCGCCTTGGCCCACGGCTCGAAGCGGTCGTCACAGAACTCCGCAAGCGTCATCACAGGCTTCTTGTCGCGCAGCCCCACTTCGCCCTTTGCGAGCGAGGTACGATGCGTAGACTCCATATTCCGCGCCGTGTTCTGGTTCGTCTGCCGGGTGGACTCCCGAATGGCCTGACCGTTGAATGTGAACTTGTACCAATAGATTCGACCCCGCTTGAAGATACTCATTTTTTGTCCTCCAATTTGTCTGGCACCAGTGCTCTGATTGCTACCTGTGCCATCTCTTGCTCCGCGCTTCTTCTTTTTCTTCTTTCCTTCGTGTTGCCATGTACAGTCGACGTCTCCTCCTTGAATCTGGGATCCTTGGTCGCAAATTGCTTTCGGCAATTATCACTGCAGTGAATTTGGTGATTGGTCTGCCCGTAAAACCACTTTGAGCAGTTTCGGCACCTGCGTAATCGGTGGAACTCTCTTCTCTCAATGACATTGAGAATTAGCTGCACAGCCGCATTCTCCCAGTTGTGCCATTTGCCACCCCGGTCCAGTTCCCAATAAAATCGCAGCCCAGTAAATTCGTCGACTTCAAAGAAAGGCCGTTGCAGAACTGGCGCTGAGCGATACCGCTGGAGAAGACGGTTAGTCCTGCTGAGCAGGGCATTATGCTTTCGCTCGGTCGAACTTTTCCAAAGTTCTTGAAACTCGTAAGAGGATTGTGTCCATTTCTGCGCGCGCATCTGGCGACTCAAGTCTTCCCATAGCAACTTCTCAGACCGGTCCACTTGTTGAAGCAAGTCAAGCAGATCGGCGATCCGCTGCTTGTAAGGATTCCAGGGTCCGGAGTTCAATTTTTCCAGGATTGTGTTTCCATACTCGGATCGAGACAGCCCAAAATTTAGTAACCGACGCATTTGTGCCTATATACAGCAGTGACAATATACTGGCAACTACTTGTTTTGTCAACTATGCTCTTGTACTGGGAACCATTGAAAGCGAGGTACTCACATGAACGCAGATGCACTACTTTCGGTCGAAGAAGCAGCAAAAAGATTGGGAGGAATTAGCAAATGGACGGCCTTCGCTTGGCTCAGCCAAGGCCGGTTGCAGCGAACAAAAGTGGGCGGGCGCACCATGGTTCGCGAAAGCGAACTTACGAAAGTTATTCAGGAAGGGGGGAAGTCCCACTCCTCGAAGAATGGCCGCGCGTCATCGTAGAGACCACATAGCCCAACCCTGTCTAACGCGAGGCACGCGCGCAGGTCACTGCGGCCCTCACAACGCGACGGTGCGGCGGCAATCCGGGTCAGTTCATAGCCTGCCGGCGGGACGAACTCCGCCGGCACCCAAGCGACTCGCAAGACGGACTCGTGAGACGCCGCGATGCGCCAGTTCATGGCTATTCATGGTGAAGCATGGCTGTAGAAGTCACATTTAGTCACATCGGGCAGAAGAATTTGTGGGACTCAAAGCCAAAGAAGCGTCTGCGATGAGCGAAGGGCAGATCTCTGCGTCGATTTGCAGCTCAAGCGCCGTAAAGGTTATCTCTGCAGTGCCGCGGTCTGCGCAGTCTTTCAATCCGACCGTAATTAGTAGATTGGAAGGGCGTCCAGTTGTTCGCTCCCCAAAACAACTGCAACTGCATCCCGCGCTCCAGGAAATTGGCTGGACCGGTGTAATAGACGAGTTCAACGATGCCGCCCGGAATAAGGATCAGTCTGTACCCGTGCCGATTCTTATCACGACGAACGGGACGATTCTTGGGGGCATTGGCCGTTGGCAGTCGGCACTTTTCGACGATCGGCGCGAAATCAACTGTTTCGAATATTCCCTCACCGAAGAAGAAGCCCTGCAGTTCATCATCAGCCACCATCAGCCTCAGAGCGGATGGAACAAGTACGTCCGCATTTGTCTGGCGCTGAAACTGGAACCCTACTTCCAGCAAAAGGCGCTCGACAACATGCGCGCCGGGGGCAAGTACAAGGGTTCGGTAAATTTGCCGGAAGTTCAGCATATTGATGTGCGCGAAGAGATCGCTCGCGTCGCGGGGGTTGGCGCCCGTAACGTCAGCAACGTCAAGACCATCCGCGAGATGGCGCACCCGCGACTGAAAGAAGCCTTGCGAGAGAGGACGCTGTCAATCAACCGCGCGACTCAATTATGCAAGTTGCCGCGCGACGAGCAGTTGGAACACTTCATCCGTTACATCGAGGAACGCGCTACGAACAAGGTGATTCGCCAGTCCATCGCTCGGCCCAAAGAGGAAAAGATCAGCCCCGACGTTCTTACAGTACTCGACGCCCTACAGCGCCAAGAGGCGCGAAAGCCAGGATCGGTTGCATTACGGGTCGGTCGCCATAAACGTACTGTTGTTCATATCGGTCAAGATCTGATCGACGGGCCGTACTCTCAAAAGGAGTTGAATCTGCATGAAATACCATGATCCGCTCAAAAAGATTCTGTCTCAGGTGCGTCCCTATTGGGACCGGAATGAGATGCGCCCCGCAGTTCGCAGGGTCTTTGGCAAGGCGATGCAATGCCGCACTCCAGATTTAGGCGCCGAGGTTTACTCTTCGGAGAATCAGGAACTCATCCTCTATCACACCTGCAAATCGCGAGCCTGCCCGAGTTGCGGCCACCGAGCCAACGTACAGTGGCTGCGCGAGCGGTGGGCCGCACTGCCAGACGCTCTTTATAAGGAGGTTACGCTCACGATGCCGAATCAACTTTGGCCAGTTTTTCGCGGCAACCCACACTTGGCTAAGGCTCTGTCAGGCCTAGCTGCGGCGGCCATACAGGCGCGGGTGAGTGCGAAGTATGGTTTGCGAGTTGGCGTTATTGCCATATTCCAAACCTTCAACGGGAAATTGGAGTTCAACTCCCATGTCCACACAATGGTCACTGGGGGAGGGCTGCACGGGTCCTCCAACACTTGGGTTTCTAGTGTTTATTACGATCGCGACCTGCTGATGAAGTCTTGGCGGAAGGCCGTGATCGCGCTTCTCCGTGAAGCCCTGCGCGCAGGTCAGCTCCGAACGGAGCTAGCCTCTGACCAGATGGAAGAGATGCTCACCCAGCAGGAGAATCGTTGGTGGAGCATCAAAATTCAATCGTTCAAAAACAAAAAACATTTCCTGCTATACGCCGGTCGCTACGTAAGGCGGCCTCCCATCGCGCAGCGTCGAATCACTATGGTCGGGGAACGAACCGTCAGGTTTCGGTACAAGGACAAAAAACTCCGTCGCAAGGTTTACTTGCACTGCTCATTGGAAGAGTTCATTAACCGTTGGGTCCAGCACATTCCTGAACGCTATCAGCACGCTGTTCGGAGCTTTGGGCTATTTGCTCCGCGCGCCCTCGGGCAAAGCTCGGCAGCTATCTTTGTCATTCTGAGACAGGAGCGAAGGCCACGCCCCAAGCCTTGGCCTTGGGCCGAGTCAATAAAGCGAGACTTCAAATATGATCCGCTCCTCGATCAGAAGGGCAAAAGGATGAAATGGGCGCGACGAATAACGCCGAACGCGTCTTGCTAACCAGAACTTAAACCGAAAACTCCATCACTTTACTGCCGCAATCCCGCGATGGGAGTTGCGCTCCCGTGGTGCTGCCCTCGCCTACCCCCAAACAGCGACAACTTCGCTCGCGAGGAACGATCCCAATAGCTTCTTCCGACCGAAGGCTACGATTCGACCTTTCACAATGCCTGGTTCTGGCCGAACACGAGATTTTGATTTTCCTATACTTCAAGGCGCCGTGACTCGCGCCGGTGCGAACTGAGCGAAGAGCGTGGTGACGGAGACAACAATCAGTGCCAGCTTGCTGCGCATTAGTGACCGCTCTCAGTTCTTGCCCAACGCTGCGGCGATGGCCTTCTTAGCCAGCGGCGCCATTACGGCATAGCCGGCCTGATTGGGGTGGACTCCATCCTCGGACAGTTCCGCCTTCAGCCCGCGCTTGTCATTCGCCATGGCCGAGTGGTAATCGAGAAAAACTAACTCTTCCTTGGCGGCGTAATCTTTGATCCAGTCATTGAGGGCACAAATCTTTTCCACCGGCGCCAGGTCCGGCCGCCACGGATATTTAGCGGCCGGCACGAGCGCCGAGAGAACCACGCGAATTCCGTTCCCCTTGGCCAGATCCACCATCGACATCAGATTGTCTTCGATCGCTCCGAGCGGGATGGGGCCGGTATTTTCCGCGATATCGTTGGTGCCGGCGAGGATCACCACTACTTTGGGCCGCAGGGCGATGACGTCCTGGCGAAAGCGCAGCAGGATCTGCGGCGTGGTTTGCCCGCTGATTCCGCGATTCACGTAGGGCTTGCCGGGGAAGGAGCCGGACAGTGACCAGAATTCCGTGATGGAATCGCCCAGGAACACCACTCTCGACTCTCCCTTGGCGGGCGGACCCAGCTTGGCGTCGTCGTCGCGATACTTGGCCAGGTTGGGCCAATCGCGCAAAGCCGCTTGCATTTCTTTCTGGTCTTCCCGGAGAGATGCGCAGGGATCCGGCGCATGCTGCGCCAAAGCGATGGCTGAAAAAATCATGGCGGCTAGAAGAACGAAGATAGGCTTCATAGTGGAACGCACGACCTTACATCAGAATGTTTGTGTACAAGTTCGAATGACAGACCGCTTCAGGCCCAACCTTCCCCGTGAAGAACAGCGACTACCGCTGCGTGCCGGTGCGCAGCCACAAGGCTAGAAACTGATCTTGGCTCCAAGTTGCATCTGCCGACTGGTGTTGGCGTACCAAATCCCGCCAAAGCCTGCGTCGGTATAAACTGAATCCGGCAAACCAAGGTTCGGGTGATTGAACACATCCGTGGCAGACAGCTTAAACTGCAAGCTTCCGACATCCCCGAGTATCTTCAGAGGGAAGTTCTTGAGCAACGCCAAGTCCACATTTACCCAGTGCGGACCGTAAATGGTGTCCCTGCCCACATTGCCAAAGGTTCCGGCTGTGGGACTAGCGAACGCGGAGGTGTTAAACCAGCACTGCATCGTTCTGACGGAATAGCCGTTCGGGCAAGTTCCACTCCACGGATCAGCCACCTGGTTGGGACGCCACTGCCCCGATCCCGCTCCGTCGTCTTCCCCCATGACCACAGTCGTCGGTAGGCCGGTGCGCACAAAGAAAATCGAGGAAAGCTGCCATCCCCCCACGATTTCATTCAATAGCCCACCCTGATTAAGCAATTGCTTGCCTTGACCAAAGGGCAACTCATAGTTCACGCTCCCGTTGAAAGTGTGGCGGATGTCGTTCACGGCGGGACCGTAGTTCGAATTCATGTCATATGCGTTCTGATAATTCTGGCCGAACCGTTCGGAAGCACCAGCGCCGCCCCAGCCAGCACCGGTCTCCATATCCAGCACCTTGGACCAGGCATAGCTCACTCCAAAGGACAAGCCTTGGGCGAGCCGCTTATTGGCAATGACATGCAGGGCGTTGTAAGAGGAATGGCCGTCGAACAAAGAGCCATTGATCTGGGCATAGTTCGGATCTGGCCGCGCGCCGGCATTCGGCCCGCTCAACGGGATTTGGTTGATGTCCCTTCCTAGTTGAAGATTGACGCCCCGGTTCCCCACGTAGCCGACGTCCAGCACGATTCCATGGGCAAACTGATGCTGGATGTCAAACTGGTATTCGACGTAGTACTCCATGGGGATCTTCCATGGGGTGTAGTTCACACTTTGGCCGTTGAACAGGTCAGGTGTCCGGTCCTGGTTGGTGGGATAAATCGGCGGCGGCGGTCCGACCGTGAAGGCGGGCGGATTGGCCTCGTTGTTGCAATACGGATTTTCTGGGTATGTCTGACTGTTCCAGTTTGGAGGATTCAGGTCGCCCAGTTGAAGGACCGGTGCCACCAATCCTTGCGATGTCTGATTACATGCCAAAGACCCTATCGGAACCCAGCCCTGTCCCCAGGCTTGTGCGGGTGCAATTGTGTTTTGCCCGGCGATAATGTTGTACAGTCCGATGCCGCCGCGAACCGACCAATTTTGCGTGGGCGACCATGCAACCCCAACTCGCGGGGCAAAGAAGTCCCAGATAGTGTCGGTCATGGCCCGATGTCCATCCTGTCCTCCATACCACATGGCGCCCAAGGAACCATCGGCAGGGTTCACGATCGAGGGCTCGAAACCCGAGATCTTGTTCTGGACCTCGCTCCATCCGCTTTGGATCACATAGCGCAAGCCCAGGGTTAGGGTCAGATTCGGTTTGACCTTGTACTCGTCCTGAACAAATGATTGTGCGCTCCACATGCGTCCGCCGGTCTCGGGGTTGATCGCGATCCACCAGGACTCCGGCAACCCGAGAAGGAAATCGGCGTAGCCTTCTCCCTCGCTGGGAACGTTCGCGAGCGTCTGATCGTAAGGATTCTGGGTAAGCGCACCGCCCCACCAGAAGCCTCCTTCTTGTGCCGTTCCCCAGCCGGTATTCACCCACCAGCGGTCGAACTCGCCTCCGAACTTAATGATGTGCTTGCCCCTTACCCAGGTGGCGGCGTCGGAGAAGATGAAAGTCGTCTCGGCGTCAATCGCAGGCGGTTGCGCGGGGTTGCCGATGCCGGTATTGAGGTCTCCGTTAATCCAGATGTTGGGAAAAAGATTTCCCGCCGGATTCGCCAGTCCTAGCTGCGCAGGCCAGTTTTGTCCCTGGTTTACGTCGGTGCCGACTCCATGTTCGCGACTGAGCGAGAAGCGGAATTCGTTCACTACGTTGGGAGTCAGTGTCCAGAACGTCCGTTATCTGTCCTTGGACCTCATTGCCGCCCCAATGAGAGCAATTGATATCGCAGATGGGATCGGTGTAGGGGTTGTCGAAATTCACCACCATGAGTGATCCTGTGAGCCGATTCTTGGGATTGATGTCGTAGTCCAGTTTTCCGTTGATCCACCGCTCCAGGCTGTCGCTCGGCTCAAGACTGTAAAAGTTGTTCACGTTTCCCGCTTCCGAAAGGTTCGGAGCCAGAAAATTCTGCTGTATCTTAGCTGCTACCGGATCGAAACGGCTCTGGGGAATAATGTTGCCAGGGAAGGGCAGGCGGCAAATGACCGGGTGTCCTTTCCAAGTCACCTTCTGCGTCGTGAGCGGATCATAGATTTGGCCATTCAAAACCACCTGACTGGGATCGCAAGGGTTGGTCGTGCCCGTGGGTGTCCCCAATAGCATTGAAAAGTCGCCTTGGACGTATCCCTGCCCGCCGTTGGGCTGGAGCCCAGTGGTCGGGTACGACTCGTAAGTCGGGGCGACGCTGTGGATTGGATTCCTCTCAAAACTGAAGAAGAAGAATGCCTTATTTTTCTTGATAGGACCGCCGAGATTGAAGCCGTACTCGTTCCAGCGGAGGATTGGCTTGTTGAACGGGGGCGGTTGGGCAAACTTGTTCTCCGCGTTCGCCGCGTCGTTCTCGATGTACTCATACACGCTGCCGTGAAACTTGTTGGTGCCGCTTTTGGTGATGACATTGAAGACCGACAGACCGTTGCCGTGTTCGGCGCCGAAATTTGCAGTGGAGAGGCTAACTTCCTGAATCGTCTCAATCGGGGGCGCTAGCTCATCAGGGTTCGACGACTGCCCCAGCATGGCGATTCCGCCGTCAATCTGCCAGTTGGAGAAAAATGGCTGCTGGCCATTGACCCCGACACCTTGGCCGGTTGACTGTTCTTCCGAGCCGGGGTTCACGCCAGGAACGGCCGCAAATAAATCCATCCAATTGCGGTCGATACTGGGGGCGGCGCTGACCATAGAGGCAGTGAACGTCGTGTTTTTCTCAACCGACTCGGTCTGCACCAGCGGCGCATCGCCTAAGACGGTTACTTTTTCCGATGTCGCGCCGATTTCGAGCGAGCCATTCACGGTGATCGTCTCCACGCGCAGTGTGATGCCTGAGCGGGTCAGGGTTTTGAAGGCGACTTTGGCGAAGGTAACGGTGTACTCGCCCGCCTGTAGGTAGGGCGCATCGTACAAACCCGACTCATCGGTCATGACCGTCTTGCTCACGCCAGTCGCAATGTTGGTGATCGTGACCTTGACCCCTTGCACGACGGCCTGCGACTGGTCCATAACCGTCCCGCGAATTTCCCCGCTCTGGCGACCTTGGGCGGCAAGCCAGTTCGATGCGACGGCTAGAAGCATCACGACGAGCGCGAGACGCAATTTGAAGCTGAATGATGGCATAGTCATACTCCTACACAAAGGGTACAACTTGCTTAGACTCTAGGATCTCGTGGCATACACGGACTCCCGTCGCGGATCAGCATCACAGGTAAAGCTGGCTCCTGCCGTTAGGGTCAGTGATGGGTATCACAGGATTAAACCAGGATCTCCTTTTGGTTCAAAAACGACACCATCATACGCCCATCCCGCCAGATCTCGACATTGCGAAACGATTTTTCTATCGGAGCACTCCCGGCGGTCTGCCATTCGTACCGGCACGGCTGAAATCACACCATTTACGGCCCTCTTCTGCGATACTCCTCCCCGCCCAGCCTCTGGTAAACCATTCCCTCAACGTTTCAAGCGCCGGGCTATCCGGAAGTTAATTTCAGCATACCCCGTCGCGCCATTACTGCCGGATGTCGCATTTGTAGCAGAATAGCTCCATGGCCAGCGTAAGAATGGACAAGTGGCTTTGGGCCGCTAGATTCTTCAAGACGCGATCATTGGCCGCACGAGCCTGTGAACTCGGTAGGATTCAATCCAACGGGCAGCCGACCAAGGCTGCGCGCGAGGTCCGGATTGGAGACGTGTTGCGGGTGACAAACGACGGCGGCGACTTTCAGGTGGAAGTCATGCTTCTCACCGAGGTGCGCGGCCCGGCTTCGGTTGCGCAAACGCTCTATCGCGAGACGGAGGCGAGCCGGGATCTGCGCCTGAAGGTGGCAGCAGAGCGTAAGGCGATGAGGCAGTTCGAAGAATTGCCCGCAGGCAGACCATTGAAACGCGATCGCCGAAAAATCATCCAGTTCCGTGGGAAAACCTGACCACTGGCGAATGACGGCAAACCAGAAACTGAGAGAGCCATGATTCGGGGAAAATCGAGTTGGAACCGCCGACCGGTCAGAGCTGCCCAAAATCCCCCTTAACCTCGCTGTTTGCAAGTACCAGAATCCACGAGGTCACAAAGTCTGCGTTTCGCTGCCCACAAACAGATGTTTCTGGGCGATGAAGCCCATCTTGTTTTGAAATGTCGCTAGTGGCCCCGGTAGCAGAATATGTCGCGCAAGCGGTTTGCTCTTCTGCGTCCAAACCGGTGTCAATGCTCACTCGGCAACACGTCGCAACTCGACTAACGCAGCGGAACAAGCGCGAAGTAAAGGGCAGTGAGGTACCCGGAGTAAAACGTCCGAAACCGGAGCACGTCTGTCTTGGTTGCGGTAAGCCCATCAGGGCTGACAGAAACCATTGTGCGAACTGTGCTATTGAAGGCGCGACCGAACGCCTTGTGACTGCCGCGCGAATCGGGCGGGTAGCTGCGCGCAGCCCCGAAGCTCGTGCGAAACATGTAGCTTCGCGGCGACGGCACGCAAAGGCGTGCTCGTCCTGGAATGCGTCCAGCCAACCGGCTTGGCTAACCGGCGAAACCTATTCTCAGAGAATCCAACCGCTGCTTGCGGGCGTTTCCACATCCGCCATTCGATCACGGATTGGAGTTTCCCGCTGGTACGCAGGTCGCATTCGTGAAGGCTACCGCCCGCATCCACGGCACTGGCTGGCGCTGGCGGGGCTGGTCGGGGCCTTGCCGGGAGTACCCAATCGTCCAAATACCGATTAATGCGGAAAGAAACTTTTGAGAGTGGGGCTGAAAAGTCTTGAATTACACCAAAACCGAGCGCGCAAGACTCAAAGCAGCCCCCCGATTCCTAATTCACCGTCTGCGTCAGCACAACCGACGTACTGCTGATGAAACTGGTGCTTCCGTTGTACGTCGCCGTGATACTGTGCGTGCCCGACTTCAGCGTCGAGGTCGTGAACGTCGCCGCCCCTCCACTCACGGCCACGCTCTTCAGCATCTTCGTCCCGTCGTAGAACGCCACTTTCCCCGTGACCGTCCCGACGAACTCTGGCGTCACCGTCGCCGTGAACGTCACCGGCTGCCCAACGGCAGACGGATTCAGCGATGAAGTTAACGTCGTTGTGGTTGTGGCTTGGCTAACCACCTGGCTCAACGCCGACGACTTGCTGGCGGCGAAGTTCGCGTCCCCGCCATACACCGCCGTGATCGCCTTCGTACCAACGCCGAGCGCTGAATACGAGAGGGTGGCCGTACCGCCGCTCAGCATTCCTGTTCCCATCACGGTCGCACCTTGCTTAAACGTCACGTTCTCTCCATCGGGCAGAGAGCCCATGCTGGAAGTGACCGTAGCCGTGAACGTCACCGCTTCTCCGACGGTTGAGGGATTCGGGCTGGAAACCACCGTCGTGCTGCTTGGGTACATGTTAATGACCTGCTTCAGCGCCGACGAGGTGCTGCCCGTGTGGTTCGAGTCTGCAACATACTTAGCGGCAATGGAATCGGTCCCGGATTTACTGAACGAGACGCTTATGCTGGCCTGCCCGTTCACCAGCGCCGCCGAACCGAGCGACACGGTGCCGGACATGAAGTCCACAGCCCCACTCACCGCGCCTTGGTATTGGTCGGTGACTGCCGCCGTATACATAATGGTTTGCCCAACAAATGCTGGATTCTGCGACGAGTTGACCGCAATCGTAGTGCTGGCCTTTCTTACGATCTGAAGCACTTCATGCGAAATACTTCCGGCAAAGTTCGAGTCGCCACTGTAAACGGCAGCAATTTTGCACCTCTCGGCCGGCAGCGTGCTGAAGGTGATCGTCGCCCGGTTGCCGCTGACCGTCGCCGTGCCTAAGGGGGTTGCGTCGGCAAAGTCATAGAACATTACCGTGCCGGTCGCGCTTCCGCCAAACTGCGGTGTTACCGAAGCCGTGAACGTTACGGTCTGGTTGTAGACCGAAGGATTGGTGTTGGAAGTAGAGACACAAGAGCCGTGCTGGCCATTTGTACCGTCTGCGTTAGCGCCATTGAAGTACTGGCCTGGTACGCGGGATCCCCGCCGTAGCTGGCAGCAATGGAATGACCGCCTACTTCGAGCAAAGACGATCTCAGCACAGCTTGCCCACCGCTCAGCGAAGCCACGCCGAGAACATTGGAGCCATCGGTGAACGTGACTGTCCCCGTGGGCGTGCCCCCGAGGGAAGGTGTGACGATGGCAGTGAAGGTTACGGACTGCCCGAACGTTGATGGGTTCAGCGACGAGACCAATGAGGTCGTGGTCGGACTGGAGTTAATCGTTTCCTGCAGCACCGGGGAGGTGCTGGGTAGATAGTTCGTGTCTCCGGCATAAGCCGCCGTGATCGAGTGCGTACCCAGCGAGAGCGCGGAGGTGCTGACGGTCGCCTTGCCGTTGCTGATCGTTACTGTACCGAGTACGTTCGTGCCGTCGTAGAAGGTGACGCTTCCGCTCTGTTCGCCCACATTGAAAGCGGGTGTAACCGTGGCGGTGAAAGTGACGGATTGGCCTCCGAGGGCTGGGTTCAGCGAAGAGGTCGCAACCGTCGTGGTGGCATAATGGAAATTTTTCGCGATGTTCAGCAGAATGGCAACTCCGCCAACCGAGTTGTCGACGTTGGAAGACTCATTTGCTACCACCACATCGGGTTTGCCATCTGCATTTATACCCCCAAACGCTGCCGAAACGGGCACTGTCCCGCCCGGACTGTAAGTGAAAGGTGCTTGGAACGTCCCGTCGCCATTGCCCAGCAGTACACTGACCGAGCCTTCCAACACATTCGAGCAGCCGCAATTCGACACCACGAGATCGGGCTTGCCATCCCCGTTCACATCGCCTAAAAGTGCCGAAAATGGATTAAGGCCCGATCCGTAGGTCAACGGCGCCTGGAAGGTTCCGTCGCCGTTGCCCAGGAGCACGCCCACCGTGTTGTTGTCAAAGTACGTGACCGCGAGGTCAAGCTTGCCATCCCCGTTCACGTCTCCAAGCGCCACGAATCGGGCAGACTGCCCTCCGTAAGTTACCGGGGCTTGGAAGGTTCCGTCACCGTTGCCTAGGAACACGCTCATGCCGCTGGCGGAATAGTGCGCCACCACCAGGTCTGGTTTGCCATCCCCATTCACGTCCCCAACTGCGATTGAAGCGGGTGTCGTCCCTCCCGAGCTGAACACTAGCGGCGTCTGGAAGGTTCCGTCGCCGTTGCCTAAAAGTAGACTCACGGTGTTACTGGAGGAATTTGCCACCACTAGGTCGGGCCTGCCATCTCCGTTCACATCCGCTACAACTAGCGACAAAAAGAAGCCACCTTGCCCGCCCGTGAGATAGGTCAAAGGTGGCTGGAAGGTTCCGTCGCCATTACCTAGAAGAACGCCTACCGTGCTGCCATTCGTGCAGTCGGTACTGCTCGCGCAGTAGTTTGCCACCACTATGTCCTGCTTGCCATCGCCGTTGAAATCTCCAAGCGCTATAGAGTATGCGCCCTGCCCTCCTGACCCGTAGATCAATGGCGCCTGAAAAGTCAAGTCGCCGTTGCTCAAGAAGACGCCTACCGTGCCATTCGTGCAGTCGGTACTGCTCGCGCAGTAGTTTGCCACCACTATGTCCTGCTTGCCATCGCCGTTGACGTCGCCAACGGCCACCGAGATAGCAGTATATCCTCCAGATTGATAGCTCAACGGCGTCCGGAAAGTGCCGTTGCCGTTGCCCAATAGCACGTTTACGGTGCCGCTCGTACAGCTGCTGCTGTTGCCACATTCGTTCGTCACGAGCAGGTCGGGATGGCCGTCGCCATTCACATCCGCCGCCGCTACGGAAAAAGCGTCCAGCCCGCCCGAGTTATAGCTCAAGGCCGTCTGAAACGTCCCATCCCCGTTGCCCAGGAGAACGCCAACTGCGCCGTAGTCATCGGACTTGGTACTGCCCCGTAGATAATAATTTGCCACGATGATGTCGAGCTTGCCATCCCCGTTCAGGTCTCCGACTGCAACGGCGTATGGTTGTTCCCCGCCGGAGTCGTAGGTCACCGGTCCTTGGAAGGTTCCGTCGCCGTTGCCCAGCAAAACTCCAACGGTGCCCGCCGGGCACGGATTGTAGGTGCAAGATTCCGCCCAATAATTTCCCACAACAATGTCGAGCTTGTTATCTCCGTTGAAATCTCCCAGCGCCACCACCCAGCTGTGCTTCCCTCCGGTGCCGTAGGTCACCGGCGCCTGCAACGTTCCATTGCCGTTGCCCAATAGCACGCTCACGTTGCCATGCACGCAGCCCGAGCCGACACACTCGTTGGCCACCACTACATCGGGAATGCCGTCTCCATTCACGTCCCCAACCGCGACCCCGGCGTTCCCATACCCGAATGACCCGTAGCTTACCTGGGACTGAAAGGTGCCATCGCCATTGTTCAGCAGCACTCCCACTGTGCTTTGGCCTCCACAGCCAGTGCCGGAGCACCGGTTTATAGTCACGATGTCGGGCCTGCCGTCCCGATTCAGGTCCCCCACCGCTAAGAACATCGCGTGGCCCGCACCCGCGGCGTAGCTCACCGGAGGTTGGAAGGTCCCATCGCCATTGCCGAAAAACACGCTTACAAAGCCGTTATCACAGCTGCTGCAGAAGTTGGTCACGACGAGGTCGAGCCGGCCGTCCCCGTTCATGTCCTCCGCCGCTACGGAAGCGGCCTGGGGCCAACCAGTTTCGTAACTCATTGCCGATTGGTAGGTTCCATCCCCGTTGCCCAAAAGCACGCTTACCGAGCTAGTCGAACAGTTGTTGGCAGAGGCACACTCGTTCACCACCACTACATCTGGATTGCCGTCGCCGTTGAGGTCCCCTACCGCTATCCCTAGTGCATACTGTCCGCCTGAGTCGTAGGGCGGCAAGCCCTGGAAGATGCTGCTCGCATCTGAGGCCACCGCCGACAAGCCGGACGTGTGGCCCTGCCGCAACGGCAGCTGCTGCGTTTTAGCAGAAGTACTCGGCCCCATTTCCGGCCCATGCCAGAAGGGCAAACCGCCCGCTGCCGAAGGCGCTCCGGTCACAAGCTGTGGCGTGATCGCCTTGGGATGTGGCTCATTGTTGGCCGTGACACTCGGGACTGTGAACACTGCCAGGCCCAGACCCGCGACAACTGCCGCAATTACGATGAAAGATGAAAATTTCATGGCGCTTCTCCCTTTTCTCTGGTTTATGCCGCGAGGCCGAGTGGCGTGGTTGCGGCGTGTTGGTCAAACGGGCTACCGGAGAGTTTTCCTGCTACTCCGAAACTTCGTGTTGTAGGGAAGAGAGACAAACTAAGTCGCCAGCAGAGCAGAGCGCAAAGCAGCGTCAATGAGACTCGTGCATCGACGGATCGATTGACATCGGTGTCGCGGACGCGCGCAGGGGTGAACAGGGATGAAGCAACAAGTTTGTGGTGTAAAAAACTTCGCACTGCCGGCGTTATCCGGGCAGCCACCAGCGGCGCCGCGATTGAAAACACAGGAGTGCCCTCGTAAGGCAGTGCCTCCGATTCATCGTATGCGGTCTCCGGCACATCTTCTGCCGGAACAGCCAGAGACGCACCGAAGGCGAGAAGCAAGAAAAGAACGAGAATGGAATACGCCCTTTTCATAAAGGATGCGTTCCCCGAAGATTCGGGTCTTTCGCCTCAAGGGGTGTGCATCTCAACGGACGGGAACTGCTCTTCGGAGAGGCGATTAATCGCAAGTAAATATACTCCTTTGGCTAATTTCTGCAATAGGCAGGCATCACCGTTCAATGTGATTCCGCGCACAGTGCTTGTTCGCGTTCTCGAAATCCCTGAGCATGGAAAGGAGGGAAGGGAGTCTTGGATAAGGTCGGTTGTAAGTCTGAAACAGCTCAAAGACTGCCCGCACCGGAACACTGATAGTTCCAAGTCTCCGTCTTCTTAATCTTCCCCCTCAAAACATTCGCGGTTATCACAGATCGGTAACATGAGCTTCTCCCCATCGGGAGGGGGGATTATTCCCCCGGATTCGAGGATGGCAACCGTGTAAACGAGATGATCCAAGGCACATCGGAAATTGTGAATGCTATCCCGTCAGTACCGGCAGTAGAGCACCCGTGCCCGCTGCCCAAGCGAAAACATCAAAGTTTTTTGGAAAATGGATTGGACGCGGATTACAAAAATATTTTTTGCACGCACGCGCAAAATACGGACCTCGGGACGCGAAAACGCGATCAGATCACCACAAAAATGCGCCGCTCCCGCACGGGACCACGCGAAAATGTAAAAGTTGAAATGAAATATGGATTGGGCTCTTCCGCTCCCCCGCTCGCCCGCCACGCGCCTCGCAAGGCCCACGCCCGCGCCCGTCCCTCGAATCCAGCCCCGCCCCGGGCTCGCGCCCGTGAATTTATAACCTTCTCTCTCACTTCACTTTCACTTTTACTTTCATGTAGGAGAGGGGGGCTCTGGGACCCCTTCCTTCCCTCCTCCCCTTATCACTTTGCCCCTTCTATTTTGCGCCTGTAAGATCGGGCTGAGAGATTCGAGGAGATGCATGTGGGAATAGAAGCGTGAACACGGGTCTGCGCTAGTCGTTGCACCCATTTCATTCTGATGCCCGTGTGGTCGGGGAGCGGATCATGTCCGAAGTCTCGCTATATGGACTCAGCCCAAGGGCGAGGTTTGGGGCGTGGCCTTTGCTCATGTCATAGCCCAGAAAAACCTGTTTTTGGGCCATCCCAAGCGCTTGTTTCGATCCTTTAGGAATCAAGTGGTTGGGCAAATGCCAATGGCAAGGGTTTTTGGGCAAGGTTCATTCAACCCTTTTAACCGGGATCTCCTTCTTGGTTCAAAAACGGCCCCATTGTATGTCAACTGGTTTGCCAGTGGCAGTCCCGATGCAGGCGCCTTGCTATCCCCTACTTCGGTCCTAAGTCGTCGTGCTCGTGGTAATTGGGGTAGGGTGGGCGTTGGATCTCCGGCAGCGGGTGCTCCTTCAACTGCTGCATCACCACTTCGATGGCTTTGTCGAGCTGCGCGTCGTGGCCCTGTCGCCAGGCCGCGGGATCGAGGTCGACCTCGTAGTCCGGCGGAACGCCGTGGTTCTCCACTTCCCATTCACCTTTCAGGCCGTAGAGCGCCGCGCGCGGAGCCGTAACGTGGCCGCCATCGATGAGTTCAGGATACCCACCGATGCCGACTAATCCGCCCCAAGTCCGCTTGCCGATCAGCGGGCCTATTCCTGCTTTGCGAAAGTACCAGGGCAACGCGTCGCCACCGGAGCCGGACATTTCGTTAATGATCATTACCTTCGGACCGTAAATGGCTTCTGTCGGGCTCGACCAATCGCGGCCTTCGCGCGTGACCACTTTGCTCATCAGCGGCCGGCGCAGATAGTCGACAATGTAGTCGGCGAGTTCTCCGCCTTCGTTGAAACGCTCGTCGATTATGGCCGCTTCCTTCCCCACCTGCGAGAAGAAGTAGCGGTTGAAGCTGGTATAACCGGCGCTCTCTGTATCGGGCACGTAGACGTAAGCGACCCGGCCACCCGTGGCCTGATCGACCTTGCGGCGGTTGCCCTCGATCCAGGCCAGGTGACGCAAATTTTCTTCGCTTTCGACGGGCACGACCGTGACTTCGCGCGAGTCTTTACCATCGGGATTTGGGCCGACCTTCAGCGCCACCTGCTTGCCGGCAGTTTCTTCGAAGAAGCTGTAGATGTTGTCGGAAGAGCGTAGCTCGCGGCCATTGACGGCGAGAATGTAATCTCCGGATTTCACGTTGACGCCCGGCTGAGTCAGCGGCGCCTGTACGCTGGGATTCCAGTTCTCTCCGTCGAACACCTTGGCGACGCGGTACCGGCCGTCTTCAAGACTGTAGTCGGCGCCGAGCAATCCGACTTTGAACTTTTTGGGTTCAGGTTGCTCGCCGCCGCCCGCGTACATGTGGCCGACCGTCATCTCGCCGAGGCATTCCTCGAACAGATAAGTCAATTCCGAGCGGTGGGCGATGCCGTCGAGATAAGGCTCGTACTTTTTCTTCACTTTGGCCAGATCGAGGCCGTGATAGTGCGGGTCATAGAAGAAATCACGCTCGATACGCCAAGTTTCGTTGTAGATCTGACGCCACATGGCGCGCGGCTCGACGTAAACCTCCCAGCCTTCAAGCTTGAGCGGGCCGATCCCGGGCTTCGGCGTGGCTCCCGGCGCGGGAGGGTCGTCGGTCGTGGCGGTAGCCCACGTATCCGCTTTGCGATAGAGAATCTTTTCGCCGTCGAACGAGACGACGTAGTCGTTAACCTCTTCCAGAAATTTGACGACTTTGCGCTTGCTTAAGTCGAATTTCTGGATGGTCTGCGGCAAGTTCTGCTGATCGTCTTCCGTGACGACCTGCGGAGCTTGGGAGAGAAAAATGATGCCGGTCTTGCCCACGAGCAGGTTGGCGTAGTTCTCGGGCGGAATGGGAAGGGCGAGAATGCGCTGGCCGATGCCCTCAAGATCAAGCTTGACGACGACGGGTTCTTCTTTCTTGTCCTTGTCTTTCTCGCTGCCGCTGTCGTCTTTATTGTCTTTGGCGGTGCTGGCGGATTTCTTGTCATTCTCGGACTGATCTTTTGCCTTGTCTTTTTCGGGATCGGTCTTCTTCGCTTCCTTTGCTTTCTCCTCATCACTTTCGGGCGCGAGCGGCGACTTTTCGTCCTTGCTCAACACCACTACGTAGACGGCGCGCGTGACGCGATGTTCTTCACTCGACATGTCGAGCCCCGCGGTGGTCAGAGCCACGTCGGTGGAGGCGGTGAAATAAAGATATTTGCCGTTCTCATCCCACGCAGGATAACGCGCGTCGCTCATGCCGTCAGTAATCTGGTGCGACTTGCCCTGGTCGAGCGAATAGATGAAGACCGCTTGCAGGCCGCTGGGAAGCTGTTTCACGTAGGCGATCCACTTGTTGTCGGGCGCCCACACCTGACCAAACTGCCCGGGACCGAATCCGCCGAACAGATTCGTGTCCACGAGCTTGGGCGTGGGGTTATCAAGATCGACATACCAAAGGTTCAGACGCTTGTCGGAGTATGCGATTTTCTTACTGTCGGGCGACCAGGTCGGCGTGTAGAAGAACGACGGCGGATTGCCCAGGTTGCTGTGGCGCACGTCCCCCTCGCCACTTTGGCCGCGAATGCACAACTCATATTCGCCGGACTCGTCGGAGAAATAGGCAATGGATTTGCCGTCGGGCGACCAGGCGGGATCGCGGTCGGCCACGGCGGGACTGTGCGTCAGATTGCGGATATCGCCCTTATCGGTGGGAACGGTGAAAATCTCTCCCCAGGCTTCAAACACGGCCCGCGCGCCGGTAGGCGAGATGTTGAAATTCTGAATGCGTTTGGGATCGACTTTGGCAAAGTGCGGCCGCACCGAATCGATGTCGCCAGTAACGCGAATAGAAATGTTCTTCGCCTGATGTGTGTTCAGATCGTAGAGTTTGATGGCGCCAAACTGCTCAATGACGATGACATCCGGCCCGGCCGATGCAGTCTTGAAGTCGAGGCCGTCGCTGTGCAGGGCTTCGGTTACCTGTTTGGTTTTAGTGTCATAGGCAAATAGGCTGACCGGACCGTTGCGGTCAGAGAGGAAATAAACTGTGTTGCCTACCCACATGGGGTAGTGATCGCTCGAGTTGTCGCGTGGAACTTTGGTGATGCTTGAATCCTTCAGATCGGCGATCCAGATGGGCGTAGTCTGGCCACCGTGGTAACGCTTCCACGCTTCTTGCCATTGGATGTGGGGCACATACGCCAGATGCGAACCATCGGGCGAGAACGCAGCCTCGAATCCAATGGGAATGGGCAGTTGCGTGGGGAAGCCTCCCTCCACGGGGACGGTGTAGAGCTGAAATTCGAAATGGCGATAACTATTGCCCCAAGATGCGAACAAAACTTTCTTGCCGTCGGGTGTCCAGCCCATAACGCAATCGGCGGCGGGATGGAAGGTGAGTCGGCGCGGCACGCCGCCCGACGCCGGTATGACATAAACGTCCTTGTTGCCGTCGTACTCGCCGGTAAACGCGACCATCGTGCCGTCGGGGGAGAACGCCGGCAGGGTCTCTTCGCCTATGTCCGATGTGAGGCGGCGCGCGTCGCCGCCGTCGCGGTTGACGATCCACAAATCGCCCGCAAAGTTGAAGACGATTTGCGTCTTGCTCACCGTTGGAAAGCGCAACAACAGTGGCGGGTTGCTTTGGGCAACGGCGGCTTGCGCGAGCAGCAAAGCAGCGATAACCGCGAACGTGACTGGGAGAAGTTTGCGCATGTCGGGCTCCTGAGGATGAATGGAGAAGTGAACGGGAATCTTAATGTACCCGCTAGAGGAGGTCAAGGCGGGTGTCTTAAAAGGTGACGTCAAGCTGCTTGTGTAAATAGCTTGAGGGTGCGGTTTTTCCATTCCAGGTTAAAGCGCTGGAAGATGGAATAGATGATTCGGTCGACGCTGGCAACGTTGACAAAGCACACCATCGGCCGAGTCCGTCTTCGCACCTCCACAAAACAGCGCTCGATGATGTTAGTGGTGCGCAGCTTCTTCCACAGGTGTCGGGGAAAGGTGAAAAACGAGAGCAACTCGGGCAGATCGCGCTCCAGTCGCCGCACCATGGCACCGTAGTCGCGCTGCCAGCGGCGGCGAAAGTGACGAAAAGCCGCTTCCGCCTGGCGTCGGCTGTCGGCCCCATAGATCGCCTGGGCATCCCGTTTCACTTCGTCATAGTCGCGCTTGCGCACGTGCTCCAGAATGTTCCGCATCTTGTGCACCCAGCAGCGCTGATGCAGCACCCGCGGGTAGACCGTCGGAATCGCCGCCGCCAGTCCGGCGCAGCCGTCGGTGACGATCAGCAGCAGATTCTCGCCCCGCAGTCCGCGCCGATACAGGTCCCCGAGCAACCCCTCCCACGCGCTTTGGCTTTCGCCCGAACTGCGCAGAAAGGCCAACAGTTGCCGCGAGCCGTCGCGCCGCACGCCGTAGGCCACCAGCATCTGCACCCGCTGCCGGCCGCTCGGCCGACGCACCCGCAAACTCACGCCATCCAGAAACAAGTAGGCCCACTCGTCTTCGAGCGGCGCCTGATGGAACTGGCGCACGGCTTCGTCCAGGTCGCGCGTGAGCCGCGAGACGGTTTGCGCACTCACCACTTCTCCGGTCAGCGTGCCCACGAGCCGTCCCACCTGGCGCGTCGAGATCCCGCGCAGGAACGCTTCGCGGATGAGCAGGCAGACCTCGTCGGCCCGCCGCTGAAACTTCCCGATGACCTGGGGCAGGAACCCGCGTTTGCGGCTGCGCGCAATGCGCAAGCGCAACGTCCCGAAGCGGGTGACAAAATCCCGCAGGTAGTATCCGTTGCGATGATCCTTGCGGGCCGACGATCGGCCATAGCGCCGATCCACCATATACCGGTCGCGTTGCCGCTCGCTCAACAACTCGAAGAACTTCTTGGCCGCCCGCTGCACCTCGCCTTGCAGGTCGCCCCAAAAACTCTCCTTCATCTCCGCCAGAAAATGTTGGAAATGCTCGGTGATCGGGATTATCTTCGCCATGGGGTGTAGGTCTCCTTTCGGATCGGCTTCTGCTTGTCAGGCAAAAAGCCAACTTACACCCTCTCGCTTTTACACAATCGACTTTACGTCACCGGCTTAAAACAGTGGTAAGGCGCTTACCGAAGGCGGACGCAGTCTTCGGTAGTGTTCTGAAGTGAGAAGGGCCACGACTTGATCACTAGGAAAATCAAAATCGAGATTTTAGAAGTGTGTACGGGGAGCGCCATGATTTTGGTGCAGTCAATGCCCGCTGTTAGTTTTTCCCGCCTCACGGATAGCGTTTCTAACCCATGAACATGAGAATTTGGCTTTAGCCAACCACATCTCCTTTTTGAATTCTGAATTAGTGGTTGTATGATCGAGCCAACACCAGTATTCATACGGCTTTGAGAGTAAAAACTGGCGGAAGGATATCTTCACGACGGCGGTTCGGAGCGCTGGGCCGGATTGCGCTATCGATTGATTAGATAGATGTTGTTTTCGGTATTTCTTACCGTTGGGAGTGCTCCTAATGAAAAATCGTTTCGCAATATCGAATAGGCAGGATGGGCGTATGATGGTGTCGTTTTTGAGGTCAAAAAGGAAATTCCAGTGAAAAAGTTTCGGACATTATCACTATCACTGGCTGCATTTCTATTTATTGCATGGTTCGCGTCAAGAACGCTGTGCGCCCAGTCTCTAGATTATGTGGTCGAGAAAGATGTCGCTGTCCCAATGCGTGATGGTGTGGTGTTGCGTGCCGATGTTTTGCGTCCCAAGAACAATGGCCCTTTCCCGGTGCTTGTTTACCGGACGCCGTACGACAAAGAATTTGCCTTGGAAGACGAGACGATTTTCCGCCACGCGGTAGAGAGAGGTTATGCCGTTGTGGTTGAAGATGTTCGCGGGCGCTATGCCTCGGGTGGTAACTTTCTTCCCTATCAGCAAGAAGGGCACGACGGATACGACACAATCGAGTGGGCGGCAGTCCAGCCGTGGTCCAAAGGGGCCATCGGGAGCCTGGGGCTTTCCTATCCCGGCGCCGTGCAGTGGCTGGCTGCAGTGGAAAGCCCGCCACATTTGAAGGCCATGGTTCCTGCCATGACTTTTTCTACAGCACAGAACTTTTTCTATGCCGGTGGGACGTGGGACATGTCGTGGATTGACTGGATCTGGAACGACATGGCGCCCGACGCGCGTGTCAAGAGACACTTGGCCGGTCCTAAAACATACGACGAGGCAGCGGCAGCGTGGAAGGAGGTTGGGCCGAAGGCGGTCCGGGAGCTGCCGCTGGCCAGCCTAACCGAGCTACGGGAGATCGCGCCGTATTACTATGAATGGTTGCGTCATCCGGTTGACGATCCCTGGTGGGAGTGGTCCGAACTACGCGACAAATACGATTCCGTGCACGCAGCCGTACTGAACTTTTCCGCCTGGTACGACGACAACTACGGGCCCGAGGGTGCTACAACGAATTTTGCCGGACTGCTAAAGGCTCGTAGGAGCCAGCGCGATCCCATGACACAACTAATCCTGGGCCCGTGGGTCCACGGCGTGGACTCGACCGCCGAGACCAAGTCGGGGGACCGCGAATTTGGACCGACGGCGGCAATCGCGTATGACGAGGTGGTACTACGATGGCTCGACCATTACGTTCGCGGGGTGGATAACGGAGTGGAAAGAGAAAAGCCGGTCCACTATTTCGTTATGGGAGAAAACCAGTGGCGCAATGCGGACTCTTGGCCACCTCCAGCGAAACCGATTTCTTATTACCTCGGCCGCCCACATTCCCAGCCAAGCCCCGAGAGCAAAGCGAAAACGCTGTACAATGCGCACGGCGCAGCAGAAGGCTTCAGTTCGTTCCTCTCGGACCCAGCCGACCCAGTCACCAATCCCTATGATTCGCTGGGCGCGCACGATTACCGCGAGTTCGCCAAGCGCAGTAATGTTCTGACCTTCGAGTCGCCTCCCCTGGAGCACGACATGGAAGCGACTGGTCCGATCCATGCGGAAATCTTTGTTGCATGCGACTGTCGCGACATGGACCTCTGGATTGGCCTGCTCGATGTGGCCCCTGACGGTACAGCTTTCAATTTGATGAGTCCCGGGCTGGGGATGGTTCGCGCGAGCTATCGTGACGTAAAGCGCGGGCGGCAATTGCTTAAGCCCGGCGAGATCTATGAACTGCGGCTGGAAAACCTGATCACGAGCAACGTGTTTCTCAAGGGTCATCGTATTCGAGCACAGATCTCCGGCTCATTTTTTCCGGATTTTTCGCGTAATCTCCAAAGCGGCGAACTTGAGGCCAGCTCGGCGAAGATGCAGAAGGCCACGATTCGCGTTTACCACGACGAAGAGCATCCCTCGCGTGTGATCTTGCCAGTGGTAGAGCGATAGGAATTCAGCTATCGCCAGGATGACAATCAAACTGCGACACTACCAAAACACCTGAAAACACTGTGGGAATCAGACTGACCACTACCGGAAATTCCAGTAAAGTTAATCTTATGACCTCAGAGGCCCGATCACCACAACCGGTTTCACCAGACGAGGCTGTCCAACTCGCCCGAAGTCTCTACGGGTTGGAAGTGGGCGCCAGTTTTCTGCCGGGTGAATATGACAGTAATTTCCGTCTCATCACCGCCGATGGCCACGCTTTTGTCCTGAAAGTAATGCACTCAAGCCGAGACTCCGCATTCATTGAAATGCAATGCGAGGCACTGACGCACCTTGCGCACCGCGTCCCCGAGCTGGCTCTGCCGCGGGTCCAGTTGACACGCTGGGGTGAGACATTTGCGAAAGCGTGTTTGCGCAATGGAGGCGAACGCCTGGTGTGGCTCCTTAGTTTTCTTCCAGGAAGCGTTCTTGCCGAGGCGCGCCCGCACACGCCCGAGTTACTTTGTAGTTTAGGCCGCCTGCTCGGCAGGATTGACCATGCACTTCAGGATTTCTCCCACCCCGCGGCCAGGCGCGCGCTGAAATGGGATTTAGCGCAGGCCGAGTGGATTCGTGAATATATCCCCCATATCGAGGATCCGTCACGCCGGGCGATGGTTGAACAAGTCCTGGAACGGTATGAATCGCAAGTCGTCACCCAGCTTGCGAAACTACGGAGAAGCACGATCTACGGCGATGCGAATGACTACAACGTTCTGGTCAACAATCCGAGCGCGCCATCGCGCGAAGCAGTCAGCGTCATTGATTTCGGCGACCTGCACCACGGGCTTGTGGTTGCCGAACCGGCCGTCGCAGCGGCTTATGGCCTCCTCGGCAAGAGCGAGCCACTCGCGGCGGCGGCGGCGCTGGTGGGGGGATTTCACAACGTGTTTCCTCTCCAGGAAACTGAGCTGTCGGTATTGTTTCCGCTGATCTGCATCCGCCTTGCGGTGAGCGTCGTGAACTCGGCCCAGCGCAAGACGCTGGTGCCGGACGATCCTTATGTCATTGTCTCTGAAGCCGCCGCGTGGGAAGCGCTCGCCCACCTTGCCAAGATCCACCCGCGCTTTGCGCACTACGCGTTTCGGAAGGCTTGTGGTTTGCCGCCGGTGCCGAAAGGACCACATTGGCCGCAATCGTTGGCGGCTTATGGAAAGAGCGCGGCGTCCGTTGTGGACCTGGATTTGCGAACCGCGCCTTGTCTGGTATTCGATCTGAGCGTCTCCAGCACATTCCTGGGAGCAGATCCACAGCGCGCGGAAACGCCTGCTCTGACATCGGCCATGGGGCGCGAGTTGCAACTCGCCCACGCTTCCGTAGGTGTCGGCCGGTATGATGAACCTCGCCTCCTCTATACATCGCCACTGTTCGAGGAAAGCGACAGCCCGGTTGACGAGCGCCGCACTGTGCATCTGGGAATAGATCTTTTCCTGGAAGCTGGCTGCAACGTTCGTGCGCCGCTGGATGGCACGGTGCACACGATTGCCGACAACGACGCTCCGCTCGACTACGGGCCCGTCGTTATTTTGAGACATGCGGCTGACGATGCCGGGGAGTTTTTCACTCTCTACGGCCACCTCTCGCGGGAAAGCATGGCAAAGCTCTGCATCGGCCAGCTTGTCGCCAAGGGCCAGGCCTTCGCCAAGATCGGTACGGTCCATGAAAATGGAGGGTGGCCGCCTCATTTGCACTTCCAGATCATTGCGGACTTGCTGGAGCTAAATGAAAAGTTTCCTGGCGTGGCGCGTGCGTCGGAGCGCCCGATTTGGACAGACCTATGCCCGGACCCCAATCTGCTGCTTGGTATTCCTGTCGAGCGTATCCCTCCCCAGGAGCCGAGTTTGACCGACACGTTGTTGGAAAGACGTTCGCTGATGGGGCCAAATCTCAGCATTTCCTACCAGCGTCCGTTGAAAATCGTGCGCGGGTGGCGGCAGTACCTGTATGACGATACCGGCCGGGCTTATTTGGACGTCTACAACAATGTGCCACTGGTAGGTCACAGTCACCCCAAGGTTGTGGACGCCGTGCACAAGCAGTTGGGCCTACTCAATACAAATACCCGTTACCTGCATGACAATGTCGTTCGTTATGCAAAACGGCTCACGCAGAGATTGTCCGAGCCACTCCAGGTTTGTTATTTCGTGAATTCCGGGAGCGAGGCGAACGAGCTCGCCCTCCGCCTGGCGCGTGCACATACGAAGTGCGATGACATCATCGTTTTAGAGCATGCGTATCACGGCCATACCAACACGTTGATCAACGTCAGCCCCTATAAGTTCGATGGCCCCGGTGGCAGGGGCCGCAAGTCCTGGGTCCGACGTCGCGCCGATTGCCGACGATTACCGCGGCATCTACCGGCGGGGAGAAACCGGCCTCGGCGCCAAGTATGCCAACTACGTCGCGGAGATTCTGCATCGCCTTCAGGCGCAAGGCCGGGGAGCCGCCGCATACCTTGCGGAAACGATGCCCAGCGTGGGCGGGCAGATCGTTTTTCCACCCGCTTATCTGGCAGAAGTCTATCGTCATGTTCGCGCTGCGGGCGGTGTTTGTATTGCCGACGAGGTGCAAGTCGGCTTTGGGCGACTGGGCACTCATTTCTGGGGCTTTGAAACGCAAAGCGTCGTTCCCGACATCGTCGTGCTCGGCAAGCCCATCGGAAATGCTTTCCCACTGGCGGCAGTGATCACCACACCAGAGATTGCCGCCTCCTTCGATAACGGCATGGAGTTCTTTAGCACATTTGGTGGCAATCCCGTGTCATGCGCCGCCGGCCTGGCGGTTTTGGATGTACTCGAAGAAGAGCAGTTACAACAGAATGCTCTTCGAGTTGGCAACGGCTTGCTCGGCAGGCTGGAACAACTACAAGAGCGGTACCCACTGCTAGGCGATGTCCGTGGCTCCGGGCTTTTTCTCGGTTTAGATCTTGTGCGGGACCGCGCCACGCGAGAGGCGGCAACCGAGGAAGCCTCGTATGTCTGCAACCGTCTCCGAGAGCGCGGAATCCTTACGGGGACGGATGGTCCGTTTCACAACGTAATTAAGCTCCGCCCCCCGCTGATATTCTCCGACGCGGACGCGGACTTGTTGGTCACGACTCTCGAGGCGATCCTCGACGAGGACCTAGCTCAGCCACGCATGATGGCTTAGCCCCCCGACAAGGGGGAACAACGAGCTGCGAGGCAAGCGGCGGAAGTCTTAGAGGAAGGAAACACCACACTTAAGGCCGGTTAGCGGAGCCGGACACCGCCCGGTTATGCTAGTATTGCCGCACTATGAAAAGCGAGACTCGCCGTCTCAACAAGCTCAAAGACACGAGCCATAATCTCGCCAAGCGGTACAGGCTTCCCCTGGCAGCGCTCAAGATTATTGAAAGAGCCGGGAAGATTCACGGACAGCAAAGCCGTGCAATTCAGGTAGCGGTTGAGCTCTTATGGGAGAAAGTCGGATGGAGGGTGCCGGACGGTGCAATGTCCGCTATTCTCGATTCCCCATTCACCGGCAAGACCTACAAACTCCCGCCTCGGACCGTCTCCCTCATTGAGGCGCTCTCGCATGAGTACGATACACATGGTAAGGTCCTAGCCGCTGTTGCTTTCATGTTGTCCAAGCCGGACCCGCGTGGAGCCTTGGCCAAGGCTTCGGTGCAGACTTCGGCGCGACAGTAAGTTGACCCTGACGAGACGAAGCAATCAAAGAAAGCGAGGCTCGCCAGAAACAAGCAACTTTTGCGGGAGACTTTTGGTGGAGCGGAGCAGTAAAAGTAAAAGGCTCGCGAGGGATTCGCTCGTCAGCGGGATTGGCGTTACAATTATTGCTTGCTGAAGTTTATGCCATTGGAGCAAAAGATAAGCAGTGAGATTTCGGGCAACGGTTGTTATAGTTTCGGGAACTATGGGACGGTTTTCGTGTACTGATCTGTAGTGCCATGCCAGGGTGCCGGATGTACTTCAGATTGTGCCGTTTTTGTGCCATGACTTTGAGGGATGAGCGGTGAGAGCGACTCAAGCGGTATCTCGAATGAATAAGTTACGTGTTATCAATACGGACGGAGGGTTCGAATCCCTCCTTCTCCGCCAGGTGTCGGCATCCCTTAATGTTCTTTTCCATACGCCGTCACACCCGCCAACCCCGCCAGCGCCAGCCAGTGCCTCGGATGCGGGCGGTAGCCTTGGCGAATCCGGCCCGCGTACCAGCGGGAAACTCCAATCCGTGATCGAATGGCGGATGTGGCAACGCCCGCGAGCAGAGGCTGGATTTTTGAGAATACATCTCGCCGGTGTACAGCCAGAGCAGGTTCCCAACTACATTCACAACAGCTATCCGTCTCTACAGCGAGCGGCCCAAAATCCTCTGTCAGACAATTTTGGGCAAGCCTGCAAAGGCCCGCTGCGCAGTACCCTTGCTCACCCCTAGCTCGGCTTGGATTTGCGACCACGAGTTCCCACGAGCGCGAAGCGAGGCAATCCGTGAAGCGTCTACAATAACCCGCGGTCTCCCTAGTCGTCTCCCTTTGGCGCGTGCGTTCCGTAGCCCAGCACGGACCCGCTCCTGGATCAGCGATTTTTCGAACTCGGCCATCGCGCCGATGATCTGGAATATCAGCCGCCCGGGTGGGGTGCCTAGGTCGAGATTGTCTCTCAGGCTGATGAACGCCACGCCGAGAGCCTCAAACTCAGCAATCGCGTTGACCAGATGCCGGAGCGATCGACCGAAGCGATCCAGTTTCCAGACCGCGATCACGTCGAACTTGCGCCGGCGCGCATCGGTCATCAGCCGATTCAGCGCCGGGCGCGACTCCCTTGCACCCGACGCGTGATCGACGTACTCGCCGACGACTTGCCAAGTGCGTCGTGTGGCGTACTCCCGCAGTTCCAGCAACTGCATCTCGGGATTCTGGGCCGCGATTGTGGACACCCGCGCGTACAAAGCTACTCGTTGAGGTTCCATGGTTGCGCCCCTTATGCGATCGCTCGACCGGAGTAGCCGACCTTGGCGGCGAACAGTGCAGCAGCTTCTATCCATTCAGGGGTGGTGAGTCCTGCGGCTACGAGTAGCGCATTCCAATCCCGCGTGAGGTCTGCGTGAGTTCCGATGAAGTAGTTTGCGCCAACTTCGCCTTCGGCCCGTGCCAGCAGAAAGCCATCCGAGGTCACGATGATCTCCGCGATCGCGTTCTTGGTGAAGCGTTTGTCGATTACGAACCCGACAATTGCTGCCATGAGGTCGGACATGCGCGGGAACCGGTCCGGGTGCAGCTTCTGTGCGAGCGCGCTGTATAACTGGGGTGAGTGAGATTGGTGAGGTGTTTTCATGCCTTCGCTCCTTGTAGAGAGTTCAGGCATCAGGTGACCGAAAACAAAAACCGCCCACGATCAGGCGGCGAATGTCTCGCTGGAGAATTCTTGTTGCGGGGCTTTACCTCCCGCCACATCGAGCCAGGTTTGGCTCAACCACCGTGCGTCTCCAAACGCCGGTTGGTGGCCCTTTCGGGCGCTCCTGATGCTAAATGAATGATACGCGACACAGGTGGTAAGGTCAACATCTCGTTAGAAAGGGGTGACGTCAAGCTGCTTGTGTAAATAGCTTGAGGGTGCGGTTTTTCCATTCCAGGTTAAAGCGCTGGAAGATGGAATAGATGATTCGGTCGACGCTGGCAACGTTGACAAAGCACACCATCGGCCGAGTCCGTCTTCGCACCTCCACAAAACAGCGCTCGATGATGTTAGTGGTGCGCAGCTTCTTCCACAGGTGTCGGGGAAAGGTGAAAAACGAGAGCAACTCGGGCAGATCGCGCTCCAGTCGCCGCACCATGGCACCGTAGTCGCGCTGCCAGCGGCGGCGAAAGTGACGAAAAGCCGCTTCCGCCTGGCGTCGGCTGTCGGCCCCATAGATCGCCTGGGCATCCCGTTTCACTTCGTCATAGTCGCGCTTGCGCACGTGCTCCAGAATGTTCCGCATCTTGTGCACCCAGCAGCGCTGATGCAGCACCCGCGGGTAGACCGTCGGAATCGCCGCCGCCAGTCCGGCGCAGCCGTCGGTGACGATCAGCAGCAGATTCTCGCCCCGCAGTCCGCGCCGATACAGGTCCCCGAGCAACCCCTCCCACGCGCTTTGGCTTTCGCCCGAACTGCGCAGAAAGGCCAACAGTTGCCGCGAGCCGTCGCGCCGCACGCCGTAGGCCACCAGCATCTGCACCCGCTGCCGGCCGCTCGGCCGACGCACCCGCAAACTCACGCCATCCAGAAACAAGTAGGCCCACTCGTCTTCGAGCGGCGCCTGATGGAACTGGCGCACGGCTTCGTCCAGGTCGCGCGTGAGCCGCGAGACGGTTTGCGCACTCACCACTTCTCCGGTCAGCGTGCCCACGAGCCGTCCCACCTGGCGCGTCGAGATCCCGCGCAGGAACGCTTCGCGGATGAGCAGGCAGACCTCGTCGGCCCGCCGCTGAAACTTCCCGATGACCTGGGGCAGGAACCCGCGTTTGCGGCTGCGCGCAATGCGCAAGCGCAACGTCCCGAAGCGGGTGACAAAATCCCGCAGGTAGTATCCGTTGCGATGATCCTTGCGGGCCGACGATCGGCCATAGCGCCGATCCACCATATACCGGTCGCGTTGCCGCTCGCTCAACAACTCGAAGAACTTCTTGGCCGCCCGCTGCACCTCGCCTTGCAGGTCGCCCCAAAAACTCTCCTTCATCTCCGCCAGAAAATGTTGGAAATGCTCGGTGATCGGGATTATCTTCGCCATGGGGTGTAGGTCTCCTTTCGGATCGGCTTCTGCTTGTCAGGCAAAAAGCCAACTTACACCCTCTCGCTTTTACACAATCGACTTTACGTCACCTTAGAAAGGCTGCGAGGATCGAGGTCTTGAGTGTCGGAACAAATTCTTGTACATCCGCGCACCTATCTTATCGAACAGTGCATCCGCGTTGAATGAACTCGGTTTCGAATTGAGGCGTAAGGCGGCAGTCTTGTGCCCATAGCGCGGTGCAGTAGTCCTTTATGCGTTACACGCAAGCTTTGGTCGATCAGTTCGTCTACGCCTTCGAAGATTCCTGCCGTGTAAGTTTCCATGCGAAGGGATTGGCGTACCGATTTGAGTAAAGGTGCGTCGATTGATCTAAGCACCCGTCTTCTTCTGCGCCTTCACCTTCGCCCACCTCGCCCGTTGTGCCTCCGCGATTCTTTTTCTGCCTGCTGCGGAAATTGTGCGCTTGGGTTTCGGCGCGTGACCTTTCACCTTTGCCCATCGGGCTTTCTGTGCTTGGCTGATCCGCCTACGACCCGCAGCCGACATGGTGCGCCTCGGTTTCGTGTGGAAAGTCCTGCCGCTCAACTTGCCCAGAACTGAAAGAACCGCATCAACATGCCTCAGCCGATCTGCCAGATTCGTTCTCTCTTTCCTCAACTCCGACACGATGGATGTCAGTCCCGTTAGTTTTGCCATGAATCCTCCTCGGCTACGGATTGTAATTGATTGGCTCTGTTTCATGAGGAGCTGATAACAATCATATGCCGAAGCGACGATATAATTTTGCTGCGAGGGCGATTCGTTGACATTTTCAATCCGCGCCCCGCGCTCTTCTGCGGGGCGCCTGCGTCAAATCGTCCATTAGATGGACGATTCTAGGTTTCAATTCGCGGCCCGCGCTCTACTGCGGGGCGACACCCTGTCCCGGTCGGCCAGTTGCTCCCTCAGCGCGTTTCAACCCGCGACCCGCGCTCTTCTGCGGGGCGATTACGTCAACTCGTCCATTAGATGGACGATCCTAGGTTTCAATCCGCGCCCCACGCTCTACTGCTGGGTGACAAGGTTGCAATCAGCGACGAGGTATCGCGGCCCCGCCAGACCACTGGCTTCGAAGCAAACGGAAGCACAACAAACTGTGCCCAAAATTGTGCCCAGTGGCCGCTTGTATGCATTGAGTGGCAAGGTGGGGCGAAATGCTGAGACCCGCATATTTACTCGCGAATCTGAACGCATCCAAACTGCGCTAAAGTGTTGATTCTTCGTGAAACCAGTACTTGGGCGCAGGGGGTCCGCGGTTCAAATCCGCGCGCCCCGACCAATCACAACTCACGCGGCTGTCCCTCCTAAAAGCACACCTGTTTCAGAATTGCGAAGTTTTCAGAAGAAGCGGGTGACGCCCTCTTCCATTACCACCACTCTGTCATTCACGCTGGCGGCTTGCGCTTCGCGCTTCAGCAACTGGAGAGGTTCTTCGATGGGCTCGTGCGACAGGCGGAAGGTCCCGTAGTGCATGGGGACCATCCAGCGGGCATTCAGATCCAGAAAGGCCTGGGTGGCGTCGGCGGGGCTGGTGTGCACGTTGCGGAATTGCGGCGGATTGTAGGCGCCGATGGGGAGCAGCGCGAGTTCGGGCGACAAGCGGCGTCCGATTTCGCGGAAGCCGGCGAAGTAGCCGGTGTCTCCGGCGTGATAGACGGAGTGCTTGCCACCGCGCAGCACGTAGCCGCCGTAGCCGCGGTGCGAATCCTTGATGATGCGCGCTCCCCAATGGCGCGAGGGGACGTGCGTGATGTCCAGCGCGCCGTGGCGATAAGTGTTCCACCATTCGAGTTCGACAATTTCCTCAAACCCGAGATCGGAGACGAGATCGAATAGATGATGCGGGACGATCAGCGTGGGCGCGGTCCCGGTCTGGCGGCGGGTTTGGCGCGCGATGGCGCCGAGCGATTGGCGATGCAAGTGGTCGAAGTGCGCGTGCGTGACCAGCACGACATCCATCGCAGGCAGATCGCGCAGGTTCAATCCCGGCTGGCGCAGGCGCTTGAGCACGAAGAGCCAGCGCGCGAAGTTGGGATCGATGACGACGTTCTGTCCGCCGATTTGCAGGAAGAAACTGGAGTGCCCGATGAAGGTGACGCCGAGTTCGCCGTTCGCAACCAGTTTCGCTGTGTGGGTCTTGCCGGTGCGCGGCGTGACCGCGGAATGCCGCACCAGCCGCGTAAACTGGCCGGCCCGCTTGCGCAACGCGGTATTTTTCAGCGAGGATTTCAACATTTGTTCGACCAGTACGATGCGACCCGTGCGATCCGGCGAGTCCGCGGCAACGCGGCCATTGGCTTATTATCAGCTTTATTGGCTCAATTCTCTAGCAGGCTGCTGAAAAACTACTCCCAATCCACAGCCGTGTATGTTACGAAGAAGCATGCGAGGAGCAGACGATCAGCAGAACCATATATTCAGTTACTTGTCGCCGGAGGAACGGGTGTGAAACGACCATCCGCTGCGCGCCATCCGGGCCATGGTGGACGAGGCGCTGAGCCAGTTGTCGGGGCAGTTTGACGCGATGTACGCCAGCGTGGGGCGGCCGTCGATTGCGCCGGAGAAGTTGTTGCGGGCGCAGCTGTTGCAGATGTTGTACTCGGTGCGCAGCGAGCGTTTGCTGATGGAAGAGATGGATTACAACCTACTGTTCCGCTGGTTTGTGGGGCTGAACGCGGACGACGAAGTCTGGGACGCGACCACCTTCACGAAGAACCGCGACCGGCTGTTGGAGGCCGATGTGGCCCGGCAGTTTCTGGCGCAGGTGGTGGCGCAGGCCGGGGCCAGGGGTCTGACATCGGACGAGCATTTCACGGTGGACGGTACGCTGCTGGAGGCCTGGGCAAGCGCGAAGAGTTTTCAATCGAAGGCGGGAAAGAAAACTTCTCCGCCCGACGATGGGGGCAATCCGACGGTAAACTTTCACGGCGAGAAACGATGCAATCAGACGCACGAATCGAAGACTGATCCCGAGGCCAAGCTGGCGCGCAAAGGCGCGGGCAAGGAGGCGAAGTTGAGTTACTGCGGCAATCTGCTGGTGGAAAACCGGAACGGGCTGATCGTGGATGCGGAAGCGTTCGTGGCCAACGGCACGGCGGAGCGCGATGCTGCCTTGGTGATGCTGGAGAAACTTCCGGGAACGAAAACGGTGACGGTGGGTGGCGACAAAGGTTTCGATACGTCCGGGTTTGTGGTGGAGTGCCGAAATCTGCAGGTGACGCCGCACGTGGCCCAGAACCACGCCCGGCCCGGCGGAAGCGCCATTGATGCGCGCACCACGCGGCACGCGGGATACAAAATCAGCCAGCGGAAGAGGAAACGAATCGAGGAATGTTTTGGCTGGCTGAAAATGATCGCGCTGCTGCGGAAAGTGCGGCATCGCGGAGTTTGCAAAGTGGATTGGATCTTTACCTTCGCCTGCGCGGCATACAACTTGGTGCGCACGCGAAACCTGGCGGCCGCAGTTCCGGCGGTGTAAGTCCGGGACCGAAGTGTGTCTGGTTGCGAACGGAGCAGAGCAAAAGGCCCCGGAAACCAACTCGCTCGACATCGCCCACAATGAGAAATGGCAAGAAAATTACCGTATCCATCAATTTTTCAGCAGCCTGTTAGATTTCCTTCTTCAACTCCGCCAGCAAGTTTAACGCTTCGAGCGGCGTCAGACGGTTCAAATCCACTTCGCGCAGTTTTTCCAGCACGGGTTGCGAGAGCGGAGTGAAGATGGTTAGTTGCGTGGGACGCTCCGGCTCCGCTCCCGGCGTCAGATGGCCGGAAAGGCGGTGCTCGGAGGATTCGTGCTCGGCCAGCACCTCTCGCGCGCGGATTACTACTTCGTTCGGCAATCCAGCCAGCTTGGCGACTTCGATGCCGTAGCTGCGGTCGGCTGCGCCCGGTTCGACGCGGCGCAGAAAAACTACGCTGCCGCCGGTTTCTTTGACGGACACGTGATAGTTTTTCACGCCACTCAATTGCTCCGCCAATTCAGTTAGCTCGAAATAGTGTGTGGCAAATAGAGTCTTGGCGTGCACGTGAGCGTGCAGATATTCGATGGCGGCCCAGGCGATGGCCAAGCCGTCGTATGTGGAAGTGCCGCGTCCGACTTCATCTAACAGGATCAAGGAGCGCGCCGTCGCGGTGTGGAGAATCGCGGCGGTCTCCGTCATCTCGACCATAAACGTCGAGCGGCCGCGGGCCAGGTTGTCGCTGGCGCCAATGCGGGTGAAGACGCGATCCACAATGCCCAGCCGTACGGCACGCGCCGGAACGAACGAGCCCATCTGCGCCATGATTACGATCAGCGCCGCCTGCCGCAGATAAGTGCTCTTGCCGCCCATGTTCGGGCCGGTCAGCACGACGATGTTCTGCATGATGTTGCTCGCCGTGTTCCGCAAGTCCAAAGGCGAATTCAGAAACAAATCGTTGGGAACGAAGCGCTCGCTGCCCGCCGCTAATTCCTGAAGTTCGATCACGGGATGACGGCCTTCGACAATTTCCAGATCAAGGGGCCGGGCGGGGACGCCCGGCGCTCCATCAGCGACTTTCGCGGCCTTTTTAGCTTCATCGAGATTTGGCTCGAACTGTTGCTCGAATTTTGGCCGGCAGTAATTACGCAGCGCCGCGATGTGCGCCAGGCAGCCGAGCACGTCCACTTCGGCCAGCGCCAGCGCGGTTTGGCGGATGCGCTTGGCTTCCGCTGCTATGGAAGCGCGCAGGTCGGCAAATAGACGCCGCTCGATTTCGACGATCTTTTCCTGGGCGTCGAGAATCTTGGATTCATATTCCTTCAGCTCGGGAGTGGTGAAACGCTCGGCATTCACCAGGGTTTGCTTGCGCTCGTAGTCGGCGGGCGAGAGGTGCAGGTTCGCCTTCGATATCTCGATGTAGTAACCGAAGATGGAATTGAACTTGACCTTGAGCGACCCGATACCAGTCCGCTCGCGTTCGCGCTGCTCGACTTGGGCGAGGTATTGCTTCGAATTGCGGCTCAGGTCGCGGAGTTCGTCGAGGTCATGGTCAACGCCCGCCGCGATCACTCCGCCATCGCTCAAGGTGAGCGGCGGCTCGGGAACGAGCGTGCGGTCGATTTTTTCGCGCAGATCGCCGAGTTCGTGAATCGCTTCGTGCAGCGCGGCAAGGCGCTGCGCCGGAAGCCCGGCTAATACGGTGCGCACTTTGGGAATTCTGGCGAGCGATGCCGCCAGCGCCAGCACATCGCGCGGATTCGCGGTTTCAAGTGCGACGCGGCTCAACAGGCGTTCGAGGTCGAGAATTCCATCGAGCGAGCGGCGCAACTCTTCGCGCCGCACAGTGTCTTTGACCTGCGCTTCAACCGAATCGAGCCGGCCTTCGATCTCGGCGCGATCCAACGACGGGCGCAGCAGCCAGGTGCGCAACAAGCGCTTGCCCATTGGCGTAACGGTCGCATCCAGGCAGCGGAACAGAGTTACGCCGGCGTCGGCGCCCGCAAAAAGCGGCTCGATCAGCTCCAGGTTGCGCACGGTCACGGCATCGAGCACCAGGCAATTTTGGCGCTCGTAGAATCCGATGCGATCGACATGATCGAGCGAGCCGCGCTGGGTTGAACGGATGTAGTAGAGAATCGCTCCCGCCGCCGAGGCGGCAGCCTGCTTGCCCGCCAGCCCGAAGCCTTCGAGGGAAAGGACGCCAAAGTGATTTTCGAGGAGCGGAATGGCGTGGTCGGGAGCGAAGATCCAGTCGTCGAGGGGAGTCTCGGCCCAGCCGCCGCCGGAAACGCGCGCGACGGGCGCAGTGCCGCTCCGCTGGACGGGCGAGACGCCCGTCCCCACACGGATACTGACATCCACCGTACGCTCCAGCAGCGGAGCCGAAGAGCCATATAGCATCTCTCTTGGCCGCAATTGTTCAAGTTCTTCTTGAATGCGGCGTGGGGCCGATTCGCCGGCGAACTCGGTAGCGCGAAACTCGCCCGTGGAGAGATCGAGCGCGGCAAACCCAACGTGATCGCCGACGGTTGCGACGGCCGCCAGGAAGTTGTTCTCCTCGGCGTTGAGCGAAGAATCCGCCGCCGTGCCGGGCGTGACCACGCGCGTCACCTCGCGGCGCACGAGCTTTTTCGCTAGACGCGGGTCTTCGACTTGTTCGCAGACCGCAACCTTATAGCCGCGCCGGATCAGCTTGGCGATGTAGCCCTCGGCGGCGTGGTAGGGCACGCCGCACATGGGGATGGCCACGCCTTTTTCCTTATTGCGCGAGGTCAAGGTGATTTGCAGCTCGCGCGCGGCGAGCACGGCGTCGTCGAAGAAAAGCTCGTAGAAATCCCCCAGCCGGAAAAACAGCAGAGCGGTGGGATGCTCTTTCTTAACGGCGGCGTATTGCCGCATCAGCGGCGTCGAGGGCTCGGACATGGGGCAATTGGTGATGGGTAATTTGTAATTGGTAATTTTGTAATCGCTAATTTGATAATTTGCAATTTTTCAAAAGTCTCACGCCGCAAGTCTCAGCAAGCGGGATCAGAGCTGGCACTACTTTAACTCATTCCGCAGTCTTCAATTACCAATTACAAATTACCAGATTACAAATTCTCCATTTGACTCCCCGCGCTCATTTTGTTCTCCTTAACGCCATGGAACTCCGAAAAGATCCCATCACGCGTTCCTGGGTGATCACTGGCGACGATGTCATTGAGCCCACGCCACGCTCTGGAGTGTGCCGGTTTTGCGGCGCCTCGGCCGAGCCAACCCATATTATCGCCACACTGCCGGGTGTGGATGGCAACGCGTGGTCGGCGCGCTCGGTAGTGCATCCACATGCGCTCTACCACATCGAAGGCGAGCCGGCGCGGCGCGGCGACGGGCTATACGACCGCATGGGTACGGTTGGCGCGCACGAGGTCCTGATCGAAAACCCGCGGCACGACGGCCATTTCTGGACGGCGAGCGACGCCGAAGTGGAGCAGTTCCTGCGTCTTGTGGCGCTGCGCATACAGGATTTGAAGCGCGACAGCCGCCTCAAGTACATCAGCATTTTTAAGAACCACGGCGAGCGGGCAGGACAGGAATTCGAACACCCTACTTCGCAGTTGACGGCGACCACGTTCGTGCCGCGCCGCATCCTCTATGAACTGCGCGCCGGGCGCGATTATTACGAGAGCAAGGAGCGTTGCGTTTTCTGCGACATTCTGGCGCAGGAGGAGCGCCAGAACCTGCGCGTCGTCGAGATTTGCGGAGACTACATCGCCTTCTGCCCCTATGCGCCGCGCGTCCCGTACGAAACTTGGATCATGCCGCGCAGCCATGAATCTTCCTTTGAGCGCACCGGCACCTCGCGCGTGGGCAGCGTGACCGACCTGGCCGCGCTGCTGCGGCGCACCCTGCAACGGATTCGCACGCTTACGGAAGCCTTCCACCTCGTGCTCCACACCACGCCCAACAGCCAGCATCCTTCGGGAGTCGTCGGATACTGGAAGACGCTGGACGACGATTACCACTGGCACATCGAGATCCTGCCCATTCTTGAGGCCAAGGCGAAGTCGTACACGTTCAAGGAGGTCTACTATTCTCCGGTAACGCCGGAGACGGCGGTGAAGCGGCTGCGCGAGGCGAAGATTTAGAAGCAGCTCCGAGCTGCGAGCTTCGAGCCGCGAGCTTCAAGCGAGCGATTCGTGTAGCTCGCAGCCCGCAGCGCGTAGCTCGAAGCAATCCCCATGACCATCCGTACTTGTTTCCGAAGTGGATTGCGGATCTCGGCTGACATCGCGCCCCGGGTTTCCCGGCAGTCCGAACTCAGACCGCTTCCGGCCGCAAGAGAAAACTGATGACACTTCTCAGCCGGACGCCACACTAGCCGCATGAATCGAATAACTCTATGGCCGTCGCTTCATTTGCCCTTCCGGTGCTCGCCGCGTTCGGCTTCGCGCAGGATATCGATCATCGTGGAGGGAGTGACAATCCGCGTGGATTTGTGCCGTTTCAAGGAGAGAATCTCCTTATCGCCGGTCACGAGGAACTGGGACTGGCTGACGTCAGCCAGCGCGAGCAGAAAGCTGTCCCTGGGATCGGGCGCGACGATGCCGGAGGGCAGGTCGCGGCAAAAAAACGAGAAGTCGCGAAGGCCGGCGGCGAGCAGCTCGGCCACACTGGCGCGCAGTCTTTGCCGGAAGAACGGCCTTCCGGCAACATCGCGGAATTCGGCAATGAGCGCGTCACAGGAGACGAGTGTGAACGCCTTCCGCTCCCAGGCGTCGAGCAGCTTTGCCGGCGCGCCCATGGGCGAGAGCAGGGCGGAGACCAGGATGTTGGTGTCAAGGATGACGAAGAGGCGCATCAGGACCGTCCGGCGCGCTCCCGGTAGTGTTTTGCGCGGACGTCTTCCGTGGCCTCGTCAATCATCTTTTGCAGCTTGTCCGGGGAAACGTCGGCGAAGGCTTCGCGGGCCTGGCGGACGGTCTGATGAAAGATTCGCCAGCGGACGGCTTCCTCGATGAATTTCGAAATGTCGCCCTTTCTCATGCCCTGGGCGCCCAGAAAGGAGCGCAAAGCATGGTCGGCCTCTTTGGACCAGGTAATGGTCAGGCGGGTGGTTTCTGGCTCGGACGCGGCATTGATAGTCATATAAGCATCTAGCTACTTATAATCATAAGCGACTATATGACTTCTGTCAAGCCGATAGGGTAGAACAGTCGTAAATGGGTTAGCCGCCGTCGCTTACGTGACCGCCGTCACGAACACTTGTGATCGCTCACGTTTCTCGCGCGCCCTGCGCACGGCACACTATAATCACCCAGGCGGGGGTGGGGATGGGTCCTACCGCCTGCGGAAGCATCCGAAAATAAAGCACAAGAAATGATGACCCTGATTTGGCTGCGCGTGGCGCTGGTTTGTTACGCCGCGGGATTGCTCTATGCGCTGGTGGCGCTGACCCGCACTTCGGAAATCCTCGGCAAGATTGCGCTCCATGCTTCTTATCTGGGCATGGTGTTTCATCTGGTCTCGCTGACGGAAGCCGTGGTGCAGAGCGGACAGCTCGCTTCGGCCTCGGTGCACAACGCGGAATCGCTGCTGGCTTTTCTGATCATGGTCGTCTTCATGCTCGCCTACATGGTTTACAAGACGACCACGCCGGGCATCGTGGTTTTTCCGCTGGTTTTTCTGCTGACGTTTGTGGCCGCCACCGGCCAGCAGCCGCTCGTTTTCACCTCGCTCGCCGTGAAGCACGGCTGGCTGGCCGCGCACATCCTGATGATTTTCACGGGATACGCGGCGCTGTTTCTCAGCTTTGGCGCCAGTATTCTCTATCTCATGCAAGAACGCGCGCTGAAATCAAAAGGAAGTTCGCGAGTGGAATGTTCTCGCGGCTGCCCGCTCTGCAGGTGATTGACGACATCGGCTACCGCTCGCTCATGCTCGGGTTTCCTTTCATGACTCTGGGCCTGCTCGCGGGTATTGTGGTCGCCGAGTCCACCTATAAACGCATTGATTTTTTCGATCCCAAGATTCTGCTTTCTATCCTGATGTGGGCCGTGTATCTGCTGATGGTGTTTATGCGCCTGCATGCCGGCTGGCGCGGACGGCGGGCCGCGCTGCTCGCCAGCGTGGCGTTCATCACGGTCATCATGGCTTGGATCGCCAACTACTTCAGCAAAATCCACGGGTTCATGGCGTCATGAAATTTCAGCTCATCGGCATCAATCACAAGACCGCGCCGGTCGAGGTGCGCGAGCGGCTGGCGATTCCGGAATCGCGCCTGGCGGAGGCCTGCAGGAAACTCGCCGCGCATCCCTCGGTGGCCGAGGGCATGATTGTTTCCACCTGCAACCGCGTCGAATTTATCGCCAACATGAAGAATGGCGCGGGCGATCTGCGCGAATTTCTGCGCGAGTATTTCGCGGACGATCTGGGGCAGTTTGAAAGTCATCTCTACGAATTTCGCGAAGATGAGGCCGTCCGCCACATTTTTCGCGTGGCCGCCAGCCTCGACTCGATGGTCGTCGGCGAGCCGCAGATACTGGGGCAAGTCAAGGAAGCCTACGCCACCGCCCGCGCGGTGGGAGCGGTGCGCGCGCAGCTCGATCAGTTGCTGACGCGGGCGTTTGCCGTGGCCAAGCGCGTCCGCACGGAAACCGCCGTCGGATCTTCTTCGGTTTCGATTGCCTCGGTGGCGGTTGAACTGGCGGAGAAAATCTTCGGCAGCCTGAACGGCAAGAGCGTTTACCTGGTGGGCGCGGGGAAGATGAGCGAGTTAGCGGCGCGGCATCTGCTGGCGCACGGCGCCTCGTCTCTGTTTGTCGCCAACCGCACCTACGACCGCGCCATCCGGCTGGCGCAGAAATTCAACGGACAGGCGATCGAGTTCAGCCGGATTTATGAAACTTGCGATCGCGCCGATATCGTGATTACTTCGACCGGCTCGCCCCACTTTATCTTCAGGCCCGAACACGGCGAGAAGCTCATGGCGCTGCGCCGCAACAAGCCCATGTTCTTTATAGATATCGCGGTGCCGCGCGACGTTGATCCGGAGATGAACAAGCTCGACGGCATTTTCGTTTATGACATCGACGATTTGCAGCAGGCCGTCGGTTCGCACGTCGCCGACCGCAAGAAGGAAGCCGAAAGGGCGGAGGCGATCGTCAATGACGAGGTGGGAAAATTTCATGCGCGGCTGCAAACGCTCGACGTGGTGCCCACCATCGTCAGTTTGCAGGACCATCTCGAAACCATTCGCCAGGCCGAGATCGACCGGGTGCGCGGGCGGCTCGGCTCCATGACCACCGACCAGGAACTTGCCGTGGAAGCGCTGACTCGCGGCATCGTCAATAAGATCATGCATACGCCCATCAGCACGCTGAAAACGGCGGCGCGCGATCCGGAATCGACGACCGTGATCGAGCTGGTGCGGCGGCTGTTCAACCTGCACGAGGATGCAAAAAGTTCTGCCGCATCGAAGTCCGCACGGGGAGCGAATTCAGAAGCCAGTTCGGAAAAGAGTCCGGAAACTGGTTCAGAAAAAAGAGGGCAAGACTGATGGCCCGCCTGCGCATAGGCTCCCGCGGCTCGCAGCTTGCTCTTTGGCAGGCCCAGCACATTTCCGAGCTGCTGCGCGCGCAGGGGCATACGGTGGAACTGGAGATCATCAAGACCACGGGCGATAAAATCACCGACGTGGCGCTGGCGAAAGTCGGCACCAAGGGCATGTTCACCAAGGAAATCGAAGAGGCGCTGGTCGAGAACCGGGTTGATCTGGCCGTGCACAGCTTGAAAGACTTGCCGACGGAGTTGGCCGCCGATTTTGAAATTGCCGCCATCACCACGCGCGAAAATCCGCGCGACGTTTTTTGTTCGGTGAAGTTCGCGAGCATCGCAGAGCTGCCGCAGCGCGCGAAAGTTGGCACCAGCAGCCTGCGGCGCCAGGCGCAGTTGAAGGCGCTGCGTCCCGACCTTCAGATCCACGCGCTGCGCGGCAATGTGGATACGCGTTTGCGCAAGCTGGAAGCGGGCGACTACGATGCCATCATTTTGGCCGCCGCCGGCCTGAATCGCCTGGGCAAAACGCAACTGGTTCGCCAAGTTATCCCAGCGGAAGTGATGACGCCGGCTGCCGGGCAAGGCGCTTTGGGAATCGAAATTCGCAACGGCGACACGGCCACGCGGGCGCTCGTCGCTTTTCTCGATGACGCTGCCGCCCGCGCCACCACGACCTGTGAGCGCGCTTTGCTCAACAAGCTCGGCGGCGGCTGCCAGGTCCCCATCGGAGCGTTCGCCGAAATGAACGAAGGCCGCATTCGGCTGAATGGGCTGGTGGCGCATCCCGATGGAACCAAAGTTTTGCGCGAAACTCGTGACGGCGACGATCCCGTGCGTTTGGGCGAAGAAGTTGGCGAAGCGCTTCTGCGTCGCGGCGGCGATGTTATTCTCGAAGAAGTCTACGGAGCTAGGTCTTAGGTCTTAGGTCTTAGATCTCAGCAAAAGCGGTTCACGATCCAATCCTAAGACCTGACACCTAAGACCTGAGACCTGCTCCATGAAGCCCAACGAAAAATATCCTCTTGCCGGAACCCGGATTCTTGTGGGACGCGCGCGGCACCAGGCCAGCAGTCTTTCCGCCAGCCTGCGCAGCCTGGGCGCATCGGTCATCGAAATCCCGTTCATTGAGATACGCAAGCCGCAATCGTACCGGCCGCTCGACGATGCTCTGAAAAATATTCGGAACTACGACTGGCTCATTCTGACCAGCGCCAATGGCGTCGAAGCGATGTGGGAGCGCGTTCGGAAACTGCGCATCGCGCGCCGCCAGCTCAAGCATCTGCAGATCGCGGCGATTGGGCCGGCAACCAAGAAGGCGATTGTGAAACATGGGCTGAAGGTCAAGATGGTCCCCGAGGAGTACGTCGCCGAGTCGGTGGTGAAGGGACTGCGCGATAAGGTCAACGGCAAGCGCGTCGCGCTGATACGGGCCAAAGTCGCGCGCGACGTGATTCCCGAAGAACTGCGAGCGGCCGGAGCCGAGGTCGAGGTGGTCGAAGCCTACGAAAGCGCAGTGCCCGAAAAATCGCGCGCGCGCCTGCGCGCGCTGATGAAAAATAAGACGCGGCGTCCGCATATAGTGATCTTCACCAGTTCTTCGACGGCGAAGAACTTCGCCGAACTGCTGGGCAAGGTCAAGGCAGGCGCGCTCGGCGGCGTTCAGTTTGCATCGATTGGCCCGGTGACCTCGGCGACGTTGCGCGAATTGCAGATGCCGCCCACAATCGAGGCCCGCGAATTCACCATGGGCGGGCTGATCCGCGCGATTGTGCTCGCGCGCTACGCGGAACCTTCCGCATAGTTTGGGTCGAGACGCGGCAAGCCGCGTATCCACGGGGAATTGGATGCCGTTGAGCGTCCGCGCATTCTACTCCGGCTTGGGAGCCGAGACTCCCCGCGGCGGGTCGATCGAGTCCAGGTAGGCCTGCATTCGTTCCTTGATGCCGGAGGTCATGCCGGTGAACTCGATGCCATTGCCCACGCCCGGATCGCAGGTGCGCACCACGGCGCTGATATTAATGTGCTCCGAGTCAAGCCAGAAATCCACGCGCAGCACGGTCCCGAGCGGCAAAGGCATCATGCTTTCGACGTAGCATCCGTTGCCGCTCACGTCGGTGGCATTGATGCGCAGCGGGGCGTTGACGCGTTCGTCGCGAAGTTCCAGGGGAAGCACGACCTTATGCCGGTAAAAGCGCCGGCGGTTGGCGGGATCAATTTTCACCGTCGCGCCGTCCAGTGGCAGATAGTTTTTCCACGGGCACTCCTGGCCGGCGACCAGCTTCACTCCCACTTGATTTTTCTTGGCCGGGCCGGTGTTCATTACCCAGACGACGATGCAGCGCGTCTTGCGGTCGTCGCACTGGACTCCGATCACGTCGCCCACTTTCAGTTCGCTCTCGACGGCGGAGAGCAGCGCGCCCTCCGAACTGATGTTCTGAGCGCGAGCTTGTTGCGAAAAGGGGCGGCCGCCGGCGTTCATCCCCCAGATCCGAACCGGCAGGTCCACACTAAGGCGAGGTTCGCTTTGCTGGTCAGCCATGGCTTTTCCTCGTATGTGCCGTATCTATCGTATCTAAAATGCGATCATACCGCTCTCCGATGCGCTGCGATATTGGAAAGTGAGGCAACCAAGTGAAAAGGGAAACAGCGCCTCCGGCACCGGGCCAGCGTCATTCAGGGGCGGTTTATTGTGGACTTTTCTAGCAGGCTGCGGGAAAAATCTTTTCCAAGCAAGAGCCGTGACCGCAGCGCTGAAGCGCTCCACCCCATCACGCCAAAACCGGGTGTGATGGGGGCCCCGGCGCTGCGCCACCCAAAAACAAGCGCGAGATCGAGTTTTTCCGCAGCCTGCTAGGGGACCCTGCACAAGTCCCATTTCTCCAGAGTGTGTTTCATAAATACCTTTCATGCCGGAAGGCTCGACCCTCAGGGGCTGAAGCCCGCGTTCTTACCAGCCTGTAGTGGCACGGCTGAAGCTGAAGGCATACCCTGATACAAATCGCATTTTCACCACGGGCTGCCAGCGGCCAACGACAAACGCCGCGCCCACGCAACGTATGCGGCAATCTGCCCAGAAACACGAAGGGAGCATGGGGTAAGAGGTCAAGGTACAACCTCCGTAATGGCACGTTCGGGCGGGGAATGGCCCTTAGAAACCTAGGCACGCCTCAAGAACCGCGTCAGAATGGCGCTTTAGAGGAGTTTATCCTCTGGATCTCATGTCTACTTCGAGCAGCGGCGCTCTCGCCCCTTTTTCGATTCATCGCCGGACTTCCGCGCGGGCTGCGCTCTTCGACTTGCCCGAGTCGCCGGCGCGCCTGGTGTCGGAGTCTTTCCATCAATTTGGAATCGAAGCGATTCCGTTTACGCGCGCAGCCGTGGACCGGCTGCAACACGAAAAATTCGAGGCCTGCGTCCTGCCCCTGGGAGAAACCGCCGGCAACATCATCGAAATGGCGCGAGCTTCGGCTTCCAACAGCCGGATTGTCATTTACGGCCTGGGCGGAACCGCACAGGATGCCATGCGGTATTCGAAGCTGTGCCTCAACGCGGTGTTTCACGAACCGCTGGAGCGGTCGGCCGCGGTGAAGCTGGTGCGTTCGACCCGCACGCTGGTGCTGCACGAGTTCCGCCGCTACGTGCGCATTCCGGTGATGACGGAGGTTGCGGTCACCCTAGGCGACGGCGGCCGCATCACGGCCACCAGCCAGGAAATCAGTTCGGGAGGGATGTCGCTCAAAAGCAATCACGGGCCCGAACCGGGAAGCCCGGTGGAAGTGTCGTTCACCCTGTTGACGCTGCCGCGCGTCTGGGTGCGCGGCAATGTGACCTGGAACAAAAACAACCAGAGCTTTGGGGTCCGCTTCGATTCGACCGACGAACAGCGCCAACGGCTGAAAGAGTGGATTGCGGTCTATCTGGAAGGCTAGTTGCCGGCCGCCGGTTTGCAGTTAAAATCTTCTCGCCCAGCTACAATAATCGGCGTGCGTCCTTCTTCCGCCGTTGTCTCGCCGCCAGCCTTCGGTTCCCGAAGGGCGGAGCTTCTCGCTCGGGCAAAGAATTTTTTTGTGGATCGCCGGTTGGGCGGGCTACCTCGCGATTTCGCTGATCGGTTCGACGCTCCGCTACGCAATATCGTGGGAGGAACCGCCTTCGCCGCCGGACGCGACCCACGAAAAGCCGGTCATCTACTGCTTCTGGCACCGGGCCCTGTTCCCAAGCGCCTGGCTGTGGAGAAAGACCGGGATCGCCGTGATGATGAGCCGCAGCTTTGACGGGGAATGCAGCGCGCGGATAATGGAAAAACTCGGTTACGTCGCGCTGCGCGGCTCGAGCAGCCGCGGCGGCGCGCAAGCCCTGCTCGGTATGCGAAGCCAGCTGGAACAGGGCGTTTCGGTTGCGATTACGAGCGACGGCCCGCGCGGCCCGAAATTCTTAGCCAAGCCCGGGCCGGTGTTGCTGGCGCGGGCAAGCGGGGCGCCGATGGCGGCGTTCTATATCGCCGTCGGCGACGCCTGGGTGCTGAATACCTGGGATACGCTGATGGTCCCGAAACCGTTCTCGAAGGCGCTGGTGCGCATCGGCGCCAAGATCAAAGTTCCCGCCGATGCCGCCGATGCAAACGCGGATGCGCGCATGGCGGACTTTCACCGTGAGTTGCAAGCTGCGCTGGAACGCGTCACGCGCTTCGCCGAGGCGAACGTGGCGCGAGTCGGATCGCCGGACTTCCCCATCGTCAAGAGCTTGACTTCGCGGCGCTTGCCCCTTTAGATTTGTCGAGTTGTTCTTTTTGTTCTTTCTCAAATTGGGTTCGCGCATGATCGTAGGCCAGCCCCACGCTGGCTTTATGGGAAGCGGGTGAAAATCCCGCGCTGCCGCGCAACTGTAAGCGAGGAAACCGCAATCGGCCACTGGGAAAACCCGGGAAGGCCGGGCGCAGAAATTTGGATGCTGGGGCAAAGCTCATTACGAGCGAAAACCCGCATCCTCACTCGCAAAGCCAGGAGACCGGCGCGAACCATCCCCACTAACCCTTTAACGCGATAAAGGAGACGTGCCATGCGGTTTTCTCGTGTATTTGTGAGTGCCTTTTTTCTGTCCACCATCCTTTTGTCAACCGTCTTTCTGTCAACCGGCGCTTCCGCCGAAATCAAAATCAAAGTTGTCGATCCGCAAGATGCCGCCGTCGCCGGCGCCGAGGTGCAATTGCTCGAAGCCGGCAAGTCCGCTCCGGTGGCCGTGCAAAACACATCCGCTGAAGGGCTCGCGGTTTTTCGCGTCGAGCCATCAAGCTCTTATTGCGTCCAGGTGTTGGCGCCGGGCTTTGCGGCGAAAACGCTGGACCTTTCCGTAACTGCCGGCTCCATCACGATCAAGCTGCGCGTAGCGACAGCGGCGGAAACCGTGGTGGTGACGGCGACGCGCACTCCAGTGCCGGAGCAGGAAACGGGCGGTACTGTGTCGTTGTTGAGCGGTGCCGAAATTGAGGCGATGCAGCCGGTCTCATTGGCGGATGCCTTGCGGTTTTTGCCGGGGGCGGTGGTAAACGTGGCTGGTCAGCGGGGCGGGTTGGGCTCGCTGTTCGTCGAGGGTGGCGACTCGCGCTACAACAAGGTCCTGGTGGATGGCGTGCCGGTCAACGATCCGGGCGGCACGTTCGACTTTTCTACCATTCCACTCGCCGAAACGGACCGGGTGGAATTTATGCAAGGGGCACAGAGCACGCTTTATGGGTCCGATGCGATGACGAGTGTTGTACAAGTGTTTGCGCGAAATGGGACGACGGCAACTCCTGAGTTGCGGTTCGGCGCCGACGGCGGCAACTTTGGCACGGCCCATGGTTTCGCGGCCCTATCCGGCGCGCACTCGCGCTTCGATTACGATGCCTTTGCCGATCAGTTCAATACGAACGGGCAGGGCCCAAACGCCGGCTACACTAACGCTCTACAGGGCGGCAACCTCGGCGTGCAGTTGAGCCAGCGAGTGCTGTTGCGCCTCCGAGCGCGGCATTCGAACAGCCGCACGGGCGTTCCGGGGGAGTGGGATTTCAACGGGCAGCCTCTGCTTGCGCCTGACGTTGATCAACTGGCGCGAGCCAACAACTTCCTGAGCAGCGCGGAGCTGACGATTTCAGGCCCCGCGCACTGGCAACACCAGCTAACCGGGTACGAATACAACAGTCGCGGGCTGAATCAGGACACCATCCCCGATCGCGGATGTGACGTCACGCTGTACATCTACACCGATTGCCCGTTCGTGTACACGGCGCATCTCAATCGCGCCGGATTTGTGTACCAAGGCAATTACACGCCACGAACTTGGGCGCAGACAACGGTCGGGTACGAGTTCGAGGATGAGAACGGACGTTTCTTCTCGAATTCCGTAGATCTGGATCCGTACTACGAAACTACTACTTACACTTCAGCCTTGCGGCTGAATCACGCGGCCTACCTGCAACAGCGGATCACATGGAAACGCTTGTCGGCAATCGCGGGAGTGCGCTATGTCCACGAGGATGCGTTCGGGGAAGTGGGAATCCCGCCGGGCCCGAGCGTCGCAGCCCCGGGGATTAACAAGGCCGTGCCGCGCGTGGCCCTGACGTTGCTGGCGCGGAAAGGCGGCGCTGTCGTTTCCGGAACGCGCCTGCGTTTCTCCTACGCGGAAGGAATCAAGGAAGCGCGGTTTGAGGAGGAGTACGCGGGGCCACCGTATTCGATTCCAAACCCCAATTTGCGGCCGGAACAAAACCGCGCCTTCGAAACCGGGTTTGAGCAGGGACTTTTGGGCGGAAAGTTCATGCTTTCGGGAATGTATTTCAACAATCTGTTTCACGATCAGATCAACTACGTTACCGTAAATTTCCAGACTTATGTCGGACAGTATCAGAACGTGGACAAATCGATGGCCCACGGCGCCGAGGCGCGGATATCCGGTCGCTTGTCGTCGCGGACCTCGTTCACTGGTTCGTACACATATACCTCGTCGCAATATCTTACGGGAAGCTCGGAAGGCGAGCCGCTGCTCAGGCGGCCCAAGCATTTGGGAAGTCTGCTCGTTACCCATCTGGGAACACGCTGGGGAGCGAACCTGGGCGGGAGTTTTGTGGGGCGTCGTCCAGACAATGATTACCTCGGCTTCAACATCAACCACGCCGCGGGCTACGCGCGCGTCGATCTCGGCGGATGGTATGCCATCAACTCGCGGGTTACAGCGTATGCGAATGTCGGCAACGCGCTTGACCATCGCTACAACGAGGTGGTGGGATATCCGGCCCTGACGGCGAACTTCCGCGCCGGCCTGCGCTTTCGCATCGGAGGGGAGTAAGCTCGTGTGGGGACGGGCGTCCTCGCCCGTCCAGCCGAGCGCAGCTCGGCACTCATGGGCATTCACCCCCACTCTGGATTCGCCATAAACTTGCGCCCGAAGCTGACTCTACCGGCGGCTGCCGGCGGTCGATTTGGGCCCGTCATCCGATTGCAGGTCGGATGGCAGATCGTCCGCTTTAAAATTGTCCGCCGCCGCCGACCTGCGGGAAGAGGCCGCGTTCCCGCGTCCGTTGTAGCGGTGGCGCACCTCGTGGAGTTTCTCGACTTCCTTTTCGTCGAGCGGCTGCGCGTTGCCAAGCAGATGCGTCACCAGCGCGATCTTGGCAAAGTGCTCGACGGTCTCCATTTTCATGTAGGCGCTTTCGATCGAATCGCCAAACGTCACCACGCCGTGGTTGGCCATCAGGATCGCGTCGTGGTGCGGAATCAGGGGTTCGAGCGCGTCCGTCAACTCGGGCGTGCCCGGCGTGCCGTAGCGCGCCAGCGGGATCGAGCCCAGCCCGACTACCACCTCGCACACCAGCGGACGATTCAGATCGCAACCGGAAGCCGCAAAACCGGTGGCCGTCGGCGGGTGCGCGTGCACAATGCCATGCACGTCGGGACGCAGGCGATAAATCAGCAGGTGCATCCCGATTTCGCTCGAAACTTTGCGCTTCCCGGAAAGAAGGTGTCCGTCCATGTCAACAATCACCATGTCGGAAGCGCGCATCCTGCCTTTGCTGATAAAGGTGGGAGTCACCAGCAGGCGCTTTTCGTCAAGGCGGACGGACAGGTTTCCGTCGGTGGCTGCGACCAGCCGGTTGGCGTGCAGCAAACGGCCGAACTGCACTATCGCGAGACGTTGCTGGCGTTCACTGACCATCGAAAACGACCATTGAAAACGATCAAAACCCTGCGCCGTCATGGTACCGCACGCCTGGGAATCCTTACAACCACTTGCAGGTCAAAATTTCTAAATAGTGGGCGGCGGAGGCCGGCAGACGCCGTGGCGGCATGGATTCGGCCGTCAAACCCTATAATCTTCTCGATGCTGGTTTCGGACTTTCACTACGATCTGCCGCCCGATCGCATTGCGCAGGAGCCGTTGGCTGACCGCTCAGGGTCGCGGCTGCTGCAACTGAAGCGGCAGCGCGGGAACTGGCAGGATGAAAATTTTCGCGATTTCCCCGGCCTGCTCCGGCCCGACGACTTGCTCGTGGTGAACAATACGAGAGTATTCCCGGCACGGCTCTACGGCTGCCGGAGCGGCCAGCGCGCCCAGCCGCTCAGTCCGCACAATCCGGCAGCCCGGGATTTTCTCCATGGGCAGGTCGAAGTTTTGCTGACACGCCAGGTCGCGGACGATCCGAATGACTGGGAGTGCCTGGTGCGGCCCGGGCGGAAGATTTGGGTCGGGGAAAGACTTTATTTCGGCGGCGCTTCCTTTGGCGGCCCTGCCTTTGGCGACGCAGCCGGGCTGGAAGCCGAAGTCATCGAGCGTGGCAGTTTTGGCGAGCGCCGCATCCGGTTCGCGCCCGTCGCCGATTTCTTTGCCCGCGTCGAGCGCATTGGACATGTGCCGCTTCCTCCCTACATTCACCGCGACGACCGGGCGGCGGACCGCGATCGCTACCAGACCGTGTACGCCCAGGCGCCGGGTCCGATGGCGAGATCGGTGGCCGCGCCCACCGCCGGTTTGCACTTCACCCCAGAGGTCCTCGAGCGCATTCGTCAACGCGGAATCGAAATTGCCGAGATCGCCTTGCACGTCGGACTCGGCACCTTTCAGCCGGTACGCGTGGAAAAGGTGGAGGATCACAAGCTGCATCCGGAGCGGTATGAGATTCCAGAAGAGGCGGCGCTGGCCATCAACCGGGCGAAGGCCGAAGGGCGGCGCGTGGTGGCCGTGGGCACAACCACCGTGCGAACATTGGAGTATGCGGCCGAGCTCTCTGAAAAACGCGGCGGCGGAGATCGCGTGGAATCCGGGCGAGGCGAGGCGGACACGTTTATCTATCCGGGCCATCGCTTTCGTATGGTGGACGCACTGCTGACGAATTTTCATCTGCCGCAATCGACCCTGTTGATGCTGGTCTGCGCCCTCGGCGGAAAAGACCTAGTGCTGAGCGCTTACCGCCACGCGGTCGAATCGGGTTACCGCTTTTATTCTTATGGAGACTGCATGTTTGTGGAGTAGCGCCTCGCGCTGGTATGGGAATGTATGCTCAACCCTAAACTCGCTATAGCTATGATTGCGCTCGTCTCCTTGGCCCTATCCTTCACCGCGCCAGCCCAAACCAAGGCTGCGCCCACTGCTTCGCCATCCGCCCAGCCTGCCGCTACGCGCAACGAAGACGCGCAGCTTTACCGCAACGCCACTTTCGGATTCCGCTACCAAATTCCCTACGGCTGGGTCGATCGCACCAAGGAGATGCGAGAGGGAAACGAGGCCGGCAAGGGAGACGTGCTACTCGCCGTATTCGAGCGTCCGCCCGAGGCCACTGGAGACACCGTCAACTCCGCCGTCGTGATTGCCACCGAGAGCGCGGCCTCCTATCCCGGCCTCAAAAAAGCCGAAGACTACCTCGCCCCGCTTACCGAACTCGCCACCGCCAAAGGTTTCCAGGCCGACGGCGAACCGTATGCCCTGGAAGAAGAAGGGCGGCAACTGCTGCGTGCCGATTTCGTCAAGACGATCGACATTAAGACAAGCAACGACAAACTCACCATGCGCCAGTCGACGCTCGTCCTGCTGGCGAAAGGCCAGATCGTCTCATTCACCTTTATCGCCGGCAGCGAAGACGAACTGGACGACCTGATGGATGGGTTGCATTTCACCACGGCAAAACCGAAAGTTCATTAGGCTCGCTGGAAAAGGAGCGGTTCCAGCACCACCTCGCTGCAAGCAGTGATGAGATCACCATTCCGATCCGCACCACGTTTGAGATCCAGTCAATCGGATAGTGAAATACGAATAGCAGTTCCAGAAGCAGAGCACCGCCAAAGTTTAGGGAGCCACACAAGTAGTACAGCAGCAGCAAGCGCGCACCGATCCTGCTCGACCGAGTCAGGAGTACCGCTGCACTCAGCCCCCACACTCCGACAAGAATGGAAACAAAGATCGCTGCCGTTCCATGGAGTTGAATCAAACCGAAGCCAAGCGGAGATTTATGCTCAGGCACAAAGAATCTGACAAAAGCATAGAAGAGCATTGCCGTTGCAGTGGACACGGTCCAGATTACTGACCAGAAGCGATTTAATGCGTGAACCAGAGAAGTTCATCGGCAGACTTCCAATAAAATCTTTCGAACGATCCAATGTACTCCAAACCACCTCCCCAACCGCAACAAAAAACGCCGTTTACGCTCCCGATTCCGTCTCCAAAATCGCTGCCATTTGTGCTAAAATACAGCCAGCTCTGGTGACGCCTAAATAGCAGAAAATTCAATAAGTTGAGATCACCTGAGCAGAGCGGAATCGTCCCCTAAGTCGGGCGTCCGATCTGGGACCGGGTCCGGCTATCTCCACGGAGCGCAATGGCCACCAAAGAATTGCAAGCCGAACTTCTCGAAGCGAAAAGCGACGCGGAGAAAAACGGCGCGAAGAACAAGAACGGCAAAGCTGGCGGAGACTACACCGCCGACTCCATCAAAGTCCTCGGCGGCATGGAGGCCGTGCGCAAGCGTCCCGCCATGTACATCGGCTCGACCGGCGAACTTGGCCTCCATCATCTCGTCTATGAAGTCGTCGATAACTCCGTTGACGAAGCGCTTGCCGGACACGCCGACAAGATCGAAGTTACCATTCATCTCGATAACTCCATCACCGTCGTCGACAACGGCCGCGGCATCCCCGTCGATGACATGGACATCGACGGCGAGAAAGTCTCAGCCGCCCAGGTCGTGATGACCACGCTGCACGCCGGCGGTAAGTTCGACAGCAACTCCTATAAGGTGTCCGGCGGATTGCACGGCGTCGGTGTAAGTTGCGTCAATGCGCTGAGCGAAGAACTCGACCTCGAAATCTGGCGCGACGGTTTTACCTGGGAGCAGAGTTACTCCAAAGGCGAGCCCACCACCAAGCTGAAGAAGGCCGGCGCCAGCAAGAAGCGCGGCACCCGCGTCCACTTTCTGCCCGACAAAACTATTTTTACCGGCGACATCGAATATAACTTCGATACACTTTCGCAACGCCTCCGCGAACTCGCCTTCCTCAACAAAGGCCTGCTCATCACGCTCACCGACGAGCGCCAGACCGATACCAAGACAAACGAAGCCAAGCGCGCCGAGTTCAAGTACACCGGCGGCATCGCCGAATTCATCAAGCACCTTAACCGCGGCAAGCAGACGCTCCACGATAAACCCATCTACATGGAAGCCGACAAGGACGAGGTGCACATCGAAATCGGCCTGCAGTACAACGACGCCTACTCGGAATCTGTTTTCAGCTTCGCCAATAACATCAACACCGTTGACGGCGGCACGCATCTTTCCGGCTTCCGCACCTCGCTCACCCGCACCATCAACTACGCCGGGCAGCAGATGGGATTGTTCAAGGACGTAAAAGAAAACCTCACCGGAGACGACGTGCGCGAAGGTCTGGTGGCCGTGATCAGCGTCAAGCTGCCGCAACCGCAGTTCGAAGGCCAGACCAAGGGAAAATTAAATTCCGACATTGCCGGAATCGTGCAGGCCGTCGTCAATGAAAAGTTGGGCGCGTTCTTCGAGCAGAACACCGCCGTGGCCCGCAAGATCATCAACAAAGCCATCGACGCCGCCCGCGCCCGCGAGGCCGCCCGCAAAGCCCGCGACCTCACCCGCCGCAAAGGCGCGCTCGATGGCGGAGGACTTCCGGGCAAGCTCGCCGACTGCTCCGAGCGCGATCCCAACCGCTGCGAGCTCTTTCTGGTCGAAGGCGAATCCGCCGGTGGCACCGCCAAACAGGGCCGCGACCGCCGCTTTCAGGCCATCCTCCCGCTCAAGGGAAAAATCCTCAACGTGGAAAAAGCGCGCTACGACAAGATGCTGGCCCACGAGGAAATCCGCGCCATGATCACCGCGCTCGGCACCGGCATCTCGAAGGAAGATTTCGATCCCACCAAAGTCCGCTACGGCAAAATCATTCTCATGACCGACGCCGACGTTGACGGCTCGCACATCCGCACCTTGCTGCTTACCTTCTTCTTCCGCCACATGCAGGATCTAATTAAGCGCAGCAACGTCTACATCGCGCAGCCGCCGCTATTCGGCATCAAGAAAGGTAAGTCGCACCAATACATCAAGGACGAGCGCGAGTTCGTGAAAGTAATGGTGAAGCGCGCCTCCGAAGGCCTTGTCATCCGTTACGGCGAAGGCGCGGCCAAGTTAGAAGGCGCCGCTCTAACTAAGTTCATCACGGTCCTGAATGAGTATCTGGGATTTCTCGACAAGTTAAACAAGCGCCTGCGCGAAGAGCAGATCACGGCATTGCTGCCCAAATTAGACTTAGCCAAGCGCGCCGATTTCGAAGGCGACAAAGATACTCCGCCGAAGAAGATCGAAAAGCTCGAAAAGGAACTCAAGCGCCTGCAAAAGGACTTGAAGCTGAAGAGCGTCGGAACCCGCTTCGACGAAGAACATAATCTTTGGGCCGTGATTTTCGTCAACGCGCAGGGCGCCGAGCACATCGTCAACTGGGAGCTGGCTTCGACTCCGGAATGCCGCCAACTTATCTCCAAGTTCAAACAGATCGAGCAGTATCTGGAGCCGCCCTTCGTGGTCGAGAGCCTGCCAAGAGCGGCCAAGACCGCGGCCAGCGCTTCTGAAAAAAATGACGGCGGCGGCGAAGACAATAACGAAGACGAAAACCTGAGCGCCGCCGAAAACGAAGAAGCCGAAAGGGCGCAGAAGAAAACCGGCAAGCCCCCAGCGCGCCGCGCCAAAGCGCCCGAGATCGTCGAAAAAAATACCGCCCGCGATCTTTTCGATTACGTCCTGGGCGAAGGCCGCAAGGAATACATCGTCCAGCGTTACAAGGGCCTGGGAGAAATGACCGCCGAGCAGCTCTGGGAAACCACCATGGATCCCGAGCGTCGCACCCTTCTGCAAGTCAGGCTCGAAGACCTAGCCGAATGCGAAACCATCTTCACCACGCTGATGGGCGAAGACGTGGAAGCCCGCAGAAAATTCATCGAAGACAACGCCCTGGACGTGAAGAACCTGGACATATAGGTTGTGTGGGGCGGGCGCCCTCGCCCGCCTAAGCCCCAACCGGCACTGGAAGGATGCGCATGCAATGGCACAGCCGATAAAGCCCAGCATCAGAGAGGTTTTGCTCGCCGAAATCAAAGCCCAACAGCCGACGGGTTTTGGGGGACAGAATCTGCAGCAATCATCGATTCTGCGCGCGGTAGCTAGAGAACTTGGCGCAAACCAAAACCCAGATCTTGAGCAGGCTATTCTCACGCAATGGGGCGAGTTGTTTCGTACCGGACTACTCGCATGGGGCTTCAACCTTTCAAATCCGGATTCGCCTTTCTTCCACCTGACCGAGCGCGGGCGGCAGGCACTCCAGAATGCCACCCGCGACCCATCGAATCCGGCCGGTTATCTTCGACACTTAGCTTCCATCGCAACTCTTGAGCCAGTTGCGGTCTCCTATCTAACGGAAGGGCTTGAGTGCTACGTGGCCGGCCTATTCAAGGCAGCAGCTGTCATGGTCGGCGGCGCTGCAGAGAGCGTCATTCTTGACCTTCGCAACATCACAGTTCAAAAACTGATATCTCTTAAGAAGCCTGTACCCAAAGGTATGGAAGATTGGCGAATTAAGACAGTATCCGATACCTTGCACGCTTTTTTTGAAGATCAATCGGCGAAGTTCACCCGCGAACTACGCGAGCCCTTCGAAACTTATTGGTCTGCTTTCGCTCAACAAATACGGGCGACGCGGAATGATGCCGGTCATCCAGCGAGCGTCGATCCCGTGACGCCCGATACCGTACATGCCTCGCTATTGATATTCCCCGAACTCGCGAGGCTTGCCAACAGTTTGTCACTATGGGTTTCCGATGACCTTGTCTGAACGTCGCCGCAAGTTTGCTCCGCCCTCCTCTGTAGAAATCCGTCGGATGCTGGCAGAAGTTCACCAGGCGGATCGTCAGGTCAAAGCGGGACACTACATCAAGCACGAGGACATGAAGACGTGGCTGTTGTCATGGGGAACCGATCACGAGTTGCCGGTTCCGAAGTGCGCCTGCGGGTCGTCTGAATAGTTAGTTAGAGCGTGTTTCAAAAATACCTTTCAGCTCTGAACGCGCGTCCCTCAGGGGCTAAAGCCCGCGTCTTTATTGGCTCCAGGCAGCACCCTTCGACTTCGCTCAGGGCAGGCTTTGAAGCCGTGCCCTATCCAAAACCGATTTATGAGGTAGCTTCTATTAACTTGAGAATATACAGGCCGTATCCCTTAAGCAACGCGAGGCGTTTTTGTGCGAAGCGGCGCGTTCATCATTCCGCGTTCACTTGATACTGCTCGATCTTGCCGTCGGGCATGATCCGTTCCCACACCTCGACCGTCTTTTGCGGAAAGCGCACTTCGAACAAGCGGAAGGTCATGCCGCCGCGCTCCTGCTTTCTGGTCTGGGTAAACTCCGCCGGCGTTCCCAGCGGCCCCAGACTGCTGGCGAAATCTGCGAGCGCCTGCTCGGTGAAGTAACTATTGCAGTTATCGGTGAACAAGGCGCGATTGATCTTTCCTTGCTGCAGCGCGGCAAAGATTTCGCGGGACTGCGTTTCCTCCTTGCCGGCATTGGCCTCGCGGAAAAGCAAAGCTGCGATGTTGTCGGCAATCGGGCCCGCAGCGTCTGCCGAGTCTTCATTGGTGAGCGCGACTACCGCCAGGCGCGCATCGGGAAACACCACATTTTGCGCGGTAAAGCCGGAGACTTCGCCGCCATGCTCGATGGCGCGCTGTCCGAATTCCTGACGCACATCCACGCCCAAGCCGTAGCGCGTTCCGAGGCCGTTCTTGAGCACGACTTCTCTTTCCATCTCGGCATAAGAAGCCGGACGAAGCACGCTCTGGTCGATGATGCCGATGTCCCATTTCGCCAGATCTTCGGCGGACATGGCCAACTCGCCCGCGGCAAACAGCCAGCCCTTGCCCTCTTTCGGAGCCGGCCGCAGCGGCCCGAGGGCATAGCGCAAATAGCCGGTCGCGTCGGTTTCGGTGAGCCGGTTCTGGTCAATGTCAATGACGCTCTTCATCCCCAGGGGCGCGAAGATGCGCTCGCTCAAAAATTGCAGCAGAGGCTCGCCGCTGGCCTTCTCGACAATCAATCCGGCAATCGCATAATTGGTGTTGCTGTATTGCCATTCGGTCACAGGATCGAAATCGAGCGGCTGGCGCGCCCACAAATCGAGGATCTTAGCGGCTGTGACGGGCTGCAGCATGAACGGCGGAACGTAGTCTTGCGGCCAATAGTCGCGATAACCCGAGGTATGCGACAGCAATTCGCGAATCGTGACCTCGTTGCCGCGGGTGAGGTTGGGCACGAAACGCGACACAGGATCGTCGAGCGAAAGCTTGCCTTGCTCGGCCAGCAGCAGCACTGCGGCGGCCGCAAACTGCTTGCTGATGGAACCGATGCTGTAGCGCATGGCGGGCGACGCTGCCGCGTGCGGCTCGATGCGGGCGTCGCCATAGGCTTGGAGATAGGCGATGGCTCCATTTTGCACAATGGCGATCGAGGCGCTCGGAACGCCGGTCGTGTTCAGCGCCTGGCGGACGATGGCATCGACCTTCTCGCGCAGCGCGGCGGAAATGGGCGCCGGGGATTGCGCTTCGAGAAGCGAGGCGGCGAGCAAAACAAAAAGACAAACAGCGCGAAAAGTTTTAGGTCGCGGTAGCCGATTCATGGCGAACTCCTAGGAAACGAAAACAGTATACGGCCTGGAGGCGGCATTCCGCCGAGTGAACGCTGGCGCGGGCGAGTCGCATTAGAGCGAATCCAGAGTTGGTGTAACTGCGGGCAGCTGCCGAGCTGCGCTCGGCGCGGACCCTTCGACTTCGCTCAGGGCAGGCTTGCGAGGACGCCCGTCCCCACACGAGCTAAAACGCCCCGCCGCCGCCGCCGCCGAATCCTCCGCCGGAGAAGCCGCCGCCTGAGAATCCGCCTCCTCCGCTGAAGCCGGATCCGCTGGAACTGGCCCTGGGGGCGGAGGTGAAGACCTGGTGCATATCGGACGCCATGCTGTGCATGGAGCTGGAAAAGAAAAGCGGACTGAAGCCGACGTAGCCGTTCGGCGAAACGTACCAGCTTGGCTGGTCTTTCACGATTCCGTCGAACGCCTGTGCCCAGTGGTGCTCGACGCCCAGCGCCATTGCGTAAGGGAGGAATTTCTCGAATGTGTCTGACGGCATGTGCTTGATGCGGTCCTCGTCGACGCGGTTCATGAACTCCTGGAACCCGAGGACTGCGATTCTCGTGCGCGCGCCGGTCACAGTCTTTGCCGTCATCTGGCGCGCAAAGAGCCACCAAATCGCGGCGGAAACGAGAACGCTCCCGATCAGCAGAGGAATGGAATAGAACAGGTCCATCCAGCCCAGGACTTGCACGGCGACCACGAGGATCGCGATGGCAACGCCGGCGGCGATGCTGTAGCCATTGGCCGATTCCGGATCGAGCGTGTAGATGCCCTTGCTTTTCAGCGCGGCCATAATGTCCTCACGCACAATGGGAATCACGGTGTAAAACCGGTTCTTCAGATCGGAAAGACGGACGCCCGTCCCAGCCAGAAAGATGTTGTCCAACATCACGCGCTCGTGGGGCGTGACGTCGGAGCCCCACTGCTCGCGCGGCTTCAGGAGGTGGAACACATAGTCTTTGTGGTGAAAGACGAGGAAGGTGTCAACCTTTTCTTCGATTTTAATGTAGCCGCGCACGGCGAGATCGACGATGGTGCTGGTGATGTCGCGGGGGTGGATGGTGTCGTCGAGCAACGTTCCGGCTTCGGCGGGACACAGGCCTTTGGGCGGCTCATACTGCGGGGCCACGGAGACGCCGGGATCGGGATCGCGTCCCACGGAATACCAGAGAGTGAACATCGCCGCGAGGGTCAGCAGCGGCAAAAACAGGATGGGATTACTGCCGAGAAACCAGCCCAGCCTGGTGAGCGCTGACGGAGGTTTAAGAACTCCCTGCGGAATGTAAATATCGATGGTGACACCGCCGCGCATGGGGAGTGCGTTAGTGGTTTCGAAAACAACATCGGCGCCATTCACCTCAGCGTTCGCTTCGCTTTCCCTGGAACCGTAGGCGCCGGTGAAAACCTGGGCGCGCAGTCCTCCTGCGGCGTTTTCGGGCAGGGTGACGAAGGCGGAGGCGTGGTCAATGGGAACAGGCCAATCGTTGCCGGTCACGTTCCAGTAAAACTCGTCGTAATTATCGAAGAAACGGACGCCGTTGCGAACGGAGTAATCGATGTTGACGACGCGCGTTGTGTCGACCGCTCCGGGAATGTAGATTTTGAGATCGCGGCAGGCCCCCGACTTACTCGAATCGTATTTCAGCTTGTTTCCATTTTCGTCGGTGACGCTCACGACGTTGAGAAAGAGCATGTAGTTCGTTCCCTGCGCTCCGGGATACTCGACAGGAATCGTGCGGTGAATGCCGTGCCATTCGCCGGCAAAAGCGAGGGTGATTTTTTCGCTGACCAGGGCCGTGCCATCGGCGGCGATGGAGATGGTGTCCTTGAAATCGGTGATGCGCCAGTTGTGGGCCTGGGCAGAGGCGGTGGCAGCGAGCGCTAGAAGTAAAAACAGAACGAAGAGCCGGCGATGCGTATAAGCTCCGCTGAACATCTCAGAATTTCACCGCGACCGGTTCGCGATCGGCGGCAGCCGTTTCGAAGAACTGCTTCTGCTGGAAGCCGAACGTCCCGGCCAGAATGTTGGTCGGAAAAGACTGAATCTTGGTGTTCAGGTCGCGCACCACCGCGTTGTAGTAGCGGCGGGCGTTCTGAATCGCTTCTTCGATCTCGCCGAGAGAATTCTGTAGTTGCGTGAATTCCTGCGAGGCCTGGAGCTGGGGATAATTTTCGGCCACCGCAAACAGACTCTTAAGAGCGCCGGTCAGTTGATTCTCGGCGGCAGCCTTGTCTGCCGGGCCGGTGGCCTGCATGGCCAGGGAGCGGAATTTGGCGATGTCCTCGAAAGTACTCTTTTCGTGGGCGGCATAGCCTTTTACGGTTTCGACCAGATTCGGAATCAGGTCGTGGCGGCGCTTGAGCTGAACATCGATGTCGGACCAGGCAGAATCGGAACGCACGCGCAATTGCACCAGGCCGTTGTACATCGCGATCAGGAAGGCGCCCAGCAGAACTATGACTGCCAGAACAATCCAGGACATGCGGATCCTCCTCAATGCGGATTCAAAGGGACGTTAACAGTAAAGCTGCGAAGTTTCAAGGTTGCAAAGTTTTAGAGTATGGTTCCAGTCTTTGAAACTCCGAGACTTTGAAGCTTTGAAACCTGGCTTACTGCCGGGGAGCGTAGTATCCGCGGCGGGCGCGGACCTGCAGGTCTTTTTTCAGGGCGGTGATCTGGATCGAGCGGTAGCGGCCGTCGGCGTCGAAATCGGCGGGCTTGTAGGAAACGTCGTACTGGCTGCGCAGCTCGTCTTCAATGGCGGCGAACGAGCGCGTGATGTCTTTCATCTTGTAGGGGAAGAAAGCGCGTCCGCCGGTGGCGGAGGCGAGGTCTTCGAGGGCCTTGTCGCCGCGCAAAATCAGGCCGCTGTCGTCGGTGGAGATGGCGTAGATAATGACCTCGGCGCGCTCGGCCATTTCCATGGCCTGGGAGCGCGAGTGCTCGCTTTGATTGTCTTCGCCGTCGCTGAGAATGACGATGGCTTTGCGAATGGGATGGTCGGAATGTTCGCGCAGCAGCTTTTCCTGGCATGCTTTGTAAATTGCGTCGTAGAGCGCCGTGCCGCCGCCGTTGTTCAGGCGCTGCACCGCGGCGGCGAGCAAGGGCGCCTGGTCGGTGAAATCCTGCGCCAAGCGGCTCTCGTGGTTGAACCCCACGACGAAGGCGCGGTCATGGCCGGGACGAATAATGTGACGCAAAAATCCGGTGGCTGCTTCTTTTTCAAATCCAAAGCGACCCTCGACCGAGCCGCTCACGTCCATGAGCAGGCCCAACTCGATGGGCAGGCCGGTTTCGCGGTGGAAGTTGAGGATGGACTGCACGGGCTTGTGATCGTCGAAAATGGAGAAGTCGCCTTGATTGAGGTTGCGGACAAATCTGCCGTGGCGATCGGTGGCGATGAAAAGCACGTTGACTTCATCGACGCGCTTCTTGATGGTGAGGATTGGTTCGCCCGCCTCGACGCTGACGGCGGCAGAAATACCAGCGGCGCCATTGGAGTTCACCGCGAGGTTGGAAGCGGCAATGACGTAAGGGCCGGTTTGGGCGCATACGGCCACGGACATGACGGCGACCGTGACGACGATGAGTGCGAGTCTGTTGGGCGCCATGTCGATTTTTTTGCGCTTCGTCATTGCTCGGTCATACACCGCTCTGTTATCTTTTTGCGCCTGCTTCGCAAATCCAATTCGGACGCCTGTCAACATCGGAAGTTTCAAATACTTCGATGCACGCCGGGGGCCGAAAACCCCAAAAAACGCGGCTGCATTGACTTTAGGCTGTTATTGGGCGCGCATTCAAGTCACAAAAGGAGTACCCACGCCGCGCGTTCTTTAACTATAAGCCGGTCAACAATTTGGAATCTTGGCTGGATGGGGCTCGGGGTGCGGCTCAAAGCGGCGGTTTGACCCCGACCGCGCGGAGCTTACTTCTTCGGCTTGAAATCGAGGGAGGCCGAGTTCATGCAGTAGCGCAGGCCGGTCGGCCCAGGGCCATCGGGAAACACATGGCCCAAATGCGCATCGCAGCGGGCGCAGCGCGCTTCCGTGCGCGTCATGCCATGAGTAGTGTCGGCGTGTTCCGCGATGTTCTCGCGGCCGGCGGCGGCGAAGAAGCTCGGCCATCCGGTTCCCGAATCGAATTTTGTTTCCGAGCCAAACAGCAGCGCGCCACAACAAACGCAGTGGTAGGTTCCGTCGTCGTGTTGGTTCCAGTACTGGCCGGTGAAAGCGGGCTCGGTGCCGCAGGCGCGGGCCACCCGATACTGCTCTGGAGTAAGTTGCTTCCGCCACTCGGCTTCGGATTTGGCGATCTTGCCGCTGACTTTTCCGGTCATGTCGTGTCTCCAGAATAGGATGCGGCACGGGCCGGAAAGTTGCAGCCGACGCCGGTGCGAGCGCCGCGTTTCCTTCTAATATTTTGGATTTGTCGATGGCCGCAGGCGATGCATGTCGGTGCATACCAAAAGGTAACGTGTAGAGACGGGGCTTGCCCCGTCTCCATTGAACGCGGCGGAGACGCGGTAAACCGTGTCTCTACTTGGAGCTTGTAATCAGCCGGACGACCTCCTGCATGCGGATCCGGTAAAGGTTCCTGCTGGGATCCATGCGGGAAGCGATCTCCAGTTCTCCGAGGGCCTCTTCGTAGCGGCCAAAGGCCATCAGGCAGGCGGCGAGGGAATAGTGGTTCTCGGCGCTCGGTTCGAGGCGGAGGGCCTCGCGAAATTCTTTCTCGGCCTGCGCCAGTTGTTGGGTATTCACGTATGCGGTGCCGAGATAGTGGTGGGCCAGGCTGGATTCGGGATTAAGTGTAACTGCCTGGCGCAGCGCGTCCACGGCTTCCTGGTCTTTTCCCGCAAGCAGCAGCGCCTGCCCCAAAACGCGGTGCTCGGCGGCTCCGGCGGGATTGGCGGCGATGGCAGCCTGTAACTCGCGAATGGCGGATGGATAGTCGCGCTTGGACATATAGGCGCGGGCCAGGCAGTTGTGCCCGCCTTCCCACTCCGGACTCTGCCGATAGAGGTTCTTGAATTCCGCGATGGCGCTGTCGAAGTCCTCCTTGTCGCAAAGCGTATTTCCCAGGTTATTGCGGACGCTGGCTTCGTCGGGGTTGAGGCGCTTGGCCAGGCGGTATTCCGCGATTGCTTCGTCGAACTTGCCTTGATCGTGCAGGACAACGCCAAGATTGCTGTGCGCCTCCCAGAAGTTGGGGCGCAGGCTGAGGGCGTGGCGATAGGCGATGGCGGCGCGGCGCAGATCTCCGTGATCGCGGTGCGCGATTCCCATGTCAAAGTAGACGTTGGCGTTCTCGAGCGAGCTCTCGGGTTCGCGGGCGAGCGCTTCGTCGAAGGCGTGCAGGGCGGCATCGTAGTGGCCATTGGCGTAGAGCGCGAGTCCGAGGCCGCGGTAAGCCTCGGCGTTCGCGGGATCCATGCTGAGCGCGGTGCGCGCTTCGGCGAGGGCGTCATCGGCATCGTTGGTCAGGTAAAACAAGTAAGAAAGCTGGCTGTGGGTTTCGGGGAAACCGGGCATCAGGCGCGAAGATTCCGTTAACTCGTCGAGCGCGTCGTCGAAGCGGTCTTCGCGGCGCAGGATGGTTCCGAAAACAAAATGCAGCAAAGCCTTGTTGGCGTAGTTCGTTGCGTCATTGCGCGCTTGGTCGCGCAGCAGGGCGCGAATCTTGTCTGCGGCGGCTTCGAAGTTCTTGTCGTGGACCAGAGCGGCAACCTCGGACGCCGGATCGGAACAAGCGGCGTTGACGGCTGATTTTCGCTGGGGACTGCGGTCGCGACTCTGACGCGCGGGACTCCGACGCACCAGGCGCTGAATCAAGTCCGAGTCGGCCCCGGCCTTTTGCAGGGCGCGGGTGCATTGCAGGGCGCATTGCCGAGTGGATAGCGATGTGGCGCGGCAGGAAAAATCTCCGGGTGCGTCCAGCGGCTGTGGGTTCTGGGTTTGGGCATTCTGTATCTGAAGCAGGCGCTCGATTCGCGCGCTCGAAATGCCCCCCGCCAGCCACAGGAATACGGCGTCGGAAGGGGGCGCGGGCGGAGCTTGTTGAGCCAGCAACGAGGCTGCCGCCAGCAGAAACAAAAGCCATCTCAGGATGCAGCGTTTCACGAAGCCCTCCGGCGGTCTTGGCGGTTCGACGCGCAAGAATCGCCCTATGACCAAGATAACCCGGCGGAGGTAACACCGATAGGTAACGGAAGTAATTTCCGAAGGACATGCCTGGCGCGGCAGAGTTGAGGCCCGGGCCGGAATCGGCGAGCTTGGCGGCGATCCATTTGGGATAAACTAAAAAGTGGCCCTGCTGTCCGGGATTCTAGCAGGCATGTCGGGTTTGGGAGGTTTTATGTTTGAAGGTTTGTTTCAACCCATGCACCTGTTGGTGATCTTCTTCATTGCGCTGCTGATATTTGGCCCGAAGAAATTGCCGGAGCTGGGCAAGGGCCTGGGCGAAGGCATCCGCGCACTGAAGGAAGGCATGAAGGACCACGATACGAATGCCGATACCAAGCCTGAAAACAAGCCTGAAAACAAAGCCTGAGCCGGCGGGGGGCTGGCCCACCCTTAGGCATCTCTGCCACTGAGGCTGCCCCACCCTTGCGCTTTTTGCAAGGGTGGGCGGAGGTCGGATCGTGTTCTCGATTGCGGGAGGAATGGGCCGCCGATAGGATTGCCGCCACCGATTTCATTTGTAATGGAAAACTTGCGATTGGTAAATTGCGGCTTGGAAGCGCAGGGTTTCAAAATCGCCAATTAACAACCGGCAATTACAAATGTCCTAGCTTATGCTTCTGCTGGCAGCCGACACCTCGGGCAAAAACGGCAGCATCGCGCTGGCGCGCGTCTCGCCGGGCCAGCGCGAGATTGACGTGCTTGAAGTGGCCCCGCTCACGGGCGGCGCGTTTTCGGCGCAGTTGATCCCGCGGATTGCCGCGCTGCTCGAAAAACACGGACACAGCAAGAGCGATCTCGGAGCGTTTGCGGTCGCGTCCGGGCCAGGGTCGTTTACCGGGTTGCGCGTAGGCTTGGCCGCCATCAAGGCTCTGGCCGAGGCGCTGCGGAAACCAATCGTGGCCATTTCATTGCTGGAAGCGGCGGCGAGCGGCGGCGCGGCGAGCGGGAGGGTTCTCGCGGCGCTCGATGCTGGACGCGGCGACGTGTATGCCGGCGATTACGAAGTCGGCCTGCGCGTTCACATGCGCAGCGAACGCCTGTTGAGCAGGGACGAGTTCGTCGCCGAAGCCGGCCGCCCCGAAAACAAGCTCAAGGTTGTCGTCACGCCCGATGCCGCATTGGCGGAAACCGTCCGCGCCGCTGGAATTTGTGTTGAGCGCATCGAGTATCCGAATGCCGCTGCGATTGCGCGGCTGGGTTGGGAGCATCTGCAGCGGGGCCAGACGGCGCTTCCCGAAGAACTGGAAGCCAACTACATCCGCCGTTCCGACGCCGAAATTTTCTCGAAGCCGGCGCCGTGAGGTCCTCCATGCCCGTTGCCATCCGCTGCGCCCGGTCGAACGATGTGCCGGCCGTCCTTGCCATCGAGCGCCAGGCGCCGGGTGCAGCCCACTGGACGGCGGAGCAATACCACAAGTTGGTGAGTAGTGGAGTCGTTCTGCTCGCTGAACAAACGGACGAACCGGCAACCGAACACGCACCCGCCCCCTGCAAGGAACGCAAGGAGCAGGGCACCCTCTGCGGGTTTATTTGCGCACAGGCGGTCGCGGGGGAGTGGGAGATCGAGAACGTGGTGGTGGCGGCCGAGTTTCTCCGCCACGGCATCGCCGATGAGCTGATGCGCGCGTTGATTCAGCGCGCGGCCAAGCAGGCGGCGTCGGCGATTCTGCTCGAGGTGCGCGAGTCGAACCGTCCAGCCCGGGGATTGTACGAAAAGCACGGGTTTCGCGAAGTGGGCCGCCGCCGCGCGTATTACATTGATCCGCCGGAAGATGCGATTCTCTACGCGCTGCGGTTTGATCGCTGATTGCCATTCCCGCCAGCCCCCGCATACAATCAAAATTTCCCCAGCGAGGTCCTGTGAAGCGTATTAAGGCCATATATCCCGGATCGTTCGACCCTCCCACCAACGGCCATCTCGACCTGATCGAGCGCGGCAGCAAGATTTTCGACGAGCTGGTCGTCGCCATCCTTCAGAACCCCGAGAAAGACCCGCTGTTCAGCGTGGCCGACCGCCGCAGGATGCTGGAGGCCATGACCGCGGACCTTGACAACGTCACGGTGGACACATTCGAGGGCCTGACGGTGGACTACGCGTTGCGAGTGGAGGCGACGGCCATTCTGCGCGGCATTCGCGCCATCAGCGACTACGAGTACGAGCTGCAGATGGCGTTGATGAACCGGAAACTCCAACCCGGTCTGGAGACGGTCTTCATGATGCCGGCGGAAAAATATTCGTACGTGAGTTCGCGCCTGGTGCGCGAGGTCGCGCAACTTGGCGGTTCGATCGCTTGCTTGGTGCCGGAACTGGTCGCGCGGAAGTTGCGTGAGAAAATCGACGTGGCCCACAAATTTGAAAACGCCGAGCAGCTCGCGGATAAGAAGCCGTTCGCGGGCAAGAATAAATCCAGAAAAAAGAAAGCTTGAGATCGCAACCATGAGCACAGTCGTGCCGCCCGTCACCCACCCCGTCCGCCTGACGGAACGCATCAACCGCATAGAGCCCTCCGCGACCATGGCCGCCGTGGCCGAGGCGGAGAAGCTGCGGCAGCAGGGGATCGACGTGGTCGACGCGACCGCCGGCGAACCGCACTTCGCGACGCCGCAGCACATCAAAGACGCGGCCATTGCGGCCATCAAGGGCAATTTCTCGAAGTACACGCCGGTGGGCGGCACGGTCGAACTGAAGGACGCCATCATCCGCCGCCACGCCGCCGATTTCGGTTCGTCCTACAAGCGCGAGGAAACATGCGCCTCGGTGGGCGGCAAGCACGCGCTCTTCAACGTCATCTCGGTGCTGGTGGACCACGGCGACGAAGTCATTCTGCCCGTACCCTACTGGGTCTCGTTCAAGGACATGGTGAACTACGCCGGCGGCAAGTGCGTGCTTCTCGACGCCGACGAGTCGCAGGGCTTCCGCGTCACCGCGCCCATGGTGGAGCGGCTGATCACGCCGCGGACGAAACTGATTATTTTGAATTCGCCGTCGAACCCGTCGGGCGCGGTGATGAGTCCGGACGACATGGCCGCGGTGGTGCGGCTGGCGCATGAGCGCGGCATCTGGGTGATTTCCGACGAGTGTTACGTGTATCTGAATTACACGGGCAAATTTTTTTCGGTCGGGTCGTTGAACGAATATCGCGACCGCTTTCTAGTAGTCGGATCGCTTTCCAAGACGTATGCCATGACCGGCTGGCGTTTGGGATTCACGCTGGGCCCGGCGGCGGTCGTCAGCGCGGTGCAAAAACTACAGAGCCAATCGACTTCCAATCCAACCTCGATTGTGCAGAAAGCGGCGGTCGCGGCGCTCGGCGGCTCGCAGCAGTGCGTCGCGGAAATGCGCGCCGAGTATATCAAGCTGCGCGGCCACATCGTCGGCGGCCTGCGCACGATTCCTGGCGTGAAGTGCACGATGCCGGAAGGCGCGTTCTATGCGTATCCGAACGTTTCGGCGTTTTTCGGCAAGAGCGGAATGAAATGCGGCGCCGACATCGCGCACGGCTTGCTGCACCAGGCGCATGTCGCCACCGTCGCCGGAGAAGGCTTTGGCACGACCGAGCACGTTCGCATCTCCTACGCAACTACGATGGAGAACCTCGACAAGGCGCTGGAGCGGATGCGGAAGTTCTTTGGTTCGCTCCAATAGGTTGTGTAGCGCGGACATTCCTGCCTGCGCCTCCTCTTAGCCCGTGCATCGCCATATGTCTGGACGCGAGTGCCGGTGACAAGGAAGCCGCTCTAGAACCTGTTCACGATGTCTGCGACTTGGCAGATCGCACCCGTAAAGAAAGGCACGATCGGCTCAAACTGGGAATCAGCGATCTTCTCGAACGATAGCACGCAAAACGTGCTTACATCGACGCTCACATTAAGATCGTGCCAAGGGAAGTAGGTTAGCTCTTCGCCATCTTTGGGTCGCATGACGCCCGGCAGAATATGAACCAAGTGACTTTCGAATCCAGTTCTTGTTTGCACCTTAACCCTGAGATCGTTAGGATATGTAGCACAAGCAGGAATGACCCTGTGCTTATCGGTGTTATTGATGTTGTGAAGCATCCACAAGGGATCGTAGTGAGCGGGGCTACCATCCCCGCGCTTATAAGGTTGGACACTATCCACGATTGTCTTGTGGTAGGTGGACATTCCCTCTATTTTGGGTCGTCCTTTGGTTTCGTATCCGTCGCGAGTATCAAAGATCGGAAACTCCCTGCGCCACTAGGGTATTTGCACAGCAAAGATGTAAGCGAGATGGTCAAGGGCGGAGCGTAATTGGTGTGCAATTTCGCCAGCGAAAAGTCTCAATTGGATCGGTGGATCGCCGAGACCCATGTCTTTGGCAAAGAGTCTAAAAACGCCCGCCTTGAAATCTGGCTCAACTCGCGTGGTGTAGGCTCGCTGAAATGCAGCGGCATGCTGCTCGAATCGAGTGAGGTGCATACTGGCCCGTTCAATCTTAGCGCGGATGCCATCTAGCCGTTGGTCTACTGCCATACTGCCAGCGTAGCAGAATCCTTTGTGTGAGGTAAGAAATGCCGAGAATATGTGCTTGACCTTCTACGCTAGCTAAGATAGCTTAAACTTATATCCGCTACGCTCGTAGGCGAGCAGGTTTACAGAAACCCTCCGGTCTTACCGGGGGGGTTCTAATTTATGAGGTCATGCACGCCGACCACAAGCGGGGCCGTACAATATCCATAGCGAAAATATTCTGCATGACCCAACTCTACCCACTCCAAATGCAGCCTGCCTTCGACCCGCGGCCCTGGGGCACGCTCGATCTTTCCGCCATCTATCCCAACCACAAATTCAACGAGCGCATCGGAGAAGCGTGGCTTACCGGCGACGATTGCGTGGTCGCGAACGGGCCGCTCGCAAAGCGTTCGCTCGCCGAACTGAGCAAAGAATTCGGCCCCGAACTTGTGGGCACAGCGGCGCGCGATCCGCAGCGTTTTCCGCTGCTGCTGAAGTTTTTGTTCCCCGAGGAAAAACTTTCTGTTCAGGTGCATCCCGACGATCAGACCGCGCAGCGCTTCGGCGAGCCTTGGGGCAAAACCGAGTGCTGGTACGTGGCCCACGCCAAGCCCGGAGCGCAAATCGCGCTGGGATTGAAGCAGGGCATTACGGTGGCTCAATTCGAGCAAAGCATCCATGAGAAGCGCGCGGAAGAGCTGCTCAACTGGATCAATGTTTATCAGGGCGAAATGATTTACGTGGCCGGCGGCACGGTGCACACGCTGGGGCCGGGGGCCGTTATCGTGGAAACGCAACAGCAGTCCGACGCCACCTATCGCCTCTACGACTATGGACGCGGGCGCCCACTGCACCTGGAGCGCGGCCTGGCCTCGGTCAAGGAGCGTACTGGCGCTGGCAAAGTGGTCCGCCCTGCGCCCGTTGCCATCGATATCAATGGCGGCAAGAGCCGGCGCTCTGCGATGATCGCCGCGCCATACTTCACGGTGGACTTGTTTGAATTGAAGGAGCCGCAGAATTTCTCGACCGACGTTGAAATGGGAAAAGCTGAAGTGGGAAAAGCTGAAATGGGAAAATCTGAGTCGGGCAAGACTTCGGCGCAGATACTGGTCGCCGTCGAAGGCTGCGGAGTTGTCGAGGCGCAGGGCTGCGATCCGGTGACCATGGCCAAAGGCGATGCGGTGGTGATTCCAGCCAACTTGGGCGCGTTTCAGGTTCGTCCACAGTGGGCGGTCGAGTTCTTGAAAGCCGTCGTGCCCAGCGGGGCCGTGCCTGAACCCGCCACGCGCATGTAACAGCCGCGAAAGAATCGCTCTTAGCTCTTGGCTTTTAGCTAGAAGCCAACAGCCAACAGCTAACAGCGCTCTTGCAGTCAAGCCTTTCGCCGCAGCCCGCGTAAATGTTAGGCTTGCAACAGTGTGAAGACGAACCCGCATTTCTATCCCGTAATCCTCGCTGGCGGCCGAGGCACGCGCTTTTGGCCGTTGAGCCGCAAGCGCCGCGCCAAGCAACTGCTGGCGCTCGACGGCAAACGGACCATGATCCAGCAGACGGTCGCGCGCCTCGCGCCCATGACCGCACCGGGCCGTTTCTGGATCATTACGAATAACGACCTGCGCCCCGCCATCGTTAGGCAGCTTCCGAAGCTTCCTCCGGAGCAAATCGTCGCCGAGCCCGCCGGACGCAACACGGCCCCCGCGATTGGATTGGCGGCATTTCTTCTGCTCCGTCGCGATCCCGATGCGGTGCTCGGTCTGTTTCCCGCGGACCACGTCATCGCCGACCCCGCTCAGTATCGCGCCACGCTCGCCAAAGGAATCGAGATTGCCGCCGCCGGAGAAAATATCGTTGTGCTCGGCATCCGCCCCACTCGCCCTGAGACCGGCTATGGCTACATCGAAGCCGCTGCGCCTGGCGCGGATGCGCCCGATCGTGGCGGAGCATTGTCCCTGCGCGTGCGCCGCTTCACGGAAAAGCCGGATCTGGCCAAGGCCCGGCAGTTTCTCGACGCGGGTAATTATTTCTGGAACAGCGGCATGTTTCTCTGGCGCGCCGCCACGCTGGCCAACGCGCTGCGCGAGCATCTTCCGAAGACGGCCCCGCTGCTCGAAAAGATTGCCGCTGCGTATGGCACGCGCAAGTTCGCGGACACGTTTCGCAAGCTCTACCCAAAATGCGAAAACATCAGCATCGACTACGCGGTGCTCGAACCGCGCTCGGCCAAAGGAGAAGGCCAGTCGCGCATCTTCTGCCTGCCTTCCGATTTCGGTTGGAACGACCTCGGCTCCTGGACCGCGCTGCATGAGCACCACATGGCAAAGGCGAAATCCGGCGACGGAAACCTGGTCTCTGCATCCGGCAGCTTTGCCCTGAATGCGAAAAATAATTATGTCCACGCCCCCGGAAAATTTGTCGCCCTGGTCGGCGTGAGCGACCTGGTGATTGTTGAGACCAAAGACGCGCTGCTGGTCACCACGCTCGACCAGTCGCAGGATGTCGGCAAAGTGGTGAAGTATCTGGACGAAAAGAAGCTCACGAGACTTACTTGAGATCCCGTTTTTCCAATCCAACTGAGAACTGCATGACCCAAATCAAATTCGGCACCGACGGCTGGCGCGGCCTTATCGCCGACGACTTTACTTTCGATAATGTGCGGCGTGTGGCTGGAGCGATTGCCGGCTACGTGCTCAAACACGAAGCTCCAGGGCGCGCTGTGATTATCGGCTATGACACGCGTTTCTTGTCCGGCCGCGCCGCTCGCGCCATTGCCGAGGTCATCGCTGAGGCGGGGATTCCAGTGTTGCTGGCCAACGACTATGTGCCCACGTCTGCGGTTTCCTACAACGTCAAAAAGCTGGGCGCGGCGGGCGGCGCCATGGTTACATCGAGCCATAATCCGTGGAACTGGAATGGGGTAAAGTTCAAAGCGAAATTTGGAGGCTCGGCCACGCCCGCGATCATGAAGTCGATCGAAGAGGAGCTGGAGCAGACGCAGGATCGTGGCCACGGCAGTCTGCCGAGCTTCGCTCGGCCTGGACGGGCGGGGGCGCCCGTCCCACACTGAAGGGGCGCCCGCGCCCGCGAGAATCGAAGACGTGGACCTGAAGCCGGCCTATGTCGAAGCGATCACCCAGTTTGCCGATCTCGATCTCATCCGGCGCGCGAATTTCAAGTTTGCCATCGACTCCATGTACGGCTCCGGCGGCGGCGTTCTGACGAAAATATTCGACGGGCGCGGCATCCGCTACGTGGCGATTCGCCAGAAAGCGGACCCGCTGTTCCCCGGCATCAATCCCGAGCCGATCCTGCCGCACATCGCGCTGCTGCAGGAAACGGTGGTGAAGGAAAAATGCCACGCCGGCCTGGCCACCGACGGCGACGCCGACCGCATCGGTGCCGTTGCTGAAGACGGCAGCTTCGTCGATTCGCACAAGTGCATGTGCGTTCTGCTGCGCTGGCTGCTGGTGCGCAAGAAGTGGCCGGGCGATGTGGTGCGCGCCTTCAACACCACCGGGATGATGGACCGCATCGCGGCCAAATACGGACGCAAGCTGTACGAGTGCAACATCGGGTTCAAGTACATTGCCGATCTCATGATGGAGCACGAAATCCTGATTGGCGGAGAAGAATCGGGCGGCATCGGATACGGCCGCTTTCTTCCGGAACGCGATGGCATTCTGAACTCGCTTCTACTGGCGAATGTCATGGCGGAAGAAGGCAAACCGCTCGGCCAGTTGGTCGCCGATTTGCAGCGCGAATTCGGCGCGCACTATTATGACAGGCGCGATCTGCACATTTCCGGCGATCTCAAGAACGGCGCCATTCGCCGCGCCGCCGATCCGCATACGACAAAGCTCGGCGCTTATTTCATTCGGCGCAAAGAGGACCGCGACGGCGTGAAGTTTTATCTCGACGCTCCGAAGGATGGCAACGGCGCCGATGCTTGGGTATTGTTTCGAGCGTCAGGCACCGAACCGATGTTGCGCTGCTACGTGGAAGCGGCCACGCCCGCGCTGGTCGAAGAAATTCTTGAAGCCGGCGAGAGGTTCGTAAGGCTCGAGACGCGATAGGATAGTGACACTCAGCATGATGGCCGCCAACGAAAGCACACGGGTCATTGCCGATTCCGTGGAATCGCGCCGCTACAACCGCATCCAGCGGTGGCTGGGCGTCGCCGATTTCGCCATCGGCATTGGGCTGCTCGTCGTGCTGCTGGCCACAGGCTGGACGCAAACGCTGCGCGATCTGGCGGAACGCGGCGCTGCGCAGAATTACATCTGCGCCGTTTTCCTCTACGTGTTGATGCTGATGCTGATCGCTAAAGCGATTGGGAGTCCGCTCGATTACTACGGTTTCCGGCTCGAACACCGCTTTAACCTTTCCAACCAGCGCCTCGGCTCCTGGCTGTGGGACGAATGCAAGAGTTTCCTGATCGGCTTGCTCATGGCCACGATTGCGGTGGAACTGCTCTATATGCTGATGCGTCAAAGCCCGCAATACTGGTGGGTGATCGCATGGGCGATGTTCCTCGTACTCATGGTGCTGCTCGCGCAACTCGCGCCGGTGGTGTTGTTCCCGATTTTTTATAAATTCGAGGCGCTCGAAAAGGAGGAACTCAAGCGCCGCCTGATCGTTCTGAGCGAACGCGCCGGCACGCGCGTGCGCGGCGTCTATAAGTGGCATCTTTCCGCAAAGAGCAAGAAGGCCAACGCCGCGCTGACCGGGTTAGGCGCGACCCGGCGCATTATTCTCGCCGACACCTTGCTCGACAATTATTCCGACGACGAAATCGAAGCTGTGCTGGCGCACGAACTCGGGCATCACGTGCACCGGCACATTCTGAAAAGTATTCTCGTGCAGGCGGGAATCACGTTGTTCGGCTTTTGGCTGGCCGACGCTGTACTCACTTACGCCGTGGAGCGCCGCCACATGTTCGAGTACATGTCCGACTTCGCCAATCTGCCCCTGCTGATTCTGGTCTCGACCGTGCTCTCGTTCCTGCTGATGCCCGCGCTCAACGCCTACTCGCGCTTCAACGAGCGGCAGGCCGACCGCTATTGCTTTCAATCCGTGGCCAGCGTCGGGCCCTTTATTTCGGCGATGAACAAATTGGCCGAGCAGAATCTCGCCGAAAGAACGCCCGCCCGCTGGGTCGAGTGGTTGCTCCACTCTCATCCCGCGATCGCCAAGCGCATCGCCGCCGCCGAAGCCTGGGCGAAGAAAATTGGTAATTGAGTAATTTGTAATTGGTAATCAGCAGTGTCCGGTTATATGTCGAACATTTGCAACTGGATGCAAGGATGTTGCTCGGTTGTTGGATCGTTGAAGTTGGAAACACCCTGTAAAATCGGGGTTTTTTCGAAAAGAGAGATACTGAGAATTTGGAGAATTTTGTACAGACTGGGATCGAGCGCGAGTCGTTTTTTCAAGATCGCCACCAGTACATAGGTGCTCAGCGCCACCCAAATTTGGGTCTTCACGGCGTTCTCCGAAGTGTCGTAGAAAGCCTTGATCCGCAGATGCTGTTTGATCCAGCGGAAAAACAGTTCCACGCGCCAGCGCGCCCGGTACAACTGGGCGATGACCGGGGCTGGCAGGGGGAAATTGTTGGTCAGGAAGATCAGACGCAGGTCCTTTTCGGCGTCGAAGTAGTGGATACGGCGCAAGGTGTCGGGATACAGTCGCCTGGTTTTGGGCCCGGTGAGCCGAATGGTTTGATCCGAGCGGACGCCCGTGGCCGGGTCGATGGGGTGCGATCTCTGCCGATAGAACTGAGTGTTCGACTTGACGCGAGTCACAAAAAAAGCGAAGGCTTGGGTGAAACTGTACAAGCGGGCGAAGTCCACATAGCCGCGGTCGAGCAAGTAGAAGGCGCCCGGTTCGAGCAACAGTTCGTCCAGAAGTTTCACGTCGTGGACCCGGCCCCCGGTCACGTAAACATTGGCCGGAATGCTGCCGCGCACATCCAGCAGGGTGTGCAACTTGACCGCGCCTTTGTGGCAGCGGAACTGCGCCCAAGGAAAAAGTGCCAGGCACAGATCGATGGTGGTGGAATCGAAGGCGTACACGGTATCGGCAAAATCGATCCCCAAAGGTTGGTCGCGATAGAGCTGGCGAGCGCTGCCAATCAAGACCTGCGCAAAATCGGCGAAGATGCGCCAGTCGCGGTGCTCGTTGGCGTCGGCCAGCGTGGCGTGCGAGACGGGCCCGCGAAAGCCCATGTGGTAGAGCTTCGGTTGTTGCGCCCGCAGGCAGGCTTCGATGTCGCGGAGGCTCTCCCGATAGGTGAGTTGGGCGAAGGCCAGGCAGAGGAACTGATCCAGACAGGAAAAGCTCTGCACCTTGTAATCGCCGCGATAGCGATCCACACAACGACGAAACTCTGGCAGCGGAAGAAGATCCATGAGCTGGGAAAAAACTGTTCGCCCGGTATTCATTGGCCCTTCCTGGTGCGGAGGTGGACTGGCCAAAGAGTAGCTGCGATGGCAAATCGATTTCGCTCATTTTTGCCTGTAAGCTCATGTTGCAGAAATAATTAAGCCCCGGCTGAAAATCAACAACCGGACACTACTGACATACAATTGCAATCCTAATAGCCCTTGATTCCACGGCCTCCGGGCAACGTTGCAAAACTTACCCTTTGTGCAACGCTAAACAAACCGCAGTCCCGGCGCTGGCGGCAGCGCCCCGACCTCCGCGGCCAGGCGACAGTAAAGCTCCAGCCCCTCCAGGCATGGCGGGTCGAGATAGTAATGGACGTTATGCGTCAGGTAGGTGCGGACCGACTCTACGGTGAGGCCGAGGCGCGGCGTCCACGTTTGCGCGATGGTTTCGAGATTTTTCGGCGACACTCCATGATCGCGCGACTCCTTGAAGGCCTCCGCGATCGCCGCCGCTACCGCAATTCCGGGAGTAAAATGGATCCGTTATGACCAGCCGCAATATCGAATCTGCTTCCGTCTTGGAAATCTGCGCAAACGTCAAACGCATGGGATACGCTGTTTCATCGCGAGTTCGGCTTTATGGCGAAGATTTTGAAGTCCTGTCAGACCCGTTTCCCGAGGCTGGCGGAGTCGCCATTCACGTCAAAGCGAAGAGAGACTCAAGGATTTGCGTGCTGCGGCTTCCCGCAACGGTTCTTCAGACTGTAAAAGGAAAAATCGGTAATGCCGCTTAGCTCCCGGCCAGACTGGTGACCGGCGAATTCGACGAAGGAGGCTCCATGCGACTCGGACTGTTCGCACTCCTCACCATCTGTGGTTCCCTCATTTTCGCGCTCACAATGACATTTGTGCCCGTTTTGCCGATGTGGGTCAACTACGCCGCCAGAGCTGGATTCCTTGCCGTATTCGGTGCTCTTTGGTGGGTCGCCCGCGATGGACACGCGCTGAGCCGTTTTCGGCCGGTTTTCTTTGCCTACTTCACGGCAGTTGTCGCCGGTTCGTTGGGTTTCTTCTTTGCAGACCCGGGGCTTAAGCTCTTCGGCTTGACGCCGCAAACGCCGACGGGAGTCGCCGCGGCGAGGTTCTTGCAATCGTCGCTGATCGTGATCGGGATTCTCGCCGTGGCGAAGCTCTGCGGTGAAGATTTCGCATCGCTATACATTCGGAAAGGCCGGTTGCTACTCGGTCTCAGCGTGGGCTTGATCGCCGCTGCCGTATGTCTAGTTCTGACCCTGCTGCAACCAGCGGTTAGGGCTCTCGGCACGGCCAGGCTCATCTCATTGGCCCCATGGATACTGCTCTTTTCGGTATCCGGCGCCTTCATGGAGGAACTCCTCTTCCGCGGGTTGTTTCTTGGACGCTACGAGCCACTGATCGGAAAATGGCCGGCTATTCTTTCAACAGCCTTGGTTTTCACACTGGCACACATGCAGGTCGCCTACGCGCCGAATGGCTTATGGAAGTTTCTGCTTGTGCTCTTCGGGTTCGCGATCGCCTGGGCGTGGCTGATGCGGAAAACCGAGAGCTTGTGGGGCTCGGTTTTGTTTCACGCTGGCGCGGATTTCTTGATTATCTTGCCCGTCTTCATCAGTTTCGGCGCGGTGTGATGTTTGTTCCCGCATCGTCAGCCACTCGGAAGATGGAGCCTGCCCGTTGTTGGCGTAACATCGCCGTTTCAGCAGTGAGGATCAAAGTGGGGTGTCTTCATAGATGAGCTGTTGAGCGCTAAACAAACCGCAGCCCCGGCGCTGGCGGCAGCGCTCCGACCTCCTCGGCCAGGCGGTAGTAAAGCTCCAGCCCCTCCAGGAACGGAGGGTCGAGATAGTAATGTATGTTATGCGTGAGGTAGGTGCGGATGGACTCTACGGTGAGGCCGAGGCGCGGCGCCCACGCTTGCGCGATGGTTTCGAGATTTTTCGGCGACACTCCATGATCCCGCGACTTCTTGAAGGCCTCCGCGATCGCCGCGCCATTTCTTCCGGCGAGCGCCTGCTGGCGAATGGCCCAGAAGGCAAAGACGAAAGACTTTCCCGTGCGCGCCTTCCACTCCTCCGCCAGATCGAGCGTGAAGTAGCGCGAGCGGTCGACTTGCAGCGCGGGGTCTCCGATGAGCAAGGCCGCATCGCACGCGCCGGGCGTATTATTACCGGGCATTTCTTTGCCGAGCATGGCATCGAGATCCGGAGCCATCGGCTTATATTCGCGCGCTCCGCCCAGCCATTTCGCAAACAGAATTTTGGCCAGCGCCACCGACGTCAGCGAAGCCGTGTCGAGCGCCACCGTGCGCGCTTGCGTCAACCACTGCTCTTTTGACACTTCCTGTTTGGGCAATGGCTGCGGCCACAACGCATCGACAGGTTTCTTGCCAACCAGAAGAATCGACCGCACCGCCCGCCGCGCCGCAATCGCCACGCCGGGAATGACGACGAGATCGGGAATCGTCGCATAAGCCGCCGCCGGAACGATGCCAATATCCGCCGTTCCCGCGCGCAACGCCTCGGCGCAGGCCGAAGGGATGGTGTAGGAAATATCGTAGTCGATGCCGAGGTCAATTCCCGGTCGAGCCTCGGCGTGCTCAAAATCCCATATCAGAGGCGCCGTATTCAGGTAGGAAATGGCCGAGATCTTTAACCGGCTCATCACTTTACGAATTCTACCAAAAGTGATGTGCGCGCCGTCCTTGACAGGGTTTCGGGTGGAGGGCTACTCCTGTGCTGTCGCCCAAGAAGCTGCGAGCTTTGAGCCACGAGCTAAGGCAACCGTTTCGCTCGAAGCTCGCAGCCCGCAGCTCGTATCTCAACCTAGGGTCACCCATTATGTCCAATGCTGCCGTTGCCGCCCAGAGCCCCGCATCTTACCAGGGCATTTACTGGCTCGCGCTGGCCCTGACTCACGGGACTCGGCCCGTCGCGCATCAAGAAACTGATCGAGCACTTTGGCACGGCCGAGCGCGTTTTCCAGGCCAGCCTGACCGAACTCGAAGCCATGGGGATGCACGCCGTTTCCGCGCAATCGCTGGCCACGGGAAAATCGCTCGAACTCGCGCAACAGGAATGCCTGAAGGCGGCCGAGGCGGGCGCCAGAATTATTTCGCTCGGCGATCCCGAATATCCATCGCGGCTGAAAGAAATTTACGACCCGCCGGTAATCCTATTCGTTAAGGGAAGCGTCGAAGTGCTGGCGCAGCCCGGCATCGCGATGGTGGGAACGCGCCATCCCACGCCTTACGGCAACGGCATGGCCGAGCGCCTCTGCGACCGACCTCGCCTCTCGCGGCCTCGTGATCATCAGCGGATTGGCGCGCGGCATCGATACTTCGTCGCATCGCGGCGCCGTCGCGGCCAAGGGAAAGACCGTCGCCGTCCTCGGCACCGGAATCGACGTCATGTACCCGAAGGAAAACACGCGGCTCACCGAACAAATTCGTCGCCCTCGGCGGCGCGCTGATCACCGAGTTCCCGGTCGGGACCTCGCCCAGCCCCGCAGAATTTTCCCATTCGCAATCGGATCATCAGCGGCATGTCGGCGGGCGTGCTGGTCGTCGAAGCCGCGGAATACAGCGGCACGCGCATCACGTCGCGCCTGGCCCTCGAGCAGAACCGCGACGTTTACGCCGTCCCGGGCAACGTGACCAACAAAAATTCCTGGGGCCCGAACACGCTGATCAAGCAGGGTGCCAAGCTCGTCGCCACCTGGGAAGACGTGTGGGAAGAGCTGTCCGACCGACGTACAGGTCGCGCTCGGCGCCATGCAGCAGAATGAATCGCCCGAGCCAGAATCCGCATCTCTATTTCCGGACGCGGCGGCCTCGCCCCACGAACAAAAGATCCTCAAGTTGCTCAAGGCCGATGAATCCACGCACATCGATGAGCTGGTCGAATCGCTGGAAAACGAAATGTCGCTCTTCGGAAATCTTCGCCGCGTTGTTCGAGTTGGAACTGAATGGCAAAGTGCGCCAGTTGCCGGGGAAGAATTTTGTGAAAAGCTTTTAGCTGCTGGCTTCTAGCTCCTAGCTTCTAGCTATTGGCTGCTGGCGAGCCAAAGAGTTTGACGGCACAGGAGCAGGCCCAAGGGCGTGTAATCGAAAAAAGTTCTTTGGATAGCCAAGAACCAGTAGCCAGAAGCTAGAAGCCAGCAGCCGAACGGAGGCAACGTGAAAGACTTTAAGGAGCTGAGAGTATGGTCGAAGGCCCATGAACTGACAATGCTCGTCTACAAGCTCACACGAGCGTTCCCAAGAGATGAAGTCTATGGGTTGACCTCACAGGTGCGCCGATCGGCGGCGTCGATCGGCGCGAACATTGCGGAAGGATGCGGAAGGCGTTCGGACGGCGAAATGGCGCGCTTTCTTCAAATCGCCCGTGGCTCCGCCAGCGAGACCGAGTATCATCTATTGCTCGCAAAGGACCTGGGATTTCTACAACAAAGCGATTTCCAAACTGCCGAGCAGAGTGTAGTTGCGGTGCAGAGAATGCTGACTGCGCTCGTCCAGAAGGTTCAACCACGCGGTCGCAAGTCCAAGGCTGAGCAGTCGCAAGAAGGTTCTTGATTGCCAGAAGCTAGTAGCTAGTAGCCAGTAGCCAACCAGCTCGCACAGTTGTTGCAACTCGCACATTCGTGCTAGCTTCAATTTCATTGTCGCCATATTGAGGAAAACATTGTCCAAAGGTCTAGTCATCGTCGAATCGCCCGCTAAGGCAAAAACTATCCAGAAGTATCTGGGTAGGGGATTCACGGTCGATGCTTCATTCGGCCATGTGAAGGACCTGCCCAAGAGCAGCCTCGGAGTCGATGTCGAAAATAATTTCGATACCGAATACGTCGTCATCCCTGGGAAAGAAAAGATCCTCGCCAAGCTGAAGAAACTGGCGCTCTCGTCCGACCGCGTCTATCTCGCGCCCGATCCGGACCGCGAAGGCGAAGCCATCGCCGCCCATCTCGCCGGCGAACTCGGCGAAGGCCCTGGCCAGAAAAAGAAGGGGAAGAACAAGAGCGGCGCCAAGTCAAAGCCGGACGACACCGGCGATGGCGCCCGCATCCGCCGCGTCACCTTCAACGAAATCACCGAGCGCGCCGTTAAGGCGGCTTTCGAGCATCCCCGCGACATCGATCGCCATCTGGTCGACGCGCAGCAGACCCGCCGCGTGCTTGACCGCCTCGTGGGCTATCAGGTCTCTCCTCTTTTGTGGGACAAAGTCCGCCGCGGCCTTTCCGCCGGACGCGTGCAGACCGTCGCGCTGCGCTTGATTGTCGATCGCGAACGCGAAATCAAAGCCTTCGAGAAAAAGGAATACTGGACGATCGCCGCCCATCTCGCCGCCGCCAAGCCTCCGGCGTTCGACGCCAGCTTCCGGGGCAAGGGAGAAGAGAAGATCGAAATTGCGAACGGCGAGGAAGCGGAGAAAATCCGCGCGGCGCTCGAACATGCCGGGTGGGCCGTCCGCTCGGTGGAAAAGAAAGAGCGGCGGCAGAATGCCACTCCGCCGTTCACCACCAGCAAGCTGCAACAGGATTCCTCGCGCAAGCTGCGCTTCAGCGTGAAGCGCACCATGATGATCGCGCAGCGCCTTTATGAAGGCATTGAACTCGGCGGCGAGGGGCTGGTCGGCCTCATCACCTACATGCGGACCGATTCCACCCGCGTTTCCGCCGAAGCCATCGCCGAGGTCCGCGAGTACATCGCCGGACAATTCGGTGCGCCGTACTTGCCCGCTTCGCCGAACGCCTATAAGGAGAAGAAAGAAGCGCAAGCGGCGCACGAGGCCATTCGCCCGACTTCGGCGGCGCGCCATCCCGATCAGGTCAAACAATACTTGCACGAAGACGAATTCAAGGTTTACAAACTGGTCTGGCAGCGCTTCGTCGCTTCACAGATGAATCCCGCCGTCTTCGATCAGACGACGGTCGATATCGATGCCAAGTCTGGAAACGATGTGTACCAGTTCCGCGTCACCGGCTCCGTGCCGAAGTTCGACGGCTTCCTCAAGGTCTATGAGGAGTCGAAAGACAGCAAGGACGAAGAAGACGAAGCACTGAAGCACAAGCTTCCGCCGCTCGAAGCCGGGCAGAAGCTCACGCTGAAGTCGCTGCTCCCCGAGCAGCATTTCACCGAGCCGCCTCCGCGCTTCAACGAAGCTTCGCTGGTGAAGGAACTCGAAGAGCGCGGCATCGGCCGCCCCTCCACCTACGCCACGATTCTCAGCACCATTCAGGAGCGGCATGTACGCGCAGAAAATCGGCGGCAAGTTCATACCCACCGAAATTGGCCTGGTCGTCACCGATCTGCTGGTCGAGAACTTCAAGGATATTTTCGACTTCCAATACACCGCGCGCCTGGAAGAAGAGCTCGACGAGATTGAAGAAGGCAAGCAGACGGGCAACGACGCGCTCACCGAGTTTTACCAGAAATTTTCCAAGGACCTCCGCTACGCCGAGAAGCACATGGAAAACATCAAGCGTATGGAGAAGCCCACCGGACGAAAAGTGCGAACTCTGCGGCGCGCCGCTGGTCATCAAGTGGGGCAAGCACGGTTCGTTCTATGCCTGCAGCACCTACGACAAGGAAAATCCCGACACCTGCAAGTTCACCAAAGAGAATCCCATCAACCTGCCCGATCTCGACTCGGCCGACATGCAGGAGACGGCGCAAGAGGAATACTGCGAAAATTGCGGCCGCGTCATGGTACTGAAGCGCGGACGCTTCGGCCAGTTCATGGCCTGCACCGGCTATCCCGATTGCAAGACGACGCGGCGGCTCGATCAGGGCAAGAAAGTGCCCGACATCCCGCTCGATGAGATCTGCCCATTGTGCAAACGCAACCTGATCCTGCGCCACGGCCGTTACGGCGAGTTCACTTCCTGCAGCGGTTATCCCGAATGCAAATATGTGAAGCAGAACTTCATCGGCGTGAAGTGTCCCGAGTGCAAAGAAGGCGAACTCGTCGAAAAACGCGCGCGCAAGGGCAACACATTTTACGGATGCGGAAATTATCCGAAGTGCAAATTCACTTCCGCGGCCAAGCCCGTCCCCGAGAAGTGTCCGGATTGCGGGCATGAATACCTGGTCGAGCGAATTCGCAAAGACGGACCGGTGATCGCGTGTCCGAATAAGAAATGCAATTACGAGCGCATCCGTCGAAGGCGCAGCCGGCGCGTTACAGCCCATGTAGAACGTTTTTCATAATACGAGATCCAGCCCCGAAGGGGCGGCCCAGCTTAGCCCAGCGATTTATCGCTGGGTAAAATGGGAAGTACGATTCAAGTCCCGGAGGGACGGCCCAGTTCTCGCGCGCTCACTGCCCGTGCGTTTGAACCTTGGCCTGACTTCCGCGATTGGATACAAGGAATCCAACACACGAGGTGAAACTATGGCAAAAAAAGCGACCGCGCACGATGCAGAGCTGGTTCTGAAACTCTACGACCTCCGCCGCGAAGCGGAGATGCGCAAGGCAAGAAACTGGTTTATGGCGGAATTCTGGCCGCAGAGCGCCGACGACTTCTTGAAAGTTGCCAACGCGTTCCCCAGCCAGGAAAATGCCTGGCTGCGTCAGGTAGGCAGCTATTGGGATATGGCCGCATCGCTGGTATTGCACGGCGCCCTCTCCGAAGACCTGTTCCTCGCCAGCAGCGGTGAACTGTTTTTCATCTTCGCCAAGATTCATCCCTTCCTCAAGGAAATCCGGGAAAAGATGAACAACCCCGAGGCGTTCGCGAATATTGAGAAGGTTGCCACGGGATCGAAGCTGGCCCGCAAGCGTCTGGAGCGCGTCTCGAAGAATGTTGAGAATCGCCGCAAAGCGATGGCCAAGCCGGCGAAGAAGGGCTGATCGCTGCCCATCGCCCTGCTTCATCGTCCTGTGGAAATTTTCGCTGCCTGCCATCTGCTATCCTAAATTTGCCGTGCGGATGCTCTGGTGGTTTCTCATACTGGGAGTCAGTGCCGCGGTGGTTGTTTCGGCGGCGCTTACGCTCTATGTGCGGGTTCGGCGGCAAATGGATCGCTCGGCGGCCCAAAGAGCGGAGCGCGACGTCCCCGGCCACTCGTCGCCGCCTGAAAATTGATGCCCCACGGCGTCCGCCACGAAGAAAGGACCACCATGTCTAAGCTAGCTGCCCAGGTTTTCGGCCCGCAGGCCGGGTCCGCCGGGTCCATGGATCAAAGCATAGTTCGAAGCATAGTCCGAAGCAAAGATTGGAAAATGGAATTCGCGCGGCAGGCGGCCATCGTCATCTCCGCCAGCCTGTTCGTCGCCTTGTGCGCGCGCGTGACTGTGCCGCTGCCCTTCACGCCGGTTCCGCTGACGCTGCAAAACTTCGGAGTCCTCGCCGTGGGCTTGCTGCTCGGTTCGCGCCGCGGTTTCGCCGCGCTCTCGCTCTACCTCGCCGAAGGCGCTTGCGGATTGCCCGTATTCAGCCTCGGCGGCGGAATCGCCTACCTCCTCGGCCCGACCGGCGGATTCCTCCTGGCCTATCCGCTGGCGGCGTTCGTCGCGGGCTATCTTTTTGAACGCAACTCGGAGCACAGCTCGCGCCGTTTTGCCTGGGCCGCGCTGTCGTCCGTGGCCGCGGAACTCGTGCTCTTCGCCGGAGGCCTGAGTTGGCTCGCCGTGCTCACCCACTCCGTTTCTCTGGCCATTCGCTTTGGCCTCTACTGGTTCGTTTTTGCGGAAGTCATCAAGGTGCTGCTGGCCGCCTCCGTCGCCGCTCGCTGGCGCCAACATCGCTCTGCGTAGATTGGAGCGAGCAACGCTGATGTGAACGAGATTTTTTCGGGTGAAGCATAGCCCGTCGGCCCCGAGTACTGGGAACTTGGCATTGGAACTGGTTTTATTAGAGCATTTTCATGGTTACTGTAACCCATCGGCGGTTTTGGGTAGGGCACAGCTTCAGCCGTGCCGTTTAGGGCCCGGAAAAATGCGGGCTTTAGAGAGTGCGTGAGAACTCGTTTTCGAGCAACCCGGTGGAACGAAATATCGCAGAATCCAGCCCCGGAGGGGCGGCCGAGCTTAGCCCACCGCTTCAGCGGTGGGAAAAGTGCAAATAACGATCTAAGTCCCGGAGGGACGACCGAAGTTCTCACACACTCTCTTTTCGCTCAGAATGACAAAGTTTGGATTTGAATTTTATGAGTACAGCATCTTCTTCCGTGCGTGAAATCACTGTGGCCCACAGCCCTGATTCCGACGACGCTTTCATGTTTTACGGCCTGGCCACGAACAAAGTCCGCGTGCCCGGACTGAAGTTCACCCACACCCTTTGCGACATCGAGACCCTGAACCGCCAGGCGCAGGAAGGCGGCGGCGTCTATGACGTGACCGCGATTTCCTTCCACGCCTTTCCCTACATTCAGGAGCACTACGCGCTTATGTCGTGCGGCGGCAGCGTGGGCGACGGCTACGGCCCCATGCTGGTTTCCACGCGGCCGTTCACGCCGGACGAAATCAAGCAAAAGAAAATCGCCATTCCCGGCAAGCTCACCACCGCCTACCTGGCGCTCGAACTGTTCGCGCCCGGCATTGCAACGGAAGTCGTTCCCTTCGATCAAATCATTCCGCAGATCCTCGAAGGCAAGCATGAAGCGGGACTTATCATCCACGAAGGCCAACTTACTTACGATAAGTCCGGATTGCACCGCGTCGTCGATCTCGGCAAGTGGTGGCAAAAAGTCACCGGACTGCCGCTGCCCCTCGGCGGAAACGCCATCCGCCGCTCGCTCGGCAAGGAAACGATCGCCGAGCGTAACCCAGGCGCTGCGCGAGAGCATCCAGTACGCCATCGATCATCGCGAGGAAGCGCTGGCCTACGCCATGCAATTCGCCCGCGATCTCGACGCCCAACTCGCCGATAAATTCGTCGGCATGTACGTCAACGAGCGCACCCTCGACTACGGCGACGACGGCCGCGAAGCCGTGAAGCGCCTGCTCGACATGGGCCACAACGCCGGCATCATTCCCCAGAAGCCGAGAGTGGAGTGGGTGTAGGGAGGCTTCGAGCTACGAGCCGCGAGCTTCGAGCTAGCAACCATTCGCCATCTTAGAGCCGTTTCACGATTGCTGTACCCTGTTCGTGTGGGGACGGGCGACCTCGCCCGTCCAAGGTCGCGTAGCGGACTTTGCTTGCCCGTAGCTCGTGGCCCGAAGCTCGTAGCTGCTCTTGTCAACCCCCCGTTTCCACGTTTTTCCCCCTAACTCATTGCACAGCCTACGAAAATAAACCTGCAAATCTTGTCGGTGTACCCCCCTCCAAATTGATAGAATAGAACTATAGATTAAAAAGGGTGCGGAATCACTCCCGCACCCTTTTTCCTGGGGTCTCCTAATTATGGGTCTCTCGTAGAAAAGCGACCAGGTCTTACTGAGAGCTAAGAGGCTGATAGCTAACTCCTTATTCCTGAATAGTACGCATCTAACTCCTTATTCTTGAATATTTTACGATAACTCCTTTGAAATGAAGATTTTGGCAAAATAGGGGGGGTGGGGGTACCACTGCGGATCGAAGCGAAGTGGCTCTTGCTTACTCGTAGCCCGAAGCTCGTAGCTCGCAGCTCGCAGCTCGCAGCCCGTAGCTCGCAGCCCCCTACCTCACCCTCTGCGCAAACGAAAACACCGGATCCAAATCCACCGGAACGTCCGACGCCGCTTGCAGCGACGCCTTCAATTCCTCTGGCATGGTGCCGTATTTCGCCAACCATTTTTCCGCGCGCGCGCGGTCTCCGGTGGCTTCGATCTCCAGCAATTCTTTGGTTAGATCGGCCACAGCGCCCGGCATTTTCTCGTAGTCAATCGCATACTTGCCGCTGGCGTTGCGATGAATCGCGCCGCGCTCCGAGAGATAGTTGAATTCCATCATCTCCGCTTGACCGTGCGCCTCCGCCGTTCCGAAGCGCGCCGTGCGAAACAGGTCGCCCACATACGACGCGTAAGATTCCTCCAGCTTCCCTTTCGGAAGCGCGCCGTGGTCCACCATCCATTTCAAAGCGAACATACCGCACACATCGGCCTTCGCTTCTTCCAGGCCGCTATAGGCCGGGCCGATCGCTTCCCGGATATCGACCTTGCCCGCCGATTTATCTGACGAAGTCCGCGCAAATGCCGGGCCCAGTCCGTGGCAGATTTCGTGCGTGATCGTGCCCAGCAGATAACCCTCGCCCGAAACCTGCGCCGCCTGCTCCGGCTCCATCAGCTTGCGCGCCAGCGGCAGAATGATGTAGTTGACGCGCGCGTCCATGAAATTCTTGAAGAAAATTTTCTTGCTGCCCTTTTGTTCCAGCACTCGCGGATCGTTCGGCAAATTGTCGGCCACGGCCTGGTACCCGTGCGTCAGGTCTCCCGCGCGAAACGGAGCGTCCATCACTTCCATCGGCGTTTCCAGCCCCTGTTTCGACGGACGGTCTTCCGCCCCGAGCGGCAGCGCGTCCTGAATCCGCGGCACATATTGCGCGAACAGTTCCAGCTTCCTGCTCTCACGTTGGTTGCGCACCAGCACCGCCGCGCCGTACGAACCTTTCACGCCCAGCAGTCCGTCCATGTAAGTTTCATAGGGCGCGAAAATAATGTCGAACTTCGGGTCCTTCAGCTCCAGCCACGCCAGGTCGCTGGGAAAGTAATCGTCGCTGACGAGCGCGTCGGCCCGCAAGCGCAGGAACTTCGCGAACGCCGCATCGTCGCTGAGCTTGGCCGCCGCCCGCAGGGCCTTTGCCGCCGGCTCCAGATAAGCGCGAAACGCGATTCTGTAGGGAACAGTCTCCAGCTTTTCGTCGTGCCAGCGCACAATCGTGAACTGATCGTAGATCGCCGCCTTCTGCTCGGGATGCTCCTTGACGTATTTCTCCACCATGTCGCTCGTCAGGTTCGCGGGATAGAAGCCTTGCCCCGGCGGCAGGGCCTCGGTTCCGACGAAGGGTTTGTTGTCGTCGATCAGATCGAAGCGCGAAGCGTTGATCCACAAATAGCGCCGCAGTTGCGCATCGCGCCGGTTCCTGCTTGATGCCAGCGACTGATACAGCGTCAGTCCCTCGGGATCGCTCTGCCGCCAGTAAATGCTTTCGAGGTAACCGCAGGCCTCCACCAGTTTGCGGACGAGCTGCCGCTCGCGGGCGCTCAAACCCGCCGTCTGGAACGGCATCTGGACGCGCCGGAACTTGGCCAGGCGCGCTTCGAGATCGGGCGCGACTTTCAAATCCGCCGGAGCGCCGCTCTTCGCCGCCGACCCCGTCATGGTGCGGCTGTTCTTCTGCTGCGCCGCGCCCAAGGTTGCGGTCATGAGGATGAAAAATAGAACCAGTCCGAACTGCGCCAGAAAAAGAATCCTGCTGCGGTAATTCATGCTTCGGCCGTTTTTCATACGAACACAAGTCTATCAAAGCTGGGATTCCGCCCGCTCCGGTCGCCGCGACGGAGGCGGTTCAAACGTTCGACTCATCTTTCAGCAAGGCGCTCGCCGCGTATCCCACGGCAAACGTCACACAGGTCCCGGCTGCGACCCACCAGGTGAAAGCCACCTGCGACCATCCCCACAAATACAACTCCATGGCAAAACCGCAAATCATGCCCACCATCGCCCCACGCTGGTTCGCGCGCTTCGTCAGCACTCCCAGCAGAAACACGCCGAGCAACGCCCCATAAGCGACCGACGCAATTTGCAACCCGGCTTCCACCACGCGCCCCACCCGATCGAGCGCCAGCACCGCCAGCGCGAACAGCACCAGTGCCCACGCGACCGTCGCCAGCCGCGCCAGCCGCAGCCGCGCCGCTTCGCTCAATTCCGGAGGAGACCCCGAACGAAAGTTCGGTCGAGATTCTGAACGGCGGCCCGCGCGAAAGCGAAGATAGAAATCCATAATCGAACTGGAGGCGAGCGAGTTCAACGCCGCGCTCAAATTCGACATTGCCGCCGCCAGAATCGCCGCGATCAACAGCCCCGCGATCCCATGCGGCATACGGCTTACGATAAACGTCGGATAAATTCTGTCCGCCCGCCCAAACGCCGCCGACGGGACCCGGTAGTAGGCAAACAGCATCACGCCCACAAAAAGAAACAACCCAAACTGAAAAAACACGGCGACGCCGCTCGACAACAACGCCAGCGCCGACTGCCGCTGGTTCCGCGCCGCCAGCAATCGTTGCACGATAAGCTGGTCGGTGCCATGGCTGGCCGTCGTCAAGAACGCGCCGCCGATAATCCCCGCCCACAGCGTATAAGGTTTCGCAAAATCCAAATACGGCCAATGCGCTGAAGTTGCGCGATTAAGAAACTGAAAATCGAACACCTGGAATTTGTGCAGCCCGCCCGCAATCGCCTCGACCGCTCCCCACCCGCCCGGCACAAGATGCAGAAGCGTCACCAGCCCCACCAGCGTCCCGCCAACATAAATAAAAGTCTGCACAACATCCGTCCAGATCACCGCCGCCAGACCGCCCTCAAACGTGTAGATCAGAGTCAGCAGCGTGATGATCGCAATCGACGCGACCTCGCCCGTGCCCAGCGCGATCGAGACCACAATCGACACGGCATAGACGCGCACTCCCTCGGCCGCCGCCCGCGTCAGCAGAAACAGGCCCGCCGTCACCGTGCGCAGCTCCGGCCCAAACCGCCGCTCGATGAGCTGATAAGCCGTGTAAAGTTCGCCGCGAAAATACTGCGGCAGCAGCACAAAACTGATAATGACGCGCCCGATCACGTACCCCATCGCCAGTTGCAGAAAAGTGAGGTTCGTATCGTAGGCGAGGCCGGGAATGCCGATGATGGTCAGCGTGCTGGTCTCCGCCGCCACAATCGACAGCGCGATTGCCCACCAGGGAATGTCGCGGCCAGCGAGAAAGTAGTCGCGCATGGTCCGCTGCCGCTTGCGAAAGCGCAGCCCGAACAGCGTGATCCCCGCCAGGTACGCCGCAACAATCAGCAGGTCGATCCGATTCAATCCCAAGCGATTCCTTCCAACGCCGGCTTTGGTGTAGAGACGCGGCTTGCCGCGTCTCCCGCAGCCAGCAACAGGATGGCAGCATTGTACAAGCATGTTCCGCGTCCGAAGCAACCGCCGAACAGATTACGCGGACCTGTGTTAGAACTAGCGCGATGGCCTATTATCTCGGAATCGACGGCGGCGGCACCAAAACCCGCTGCGTTCTCGCCGACGAAACCACCGTGCTCGCCAAGGCAATGACTGGCGGCAGCAACATCGTTCGCCTCGGCGAGCGGCCAGCGAGGGAAGCCCTGCAAGCCGCCATTCAGCAAGTTTGCGCCACCGCCAGAATTTCTCCCCATCAGATCAGCGCCATTTGTATCGGCGCAGCCGGCGCTGCCCGGCCCGAGATCGAAGCGAAGCTTCGCGGCATCCTCGCCGAACTCATTCCCAACTCAACTCCCGCCAACATCGAAGTCGTCGGCGATGCCGTGATCGCCCTCGAAGCCGCTTTCGGCGCGGGGCCCGGCGTGATCGCCATCGCCGGCACCGGCTCCATCGTCTACGGACGCGACGCTCACGGCCGCAGCGCTCGCGCCGGAGGCTGGGGCTTCGCTATTTCCGACGAAGGTTCCGGCGACTGGATCGGCCGCCGCGCCATCTCCGCCATTGTGACCGCCCGCGACCAGGGCGTCGAAAGCGCGCTCACCGCCATGGTCCTCCAAGCCTGGAAACTCGCGACCATCGAAGAACTCGTGCAGCAAGCCAACTCGACTCCACCACCCGATTTTCCGCGCCTGTTTCCCGTCGTCCTCCGCGCTGCCGACAAAGCCGACGCCATTGCCCGCCATCTCCTCGCCGACGCCGGAACAAGGTTGGCGAACCTGGCGGCCATCGTCGTCCGCCGTCTGGCGCCCCATGCTCCGGCAGCCATGCTCCCCGTAGCCATGACGGGCAGTGTTTTTCGTCAGTCTCCAGATGTGCGCCAGATTTTCTGCCATACCCTGCAGAAAAACCTTCCCGGCATCGACGTGCGCCAAAATCTGGCCGATCCCGTGGAAGGCGCGCTAGCCAGGGCAAAACGAATGTAGAGACAGGGCTTGCCTCGCCCCGCCTTTACGCTGCGCCGCCGAATCTGTCACACTGACCACTGGCTACTGCATATCCATGGGAAAAATCCACGTTCTTCCCGAGAGAGTCGCCAACCAAATTGCCGCCGGCGAGGTGGTTGAGCGTCCCGCGTCCGTTGTGAAGGAGCTGCTGGAGAACGCGCTGGACGCCGGCGCCACGCGCATTCGCATTCAGGTCGAGGCGGGCGGGAAGAAGCTGATCCAGATCGCCGACAACGGCTGCGGCATGGTGCGCGACGATGCCATGCTCGCCTTCGAGCGTCACGCTACTTCCAAGATCAAGGACACCGACGATCTGCTGAGCATTTCGACCCTCGGATTTCGCGGCGAGGCGCTGCCTTCCATCGCTTCGGTCACACGCCTCCATCTCGAAACCCGCGCCGAAGAAGAAGCCGCCGGCACGGTCCTCGAAATCAACGGCGGCAAGATCATCCGCGTGGAAGAGGCGGGTTTGCCGCTCGGAACTTCGATCACGATTCGCGATATCTTTTTCAATACGCCGGCGCGCAAGAAATTTCTAAAATCGGAGGCGACCGAACTTTCCCACATCGCTTCGCTGGTTACGCACTATGCGCTGGCGCATCCGGAAAAGCATTTCGAGTTGCACTCGGCGACGAATGCCTTGCTGGTGGCCCCGCCCGTGGCCGGTCATCGCGAGCGCGTCTACCAGGTGTTTGGACGCGAAACGCTCGACCAGTTAATTCCGCTGGCGGCCGTGCAGCCGCTGGAGCGCATTGGCCTGCCACAGCCTCCACCGTGGCGGCGAAGCACCGCGGACACGTGTGGCGCGGGCGCCCGCCCGCGAGTCCATTGCTAGCGGAACGGGCGGTTTTGCCGGCGCTGCGGCGGAGGACAACGTCTCGCGGGCGGGGGCGCCCGCGCCACAGGATTTCGGCGAAGTCCGCCTCCATGGTTTTGTTTCCAAGCCGGAAATCCAGAAGCTCAATCGCAATTCGATTTTTATTTTCGTCAATGGCCGCCTGATTCGCGACCGCCTCATTCAGCACGCCATCACCGAGGCCTATCGCAACATTCTCGCGCCGACGGTCTATCCCGTGGTTCTTCTTTTTATTGAAATGCCGGCTGCCGAAGTGGATGTGAATGTTCATCCCTCGAAGACCGAAGTGCGTTTCCGCCAGAACACGGTGGTTCACGATTTCGTGCGCGAGTCGGTGCGGGCGGCGCTGATGAAGGCGAGGCCGGTGCCCCAGTTCCTGACGGAGATCCGCGCGCAGCCGAGCGCGAGTGCGGGCCTGACCAGCCCCGTCATGACACACGCAGGTCCAGCGGAGCGAAGCTCCGCGGACGATGATGCGCAGCGAGCGCCGTGGCGCGACCTGTACGAGCCCGCGTCGGCAGGCGGATTCTCACTGCAAGCTCCGGCAGTCCCCGCGACAACCGCGCGCCTGGAATTTGACGGAGGAATTGCCATTGACGCCAACGCGGCGGTCTCGCTGGCGCGCGCGCCCGGGGCGCCAAGCCAGACGATCGCCGATCAGCCAATCCCCGACCACGGCTGCGCCCCGCCGATTTCGCAAGAGCCGCAACCCGCGCCCACTCTCGAAGCGCTGCGTACGCTGCGTCCACTGGGCCAGATTCGAAATTCGTTCATTCTCGCCGTCAACGAAGACGGCCTCTGGATCATCGACCAGCATGTGGCCCACGAGCGCGTGTTGTTCGAGCGGATATTGCGCCAGCGCTCGGCGCAGCAAGTGGAGAGCCAGCGTTTGCTCATGCCCCTGATCGTCGAACTGACTCCGGCGCAGCAAGCCGTCTTCAGCGACATTGCCGGGGAACTCGCGCACAACGGTTTTGAAGCGGAGCCCTTCGGCGCGCGCAGCGTGGCCGTGAAAGTCGCGCCCGCGGGCGTGGACGCCGCCCGCATCGAACACATGCTGAACGAAATCCTCGAGCAGATTGCGCGCGAAGACCAGGCCATCAACCTGGAAGCGGTGCGGACGCGCATTGCGGCCTCGATCGCCTGCCACGCCGCCATCAAAGTCAATATGCCGCTCGAGCAAAATAAAATGGAGTGGCTGCTCACGGAGCTGGCGAAAACCGAGCATCCCATGACCTGCCCGCATGGCCGGCCGGTGGTGCTGCGCTATTCCATGCAGGACATCCAGAAGGCGTTCAAGAGAATCTAGCTGCGAGCCGCGAGCTTCGAGCTACGAGCAATCCAACCTTCGGATGTATGGGAGAGCGTGCTCGTAGCTCGTGGCTCGAAGCTCGAAGCAAAGAGCCATCAAAGCGACACGGGCCAATCTGCGATCCCTGTGTTCTAATCGGAAGCGATGACCGGCCCCGAACTCCAGCAGTCCCGCGCGCAAAAGTGGCGTCTCGACGGCCAGCCCGTGCGCACGCTCGACGACGCCCGCGCCTTCCTCGAGTCGGTGGGATTTTGCCTGATGTTCCCGACGCGGCCCGCGCTTCTGTTGCCGACTTTCGTGGGCGCCTGGGTGGGAGCGGACGACAATCTGCCGGCGCGTCAGCACGCCTACGCCGATCCGCGGGCGAAAGAGGCGACCGAACTCATGGTGCGCGCGCTGCGCGACCAGGCGGCCTACGAGGCCCCGCTGATGGACGAGAACAACGCCTTCCTGCTGGCGGCCTCCGTGTTTCCTTATTTTTATTCGCTGGCCGGCGAGCGCAATCCCAAGCTGGCGCCCGCATCCGGGCCGCGCTCCGCTTATTCGCCGCTGGCCTGCGACGCTTTCGATCTCATCCGGCGGCGCGGGCCGATTTCGAAGACCAAGCTCGGCGAGATGCTGGGCGGTTCGCTTTCCAACGCCGGCCTCGATCGCGCCCTGAGCGAACTCTGGGCCAAACTGCGCATCACGCGCGTCGATTACACGCTCGGAGGAAGGCTCGGTGTGGGACGAGTTGTCGCGCTGGGCGCCCGATGTAGTGCGCGAAGGCGTCGGAATTTCCGTGGCCGAAGCGCTCTCCGCGCTGGTCTCGAAATATCTGGGCTGCGTGATTGCCGTGGAGGAAGGTGAAGTCGAAAACTTTTTCGCCAACTTCGTTCCGCGCACGCGCGTGAAAGAAGCGATCCACGCCCTGCTTTCGGCGCGCGAATTGAGCTTCGTGCATGTCGGCGGCAAGTCGCTGCTGCAAGTGACTCCGCCAAAACAAGCCTACGTCCCCAAGCCCCGCCCGGAGCGCGTGAGTTAGCGGGCTGCGGAAAAACCAGTACCGTGACCGCGTGATTTATACCCTTTCACCACTGAGAGTAGCGCCGCCGTCCCGGCGGCTGTCCGGCGGGCGTCCCCGCCCGCCGCGCCGAAGGCGAGACGCCCTCGGGGCATCGCTTTAACGATGCCGCAATTCCCTGGGAATGCGATGCCCCTTTAGAGAGTGCGTGAGAACTCGTTTTCGAGCAATCCGGTGGAACGAAATATCGCAGGATCCAGCCCCGGAGGGGCGACCGAGCTTAGCCCACCGCTTCAGCGGTGGGAAAAGTGCAAATAACGATCTAAGTCCCGGAGGGACGACCGAGTTCTCACACACTCTCTTTAGGGGCTGGGCGCCGGCACCCGGCTCCGTTATGTTCTTCCGTGCCTCAGGGCAATCTCATTGTCAATTGCGCCTCTTCCCGGCATCGCGTAGCATCGAACCCAGTATGGCGACTACTACGGCGACGGCGGGCCATCCCCCCAAACTGGTTTGGGGGGAGAGTTTCAGTCTCGCCTATGACACTTTCTGCGCCAACAAGGTGCGCTTCTCTCTTACCGCCTTGGGCATGGTCATTGGCACGGCTTCCCTCATTCTGGTGGTCACCATCGGAATGACCGGCAAGCAGTACGTCTTAAATCTGATTCAATCGGTCGGCGCCAACGAAATTGAATTTGAATACCGGGGCGGAGGCGAGGACACCACGCCCGATCGCTTGACGGTGGACGACATGTACGCCGTTCTGCAACGCGTGCCCGGAATCGTGGCTGCTTCTCCCGTAGTTCCGTTGGATAACCGGATTCCGGTCGGCTATGGCAAGGAGCGGGATGTTCACGTGCTGGGGGTCCTTCCCGATTACCGCTCCGTGCGCAACCTGGTGGTCGTCTCGGGAAGATTTTTCGACGCGGAAGACGAACAGGCGCGCAACAAAGTCGGCGTGATCCAGCAGAAATTCGCCGAACAACTCTACGGGTCCGTGGACAAGGCGGTAGGAAAAGTCGTCAAGCTGAGCGGACTGCCGTTCACCATCATCGGGACGTTCCGGGAGGGCGTGGATACCTTCGGGCAGACGGAGGTCACCGACGACTCCATGGTGATTCCCTACAGCGTGAGCCGGTATTTTACCAACACGTTGTATGTCAAGCAGCTCTACTTCGCGGCGGCCGATCCTTCGATGGTAGTTCCGGTAACAGAACAAATTCGCGAAGTGATCCGGTCCCGCCATCGGCCAGAATCGAATTATGTCGCCCAGACTCTCACCGCGTTGTTGAGCGTGGCCGACCGCTCGGCAAATGCCTTAACCTTGGTGTTGCTTCTGGTTGCGGCAGTGACCCTGCTGGTAGGCGGTATCGGTATCATGAACATCATGCTGGCGACGGTCACTTCGCGAATTCATGAAATCGGCATCCGCAAAGCGATTGGCGCCACCAATGCCGAGATTCGGTTTCAGTTTCTAACGGAAGCGGTCCTGATTTCTCTCATCGGGGGTTTAGGCGGGGTCGTAATCGGATTGGCGCTGCCTTTCTCGGTACGCTTCCTTACCAATTACCGCATCCCCATCTCCGGACTCTCTGCCATCGTGGCCATCGTGGTCTCCGCGCTGGTGGGCGTTCTTTTCGGAACGGTGCCCGCCGCGCGCGCCGCGAAACTCGACCCAGTGGAGAGTTTGCGCTACGAGTGAGCCCGGTTTGGCTCCGTCAAGACGCGTTCGAGCGCGGTTCGAGAGCTTGAGAGACTGTGTGAGAACTACAATCTCGGAGTCGCGGTGGAGCGAACCTTCTCGTTTTCAGCCGCGAAGCGGCGCAAGAATACAGCCCACGGCGTAAGCCGTGGGTTCAAGTGGAAAAGGAACAAGCCCCAGCGGGGCGAAAGATGAGTTCTCACACAGTCTCTTGAGCCTGCCCGGAAATTCCAGTAACATGAATCTAACATGCGTATTTCGTGGCTGATTGTTTCCCAGAAAGATGCCGTATTTGTGTGGTCGTCGAATCGCCTCGCGCCGGACGAGGGGCTTGATTTCAACCAGGCGGAAGAGCCCCATCGCGCATGAAGTCCTCCGCCAGCCTGCACTTCAAAACCTATCTGCTGATTTTTTTCATGGTGATCTTCGGCCCCTTGGGCAATGTGCTGCTCGGCAAGGGGATGAAACACATCGGCGCGGTGAGCGTCGAAACGCCGGCGGGGGCGCTTCACTTCCTTTCCCGCGTCCTCACGTCGGACACGATTTGGCTAGGCATTCTGTTCCTCATAACTTTTTTTGTGGCCTATATGCTGGTGCTCTCGTGGGCGGATTACAGCTATGTCCAGCCCGCCTCGGCCGTGTCCTATGGCATGGTTGCCCTGCTGGCCCACTTCCTGCTGCGCGAAGTAGTGACGCCAGAGCGTTGGATGGGAGTGCTGCTCATTTGCCTGGGCGTCCTGGTGGTTGGACACACGCCTCCGCGCACCACGGAGCCCCGCTAAATGCTCGAGCTTATCTTGTATCTTCTGATTATCGGCGCCGGCACCGGAGGCGAGTTATGCGCCACCCGAGCCATGAAGGCAGTGGGCGAGGTGAAGGATTTTCGCCCCGTTAAGGTGATGGGCGCGATCGCCCGCGCGTTGCGAGTTCCCTGGATGTGGGCCGGTCTCACGCTCATGGCGACTGCGTTTTTCTCCTTGCTCGCCGTGCTGTCGCGGGAAAACGTCAGTTTGGTGGTTCCGGTTACGGCTCTGAGCTACGGCGCCGGCGCATTGGGAGGGAAATTCTTTCTCGGCGAACAGGTCACGCCGAGAAGGTGGGCGGGCGTGCTTCTGGTTTGCATCGGCGTCGCCATAGTAATCATGGGCCAACAGTGATGTGGACGAAAAACTCGACGACGCATACTTTGGAAAGGCACGGCCTGAGCAGGCGCTGCGCCCGCAAGGATGCGTCGCTTGGGTTGTGCATCCTTAAGAAGACCGTTAGGATTGGTTTTTCCGCCTAGCCGCCCGTGGTGAAAGTCGGCAAGTAATGTGCGAGCCGATCTTCCTAATGAATTGTCATTCCGGCGCACGATTGGCTGCGAGGCTGTTTGCGCCCGCTGATGATGGAAGTCTTGCTGGACGGCGCCTCCGAGCACGCGAACCTGTTCCGGCGCGAGGCGATCGAGACCTAGATTCGCCAACACCTGGAGAAGCGAATCAATGTTGGATATCATCTATGGGGTTTGATGGTTCTGTTTCTGTGGATGAAAAAATGGAGGATCCAGGCAGCGGCCTCCCGGGAGGCTGGCGTTTGGATACCGGAAAAAACTGGCGCCCATATCTAGGCGTTCTGCTCGTCGCCGCGGCCATCTACGTGGGTTGCATGATTTCTCCGCCTTCCCTCATGGATGACGTGGACGCCGTGCATGCCCAGATCGCGCGCAACATGCTGACCTCGGGCGATTGGGTCACGGCGCGCCTGGATGGCGTCGTGTACCTGGAAAAGGCCCCTCTCGTGTATTGGGCGATGGCCGCGAGCTACAAAATTTTCGGCGTACATGACTGGGCGGCGCGCATTCCGATTGTCCTGTCGGTCATCGCCCTCTGCCTGTTGACCGTGGCGTTCGGCGCTTGGGCATTCGGTAAGCGAGCCGGATTCTATGCCGGTCTGTGCATGGCCACATGTATTGGGCTGTTTTTGTTCACGCGAATTTTGATCCCCGATGTCATGCTGACCTTCACCGTCGCCCTCGCCCTATGGGCGTTTCTTCGCGCCTTGGACGAAGAGGAGCCGCATCCGCGCTTTTGGGCTTTCGTGCTGGCCGCGAACCTCGGCCTGGGACTTCTGCTCAAGAGCCTGATCGGAGTCCTGTTTCCACTTGCGGCCGGCGCTATTTATCTCTGCATCACTCGTCAGCTATTTTCTGCCGCCGCCTGGCGGCGGTTGCGTCCCTGCAGCGGATTGCTCATCGTCTTGCTCATCGCCGCGCCTTGGCACATTCTCGCCACCTTGCGCAATCCACCTTACTTCGCCTTCACCCTGCACAGCGGGCCGGGGCAATATCACGGGTTTTTTTGGTTTTTTTTCATCAATGAGCAGTTGCTCCGTTTTCTGAATTTGCGTTATCCGCGAGACTACAACACCGTACCGCGCCTCTATTTCTGGCTGCTGCACCTGGTGTGGTTGTTTCCCTGGAGCGTGTATTTTCCCGCCGTCGCCAAACTGTCCTTCAAGCCCAAGCCCAGCGACCGCGCCGGCCAAACGCGGCTTCTGGCGCTGTGTTGGGCCGGCTTTGTGCTGGTCTTCTTCACCTTCTCGACCACGCAGGAATATTATTCGATGCCTTGCTATCCCGCGCTCGCGCTGCTTTTGGGCTCGGCGATGGCGATGGAGAAAGAGAGCGATTGGATACGGCGCGGCACGCGCGTGCTCTCGGCGATTGCGGCGTGTGCTGGCCTCGCTGACGTTGACTTTATTTTTTCTCACCCGTCACCTCCCCGCGCCGGGAGACATTTCGCAGGCGCTCAGCCAGCATCCCGGCGCTTATAAGCTCTCCTTGGGCCACATGCAGGACCTCACCCTGGCGTCCTTTGCCTATCTTCGCGTGCCGCTGCTGGTGGCTGCCATTGCCTTCTGCATGGGTGCGTTCGCAACCTGGAAATGGGCTGGCCGGCGCGCATTTCTGGCCGCAGCGTTGATGATGATACTGTTCTTCCACGCGGCCCGCCTGGCCATGGCCGCCTTCGATCCCTATTTGTCGTCGCGGCCGCTGGCCGAGGCAATTCTGAAATCGCCCGAGGGAACGCTGATCGTTGACCACCACTACTACACGTTTTCTTCCATCTTTTTCTATACCAACCGCACCGCGCTGCTGCGCAACGGCCGCTTTGACAATCTGGAATACGGCGCTGCTGCTCCAGACGCGCCCGATGTGTTTATCGACGATTCGCAATTCAAGAATCTCTGGCTTAAGCCGGAGCGCTGCTACATCGTGGCCAGCCAGAATGTGGTCCCTCAACTGGAATCCCTGGTGGGCGCTGAACATCTTAATCTGGTGGCGGCGAGCGGCGGCAAGGTCGTTCTGACGAATCGTCCGATTACAATCTCCCGCGGCGAACCACCCACTGCGAGCAGCGGAGCGAAAACGGTTGCGTGGTTGTCCGCAGCGCAACCGGTGCAGCAGAGCGCGTTTCATAAATCGGGTTTGAGGAAGGGCACGGCTTCAGTCGTGTCGCTAACGGGCGAGTGCCGGGTCTTCAACCAGTTCAGTGTCCGCCCTACACGGACGGCCTCGTCACGGGCACGAGCTTGCCGTCGCGAATATAGTATTCGCCATCCCGCCAGCGGATGCTGTTGCGCGCAAAACTGGTCAGCCAAATCAGGAAAGCCATGGCGTCCCACGCCGGAATCAGTGCCAATTTTTTCCAAACTGCGTTCTGTTTCAGTCCCCAAACGCCAATCAGGCAAGTCATTGCACATCGCAACACAAGGTACGTGCCGAGATAACCGAGCGCAACTCGCGCCGAAGGGTGGATGGCAATCGCTGCCAAAGACCAGGGCAACCCCTGAGTCAGCAGCAACCCGAGGTGTCCCCAAGGCCGCAGATGGCGCATTTCCACGATCCAGCGCAGGCGTTTGTGGAAAAGGTCGCGCAGGGAACGATAATCCGCGACCGTCAAAATGGCGTAGGGCAAAAGTTGAACTTCGCAGCCCTGTTCGGCGATGAGGCGTCCCACCAGCAAATCGTCGGCCGGGCGGTCCTGAATCGCTTCATAGCCGCCGAATCCGGCCAGTCGCGCGCGCGTGGTGGCGATGGTCGGCCCCAGCGCAAACTTTACTCCGTCGAGCTGACGAGCGACCAGGATACCGGCATAGAAGTCGGAAAACATGCCGATCGCCTGGAGCTTTTCGGCGAGTGTTTTTGCCTCGATCGACACGTAAAAACAAGTCGCAGCTCCCACCCTGGCATCGGCAAAAGGAGCCACCATCGTGCGCAAGTAGTCGGGCTCTACCCGCACGTCGCTGTCGCTGATGACAACCACCTCGTGCTGCGCCTCCCTCACCAAGCGGGCCAATTTGACGACCTTATCGTTCGTTCCTTTCCCACCGGAACCGAACAACACCCGAATGCGGCGTTCCGGAAAATCGCGCGCCAGCTTCCGCAGAATGGGAACAGCCGGGTCGTCCTCCTCGCCGACGCAGAAAAGCAGCTCGTAATCCGGATAGTCTTGCCGGCAGAAGCTGGCGAAGTTTTCATAGGCGTCCGGATCAAGCCCGCGAATCGGCTTCAGATTGCTCACCGGCGGAGTAAAGTGACGATTCGGCGCGATTCGGCGCGCGGCGTGGCGAAAGAATTGCCACGAGCTGAACAAGACAATCAAATAATAGATAAATGGAATGGCAGCGACAGCAAGAGCCACATCGCCGATACTGGAAATCATCGAGTCCCTCGCGTGCCGAAAACGAGCAAGCTAGCCGAGACGATAATCATTCCTTTAAGTATACCAACCAACAATTAGAACACGCCCAGGGAGTCTGTTATTGTCCAGAGGTGCGGCGGTGGCGACCACGGGACTGGGTAAGTGGGTTGAGGCGGAACCGCTCGCGGAGTGACCAAGTCATCCCCATCGGCATCTTAAGTTAAGTGAACCCCATGCTGTGATTGGCAGCGAGGGCGCGTGGCGCAACGGGCGCGCCGGTTTCAGCGCAGGGGGCGCGGAAATGGATCGTCTCTAGAGCGTGTTTCATAAATCGGTTTTGGGCAGGGCACGGCTTCAGCCGTGCCGTTTAGGACCAGAAGAAAAATGCGGGCTTTAGCCCCTGAGGGCTGCGCCTTCCGGCCTGAAAGGTATTCATGAAACACACTTTAGCGATTTGGACGCGAAGTACAGGAGAAGATAAAGTTAACGTATTCATGGCCTTCCACCTCAAATCTGGACTCATAATTCTTGCGTTTGTCGCTCTAGGCTGGGCGTCGTTCTGCGTGGGACAGACCGCTCAGCCAACGCCTGTGCCCAATCCGGAACATGGTCCGGAACAGCGGGAGACAGCCTCAGACGGCCAGCAATTGTCCGATCGGCAACTGCCCGGAAGCATCACCGGAACCATCGTCGATCAAAGTGGAGCTGTCGTTGCCGGAGCCCGGGTCAGGCTCACTGGTAAAGATCAATCCCTAAGCCAAGAGTTGCGCTCAGGCGGCAATGGACAATTCTCCTTTGCCAACGTCGCCCCGGGTCCTTCCAGCTCACCATCGCGTTGGCGGGTTTCGCGACGCAAACCTTCTCTGGAATTTTGCGTTCGGGAGAGACCTACATTGTCCCGCGGATCGCGTTAGCGGTTGCTCCCGCTGTCACGGATGTCGAGGTCGGACTGTCGCGTACCGAAGTGGCGGAAGAGCAGATCAAGATTGAAGAGAAGCAGCGTGTGCTTCGTGTCATTCCAAATTTTTATGTCAGCTACATCCCCAATGCGGTCCCCCTCAACGCGAAGCAAAAATTCCAGTTAGCCATGAAGATGACCGTGGATCCCGTGACCTTCGCATTGGTGGGGGTCATTGCGGGAGTTGAGCAGGCGCAAAACGATTTCAGCGGATACGGGCAAGGCGCGCAAGGCTATGCCAAGCGCTACGGCGCCGCCTATGCCGACCTGTTTGCGGGCACGTTCATCGGAAGCGCCGTACTGCCCTCGCTCCTGAAACAAGATCCGCGGTATTTCTACAAGGGAAGCGGCAGCAAGCGGTCGCGGGCTTTTTATGCAATTGCCAATGCAGTCGTTTGCAAGGGCGACAATGGACGCTGGCAGCCAAATTACTCGAATGTCCTCGGGAGCGTGGCCGCGGGTGGTATCTCAAATCTTTACTATCCCGCGAACAATCGCAATGGCGCCAGATTGACTTTTGAAAACGCTGGGATCGGGGTGGGCGCAACTGCCGCCGCCAATCTGGTGCAAGAATTTTTCGTCCGCAAGTTCACCTCGAAAGTCCCTAACAACGCCCCGGCCAAACCGTAGCGCGCGGATGTAGGGGACATTTCTATTATGGACAAGACGGGGACATTTCTAATGTAGTATGACAGTACATTGTTGCCCATTCCAGGGGCGCAGTCCGCCCCAGCCATCTACAATAACAACAATAATGAAGCCCACATCCATGAACGCCCCAGCTCTTCGCCGGCTCTTCGACCAAGTCCGCAACCGGCGCCTCTCTCCCGACGCCGCCGTCGAGCGCCTCCGTCACCTGCCCTTTGAGGACCTCGGATTCGCCAAGCTCGACCACCATCGCGCCCTCCGCCAAGGCATGCCCGAAGTCGTCTTCGCCCCAGGCAAGTCGCCCGCCCAGGTCGCCGAAATCTTCCGCCGCCTCGCCGCCCACGGCGGCAACCTGCTCGCCACCCGCGCCTCCGAAGAACAATTCGCCGCCGTCGCCGCCGCCGTTCCACTCGCCGAGTATCGTCCCTTGGCGCGCGCCATCGTCCTCCAGCGCGACCGCAAAAAACACGGCAAGGGTGTGATCGTGATTATCTCCGCCGGAACCAGCGACATTCCCGTCGCCGAGGAAGCCGTCGTCACCGCCGAACTCATGGGCAACAACGTCCAACACATCTACGACGTGGGAGTCGCCGGCATTCACCGCCTCCTCGCCCATCGCAAAGAGCTGGCGAAAGCCCGCGTCATCGTCGTCTGCGCCGGCATGGAAGGCGCTCTCCCCAGCGTCGTCGGTGGCCTCGTCGGAGTCCCCGTCATTGCCGTCCCCACCAGCGTAGGTTACGGCGCTGCCTTCGAGGGCCTCGCCGCTCTCCTCGGAATGATGAACTCCTGTGCCTCCAACGTCAGCGTCGTCAATATAGATAACGGATTCGGCGCCGGCTACGTGGCCTCCCTCATCAACCGCCAATGACGATCCCCCAGAGCGTTTTCACAGTTGGTGTAGCCCCCCTAACCATTGGTTGCTTGGGGTACCCCCCTCCCCCACTTATCCCTCTAAAGTCTTGAATCTAAAAGGCATTATTTTCAAAGTCTTCACAATAAAGGGGTTAGAGGCAAAGTCTTGACAAAAAAGGAGTTAGTGGCAGGGCGAAATTTCGCCTTCCTTTAGAATCAAGGAGTTGCCGTTGGAGATACTGGCAAAGTCTTGATTTCAAATAACTTAGTACATAATTTGAGGCCCGCGCTAAGCGGTTACCTAAGTACTATTTTAACTCTGGTGTCAAGGGTTGAGTAGCGTTTTTGAAGAGTGGCGCAGCAAGCTGCGAGCGCATTATAGGAATACTGAAAAATACCCTAAGAACCTGTCCAAAAACTCAAGATTTGAAGGGGACGGGCTTCAGCCCGTCCGTTCAATACTACAGCAAGGATGCGGCTTTTAGCCGCTGAGGGAATGGGTTCGCGAGCCATGCCGTCCCTCGGGGGCTAAAGCCCGCTGTCATTCTGCGCTTGTACGTACGGGCTGAAGCCCGTACCCTTCAAGACCCAGCAGTTTTTGGACAGGTTCTAATTCACCGTCTGCGTCAGCGCAGCCGACGTACTGCCGATGAAGCTCGTGCTTCCGTTGTACGTCGCCGTGATGCTATGCGTGCCAGACTTCAGCTTCGAGGTCGTGTACGCCGCCGACCCTCCGCTCACGGCCACACTCTTCAGCAGCGTCGTGCCATCGTAGAACTTCACATTCCCGGTGACCGTCCCGCTGAACTGCGGCGCCACGGTTGCCGTGAAGGTCACCGATTGACCGAAGCTCGCTGGATTTTGCGACGAGATCAGTGTGGTTGTGCTTGTGGCTTTGGCGATGACCTGACTTAGCGATTTTGACGTGCTGGTGGCGAAGCTCGCATCTCCACCATAGACCGCCTTGATCCCCTTCGTTCCCACCCCGAGCGTCGAGACAGAGAAGGTCGCGCTGCCGCCGCTCAACGTCCCTGTTCCCAACACGGTCGTGCCTTGCTCGAATGTCACAGTGTCTCCATCGGGCGGAGCGCCAATGCTGGAAGTGACCGTAGCGGTAAAGATCACAGACTGACCGTAAGTGGATGGATTTGGCGAAGAAGTGAGTGTTGTCGTGGTCGTCGCAATCACGAATTGATTCACTGGTGCTGACGTGCTGCCGTTGTTTTGGGAGTCGCCTCCATAAACTGCCGTAATGCTGTTGGAACCCGCTGGCAATTTCGACGTGGTGTACTTGGCGGAGCCGGAGTTAAGGGTCACCGTCTGCAGAACTGTCGTGCCGTTCAGAAATTTAACTTTGCCCGTGGGCGTGCCCCACGATGACGAGACGCTGGCCGTGAAGCTCACCGGCTTGCCCGACACCGAAGGATTGAGGGACGAAAGCAGCGTGGTTGTAGTCGTATACTTCAACCCAACACCCTTTACTGGAACGAGTTGTGGTCCTGCGCCCCAATTGAGGGCTATTGCTGCCGACCTCGCGCCTACCACCGTTGGCGTGAACGTAACGGTTATTTCGCAATGCTCGCCGGACTGCAGGCTGGTACCATCGCAGGTATCAGTCTCGGTAAAGTCTGCTGTGCCGCTACCCGCGTTACTGGCGCCAACACTCACCATCGCCAAAGAGATTGTCTGGGCCAGAGAATTCGTAACCGTGACGGTCTGAGGGCTCGACGACGTACCGGCAGTTTGATTCCCGAAGTCCAGGCTCGTGGGGTTCAACGATAAACGGCTAATGTGTATAAATTCATCCGGGAACGCTGGTGGAGATCCCGCCGCGATATGGCGAACGCCGTATTGATGCTTAATACCGCCGTCATCGCCACCCCAGTTGTATTCAGAGACATCTATGGATCCATCTGAATTACTTACTTTCTCAACGTACGCCACATGTCCTTCAGTGCAGGCTTTATTCGCACACGCCCATTGAGCAATATCGCCGACTTGGGGGCTAGGGTCGAACTTGTAACCCAAATTGTATGCCGTCGCCCCCCAGGTTGCGGCATCACCCCACCAGTTCCCATTAGCCATTGTTCTGAAAAACGATGGATTACTGGTATCTGTGGTTGCTGCATCACGGTTCATTCTCCATGCGACGTAGGACGTACACTCATCAGTCGCGACGAAACCGTAAGGATCAAGATGGTCCGGGGGCGCATTCTTGTAGGGGTAGTCGTCGAGGTAGGAAGTGGTGGCGGAGCCGGTTCCATCCACTTGAAATGTGTACCAATTACTCGTCTTGTTCAAAGCCGACGGGGAAAGCCCGGGATTGACTACTTCAATCTGCCATATCGCGCTATCGCTCTTGAAGGGTAGCGAGGCCGTAATCGTGTTGGGCGGAACTACTTGTGGTTTGTTAACGCTTCCTGTCCATGGAGATTCGGTAAGATTCTGCCAATTGATGGTTGCTCCTGCCGCAAAGTTCGTCCCTGTGATAGTGACAGTTTGAGCAGAACCAGACGCCAGCACCGGGTTCGGAGAAATGCCGGTTATCTGTCCGCCGCCGCTGAGCGGCACAGTCTGAGGGGCGTAGCTGGCATTGTCATACAGCGAGAGCGTCGCTACTTCCCATGACCCGGTCGAAGGTGCAGAAGGAGCAAACGTCACGTTAACGACGCACGACTGCCCCGGCGCAATGCTCGCACCCTGGATGCAGGTTGTTCCGCTGGCGACAACAAAGTCGCTAAAGTTGGATCCAATAACTGACGGTGCAGACGTGATACTAAGCGGCGCACCACCGGAGTTCGTGACCGCGATCGGCAATGTATCGCCCGTGCTCGGAAAGACGAGGTAGGAAGGTGTAACCTCAACCGCTGGAGGCCCCGTCGGTGGATTGGAAATAATATAAGGGTAGAATGTATAGTAATAGTAGACAACACCCGTGCCGCCAATAAATTCGTCGTACATCGCAAATCCCATGCTGGATGTTCCTAGAACAATTACACTGACGTTTTGCGCCCAAGCGTAAGTATAGAGGCGATAATACTTCGTAGAGTCTAGGGGGATATTGAGGTTTGGGAACGTGATATCTGATAGCGTCGGGCCGCACGCGGGGCCGTCCGACGGTGGTTGAAAGGGATTCGCGTATGTACTACCCGAGATCCGCCAGTTATTAGTTTGATTGGAGTATCCTGAATCCGAGAATTCTTGCAGGTAGGTATCGCCCCACACGGGATAGCCACCATTGGTATAGCACTTGATCGTAAGAGACTGGAGCGTCCCCGCAAAGCTAGTCCCAAGCTGATACCAATTGTCACCGCACCAACTCCAGTGTGAGGTGGCGGAGAAATCTGTTTGATAGAATAGGTCTTGAGCTGCTGATTTGGTTATGCCAAACAGGAGTAACATGATAATAGTCAGGATAACTGATTTCGTTCTATGTTTCCTGAACGAATAGTAGAAGCGTCTGAGGTATAAGATCATGGAACCTCCAGCATAACTTTAGAATTCATAACTCAACTCCATCAGACGGTGGCTGGAATTTCCTTAACAGCCTTTCGCCAGGTTGTTGCTTTGAAAGGCGTGGCGAGCTGTTGGAGCCTTCGGCTTGCATCGCTTTACCTCCTAAATATGCAGCGCACAGTTCGAGTAGATTCTGCCACGGAAAGCAGGAGGAAGTTTAGCACAGGTGCAATGAGGATGAGTGGAATTCCGTCGCGTTCGCACCGTAGGCGACTCGGGCTGGTGCCCCATTCAAACCATTCTTTGGCTTGAGTGGGGAAGTTCTCAGGGGGCTGGTCCACCCAAAACTGATCGCTATGTTCTTGAGTGTGTCCCACTCACACCCGTGTCTGCGGGCGAGCCGTAACCCGTTTCGCTTGTTTCATATGGAGCTATTGTATGTATAATATGATACGTACAATATTACCTCTACAAAGTGTTTCACGTGAAACACTTCTCCGTTTTGCCAGCCCAGGACGGTACGTGGTGACGGGGCTCCGCCCCGTCCAGACTTCCGTGTAAATGGGGGCTGGCCCACCCTTTCCCTGATCTCAATTCCTGCGGATGCCCCGTTCTTGTGTCTGCGTTCTTGGCAGACACAGGGCGGGTGTTTTGAGTTTCTGACGCCTCTTCACAATTGTGAAAGTCAAAGTCCCCGCCCTGTCGCAAAAAACGCGACAAGGACGGGGCACCCTCGTAACCTTTATTTACCCACCGTCTTGATATCCAAGCTCTGCCACAGATACCAGCAGGCGATGGAGCGATAGGGCGACCAGGGTTTGGCGATCTTCTCCATCACGGCGGGCTTCGGCCACTGACGCTTCTTGTAGTGCTTCTTGATGGCGGCCTGCACGCCGTAATCGCCGGTGGGTAGAATATCGGGACGCCGCAAGGTGAACATCAGAAACATGTGCGCCGTCCACACGCCGACGCCTTTGACTTGGGTGAGATGCGCGACGACTTCTTCATCCGGCAACTCCGGCAGGCGTTCGAAGTCGAGCAAGCCGGCCCGGGTTTTCTCGGCGAGATCGCGCAGATACGCCGTCTTCTGCCGCGACAGTCCGACTCCGCGCATTTCGGCGCCGGTGAGTTTGAGAATGCCCTGCGGCGTCAGCGGATCGCCGGCCAGAGCGGTAAAGCGGTTGAAGATGGTCACGGCCGCCTTGCCGTTCAACTGCTGATAGAGGATGGCCTCGGCCAGGGCGTGAAACGTGGGCTCGCCAAACGTCATGCGGCACGGCCCCACGCGCTCGACGATCGAGGCCAGCACGGGATCGGATTTCTTCAGGTGCTCGATGGCGGACTGGCGGCCGGTCTTGCGCATCGTCAGCTTACGCGCCCGCTTGCTGCTCGGCGTAGTCGCCGATCACGGGCAACTTGAACATCTGTCCCTGATAGGCCTTGAGCACCAGAATCAGCCAGATCACAAACCCAGCCAGACTCACCAGCGGCCAAACCAGCACGGTGGCCCATCCCAGGAACGGAATGTGCGCAACGAATGACAGGACCATCCAGAGCACGATCCAGGCAATCGAGAAGAAGATGCACTGAAAGGCATGGAAGCGGACGAACCGCTTCTTGTTGAAGGGCTCCAGCACCAAAAACACAATCGCCGGAATTATGGTTACGTAGGCCAGCGCGCCAGCCACGTTATCGGTGAGTCCGGCTGCCGCGGGCGGCGGGACCGCGACTTGTGTGGCGGCGGTGCCAGCGCACTTCAGACAGCTTGCTCCATCCGCGATCTGGGTTCCACAGGTTGGACAAAAAGCCATTGGGGGCCTCCTTTGAAAGACGAAGGCACGTTATCAGAACGCGCGCCGCAACGCAATAGGGCGTGTGTGAGAACCGGTTTTCGGGCAAGCAAAGACTGAATCGGACAATCCCTAAGAATCTGCCCAAAAACTGCTGGGTCTTGAAGGGTACGGACTTCGGCCCGTACGTACAAGCGCAAAATGACAGCGGGCTTTAGAGAGTACGTGAGAACTCGGTCGTCCCTCCGGGACTTGAATTGTTTCTTCCACTTTTCCCACCGCTGAAGCGGTGGGCTAAGCTGGATTGCCCCTCCGGGGCTGGATTCTGCGATGTTCCGTTCCACCGGATTGCTCGAAAACGAGTTCTCACGCAGTCTCTTTAGCCCCCGAGGGGCGGCATGGCTCGCGAACCCATTCCCTCAGTGGCTGAAAGCCGCATCCTTCTGTCGTATTGAACGGACGGGCTGAAGCCTGTCCCCTTCAAATCTTGAGTTTTTGGACAGGTTCTAAGCCGTCAAAATCCCACGAATACCGGCTCGGGATCGAGCCTGATTCCCCAGCTTTCGTGGATTTTCGCTTGAATCCGCTCTTGCAGGCGCACCATGTCGGCGGCCGAGGCTTGGCCGCTATTCACCAGCGCCAGCGCATGTTTGCTTGAGATTTTCGCCGGCCCCAGCGCATATCCCTTGGAGAACCCCGATTGCTCGACCAGCCACGCCGCGGAGATTTTGCGCTGCGCTTGGCTGCGCGGATCGAGGCCCTGCACATTATTCTGCACATTATTCTGCACAGCGGGCGCGGGATAGCTGGGAATTTCGAGTCCTTTGGATGCGGCGCGCGCGGCCAGCTCTTGGAACTGCGCCTCGCCGACGACGGGGTTCTTGAAGAACGATCCGGCGCTGCGGTAATCGTCGCCGCCGGGAACAATCAACATGCCTTTCGTTCGCCGGATCGCCAGCACCGCCGCGCGCGTTTCGGCGAGCGAGATGGGCGTCTTCTTTTGCGCAACGCCTTCACAAAAACGTCCGGCAAAATGCTTTTGCAGATCGGCGTACTGCAAAGTCGGAGCGCCCCCGCGCTGTAGCCGGTAGTTCACCCGCAGGATGATGTAGCGCCCGCGTTCGGTGCCGTTGAAGAGGCTCGAGCGGTAACGGAATCCGCAGGCCGGCTTGGGCAACAGCACCACGCGGTCCGTTTTCAAATCGAGCGCGCGCACCGATTCGATGGTGTCGCCAGCCTCCTGCCCGTAGGCGCCCACGTTTTGTATGGGCGTGGCCCCAACGCTGCCCGGAATGCCGCTCAGGCACTCGATGCCCGCGCAGTTCTGCGCCACCGCCTGCGCGACAAAGTCATCCCAAACGACGCCCGCGCCCACGCTGAAGAGCACGGCATTGCCGGCGGCGGCGCTCGCGGCGTTGTTCGCGCTTGGGCCGGTTGCGCTGGGAGTGGCGATCCCGCCAATGGCGATCTTCAGCACCAGTCCCGGCCAGCCGGAATCGGCGACCACCAGATTGCTGCCTCCGCCCAGCACAAACAGCGGCAGGCCGCGCTCTTTGGCGAACTGCACTGCCTCGCGAACGTCGTCCTCTCTCTTCAATTCCGCAAAATAGCGCGCCGCTCCGCCCACCTGCAAAGTGGTCAGCGGCGCCAGCGGGATGTTTTCCTGGATCGTCATGAGGCTCGTCCCGGTCTATTTCCATTTGAGCATCTCATGTCTGCGGGCGCAGGCATATTGAAAACCGAGCTACGTGCTGAAGATTCCTCCTTTGGCCCTGTACAATCTGCTGGAGGAGAAGTGCATCGTTTTTCCCAACCTCGCTTTCCGCGCGGGGCCGTGGAAAAGGCTGGCCTTCGTTTTCCGCGCGCGCATCCAATGTTGCGGGCGCATGGAATTGCAGCGCGGCGGGCGTGGTAGAACTATAGCTTCACCAGCGTGGCTGTAAGACTTTGGCTGTACGAACGATAGTATGTTTCATAAATGCGATGCAGGCCAGATGGCACGGCCCTCAGGGGCTAAAGCCCGAATTTTTCTTGACCCTAAACGGCACGGCTGAAGCCATGCCCTACCCAAACCCGATTTATTAAACATGCTCTAAGGAGATCGAGATTGAGGGATCGGATACTGTTATCGTTTATTTTTTGCGGACTCATGGCTTCGGCTGCGGCGCAATCAACCTGGGACCGTTATACCTTTAGCGCCGGCGGCGGAATGGGCATGGGCCGCGGCGTGGTCGCCAACTTTGTCGGCAACTCGTTTCAATTCACCGCCGGAGCGGGCATCAAGTTCAACCGTTTCCACCATTTATTCGGCGCCGATCTCGAATACATGCACTACAGCCTCGGCTTCAAGAAGAGCGTATTGGATCAGGGCCTGGCGGACGCCAAGGCGCACATGCAGTCTTTAAGCCTCGACGGCATCGTCAACGTGCCCCGACATATTGGCAAATTTGGCGCGTATGGAATTTTCGGCCTCGGCTTCTACGACCGCAACGTTTCGATGCCCAGCCATAAGCTCTATCAATACACGACCTACTATCCCGCGTACATTTGGTGGAACGTTCAAGTTAATTCCCTGGGCCAGGTTGTCGACCAAACAATCTCCTCGCACTCCAAATATGCCGGCGGCTTCAACTATGGCGGCGGACTTACCTACCGCCTGGGAGATTCGCGTACCAAACTCTACGTCGAATACCGCTACCATAGGGCCTACACACACGACGTCCAGCCCTTGGACGCAGGCGTCGACAAGACCATAGTTGCGCCCATCACGGTGGGTCTGCGCTGGTGAAGAGTGCGTCGGCGGGTTGCCGTTAGTGGCCGGCTCCGCCATGCCGCTGCATGGATAAGAACTCTCATAAGTTCCCAGCCGCAGTGGCGCTCTCTCTTCACAAGAAGTCATAGGCGAGATGGGCGTACAATAGGGCAGTTTTCGGAGAAAAAAGATCGGGGTTTAAGAGTCCGCTTCGAGCCGTCATGCAGCACCGGATCGGCGGAAGGAGTTCTCATGCTTAGTCTACGTAGGTCATTGTCGATCATTGTGCTGGCCGCCGTGTGGGTGCTTTCCGCCTTCGCGCAATCGGAGGGGGCCGGCGCGCAACCGAAGCAACGCCTCTCCTGGGACCAAAGCAAGTCGGTGTATAACCGGCGGCTCAAGGCGCCGGAACCGCCCGAGAACGTCGATTGGGACGGCCGCATCTCCGGCATGTTGAAGGAAGAGCCGGGAGACATCATCGTCACCGCCGTCGGCGACATGATCTTTAACGAGAAGATCAGCGAACTGCCCGAACCCGACCACCAGAATCTTTTCCGCCTGATGCGCGAAGCCGACATTGCTTTTGGCAACCTGGAGATGTCGCTGAACGAGCATCCGGAATTGCAGCATCCCTTCTATAACTTCGGCGCGAATCGTGAATTTGCCTGGGAGATCGCCAACACGGGCATCAACCTGGTCAGTCTGGCCAACAACCATTCGCTGGACTACGGTCCCGAGGGCCTCGCCGACTGCCTCAAGATCCTCGACCACACCAGCATCAAACATGCGGGCGGCGGACTCACCCTGGCCGAGGCGCACGCCCCGGCCGTCAAGTAAAGTGCAGAACCAGACAACCGAGTTCGCGCTGCTCTCCTACATGCGCTACTGGTATTCGAAAAGGACGGCGAATCCGAGCGGCCCGTCGCTGGCCACGATTGATCCCGCCGTCATACTGGTGCGGAAGCCCGATGGCAAAGTCGAATCCGTCGAGGGACCGCTGGAGAGCGACGTGAAAACCATGGAGGACGACGTGGTGCTGGCCAAGCGGCACAGCAACATCGTCATGGTCACCCTGCACATCCACGACCTGAGCCACGACCGCTCGCACGGCTATCCCGACGTAACGCCGCCCAACGATTCGATCATTTATCGCCGGGCGGTGGAAGCCGGCGCCGACGTGGTCATCGGCACCGGCCCGCACGTCCTGCGCGGCATTGAGATTTACCAGGGCAAGCCCATCTTTTACAGTCTGGGCAATTTCGTCTACCAGTACCGCACGCCGGAGAAGATTCCAATTGATCTCATCCACCAGCGCGACCCCGAGATGGAGCGGCCAACCAATGTCTCCGTTTTTGACCGGCGGGACTCACGGCAGGAGATGGAGAGTGTGATGGTGCGCATGACTTATAAGAAGGAGAAGCTGACGAAGATCCAGCTCATCCCGGTCACCATTGACGATGAAGGCCCGCTCTATGGCACGCCGCGCTTGGCCAGCACTAAACGCGCCGCGGAGATCATCGCGTTGCTGCAAAAACTCTCGGAACCCTACAAAACCCGGATCGTGAACAAGGGGTGGTACGCTGAGGTCGAACTCTAGGGCGTGTCATCAAATGAGCCAAATGACGGTGGCGGCGAGGTGGATGGCGGCGAGGAAGTTGCGCGCGGTTTTATCGTAGCGGGTGGCGATGGCGCGATACTGTTTGAGTTTGGCAAAGAAGTTTTCAATCCGGTGGCGCGCCTGATAGAGATCCCTGTCGTATTCGCGCTGGATTTTGCGGTTGGCTTTGGGCGGAATCACCGCCACTTTGCCCGCCTGCGCCAGCGGAATCAGAACCCGCTCATCGGCATCGAAGCCTCGATCGGCGAGCACGATGTCGGCCTCCACCAGCGGCAGCAGCACGTCGGCTCCCTCCAGATCGCACGCCTGTCCGGGCGAAAGATGAAACCCGGTCGGGTTGCCGAGGGCATCGACGGTGGCATGAATCTTGGTGCTCAACCCGCCCTTGCTGCGTCCGATGGCCTGGTCCGAGCCCCCTTTTACGCGCCCCAGCACTGTGCTGATGCGCGCGCACGATGGTCGAATCGATCATCGCGTATTCGTTGTCCGCATCCGCCGCCAGATGCTCGAATAACTTCTTCCACACCCCGCGCCTCGCCCACCGACTGAACCGCGTATGCACGACGCGGAAGTCGCCAAAACGTTCCGGCATGTCCCGCCATGGAATCCCGGCCCGATAGCGATATAACACGGCCTCGACAAACAACCGATTATCCTCGGCCGGACGGCCCACCGAACCCCTTCGACCCGGCAACATCCCTTCGATCCGCTCCCACTGATCGTCCCGTAACCCGTAGCGCCGCACTCCCATCCCACAAATCTATCGGCAACTACTCCTCACCGCATATATCCAATTTGATGACACGCCCTAGCAGCCCGTGGTGAAAGTCGGCGCGCAGCGGATGGGTAATTCATGAATTGTCATCCCGAGCGCAGCGAGGGATCTGCATTTTGCGGCGGACTACAGATCCCTCGCTGCGCTCGGGATGACAAAATCTGTGAATTGGGTGTTGAAGAACGGAATCTCACTTCCACCACGGGCTGCTAGGGCCTGAGAACCGCCGGCCCCCAGCTTTTCCAGAAGCCAAGCCCGCAGAGGATGGAAGCGGCGTTTTTCCGCGCAGCGATTCTCCGCGTCCGGCGATTCGTAAGCACAAGGCCCTTATGGCGCTCATGCACAGCAAACCGAATCGTCATTTTCCGCGTCTAATGCAACAGGAGGAGTGTGTCTTTCCTGGAACCGAACCTCCCCTTCTCTCGTATCAAGTAGCAGACGGCAGCCAGACTTCCCGGCGGCCGGGCAAGAGTTGCGCTGCGATCCAAACTTGTTAGCCCAACCATGCGGATGCTGATCGAAATCGTTCGCCAGTCGCTGGCCACGCTCTGGGCCCACAAGCTGCGCTCGTTTCTCACCATGTTCGGCATTGCCTGGGGCGTCGGCTCGCTGCTGCTGCTGGTCGGCTTGGGCGAGGGCTTCCGCAGCGGGCAGGAGAAGCAACTGAAGAACCTCGGGCAGGACATCATGTTCACCTTCCCCGGACGCATTCCCGCCGTCGAAGGCAGCACGCAATCCGGCCGCTACTTACCATTTCACTTACGAGGATTACCTCGCCATTCGCAGCCAGGCGCGCTCGCTCAAGTATGTCTCCCCCGTGCTCAACCGCGAGGACATTCGCGCCGTCAGCGATTACGGTTCCACTAACGGCCAGGTCTTCGGCATTGCGCCTGAGTATAACCAGATTCGCACCATTCCCGTCGGCCCGGGGCGCTGGTTCAACGATGAGGACAACACCGAAACGCGCCGCGTGGCCGTTGTTGGCTGGGAGCTGCTGAAGAACATATTCCCGGGCCGCCCCGCCGTGGGCTCGTCCATTCTGCTCAATGGCATCCGCTTCGAAATCATCGGTGTTCTCAGCAAAGTCGGGAAGGAAGGCAACAACGGCACCAATGCGCGCATCTTTCTTCCCATCGAGACCATGCGCAACCTATTTCGCCTGAAAGAAGAGAACAGCGAAGACGCCATTTCATTTCTGAACTACCGCCCGCTTACGCCCAGCCGATCATCTGGCGGCGAAACAGGAAGTCCATGAAATTATTGCCCGCCGTCACGGCTTCGATCCCAAGCTCGAAGACTCGTTCGAGGACTGGGACACCATCGAGAACAAAAAGCGCGTCGCCAAAATTTTCGACGGCATGGACTGGTTCCTCGGCGTGGTCGGCGTTGTCACGCTCGGCCTCGGCGCCATCGGCATCATCAACATCATGCTCGTCTCCGTCACCGAACGCACGCGCGAGATCGGACTGCGCAAGGCGCTCGGGGCCACGCATCGCGCCATCCTGACCCAGTTTTTTGTGGAAGGCGCGTTCCTGACCGCCCTGAGCGGAGGCATCGGGCTGGCCATCACGACCGCGTTGGTCGCGGTGCTCGCCGCCTTGCCCGCGCCCGAAGGATTCGACACGCCGCGCATTGTTCCGTTGTCGGCGGCCATCGCGATTCTTTCGCTGGCGATTGCCGGCATCGCCTCGGGACTGTATCCCGCGCGCCGAGCCGCCCTGCTTGAGCCGGTGGAGGCCCTGCGGCAAGAATAGAGGGTACGATGGAGCGACGGGCGTCTCGCCCGTCCGGCAGTTCGGTGGCCGGGCGGGGACGCCCGGCGCTCCATGAGTGGACAAGGAGTAACTATGCTTCTCGAACTTGCCCGTCAGGCCTACAGCGCGCTCAAGCACAATCGCCGCCGCAGCATTCTCACCATGCTGGGCATGGCTTGGGGCATCGCGACGGTTGTGCTGCTCCTCGCCTATGGTTCCGGGTTCGAGCGCGCCATCTGGATCGCTTTCCGTTCCTGGGGCACGAACCTGGTCTTCATCTTCCCCGGACGGACCTCCCTGCAAGCCGGAGGCACCAAGGCCGGCAGCGAGATCAAGCTAACCGTCAACGATCTCGATTACCTGCGCGCCGAAGTGCCCTTGCTCAAGCGCATCTCGCCGGAAACCGCCAAGCAAAGCACGGTCGCTTACGGCACGCGCAGCGGCAGTTACGGAGTCAGCGGAGTCTATCCCTACTATCAGCGCATGCGGCGCATGGAGGTCGGCGAGGGTACTTTCTTCACCGAACTCGACGAAAACACGCGCAGCCGCGTCGCCGTCCTCGGCGCCGACGTTAAGAAGAAGTTGTTCTCGGGCGAGAATGCGCTGGGCGAAAAAGTGCGCGTCGCCGGCATTTCCTATGAAATCGTCGGCGTGCTCAAGCACGTCATCCAGGATGGCGACGACGACCAGAACAGCCACATCTACATCCCGTTCAGCGCCATGAGCGATCTTACCAACACTTACTATCTCAACTCCGTCGCCATGGAATACGAAGGCGACCACGCGAAGGTCGCCGAGGCCGTACGCCGATCCATGGCCTTTCACCATGATTTCGATCCCAAGGACAAGCGCGCCATCTTTGTTTTCGACGTCTTTGCCGACCTGCTCGACCTGCGCGTCATCACCACCGGCATCAAGATTCTGCTCGGATTCATTGGACTGCTCACGCTCGGCATCGGCGGCGTGGGCCTGATGAACATCATGCTGGTCTCGGTTACCCAGCGCACGCGCGAGATCGGCGTCGAAAAAGCGCTCGGCGCGCGCGGCTGGCATATCTTAGTCCAGTTCCTCGCCGAGGCCTTAGCCATCACCTTTCTCGGCGGACTCGCCGGCATCATTCTCGCTTACATCGTTTCCTGGTCGGTCGGCTCGCTTACGCTGTGGAGCGCCTTCATAGAGAATGCCAGTGAAGGCGACATCCATCTCACCATCGATTCCACAACTCTGATCGCGTCCACCCTGATCCTGGGATTCGTCGGCATCGTAAGCGGAATGCTCCCCGCCATCAAAGCCTCCCGGCTCGATCCCATCGAAGCCCTGCGCTACGAATAGAAGCAGTTCTCAGTTCCCGGTTCTCGAGTTCTCAGCGGGGCATGGGGGCACTGGGAACCGCCTCCACCTGAGTACAATGAACCCGTGTCCGATTCCCGGCAAAAAGTCCTCGAGCGCTAGCGCCGTGTCCTTGCGCCAACAAATCGAGCGGGAAATCCGCGAGCGCGGCCCCATTCTGTTTTCGCGCTATATGCAAATCTGCCTCTACGATCTTGCGCAGGGTTATTATTCCCGCAGCGCCGAGCAATTCGGCAAAGCCGGAGATTTCTACACTTCAAGCGACGTTCACGCCGTCTTTGGACGCCTGCTGGCGCGGCAGTTTGACGAGATATGGAGGGCGCTCGATCGCCCCGTCAAAATCGAAATCCTGGAACTCGGCCCCGGCCGCGGCCTCTTCGCCCGCGATGTGCTTGACTGGTCGAAAAAGAAATTCCCCGACTTCTTTGCCGCCCTAACCTACACGTTGCAGGAATCGTCGCCCGCGCTGCGAGCGAGACTCGAAGAAACCCTGCGCGACCATCTTGATTCCGGCAGAGCTCACGTAGGGGCAGGTGCCCTCGTGTGGGGACGGGCGCCCTCGCCCGTCCAGGCCGAGCGTAGCTCGGCAGATGCCGGCGTTCATCGCACTCTCGCGTCTGAAACGCCTCTCATCGTCTTCGCCAACGAATTTTTCGACGCCTTGCCGGTCGAGATTCTCAGTCCACAAGGCAAACTCCACCTCGCGCTCGACGGCAATCGCCTGCGCGAGACCTGGCTCCCGCCTTTACCCGAAGAGCTGGATTTCCTCGATTGCTATGGCGTCCATCCCAAAACGGATGAGCGCATCGAAGTGCCCATTCTGGCGCAGCAATGGATGCGGCCAATCGCGCGCTCCATCGCCCGCGGCTTGCTCGTCGTGGTCGACTATGGTTACACGCGCAAGCAACAACTCGCGGGACGCCACCGCGGCACGCTCATGGCCTATTGCCATCACGCCTCGAGCCCCGATCCCTACCAGGCCCCCGGCGAGCAAGACCTCACCGCCCACGTCAACTTCACGGCGCTGGCCGCCGCGTGCGAGCAAGAAGGCATGACCTGCGAAAAACTCCTCACCCAATCGCAATTCCTCATGGGCATTGGCGAGGCAACCCAATTCGCCGACGCCTTCGAGGACTGCCGCACGGCGCAAGAACGCGCGAAAGTGTCACTTCAACTCAAACACCTGGTAACTCCCATAGGCATGGGAGAGACGTTCCAAGTGCTGATCGCCAGCCGAGGGATAGATCTACAGAAAATAGCCGCTCTTAGCGGGTTGAGCTTTGCCAGAAGTTCTCAGTTCCCAGTTCTCAGTTCTCAGTAACCTGGCGTCCAAGAGGAAAACCGCACGCACATATTTCTGAGGACCGGAAACTGAGAACTGCCCAATCGGCCAGGTACCAAAGGTGTCTACCCTTTTCGTCGCTATTTAACATTCCTGAAATATCTTTGCAGTAAACTGGCCGATATAAACGATATGGGATCAGTGCGCACATCCGCCTTCGCGCTTCCGTTGCAGGTTGCCGCCGTCTGTTACCGGCGGGTGAATTCGCACGCCGAATTTCTGTTGGTCCGCACTAACGGCGGCAGCAAGTGGACTTTTCCCAAGGGAGCTCCCGAGCCGCGCTTCTCCCACAGTCAGGCCGCCGAACGCGAAGCCAAGGAAGAAGCGGGCGCCATCGGCGCCATCGAGCCGCGCCATTTCCACATCTACATCCACTCCAAGGGCGTCTTCTGGCAGGAGGGCGGCGTGCAGGAATACGTGGTCAAAGCCTTCTTGATGGACGTGCGGCAGACTCGCCGTCCCGAGGAAGACGACCGCGATCCCACCTGGTTCGATGCGGAAAGGGCGCGCGTAGTCCTCGCCAAAGGCCGCGAAGTCAAATACGCCCACGAACTCCAGACCGTGATCGACCGCGCACTGGAGCACATCGGCGTGGCACGCGTGGTGGCGGCCCGCTAACGCTTGTGTGGGGACGGGCGTCCTGCGAGCCTGCCCTGAGCGAAGTCGAAGGGTCCAACCAAGCGAAGCGCGGCAACGCGGACAAGAGTGTCCGCGCTACACGTTCTCATGAGACGATTGACATACAACCATGATCCAACTCTCCGGCGCGGGCAAACGGTATGGCCACAAGCTGCTGTTCGAGAACGCCGACTGGCTGATCACGCCGGAATCGCGCATCGGTCTCGTCGGAGCGAACGGCACCGGCAAATCCACGGTCATGAAAATTCTTGCCGAGAGCGAGTCGCTCGACTACGGCTCCATCTCGCGCGCCAAAGGCGTCTCCACCGGATACCTTCCGCAGGATGGCCTCACGCTCACTGGCCGCACCATTTTCGCCGAGTGCATGTCCGTGTTTGCCGAGCTCGAGACAATCGAAAAGGAAATGGAGGCGCTCACCCGCAGCATGTCGGAACTCAACCACGAGGGCACGGAATACTCCGCCGTCGCCGACCGTTACCAAAAACTCGAACACGAGTTCGTCGCCCGCGACGGTTACACGCTCGAAGCGCAGGTCGGCATGGTGCTCACCGGACTCGGCTTCCACCGCGGCGACTGGACGCGCCCGACCGAGGAATTTTCTGGCGGCTGGCAGATGCGCGTCGCCCTCGCCAAACTTCTGCTGCAGAAGCCCAACCTGTTGCTGCTCGACGAGCCCACCAACCATCTCGACCTCGAAGCCCGCAACTGGCTTGAAGAGTACCTCACCACTTATCCCTACGCGTTTGTCCTCATCTCGCACGACCGTTACTTTCTCGACATCACCGTTAAGCGCATCGTCGAAATCTGGAACAAGCGGATGCACTTCTATGCCGGCAATTACGACCAATACCTGGCCGCCAAGACCACGCGCAAGGAGCAGCTTGAATCCGCTTACAAAACTCAGCACGACCGCATCGAGCAGCTGGAAGTTTTCATCAACCGCTTCCGCTACACCGCGACCAAAGCCAAGCAGGTGCAGAGCCGCATCAAAGAACTCGAAAAGATGGAGCGCATCCAAATTCCGGAAGAAGAGAAGACCGTCCGCTTCTCCTTCCCGCAACCGAAGCCGAGCGGGCGCATCGTCGCCGAGTTCACGAACGTCGCCAAGAGTTACGTAAAATCCCCACGTCTCGAAACCCGCGAGACGTGGGGCACCCAGTCGCGTGAACACAAGGTCTTCGAGAACGTCAGCTTCATGATCGAGCGCGGCGAGCGCATCGCGTTAGTAGGAGTCAATGGAGCGGGCAAGTCCACGCTGATTAAACTGCTGGCGGGTCAGGAGCCGCTGACCGCCGGCGAATACAAGCTGGGGCACAACGTCGGGCCCGATTATTTTGCGCAGGACCAATACAAGGAGCTCGATCCCGAAGCGCGCATCTTAGACGACCTCGGAGAACTCTCGCCTGCCTCGACGCAAACCGAGCTGCGCAGCCTGCTGGGATGCTTTCTTTTTTCCGGCGACGATGTTTTTAAGCGCATCGGCGTCCTCTCTGGAGGCGAGCGCAATCGCTACGCGCTGCTGAAAATGTTGCTGCACCCCGCCAACTTCCTGCTGCTCGACGAACCCACCAACCATCTTGACCTGCGCGCCAAAGACGTCCTGCTTGAAGCCCTGATGAAGTACACCGGCACGGTCGTCTTCGTTTCCCATGACCGCTATTTCATCGACAAGCTGGCCACGCGAGTGTTCGAGATCGGCGAAGGCAAAGTGGAGATCTATCCGGGAAATTACGAAGACTATCTGTGGCGGAAGCAGTTGCCAGTTGCCAGTAGCCAGTTGCCAGTGAGTTCTCAGGTTTCGGGGAGTTCTCAGTTCCCAGTTCCCAGTTCTCAGTTGCAATCGAACGACTGTGTACCGATTCAGCACGGAGAGGCGGTTGCCGATTCGCGTGTCGCCGAACCCAAAGGCAAGCGCCTGAATCCGATCAAACGCCAGCAGATGGAAGACCGTCTGCACGAAATAGAAGAGGAGATTGCCAGCGCCGAAGCCGCGATTGCGCTGTGTGAAACCCAGCTTCAGAGTTTCGTAAGTGCGGAAGAAACCCAGCGACAGACCCAGGAACTGGTTCGTGGGAAGAGCGAGCTGCAGAGTTTGATGAGGGAATGGGAAGAGCTGTCGGGGGCGCTCGAAACTGCGGGCTAGGGCGAATCCAGAATTGCTGTAACCACAGGCAACTGCCGAGCTACGCTCGGCTTGGACGGGGCGAAGCCCCGTCCCCACACGGACGACGGACGACGGGCGAGGGCGCGCCCGTCCCTCCGCTAGCAAAACAAGTAGACGCGGCAAGCCGCGTCTCTACGGAAAGATTGCCCCTTTTCTCACGCCGTCGCCGCGCGTCCAACCGGTTCGGCCCGCCGCACCCGGATTTTCACCTCGATGCGCGACCCCAGGCGATTGATGATGGACATGAGGCGGTCGACGGTGAAGCGTCCCAGGTCCGCATTGCGGATGCGCGAGAAGTCGGCTGCCGCAATGCCGGTGCGGCTGTGGGCGGCGCGAACGGTCAGGGCCTCCCGGTCAAGCGCCTTTATAATTTCGGCGGCGAGGATCGCCTTGAACTGCTCGACATCCGCGTTCGTGTGCCCAAGATCGCGGAACACATTCCCGCTTCCGCGCACCAATTCCAGCTTTTCGCTTTTCGTTTTCATTGTCATTGTCATTGCAACATCTCCTTCAACCTCTGCAAACGGTCTTTAATCAGATCAATCTCGCGTTTCGGAGTCTTGATGCCCTGCGTCGATTTCTTTTGAAACGCATGGACCACCCAGATTTCGTCGGCGAGTTGCAGCGCGTAGACTACGCGGAACGCGTCGCCCCGGAACGGCAGCGCAATCTCGAACACGCCCGATCCCAAGCCATGCATCGGCTTCGCAATATCGGCCTTTCCACCCTCGGCAGCGATCGTCAAGGCTGCCAGACAGATCGACCTGGCCCCTTCCGGAAACGCCTCGAATTCCTTCAGTGCCGCCCTGATCCATGAAACGGGCCGTGTCTCTCGGGTCACTGGGTTGTCCGCCACTCTATTGCCCACATATCGTAATGTTGTCATATATGACAACAAATGTCAAGGAAGAAAGGCCACCAGCAGACTGCCGAGCTGCGCGCGGCTTGGACGGGCGAGGCGCCCGTCCCCACACGAGCGACGGGCGAGGACGGCTGTCCCTACGCGACTTGGACGGGGCGAAGCCCCGTCCCTACACAAGCGACGGGCGAGGACGCCCGTCCCTCCACCGGCAAAACGGAAGACGCGGCAAGCCGCGTCTCTACGGAAAGGTTGTTTTGGGTTTGAACTGAGAACTGAGAACCGGGAACTGAAAACTCCCCTACCCGCCCTGCTTCAGTTCGATGAGCACTTGGCGGGCGATTTCCTTTAGGGTTTCGAATACGCCGACGCCCTGGAAGGCCACGGCCTCCACGACCGGCTCGTTTTTTCTGCGCAGTTCCCTGGCGAGAGCGTCGGCGGGCAGGGCATTGGGCAGATCGCGCTTATTCAGTTGCAGGACGTAGGGAATCTTGTTGAAGTCGTAGCCGTGCTCGGTCAGGTTCCGCACCAGGTTGTCGAGCGCCTCGACGTTGGCGTCCATGCGTTCCTGCTGGGAATCGGCGACGAACACGATGCCGTCCACGCCGCGCAGAATCAGCTTGCGGCTGGCGTCGTAAAAGACCTGTCCCGGAACGGTGTAGAGGTGAATGCGCGTCTTGAAGCCGCGCACGGTGCCCAAATCGAGGGGCAGGAAATCGAAGAACAGGGTGCGATCGGTCTCGGTGGCGAGCGAGATCATCTTGCCCCTCTGCTGTTCGGCTGTTTTCTGGAAGATGAACTGGAGGTTCGTCGTCTTACCGCCCAACCCGGCGCCGTAATAGACGATCTTGCAGTTGATCTCGCGCGCTGCGAAGTTGATGAAACTCAAAAGGTTCCTCAGAAACTCCAATGAAAAAGACGCTCGCGAACCACTGCCTCAACGCGCGAGCTTATCGCCAATCCACCCGACTGCCCTATCTGACCCTGCTGTTTTTTATACCACAATGGAAGGCCAGGGCGCTAAAACCAGTTGCCAGTTGCCAGTTGCCAGTACCCAGTTTCCCGCCTGGAACGGCATACTGGCAACTGTGTACTGGCAACTGGTAACTGCTTATCGCGGCGTCGGCAGCGGATAATATCCTTGCCTGGCATACACCTTCACGCCCGGACGCCGCACCTGCACCTCGATCTCGCGGTAGCCGCCAATGCTCGACCTGGGCGAATAACCCAGGGTGTACTGATTGCGCGCCTCTCCGATCGCCTTGGCGTAGATGCGCTCGATGTCGGCTTGCGCCAATTCGGCGTAGACTGGGCCGCCGCCGGTGGCCGAGACGTATTTCGGCAGAATGTCGCTGTAACCCATCGCCGCCCGCGTTTTCGGCAGGTGGATGCGCTGTAGCCGGTCATAGATCGGGATGGCCGCGCCTTCCACTCCCACCGCGTAAACGGTGATGTTCTGCGTTTGCAGCACTTTCAGGGTATCTTTGTAGCTGGCGGTCGAGCCCAGCTCGCGTCCGTCGCTGACGATGAAGATGATCTTCCGGCGCGTCCGGTCGCGTTTGGAAAGATCGCGGGCCGCCAGCAGGATGGCGTCATTCATGACGCGCGCGACCTTGGGCGGCGCGCTCACCGGGTTGACGGGAGAGCCGACCGGGATCCCATTGATGACCGGGCCCTGCGGTCCCAGCGGCCCGCTGGTTACCGGAGGCCCATTGTTGGTTCCGCTATACCCCTTGACCCGATCCAGAGCCACGGTCAATTGCTTGCCGACAGTGGTAAAGTCGGCCACTCGGCCCACTGTGCTGCTATAGGTGTAGATGGCGACTTCATCGAACTGGCTGAAGGCGCCCTGCAACGCCGAAAGCGTCTCCTGTACCTTGTGCAAGCCTACGTCCGCCATGCCGGTATCGAAGATCACCGCCGCCGACAGGGCAAACGGATCGCTGGTGAAAAACTTCAGCGTCTGCGGCTGCCCATTTTCCAGGACTGTAAAATCCCTGGGCCGCAAGCCGCCGACCAACCGGCCATCGCTGTCTTTTACCGTGACCGGAACCATCACCAGGTTGACGGTCGTGATGATCTTGTAGAGGTCCTCGCCGGTTTCCGCATCCTTGGGAACGCTGCCCGCGGGCACCGTTTTGACCGGCGGCATGGGCGGTGGGGTGGGCTTCTGGTTCTCCGGTTGAGCTGCCGCATCCGGAGTGCTTCGCGGAAGCTCCTTGGACCCGCTCGTCACGCCCGCGCCGGAATTGTCGGTGGGCGGAGCGTTCTCATCATTATTGTTAGGATTAGGCGCCCCCGGCCTGACGCTGGGCGGTAGAATCGGACGCGCAGCCGATGGAGCGTCGGGAATGTCTTCCGGCTTTTGCTGCGCCGCCGCCACGCCCGCGAGCAGCCCCGCGAGCAACAATGACAGCCCCAGCCTCAGTACCGCGCTCGTCTTTTTTTTGAACTTCGTGAACATTCCCGGAATCCTCAGTCTTTCCTTTTCGAACGTCCTATAGAGCGTGTTTCAAAAATACCTTTCAGGCCGGAAGGCGCGGCCCTCAGGGGCTAAAGCCCGCATTTTTCCTGGCCCCAAACGGCACGGCTGAAGCCGTGCCCTACCCAAAACCTATTTTTGGAACACGCTTTACTCATTCAGATGCCCAAGCGCGCCGCTTCGCTGCATCTAACCATTGCGACCCCTTACAGGCCTTCAAGGAATAAACTGGCAAAGATATAGACTAGCAAAGTCTGGGGATAAAAACTCCGATGTCTACACTACTTTACAAATCGTGCCTGGCCGCGAGCGTGTTCGCTCTGGCCATTTCCCTGGCGCTGCCCATGACCGCGCAGAATTCCACGGCAACGTTCCCCACCGCTTCGGCTCCGGCAACCAGTTCCCAAACCGCTCCCCAAACCAATTCCCAAGTGGCTGCCACTTCCAATTCCAACCGCCAGCCGCAAGACCAATCGGTCGAGACCCTCAAGGTCAACGTCGAGATCGTCCAGTTGTTCTTCAACGTGAAAGACAAGCACGGCGCGCTCATTCCCAACCTCACCAAAGACAATTTCGACATTTTCGAGGACGGCCAGCCCCAGACCGTCAAATATTTCAGCGCCGAAACCAATCTGCCGCTGACGCTCGGCATGATGATCGATTCCAGCGGCAGCCAGCAGCGCGTCCTCGATATGGAAAAGGAAGTCGGAGGCTCGTTCCTGGAAAGCACGCTGCGCCCGAAAGACGAGGCCTTTGTCATCAGCTTCGACACCGACATCACGCTGCTACAGGATTTCACCAGCTCGGTCAGCCGCCTGAAACATGCGCTCAACGAAGCCCGCATCAACACCGGCGGGGTCAGTTGTTCGGGAGGCCCGATTGGTCCGCAAGGCCCGCTTCCCTGCCCCAGCAGCGGCCCGCGCGGCACGGCGCTCTATGATGCCGTCTATCTGGCTGCGCACGATGAATTCAGCCACGAAGTCGGACGCAAGGCCATGATCCTGCTCACCGACGGCGAAGACGAAGGCAGCCGCCTCAAGATCAAAGACGCCATCGAAGCCGCCCAGAAGGCCGATGCCATCTGCTACGTCCTGCTCATCGCCGACCGCGGTTTCTACGGCTTCGGCGGCTATCACGGCGATGCCGAAATGAAAAAGCTCACCGGGGAGACCGGCGGCCGCGTGATCGAAGTCGGCAACAAGATTGAAAAACTCCGGCAGGCCTTCGACCAGATTTCCCAGGAACTCCGCAGCCAGTACAACGCCGGCTACGTGCCCACGAACGCCACCCGCGACGGCTCGTTCCGCAAAGTTGAAATCAAGCCCAAGCAGGGCGATTACAAAATCCAGGCCCGCAGCGGCTACTACGCCACCGCGCACCACGAAGACTAGAACTGGTTGCATAAATACTTTTCAGCCCGGAAGGCTCGTCCCTCAGGGGCTAAAGCCCGCATTTTTGGCAGCCCTGAACGGCACGGCTGAAGCCGTGCCCTACCCAAAACCTATTTATGCAACGAGATCTAGAACGCGATTTTTCAAAGGCTGATTTAAGATAGAACTCAAGCATGGCCGTAATTCAGCGCAGAAAAACTTTCACCTGCACGATTGGCGGCGTCCGCGTGGGCAGCGATGCACCGATTATGGTGCAGTCCATGACCAACACCGACACCGCGGACGTTCCCGCCACCGTGCAGCAAGTCGCGGCCCTGGCCCGCGCCGGAAGCGAAGTCGTCCGCGTTACCGTCAACAACGACGATGCCGCCAAGGCCATCCCCCACATCGTCGAAGGGCTGGAAAAGCAGGGCGTGCGCGTGCCCATCGCCGGCGACTTCCATTACAACGGACACCTGCTGCTGACCAAGTACGCCGCCTGCGCCGAGGGCCTGGCCAAGTACCGCATCAATCCCGGCAATGCCAGCATCGGACGCAAGAACGACGACAACTTCCGCGCCATGATTGAAGTCGCCGCCAAGCACCAGAAGCCGGTGCGCATCGGCGTGAACTGGGGCTCGCTCGATCAATCGCTGCTGACAAAAATGATGGACGAGAATTCGCGCCTAGCGGAGCCGAAAGAGACGCGCGACGTGAACATGGAAGCGATGGTGGTGAGCGCCTTGCGCTCCGCGAAACTGGCCGAACAGTACGGACTGCGCCCCGATCAGATCGTCCTCAGCGCGAAAGTCAGCGGCGTGCAGGATTTGATCGACGTGTATCGCGCGCTCGCCGCGCGCTGCGAGTATCCTCTGCACCTGGGATTGACCGAAGCCGGCATGGGCGCGAAAGGCGTGGTCGCTTCAAGCGCGGCGCTGGCCGTGCTCTTGCAGGAAGGTATTGGCGACACCATTCGCGTTTCGCTTACCCCCGCTCCCGGCGGCGATCGCACGGAAGAAGTCCGCGTGGCGCAGCAAGTCTTGCAGTCGCTCGGCATCCGCAGCTTTACTCCGCAAGTCACCGCCTGCCCCGGCTGCGGACGCACCACCAGCACTTTCTTCCAGGAAATGGCCGAGCAGATCCAAAGCTATTTGCGCGAGCAGATGCCCGTCTGGAAGGACCGCTATACCGGCGTGGAAGAAATGAAAGTCGCCGTGATGGGCTGCATCGTCAACGGCCCCGGAGAATCGAAACACGCGAGCCTGGGAATTTCTCTGCCCGGAACGGCCGAAGAACCGAAGGCCCCGGTTTATGTGGACGGCCGCCTGTTTACCACCCTAAAAGGCGGCAAGATCGTCCCCGAGTTCATCAAGATTCTCGACGAATATGTCGAGTCCCACTACGCGGCGAAATAACTAAAGAGAAAGAAGAAGCCAGCGCACGCGGCTGAACGGGGCCAACCTCGTCCGTCCCGGTTCCCGAGTTGTCAGGGTCACGCCCCTGAAAACAGCGATCTCGACGGCCGGCGACTTCAGTGCCTTCACCACGGCCTGCACGACCAGCCTGGCCGCCAAGAGCCGCGTGCTGGTGCGGGAAAACGAAGCGGGAAAAGTCGCGATCCACTATTGCGGTCAGCGTCTCGGGTTTCGCGAACTGAAGGCGGCTTTTCTATTGTGGACAAGACGGGGACATTTCTAATGTGGTATGACACTTGAATTTCCGCAGGCTGGCAATCGGCTCCACCCTGTGGGAAACTGTGTCCATGCCCAAACGCAATCTTCGCATCGTGAAACGGTTCAGGAACGTGCCCGTGCTCGGAGTCTGTGAATATTGCAACGCCCAGTTCTCGGGAGACCCCAAGATGGGGAACGCCCAGTCTGCCATCCAAGAGCAGTTCAACGCGCACAAGTGCAAGCCTGAGGATGCCAGCCAAGCCGCTCAGGGCCAAGAGAAACGCGGGCTTTAGAGACTGTGTGAGAACTGGTCTTTCGCCCCGCTGGGGCTTGTTCCTTTTCCACTTGAACCCACGGCTTACGCCGTGGGCTGTATTCTTGCGCCGCTTCGCGGCTGAAAACCGTGAATTCCATTCCACCGCGACTCTGCAATCGTAGTTCTCACACAGTCTCTTTAGCCTATTTGCAGAAGCCCTGCATTTTGTTGGCGTCCCCGACGGGATTTGAACCCGTGTTACCGCCGTGAAAGAACGGCCCATACACGACTTTAAAGGACTTACAAGAGGCGGACGACCTCTAAGTCGTTGCAAATTCCCGGTAGCGGGAGCAGAACCGTAGCGTAATCCGTAGTGCGCTACAGCCGAGATGAGCGTCGGAATCCAGGCACTGTGACAACTGCTCGCACCGCGAGTCTCGGCTACGAATTCTGGAAATTGCGGATTCAATGAGACTGAAAGTATGAACCGACAACACGACGTTGAACCATACTGGCAAGACGAAGATGACTGGGTCTGCACGGTGGAATTCTTGCCAAGCAACGACCCCGAAGGCCGGGTGTTTGGCGCAGACATCATCGGCTATCTGTTTGGCTACGCACAGACTGACAAATGCACGCGCTCTGGCACTCGTCGGCGATCCTGAGGCCGGCGCATACGAGCTCCTTTTTTCCTTTTCGACACCTGGGGACAAAGACCAGTTCCTGGATCTGGTTCGCTCGAATGAGGACATGGGGAGCGACTACATCGAGAATGATTTCATGTCGCCGACGACTGAAGAGATTCGAAATGCTCGTCCGCTCGTGGTGGTCCTGCCTGAAGACATTGTCAGCCGTGCGACGCTGATTGCATCAGTTCTGTGTACTGGTACCGAAGGCGGCCCTTTGGGGTAGCAGGAGATTGCTTCGTGCGTCGCGAGGAGACAGCCTCTGCTGTGACAGAGCCATGGCGGCCAACCAAGTCACGACCAGGCTACATGCCTTCGAAATGCTCAAACACACTGTCTCCGTACGCTCGGCATCGCACTCGAACCCTGTGATGCATGTAGCACACTGGTTTCCAGGGATATTTGCTCGCGGCGCGCACTTGCTAGAGATAGCGTGGCGAAATCTCGTCACTACGACGATCAAAGATTCCCACTCTACTAAACCTTTCTGTCCTAACTTCAGTTTTTTCTTTGTCTTAGCGCTGGACTGGATCACACGAAAACTGGCCGGGAACGTGCTCCTTGTCTGATTGCGTTTCAAGCTCAAAGCAACAAGCGCACAAACATTTCTGAAACAGGAGAACTCTCATGGAAAAGATGTTGGTTGTAGTTTTCGAAAACGAAAAGAAGGCGTTTGAAGGAACCCAAGCCCTGGCCAATCTTGACTTCGAAGGAAGCATCGCAGTTCACGCGCAAGCAGTGATCCAGAAGAACCAGGACGGAACCATCAGCATGAAGCAAGCGGAAGACGATTTTCCCGTTCGCACCGTGGGCGGAACGGCGATCGGCAGCCTTATCGGCTTGCTGGGCGGCCCTATCGGCTTCGGCATCGGTGCTGCCATTGGTGCAACCACAGGCATGGTCGCCGACGTGTACGTCGCGGGAGTGGACGAGGATTTCCTTGCCGATGTCGCGGCAACCCTCACACCCGGCAAGGTGGCGGTCGTTGCCGATATCAGTGAAGAGTGGGTAACGCCCTTGGACACGAGAATGGAAGCAATCGGCGGGGTCGTGTTTCGCACGGCGAGACAGGACTTCGAAGCAGAACAACGTGCCAAGGAAATCGCCGCTCTGAATGCGGAAATCGCTGAGTTGCAGGCGGAGGCCGCCCAGGCCCAGGCTGAGCGAAAGGCCAAGATCCAGGCGAAGATCGACGACCTCAATCGCAAACTACAGGGCAAAGTCGACCAAGCAAAACAGCGGTCAGAACAACTCGAGAACGAGACGAATGCCAAAGTGAAAGGTCTGCAAAAGAAGCTCGCAGAGGCCCGGCAACAAACGAAGACAGCCATCAACAACCGCATCGCGGAAATCCGAAATCGCTACGAGCAGACCGCAGCGACGCTGCGATCGGCAACTGCGAAACAGTTGAGGAAAGCGGCTGCGAAGCTAGACAAAGCCAGCTAGGGTTTTTTTGAGTTGGTCCAGTCGGTGACCGATGGGCGAGTTGCGTCGCAGCGACTCGCCTAATTGTTCCAGGCAAAAACATCTAAAATCGCGCATCGGGTGAAAAGTCGTGCCGGAAGAAACAAAGATTCAAGCGAACCAGCAGCAAAGCCGAGTGTCGGCGGTACCTGGGAGGCTCTCTGTCGGGACGGTCTTTTTGCTAGTCTTGGCGGCCGTCTCACTATATTTTTGTTATGTGATAGCCAGGCCTTTTCTGGCTCCTATTTTTCTGGCGTTGATGATAGCAATCGTCTTTCATCCCATCCATGTACGGATCGAAAGCCGCATCCAGCGCAGAAATTTGGCAGGCCTGACCTCTACCATTCTGGTCCTTGTTACTGTTTTTCTGCCGACGATGATCTTGGGAGTCCTCTCTGCCCGAGAGTCCCACGCGCTGTACCTCCAGCTAAGCGAGAGAAGCGCAGAACAGGGTGGTTGGAATCCATACGCCGCACACTTCGTAGATCGTTTTTCGGGCTGGGCGGGACACTACGTTGATGTCTCCAAAATTGATCTGCGCGGAACATTGGTTCGCTCCTTCGAACAGACTAGCCGTACTGTATTTTCCTGGGGGACACATCTTGTTACCAACATGGTTTCGTTTTTTGTGGCAGTCGTGATTGCATTCTTCACCGTCTTCTTTCTGTTTCGCGAAGGCGAATCACTGAAACAGCAACTGGCGGCATTCTTGCCGCTTCGGGCCGAACAATTCGAGCGTCTGTTTACCGGAGTGAGCAATTCAATCGTCGCCAACGTGTACGGCTGCCTGGCAGTTGGCGCCTCGCAGGGGATTCTGATGAGCCTGAGTTTCTGGGCGCTTGGCCTGCCCTCTCCGGTTCTGTGGGGGCTTGTGACAGCTCTGTGTTCTTTGCTTCCGATCGTTGGATCGTTTGTCGTGTGGGGACCCGCGGCGACTCTCCTTTTTGTCTCCGGACACTGGTGGAAAGGCCTCATATTGGTGGTTTGGAGTGCAGCTATAGTGTCACAAGTTGACCATCTGCTCCGAACCTGGGTCATGAGTCAACGAGCGAACATGCACCCGTTACTTATGTTCTTCGCGCTCTTGGGTGGTGTGAAGGCGTTCGGTGCCCTCGGGCTGTTCATCGGGCCTGTAGTGGTTTCCGTCACGCTAGTTGCGCTTCAGATGTTGCGCGAGGCGAATTTGGACGCCCCTCCAGCCTGAGGTCCCTCTGGTCACCGCAGAGGTCACGCTGACGAAATCTCGCCGCCGAGGTCGTCCCGAGTTTCTCCGAATCGCTAGGCCCTCCGCTTTAAGCCTTTTCCTTTTCCTCAAGAAACAAGCTCACCATCAATCAAAGGCGCCATGGCTGCCGACGTGCTCTTCTAAGGCTGGTGCTGCACGCCGCGTCTTGCAATGCCCAGGACGCCACTGTAGCTTTGCTTAACTCTCGAACAGGAAAAGGCTATGGCATCGAGTTCAACGGCAACGGCGATCGTCCCAACCGGCCTGACAAGCGATCAAGCCGCGGAATCCTTGAAACGCTTCGGCTCGAACGAGCTGGCAACAACGAAACAGTATTCCCTCGTTGCCGATCTTTGGCATTCGCTCGCAAATCCCTTGACCGTCATTTTGCTGATTGCAGCAGCGGTTTCAGCTTTCTTGGGTCAAAGAGTGGATGCGGCGATCATCGCCACGATGGTTGTGCTGAGCACGATCATTGATCTCGCACAAACCCATCGCTCTGTTAGCGCAATGAACAAACTCCGCGCACAGGTCTCTACCACAGCCACTGTTCTCAGGGATGGAGACTGGAAGGAAGCCCATCGACGCGATGTCGTTCCGGGAGACATCATTCGGCTTTCGGCCGGAGATCTCGTTCCCGCTGACGCACGCCTGGTCCAGACGCGTGATTTGTACGTTCAACAATCAGCGCTGACTGGTGAGTCGCTTCCCGCCGAAAAAGATGTAACCGACGAATCCGCCTCAACCAAAGCTGACGCGAGAAATATGGTATTCGTCGGCACATCAGTCGTGAGCGGCACGGGGATGGCAGAAGTTGTGAACACGGGCGCTCGGACCGCATTTGGCGACATTGCAGCCCGGCTCGCTGCGAGACCGCAAGAAACCGCCTTTAGCAAGGGGTTACGTGATTTCAGCAGTTTCCTGGCGCGAACCGTCCTTTTCCTGGTGCTGTTTCTGATTATCGTCAGCGCCGGGCGGCACCGCGATCCGCTGCAATCGTTGCTTTTCGCGGTCGCATTGGCGGTCGGATTGACTCCCGAGTTCTTACCAATGATCACGGCCGTGACGCTGTCGAAAGGCGCCGTCGCAATGTCCAAGAAGAAGGTGATTGTAAAGCACCTTGCTTCCATTGAGAACCTCGGGAGCCTCGATGTGATCTGTAGCGATAAGACTGGAACGCTCACCGCTGGCACAATGTCGCTTCACGACTCACTTGATGCATTCGGAAGGGCATCATCGCGACCCCAGCAGCTTGCATATATCAACAGTAAGTTCCAAACAGGCATTCGGAGTCCACTTGACGAGGTCATCCTGCAGCAGCCCGTACCCGAGTTTATCGGCTACACGAAATCCGATGAGATCCCGTTCGATTTTGAGCGAAGGCGCCTTTCCGTCGTCGTGACACACGGCCCGAAGCAACTGCTGATTACAAAGGGCGCTCCGGAAGGCATTCTCCCGCTCCTCTCAGCGTACGAGCTCGAAGGGCAAGTCGTGCCCATGAACGAAGACGCGAGGGAGCACATACAGTCCAGCAGCAACAGTCTGGGTAGCCAGGGCTTCCGCGTGTTGGCGGTCGCTTACGCCGAGGTTCCACCGCGAGCAAGTTATTCCGTGAATGACGAGCAGAACCTGGTCCTCGCTGGATTCCTTACGTTCGCGGATGAGCCGCTGGCCGATGCGGCTGAGGCGCTCGCGTCGTTGAAACGGGACGGCGTGGAACTGAAAGTTATTTCGGGCGACAATGACCGCGTCACTGCGCATGTTTGCACCCAGGTTGGCGTCGACGCCGGCCGAATCGTGACCGGCGACGACTTGGAAAAGATGACTGACCCCGCTTTGCAGCACGCAGCCGAAAATGCGCGTGTTTTCGCCCGCGTCTCGCCCGCACAGAAGAATCGCATCCTGCTTGCTCTGAAACATAAGGGTCATGCGGTCGGTTTTATGGGCGACGGCATCAACGATGCCCCCTCACTGCATGCGGCGGATGTTGGCATCTCCGTCTCCAGCGCCGTCGATGTAGCGCGCGAGGCCGCTGATGTGGTGCTGGTGCAACCCGGGTTGCGCGTTCTGCACGACGGCATCCTTGAAGGCCGAAAAGCGTTCGGCAACGTCATGAAATACATATTGATGGGCACGAGTTCGAACTTCGGAAACATGTTCAGCATGGCCGCAGCTTCATTGTTCCTGCCATTCTTGCCGATGCTGCCGACGCAGATCCTGCTTAACAATTTTCTCTACGATGCGGCCCAACTCAGTATTCCGACCGACAATGTTGACGAAACATATCTGGAAAAGCCTCAACGTTGGGACATCGGCCTGATCCGAAAATTCATGGTTTATGTGGGACCGATCAGTTCGATATTCGATTTCCTGACCTTCTTCGTTCTGCTGCATGTTTTCCACGCCACTGAGGCATTCTTCCACACCGGGTGGTTCGTGGAATCCTTGATAACGCAAACATTGGTTTTGTTCGTCATTCGCACCTCGAAGAATCCGCTGCGCAGCCGGCCCAGCGGTGCGCTAGTCGCGACTTGCCTCGCGGCCGTAGCAGTTGGGGTGTTTCTTCCCTTCAGCCCGCTCGCGCGGGTGTTGGGGTTCACGCCCCTGCCACTCACCTTTTTTGCTTTCCTGGCACTGACAACGAGCGCGTATCTCGTACTCGTTGAGTTTGCTAAACGGCGAATTCTGAAGTCCCCATTAGCAGAAGCACAGCCGTTAGCTGCGAAGGCTGCGGCATAGGGAGGCATCCGGTATGGCTTGCCTTCTCGCGACATGCGTTCTCCTGAAGACCGTACCTGAGACTGCGTGGAGATGGATTCACGGCCTCGGCGGCCCAGGACTGATTCTCCTCGGCATTCTCGACAATTCGCCGGTGATGTCCACCCCGCCCGGAACCATCGATGTACTCGTCATAGCGCTTGCAACCGATCATCACGCTTGGTGGCCGTATTACGCGATTATGGCCACCATTGGCGAAGTCATCGGCGGATACATCACCTATGAGCTGGCGAAAAAAGGCGGGAAAGCAACGCTCGAAAAGAAGATAGGAAAAGCGCGCGCGGAGAAACTCTACCGGATGTTCGAAACACACGGAACCGCAACGGTACTGGCCGGTGCAGTGCTGCCACCACCCTTTCCGTACACGTCGACCTTGATTGCTGCGGGAGTCATGCAGTACCCAAAAAGTAAGTTCGTCTCGGCCCTGACCACCGGTCGGTTGCTGAGGTTCTTTAGTGAAGCGGCACTAGGCCGCATCTACGGACGCCAGATTGTCGACATGGTCGCAGCTCATTATGAGTTTGCGGAAAAGCTTTTGATGGTTCTGGCGATCGGGATGCTCATTGGTGCTGTCGTCTACTTTGTGCGGTACCGGCACAAATCGACGCGAACCAGTCAAGAACAGGATTCAGGGACTTTGTCGGCTAACAATGCTCACGAGCATAGAGCACCTTAGGAGAGAGACCGTGCGCACCCATCAATGATTTTCGGCTCGGAAAATGGAGAAGCCTTGTGACCGGAGTTGTGTTTTCGGTCATGCTTCTTGCGAGCGTTCGCAGCTTTTCACAGTCCAACTCGGCGCTGCACGACTTCTTTGCGAAGAACATCGGCTTGAGTGAAGAGCAGATCGCCGCAATCAAGAACGGGAAAGCCATCGTGAAGGCGATGCCATCTCGTACCCCTGCCGAGGTTTTTCTATTCGGAGCGGTATATATCCACGCTGCGCCGGAGAAGTACATTCATTTTGCGCATGATTTTGACCGTCTTCGGCAACTTCCGAATTACCTGGCGCTCGGGGTTTTCAGTACCCCTCCTCAGCTTTCGGACCTGACTGGTTTCTCCTTCGATGACGAGGACATCAAGGCCTTGAAGCAGTGCAAGCCGGGCGATTGCCTGATCCAGATGCCGGCAAGTTCTATGGAGAAGGCACAGAAAGCGATTGACTGGTCTGCGGCATATCCCAGCCAGCAGGTGAACAATCTTTTACATAAGGCGGCGCTGGAGCTTGTACATCGATACCAAAAAGAGGGCAACCAATCTCTAGGCGCATGGCACGACAAACGGAACCCGACCGATGTGCCCCAGCAATTCGCATACATGCTCAGCTACGCTAAAGCGTTGCCGGAGCAACTTCCGAACTTCCATCGGTACCTTCTCGAATACCCAGATTACAGGCCCGCCAACACTGAGGACGCGTTCTACTGGGCCAAGGTTAAGTTCGGATTGAAACCAACGCTACGGATCGTGCACCTTATTACTGTGCGTGGCAAAACGGGTGATCCGGTCGTCTTTGCCGTCGCGGAAAAGCAGCTCTATTCCAGCCATTACTTCGAAACCGCGCTTGACCTTTCCTTTTGCGTGCGCGCAGGCGAGAACGCAGGGGATCCCGGTTTCTACCTGATCAAGACTATGGGCTCCGAGCAAGCGGGTCTGACAGGTTTAAAAGGTTCTATCGTCAGAAAAGCAGCAGTGAATGGGGCACTGTCGAATTTGCAGAAGGTTTTGGCAGCGATACACAATACGTTGGAGCAATAGCCCAAACTCCAGTTGACCCGGTCTTGCGCCCCTTGCGCTCTACCACACCCAAGTCCAATCCTGAGGGTTCTCTCGCACGGTGAGCACCGGACATACCGCGTTGCACACAACATCGTAAGCTGTCGACCACGGCAGGTGCGACATCGTTTCCACGTGGTCTTTGCATCGCAGGCCCAGAACGATGACCTCGGAATGAAGCTCGCTGGCCGTCCGCAAAATTCCTTCTGTCGGCTCGCCAAAATTAACAATGCATTGCGGTTCAACTGCCAAGGGGACGTTCGCGATTAGCTGTTGCAGACGTTTTCGCGCTTCCGATTCTGCGGCGCCTCGCATTTCCACAACGTCACTGGCCGTATACCAGCGATTTCCGTCTATTTTTGGTACGGGAGAGAGGACGTGAAGCAGCACCAACTTGGTTCCGCGCTGGTTCGCCAACGAAGTGGCGTAAAGCAGTGCTTTAAGCGATGCGTCGCTGAAATCGCTGGCAAACAGCAGCGACCGCGGCGTGCCGTCTGGCTCCAGATTGGCATCAACCGGTGAGCCCGGACCTACTGTAAGCACGCGGCAACAGGCGTTGCGGAAAACCTGCTCGGCTATCGACCCAAGCACCAATCTTTTCAATCCCGTTCGACCATGTGTGCCGACGACAACCAGATCAATCGCCTGTTGCTTGATCTCCGCCTGTAATTCGCTCCAAACGTCGCCAGAGCGCACGATGACGCGATGTCGAAGATCGCGGAGTACTCCGCTGGCAACCAGTTTCCTCTCAGCCAACATTGCATCCCTTTGTGCCGCCGCAGTCGCTGCGGCTACTGCGTCGGGCCCGGTCATGTTCAGTCCCAAAGAAGACACGACATGCATCACGTAGAGTTTTGCGTCGTAGTGTCGAGCGATAGAAAGCGCGTGGCGAAGGGCTTTTTCAGAAGCTGAAGAGAAGTCAGTGGCAACTAGGATCGATTGCAGATGAATGTTTGTATCTACGCTCACGGCCGGCATGGCCATATACGACCTCCTATTCAACATCAATCGGTTCACTCACCTCATGTTTTGAGCAACACCCGGCGCTTTTTCGGTCTGAGCATTCTTCGGCTGAACACTGGCAAATGGCATCGTGTGCTTCGCGCTGCTCAGGTCAAACCGGAAGGCCAAGACGAGCGGTACGAACATTAGAGCGATTCGAACCGCGCGCAAGAACGAGTAGGCGAAGGTGGGGCCTGGCCTTATCATGAGGTCATACCTCGAACAACCTCGACCGAGCACGTTGCATGCATTGCCACTGCTTCAGAGACACTTCCCAGGAGCAGGCGATCAAGTCCATGCCTGCCGTGGGAACCCATGACGATCAGATCGGCTTTCCAGGAATCAGCGAGGTCCAGGAGGACACTTCGAGGATCGCCCACGGGCACGCCGTGTGATGCATCGCATATCCGCAAGCCGGCGGACTCGATGACCGATCTCGTTTCCGTCACTGCCTTCTCAGCGACTTTTCGGGTCGCATCCGTCACTTCCGTCAGAGCGGCTTCCGAATAAATCGAATACGGCGAACATGCCGCTGTGGAACCTTCGGGAACCAGGAATTCGCGGACGGAGAGGACTTTGACCTGGGTTCCTGAAGGCCAAGGACGATGGGCGACTGAACAGGCAGCCTCTCTCGAAAACTGAGAGCCATCCGTGCCAAGCAGTATTCGCATGCCTTCATGGGGAGCTGCCAAAGAATACTGCCGGACGATCTCCACCGAGCAACGTGTCGTCCGGAGGATAGCTTGCGCGACACTGCCGCCGAAAAATCTTTCAATGTCGCTCCGCCCACGAGATCCAATCAGGATCAGATCGGCATTCCAGGTTACGGCGTAATTTCGAATCTCCTGTTTCGGCACTCCCCACTTAATTTCGGGAAAGGCGTCGTATCCGGAATGGCGCAGCATGTCGGCTGCGCTGGTCACAACTCTCTCCGCTTCACGCTCAGCCGGTTCCCTGAGAGAAGGAGTCTCTTCCAACGTCCAGATATCGACGACATTCATCGCGCAAAAGACGGTTCCGAGCGGCCATGGACGCGATGCGGCTTCCTTGACAACTGCCTCGGAAGCGGCTGAAGCATCGACTGCCAACAAGACTTTCATGACGGCACCCCGTAGCTGTGGCTGTAAACAAATCCCGCCTTACATGGGGGCAATCCGATGGCCAGTCAATCCTGCTGCGATATGCACGTTAGTCAATGTTTACAACCCCTTAGCGGCATGGGGGAGACTTGACCCGATAAAGCGGCTGTGCGGTTCGTCAGAGTGGTGATATTTAATCAGTCACGCCTACTGGTGTTAAGATGGTGGTGCCTTGGTACCAAACATTCGATAGGCCCGCCAAGTTCGAAGAGAAGAGTGGGATCAGGAGGCCCCCATGCCACCTACGTCGACTCGAGCCAAAGTCATTCCCATGGACGACCCTGAACTCCGACGCGTCGATGCGACCTCACGGCCGCTATTGAAGCGTTATGAAACCCTCCTTGAGTTCGCAGGATCTCTGGTTTCTAGTCTGGATTTATCGGAACTCTTTCGAGAGCTTCTTGAACGCATCCAGGACCTCGGCAAGTTCGATTTTCTCTCGTTAGTCCTTCATGACCCGGTTGAGAATGTTATGCGCGTCAGTGCATTGCACGTAAAGGTGCCGGTGACTGTCCCGATAACGCTGCAACTGCCGGTAGGCGAATGTTTTGATGGTTGGGTGTGGCAAAACCAGAAGCCGATTGTCATCACAGATATTGCAACTGAGAACCGCTTTCCCCAGCACCTTGAAATGATCAGGGGAAACGGCATTCGCACGTTCTGCTCCCTTCCCGTAACGACGGCGAGAAAAGCGTTCGGCGCTTTTTCGTTCGGCAGTCGGGAGCCTGATGCCTATACAGACTCGGAATTGAAGTTCATGGAGCAGTTAGCGACTCAGCTTGCTCTTGCTGTCGAGGCCACCAGCGCACATGCAACGGCAAAAACTTATGAGCAGCGACTCGCCAGAGAGCTGCAGCGGGTGCGACTCGTGCACGACATCACGAATACCCTGGTGAGGCGCCTGGATCCTCATGATCTATTTCAGGAAGTCTCGAAGTGCATCGGCCAGGTCATGCCGAGCGAGTACTGTCGCCTGGCCCTATATGATCCCGCAAACAATCAATTTCGCTCATTGGGACTGGATTCTGCCGCAAAGCATGACCTCGCGGAAATTCTCGTTCCAGTGGAGGGTTCCCCATGGGGCCGGGTGTTGGCTACGCGTAATCCGATACTCGTGAACCGTTTGAATCTGCACGACTATCCGCAGGGTGTTCAGCTTCTGGGGGAAGGAAGCAAGTCTGGTTGTTGGCTCCCGCTTGTTAATCGTGAACGCTTTCTTGGCGTGCTTAGCGTCTGCAGCTCACGAGAAGCGGCGTTCACGCAAGAGGATGTGACGCTCCTCACCGATGTCGCCCATCAGGTGGCCTTAGCTCTTGATAATGCGTTGGCGTTTCGGGAAATCGCCAAACTCAAAGACAGCTTGGCGGAGGAGAAGATCTACCTTGAAGAAGAGATTCGTACTGAACACAACTTCGAAGAAATTGTAGGAAACAGCCATGCGATCAAACACGTCCTGCAGGAGGTTGAGATCGTCGCTAAGACGGATTCAACCGTGATGATCCTGGGCGAGACAGGAACGGGCAAGGAACTGATCGCCAGGGCCATTCATAACCTCAGCAACCGCCGCGGCCGGGCATTGGTGAAACTAAATTGTGCGGCCATTCCTACCGGGCTCCTTGAAAGCGAATTGTTCGGTCACGAAAAAGGCGCCTTCACGGGAGCCATCGCACAAAAGATTGGGCGAGTGGAACTGGCGAACAAGGGCACGCTGTTTCTAGATGAAGTGGGTGATATACCACCGGGAGCTGCAACCAAAACTCTTGCGCGTTCTACAGGAACAGGAATTCGAGCGGCTCGGATCGAACCGCACCATTCAGGTGGACTTGAGACTGATCTGCGCCACGAATCGGGATCTCGAGGCGATGATGAATGAGCGCACGTTCCGACAGGACCTCTACTACCGGCTCAACATCTTCCCGATTCAGGTTCCCCCTCTGCGCGAGCGGCCGGGTGATATTCCACTACTCGTCAGTTTCTTCGTCAACAAACACTCAAAACGAATTGGCAAGCATATCGAGAAGATTCCCACAGAGGCGATGCGAGCACTGTCATCATGGCATTGGCCGGGAAATGTTCGCGAACTGGAAAATGTAATTGAGCGGGCCCTGATCTTATCGCAGGGGACGACACTGAATGTACCGCTTGCAGAACTCAAGTCCCGCAGTGCTGAACCAGCCGTGCGTGACAATGTCTCAAGTTTCGCGGCCTCGGAACGGGAGATCATCCTGCGAGCGCTTCGGGAAGCCGACGGCGTGGTTGCGATCGCAGCAGGAAAGCTCGGGATCAAACGCACAACCCTGAATTCAAAAATGCGGAAACTGCAAATTTCGCGTAGGGACTTGTTCGCGAATTGACGTCAAGAAGCATTCAGCATTCAGCACTCAGTGAAAGCCTTTGATGCCGGAACAGGTGTCCCACTCAAGCCTGGTTTTGGCTTGAGTGGGACAGTTCAGATCTTACCCATTGGCTACGAGGGTAAGTGGAGCGCCTTCTGTGCTGGGCTTCGCTGAGGGTTGCGCTGCCAAAGCATTCCTGACCGCACTCCCGTCCACCGTCTCGCACTCCAGGAGTTCGACTGCAAGGGTTTTGAGCGCAGGCTGATGTTCCGTGAGCAGTTTCTGTGCCCGTTCGTACTGCTCGGTGACGATACGCTGAATTTCTCCGTCGATCAGCTTCCGCGTCTCCGGACTCAGGTGGCCATCGTCCTCGACCGACTGCCCCATGTATTGCATTTGCTGACCCGCGTACCGCACTGACCCAAGTTTCGGGCTCATGCCGAACTCAACGACCATACGGCGCGCCAACGCAGTCGCCCGCATGATGTCGTCACTTGCTCCCGTACTGATCTTGTGGAACGTCAGCAATTCCGCAGCGCGCCCGCCGAGCATGACTGCAATCTTGCCCTGCAATTCCTCAGCGGTCAGGAGGTAGCGGTCCTCGGTTGACGTTTGCATTGTGTAACCAAGAGCGCCCCGGCTGTGAGGAACGATACTGATCTTTGCGACCGGCTCGCCGTTCACGAGTTCAGCAACCAAGGCATGACCGGACTCATGGTAAGCGACCGTAGTCCGCTCCTGCGGGTTCATCACACGGCTTCTCTTCTCCGAACCTGCGATGACCCGCTCAATGGCAGTTTCGAAGTCCGCAAGGGTGACAGCCGGCGCTTTCTCGCGCGCCGCCATCAGCGCCGCTTCATTCATCGCGTTCGCAAGATCAGCGCCGCTGAATCCGGCGGTCATGCGAGCTGCCCGTTCCACGTCGAAGTTGGAGGACAGCTTGATGCTCTTGCTGTGTATTTGCAGGATTTGAATTCGACCGCTAAGGTCGGGATTGCCAATCGCAATCTGCCGATCGAAACGTCCGGCGCGCAAAAGCGCCGGATCAAGCACTTCCGGACGATTTGTAGCGGCCATAATGATCACTGGCGCGCCAGCTTCGGTTTTGAAGCCATCGATCTCTGCAAGCAGCTGATTCAGGGTTTGCTCCCGCTCGTCATTCGTACCCATCCGCATCACTCCGCCGCGGCTTTGGCCGATTGCGTCGATTTCGTCAATGAACACGATGGCCGGAGCAACTTTGCGTGCAGTTTCGAACAAGTCGCGCACCCTTGCTGCACCAACCCCGACGAACATCTCAACGAATTCCGATCCACTGGTTTCAAAGAATGGGACATGTGCCTCGCCGGCGGTTGCCTTGGCCAGGAGCGTCTTACCGGTTCCCGGCGGTCCGACCAGCAAAACACCTTTCGGGATATGCCCACCCAGAGTGGCGAATTGCTCTGGAGCTTTCAGGAACTGGATGATCTCCTGCAAGTCGGCGATCGCCTCGTCCGCTCCGCCTACATCTTTATATGTAATCGTGATGTCTTCGGGTTTGACCACTGTGGCCTTGCTCTTTCCCACGCCGAAGATCCCGGCGCCCATGCCCGCCCCTCCGCCCATTCGCTTGTACGCGGCAGACCAGAAAAAGCCCAATATCACGAGTGGGACTACATACTGCAGCAACATTGCGCCGATGGGATTCGGAGGACGCTGGAACTGGTACTTCACATTCGCGGTCTTGAGGTCATCAGCTAGGTGCGGGTCAGACCCGCTCATGAAGACCGTGTTGAACGGGACCTCCGACGCGCTGCCCTTCGGGTCTTTCATTTTGCCGACAAGCACGCGGTCGCCGATGGTTACCTCGACGATCTGGCCGGCTGACACTTTGCTTTTGAACTCGCTGTAAGAAATCTCGGAGCTTTTGGAAGACGGACCAACGACAAAGATCTGAAAGAGCCACAGCATGATCAGGCTTGTGAGCAAATAGCTCACGGCGTACTGGGCAAGGCGGCGCTTTGAGTCGTCGTCATTCTTCTTGTTCCCGCCATCCGGCCGGGCCGGTGATGATTTGGTTTGCGGCATATACATTCTCCTAATCTTTCGAGTGCACTCGAACCGAGGTTTGAGTGGACCTAATACTTCACGCGCACCAGCGTGGAATGCTCCACGATTTCGGCGACTACTGACATCATGAAGGGATTGCCGGGATGAAGCTCTGCCCCTTCCAGCAGCATGCGTTCGAGAAGGACTTTTCCTTCCTCGTCCACGAACTCGACATCAGTCACGTCGATCTGCAATTTTCTTGTGGAGCCGACAGCATTCGTTTCTGTCCAGAAGCGCTCCAGTTCGTCTACCCAGTCTCCACTCAAACGGCCTTCGAGCCGAAAGACTGTCACTTCGCCTTTGTCGATCGTTGTAATTCGGAGCATGACTTTTCCCCTTGCACATCGATTACGCACTCTTGTGTTCATGCAGGCTCAGCGGTCCTTCCTTCTCTTCACTTTCCTTCAGGACTTCACCCGCTTCGCGCCTGAGCAGCCTGGCTTTGGCGTCCGCCTCGGATTCAGCGACCCCCCGCGTTTCCTCTGCGGTCTCCATCTGCTGCTTGATCTTCGCATCCAGCCGATTGATCTTTCCGTACAGGCTTGCTTTGGCGTCCGCCTTTGCCTGCGCCAGTTCGGCTTTCAGCAGGGCGAGATCTGCTTTCATCTGCCCAAGATGGACGGACTTTTCAGTCTGTTTCACCTCGGAGAGAGTGTAACGGTAGAGCGTTCCGCCTAGTTCCTGCATGCGGAGATCGGTCCACTTTGTCCACTCTTCATCAATTACAGCGATCAAGGCGAACTTGCCGGGTGTCAGCTCCTCCGAGAGTTTGTCTACGAAGTCATAGGTCATGAGCGCATTGTCAGTCTCCGCGGCGGCCCCGGCTACGGTTCCAGCCACCGCGCCGAGAGCAACCGCTGGCGGTCCTCCTGGAAGACCGATCAGGGCACCCAGTGAAGTTCCAAGCAGCGTTCTGAGTCCTTCTTTGTTGTTGTTGTCGCTGACCGCGAAGGTGCCATCGGGCTGCTTCTGGATAATTGCGTATTCGTGCAGCGCGAGAGCGTCTTCACGATCAAGATTCTTGAGCGCGTCAAGCCCGTCAAAGGCTTGACTGCGCTCGTTGAAGACAACCACTACTACGCGATTCATAACCTTCTCCCCTTTATTTCAAGCTTGCGTGTTCTACGCAGCTTTCGACGCCTTGTACGGTTCGATCTTCGGGATGCTGTGCAGTTGTGTGCCAAGTGCCACAAAAGCAATGCCGTCCGTCAGAAGGTCCACTCCGACGACGATCCCGAGGAAAAAGACGCTCATGACCGGCATGTGCGCGAGTACCACGACGCCCAAAACCAGTGAGACGATACCCGAGAGCAGCGCCCATCCCCAGCTTGGGAACCTCAGAACACTGGCGCCAACAATTCGGAACAGGCCTCCCACAACGAACAAGGAACCCAGAACCAGGGTCACGCCAGCGGCACCCGCAAGCGGATGGCGAAGGAGCAAATAACCGAGAACGCCTCGTAGGAGCGCGTTCAAAAAGAACAGAAAGAAACCATTCCAATTGCGGACCCAAAAAGACTGGATCAGCGACACGATTCCACTGAACAGGAGCATCCATCCCAGCACCAGCACGGTGGCGGCGGTGGCGATGCCACTATAGAAGATGCAAAACAGGCCCAAGGTCATGAATACGATCCCTAAGGCCGTAAACCGACCCCATTGGCTGCGGATCTCATTGACGCCCGCAGCAAGGGGATTTTGTACTAGAAAATTGTTCGACATATTTCTTCTCCTTTGTAGTGAACTTCACGCCGCTTCCGAAATTGCTAATACACGGCGTCCACTTCGACAGAGCATGTACCGCGCCAGTCCATCCAGCATGGCTTCAGAAATTATAGGAAGCGCGAAGATGTTGAATCGCTTTGGCTTTCGGCGTTATTTGAGAATGGGCAACGCAGCCGAGAGGCAAACGTGCTCCCTGAATCATCGTCACTGTGGCGGAATAGCGTCTACAGAGTTGCTTGTCGACGGCGCATGGCGACGGCGCCAATAAGGAAGATGTCCTCGGAGCATGCGAGGAATAACGGGGATGCTCTGCGCCCCTCTTCAAAGCAGGAGGATGGGTACTAACTTGCTTGTTCTCACCTGTTGAAAAAGGAGCACTAGCTATGGGTGGACTGATTCCACTTTCGGATGCCTCTCGACAAACCAGCCGCTTTCCAGCGGCTACGGTTTTCATCATCGTCATCAACGTAATCGTATTCGCGCTCGAACTGGCAGGAGGCGACGCCTTCGTGATGCGCTGGTCCGCCATTCCTGCTGACATAACATCCGGGCACCACTGGATCAACTTGTTGAGGTCCATGTTTATGCATGCCAGTTGGTCGCACATCATCGGCAACATGGTCTTTCTGTGGGCGTTCGGGCCCGAGATCGAAGAGGCCATGGGCTCTCTGCGCTACCTGATCTTTTATCTTTCCGGCGGATTCGTAGCTAGTCTTTGCCAGATCGCGGCGACTCCACATTCAACGATGCCCAGCCTCGGCGCCAGCGGCGCGATTGCGGCGGTGATGGGCGCATTTCTGGTCACCTATCCTGGGGATCGGATCAAGTCAGTCTTGTTTTTTGGCTGGTTTGTCCGCGTCACATTCATCCCTGCAGCTCTGATGATTGGGTTCTGGTTCCTTACGCAATTGGTCAATCTCGGGGCTGTCGCAAGCGTCACCGACATGACCAAGACCGGCGGCGTCGCGTATTTGGCGCATATCGGCGGATTGATTTTTGGCGCTGTTACCGCACGCCTATTCGAAACGTCGGCAGCCGAGTAAAAGCGGAAGTCTTGGCAATTCTCGTGCTCTTTTGTCTCAAGCCGTGTGATCCAAAGAAAGGATCGAAACAGCAGGCACCGGAGCGGGGTTTTTGAAATGAAAGACAAACTCATCGTCGCGTTTTGTTACGTTGTGTCGGGCGCCCTTCTGGTTATTTTTGTTCGCGCGATCGCTGCCAAGGTGCCCTGAGCGCAATCGAGACTGGCTCACGAGGGCCTTCTTGCAGGGCTTGCAAAGGGCCGAATGATCTTCGACGCACAAGCTACAAGTTTGATTCGTGGCAACATGAAGGAGGCGAATGATGGCCGTCAACTGGAGCAAAGATATTGATCAGACCCTCGCCGCAGCAAAGGAGCAATTTCGCCCGATCTTGGTGGATTTCAGTGCAGCTCCGGCTTGAGGGGCATGTGCTCGGCTGGATGCCGAGTCATATGCAGATCAGAAGACTGCCGATTTCATTCATGAGAACTTCTTTCCCCTCGAAGCTCACATAAAGGAACACCCGGCTTGGTTCCACCGCTTCGATGCGGTCTGGACTCCAACGGTGCTCCTGCTCGACAGCGATGGGAAGGAGCGTGTACGACTGGAAGGCTATCTGCCAAATGGCGATTTCACGGCCGCTCTGATGAATGGTCTGGGTCGCATGGCTTTCGTTCGGAAGAAATACGCCGATGCGGAACGGTGGTATGGCGATGTGGTCACTCGCTTCGGAAACAGGCACTTTGCTGCGGAGGCGATGTACTGGCGGGCTGTGTCGCAGTACAGCGCGAGCCACGATCACGCTGTTCTAGGCAAAGTCGCAGAGGACCTTCGAAGCACCTATCCCTCCAGCGTCTGGACGAGCAAGGCGATTCCGTGGCTGCATTAGGAACGGAACACACCAAACTCGTTCGACTTCGTTAGCCTTCTCGAACGCTACCTGGTCGGGGCAGACGACCAAAGCGTGCCGGAATCTCGCGTTGCCGAGGCGATGACATTGCTTATTGAGCGAGGCCTTAAACAACGTTTGGACAAGAGAGGGCGGGAGCGACGGGACTCGAACCCGCGGCCTCCTGCGTGACAGGCAGGCGTTCTAACTAATTATGCCCATGGGTGGTGAGTGGTCGTGAGCTAGCGAGAATGACCTCTCGCTAAAGGTGTATCGTGCAGGGCGCTCAGTCGGGGAAACCATGCTGGGAGTCGGTGACAGGGCAGCGTTCTAACAGACTCGTCTGCCGGCCAAGTCAGAGGGTGCGGCAGCGAGTGTTTCGGATTTCTTACGTGATCCATCTGATCCTCTTTGGACCATACCCAGGACATGAATCCCGGTCTCACCGAGCGGCCAGAAGCCGAGCCGAGACCAGTACGCCCTCAGCTTGTGCACGGCCTCATCCCGTCCAACGCCGGGTGCTCTCAATCTTTTCAATGCTTTCTGATCGCGGGCGAAGGCAGGAGTAAATTGCAGCGGCCAAGGTTTGCACGCTACCAGCCCACAACCAGGACCGAAGATGTCGATAGTCCTGTCGACGGCAGCCGGGCCGACCCCCACCCCCCGCCATCTCGGACGGATCTCCACGCAGTCGATGATTAGCAGGTCACATCCGGAAGCCTCATATTCATCTTGTATTTCTTCTCTCCAGTAACCGGTTTCCAAGTCGAACAGGAGTTCCCAGTATTCCGCAATGCTTCCCTCGATGCCGTCTCCTAGCCTATCAGTGCTAATGCCATGGTCCATGGCTTCACCGAATTGCACTAACGACGCCTTTATGTAACCAGCGTCCTCCCCTTCTTCAAGGTCGTCAGACTTGGCGGAAACCCTGCCCAAAATGGAATGGACGAAGTCTGAATCAGCGTATTCTTCGCGCAACGAGGCGCGGACCGCGAACTCGATGCTCGCAATTATGTTTGTCTTTGCCTCGTCAGTCGTCCGCGAAACGGCGATACCTTTTTCAATCTTCATGTCGCACCCCAACCCGCTGTTTACCGTAATGATCGGAATTCGTCAAACGGAGTAGATCATCACGTGGGGTTCGCGTGGGGTTTTCAGCTGAGAACGCCACGGGTGGTGACTCGATCGGCTCCGCAACAGCAGCTTCCATCTATTGGTGTGCCGACCTCCCATAACCAACGTGGTTCAAAGTAGTTAGGAGGAGCACCGGACGGCTGCGTGGATCTCCCACTTCCTGTTTAACAGGCCGGAGCGTGGCCCAATCAAAGTGACAGTGGCGGCTGTTGACGCAAAGGGGTAAACGATGACGCAGCAAGAGGTTACTCAACACGAATCACACGCTTCGAAAAATAGCAGAACAACACCGAGTAAGCCCGTTTGACCAATATCTGCTTTCCGCTTAAATAGAAATTCGCGGATGCAATGCTTTAGGTCGGTGGCTCTTCTGGCCGCTTCACTGGCAGTGCGAAACTCCGCCGAGATGAGGACCCCATGTCGACCCAGCCCGGTCCGGCCAATCCGGCCATTTCTCTTTCAACGGCACCAGAACCGTACGTGGACGTCAAGCGAGCAGCTTCCTATTTGTCCGTCGCCGTCAAGACGCTTAATGAATGGGCTCGCCTTGAGAAAATCCCTGCCTACCCGTGGGGGGACGGCAGCAGGAAGACCTGGCGCTTCAAACTCGGCGAACTGGACGAGTGGATGCAGGGGAGGATAAACTCCGTTCGTCGTCCGCCTCTTTCGGAAAGGACGGTAAGACGTGAGAAAGAGGCACACTAGCACAGGATTTCCAAGTGTAGTTAAACGCAAGAACGGAAAGAAAGTAGTCATCTGGCGGTGGTACGAGACTGGCCAGGACGGCAAGTCTCGCGAGCGTTGGAAGACCCTTGGTTTGGCCAGTCGGTTCAAGTCTGATGCCGCGGCACAGCAAGAAGCAGAACGCCTCGGCCTGGGCCGACCGATCGAAGCGGGGCCGCGTACTCTGAAGGAACTCGTCGATCACTGGCTGGATACGGAATGCCCAGGGACGGACGAGGACCCGAACGAACGTAGGGCCTTCTCCACTCGGGACAACTACCGCGGTTATCTCCGGAAGTGGGTCAAACCGCGATGGGAAGACCAAGCCTTGGACCAAGTCAAGGCCGTGGCCGTAGAGAGTTGGCTGTCGAGCTTAAAGAAAGACGATGGCACCGCTCTAGCCGATGGTTCTAAAAAGAAGATCAGGGACCTGATGCATCTTCTATACGAGCACGCAATCCGTTATGAATGGACAGACCGTAATCCGATTACGTCTGTTCGACAAAGCGGCGTGCGCCAGGCAACACCCATCCGCCTCAGCGTTGATCAGCTTTCCCAACTTATATACGGTGAGCTGAAGCAACGAGAGCGAGTGATGGTGTTGTTGGATTTCGGAACCGGACTGCGGAGGGGTGAACTGAGCGGTGTCCGATGGGAAGACATCCGTTTCGACGACAAGGTTTTGATCCCAAAGCGCTCGATAGTGAAACAGCGCATCGGCAAGGTCAAGACGGAGGCTTCGAAAAAGAGCATCCCACTGGATGATGTGCTGATCGAAGAATTACTGGCTTGGCGTCGGGAGACTCCTTATGCCCAAGACAGCGACTACGTCTTTGCCAGTACAAAGATGAGAGGCAAGCAACCGTACTGGATGAGTCGGATCATGCAGCATCACATCAAGCCAGTCGCCGCGAAAACCGGGATCGAAATTAAAGGATGGCACACATTACGCCACTCCTACACGACCCTGCTGCGCCAGAACAACAACAACCCCAAAGTAGTGCAAGGCCTGTTGCGGCATGCCTCGTACTCAATCACGATGAATGTCTACGACGAAGCGATGTCGGAAGAGAAGCGTAATGCCCATCGTGGAGTGATCCAGCAGCTTAACCGTAGCGTAACCCGTAGTGCGCCAAAACAGGTAAATCCGCAAGTGGTTGATAAAGTTGGCGTCCCCGACGGGATTTGAACCCGTGTTACCGCCGTGAAAGGGCGATGTCCTAGGCCAGGCTAGACGACGGGGACGCTTCTGGTGAGATTGTTGGACGCAGGTTTCATAGTAACAGGGCGTTTTTCCCGCGTCAAAACGCTTTTTGGACGGTGCTTTTCCGGCGGCGGCGGAAATCCATGCGGCGAAAGGCTCGACCATCCTGCACCGGACCGGACCCGCTTTCGTTTTAGAATATGTCCATGGGCGATTCGCTTTATTTGAGCCTGTGGTTTTCCAGCTTCGATGAGCCCGAGATTCTGCCGCGAACGGTCGCCGTACTCCGGCAAATTCCGTTTTCCGCGGCGCGGAGCGGGGTGACCTACTGCTCGATCCAGCCAGTCTCGTGGAGTGAACCGGCCATTCTGGAGCGCCGCTTCCACCCTGGCGTCACACCGGAAGATGCGGCGGAAGTGGCCGCGGAACTTCTGCACGACGATTATGCCTACGTTTTCGAGGCTTATTGGGACCTGTGGACGCCGCCGAAGGACGGTGAGAAATGGGCGCTCGAACCGTCGCTGCTGCGTCTGATTGCGCATGGGATGGAATTTGAAGAGCAAACCGCGGGGAATACCGGCCACATTCAAATCGATTTCGGGTTGGACACGCCCTTCCTGCATGAAGAGGTCGAGTTCACGTCCGAAGCGGAACGGAATGTTCGCAGCAACGTACACAAGCTGGTGGAGTTCACCACGCAGGTGGAAAAGAATGCGGGGACAACGGGGCTGCGGCTGTGGTCCGAGTCGGAGGAGAACCTGGCGCAGAAGCTGATCGCGCGGCTGCAGAGAGTGCAGTGACACAGACAAAGATCAACGCAGAGAACGCGGAGACAATTCACGCAGAGGCCGCGAAGGAAAACAGAAATGAGATCGACGTTCAAATTGTCGATGGAACTTAATTTTTCAGCGTTCTCCGCGAGCATTTCTTTGCGTCCTCTGGGTTGAAGATTTTGCCACGCAGAGGAAAAATCAAAATCCATTCACCAGCCGCGTGATACCGTCTTTCAACCGAAGCACGTGAAAGTTAATCAGAAGGCCCAGCTTTTTCCCTCCCAGCTTACTGAGGTTCGCACAATATAGTGACATTTTCAGGATTGTCATCCCGAGCGGCAAAACTGCAGATTCCTCGCGCCAAAACCGGGCGCTCGGAATGACAATTTTTTTCTTGACGCGTGTATCCTTCCCACCGAAGTGTCACTATAATGTGCGATCCTCAATAATGGCTGTCATAGCGACTTTGAAAGGCACTGCTCTACAATTTTACGACTGGATGAATGTCATGGCCGCATCCCTCGGAGGCTGAAAAATATGCGTGAGGACTCGATCGTCCCTCCGGGACTGGTATCATTATTTAGCACTTTACCCAGCGCTGAAGCGCTGGGCTAAGGTCGGTCGCCCCTCCGGAGCTGGATTCGCGCGTGTTTTGTGACACCGGGTTCGCGAACACGAGTCCTCCCGAAAAATAAGTTTCCCAAAAAGATAAGCCCCCCTGGGAAACAAGTCCTCCCGAAAAAAAAGACATCGAACCCATGATGAACTGGATCCGATGCCCTTTTTCAATTTACTTTATTCGTCTTACTTAGTCTGTCCAGCTTACTTTGTTCGTCCGCTGTCGATCTGGAGCTTTTCGCCGGCTGCGGCCTGGGCCGCGGCCAGCCGCGCCGTGAGCACGCGGAAGGGCGAGCAGGAAACGTAGTTGAGGCCGGTCTGGTAGCAGAACTCGACCGACGATGGTTCGCCGCCGTGTTCGCCGCAGATTCCAACCTTCAGGTTCGGACGCGTCTTGCGTCCCTTTTCTACCGCCATCTTGACCAGCTGGCCTACGCCTTCGTGGTCGAGAACGGCAAATGGGTCCTGCTTGATGATGCCCTCGGCAATGTAGGTGGGCAGGATCTTGTTGACGTCGTCGCGCGAGAAGCCCCAGGTGGTCTGCGTGAGATCGTTGGTGCCGAAGGAGAAGAACTGCGCTTCCTTGGCGATCTCATCGGCGACCAGGGCGGCGCGCGGCAGCTCGATCATGGTGCCGACCAGGTACTCGACCGTGCGTCCCTTTTCCTTGAAGACTTCTTTCGCGACCCGGTTGACGATCGCCGCCTGGTTCGCCATTTCATTGAGCGTGGCGGTGAGCGGGATCATCACTTCGGGATAGACCTTGACGCCGTCCTTGGCGACGGCGACGGCCGCTTCGAAGATGGCGCGCGCCTGCATCTCGGTAATCTCCGGATAGGTGATTCCGAGACGGCAACCGCGATGTCCGAGCATGGGGTTGAATTCGTGGAGCTGCTCGACGCGGCTGAGGAGCGAGGGCAACAGCTTTTTCAAATCGCCAACCGCTTTCGCTCCGTAGTCGCGGTATTTCGCCACGAGCGCTTTCTTCTGCTTTGGCGTCGATGATGGAGAGCGTCGCGATGTCGACCATCAGATCTTCGCGGCGCGGCAGGAACTCGTGCAGCGGCGGATCGAGCGTGCGAATGGTGACCGGGAGTCCGTCCATCGCCCGGAATACGCCGTCGAAATCCTTGCGCTGCATGGGCAGCAGTTTTTTCAGCGCCGCGCGGCGGTCCTTTTCGTTGTCGGCAAGAATCATGGCGCGCATGTGGGGAATTTTCTCCTCGCCAAAGAACATGTGCTCGGTGCGGCAGAGCCCGATGCCCTCGGCGCCGAAGGCCCGCGCCTGGATCGCGTCGCGCGGAATGTCGGCATTGGCGCGGACTTTCATGGTGCGGTAGGGATCGGCCCAACTCATGAATTTCTGCAGCTCGGGATCGTCGGGCGAGGGATCGAGCGTGTTCAGCTTGCCCTTGATGACGCGGCCGGAGGTGCCGTCGAGCGAAATCCAGTCGCCGGCCTTGAAGACCTGGCCCTTGACGCGCATTTCGCGCGCTTTTTCATCCACATCAACGTCGCCGGCGCCGGCCACGCAGCACTTGCCCATGCCGCGCGTGACCACGGCGGCGTGGCTGGTCATGCCGCCGCGCGAGGTCAGAATGCCCTTGGCGACTTCCATGCCGTGAATATCTTCGGGCGTGGTTTCGGCGCGCACAAGAATGACGTGAACTTTCTTTCCGGCTGCGACCTTTTCGACGGCTTCGTCGGCGGAAAAAACGATCTGTCCCACCGCCGCGCCCGGAGAAGCAGGCAAGCCCTTCGCCAGCACCTCGACCTTGCTTCCCTTTTCGTCGAGACGCGGAACCAGGAAGTCGTAAAGCTGGTTGGGCTCGACGCGGAAGATGGCTTCTTCCTTGGTGATGAGCCCTTCCTCCACCATCTGCAACGCCACCCGGACCGCGGCCAGTCCGGTGCGCTTGCCGTTGCGCGTTTGCAGCATGTAGAGCTTGCGGTCCTGAATGGTGAACTCAAAGTCCTGCATGTCTTTGTAATGCTTTTCCAGGCGCGTGGTGATTTCGCGGAGCTGGTTATAGACATCGGGCATGATCTTTTCGAGTTCGAGGATTGGAACCGGAGTGCGCACGCCGGAAACCACGTCTTCGCCCTGCGCGTTGAGCAGGAATTCTCCGTAGAACTCCTTCGTTCCCGTTGGCGGGGTTGCGCGTGAAGCCGACGCCGGTGCCGCTGGTCTCGCCCAGGTTGCCGAAGACCATGGCCTGCACGTTGACGGCGGTGCCGAGCATGTCGTCGATGTTGTTGATGCGGCGATAGTGCTTGGCGCGATCGTTCTGCCAGGAGCGGAACACGGCATCGCGCGCCATGACGAGCTGTTCGTTCGCGTCCTGCGGGAAGTCGCGCTTGGCGTGCTTTTTGACCGCTTTCTTGTACTCCGCGATGACCTCTTGCAGCGCCTTGGCGTCGAGGCCGGTGTCGAACTTCGTTTTCTTCTGCTTCTTCTTGGCGTCGAAGATTTCCTCGAACACCGATTTGTCGATGTCGAGCACGACGTTGCCGAACATCTGAATCAGCCGGCGATAGGAGTCGTAAGCGAAACGCGGATTGTTCGTGCGCTTGGCGAGCGCCTCGACGCTCTGGTCGTTGAGGCCGAGGTTGAGGATCGTGTCCATCATGCCGGGCATGGAGAACTTCGCGCCCGAACGCACGCTCACCAGCAGCGGGTTGTCGCCCTTGCCGAGCTTCTGGCCCTTGAGGCTTTCGAGCTTGGCCAGCGCTTCTTCCATCTGGCGGTCCACTTCTTTCGACACCGCGTTGTGGCGCATGTATTCGCGGCAGGCCTCGGTCTGAATGGTGAAGCCGGGAGGCACGGGGAGGCCGGCGTTGGTCATTTCGGCCAGCCCAGCGCCTTTGCCGCCGAGAACGTCTTTCATCTTGCCATTGCCATCGGCCTTGCCGCCGCCGAAGAAGTACACGTATTTTGTGCTGGTGGGTTTTGCTTTCGGTGATTTCACTATCGGGGAGAGTCGTCGTTGCCATTTATGTCCTCTTTTCTATTATTTCGAAGATTCCTTGCCTTCCGTCACGATCTCGGAAAAATCGGCGATCGTGGAGAATTCCTTGACCACGGTCTGCAACAGGGCCAGGCGATTGGCGCGGAGATTGTCGTCGTCCACCATCACCATGACCTTGTCGAAAAATTTGTCGATGGCGGGGCGCAGCTTCGCGATTTCGAGCAGCGCCCCCTCATAGTCGCACGCCCGGACGCAGCTTCTCGACAATTGCCGCGGTCTGCGGGACCAGCGCGGCCAGTTCCTTTTCCGATTCTTCCTGCAGGCCGGCCGGGTCGAGGCGTACTGCAATCGGCTTATTCTTTTCCGCCGCCTGGCGCAGGATGTTCTTGATCCGCTTGAACGCAACGGAAATCGATTCGAAATCGGCCGAGCCGCGCACCTTGCTCACGGCCTCGGCGCGAGCGGCGGCATCGACCACATCGTCGGATCGACCGCGAGCACGGCGTTCACCACGTCATACGCGAAGCCGCGCGCATCCTTCAAATAGAATTCCAGCCGCTCGCGGAAAAAGCCGCGCACCGATTCGGCGTAGGCGGCATTCGAGAATTTCTTCTCCGCTTCCGATCCCTTATAGCGAATGCGCGCATCGGCCATGATCTCGGAAAGACGGAGCGGCAGTTTATGCTCGGCAATCGTCTTGACAATGCCGTTCGCCTGGCGGCGCAGCGCGAACGGATCTTTCGATCCGCTGGGAATGAGGCCGAGCGCGAACATTCCGGCAATCGAATCGGCCTTATCGGCGATGGAGAGCACCGCGCCTTCCACCGTGCGCGGAACGTCGTCCTCCATCGACTCGGGCTTGTAATGATCGTAGATGGCCCGCGAGATCTCCCGCTGCACGTCGGGCTTCAAGTGCTCGTCGAGTTGCTGCACGGCGGCGTAGAGGCCGCCGACAATGCCCTGCAGTTCGGTGAATTCCTTGACCAGTTCCGTGGTCAGATCGGTTTTGGCCAGCAGCGCGGCTTTGTGGATGATGCCGGGCCGAATGGCCATGCCGCTCTGTTTGACCGTCTCGGCCAGCCAACTGGCCATGTGTTGCACGCGCATCGTCTTGTCGTAGTAGCTGCCGAGATCTTTCTGGAAGGTGACGTGGCGCAGCAAATCGACGCGCTGGCGGAGGGTCTGCTTCTGGTCCGTCCGCCAGAAAAAGCGGGCGTCGCTGAAGCGGGCGCGCAAGACCCGTTCGTTGCCGTGGCGGATCAACCCGTCCGAGTCCTCAGCCGTGTTGAGCACCGCGAGGAAGTGCGGCAGCAGTTTCCCATTCGCATCTTCGACGGCGAAATATTTCTGGTGATCGCGCATCACCGTGACCAGCACTTCTTCGGGCAGATCGAGAAACTCGGGATCGAAGCTGCCGAGAATGACCGAGGGAAATTCCGTCAGATTGACGACGGTCGCAACGAGCGGCTTGTCTTCGCGCCAGCGCGCTCCGGGGATGGCGCGCGTGGCCGCGTCGAGCGCTTTGCGGATCGCCTGCTCGCGCTCGGCGGCGCCCAGAACCTTTGCGCCGCGCAGCGCTTCGACATAGGCGCTGGGCTTGGAGATGAGCGATCGGCTGTCGCGTAACTGCCCGCTTCCCTGCCAATAATGCGATGTCCGCGCGAAGTCTTGCCCGCCGCGATGCCGAACAATTCCATCGGCACGACCTGATCGTCGAGCATCGCCACCAGCCAGCGCACCGGACGAACGAATACTTCTCCGCGCTTGCGCCAGTACATGTTCTTGGGCCAGTAAAGCGCAGAGATTTCCTTGGGCAGAGTCTCGGCGAGAATTTCGGCGGCGGCGCGGCCTTTTCGCGTGACCGTGGCCGCCAGGTATTCGCCCTTCGGAGTGCCTGATTTTTTCGAGCTTGCCGACATCGACGCCGGCTTTCTTGGCAAACGCGTGCGCTGCCGGTGTCGGCTGCCCATCCTTGTATGCGACCTGCGCGGAGGGGCCGGTCACGCGCTCGGTAATGTCCGGCTGCGCGGCGGGAATGCCGGAAGCGAGAACGGCCAACCGGCGCGGCGTGTCGAGATGCGAAATCGCTCCGGCTGGTTCGAGGCGCTCGCGCTGCAACAACGCGCTCAATCGCTCGCGCAGTTCAAGCGAAGCGGCGTCGATCATCCGCGCTGGGATTTCTTCGCATCCGATTTCGAGTAGAAAATCAGGCATCGGGCAGTCTAATCTATGGTCTCAAAACTACAGAAAAGTAGATGTGAGCTGGATCACAGGGAGCTGCGAGCTTCGGGCTACGAGCTTCGAGCCATCATTCCCCCGTGGATCTCTGCGTCCCCCGTGGTAAAGCACTCATCCTGCCGGGATACTAGTGAGCTGCGAGCTTCGAGCCGCGAGCTACGAGCGAGCAACCCCCGTGAATTTCTATGTTCCCTGTGGTAAAGCACGCATTCTTCCGGGATATTGCTGATCCATCCAGGACTTGGCGATGCCAACGGCCAGCGTCCGCACGCGCGCAATCACTCCGACGCGCTCGGTCACCGAAATCGCTCCGCGGGCATCGAGGATGTTGAAGTAATGCGAGCATTTCAGGCAAAGATCGTAAGCGCCGAGCAAGGGAAAGCGCGACTTCTCGCGGGCGATATCGATGTCATTGCCATCGCCGTCGCCTTTGCCTTTATCCTTGGTTAACGCGGCGCTTAACGCAGCGTAGCGCTCGATCAGTGCCTTGCATTCCGCCTCGCACAGTTCGAAATGCTTCCACGTTTTCTCGACATCCGCCGCTTCGAAGTTGTACACGGAGAACTGTTGTTCGTCGGCCAGGCGCACGTCTCCATACTTCACTTCCCTGCCCGTATCGGGGTCGCGCGCCCACACGATGTCGTAAATCGAATCCACGTCCTGCAGAAAAGCGCAGAGCCGCTCCAAACCGTAAGTGAGTTCTACCGAGATAGGATCGAGATCCACGCCGCCGCATTGCTGAAAGTAAGTGAACTGCGTGACCTCAAGGCCGTCGAGCATAACCTGCCATCCGATTCCCCACGCGCCCAGCGTCGGAGACTCCCAGTTATCTTCTTCAAACTTGATGTCATGCTGGCGCAGATCAATGCCAATTGCGCTGAGCGATTCGAGGTAAAGCTCCTGCACATTTTCCGGCGGCGGCTTCAGGATCGCCTGCAACTGCAGGTGCTTGAACAAGCGGTTGGGATTCTCCCCGTAACGCCCATCGGCCGGACGCCGCGAAGGCTGCACATAAGCAACCTTATAAGGATTCGGCCCCAGCACGCGCAGAAAGGTTTCCGGAGCCATGGTTCCCGCGCCCACCTCAACGTCGTAGGGCTGCTGGATGACCGCTCCACGTTCGGCAAAGAAAGTTTGCAGCGTGAGGATGAGTTCCTGGAAGGTCGGCGCCAAGTGCTTTTTACGTGTATTCATGAGCTACGGCCAGCGCCCTTCTTGATGGTTCTGTTCGTATTATATGTATGAGGGTTACCTGGCCCATCATTGGGGCGTACCCACGCAATAAGACGCGAAGATTTGCGATAGGCTTCGCGGTCGGAGTTGGGTCGACGTTTCTCCAACCGTCGCATTTTCCTTATTGCTTCCTCCCAAGAATCGTTGTCGATGGCTACGCTGACGGCTTGCTTTGGAACTGAAACGATGGCATGCCTCTTGTCGCGATATTGTCCTTTGACCTTGCCACACTCGCACGATCTTGAATGCTTGCGCGTCAAGCGGACGAGAAACTTGCATTCGGGACAAAAGAGTAGCTTCATGGTTTCTTCTTTCAGGCTTACTACGCGATGATCTTCTCCAGCATTGCCGCCGTCACCAACTTCTTCTCGATGTGGCGTTCCAGAATCTGGATCAGAAATTTCCGCAAATCCGCACACACCGCTTTCGGCCAGGCGATTTCAGAAAACTCGCCAACCCGAGAACGCAGCATCTGGGCCGCGATCTTTCTCGATTCCGGCGACAGTTCCGACGACGCCACGCGCTTATCGTCGATGCAAACCAATCCGTCGGCGAGCGCGTGGTAGAACGCCCGGCTGCCGTCGAGCGTGCGTCCGCAGACCACGCACTCCGAGAACTCCGGCAGAAACCCCATGAGCCGCGTCATCCACAGCTCAAAGTAGGTGAGCGGCATCCACAACACCGGGCCGCGCAACTGCTGCAAGACCGCCAGACTCAGCCGGAAAACCGCGTCGCTCCGCTCGCCGTCGGGCATCAACTCGTCGAGCAACTCGGCGACGTGCGCCAGGGCCACCGCCCGCGTATAACCGACCTCGCTCGACAGCGGCGATTCGATCACTTCGCAGGAATCGAGCCGCGCCAGCTCCTGCCCTTCGCGGTCGTCGTAAAACGCCCGCACATAGGTGAGCGGCTCCAGCGCGCCGCCGAAGCGGCGTCTGGACTTCATGGCCGCGCGCGCCACGCCTTTCACCTTGCCTTCCAGGCGGGTAAAGAGCGTAACCAGCAAGTCCGACTCGCGCAACGGATACGCGCGCAGAACGATCGCTTCCGACTCCTTCAGCGCCATGGAAGGTTAACAGGTCAATCGATGATTGTAATGGAGGCAGCTCAGCCGTCGCAAAGTTCAGAGCCGCGAGCTACGAGCTTCGAGCTACGAGCAATCAAAGCGCACACAGCGAATTTGCCGCAAACACTGTGAATCGATAACTTGATTGCTCGTGGCTCACAGCTGACGCTGATGCTCGCAGCTCCTCTACCGCCCGAAATACTTCGCGTTGCGCTCGGTGTACTCTTTCCACTTTTCCGGCAGGTCGTCGAGGGCGAAGATGGCCGAGACCGGGCACACCGGGACGCAGGCGCCGCAGTCGATGCATTCCACGGGATCGATATAGAGCATCTCTTCCGTCGCGAACTTGTCGGAGTCCTTCTTGGGATGAATGCAATCCACCGGACAAGCGTCCACACAGGCGGTGTCTTTGGTTCCGATGCAGGGTTCGGCGATTACGTAGGCCATAGAATCCCATGCTCCTCGGGCACAGGGAGTGTGATGGAACTCACAATTATTAGCAAGAACGCGGCCGTCGGTACAGGCAGCAGCGCTCGGCGGCAGGTTTTAGGGTCAGAAAGAGCGCGGGAGCAACTTTCAACTCGACGGAGAGCCCAATTGCGCGCCAGTTTCGTTCACCCCTCGGCTGGTTGCGTAAACGGCTTGCCCGCCTCGACCGGCGGCACGGGGATAGCGGGAATCCTCGCCGGCGCGCCGCGCCAGGCGCCGGGCTTGAACCCTTCCCTTACGAGCTTGAAAATGGTTCGCCGATTTTGCGCGATCACCTTCAGCCACGCCATTTTCCCCATCATGGGGAAATAGATGCCGCGGAAACAAATGCGCGCAAGGAAGATGTTGATGCGATAACCGAGCGGCTGATCGTTCAGCGACTCGACCGCTGCCGCCAGCGCCTCCGGACTATAAGACTCGCCCCATCCCCGATTCACTTCGGCGTGAGCTTCTTCGATGGTCATCTTCAACGGCGTGTGGGCCATGGAGAACGGAATGAAGTCCTGCCAGTGTTTGGGCCGCGTCAGGCGGCCGGCCGTCTCCAGCCGCTTGTAGAGCGGCGTTGCGGGCAGAGGCGTCAGCAGGCCGAAGATCGGCAGACCCGGGGGCCAGGTGCGAACTTGTTCGAGAGTCCGATCGGCGACTCCGACGGTGTCATTGTCCATGCCAAAAATAAACGACGTGATGGCGTACACATTGCGCGCCGCCAGCCGCTCCAGCACCGCCGCATACTCGCCCGGCTTGTTGAATCCTTTGTTCACGTCTTTCAGATTGGCCGGGTCGATGGACTCCATGCCGATAAAGATCCACTTGCCGCCAGAATCCGCGATCAGGTCGACAAGTTCTTCGTCGCGCAACAAATTGGCGCTGATCTGCGCCACCCAATGCACCTGCGCGCCGGCGGCAATGATGTCGCGCAACAGCGACTTCGTGCGCTTGACGTTGATGGAGAAATTATCGTCGATGAAAAAAACCGCCATCTGCCCCTTCTCGCTGCGGGCGCGGGCCTTCAACCGAAGCAGTTCATTCACCACGCTCTCATTGGTGCGAAAACGAATCGAGTCTCCGAAAAATCCAGTCACGGTGCAGAACTCGCAGCCATAAGGACAGCCTCGCCCGGATTCGACCGGAATGATGCGAAATGTTCCCCAGCCTTCCGCGATTTTCTGGAGCAAGGCGCTCGCGGCCTTCGGCACCAGATTGAACTGGCCGAGATCGATCGACTGCCACGGAATCACCGGGTATTCCTTCAGCGACGGCTTGCTCTCCTGGCCAAAAGCATCCACCGGCGTGTAAACCTCCTTAAGCTGGCCACGCGCGGCATCCGCAACAATCAGCGGCCAAGTCGCATCGGCTTCACCGAGGGCAACGGCGTCGGCGTGGCGCGGTCCGCCATCGCGACCGAGCGCCTCGTCGGCCATCTCCGTCACGTGAGGTCCGCCCATCACCACGGGAACTCCCGTGGCCCGGACCGCATCCGCCATGCGATACGCCTTGGCAATCATTCGGGTCATGGCGCCGATGCCGACCAGATCAATATTGTTGTCGCGCACGAATTGCGCGATCCCCGCTTCATCCATGGGCTGGGCGTTGCCATCCACCAGCAACACCTCATGGCCCGGCGGGGTGAGCGCCTGCAGCAGAAACATCCAGAGATGCGGCATGAAATTACGAGTGACGCCGTTGTCGGGGTTATAGAGCAAAATTTTCATGATGATTGTTTCGCGATTCCGCAAAGCGCCGCTTTGCTAGGTGCTCGGCTGATGGGAAAAATCGGCAACGCCAGGGACGAGGGTTCCCCTGGCGCTTAATGTTTGAGAGCGTTCGTTTGAATGTACTCTAGCGTACGTTGTACATCGCCATCGGTATGTGCTTCGCATCGGGGCATCGCTTCAGCGATGACGAAAGTGCGGTTGTTTTGGACTGGCTATCAGCCGCCGACCGTTGCGTGGTCAGTGAAGTCCTCCATTGCCATGACTTCAGAGCCGGAACCGCTCTCCTCGGGCGGGCGTTGCCTTCATCGCCAGAGCCATAACGGAATACTAATCTCACACCATGGGCGCCGATGCAGTGACGTGTGAACACGCCGGATGTGACGATTTACTGGGCGGCGGGTGGTGCCTCCTGTGGAGACGGGGCTTGCCCCGTCTCCAACAGCGTGGCAATGCCGAGACGCGGCAAGCCGCGTCTCTACATGAAATGGCTTGCTTATTATTTTCGGTCCTCATGCTTTCGATCCTTCGCGTAGCAACCGGGCTGGGCAATTCTCCCAACCCCCGGCCTGCGAAGATCTCCTCGAATTCGTGCAAGAGCGCGCCGTGCACCAGCCCATTCGACGCCAGCGTCTCGCGGCTGGCGATCTGGAATTCGCCGCCGGAAAAATCCGTGACCTTGCCGCCGGCCTCTTCGACCATCAACACGCCCGCCGCCGTGTCCCATGGATTGAGATTGAATTCCCAGAAGCCGTCAAACCGGCCCGACGCGACATTGCACAGATCGAGCGCCGCCGAGCCCGCCCGCCTCACGCCGTGCGTGCGCAATGTGATCTGGTGATAGAAATAAATATTCGGGTTCTTATGCCGCTTGTGGCTGGGGAAACCGGTGGCGACCAGGCACTCTGCCAGATTCGCCGTCGCCGACACGTGGATCGCTTCGCCGTTCAGCCGCGCGCCGCTACCCAGTTCGGCGGAGAACATCTCGTCGCGCGTCGGATCGTAAACCACTCCCGCGATGCGCTGTCCCCGGTGCTCCACCGCCAGCGAAACGCAAAACACCGGAAAGCCGTGGGCAAAATTCGTAGTGCCATCGAGCGGATCGACATACCACTTGTACTCGCTGCCGGTTTCGACGCGCGATCCCTCTTCACCCATCACGTCATGAGTTGGAAACTGGCGGCGAATCCGCTCCAGAATCAGCGCTTCCGACTTTCGATCGGCCACCGTGACCAGATCCACGTCGCCCTTATATTCAATCTTCACATGCTGCCGGAAGTACTCCATGCAGCAGGCTGCCCGCTTCGCGAGCCATGGCCTGCATCGGAGAAATCAGATCAAGGATGGATGGGATGTCATGGGACTCTTGGGCTTTCGTTTTCGGAATTCGAGCCGGTTTCATAGATGGTCTTCCGATCAGGTTGTCCGGCCCTCAGGGGCTAAAGCCCGCATTTTTATAGGCCCTGAACGGCACGGCTGAAGCCGTGCCCTACCCAAACCATCCAGCAGGTTGCGGAAAAAGTCCTCTACGGCGCAAAAGGTTCACCTCAGGCGCTAAAGCGCGAACACATTTTCAACGATTTACGGCACGAGTAAACTCGTGCCCTTCCCCAAACCCATCCGAATCAGAGTTTTTCCGCAGCCTGCTAGACTTTCATGTTCAGGATTGACAGCCAGCTACTGAGAACTGGGAACTGAGAACCGAGAACCGATTTATTGTCTACTTCTTCTTCCCATCTTCCGCGATATACACAATCTCGTGCTTGAAGATGAACAGATTCGGCCCATCCGCGCGCGTCACGCGCACCATGTTCTTGTCGTAGTACTCAATCCAGCCGCGGACCACTTCGCCGTCGGCCAGCTTCAGGCTCACGACCTTCTGTTTTTCTCCCAGCACTTTCAGATAGGCCGCTTCTTGCAAAGTCTCGTCCGGAGGAGGCGTGCGCTTCTTGCCAAAATTTGGATTTCCCGTCTGTAACGGCATCCTGTTATTTTACAACGTCGGGCCGTAGGCTTAGGTTTTCTTCATGTAAAATGCCGCATCCTCCGGCCGCACTACCCGCGGCATCCACAACGGGCGGCTGCGCTCAGGGTGGGGATGACAAAATCTGGCGCCGCTAGATCTGGTAATCGCTATCCGCGATGATGCGTTGCAGCGACGCGCTAACCGGCTCACTTCCACCCTCGCCTTCCAACCGATGCACTCGTTCCGCCAGCCGGTTCACCTCGGAGGCGACGGCGGCCAAGGCCTCGGAAAGCGGGTCGTTGATCAGCTTGGGATCGGTGATGACTACGCGCTTGCCTTCGCGAAGAACGATGTGTCCCGGCACGCCCACCACGGTGGAATCATCGGGCACATTGCGCAACACCACCGATCCCGCGCCAATCCGGCAATTGCGCCCCACCGTGATGTTGCCGAGGAGTTTCGCGCCTCCGCCGACCACCACGTTGTCGAGAAGCGTCGGATGCCGCTTCCCGCGCTCCTTGCCCGTTCCACCAAGCGTCACACCCTGGTAGAGCGTGACGTCATCGCCGACAATGGCGGTCTCGCCAATGACCACGCCCATGCCATGATCGATGAACAACCTGTGGCCGATCTGCGCTCCGGGATGGATTTCTGTGCCGGTGAGAAAGCGCGCGGTCTGCGACAACCAGCGCGCCAGCAGAAGAAAGCCGTGGTTCCACAGCCAGTGGTTCATGCGATAGAACCACACCGCGTGCAGGCCGGAGTAGCAGAGATAAACTTCCAGGCGCGACTTCGCCGCCGGGTCGCGCTCCAGCACCGTTGATACATCCTCGCGAATTAGCGATAGAAAGTGTGGCATAGATATTGATCAGTCTGGAACTTGCGCTGTCGGAATCTGTAACGCCTGGTTCCGGAGTCCTTCGAAAAGGACGCTGCTTAGGTAGCGCTCGCCGAACGACGGCAGAATCACAACAATCAATTTCCCGGCATTCTCGGGACGGCGCGCTAGCTGCAACGCCGCAACCACCGCCGCTCCCGAAGAGATCCCAACCAGCAGGCCTTCTTCGAGCGGAAGACGCCGCGCCATGTTGATGGAGTCGTCGTTGCTGACCGCGATGACCTCGTCAATGTAATCCCGGTGCAGGATGCTGGGAACGAAACCGGCGCCGATTCCCTGGATCTTGTGCGGCCCGGGCGCTCCTCCGGAAAGCACGGCGCTATCGACCGGTTCCACGGCCACCGCCTTGAACGAGGGCTTCCGGGGCTTGATGTATTCGGAAATGCCGGTAATGGTCCCGCCCGTGCCAACGCCCGCGACCAGAAAATCGACGCGGCCGCCGGTGTCTTCCCAAATCTCGGGGCCGGTGGTTTCGAAGTGAATTTTCGGATTTGCCGGATTATCAAACTGCTGGAGCGTGAAGGCGTTTGGCGTGCTCTTCAGCAATTCCTCGGCTTTCAGGATCGCTCCCTTCATGCCGCGCGGACCCGGCGTAAGCACGATCTCGGCGCCCAGGGCCAGCAGAAGCACGCGCCGCTCCAGGCTCATGGTCTCGGGCATGGTAAGGATGATCTTGTAGCCTTTCACCGCTGCCACGAAAGCCAGGGCGATGCCGGTGTTGCCGCTGGTCGGCTCGATCAGGACCGTTTTGCCGGGCTGAATGCGCCCCGCGCGCTCGGCATCGGCAATCATGCTCACCCCGATGCGGTCCTTCACGCTGGCCAGGGGATTCTGGCTTTCCAGTTTCGCCACCACCTCGGCAACCGCGCCCTGCGTCACCCGGTTCAGCCGCACCAGCGGCGTGTGGCCAATCAGTTCCGTCACATCGTTTGCGATCTTCATGGATTTTGGATTCTCAGCCCCGCAGGTTCGATTCTCTCGATATTTAGATTTGGCGGAGCGGGGAGCGGGCTTCCCGCGCCTCATACACTATTAACTCTACTATCTTACTAGTCTATAGTCAAGTGATGCAAGTCAAAAATGTCCGTGGTCGCATCGCGGCCCCGGCGGCAATGGCCACCCATCTCTTGCCTGCCCGATTAGCGCATGTTTCATAAAGCGGGTTTGGGCAGGGCACGGCTACAGAGCCTGCCCTGAGCAGAGCCGAAGAGTGCCGTTTAGGACCAAGAGAAATGCGTGCTTTAGGGAAGCTCTGAACAAGTATCTCGTTTCCCCAGGAGCATTGTGAAGATGCGGCTTTTCGCGGGCGAGGGCGCCCGCGCCACACTTGATCAGAGGTTCTTTAGCTGCTGAGGGTGGCCCGCAAGGCATTTATGAGACACACTCCAGCGCCGGTTGTAACCGCTGCGGCATGCGCTTTCCGGGCGCAAGGAAGGTAATGAAAGTGGCCGGGCATAGGTATGTCCAGCTAAAGTTGTGGCCGGCTAAACCCTCACGCGTGCAGGGCTGTTCTTGACCGTCCCCGCTTATCTTCGCGCAGTTGCGCGGCGGTAAAGGCGCAGCCGCAGGTGCCGCACCTCCAGTTGGTAAATGAGTTGAGCGTTACGGTTGGCCCATCGGGACTGGCATGAGGTTGGCTCGCGCACACCGCCAGAACCAACTCGCCACCGCACTTCGAACATTCGCGTTTTTGCATATTTCGTCCCTGGGACCGCGCGCGGCCTAAGCCCTGGCCCGCCGCGTTTAGCGGATTGCCGCATCTCCATTCGAGGGTGCGGCCAGACCCTCGGACCTGAGACCTTAATTCCTAGCAGGCTGCGGAAAAAGTGTCTTCGGGGCCGCAGTCCGACCTCAGCGGCTAAAGCCGACTCTGAAAACAAAACAGTTATCGCAGCGGTGAACCGCTGCGCCACCCAAAAGCAAGCGCAAAGCCGAGTTTTTCCGCGGGCTGCTAGGCACTAACCCGCACAGATACTAACTCTGGGCTGCAACGGGGACTTTGCATGGATTTGACCGCGTCTTCCGCTGTATATCTCCCCATCACCAGGGCCAGCTTGCGGTTAGTTGTCGTCTGGATGGGCAGCCGATCGATCCGCTGCACGTAGTGCGCAGTCTGACCGCCGTCGCGGACCACTTTCACAACAAACTTAATGTTTTTCATGATTCCTCTCTGTGCTATCGATCTAATAAAATAACGATCTTACCAACAGAAAGGAGGCGAGATGTAAGCCGGCTCCCTGTTTTCCCACTTGCCATTCGTCGCCGAAAACCAGGCGCTGTTTCTCAACATGCCTTCCCGTCTCTTTGCCAGCCCGATCGCCAGAGTATCTATGCTCTCGCGACTCGGCTTCGCCTCGCAGCAATCGAAGCGGCGACGGTCCTTACACAAGCTAATTTAATTAGGAGGATATGAAAGAATGACAAATAGGAATCGGAAATAATTAAGGACTAACAATAAGACGCTTATATAATATCTATCTTAGACCTTTGTGCTGCCGTTGTCAAGCTTTCTACAGCAGCGGATGTCAAGCTGCTTGTGTAAATACGGAGAGGGTGCGGGTTTTCCATTCCAGGTTGAATCTCTGGAAGATGGAGTAGATGATGCGGTCCACACTTTCTACGTTCACAAAGCACACCATGGGACGGGTCCGTCGCGCCGCACCCCGTAGGCCACCAGCATCTGCACCCGCTTGCGCCCCGCCGGACGCCGCACCCGCAGACTTACTCCGTCCAGAAACAAATACGCATAGTCGTCGCTGAGCCGGGCCTGATGAAACGCACGCACCGCCCCATCCAGATCGCGCGTCAACTGCGACACCGCGGTCGCGCTTACCACCTCGCCCGTCAACAGCGTCACCACCCGCCCCACCTGACGGGTCGAGATGCCGCGTAAAAACGCCTCTCGGATCAGCATCGCCACCTCGTCCGCCCGCCGCTGAAAACGCGCGATGCCGCGTGGCAGGAAACTTTTCCCGCGGGTGCGCGCGATGCGCAGCCGGATGGTGCCGAAGCGGGTCACGAAATCGCGCTCGTAGTGGCCATTGCGATAGGGTTGCTGCCGGCCGCGCCTTTGGACCTAAGAGGTGTTTATGAAACACGCTCTAACAGCCTGCCCCTCACTCCCGGTACGCGTCTTTGATTCTCTTCCGCGCCTGGTCGGCTTCGGCATCACCGGAATCCACGGCCACCACCGCCTCGTACTTCTGCACCGCCAAGTCGCGCTTCTGGAGCTGGTCGTACATTTCGCCGGCTCCCAGGCCCGCTTTCTGCAGTAATTCCGGATCGGCGCCGCCGACCTCGCTCATCAGCTCGTAAGCTGCCGCCGCCGCCTGATATTTTTTCTCGCTGCGCAGCAGGTCGCCCAGTCCGATCGCCGCGATTTCGTAATGCAGACTGCCGTACTTCCCCTCGCGCCCGTTCTGCCATACCCGGCGATAATGTTCCTCGGCTTCGTCGTTCCTGCCCAACGCCCGCAGCAGGTTTCCCGCTTCGAGCGGCAGCAGATAATTCCGCGGAAACCGCGGACCGAGCGCGTCCGCGATTTCCAGGGCCTCGCCATAGCGGCGTTCGCGGCGCAGGAACACCATCAGCACAATCCCGGCGTCCACGCTCGCTTCGCCGTTGCCTTGGTAGGCATCGTTCAGATACCGCAGTCCCTTTCCCTTATCGCCGCTCAATCCCACCAGCGCCACCGCGATCTTTATGGCCAACGGCAAGCTTCCCATCACGTAGTTGTGCGCTCCCACCACCAGCTTCGCGTCCGTGTACTTCGGGTACAGTTCGAGCACCCGCTCATGATCGTGGCGCGCTCCCACCGCGTTGCGCAGCGCGGAAAACCAGGCGCGCTCGATCAGCGCCGTGTAGAGCGCGAACTGTCCGCGGGTTACGCCGCGGGCATAGAGCATGTCCACGTTGTTCGGATTGCGCGCCAGTTCCGCGTTCTCTATTTTCTCGGCCTGCGCCACCAGTTGTTTGATCCGCACCTTTTGCGCGGGATCGGCGGCCCGGCGCGCTTTCCCTATGAAGCTGTCGTTCGAGTAATCCCCTGCATTCATCGCCCCCATGCGATACAGTTCCCGCATCTGGATCGCCGCGAGCAGGTGATTCACGGCAAACGGATCGTTCGCATGACGCGCCGCGATGCGCTCGAAATCCTGGATCGCCGCGTCGTAGTCGAGGTTGTAATAGCGATCGAAAGCCGCCTGGTTCAGCACATCGGGAGGACGGAAATCCGCAAAACGAAACCCGTTCGCAGCCGCCGGGTCCGCCGCCAAACAAACTTCGGCTAGCGCCAGCAGCACGATTGCAGCCCAAGCGGAACGGTGCCGGAACGGTAAGAAGGCCACGCCTGTCCAGTTTAACCGATGGGGCCGTTTCGTGAGAGGCCGTTCGGGCACATCCAGCATAGCTCTCAGCCGTCGGCTTTCAGTTATCAGTTCTTGACTCTATGGTCGCGGCTTCCCCTAACAGGCTGCGGAAAAACTCACCCACGGCGCAAAAAGCTCACCTCAGGCGCTAAAGCGCGAGCACATTTTCAACGATTTACGGCACGAGTAAACTCGTGCCCTTCCCAAAAATCTGCGGGAACCAGAGTTTTTCCGCAGCCCGGGGAAAACGCAGCCAGCCGCGCCTCTACCCCAACTTCCACTCAGCTCCGCGAACGCGCGTGCTCTTCTTCCGAGACCACCGGGCTCACCCGCCGTTGCTGCCCCATGCGGTAGAGATGATGCAACGGCCCCACTCCCTTGCCCAGCGCGTGGGCGTTCGCAATCGCCGCCGACACATACGCCTTCGCCAGCAGCACCGCCTCCGGCAGTCCGCGCCCATGCGCCAAATGGCACGCCAGCGCCGTCGAGAACGCGCATCCCGTGCCATGCGTCGCCTTCGACCGCTGCCGCTCCGCCTTGAAAACTTCACTTTCCGTGCCTCGCGCCGTCGTAAAGCTCAGCAGATCGGTCGCCTTCTCCAAATGCCCTCCCGTAACCACCACGTTCGCCGCCCCCAGGGAGTGCAGCCGCGCCGCCGCCTCGCGCATCTGATCGAGATTCCCGACCTCCATCCCCGTCAAGGCGCTGGCTTCGTCGAGGTTCGGCGTAACCACCTGCGCCAGCGGCAGCAGCCTCTCGATCAACAGCCGCGTCCCCGCCGCCTCCAGCAACTCCGCTCCCGAACTCGATTTCAGAATTGGATCCAGCACCACATGCGGCAATCGCGCGCGCCTAGAAAATCCGCCACCGCCGCCACCACCTGCTCGTTTCCCAGCATCCCTATGTGGACGGCTTCGACGCTCATGTCCGCGGCCAGCTCCGCCAAGGTCTCGGCGACAATCTTCGCATCCACGCCCACCACCCGCCGCACTCCCTGCGTCGACTGGACGGTCAAAGCCGTGATGCAGGCAACCCCGTAGCATTCATGCGCCGCCATTGTCTTGATGTCGGCCGTAATGCCCGCGCCCGACGACGGGTCGAATCCGGCAATCGTCAACACCACCGGCGGAATCGCAGCCATGCCCTAACTTTAACCCCAGAATTCAAGCAGGGGAACTGCACTTCCAAGCTGTGGCGACGTGCGGATACCGTTCTATCGGCAGTCGAGGAACCGTCCAACCGCCAATGCCAGCTCCCACAGTGTTGCCCTTTGACTTGCTATTGCATCTATAATCGGGTTGATGGACACGAACGGTGAAGGAGTTCACCGCTAACCGCTGCCCCGTTCTCTGCCCGGCAGATGATGACTCCTGACAGGATCGGCTGTCGGAGTCAGTTCCCGGCAACGATCCCACAAACAATCGGAATTTGGAGTCGTTGCCCGTGGAGAACTTGTGGATTGCGGTATCTGGCGAGTCGCGATCCTCCGGTTCTCGGCTCGATCCAGGTTCAAGCGGCGTGGTCGAGGTGGAAGCGGACAAGCTGCTTCGCGTTGCCAGTCTTGCCCAACAATTTAATTGCGGCCAAATCGCGGATGATGCCCGTTCCGCCGCCGAGCGCATTGGGAAGGCCGTTTCTACGTGGCGTGTGTCGGCCAGTGCAAACGCGGCAAATCCACCCTGTTGAATGCCTTGATCGGCGGGCCCATCCTGCCCAGCGGAGTGGTTCCGGTCACGGCTGTCCCCACGATATTGAGATTCGGAGAACGCCTTGGGGCACGTGTTCGCTTAAGCAGCGGTGAATGGGCGGACATTGCAATCGCCGCGATTGAAGACTACGTGTCCGAAGTGCGGAACCCGGAGAACGGCAAGGGAGTCGCTGGGTTGGAAGTATTTGTGCCCAGCCCGCTGCTGGCCGAGGGCATGTGCTTCGTGGATACGCCGGGGATCGGCTCCGTGTTCGCCGGCAACACCGCTGCCACGCACGCATTCCTCCCTCACATTGACGCTGCTATCGTCGTGATCGGCGCCGATCCGCCAATCGCCGGAGATGAATTGGCGCTGGTCGAGAGCGTTGCGAAAGAAATTCCCGACATCCTATTCGTCTTGAACAAGGCGGATCGCGTCACCAAGCCCGACCGAGATGAGGCGGTTTCATTTGCCGCACAAGTGCTTGAGAATCGGCTCCAGCGTCCTGTCCGTCCGATTTTCGAAATCAGCGCCCTCGAACAACTCGACAACGGCGGTTCTCCAAGAGACTGGCCGCTGCTGGTAAACGCGCTGCAACAATTGGCGCAGCGTTCGAGCCGGCAACTTGTCCGCGATGCTGAGGATCGTTCCGTGCGGCGTTTATCTGGTCAACTTCTTATCGTGGTAAAGGAGGAACGAGACGCGTTGACTCGACCCTTTGCTGAGTCTGAGAGGCGGATCGGCCAACTACGCGAGATAGTGTCGCAAGCCGAGCAGTCCCTAAACGATCTCGGATATCTGTTCTCAGGAGAACAGCAGCGCCTGTCAAAGAGCTTTGGCGATCGTCGAGATGTCTTCCTCAAGTCCGTGCGCGAGGTGGCGCACCGCGAACTTAGCTCGGCCCTTCAATCGCTGCCCCGAACGAACGGGCCCCGGTATCGGCGATCCGCCATGCGGGCGGCTCAAGATATCGCCCGGAGCCACACCATGCCGTGGTTGGAAGCCGAGAAAATAAAAGGCGAGGAAGCGTACCGCAAGATAGCGAAGAGATTCACGGATTTGACAGCTGATTTCCTGTCAAAAACGCGAGGCATCCGAACCTCCGAGCTGGAGTATTTGCCAAAAGAGTTGACTGCCGACCAGGACTTCCGCACTCGCTCTGAGTTTCAGTTCTACGAATACATTGTTTTGGCTGTTCCGGCTTCCCCCGTGCGCTACGTTGCCGACCTTGCACTCGGCGTTGTTCGAGCGCACTCGGTGATTGACGCCGGCGCCCACGCTTTTCTCGACCTGCTCTTCGAAACCAACAGCGAGCGCGTGCGCAACGATCTTGAGAATCGTGTGACCAAGAGCCGCCGTTCGCTCGAAGCCGAAATACGCGCCGTGCTGCGTGAACTGAGCGCCGTCGCGGAACGGGCGCTGGCTCGCGCACGCGCCGCCCACGCAGCGGGGGCCCCGTCTGTCGAATCGTCATTGAAAAGACTGGCGGGCATCGAGGCTGAACTCGCTCGCCTCAGCGGAGCCGAAGCTCCTCCTCTGGAGCATTCATGAGTCCGTCCGTCATCTTTGGCAGAGATGCCGAGCTTGAGCAACTCCGGCAGTTGCTCTCTCGGCGTCGTTCCTTCCTGCTTCACGGCCCCGCCGGGGTCGGCAAAACACTGCTCCTGAAGCATCTGGCGGGCGAAGTGCCCGAGATGGTGTATTGCGACGAATCTTCCAGCAGTCAAACTGTTTTTCGGCAGCTTGCGGCTGGGCTGTTTCGGAGAAAGAATCGCCATGTCCTCCAAGCCTGCGGAAGCAGCGGCCTCAATGCCATCAAGGACAAGTCCGCCGTGTCACTCCGGGGGATCGTCGCCGATGCCTTGCGTGAAGCCAGCTATTGGATTGTGCTCGACCACTTAAAAACTCCATCCCGGTCGTTCGCCGCCGCACTGAAGGATGTTTGCAATGGGACAGCAACCCTACTCATCGCGGTTGCCCGTTCCGCGCACATGGAAGATGTCGGCTTCTTGTTGCCCATGTTCTCCGATCGCTCCGAGAAGTATGCCCTGCGGAATTTCGATGCGGATACAGCAACGGAGTTTGCTGTGCGAACCGCACTGGAAATGCGCCTAAACGCCGCCAACCGGGACGAGGCGGTTCACAAGATCGTCCACTATAGCAAGGGGAATCCGGGCGCGATTCTCGCCATGCTTCAAATGGCAGCCAGCCCGAAGTACGTTACCGGGCAGCATGTCAAGCTTTCGCCCCTGTACATAGACTTCAGGCTGAGGTGGGGAGCCAATTATGGATGATGGACTCAGTGACAACCATCGAAGAGTCATTGGCAGCGGCATGTTGATCGTCGATGCCGCCGCCGTTCGTATGCTCGATCTCTTGGCAGAGCGCAATTCGCCAGCCGCCATGGAGACCATCGAGGGCTCCGTTACCGAGAGTGAAAGAGAGCGGATCAGGGCGGGTCTCGTGCAACTTCAGGCGCTCATCGCTTCTTTAGTGCGGAAGTACGATTTTCAGCCCGCAAAGAAAAACCTCCGTCGCATCCTGGCATCGGACGTTTCCCAGATATGGGTGTCTTTAGAGGACAGCCGGCCCGCCCGAATCCGGGGCTACGGAGCAATGCCGGTCTCCAGCGCCGAGTCGCTGGAAGCCGACTTACACGAGTTGTTGCTGGTTGCCAACAGACTCAGGGCGCTTCTTAATACCTAATCCCGATCGGCTCTTATCCGCCGCATTCATTCGCGTTCTTTGTTCTTTGCGAATGTGCGAGTCTGCGCATCGCCCCACTCGTCAGCGTGCCTTGCCCAAGCTCCGCCTGTGCGGGCGTGTCAGCGGGGCAACCGCAGCTCTGCGCCCGCAGCTTGCGGGATTGTTCCCTGAGAAACAATTTGCTTTTTGTTCGCCCTGTGGCATACTGCGGTACGGGGGTGGGCGGAATTCCGGTAAAGGCGCGGCGCTCCTACGCACGCACTGGCAAAGAGAGCGAATGAGTGGGGCAGCCGCCGACACGGTCATCTATGCAGGCGTCCCACGGAGACGAGGCAAGCCCGGTCTCTGCAGGGGAAAGAAAGCCGCCACGGAAAAATTCGATTTCGGACGGGTTTTCCTGCGGTGCTCCTCATACGTCCACAGGGCGAATCGGTTTAGGATGCAAAGCACTCAGCTAAATATTGTGGCTACTCTTGAGACCAGCATCGGCCGTTTGCCGGCGAGCATTGAAGCGGAGCGCTCGATTTTAGGCGCGGTGCTGCTGGACAACCACGCCTTCTACGACGCCGCCGAGCACCTGAAGCCGGACGATTTTTCCATCGACTCGCACCGGCGGATTTATTCGCGGATGATGGAGCTGGCCGAGTCTTCGCGGCCTATCGACATCATCACGCTGGTCGAAGAACTGGAGCAGAAGAAGGACCTGCAAGCGGTCGGCGACGCCAGCTATATTTCCGGGCTGCTGGATGGCGTGCCCGACCGGCCGTCGATCGAGCATTACGTCAGGATCGTCCGCGACAAGGCCATTTTGCGGGGGCTGATCAACGTCGCGAATACGGCCATCGCTAAAGCGAGCGAGCAGGCCGAGCCCGCCGACGAGATCCTCAACGACGCCGAAGCGGCCGTCTTCCAGCTTTCGGAGAAGCGGATTGGCAAGGGCTTTCAGAGTGTCAAGGAGATATCCCGCAACTCCGGCGGGATTGACGCCCTGCTGCAACGCGGGCAGCGCATAACCGGCCTGGCCACGCACTACACCGAACTCGACGAGAAGACCCTGGGCTTCCAGAAATCCGATCTGGTAATTCTGGCGGCGCGGCCCTCGATGGGCAAGACTGCTCTGGCTACGAACATCGCCGAGAACGCCGCCATCGACGACGGCAAGGTGGTGGGCATGTTCTCGCTGGAAATGTCGAGCGAGGCGCTGCTGCACCGCCTGCTGTGTTCGCGCGCCATTGTGGACTCGCACAAATTGCGCACCGGGTCGCTGTGGGGCGACGACACGAAAAAAATCGTGCGCGCCATGGAGGAACTCTCGATCGCGCCGATTTTTATCGACGACACGCCCGGCATTTCGCTGAGCGAAATGCGGGCCAAGGCGCGGCGGCTGAAGCAATCGCAAGGACGGCTCGACCTGCTCGTGGTCGATTACCTGCAACTCATGTCGGGCGGCAGCAAGCGGTTTGAAAATCGGACGCAGGAAGTTTCTTCCATTTCGCGCGGACTGAAGGCCCTTGCCAAGGAGCTTGAGGCGCCGGTGCTGGCGTTGTCGCAGCTCAGCCGCGCTCCGGAAAGCCGGGGCGGCGACCACCGGCCGCAGCTTTCCGATCTGCGCGAATCGGGGTCGATTGAGCAGGACGCCGACGTGGTGATGTTTATCTTTCGCGAGGAGATGTACAAACAGGACGATCCCGACCTCAAAGGGCGCGCCGAAATCATCATCGCCAAGCAGCGCAACGGGCCGACCGGCAAGTTCAATCTGGCGTTTATGCACAATTCCACGCGCTTCGGGAACCTGGCCGAAGGCAACAACGAACCGGGCGAGTAGGGCGGTAGATGCGCCCGTGGCTGTCCGGCTGACCCGCTGAAGGAAGAAAAAGTGACCTTGGAACACATTGGGCCTGTGGAAAAGTTTGTGGATGCGAGGAGCAAAGCCTAGAATCCAGCGGCCCCGACTGGTTGGCGGGGCTATTTAGGAGCCGTCTAAGCCTTCCTAAGGCTATGGTTCTAAGTTGGTTACGATCTACGCTGGCGGAAGCGCTTGCGAATCAATAGTTTCGTCATAAAATATGAGATTTGCACAAGATACAAAAGTATGTATTGAGCATCCGCAATGGCTGGAGCTGGCGTAACCGGTTCCGTCCAGCCTGCGAGGATGCGGAAAAACTCATATTCGGCACTCAGCCCCTAAAGAGATTGTGTGAAAACTCATCTTTCGCCCCGCTGGAGCTTGTTCCTTATTCCACTTGAACCCACGGCTTACGCCGTGGGTTGCATTCTTACGCCGCTTCGCGGCTGAAAATCGCGTGGTCCATTCCACCGCAACTCTGAAATCGTAGTTCTCACGCAGCCTCTAAAGGGGCGATTGATTTCGAAGGACTTGCGCTATCGCTAAAACGATACCCCGATACGAAACCCGAAGTTGTCCGCAGCCGTTCGGGATAGATATTTGCGAATGACTGACGACTGACGACCGGCGACTAACGGTCGAAAAGGGCTACAATAGCGGCGTGAACGCCCCCGCTCCATCAAAGCCGGTTGCCGGCGACGAACATCCGGACGAAAAACACGCGGACCACAAGCATAAGTGCCACCACGCCACCTACGCCGCCGAAGCAACCGGACTGCTTCTCATGGCGATCCTGCTGCTCATTCTCACCATAATCCGCTACTGGCGGTACATTCCTTGGAGCGCGCGCTGAGGGCGCCGAATTTGCGGAGCCTGGGCCGGGAGCCGCTGCTCGTCGCCGTGCTTGGACCCACGGCGAGCGGGAAGACGGCTCTGGCGATGGCGCTGGCGCGGCGCTTCGGCGGAGAAATCGTCAACTGCGACTCGGTGGCAATGTACCGCGAATTTGAGATCGGCACGGCCAAGCCGAGTGCGGCGGAGCGCGCGGAAGTTCCGCATCACCTGCTGGATTGCGTCGATCCGCTCGCCGACGTTAGCGCGGGAGAATATGCGCGGCAGGCGCGCCGGATTTTGCGCGAGATCGCTGTGCGAGAAAGCGGCCAGCGAGGACATTTGCCCATCGTCAGCGGAGGAACGGGGTTCTATCTCCGCGCGTTGCTGGAAGGACTTTTTTCGGGTCCGCGGCGCTCCGGCGATCTCCGCAATGAAGAGCTGCGCGACAAACTGCGCGAGCGCGCGAAGAAGCGCGGCGGCGAACATTTGCACCGCATTCTGCGGAGACTCGACCCTGCGGCGGCAGAACGCATTCACGCCCACGACGTTCCCAAGGTGATTCGGGCGATTGAAGTGTGCATGGCCGCGCGCCAGATTTCTTTACGGACCTCGCCCCGAAATATGACCGAACTGTGGCGGCAGGGACGCGAGCCGCTGCGCGGCTTTCGTATTCTGCGCCTCGGACTCAATCCGGAACGCGAAGCGCTTTACGCCCGCATCAATCGGCGCGCCGCAAAGATGTTTGAAGAGGGATTGATTGCCGAGACGGAAAGGCTTCTCGCAAAATACGGCGGCCAAGCGCGTCCGCTGGCGTCGCTGGGATACAAGCAGGCGGTGCAGTTTTTGCGCGGCGAATTGGATCGCGAGTCGGCGCTCGCGGCGGCGCAGCAGGCGCATCGCAACTATGCCAAGCGCCAGATGACATGGTTCCGTCGCGAGCCGGACGTGCATTGGCTGGCCGGGTTTGGCGACGACGCGGCGATCCAGGCTGAGGCGATGGCAACGACCGAACGGGAAATTTGAGGAAGTTCGGGAGCGGCTTCAATTTTGGCCGCGCTTCCTTTGGCGAAGGAAAGGCAAAATCACAGCCGGGACTTCCCTCAATCCCCGAGCTTTCCCGCAGCTTGTATTGCCGCGTCCACAGGAGACGGGGCAAGCCCCGTCTCTACGCGGCTGCCTTCCGCTTTTTGCCGAGCAGTTTTTTCAGCACTCTGACGCCTTTATCCACGTGCTTTTCTTCGAGCAGGAAGGGCGGCAGGAAACGCAGGACGGTGCCCTGGGTGGCGTTGAAGAGCACGCCCTCTGCCAGGGCTTGCTCGACCAGCGGGCGCGCGGGAATGTCGAGCACGAGGCCCTGAATGAATCCGCGTCCGCGGACTTCGCGGGCAGCGGCGCATTTGTCTACGAGTTCCTGTAATTGTTGATGCAGGTAGCCGCCAACCTTCTCGACGTTTTCGAGCAGGCGCTCTTCTTCGAGGACCGCCAGATATTCGAGGCTGACACGGCAGGCCAGCGGACCTCCGCCAAAAGTGGTGCCGTGCTGACCGGGCGAAATCACGGAGGCGAAGTGTTCTTTCAACAGGAACGCGCCCAGCGGCACGCCGACGGCGATGGGTTTGGCGATGGCAACAATGTCGGGAACCACGCCGAAACTTTGGAAGGCGAACATTTTGCCGGTGCGTCCCAGTCCGCATTGGATCTCGTCGAAGATGAGCGCGGCCTGGTGCTGGTCGGCGAGCCTGCGGCAGGCGCGCAGGAAGTCCGCGGAACACTCCAGGATTCCGCCTTCGCCAAAGATGGGTTCGAGCACGATGGCGCAGGTGTTGGCATTGACGGCAGCGTCGAGCGCCGCGACGTCGTTCTGCGCGACGAAGGTCACATTGTCGAGCAGCGGCTCAAAACCCTTGCGGTACTTGTCCTGGCCGGTCAGGGACATGGAGCCAAACGTCCGGCCGTGAAACGAACCTTGCAGGGCCACGAGTTGACACTTGGCGTCGCCGCCAGCCTTGTGTCCGGCAAGGCGGGCCAGTTTGAGGGCGCCTTCCATGGCCTCGGTGCCGCTGTTCGAAAAAAAGACGCGGTCGAGGCCCGAAAGCTGGCAGAGGCGCTCGGCGAGCTGTCCCTGATATTCGTTGTAGTATAGGTTCGAAAGGTGAATGACGCGGGCGGCCTGCTCGCGTATGGTCTTCACAATGCGAGGATGCGCGTGCCCAAGCGCGTTCACGCCCAGCCCAGCCACAAAGTCGAGATACTTCTTGCCTTCGAAGTCGTAGAGGAAAACGCCTTTCCCGCGCTCAAAGCCAACGGGATCGCGGTTGTAGGTGGGGAGAAGAAAACGCTTTTCGAGATCGGCAATCTGTTCGAGTCGAGACATGGCTTCATTGTAAAACGAACGAGGGTAAAATCGCGACCGCGCACCCGCGTCAGGATGCGCAGCGCTCGCCGGCGCTGCTCGGGGAAGCCGCTCTGGGCTCGACATTCGCGGCCCCCAAGAAAAAAGGCCCGGTTGCCCGGGCCTGAAATTGTAATGGGTGCGTGGCTTGTTTAGCGTGTGACGGGAGGCGCCGCGTTTCTTTCCGCAATTACTTTCTTGGCGTTGTCGGCCAGGGCGCGCGCCAGCGGCATCAGCTCCAGGGCCTTGATTACGTCGGGATCGGTCTCGGCCCGCACTTTCAATCCTTCTTCCTGGCCGAAAGCATCGATGAAGAGTTCGCTCTTGAGGCTGGAGCGCAACCAATCGTCGTTCTCGATCATCTCGCCTTCGGTGTAAGAGATCTTTTCCTCGTCGAGGAATTTGCGGAACTCCACGAGCAGCGCATCGTCCACCTCGAAGCTCTCCGTGATCTTGTGGTTAATGGCGTAACGTTTGGCAAAGTTGAACAAGGCGTAATGCAGCAGCAACTCTTCCTGAAACTTAGTGGACTTGTAAGGCGGCAGCTTGACGTCGGGAGTAATGCCGCCCCCGCCATAGACCGTGCGTCCGCCATCGGTGAGCTTGACTTCGTGGTTGGCGTTGTTCTCTTCACTCTCGCGGTTGTAGTAGTAATCGTAGAGAGAAAGGTTGGAGTAATCGCGCTGGATCAGGCGTCCGCTGGGAGTGTAGTACTTGGCGGTGGTCAGGGCGAGGCCGGTATTTTCGATCAAGCGGATATACGGTTTGCACCAGGCCTTTGCCGAAGGTCACTTCGCCGACGATCAGGCCGCGATCGTGATCTTGAATGGCGCCGGCTACAATCTCGGCGGCGGATGCGGTGCCGCGATTGACCATCACCACCAGCGGATATTCCTTGCCGCCATTGCCGTGGGCGGCTATGTACCTTTTTTCTGGCGATGAGCGGCCGCGGTGCGAGACGATCAACTGCCCCTTCTTCAGAAATTTGTCGGCGACGCCCACGCCTTCGCTCAACAGCCCGCCGGGATTCTGCCGCAGATCGAGGATCAAGCCTTTCAGATCGCCCATCTGATCCAGCGCATCGGCCACTTCATGCTCGGTGGTTTCCTGGAATCCGGAAATGTGCATGTACCCGATGCCGGGCTTGATCATGAAATGCAGGTCCACGCTGTAGCGCGGAATCTCGTCGCGGACGACGGTGAATTCCAGCGGATGATCGGAGCCTTCGCGCAGCATGGTAATGCGGACGGTGGTGCCTTTCGGCCCCTTGAGCAGATCGGCCACGTCGGCGGTGGTCATGTTGTCGGTGGGCTTGCCATCGACGGCGGCGATAATGTCGCCGGGGCGGATGCCGGCGCGATAGGCTGGAGTGCCGACGAAGGGCGCGATGACGATGACTTTATTATTGCGCGGGCCGACCGTCATGCCCACGCCGTAGTATTTGCCGCTCTGTTCTTCGCGCAGTGCGGCATAGGATTTCGGATCGAAAAAATTCGAGTGCGGATCGAGCTGGTGCAACATGCTCGGAATGGCGCCGTTGTAGATCGCCTTGTCGGCGTTGACCGGGTCGGCATAGTTTTGCTCGATCGTGCCATAGACGTCGGTGAAGTGCTTCACGTCGTCGCGGACGTCGGAATCGCCGCTGGGCGCGCCGGCCGGGCTGATGCGCTGCGCGAACAGCATTCCCAACAGGCCAAACGCAGCCAGAACGAAGACGATCAGGAAAAGAGAACGAAAGTTGGAACGGCGAGAACTACCGGCCATGTGTCGAAATCCTCGGGCGGAAACGTGGAGGGACGCAATCACCCCATCTGAGCGCAGTATAACACGCAAAAGCTCCCCTTAAGTTAGATGCAGAAGGGCGCTGGGGGTTACGACGGGGCGACATCTTATGCGCAAAGGTGGGTGACGCGAACCATCGCTGCGTCGCGAGGATTCTTGCAGCCTCTTCGCCCCGCGCCCAAGACCGCGCCCGGCCGGAAGTCACGCCCCCATAGCCTCAGCCCAAAGTTAAGGGTTACCGGGAGATTCCGTGACTGTCGTCTGCGCTTGCGAACACGGCTGCGAAGAAGGCGGTTGCCGGGAAAGTGAAGATTGCGTAACCTAGACGGTCGAGAGCCGCTAACTTTCAACGGAGTTCCGGGCAATCTCTGGGCCGAAGGGAGCAATGCGTTTCCGGCTGGCAAATTCTTGGTCTTTCAAGGTGAGGCAATGAGCGATTTATCTCCAAAAGAAGTTGCTGCGAGCGCCGTGGAAATCGAGCGCGGCAAGGCCAATCTCAGCATAAGCAAGATGATTGTTCTTGGATTTCTGGCGGGCGCGTTCATCGCGTTCGGGGCGGAAGCGGCCACGTTGGTCGCCCATGACATTCCGGGAGTAGGCTTGGCGCGGCTGGTGAGCGGCATGGTGTTTTCGGCGGGCCTGATGATGGTCGTCATCGCCGGCGCGGAACTGTTCACCGGAAATGTCCTGATGTTCATAGATGTGTTGCATGGCGAGGTCACACTCGGCAAATTGTTGCGGAGCTGGTTTTGGGTGTACTTCGCGAACTTTGCCGGTTCGCTGACGCTGGCCTATCTGATGTATCTCTCCGGCCTGTGGACGCTCGACAACAATCTGGTGGGCGCCTCTGTCATTAAGATCGCGCTCGGCAAATGCGGACTCTCTTTCACGGCTGCGCTCGTTCGTGGCATTCTCTGCAACTGGCTGGTCTGCCTGGCGGTGTGGATGGCGTGGGCCAGCAAGGACATTATCGGCAAGATCTTCGCAATTTTCTTCCCCATCACGCTATTCGTCGCCAGCAACTTCGAGCACAGTATCGCCAACATGTATTACATCCCCGCCGGAATTCTGGCGAAGGCGAATCCGGGAGCGGTCGATGCCAGCCATGTCGCCGATAAGCTGGGGATGCTCAACTGGCACACCTTCCTGGTCAACAACCTGGTTCCGGTGACGATTGGCAACATTCTCGGGGCGGCAATTTTTGTCGCGGCTTTCTATTGGTTTACCTATGTGCGCGGCAGCCGGAATCGGGCCGCTGGCGCGGCGCCCACCCCGGACGCAGCATGATTGAGCGCAGAGAATCTCTCCCCCGAAAAGGCGGGCGCGACCCGCGCCGAGCGGGAAGAAGCCATAAACGTGGCGCTGGTGGCGGGCGGCTGCATAGTAATTCCGCACATCCGGCGAGCGTATGAGTTGCTGACGGAACTCTATGGGTAAAGGGTAACTCAACCCATAGGGACTGGAATAAACCTCGCAAAGGCAAAAATGAAAACGGCGATACAGAAAGCATCGTCCCTAGAACGCGTCAATCCCCGTCACGCTCGCCCCGATGATCAGGGTGTGGATGTCGTGCGTGCCCTCGTAGGTTATTACGCTTTCGAGGTTCATAAGATGGCGCATGATGGGGTAATCGTCGGCCACGCCGTTGGCTCCCAGAATATCTCGCGACAGACGGGCGCACTCCAGAGCCATCCAGACATTATTTCTTTTCGCCATCGAGATATGCTGGTGCTGCGCTTTTCCGGCGTCTTTCAAGCGTCCGACTTGCAGCACGAGTAACTGGGCCTTGGTGATCTCGGCGATCATCCAGGCGAGCTTCTCCTGAACTAACTGATGTGAGGCGATGGGCTGATCGCGGAACTGTTTCCGCAGCAACGAATACTGGAGCGCACAGTCGTAACACGACATCGCGGCGCCCACCGCGCCCCACGCGATGCCATAGCGCGCCTGGTTAAGGCACATCAGCGCAGACTTCAATCCATTCGATCCCGGCAGCAGGTTCGATTCGGGGATGCGCACATCCTGCAGCGACAAGCCCGAGGTTACCGAAGCGCGCAGCGACCACTTCCCGTGAATGTCGTCGGCCTTGAATCCGGGGCGGTCGGTTTCAACCAGAAAGCCGCGTATCGTTTCCCGTCCGGCGTCTCCTTCATTTTCGACCTTGGCCCAGATGACGGCCACGTCGGCGATGGTGCCGGAGGTGATCCACATTTTTTCGCCGTTGAGCACATATTCGTTTCCAACCTTGCGGGCGCGCGTTCTCAGGCCGCCAGGGTTCGATCCGAAGTCCGGCTCGGTCAATCCGAAGCAGCCGATTTTTTCGCCTTTCTGCAGCGCGGGCAGCCAGGTATTTTTCTGCTGGTCGCTGCCGAAGGTATGGATCGGATACATGACCAGCGCCGACTGCACGCTGACGAAGGAGCGCACGCCGGAATCTCCGCGCTCGAGTTCCTGCGTGACCAGGCCGTATTCGACGTTCGACATGCCGGCGCAGCCGTAGCCATCGAGCGATGCGCCGAAGAAGCCGAGATCGGCCATGGGCTTTACCAGTTCACGCGGGAAGCGGCCGGCGCGGTTGCATTCCTCGATGATTGGAATGAGGTTGTCTTCGATGAACTGGCGCGCCGTGTCGCGCACCAGGCGCTCATCGTCGTTGAACAAGGTGTCGAATTCGATGAAGTCCACGCCGCGGAATTTTATGGCCGACATTACCTTTCACCCCACAAAGTCGGAAGACAGCGAACCCTTCAAGCTAGCAGAGTGGCAAGGCAAGCGGCAACGCGGCTGAATAATTTCGGAGGACGCTCTCCCACTCTAAATAAAGTGGACTTGGCCGTCCCCAGCGGAGCGAGGGACCTGTAGTTCGCCGCAAAATGCAGGTCCCTCCGCGTCGGCTTCGCTCAAGGCCGAGATGACAAAGCTATGGTGGATTGGGCGCCGATGGGCAAGGCGTCCTTTGGTCAGGGGTTGCCATCTCGATGGCTAGAGTGTGTTTCATAAATACCTTTCAGGTTGGAAGGTGCGGCCCTCAGGGGCTAAAGCCTGCATTTTTCCTGACCCTTAACGGCACGGCTGAAGCCGTGCCCTACCCAAAACCGATTTATGAAACACGCGCTAGTTTATAATCAAAGATTCTCGCTGGCAGCGTGGAGCAAGCGAACGGAGTCGTCTCAACATGATTAGACAACTACAAAATGCGGGACCAACCTTGAAGATCATTCTCGGCGCCCTTCTCGTCCTCATCTGTGCCTCGATGGCGATCACGCTGATTCCCGGCGGCATCGGCGCCAGCTTTGGGATTGGCAAGCCTCCGGCGGGCGTTGTGGCCACGATTGGCGACCAAAGCGTGACGGTGATCGAGGTGCAGCGCGAAGCCAGGGCCATGCTGCGGCAGGAGTATCCAAACGGCGGAGAGGAAGCCGCCACGATGCTGCCTTATTTTACCAGCCAGGCCGCCGAACGGCTCATCGATACGAAGATACTGACCGATGAGGCGCGCCGCCTGGGACTGCGCGTCAGCGATGACGAACTGCGCGACGATCTGCAGCACGGGCAGCTTGGCGCCACGCTCTTTCCCGACGGCAGGTTCATAGGGCAGGAAGAATACGAAAGCCTGCTCCAGCGCAACGACATAACGGTGCCTCAGTTTGAAGCGGAGCAGAAGGACCACATTCTTGTGCGCAAGTTGCGCGCCCTGGTTTCGACCGGCGTTTTCGTGGGAGACGCCGAAGTCCGCGACGAATTCATCCGGCGCAACACCAAGGTGAAGTTCGAATACGCGGTGGTCGCGCAGGCCGACATCATGAAGGATCTGCACCCGGCCGACGAGGAACTCAAGGCTTTTTACGAACACAACAAGGCGGCCTACAACAACGCCACGCCTGAGAAGCGGCAGATCAAGTACGTGGTCTTGGACAGCGCGAAAATCGCGGCGGCGACGCCGGTAAGCGATCGGGACTTGCAGGCGTATTACGACCAGAACCGCGACGAATACCGGTTCCCTGAGCGGGCGAAGCTTAGCCAGATTCTGTTTAAGATCCCTCTGCCCGCGCCCGGCGAGAAGGAAGATGAGAAGGCCGTCGCCGCCGTGCGCGCGAAAGCCGAAGGGGTGTTGAAGGAAGTCAAGGCGGGCGGAAATTTCGCCAAGCTCGCGGAAAAATACTCGGACGACGAGGACAGCGCCAAGAACGGAGGCGAACTCGGCTGGATCGAGCGCGGCCGGTCGGGCGTGCCGGAGTTTGACCGGGTCGCCTTTTCGCTGGGCAAAGGACAGACCAGCGATTTGGTCAAGAGCAGTTACGGCTTCCAGATTCTTCGCGTCGAAGACAAGCAGGATGCGCATCTCAAGACGCTGGCCGAGGCGAAGGGCGAGATCGAAGAGGCGGTGAAACGGCAGAGAGCGGCGCAAGCCACCGAAGCGGCCGCGAACACCTTGCTCAACCATGCGCGCGCCAATGGATTCGATGCGGCGGCGGCCGCCAAAGGACTTCCGGTAATCGCCACCGAATTCTTCGGACGAAGCGATACCTTGCCGGGGCTGGCGCCGAATCCGCAGTTGATGGAGGCCGTGTTCGACATGACGGAGAAGTCCCCGCCCGATGCGGTGCAGACGCCGCAAGGCTACGTGGTTTTCCAGTTGCTCGCCATAAGGCCGCCGGCTACGCCCACGTTCGAAGAGATCCGTGAGCGGATCGAGAACGAGTTCAATAAACAGCGCGCCGGTTTGCTGCTGCATCAGAAGACGCAGGAACTTTCCGATCGCGCCAAGGCTGGGCACGATTTGAAGAAAGCCGCCAAGGATTTGGGCGTGACGGTGAAGACAAGCGACCTGGTGGCGCCCGATGGGCAGGTCCCCGACGTTGGTTCGATGGCGAAAGCGAGCGCGATCTTCGCGTTGCAGCCCGGCGAGATCGGCGCGCCCATGGATGCCAGCGGCAATGGCGTGGTCGTTCAGCTTCTCGAAAAACAGGGGCCGACGGAGCAGGAATTCGCCGAGAAGAAGGAGGAGATCCGCCAGTCGCTGGTTGAAGCCAAGCAGAACGATTTGTTCGCGCTGTTCCTTACCAACCTGCGCCAGGAAATGCAAAAGTCCAAACGGGTGAAGCTCAATACGGAAGAGCTGAAGAACCTGACCCACCAAGGCGGGCAGGAGGGTTCGTAGCGCAAGGCAGTTCTCAGTTCCCGGTTCTCAGTTCTCAGTCAAGGCTGCGAGCTGATAACCACCCACTGAGAACTGGGAACTGAGAACCGAGAACTGATTTCCCATGCCATTTCCACGCGCCAGCGGAATTCTGCTTCATCCCACGTCGTTGCCTGCGCGCGGCGGGATCGGCGACTTCGGGCCGTCGGCGTATGAGTTCGTGGATTTTCTGGCGTCCGCGCGGCAAGGTCTGTGGCAGGTGTTGCCGCTGGGCCCGCTCGGGTTCGGGAACTCGCCCTATTCCGCCACTTCGGCGTTTGCCGGGAACCCGCTGCTGATCAGCTTGGAACGGCTCGCCGACCGCGGCTGGATCGATCGCGCCCAGGTTGACGCGCTGGTTAGCGGGGCCGAGCCGGTGAAGTACGCGGCGGTTTTCTATCGGAAGCTGCCCTTGCTGTTCGAAGCGGCGCGCAACTTCGTGCACTCCGCCCCGCCCAAGGCACACGCGCGTTTCGAGGCCTTCTGCCGGCAAAATCAATGGTGGCTCGACGACTTCGCGCTCTTCGACGGTTTGCGCGCGCATCTCAAGCTGGAAAGCTGGAACTGCTGGCCCCGCGAACTGGCCCATCGCGATGCGTCGGCGCTGCAGCGGGCGCACGCTGAAATGCTGGGCGAACTCGAGGTGCGGCGCGCCGTGCAGTTTTTTTTCTTTGAACAGTGGCAGGCGCTACGCGCCTACTGCGCGCAACGTTCCATTCGCATCGTCGGCGACATGGCGATCTTCGTCAATTTCGACAGCGCCGATGTTTGGACCCATCCCGACCTGTTTCGCCTGAACTCGGATCTCGATCCTGAAGTCGTCGCCGGCGTGCCTCCGGATTTTTTCAGTAAAGACGGACAGCGCTGGGGCAATCCTCTGTATCGCTGGGATGTCATGAAAGACCAGGGATACGCGTGGTGGATCGACCGGATGCGCTGGCTCACGCACAATTTCGACTACATCCGCCTCGATCATTTTCGCGGATTTTCGCAGTTTTGGGAGATTCCGGCGAGCGAGCCCACCGCGGTCCATGGGCGCTGGGTTGGCGGGCCGCAAGACGATTTGTTCGTGAAGTTGCGCGAAGCCCTGGGCGGCCTGCCGTTTTTCGCCGAGGACCTGGGATACATCACGGACGACGTGCACGCGCTTCGCGAACGGCTAAAAATTCCCGGCATGGCAGTGCTGCAATTCGGTTTTGGCAATGTCGGCGCGCACACCCATCTGCCGCACACGTATACCAGCGAGAAGGTCGTCTACACCGGCACGCACGACAACGACACTTTGTTGGGCTGGTGGAAATCGTCCGCGACCGAATACGAACGCCGGCAAGTGGAAGCCTACCTGGGCCGATGCGACGACGGCATCAATTGGGCGATGATTCGCGCCGCCTCCGATTCCGTCGCCAGCTTTTGCATAGTGCCGCTACAGGATGCGCTGGGGCTGGGAAGCGATGCGCGCATGAATGTGCCCAGTTGCTCGGGAGGAAACTGGCGCTGGCGTTTTGCCGCCGAGTTGCTGCGCCCGGAAGTGGCGGCAAAACTCGCGGCGCTCGCCGAAGTTTCCGACCGGCTTCCGCAGCCGCTGCCCGCGCCCGCGAGTGAAGAGTGGGCGGCTTGAGTAGAACGGGTTTCACAGACCGCCTTTGCCAAATCCGCCCGCCTGTTGAACAATGAATGTTGAACCATGAATAGAGTGTTGCTCTGGCCGCGCCTGCTTTCGATTGCGCCGGCGCGCCCAAGAAAACGCAAGGAGCCTTCATGCCCGCGACTGGAGAACTGATCCGCTTGATGAATTACATCGACGACATCGCCACCACCCTGCGCCGCATCAGCGCCAGCATTCCGGCGATGACCCACGAGGAGTGCGCCCGCTTGGCCGAATATATCCGCAAATCCGAACCGAGCTATGAGAGCGTGCTTCAGCGCCTCAACGAGGCGGGTAAGTAGTGGCCGAAATCCGCACGATTGCCGTGATTGGCGCCGGAATCATGGGCCGGGGGATCGCGCAGGCGGCCGCTCTGGGCGGCTATCGCACGATTCTCGAAGATCTTCTTCCCAGTGCGCTGCGCCGGGCGGAGACGGAAATCCGCGCCCGTCTCGACCAAGCCGTTGAACTTGGCGAGGTCGATGCCTCCGGTGCCGACGCGGCTTTGGCGCGGCTGGAGTACGCCGATTCCATCGATCGGGCCGCGCGCCAGGCCGATCTCGTCATCGAAGCCGTTCCCGATGAAATGGAATCGAAGAGCGAAATCTTCATCTTGCTCGACAGGATCTGCCGTCCCGCCACGATTCTCGCTTCGAATACCTCGTCGCTCCGCGTTAGCGAGATCGCCAGCGTCACCTATCGCGCGCAAAAGTGCGTGGGCATGCGCTTTTTCCATCCCGCGCACAAGATGAAGCCGCTGGAGATTGTGCGCGCGCTGGAAACCGACGATGAGACGCTGGCCGCCGCCGTCGAAGTGGGCAAGCGCATGGGCAAGGAAGTTGTCGTGGTGCAAGAAGCGCCCCCACCCGAAGCGCGAGTTTCTTAGAACCTGTCCAACAACTGCTGGGTCTTGAAGGGTACGGGCCTCAGCCCGTACGTACAAGCGCAAAATGACAGCGGGCTTTAGCTAGTACCATCCGTGTGGTTCGAGAGTGCGAACTGCTGGCTGCGAACTTCGAGCAAACAGATGTTGGGGATCGCTCGCAGCTTGCAGCCGACGGAATTCTTAACCACAGGGGCCACAGCGGGACACAGAGGAAGCTCTCGATCGACCCACGAAGTTATTTCTCGACGAAGACCAGCTCGCTGTTTTCCACCTTGAGATCTTTGACGCTATCGGGCAGCTTGAGTTTATCGCGCTGTTCGGCGAGTTTTTTCTGCAACACTTCGTTGATCAGCGATGCGGGTACGGAGAGATCGCCAACCTTGACTTCGGTGGCATCGAAGGTGGCGTAGCCATCCTTGGAGCCCAGGTGTCCGGCGAGGGTAAGATAAACGTTTTTGCCGGCGATCTGCGTTAGAAATTGCCCGCGCACGATGTCTCCATCCAGGGAGACCTGGTAATCCTCTATATTGGGGACCGCGCCGGGGAACTCCATGGCAGGGCCAGCGGTGGGAGCGGAGGAGGAAGTATTCGCGGGCGCAGGCGTGCTTGCGGGCGGCAATCCGGCGGCTTGCGCGAGGCCCGCCGACAATTCTCCGGAACTTATGCGGACTTCGCTTTCCCCTTCGCCGGGCAACTTGGGCTGTGCGAGCTGGTTCACCTTTTCCTGAAAAGATTGCGCGTTGGCGGCAGCCGCGGCGGGCGCTTGTGCGGGCGCAACCGGCGCGGGCCGCTTTAACACCAGGACGAGCGTAAGAATCGAGATTGCCAGGGTAGCGAAACCGACAATGCGCTGTAGCTTCACGAAGACACCTCCACCGGGCTATTTGTTTATGGTACGCGCCGCGAGAGACGGGGTTGAGATGACGTAGGTGCTGGGGCTGTGGAGCGTTTTGCATGTGCCGGGAAATGCAAAAGGCCCCACGCTCGCAAGCATGGGGCCTTTTGTTCTGGGGAAGAAGAGTTTACTGTTTCTGGTCCATGACAATGCCGCCTGCGCCGGGCTGCTTTTCCGCTTTCTCCTTCTTGATGGCCATGGTTTTGTCGACCCACTCGTCGGCGGTCTTCAAATCGGCAGCGTGGGCCGCCGGGTCGTCGCACTGGATATCGGCGCGTTCCCGGTACATCAGGTTCATGTAGGCCATGGCGTCGTCGTAGTCGGGACGAAGCTGGATCGCCTTGTTCAAGCTGGCAATGCCTTCCTCCACGTCCGGGGTATTCTTCTCTCTCATCTCGGCGCAAACCTTCTTGTCCTTGGCAGGCAGCGACTCGTCGGGCCTCATCCCTATCTTGTTGCGCGCCTCCTGACGGGGTACGTAGGTTTGCGTCCAATCGATGACGGCCACCGAGTAATAAGGTTCGGGATCGTTGGGATCGACTTCGGAAGCCTTCTTGTCGTATTCCTTGGCCAAGTCGAATTTCTTCATCTGCCATTCGAGGTAGGCGATGCCCTTAATGCTGTTGATGCTCTTGGGGTCGGTTTGCAGCACTTGCTTATAGGTATCGATCGCCTGCTCGCCAAAGCGATTGTTGTCGGGAGTATCGATGCCCGGAATGTACTCCTGCGTATAAGCCGTGGCCAGATACAGGCGGGCATTGACGAGAGTTGGGTCGAGCGCGACGGCTTGCTGGAAGTGGTTGATCGCCTGCTCGAACTTGAGGTCCTTGAAAGCCTGCACACCCTTGTTGAGGTGGTCGCGCGCCTTAAGTTTGTTGCAGCCCGCACCGGCAAGAACTACCAGCACGATGACGAATAACAGCAGAAACCTATGCTTCGTTTTCATTGCTCTATGAATCTCCCTTTGCCGCGGAGTTAGAAATCTAAACGAGGAGGGCCGGGCGTCCCCGCCCGGCGGGACGGGCGAGACGCCCGTCGCTCCACCGTATGACTTATCACTCGGTCATAGCACTAGCCAATCATCTGGTCAATATAGTTTCTCAGATCACCCGATGACCCGATCGCCCGATGATCCGATCTTTACGATTCTAGCCGCCCGCTTCGATTTTCGCGGTGATCAAGCCGACTTTATCCACGCCGGCCGAATGCGCGATATCAATGACGTTGGCGACGTTGGCGAAGGGCACATTATCGTCGCCCTTCACGAACATGATCTTCTCGGCGCGAGTCTTGAAAATATCTTCCAACCGGCCCTGCAGAGTTTCCCACGTCACATCGTCCTGATTGATCTTGAGCCCCGGATCGTTGCCCGGCCCGTGGTCTATCAGTTGCACCACAATGGTGCGATCGGTGGACGGCGGCGTCTTCTGGTCCTTCGGCGGAGGCTGGGGCACCAACGCTTCCAATCCCTTGGGCGTCAACGGCGTGATCACCATGAAAATGATCAGCAGCACCAGCAACACGTCGATCAGCGGCGTGACGTTCATGTTTGCGTTCTGGCCCCCTTTGGCGCCACCAACTGCCATACCCATAATCGCTCTCCTCTATTTGCTACTGCATGACTGCTGCCCGCCCGTGCGCCAGACGTCCACTACTACGGAGTGGCTCCCGACGGCGGGGCCATGCTTCCGGACTTCTTTTGGTCCGTCAACAGGCCAAGTTGGTCCACGCCAGCGGCGCGAACATCGTCGACGACTTCGACCACCCAGCCGAACTTGGCGCGCTGGTCGGCTTTGACAAAGACCGTTTTGTCGGTCTTGCTCGCCAACTTGTCCTTGATTTTATCGGTCAGATCCGACGGCTGAATCTGGTCCGTCCCGAAAAAGACCTTGTCGTCGCGATTGATGGCCACCACCAACGCGTCTTCCTTGTCGGCGTCCGCCATGTCCTTGGGACTATTGACCTTGGCCATGTCCACCGGGATGCCATGTTGCAACATGGGCGTGACCACCATGAAAATGATGAGCAGAACCAGCATCACGTCCACCATCGGTGTCACGTTGATGTCGGAACTGACCTTCGACCCTTCGTCTCGCTTTGCTAATGCCATGGAATTCTCTCTCCTGCGCGTGCTAACCGTTGGCCGTGGATCGCAGCCCTATGAGTCGCAACCATGAAGATGCGGAAGAGCGGGCGCCAGCCCGAAGACCGGCGCCGCTTCGGCAACTCATGCAGGCAACCCTGCGTTTTCGCGGCCGCCGTTTTTCCGGCGGCCCAAAACGCGGCGTTAGGACCGGCGCATGCTCCGGCGCTTCAGGAAGTAATCGATCAGTTCACTCGAGGAGTTGTCCATCTCCACGTCGAACGCTTCCACTCGGCCCGTCAAATAGTTGAACATCATGACCGCCGGAATCGCCACGAACAGGCCGACCGCGGTGGTGACGAGCGCTTCGGAAATGCCGCCCGCGACCGCTGCCAGACCGGTCGCCTTTTCCCTGGCGATACCGTTGAAGGCGTTCAGAATGCCGACGACCGTTCCGAACAGACCCACGAAGGGGGCCGTCGAACCGATGGTCGCCAAACCGCCCAAGCCGCGCTTCAGCTCGGCGTGCACGATGGCTTCGGTGCGCTCCAGCGCGCGCTTCGAGGCTTCAATGGTCTCGCCCGGTATTTCGCCCGGGCTGTCCTGGTGGGCCTTGAACTCCATCAGGCCCGCCGTGACCACCTTGGCCAGGTGGCTCTTCTTGTTGCGCTCGGCGACTTTGATCGCTTCCTCAATCTTGCCTTCGCGCAGCGCTCCGGCAACTGCGGGAGCGAACGAGCGAGACTGATTGCGGGCGGCGTTAAAAGCCATCCAACGGTCGATCATCACGCCGATTGACCACCCCGACATGATGAACAGAATGATGACCACGGCTTTCGCCAGAATGCCCATTTGCTTCCACAGCGAAATCGGGTCCCAACCGACCGAGCCCTCGTCAAAGAGCCAGGCGGCGAATAGATGGAAATTACAGAGTGCGACTGCTGCCAGGTTGACTACCATGAGTTGCTTCTCCTCCTCGGAACTATTTCAAACGTGTTATTGAACCATTTCCTAAACTCTTTAGGTACTGCGTGCCGCTTACAGAATCGGGCCATCGAAAATCCTCGAAAATCTTAGGTTTTCAATCGTCCGATCACCCGATGGCCCGATCCCAGAAATCTAGCCTCCGGTCAAGCTGAAGTTCACGATCACTTGGGTCTCCACCTCCACCGGCTCGCCATTGAGCAGGTAGGGCTTATAGCGCCACTGTCGCACGGCCTCGATCGCCGCCGGCGCCAGCATGGGATGCCCGCTAATCAACTGCAGATTCTGAATCGTGCCGTCCCTGCTGATCACCGCCTGCAACACCACCTGCCCCTGAATGCGGGCCTGTTTTGCCAGTGGCGGATAATTGGGCTGGACTTTTCTAATCAGCAGGCCGGTGGATACGCCCGACGAAACGCGGACGCGCGGCGGCGGAGCCGCGATCTTAGGCACTGCGATTTGGGTCGGGCTGAGAATGCCGCCTATCACGCCGCCCAACTGGCCTCCGGGAACGCCGCCCGGAACGCCGCCCGGGACGCCACCGCCACTCATATCCGGCGCTTCGTCTTCTTTGATCATCTGGATCTTGTCTGGAATCCTGCTCGGGGCGCGCAACCGCCCGTTGTCCAGTTCCGACTGCATTTTCACCACCTTAACGACGGCCGCTGCCGCCGGCGGCGGCGGTGGCGGCGGTGGCGGCGGCGCTATCAGGAAGGTCATGAGCTGGGTCTTGGGCAGCGCGTCGGTATAAATCAGAGGGATCAGGATCAAGACCGCGATCAGCATGAACTGCAAACAGAAGGAGAGGATGGTGGTGCCCACCCGCTTGTTTCCCTTCCTCTTGGCTGACACAATTAAACTGTCTTCAAACATAGGCTTCTCCTACACAAGACCCTTCAGAGAGTTTAGACACCGGCGGCATCCTATTTGCTCCCGCTGTCGCGGGCTATTTTCTCCGCCAACTCCCGCCTCTCCGGGCAGGTAAAAATTCCACGTCCCATGGGCAGGTTTCAAATCTTGACCTTTTCCTTCCGTTGCGCCGGACCGTTGCCGGGCCGCAGCGGCATGGCAATCGCCCTCTTGCCCCGCTCGCCGCGCCATTCCTGGTAGGCGACCAGAATGGGAGCGGCAATGGCAATCGAGGAATAAGTTCCGATCAGGATTCCTATGACCAGGGCAAAACTAAAACCGTGCAACACCTCGCCGCCGAAAAGGAACAACGCTAGAACGGTAAGGAAAGTTAGGCCCGCTGTCAAGATGGTTCTGCTTAAGGTCTGGTTGATGCTCTTGTTGACGATGTCGGCCAGCCGCTCCCGCCGCAGCAGCTTGACGTTCTCGCGTATGCGGTCGAAAACGACAATGGTGTCGTTATTGGAGTACCCGATCAGGGTCAGGATGGCCGCGATCACGGTCAGCGATATCTCCCAGTTGAGCAGCGAGAACGCGCCCACCGTAATCAGGGTGTCGTGAAAGACCGTCAATACGGCGGCCACGCCATAGATCCATTCAAAGCGAAGTCCCAGGTAGATCAGCATTCCGCCCAGCGAATACAGCGTGGCCAGGATGGCCTGCTTGCGCAGTTGCTGCCCCACTTGCGGCCCGACAATCTCGACGTTGCGGATGCCAAAGTCGGAAACGTAAAAATTGTCCTGGAGCGAGGCGACCGCGGCGGAATCAACCACACTCTTCAGCTCATCTATTGAGCCCAGCACGCCGCTTTTCGTCTTGTCGCGATAGTCTACAATGGCCTGCGCCATGGCCGTGTAGCGCGGATTGGCGTCGGCGCCGGCTCCAAGGTGGAGCGGGTCTTTTTCCAGTAGATAATTCGCCAGGTTCAACGAGCTGGAGTTGTTGAGGTCCTGCTTGTCCGCGGGGGCGTGGCTTTCGAGCGCCTGCACAATCTGGATTTTGCCTTTGTCCAGGGCCTGTTCGCTGGTCTCCTGAATATCGAGCCGGATCAGCACTTCGTCATTGGCGGCTTGCCCGTATCTTTGCACGCGGGCGTTCTTCAATCCGGCGCGCTCGATCTCGTTGTGAATGGCCGACGGGTCGGGCGTGTGCGCGTACTTGACGTAGACCAGCGTGCCGCCGCGGAAGTCGACCCCCAGCGGGATGCCGTGCCAGAACGCCATGGAAAGCACTCCGGCCACGCTGAAGATGAGCGAGAAGGTGAGAAAATACCACTTCTTCCCAAGAAAATCGATGTTGGTATTGCGAAAGAATTCCAAGTTCAAGCTCCAGAGCTGCTAGCTACTAGCTGCTGGCTTCTAGCAAACCTGAATTAGCTTGCTAGTAGCTAGCAGCCAGAAGCTAGGAGCCGTTCTTTCTAAATGCTTAACGCTTCGCCGCGCTGCTTTCTGGTCAGCACCCAATCGAAAATCATGCGCGATACAAACACCGCCGTGAACAGGTTGGCGAGCAAACCGAAGACCAGCGTCGTGGCAAAACCCTTTACCGGCCCGGTGCCAAAGATGAACAGGATCGCGGCCGAGACGATGGTGGTGACGTGGGTATCGACGATGGTTATCCAGGCGTGGCTGAATCCCTGCTCCACGGCCGAGGGCGGCGTCTTGCCGTTCCTCAGTTCTTCCCGGATGCGCTCAAAAATCAGCACGTTCGAATCCACGCCCATGCCCACCGTGAGAATGACGCCGGCAATGCCCGGCAGCGTCAGCACCGCTCCAAAGTAGCCCATGAACCCGAGCAAAATCACCAGGTTCAGGATGAGCGCTATATCGGCATTCACGCCCGCCCAGCGGTAGTAAATCAGCATGAAGACGAGCACGGCGAACATGCCGTAGATCGCCGCCTTTATGCCCGAACGAATCGAATCGGCGCCCAGCGACGGCCCCACCGTGCGCTCTTCCAGATACTTGATTCCGGCCGGCAGCGCGCCCGAACGCAGCGTCATCGCCAGGTCCTGCGTCTCTTGCTGGGTGAACCGCCCATTGATGATGCCGGTCTCCTTAATCGCTTCCTTGATCACGGCCACTTCCTGCACCTTTTTGTCGAGGACCACCGCCAGGTAGTCGCCGACGTGCGCGGAAGTAAACGCGTAGAACTTGCGTCCGCCCTCGGAGGTAAGAATAAAGCGGACCGCCGGCTGGCCGTTTTCATCCGTGCTCGGTTCCGCCGTCCGCAGATCGCGGCCCGTCACCGCCGAGGCGTCGGAAATCACGTACCAGGCTTCGCCGCTCTCCGTGTCGTGCCTGGAGCCGATGCTCTTGCCCGACATCAGCTTAGTGTCGGGCGGCAGTTGGCCGTTGTGCTCCTGGTAGGCCTGCGCCTCGCTCGAATACGGCCCGCCCAGCGATTGCTTGAACTCCAGCATCGCCGTCGACTGCATGATGTCCTTGACCCGCGCCGGATCGTCCACGCCCGGAAGTTGCACCAGAATCTGGTACTGGCCCAGCCCGTGCTCCTGGATCACCGGCTCGCTCACGCCCAGCGCATCGATGCGATTGCGGATGGTTTCGATGGCCTGCGCCACCGCGCGGTTCTTCAAGTCGGCGAGGCTTGACGGCTTCATCGTCACCGTCCAGGAATTTTCCGCCCCCGAGCTGGCGTTATAGTCCGGCAACCGGTCGGCAATAATGTTCTTGAAATCGCTGCGTTTGGTCCGGAGGAACGCCCTTGACGACGATCGTCTCGGGATGGTTCACTTCATCGGGCTTTTCGATGTCGGTGTAATTGATCTTGTGCGTCCGCAGGTCTTCCTTCAGGCGCGCCAGGTTGTTGTCGGAGTCGACCTTGACCGCGTCGTTGACCTGCACTTGCAGGATCAGGTGCGTCCCGCCGCGCAGGTCTAGGCCCAAATGAATGCGGTCGGCAATCGACTCCAGCATGCCCCTGCCCGACCATTCCTTCGGAATGCCGATGATGCCAGACACGAACAACACCAGGATTCCGACGGTTACCGTCAATTTCCAACTCAGGGTCTTATTCATGAAAAAACTCTGCAAGCATAAGGCTTCGAGCTTCGAGCTGGAAGCAACCCATGAAAACGATTGCTCGAAGCTCGTGGCTCGAAGCTCGCAGCTCTATGATTTTCCTTCTTCCGCCGTCGTCACCGAGGCCACCGATGCGCGGCTGATTTCCAGCTTCAGATTGTCGGGCGCCACGCGCAGCACCAGCGCATCGTCCTTGATGCTGACGATCGTCCCGCGCAGCCCGCCGCTGGTCACGATCCTGTCGCCGTTTTTCAAAGCGCCCAGCATCGCCTGCCACTTTTTCTGTTTGCGCTGCTGCGGCAGAATCAGCAGAAAATAAAAAATCGCGAAGATGAACACCAGGGGCGCCAGCGTAAGCGCACTTCCGCCGCCGGGCAGTTGCAGCCACAACCCCAACCCGCCCTTCATACCCGACAACATGGCAAACGACATGCCAGACAATATGATTTCCACCGTCAAGCCGATCCTCTATATAACGAGATAACGACCGCAGGGCTTCGGCCTGCGAGCCACCTCTCGACCGTTTGCTCGTAGCTCGAAGCTTGTGGCTCGTAGCTCTACGGAACGGGAATTGTTTTCTTCTATGGCCGGAGGTCCTACAACACCGAGGCTGGAACCGGCGATGCCGTGCTCCGCTTTCGAGCCGAACGGCACAGAAAGAAATGATCCTTCTTCCCAAGTGTAATAGAATGCCGGACGGCTGGCGAGGTGTCAAGGACGAGCTGCAGAATTGTAGATGCTCCAAGATAATGTCACCCCTTAACTGCAACCAGACTTTGTCACCCTATAGGGATGGTGACGATGAGTCAGAAAGAGTTCCAACGGGTGAAAGTGATTGAGAATGCAGCAGGCGGGAGGCTGAGCGTACGCGAAGCCTCCCGCCTGCTGCAACTGAGTGAACGCCAGGTGCAGCGCCTCAAGCGCCGCTATCGGCCCGATTCCGTGGGCTGGGTGCAGCACGGCAATCGCGGACGCTCCATGCCCTGGGCCGTTTCACTTCCCCAGAAGCAGTTGATCCTGAACTTGGCCCGCGGCAAATACCGGGGGTTCAACGATTCCCATCTGGCGGAAAAACTGCGCGACGATGAGGACCTCGCCCTCAGCCGCGAGACCGTGCGCCGCATCTTGCGCGCCGCCAAGCTGGCCTCTCCGCAAAAGCGCCGCCCGCGCCAATACCGCTCTCGACGCCCGCCCCGCCCGCGTTTCGGCATGATGGCGCTCACCGATGCCAGCCGCCACGACTGGCTCGAAAGCCGCGGCCCCGCGCTCACCCTCCTGGGCTTTCAGGACGATGCCACCAGCAAGATCCTCGCCGCGCACTTCCAACGCGAAGCCGAAAATACCCTCGGCTATCTCTTCTCGCTGCGCACCATGATCCTCGCGCACGGCGTCCCGCTCAGCCTCTACCGCGACCGCCACGGCATCTTTCAGCGCAACGATCCGCACTGGACCCTTGCCGAACAACTCGCCGGAAAACAATCTCCCACCCAACTCGGACGCGCCCTCGAAGAACTTGGCATCCAACAAATCCCCGCCTGTTCGCCCCAAGCCAAGGGCCGCATCGAGCGCGCCTGGCGCACCTTTCAGGACCGCTTGGTCAGCGAACTCCGCCTCGCCCGCGCCTCCACGTTGGAGCAGGCCAATCGCGTGCTCGACCGCTTCTGCGCCGACTACAACCAGCGCTTCGCTCGCGCCGCCGCTGACGCCGCCTGCGACTTCCGCTCCCTGCCGCGCCGCTTCGACCTCGCCCGCTGCCTCAGCTTGCGCTATCGGCGCGTGGTCGCCCCCGATCACACGGTCACTCTCGGCGCGCACTCCATTGCCCTGCCGCCCTTGCCCGGCCAGCGCGGCTACGCCGGAGAAACCGTCGAACTCTCGCATCAGCTCGACGGCACGCTGCGCGTCTATCGCGAAGACACTTTGCTGTGCGCTTTGCCTTTGCCGCTTGAAGAACACGCCGAACGACGCCCTGCGCCCACCACCACCGCGCAGAAACGAAAAACCCCGATGCCCCGCATCTATAACCTCTCCGGCCGCCCCGCTTTGGCGGCCGTTACTTAATCGACAAGGGGGTGACAGAGTCTCGTTGCAGTTAATACGACATTTTCTCGTTGCAACAACAGGACGAGCTGCAGAATTATTGGATATTTTCGATCAACTCTTCGCCTTATTGGCCCACCTTGGACCTCCGTGCAGCAATGCCATGCGCATTCTGCGAAACCCGTGACCTAGACGCGCCGCCTGCCCGTATCCAGGCCCGTACCGTCCGCATCGTCGCCAGGTAGTAGTGCAGGTTGTGGATCGTATTCAAAACCTGCGCCAGCAGTTCGTTCGCGGCATAAAGATGACGCAGATACGCCCGCGAATAACGCTGGCAGACGCGGCAATCGCAGGCGGGATCGAGCGCGCTCTCATCCTGCGCGTACCGCGCCTGCTTGATCGACACCTTGCCTTCGGACGTAAACAGCAATCCATGCCGCGCGGCCCGCGTCGGCAGCACGCAATCCATCATGTCCACGCCCGATTGTGCGTACTGCGCGATCTCTTCGGGCGTGCCCACCCCCATCAAATAGCGCGGCTGACCGGACGGCAGATGCTCCAGCGTCGATTCGACAATCTCGCGCGTCAACTCGCGCGGCTCGCCCACGCTCAGCCCGCCGATGGCGTATCCGGGGAAGCCGATTTCGATGGTTCGCGAGGCCGATTCCCGCCGCAGTTCCATATCCACGCCGCCCTGCACAATGCCGAATAGAGATTGAGTGTGGGGACGGGGCTCGGCCCCGTCCAAGCGGGGCAGAGCCCCGCTTCCACCCGCCCACGGCGCCTCATGCTTGTGCTCCTCAAAATACTTCTTGCAGCGCTCCGCCCAGCGCAAGGTCAACTCCATCGAAGCCCGCGCCCGCGCGCCGTCCGCTGGATACTCCGTGCATTCGTCAAAAGCCATGACGATGTCGGCGCCCAGGCCGATCTGTATCTCCGTGGCCTTTTCCGGACTCAGAAAGTGCGCGGAACCGTCGAGGTGCGAGCGAAATTCCACTCCCTCTTCGCCGACCTTGCGCAAATCGTTCAGGCTGAAAACCTGGAACCCTCCCGAATCCGTGAGAATGGCCCGCTCCCACGACATAAACCGGTGCAACCCGCCCATCTGGCGGACGGTTTCTACGCCAGGACGTAAATAAAGATGATAGGTATTGGCCAGCAGAATCTCGACGCCCAGTTCTTCTAGCACGTCCTGCGCCACGCCCTTGACCGAAGCGAGCGTTCCCACCGGCATGAACACCGGCGTCTCCACCTCTCCGTGCGGAGTGATGAGCTTGCCGGCGCGAGCCGAGCCGCGCGTGGCTTCAATTTCCAGTCGCAAAGGCACGGGGGGATTCTAACCTAAATTGCCCCATAGAGACGCGGCTTGCCCCGTCTCCTGCGTGTGGGGACGGTCTCCTCGTCCGTTCTCACACAACCCTCCAAAAGCAGGCATCATTTTTTCGCTTTCGCCGTCTCTTTTTCTCCCACCCGCTCCTTGACTTTGAACGTCATCTTGCCCGCTTTCTTGTCGGCGTCCACCACCACATGGTCGCCGTGCAGCACTTCGCCGTCCAGAATTTTCAGTGCCAGCGGATCTTGCACCAGCTTCTGAATGGCGCGCTTCAGCGGACGCGCTCCGAAATTTGGATCGTAGCCTGCGGTGAAAAGCAGCTCTTTCGCCGCGCCGGTCAGCTCCAGAGAAATTTTGCGGTCGGCCAACAAGCGGCGCAGGTCTTCTAAACGCAGCTCGACAATCTTCACCAGCTCTTCCTTGCCTAACGGATGGAAGATGACGATGTCGTCCACGCGATTCAGAAACTCGGGCTTGAATTGGCCGTGCAGCGCGTCCATCACCTGCTTCGAGGCGCGCTCGAAGCCATCGGCGTCGCGCAGGTTTTCCGATTGCAGATAAGACGAGCCCAGGTTCGAAGTCATGATGATGACCGTGTTTTTGAAATCGACCTTGCGGCCCTTGCCGTCGGTGAGGCGTCCATCGTCCATGATTTGCAGCAGAATGTTAAAGACATCGGGATGCGCCTTTTCGATTTCGTCGAAGAGCACGACCGCGTAAGGATGCCGCCGCACCTGCTCGGTGAGCTGTCCGCCCTCTTCGTAGCCGACGTATCCCGGAGGCGCGCCGATCAGGCGCGAGACGGCGTGTTTCTCCATGTATTCGGACATGTCGATGCGCACCATGGAGCGCTCGTCGTCGAAAAGAAATTCGGCGAGCGCGCGGGCGAGTTCAGTCTTGCCGACGCCGGTGGGGCCCAAGAATATAAAAGACCCGATCGGGCGCTTGGGATCGCTCAACCCGGCGCGCGAACGGCGGATGGCGTTGGCCACGCGTTCCAGCGCCGCGTCCTGTCCGATGACGCGCTGGCGCAGGCGGTCCTCCATGTTGATGAGCTTCTTGACTTCGCCTTCGAGCATTTTGGAAACCGGAATGCCCGTCCACTTTGAGACGATGCCGGCGATGTCTTCCTCGTCGACTTCTTCTTTCAACATGCGTGTAGCGCGGACACTCTTGTCCGCGCCGTCTGTCAGTTTCTTCAACTCTTCTTCGGTCTGCCGCAGAAGTCCATACCGGATTTGGGCCACGCGCTCCAGATTTCCTTTGCGCTCCTCGGCGGCTTCTTCCGTCTTGAGGCGCTCGAGTTTTTCTTTCAGGGCGCGGGCTTTCGCGATGACGTCTTTCTCCTGCTTCCACTTGGCCTTGAGCGCGTTCGATTGCTCGCGAATGCCGGCCAGTTCTTTTTCGGCGTTGGCCAGGCGCTCTTTGGAATTCGCGTCGTCCTCTTTTTTCAGCGCCTGTTTTTCGATTTCGAGTTGCGTGGCGTGGCGTTCCAGTTGGTCGATTTCGGTGGGCATGGAATCGATTTGGATGCGCAGCGAGGCGGCGGCTTCGTCGATCAGGTCGATGGCTTTGTCGGGCAGGAAGCGGTCGGAGATATAGCGATGCGATAACGTAGCAGCGGCAACAATAGCCGAGTCTTTGATGCGGACTCCATGATGCACTTCGTATTTCTCTTTCAGCCCGCGCAGAATGGCAATTGTGTCTTCGACATTGGGCTCGCCCACGAACACAATCTGGAAGCGGCGTTCGAGCGCGGCGTCTTTTTCGATGTACTTGCGATATTCGTTGAGGGTGGTGGCCCCGATGGCGCGCAGGTCGCCGCGGGCGAGCGCGGGCTTGAGCATGTTCGAAGCGTCGATTGCGCCCTCGGCGGCTCCGGCACCGACCAGCGTGTGCAACTCGTCGATGAAGAGAATGACCTGGCCGCTGGAGTCTTCGATTTCCTTGAGCACAGCCTTCAGGCGGTCTTCGAATTCGCCGCGATATTTCGCGCCCGCCAGCATTGCTCCCAGATCGAGCGCAACGACGCGCTTGTTTTTCAGCACTTCAGGCACGTCGCCAGAGACGATACGCTGCGCCAGGCCTTCGACAATGGCCGTCTTGCCCACTCCCGGCTCGCCTATCAGCACCGGATTATTTTTCGTGCGCCGCGAAAGCACTTGCACGACGCGGCGAATTTCTTCGTCGCGGTCGATCACGGGATCAAGCTTGCCGCGCCGTGCCTGCTCGTTCAGGTCGCGGGCGTAACGCTCGAGCGCCTGATATTTCGCTTCGGGATTTTGATCGGTGATGCGCTGCGATCCTCGGACAGCGGTGAGCGCTTTCAAGATGGCGTCGTGCGTCGCGCCGTGACGGGCAAGCAATTCCTGCGCCGTATCTCCATGCTTTGCATCGCGCTTCAGATGAGTCAGCGCCAGCAGAATATGCTCGGTCGAAACGTATTCGTCTTTGAAGGCGTCGGCTTCTTTGAAAGATTTTTCCAGTGCCTGATTGGCCTGCGACGACATCGCCGGTTGCTGCGCGCCGCCGCTGCCGGAGACTTTCGGCAGCTTTTCGATTTCTTTGTAGAGATCGCTGAGCACGGCTTGCGGCCCGATGCCGATTTTTTCCAGCACGGGCGCAACGATGCCTTCTTTGTCTTCGACCAGCGCCGCCAGCAGATGGAGCGGCACAAGCTCGGGATTGCCGTGCTCGGCAGCAAGCTCATTCGCGCGCTGCACAGCCTCCTGCGCTTTTACGGTGAATTTATCCCAACGAATGGGCATGGGGTTAACTCCATTTTGTAATTTTGTAATCGGGTAATTTGGTAATTTGAAAACTGTATCTACCTAACTATCAATGTCTGAATCGTTCTCGAGATCACGCAGGTAGCACTCAAGGTTACTGGAAATTTTCTCCAGCACTCTGGGTAGAACTCCCTCTATGTCACGGAACCTCGTATTGGCATCCATATGAAAGCCATGGTAATACCTCAGATGTTGCGCAATTTCGTTGCGCTCGTCGTCGGGCAGTGATTCGAGCGGATCACGTCCAGCGGAATCATAAAACCCGGAGAGATGAATGAACGCACACCCGAATTTGTAAACGTTCTTCGTCCAATTCTGCAGTTCGTTCGATAACGCGACCATTTCCTTATCCGTTACCCGTTTTCCGTCTTGGGTTGTCCAGAATTGCCCGTTTAGGGACTGCCGAATCAACCGGCTCCGAAGGCTCCTGTCCTTGACAGACAAGAGGTAAATACATCGAACCATCGAGTCCAGTTCCTGGCGCAGGATAGCAACGACGTTACCCGACAACCGCTCGGTGTGCAGAAGGTGAACCGCGCTACTGTTCTGAAGCGTCCTTTCCCTAACGGCACGGCAGAAAGCCTCTAGGTCTGTGTCGGTCATATCCTGCTCCTTACCAAGCGGGCAAATTACCAAATTACCCGATTACTAAATTACAAAATGAAACGGGAGGCGCCTGCTTCCTCGCCTCCCGCTGAGTTTACATCCGCCGGGCTTTGCCCAGCGGGTGATCGTGCGCTCTATCTAAGCCCGGCCCCTTTTCGACGCCGCGGCGGCCTTCACCTTCACCGTCTCCCACGGCCGCTTCGGACGATCCGCCTCGGGCTGGTCGCGGTCCTCGATGCGGTCGTACTGGTACGAATCGCTGACCGTTCCGAGCGCCTCGTTGTAGAGGCTGGGCAGCGCCAGCGCCTCTTTCATTTCTTCGGAGAACTCGTGCAGCGCCTTCAGGTGGCCGGCCGTCGCCGCCACTTCCGTCTTCGTCGTCTTCATAAACTGCTGATAGCCGCGATTGACCAGCTTTGAAATTTCGCTGCCGATCAGGTATCCGGGATACGCGAAAATTTTCACCCCGCCGTCGTCCGTCCGCTGGATCGCCGCCGAGCAGTTGTACTTCTTCAGGAACACGCGCGTTTGCGCGCCCGGAGCTTCGATCAAGTCAAAGCCATGATCGCGCAGCCAGCCGACTGCGTCTTCGTAGGTTCGTGGTTCGACTTTCGCCGACATTCTATTAACTCGATTCTCGTCGCATCCGATTAGATGCGGCATAAACGTATTCGATGGAGCCACAACCGTCTGCCGCAAATTTGCAAATCTAAATCGAATGACGCTGGAATTTAACAACGCTAGTATAGATATACCTTTTTGCGATTGCGGACACGTTACTCTAGTCATAGGAAGATCGCATGTCGCTGACACCAGCAGCTTTCGGTTCTTCGCCGTTGCCGTCGCCAAACAAGCCAAAAGCCGCGCCTGGCTTGGAAGGACCGGCTCTCCTCGCGTGCATCGCCGGCACGCCGCTCCTGGCATTCGATGCTCTCACCCGCGACCTTCCCCACGTAAACTTTTGGATACGACCAAATGGAACGCCGCCCAAGGAACCAGGTTTCAGGGTTTCAATGTTTCAAGGTTTCAGAGTATAAACACCACGAGGCATGCTTCGTAATATTGAAGCTCTGAAACCTTGAAACATTGGCCTCATGCTCATGCTCACGCTCTCTCAATCCGCCTACATCTCCCTTCGTCAGCATGCGGAGGAAACTTATCCCCACGAGTGCTGCGGCGTGCTGCTCGGGCGCTTCGACGACGATGCGGTCGAAGCAAAGTTCGGAGCAAAGACCGTCTCGCGCATCGTCCGCTGCCGCAACGCGAGCGACGACTCGCCGCACAACCGCTATCACATCGATCCCAGCGACCTCATCTGCATTCAGCGCGAAGGCCGCGAGCGCGGCAAAAATGAAGATATCGTCGGCTTCTATCATTCCCATCCCGACCATCCCGCGCAATGGTCGCCCACCGATCTCGCCGAAGCCCACTGGTTCGGCTGTTCCTACGTGATCACCAGCGTAGAAAAGGGCAAGGCAACCATAACAAATTCGTTTGAGCTGACTGGCAAAGACGAGAACGACAAGAAATTCGTGGACGAGAAGACCGAAGTAATCTGATAATGTGGCGTGCGCAGCGCGAAAGCCGTAAACTTCCTGCGCCGCTCGGGATTTACCAGGGTCTATAACCTGACCGGCGGCATTCTGGCCTGGGCCGACCGCATCGACCCCAGGATGCCGAAGTACTGAAAACAGTTCTCAGTTCTCAGTTCTCAGTTGGCAAAAGGGGTCGCTTGTGCGCTCCATCGGGTCGCTGAACAACTTTAATTCCCGCTGGTTTTGAGTAGGGCACGGCTTCACAGGCTGCGGAAAAACTCTCATTCGCGGAGGTTTTTGGGTAGGGCACGGCTTCAGCCGTGCCACTTGGAGCCACTAATGATCGGGGCTTCAGAGAGTGCGCGAGAACTCGTTTTCGAGCAACTCGGTGGAACGAAATATCGCAGAATCCAGCCTCGGAGGGGCGACCGAGCTTAGCCCACCGCTTCAGCGGTGGGAAAAGTGCAAATAACGATCTAAGTCCCGGAGGGACGACCGAGTTCTCACACACTCTCTTCAGCCCCTGAGGAGCCGCAGTCTATTCCTTCGGTTCATTATGAGATGGCTTATAGTGAGACTTATAAACACAGGGAGCACACGCAGTGTTTCCCCACACGCAGTGCTCCCCTGTGCCTTTTTCCAGAAGTAAGTGAGTTACTTGCTGGAGTCTCTGCTCATTTCGGCTTTCTCGGTGGCGCCGATGGCTAGGGCGTATTTCTTGCCGGCTAAGCGCACTTCGGAAACCGTTGCCCGGCCGCTGGCGTGCTGGACTACTGCGGCATCGTCGGCGTACACTTTGTCGAGTGCGACCACTGTCGCCGGAGCCTTCGCGACTTCCTTGTTCTTCTGCATGAAGCTGACCTCGACGTTCGATCCCGTGCCGTCCCAGCGCAGTTGATACTCGCCAGCGGCGAGTTGCTGGCCGTTGACCTGGAACGGTTCCGACACTTGCAGCGAAGCCTTGTTACTCGCGAACGCGCTCGATGCGAGCAGCACGGCCAGTCCTAACACAACACTCTTTGCCAAATTGTTCAGTTTCATGTGCTCCTTCTTTCTGCCCGGTTTCTGTCCGGGGCGGTTAGGGGCGGCTGGTCGTGGTTCGACTGAGGGCTTGCCTTTTTCTTGCAAACTCGTTCGTTCACCGGAGACCCGGCGCGCTCAGGGCCGCCAAACCATGCCCGCGCCAGTCCCGTCACCCAGCAAATTCGTTACAGTTGACCGATACTTTTTTCGCCAACCCCACGTTGGCTTGCTACAGGATACGAATCCGGGTTTGAATCGGTTCCCAAATTCTGCAAGTGAATGCGATCTTGCGCCCGACTTCCGGAAACGTCCATGGAGCCAATCTGAAGCCGTCTGAATTGATCTGAAGAAATTCACCGTTCCGCGCTTGACACGGCGCATCTGTCGGAACAAAATTTATGACAATCCATTCCGTGTGGCGGAATCTGGGACATTGGCAATTGCAAGGTAACGATCAGGGAAGTGGAGTCGAGTCGACGATCACCAGGCGTCGATCGTTTGCGAACTCGCAAACTTTGACTAACGGCCCACGACGGACGGCCAACGGCTGGCAAAAGGAGAGCTGCATTGCCGGAGAAGAAAATCCGCTTCGACGATTTCGAGCTCGACTACGCACGCTTTCAGCTCTGCCGCCGCGGCCGCCCGGTCCGGCTTGAGGGCCTGCCGCTACAATTGCTCATGTTACTGGTGGATAAGAGGGGGCAACTGGTCGGGCGCGACGAGATCTCCAGCGAGTTGTGGAGCAAGAAAGATGTGTTCGTAGATGTCGAACAGGGGATCAATACCGCCATTCGCAAGGTCCGCCGCGCCCTGGGGGACGACGCCGGCGAGCCGCAGTACCTTCAGACCGTGGTTGGAAGAGGTTATCGCTTCGTCGCCCCCGCGGCCGAAGAAGATACGAACGTCCAGCCGCCAGCCGAAGCACTTACCTTTTCCGCCGAGGAACTGGGACAAGCCATCATGGCCGCTGCCGGGTTAGATCCAGAAAATCCCCGAGGCGCCCCTGTAGACCCCAGCCAAAGACTGAAAGAGAATTGAGGACTAATCGCTAAAGTGCCTGAAGTAACCTTGCCGCCGCCTCGCCCATCCTCCAAACTTCTTATGATGCAGTTTTCTCGCACTCATTTTGCCATCGCACTGAGCTCCGCCAGCCTGCTCGTGTTCGTGTTCCTGGGCTGTCTGTACTGGCTCAGCAACCAGCCGCCGGTCCTGTCGCGCTCCGAAGAACGCGACCCTCTTACCCAGATGCCGGTCGGCATCACCATGAATCCACTTCGCGATCGCACCCTCGAACGCACCGCCAATCGTTTCATCTCCGCTATGCGCGACGGCAATTGCCGCCAACTCCTCGCCCAGTGGGAAAAGGATTACCGCAAGCAGCGCGCCGATTTCCTCTGCGACTCCGAAGCCCAGCACCCGCTCATTTCCTGGAATTTGGTGGAATGGGAAGACGCGCCGCCGCTCGTGATTCTGCACTACAAAGGCCGGCGTTACAGCACCCCCAGCCGGGACGCGACTTATACAGACCTTCTCTCCATCACTGAGGAAAAGAAAAAATCCGGCTGGTCGGTCACAAAATATGATTCCATTTACTAAGTTCCCATTGCGGTTCCAATTTTTCCTGTTATCACTTTATGGCCGTTCTTGCGCGCCGTGGAAGCCGCCGCGCGCTACACCACCGGGCCTGCTAAACTTTCCCCATGAAAGCTCTCGTCATCACTCGTTTCGGCGGTCCCGAAGTTCTCGAATTGCAGCAAGTTCCCGGCCCGCATCCCGCGTCCGAGCAGCTTCTGGTAAGAGTGGAAGCTGGCGGATTGAACTTTGCCGATCTGCTCACCGCTCGTGGCGGATACGCCGGCACTCCCAAGCCGCCACTCACCGCCGGTCGCGAATTTGCGGGCATTGAAGAAGAGAGCGGCCGTCGCGTCATGGGCTACACGCAATGGGCCGCCTTTGCCGAAAAAACCGCGGCGCAGCGCAACCTCGTCTGGCCCGTCACTGAAAATTGGACTGCCGAACAGGCCGCCGCCTTCCCCGTAAATTTTTTCACCGCCTACTTCGCCTACTGGAAGGCCGGTTTGCTCGACCAGCCTAACGACCAATCCAACGTCCAGTCCAAAGTTCAGGCCAGCGACAAGTCCGCCCGCGTCCTGATTCATGCCGTCGCCGGAGGCGTCGGCACCGCCGCCGTGCAAATCGGAAAAATTCTCGGCGTCGAAATGTACGGAACTTCTTCTTCCGACGACAAGCTGGCCCGCGTGCGCGAACTCGGACTGCAACACGCCATCAACTACAAGCAGCGCGATTACCTCGAAGCGATCAGAGAATTGACGAATGACGATCCGGCCAGCGGCGGCCGGGCGGGCGGCCAGGGCGTCGATGCGGTTTTTGAAATGCTCGGCGGTGAGCACGTCGCCAAAAGCGTGCGCTGCCTGCGCGCCTTCGGACGCGTCATCTGCTACGGCTCCGCTACCGGCGAAATTCCGCAACTCGACACCCGCCTTCTCTACGCCAAAGGCGCAAGCGTCCACGGCCTCTGGCTCTCCTATCTCAGCGCCAATCGTCCGCTCATGGAATCCGCCTGGCAGCGGCTTTCCGCATGGTTGGCCGCCGGCAAACTCACTCCCGTGATCGGAAAAGTTTTCCCCCTGGAGCAGGCCCGCGAGGCCTACACCCTTATGCAGGAAGGCAAGAATTACGGCAAGATCGTGCTGAAAATTTGAAGCGATCTTACAAGCAGGCCTAATGAGCGCGGAACCTAGCAAAACGAGCGGTCGAGATTGGTCGCGGAGTTGGTGCAAAAACCCGTCTGTTGTTAATCTGGTTGCGCCATGAAATCCAAAACCTTACTTCATCGCATAGATCTCTTCTTCATATTGGTCTCTCTCGTAGCCTTCGCCCTGCACGTCGCCTCGGCGCAGCAGAAAGAAATTGTGTGGAGCGCGGACGAAAAGCCGCTTGCGGACCAGATCCACGGGCTGCGCTCGCTCGCCGATGACGTCCGCGCGGGAGCGACGAAAGATCTGGCGCTGAAGATCCGCAAGCTCCCGCCAACCGCGAACAAGCTGCGCCTGGCGGTCAATTTGTCCGGGCTTTCCACCGAAGGCGACTTCGGCCATGACACGCTGCAGGAAGTGGCGACGACGCTGGCTGGCGCGCTGCGTGAGCGACCCGTGCCGTGGCACGAACCGAAGACGGAGGCAAAGAAAGCGGACGCGGGCGAGGGCGCCCGCGCCACACGAACACCCGCGGATGAATATATGGAGCTGGCCTCGCTGGTGCGCTACGAGCATGTCGAAGCGCCTCCCGACCTCAATAACGACGAGCAATATCGCGCGGCCATGACGCGGCTTGAGGCCGACGACCACAAGCGCGAACATCTCGACTTCACGCTGAAAGATCTTTCCGGCAAACCTTGGACGTTCTCGGAACTGCGCGGCAAAGTTGTGCTGGTAAATTTCTGGGCCACCTGGTGCCCGCCCTGCCGCAAGGAGATGCCCGATCTGGAGGCGCTCTACGAGCGCTTCAACTCAAAGGGACTGGTGGTGCTGGGCATTTCCGATGAAGAGGCGGCCAAAGTCGAGCCGTTTATCCGCGAGCGCAAAGTTACGTTTCCCGTGCTGCTCGATCCCCAGCGCAAGGTCAACGACATGTTTATCGTCGAAGGCATTCCGAAGAGTTTCATCTACGACCGCGAAGGCAAGCTGGCAGCGCAGGCGATGGATATGCGAACGCAGAAGCAGTTTTTAGAAATGCTGGGAAAGGCAGGATTGGAGTAATACGATAGTTATTGGAGGGATGGACTCTATGAGAAACCGAATTGTCAGTGTGATTTTTGCCGTGGGGATTATAGCAGTACTCGCGGGTGCGCAAGCCACGATGAAGAAAGACGCAGCGGCGCCGAAGCCGGCGATGGGGCCGTCGCAGGTTGTGCTCGAGAACTGGAACGATATCGGGCGCAAGTTGATCGCGATGGCGGAAGATTTTCCCGAGGACAAGTACGACTTTAAGCCCGCGCCGACGCAGCGCAGTTTTGCCGAGCAACTGTTGCATGCGGCGGGTGCGAATTATTACTTTACTAATTCGGTAATGGGGTTGAAGCCGCCCACCGGAGATCCGACGCGCGAGCAGTACAAGACGAAGGCCGCAGTGGTCGACTATGTGAAGAAGGCGTTTGCCGACGGCGCAGCGGCGATCAAGGCGAAAGGCGACAAGGGAATGAGCGACCTGCTCGTTGTCGGCCCGTCGGGGAATGAGCAGGTGCGCGTTTCCGATTTAGCGTGGGGCTTCATCGAGCACTCGGGAGAACACTACGGCCAGCTAGTGGTCTATTATCGCGTTAGCGGATTGGTGCCGCCAGAATCGCGTCCAAGAAAGTAGCGGTTCGGAATGTAGCGGCCAAAGAAGAAAGATCGAGAGCAGCGTTTCCGCTGATACCATACTCTAGGTGCGCCCGTTGCTTAACGTCCGCGACCTGACCATCGAATTCCCGCAGTCCCGTGCGGGGCGGGCGCTTCCGCCCGCTCAGCCACCGACGGCTGCCGTGCCCCTGGCCGCCGTCCGCAACCTTTCATTCACCATCGCCGCCGGTGAAGTGCTCGGACTGGTCGGCGAATCCGGTTCGGGAAAGTCCATCACTGCGCTCGCCATCATGGGCCTGCTCCCGCCCACCGCCATCGCCACAGGTGAAATCATTTTCCAGAATCGCTCCCAGAATGGCGACGGCCTTCCCGCCAATCTGACAACGCTGCCTTCCGCTGAGCTGCGCCAACTTCGCGGCTCGCGCATGGCCATGATTTTTCAGGAGCCCATGACCGCTCTTAACCCGGTCATGCGCGTCGGCGACCAGATCGCCGAAGCTGTGCTCGCTCACCACCGCGTCTCGAAATCCGAAGCCTGGCGTCGGGCCGTCGAAGGCATGGCCGACGTTGCCATCTCCGACCCCGCCCAGCGCGCCCGCAGCTATCCGCACCAGCTCTCGGGAGGCATGCGGCAGCGCGTCATGATCGCCATGGCTATCGTCAACCGCCCGCAACTGCTCATCGCCGACGAGCCTACCACTGCGCTCGATGTCACCATTCAGCAGCAGATCCTCGACCTGCTCAACGAGCTTCGCCGCAAATTCGGATTGGCGATGCTCTTCATCTCGCACGATCTCGCCGTCGTCTCGCACGTCGCCGAGCGCGTCGCCGTCATGTACGCTGGCATCCTGGTCGAACTCGGCGCAAAGGCCGCCATCTTCGACGCGCCCGCGCATCCTTATACGCAAGGTCTGCTGCGCGCCATTCCAACGCTTGCGACCGACCGCGCGCTTCCTCTCTCGACCATTGAAGGCGCCGTCCCGGCGATTGCCCAGCTTCCCGCCGGATGCCCCTTCGAACCCCGCTGCCCGCGCCGCATCCCGGCCTGCGCCATCGCGCTTCCGCCGCTAGTCGAAGTCAGCCCCGGACACTGTGGCCGCTGCCCAGTCGTAAATCCAACGCGGGTCTGATGACCAAATACTCGTAGGAATTGTCACCCCGACCCTGAGCGCAGCCGAAGGGGAGGGATCTGCATTTTGCCAGTCGTATCCGCGAGCTGCGGGGCCTGAATTTCCCGCAACCAGCCTGCTCGCAGCTCGCGGCTCGTAGCTCGTAGCTGTATCGTCGCCCACTCCCGCCTCGTCATTTGCTCTCCAGAAAAGCTATAATCCTCCCTCTGTGCGCATCCTTCTGCTCAGCGACATTCACAGTAACTTCGAGGCGCTCGACGCCTGCGTGGCCGCCGCGCCCGCCCACGACCTCGTCGTCAATCTTGGCGACACGGTTGGCTATGGAGCCAATCCCAACGAAGCGATTGCCCGCGCGCAAGCTCTCGGCAAAGTCTTCGTCCGCGGCAATCACGACCGGGCCGCCTGCGGCCTCATGAGCATCGGCGATTTCAACCCCGCCGCCGGCGTCGCCACGCTCTGGACGCGCGACCAGCTCACCGCCGAAAATCTCGACTGGCTGCGCTCGCTGCCGCCAGGCCCCGTCCGCCTCGACGAACTTCCCGGCATTCAGTTCGTCCACGGCTCCCCGCTCGACGAAGACAAATACCTAGTCAGCGTCCAAGACGCCATCGAGCCGCTCCTCGCCAGTCCCGTTCCCGTCACGTTCTTCGGACACACTCACTTGCAGGGCGGCTTCACGCTCGCGGGCGAGATCGGCGAAGCCTACCGCCCCGTATATCGCACCGCAGACCAGCCCGAGTCCTCCGATTGGCCGCTGCGCAAAGACAATGGCAAAGATAACGACAAGGATGAGGATAAGAATAGAAATAGGAATAAGAACAACGACCGCCGCTATCTCATCAACCCCGGCTCCGTGGGCCAGCCCCGCGATGGTGACTGGCGCGCCGCGTTTGCCGTGTTCGATTCTGATGCCTGCATCGTGACTTTCTATCGCGTGCCTTATGACCTGCGCGCAGCCCAGGGAAAAATCCTCGCTGCTGATCTGCCGCAGTGGCTGGCTACTCGGCTGGCCACCGGAAGGTAGAACAGAGAGAATCGAGATTGTAAATTAGACGCAGGATGCACAATCCAGCAGCTTTCCTGTGCAGGCGTTCCCAGCTTATGGGGGGCTAATGGAGTTAACTCGCGGACGGACCACCGCACCAAATTCAGCGCAGCCCTGACGGGGCATGTCCCTTCGCTTGCAACCGGTTGTCAAGTGCCAAATGTGATTCCACTACTTCTATGCTAAACTACTGACTTGCAAGATGCTGAGGAACCATTATTTGCAATGGTTTCCACAGTTTTTGCACAGTTTAGAGTGCGCTCGTGATATTTTCCTCTTGACAAGCTTTCACCTCCAGCAGGTCAAGAGATGCTAGGACGTTAATTTTGGCGAAACTGTACATTCCAGAACCCTACCGTGCCGGCGTGTCCAAGATTCGCAAGCTAGACGACCGCAGCGTACGCGAAATCAGAAACGCTCTAGACCAAGCCACAGATGCCTCTCACAGGCCGGATGATGTCGCGGTAGAAGCAGTCTCCTCCATCTCCCAAACAAACCTGGAAGAGTTCAAGGAAATTGCAGAGGCAGTGGGCACTCTTTACAACGTCAAGATGTCGCGCAGCATTTCCTTGGAGCAGTTCGTCGAAGACATCTGTGACGCAATGGAGGCAGTTGAATCGCCTGACCTGAAATTGCAAGCAACCGACCGGCCGCAATTCAAGGAAAAGTTGTTGACACTTTTTGGCTCCCCGAATTTCGACATTGTTGCAAAGGCTTGGGATTTGAAGACTGACGACGAGCGCGTTTTCTGTGGAGCGCGTATCCTCACCGACATGCGCCCGGTGTTTGGTCCGAATGTTAAAGACGGCCCTAAAGCCATGGCGGTAGTACATCTTCTGAAGCTCGGATTCGACAGGGTTGGCGATCCCAAGAGACATAACGAGTTCCACGTCTCTCTAGATGCGGAGGACTTGGGATCCTTACGGAAATTGATTGAGCGAGCTGAAGACAAGGCAAGCACGCTGCGAAATAGCGTCAAGGACATTCCAGTTTTTGGCGCACCCAAGGAGTGAATCCCATGCTCTCACAAAGGCAATACAAAGGTGTCTGCGGGGAATATGTTGACATTCATGATTGGTATCCCGTTATTCCTCTCCCGCTCCAAAGGAAGCCAAAGAGGTTTGATATCCGAGACTTCTTTGTTTTTGACGGGTCTTGTTCCGTTGTGACAGTCGAGGTTCCCGAAGCCAATGAAGTAGCCGAGAAAACGCTCGAGGCACGCTTCCTCGAACAAGCCGACAAATGGGAACGGGAGACTGCGCATCTTTCTTCTCCTTTGCAGAGGATGATGCATCCGAGCTATCAGGCCATCCTTGGGATGAGCGCAGAAAGCCCGGAAAATAAGCGAGGCGTCGTTCGTCTTATGCTTCGCGATCTCAAGAGGAACCAGCGTGATTGGTTTTTGGCGTTAAGTTACCTCACACAGCAAAATCCTATCGACCCTAAGGATTATGGGAAAACGAGCAAGATGGTTGCATCATGGATGAAATGGGGTGAGGGACAGGGACTACTGCAAGAATGATTGTGTTCCGAAATGCTGCTGAAGCGCGCGACCAGTTGTATCAGGAAATTCCCAATCTCGCGACCGCTAACTGGTCTATCAATAGCCCTTTTGACACCGAATATAAGTGCATTGCTTGGGCGGCGTGCCGAACAGACCGCGTGTGGTGGCCGTGGGACGACCCAAGTTGCTATTGGCCGCCAGGATTTGGCAAGCTCCCTGTGAACTCTCCCGTTCCAGTGGCACACTTTGCAGAAATGTTCGAAAAGAAGTTTGGCTATCGTGAGTGTGACAATCCGGCCTTTGAATTTGGGTACCAGAAAGTTGCCATCTACGCGAATGCACTTGGAGTCACGCACATGGCGAGACAGCACTTTCTTGGCAAAGGGTGGCTAAGCAAGTTGGGGGTAGAAGAGGATATCGTTCATCAAAGGGTCACAGACGTTCAAGGTGATACCGCTCCCGCGGCGCAGCAGTACGGCGAAGTTGCAAAATACATGAAACGAAGTTGGTGGACCGCGTTGGCGACGCTGTGCCTATTCCGTTGCCTCTGGGCGTCGCTGAAATTTCGACTCTACCGCACCGTGATACCGTGGGACTTGACATGAAGGCGGATGCCACACGCACCCTTATCTAAAGGGTGGGATTCCACGGCCGACTCCTGCTTGGGATTTCTCGCTGACTTCTGAAATGCCGTCGCCCACAAAATGCGCCGATGGTCCGCATAACCCGCCCACCCTTTTCGCAAAGTACGCGAAAAGGATGGGGCACCCACTGAACATTACCGAACTGACGCACAAGGTGACGTCAAGCTGCTTGTGTAAATAGCTTGAGGGTGCGGTTTTTCCATTCCAGGTTAAAGCGCTGGAAGATGGAATAGATGATTCGGTCGACGCTGGCAACGTTGACAAAGCACACCATCGGCCGAGTCCGTCTTCGCACCTCCACAAAACAGCGCTCGATGATGTTAGTGGTGCGCAGCTTCTTCCACAGGTGTCGGGGAAAGGTGAAAAACGAGAGCAACTCGAGCAGATCGCGCTCCAGTCGCCGCACCATGGCACCGTAGTCGCGCTGCCAGCGGCGGCGAAAGTGACGAAAAGCCGCTTCCGCCTGGCGTCGGCTGTCGGCCCCATAGATCGCCTGGGCATCCCGTTTCACTTCGTCATAGTCGCGCTTGCGCACGTGCTCCAGAATGTTCCGCATCTTGTGCACCCAGCAGCGCTGATGCAGCACCCGCGGGTAGACCGTCGGAATCGCCGCCGCCAGTCCGGCGCAGCCGTCGGTGACGATCAGCAGCAGATTCTCGCCCCGCAGTCCGCGCCGATACAGGTCCCCGAGCAACCCCTCCCACGCGCTTTGGCTTTCGCCCGAACTGCGCAGAAAGGCCAACAGTTGCCGCGAGCCGTCGCGCCGCACGCCGTAGGCCACCAGCATCTGCACCCGCTGCCGGCCGCTCGGCCGACGCACCCGCAAACTCACGCCATCCAGAAACAAGTAGGCCCACTCGTCTTCGAGCGGCGCCTGATGGAACTGGCGCACGGCTTCGTCCAGGTCGCGCGTGAGCCGCGAGACGGTTTGCGCACTCACCACTTCTCCGGTCAGCGTGCCCACGAGCCGTCCCACCTGGCGCGTCGAGATCCCGCGCAGGAACGCTTCGCGGATGAGCAGGCAGACCTCGTCGGCCCGCCGCTGAAACTTCCCGATGACCTGGGGCAGGAACCCGCGTTTGCGGCTGCGCGCAATGCGCAAGCGCAACGTCCCGAAGCGGGTGACAAAATCCCGCAGGTAGTATCCGTTGCGATGATCCTTGCGGGCCGACGATCGGCCATAGCGCCGATCCACCATATACCGGTCGCGTTGCCGCTCGCTCAACAACTCGAAGAACTTCTTGGCCGCCCGCTGCACCTCGCCTTGCAGGTCGCCCCAAAAACTCTCCTTCATCTCCGCCAGAAAATGTTGGAAATGCTCGGTGATCGGGATTATCTTCGCCATGGGGTGTAGGTCTCCTTTCGGATCGGCTTCTGCTTGTCAGGCAAAAAGCCAACTTACACCCTCTCGCTTTTACACAATCGACTTTACGTCACCGACGCACAAAACCAGGTAGCGCCAATTGCTCTCCTGCGAGAGAATAAGGGCGTTGATTATTTCAGCCATTATTTCGGTCTTGAATCCGATCGTTAATCTGATCTTTAAGAAACGGAGCTGTCATGAAAGTCGTCGCATTCAACGGTAGCGCCCGCAAAGGCGGGAATACGGCAATTCTGCTCGGTTACACGCTGGCCGAACTCAAAAAGGAAGGCATCGAAACCGAACTGGTGGAATTGAGCGGCGCCGAAATCCATGGCTGCCTAGCCTGCCGCAAGTGTTCAACGAGGAAGAACCGCCGCTGCTCGCAGGAAAACGACATGGGCAACGTCTGTATCGAGAAAATGGACGCGGCGGACGGCATCCTGCTGGGCTCGCCGACCTATGTCGCCGATGTCTCTCCCGAAATCAAAGCGCTGATGGACCGCGCCTGTCTGGTTTCCAAAGCGAACGGCGGCATGTTTCGCCATAAAGTCGGCGCCGGAGTGGTGGCTGTGCGCCGGGCGGGAGCCATGCATGCTTTCGACGCTCTGAATCACTTCTTCCTGATCGGCGAAATGATTGTGCCGGGCTCGTCTTATTGGAACATCGGCATCGGTCGTGAACCCGGCGAAGTGGAGAAAGACGAAGAAGGCATTCAGACCATGAAAGTCCTCGGGCAGAACATGGCCTGGCTGCTAAAGAAGATCCATGCCCGAGGCTAGGAGCGTGTTTCAAAAACACTTTTTAGCTCTGGAGGCGCGTCCCTCAGGGACTTGTATGTTCGATTTGTGGTAAAGAGGCATGGGGTACAAGGCACCCATGTTCCGGGGAAGGCCGATCAGGCGCGAGGCCCGATCTTCGATCGGAAGCCTGGGTTTTAGATAGGCCCCCCGCCCTCTAAAGCCTGCATTCTTATCGGCCCTCAACGGCACGGCTGAAGCCGCGCCCTACCTAAAAACATTTATTAGACCAGCTCTGTTGACATCCTTAATTCCACTGGCTTTTGACGCCGAGCCGGTGGAGTTATGCTGGGCACAAGCTCAGCGGCCATCCGCCTTCACCAGGGCCGAAGTTGGATTGCTGCACTTCGCGCGGATGGCCTTGGACGTGGCCAAGGCCACGGTGCCGCGCTCTCGCACCTGCTTTAGCAGACACCATCTCGCCGCCGCAACGGCTGGCGATCTTATGCCTCATGCGCTACCAGGGCTGGATCTTTCGCGAGACCGAAGTTCGTCTTTCCGAGCACCGCGAACGGCGGCGCGCGCTCGGGCTGGCTTCGGTCCCCGGCGCAACCCTACCTGCATCCGACAACCGCTTCATGCCCAGAGCGTCATCCCCACCCAGCGCGGGAAAAAGACCTGGAAAATTCATGGTGTCCGAGCCGAGATGCGCGCCGATTTCCCCCGCCATAAGTATTGCCGCGCGTTCCTTGATTGCAACCGTCTTCTCCGCCGCCCAACGCAAACTTTCCTGCCGCGCTCCAGGCCGATGCCTGCTCACGCAACGTCTACCAGCGCTGCGGTTTGGTTTGACTTATAACCTCTACCGCCTATAGCACGCCACTCGCGGCCTCAGGATGTCAACAGAGCCAGATAGGTTCTAGTTATTCCGCATCATGTTTCGATGCCCACATAACAGACGCGGCCTACGACATGGTCGGCGGGCTTCTGGCCGTCTTCGAGGGCGATGACCTCAACCGGATAGGCGGGATTGTGGGGACGAAGGATCAGGTTGTTACCGGCAACTTCAACATACTTAAAGGTGCAAGATCCGTTCTTGCGGACGGCATAGATGTTGCTTTCGCCCTTGCGATAAGGAGTCAACGAATTGTAGTGGCGGTCGAGCAGCAGGGTGGCACCGGGCAAGGTGCGGGGATACATGCTCATTCCTTCGTGGGCATCGGCTTTGACGACGACAAAGCGCTCCCAGTCGCGGCGGTCGCCATCGACTTCTGCCTTGAGCCGCTTGAGGAAGGTCTTCTTGAACTTGAGAATATCCTTGACATGCATGCTCATAATGAGGGCTTCAGAGGCGGCGACCTGAGCGTCGGTGACGAGGACGTTGTCGAACTCGTCGTCGCTCGGAGGGAGGATGGACGCGCGCTTGTTGACTTCAGCGGGATCGATGAGATCGAGCACGGAAAGGTGCTGGACGTTGAGGACTTTGTCCATGCCTTCGAGGCTGAGGCCTCGCTTGCGGTTGAGGAAGTTGGAGATGTGGGCCTGCTTGAAGCCGGTTTGCTCGGCGAGGCGCAAACCGGTGAGTTGGCTGGCATCTATGCGTTGCCAAAGGGTGTTGCGGAGGTTTTCTTGAAGCATGCGGAATTTCATTGCCGGAGTATACCACAGCGCAATAGCTGGGTGCTATTGTCTACATAAGTTTAACATCTGTAAGGGAATAAAGTTCTTGACTTAGTCGTTTATGAGCTATAACATGGGCGCATAATATGTCTCAAACTGCACTTATATTGCAAGAAAGGTTATCAGCCATGATAGAAGTAGAATTCCACGAAAACGAGGAAAGGAGCTTCGGGGAGTTCCGCCGGAAGGTACGCGCGGCGGAAATGCTGTCGGCGGCGATGCAGCGATTGTTGCAGACCATTCACTTCAACGGGCGCTTGAGCGTCATTGTGCAGAACGGGCAGGTGCTAAAGTCCGGCTACGAGGAGGGTTACTTCCGGCAACCGGAGACGGAGATAACCGCGAAACTGCAGTAAGCGATTCAGTTCTAACTAAATAGCAGAGCAGGTCATCGTAAGAGAAACGAGCCCTGGGCCGAGAGATCGGCACCGGGGCTTTTTTTGCATGTTTATCACTTCATACGGAGAGGCAATCATGAACTTCATAGGCAGGATGGAAGGCCAGCAAATCCAAGTCGAACTGAAATATTGCGAGCGGTGCGGCGGATTGTGGCTGCGTCCGCAGGGAACAGACGGAGTGTATTGCACCGGTTGCCGTATACGCATAGCAGCAATGCCGGATCGAGGGGAAACAGTGCCCCGCAAAGCGCGGCAGCGCAGAAAGGGAACGGACGTTCAAAGCGAAGCCCTTCAGAAGCCGGCCCGTATTGAGTATCTGCAGGGCGTGGCGACGATAGAGGCGCGGATATGACCAGCGCGCAAGCGATAGGCATAGCAAGCTGGAGTCTGATGGGGCAGGCAAAACTGCCGCTGGCGGTAGTGTTTGGCGAAACGGAGATGGAACTGTGGCCCTACCGAAGACGGACGGTGGCGTTGCTGCGACGGTACGCGCGGGCCTCGGTAGAGGTGGGAAGGTTGCCATCGCTGCTGGGGCGGGAGTTTTTCCGTACGCGGGTTACGTTGTACACAATGAGGAACTTTGAGGAGATCGTGATCTTTGTGGCGGACATGGAGCGAGCGATCGAGCGGCTGAATGAACAGGAAAAGAAGTTGCTGGCAATGAATATTCTGGAGGAGTATACAATCCCGGAGATTGCGCGGCTGCTCGGTTGTAACTATAGAACGGTCGAGCGGAGCCTGCAGGAAGCGCTCGACGAGCTCTCACGGATCTTACTAGCGAGTAATTTGATGAAGAAATTGCCGCTGGCGACGGGAGGGGGAAAAAGTTGTCAAGAGGGTAAGAACCGCAATTTCGACGTAAGTGACTCAAAGGAAGGCAAAAATAAATATGAAAAAGTTGTCGGTGTACCCCCCTCCGATTTGATATCCTAAACTTAAGAGTGGAGAAAAAATAAAACTCTGAAGGGCGCGACGCGAATCGCGCCCTTTTTCCGTTTCGAGCGGGCGGGGCGAAAGAGGCGAGGGGAAAAGTGACGTAAAATCAGTATCATAGTAGGACGCCAATTGAAGATTTGGCCGGGAAGGCGAACGGAAAAGATGGACATAACGTGGGTGACGGAACGAATAGCACTGGGCGGCGGAATATGGAATGCGCGGAACATGGAAGAACTGGCGCAGGCCGGTATAACCCACGTAATCAACATGCAGATGGAGTTCGACGACCGGCCGCTGGCAGAGCCGCACGGGATCCGAGTATTGTGGGCTCCGACGGACGACGATTTCCTGCCGAAAGCCCCGGAACTGCTGAAACGCGGCGTCAATTTTGCGCTGGCAGCGATGGCGGAGCGGGAGGGGCTGGTTTACGTGCATTGCGCGGCGGGAGTACACCGGGCCCCGATGATGACGCTGGCGGTATTGTGCGCGATGGGTTGGGAAATGGAAGCGGCCATGGTGCGGATCGAAACACGAAGGCCGACGGTGGACTTCGCGGACGTGTATGTGGAGAGCGTGCGACGATTTCTGGAGTGGCGAGTGGAGAACGGGCCAGGGAATTCAGAGTAACAATCGGACTCGAGTGGGGTGGGAACATGCGAAACGTGGTTCGTGAGCCCGCAGTGCGGTAACGACAAAAGTCAAAAGCTCGAACCACAGGGGACACAGAGGAGCACAGGGAAACCTGCAAGGGACGCCGCTCGAGAGAGCGGCTTTTTTATTGGCCCAAGTCAGGGTGGGGCGCGCTTAGGAGGAGAGAAAAAGACATGCGCAGAAGGTCCGCGGTGAATAACAGGTATTTCCGAATGGCAATGGAGGCGGCGATTTCGCTGGCGTTGATATTGACGGCGCCTGGCAAGTTGCAGGCGCAGGGGCCGGCGCTGACGACGATCAGCGACACGGTGTATCGGGCCGACGGAAGCGCGGCATCGGGTACGGCGCTGATTTCATGGCCGTCGTTCGAGACGGCAGCAGGAGATGTGGTGGCGGCGGGCAATCTGGCGGTGACGATAGGGCCGGAAGGCGCGTTTAGCGCGCAACTGGTTCCTAACGTAGGCGCATCGCCGGCGGGAACTTACTACGTGGTGGTTTTGCAACTGGACGATGGAACGGTGAGGACGGAATATTGGACGGTTCCGGCGACATCGCCAACGACGATTGCGGCGGTGCTGACGACACCGGGCACGGGAATCGGGAACGCCGCCGCGAAGGAGTTCAACACACCGGTAAAGTTCAATCAGAGCGTTACGCTCACAGGGTTGTCGGATGGCTGCCTTGATGTTGTGTCGGGCGTGGTCGCTTCCAGCGGAAGCCCTTGCGGAACAGGCGGTGTTGGAGGGGGTGTCAGCTCGGTGTTTGGGCGCACGGGGGCGGTGGTAGCGAACAGCGGCGATTACTCGGTCGCACAGGTCACGGGAGCCGCAGCCGACGCAACGGTTGTTCATCTGGCAAACACTGAAACGATTACAGGAGCGAAGACTTTTACAAGTAACGTTACGATGAGTGGGAACTTGTTATTGCCGCAGGGAAGCGGTTATGTTCCGGCAGTTGGCGGCATTGGGCTGGATACAGCAGCGGGTTTGCCGGTGGTGAACATAGGGGGCACAAAGCAGGAAGTTGCCCTTACGAGTTCGAATATCAGCGGACAAGCAGGGACGGCCCTTGCGTTTGCCGCCGTTCCGACGCAGTGCAGTGGGTCGTTTGCCACGGGGATTGCGGCGAATGGAAATGCGAATTGCACGACGCCGGATGTGATCCAGTTGGCTGAAACGGCGCAACCAGCGGGGATTCCTAACTGGGGCGTTTTCTGGTTTGATTCAGCCACACACACTCCACGGGTCATCGACAACGGCGGGCAAGTTACGCAGTTGGGGCTGACTAACCTGTTTAACTCGGATCCGGGCGGCGATCCCGCGGACAATCTTGAGGAGCGCAATGGAAGCAATGCGGAGAGCCTGCGCGTGTATTCCAGTTATTCGAATAGCACGGCATGGCAGCGAACGTCGTTAGGTTTCGATGCTACGGACAGCTATGCCGTAGTCCGGAGTGAGAACGCGACATCGGCGTCGGCGCCCGGGCTGGGGTTCTGGATTGGAAGCGGGCTGAAATGGGTAATCGATGCCACGGGTAATCTTAAACCCTGGAGAGACAATCAATTCAATCTGGGCAGCGACAGCGGGAACGCGGCCCAGAGTATCTTCGCGAAGACATCGTTCAACACGGTGACCAACGGCCGAAACGATTTCGAGATTCCGAACGACGAGTCAACGGGCACAGTGGCGAACCAATTAGCTGTGTTCAACACAAACAATCCCTCCCAGGCGGTGCTGGCGAGCACGTCGGCGACTAACGGCGTGATTGGAGTGGTAGTTCCGGGCAGCGCGGGAACAAGCGGGAACGCGGTAATTACGTGGCACGGCTATGCTTACTGCGTTTTCGACAATGCCACAAGCGCTGGCGATGCGGTGGTTGCGAGCACAAGCACAGCGGGCGATTGTCACGATGCAGGGTCCGCGGCACAACCCGCGGCACAGTTGATCGGATATGTGGACGTTAGCAACGCAGTATCTGGACAGACGAACGGGATGCGGGTGAGCTTACAGCCACCGCAGGGCGGCGGGGGCGGAGGCAGTGTTAGTTCCGTATTTGGGCGCACCGGTGCGGTGACAGCGGTTGCCGGCGACTATTCCGTGTCGCAAGTTACGGGGGCGGCGGTGGACACTGCCGTCGTTCACTTGGCGGGAGCAGAGACGATTACTGGGTCGAAGACATTTTCCAGCAATGCAACGCTCAACGGAAACCTTTACGTGGCGGGAAACATCAGCCAGACGGGCACAGGGCCGACGCAGTGGTCGGGGCAGGAGTGGACGGGAACGGCGGTCACGGTGCCAAGCGGAATGGCTTTTTCGCTGGGGGTTGGATCGGACAACACGTTCAAGTGCCAGTTAGCGAGCGGGGCGTCGTGCATGCCATCGAGCGGTGGAAGCATGGTTTATCCAGGCGCGGGAATTCCTAACTCCACGGACTCGACGTGGGGAACGTCATACGGCGCGTCGGGGACCGGAACAAGTGTTCAGACCACAAACGCTACATCGAGCACAGCAAACGACATAACGACCTACGATGCGCACGGTAACACGCAAGACAGCGGGACCCAGTTAAGTGCGCTGGTTCCAACGAGTACGACGGTAAATGGCCATGCGCTCTCGGCGAATGTGACAGTGTCGGCGTCGGACCTGACGACTGGGACACTTCCGCACGGACAGTTACCGGCGCTGGTGAGCGGCGACATTCCAAACAATGCAGCCAATACGACCGGTACGGCGGCGAACCTGAGCGGAACGCCGACATTGCCGAGTGGTACGATGTTGCCGGGTTACGCGGCTACGGGAACGCTGGTGGCTGGGGATTATAACGAGGCGAGCGGAACGGGCGCTATTGCCGATTCGGGGGTTGTGGCTGGGCCGTATTCAATACCGTGGCCGATTTCGCTTTATACGGGCGGCTCGACGACCGCGTCGTTTAACAGCGCGAGCGGGAAAGCCCAGCTTTGGGGGGTTGGTCTGACGTTCCCGGAAACCACCACGCAATTCAGTTACTATGTGCAAACTGCCGATACGGGGAGCTGCACCTACGACATCGGCATCCTGAATACGTCGGGGAACATCGCGGCATCCGGCAATGCTCATATTGGCAACACGAGCGCTTCGGCGGGCGGATTTAATTCTGCCGGCTGGCACACCACGGCTCTGGTAGGCAGCTCAACGCTACAGCCGGGGAAATACTACATTGCGCTCACCGCCAGTGCGACAAGCGGCTGTGCCGTTTTGGGCGCGGGCAGCATGCCGACATTCCTGAGCAACACCGCAGAGACCGTGAGTTCTGGTGGCACCTTGAACAATGGGATCAATATCCCCTCGGACGTGGTGGCCGTGGGCTCCGTGCCCAGTATCTACCTGCGGTGATTCCGCGGAAAATCATTCAATCAACCGCAAGCCTCGCTCTGGCGGGGCATTTCTATTGAAGTCTGAGGGCAAATGAACGGCCATGATCCTTCTACAACGTCATCCAAGACTTGGCACGGCGCTGTTCGTGCTAGGGCTCGTTTGTGCGAGCTTCGCGCACGCCACTAATTACTATGTGGATTGCAATTATGGATCGAATGGAAATCCGGGCACAAGCCCACAACAGGCTTGGCGCACGCTGCTGAAAGTGGGTATCTCGAGTTTTCAGCCGGGGGACACGATCAACCTGCGGCGAGACTGTACGTGGAATGAAACGCTGACTCCGCCGTCGAGCGGGACGAATCCGGCGACGGGCGGCGCACTCATCAAGATCGACAGTTATGGCAATGGGAAACCGCCGCACTTAACGGGCTATATGCCGGTTGCAGCGCAGTGGTGGACACAGGTCGGAAGCACCAACGTTTGGGCGGCGACGCTGTACTCGGCGATTAGCGGACTTACGAATGTGGTGCAGTGCGGAATCCGGGGGTTCTACTGCCTGACACAGCCGCCGTCCCAGTTACAGTACGTCCGGTTTGGGAAGGTGTGGGGGATGGCACAGGAGAGCCAGGCGGCGCTTAGCCAGGACCGGGACTTTTGGTACGACGCGACGAATTACATTTTATATGTGTACAGCGCGGGCGGTAACCCGGCGACGCATTACTCGGGGGTCGCGCCGATCGTGTTGAGCGGAGAAAGCGTACTGAACCTGAATGGCGTTTCGTGGCTGGAAATTCAGCATTTGCAAATCGACTGGTTCGATGCCTACGGGGTGCAGGTGCAGGGCGCGAGCGACCATCTTTGGCTGGCGAACATGGCCGCGAACAGTGAAGTGGAAAACAGCACGGTGCCGTTGGGTTTCTATGTGCAACCGACGGGCACGCCGGTGGACATCCATCTCTACAACACCGACGCCAATATGAATTATGTGGGCTACCGCTTCAATGGATGCAGCAACGGCGGGTGCGCGTTTGAGATCAAGAACTGCCGGGCGTACGGGAACCGTACGTACGGGATCATGGACAACGTGCAGGGGGCGGTGAATTACGACTATTGCCATCTCTATGGGAACTACCTGGCAACGGCGCTCGCTGTCGATGTTGCGGGAACGCCGGGACCGGCGGCGGGGACGCACAATATAGCGGCCGAGACGCCACCGTGGATCCGCGCGTGGCAACGGTGGCCGGCGTATACGACGGTAACTTACGACGATCCCGGGCTGGCGCAGTATAGCGACAGCTATGTCAACGCGCTGCTGCCGACGATGACGGCAAAAGGGATACCGCTTTCAATTGCAGTGGTCACGAACGGGACTTATTCGCAGTCGATTATCGGCGAGGTGCAGGGTTGGAGCAATGCGGGATGGGACATCAACACGCACTCGGTTTCGCATCAATACTGGAATCCGCCTTCGACGACAGCTTGCGACGATGTCAACGGCCCAATTCCCTGCTATGCGTTTCTGCTGGCCTATGTTGGCCCGGGCACTTACACGATGAGTATCACGCACAGCGGGGGAGGCGGGAACCTTACGCTTACCACGTATCCCTATGACGCGACGTGCTATCACTCGTGGGACCTGACGCCGGTGGCACCGGGGGGAACGGCCGGGACGGGGCAAATCGACACGCTAGCCAATATCGTCGCGACGTTGCAGGAAGAGCCGACTTGCTATGCCGTGGGTGCGACCGCATACAACAATCAGTTCGCGAAAGCGCGGGCGCACGCCTATTCGCTGGCGGACACGTTCTCGAGCCCCGGCGTAGCGGGTGCGATGACGCTGCCCAACAGCTTGCCGGTGGCTGCGAGTTGTACGGCAGTACCCTCGACGCCTGGCTGCGTGCTGTTCGACGAAACGCACATGGAAAGCGACGAGATGAGCTGGGCGTTGTCGTGGTTTAACCAGAACCTATCAGGGCTTTCGGGGCTGGACCTGAGTAATTTGGTCTACGTCATGCCGGGCAGCTACGGCGACGCGCTGACGGAAAACATCGCCCACGGTCTTGGGTTTAAAGGCGTGCGAGGCACGGGGTCTTTGAGTTCCACGTGGGTACGGGGTGGAGCCGATACGACACTGGCGAAGGGCTATGACGTGTTCAACATTTTGAGCCAGGGAGTGGTGCCTAACTACCAGGGACTGAGTTATCAGCAAATGCGGAAGCTGGTGAGTCAAGATGTGTTTAAGAATGCGCTGTGGGGAAGGCCGATTGGGTACTTCTGGCATGTGAACGAGTTGCGGCCGGATGAAGTCGAAAATTTCATGGATGCGCTGGTGCAGGGAGGGGCGACGCTGGAATCGAACACGGCGATGATGCACCTTCTGCGGTCGTGCGAGCAGAACGATGTGGCGCCATCGGGGTATGTGGCGGGGAGTTACTACGTTTGCCCGGGAAGTGGGGTGGAGGCGGATTTCCGGCCGACGGTTAATTCACCGGTGAGGGATGCGGGCCTGAATTTGGGGGCGGAATATCAATACGATCTGTTGGGAATCAATCAGAACTCGTACGGGGCGGGATGGGAGATAGGGGCGTACGCGTATGTACCGGAGGGATTCAGCGCGACACATTGAAGGGGAAAAAAGCTGTCAGCCGTCAGCCATCAGCCATCAGCCAACAACTATCAGCTATCGGATTACGGCAGGAGTGAATTCGCGGCCTTCCCAAAACCTAGGTGAAACAGAGTTATTCCGCGGCCTGTCAGGGGGTGGCTGCGGTGAAGCAGGATTGGACGCCTGAGTATTTGGAGAAGTTGGGAGAGACCCTGGATGAACTTAGGAAAGGTCTACGACCAGGCCGGGAAGATACGAGGCGGGATTGTTTCATCGAAGAGTATCTGAAGATTCGAACGAAGAACTCAAAGCAGACGATTTTCAGATTAAACCGCGCGCAGAGGGAGTATTCCGGGCGTTGTACGAACCAGAATGTGGTGCTGAAGGCGCGGCAGGTGGGGATCACGACGTATATAGCGGCGAGGTTCTTCGTGCAGACGATCACGCAGCCGGGCACGTTGAGCATGCAGGTGACACAGGACCGGGAATCGGCGGAGGACATATTTAGGATAGTGCGGCGGTTCTGGGAGAACATGCCGGATGAAGCGCGGAAGGGGTATCTGCGAACGTCGCACAAGAATGCGCGGCAGTTGGTGTTTCCGCGCTCGGACAGCGAGTACTGTCTGGCGGCGGCGGCAGAGAACGCGGGGCGGGGACGGACGATCCAGAATCTGCATTGCTCGGAGGTGTCGCGCTGGGGCCGGGAAGGGGACGAGGCGCTAGCGTCGTTGCGGGCGGCAGTGGTGCCGGGAGGCGAGATAGTGCTGGAGTCAACGCCGAACGGAGCGGGCGGACTTTTCTACGAGGAGTGGCAGCGGGCGGAAGATACGGGATATACGCGCCACTTTTTCCCATGGTGGTTTGACGCAGAGTACGCGATTGAACCGGGGGCGAATTTTGCGCCACTGACGGAAGAAGAGGCGGCGCTGGTGAAGCTGCATAAGCTGAAACCAGAACAGATCGCCTGGCGGCGGAAGCAATGGGCGTCGCTGCGAGGACTGGCGGCGCAGGAATATGCCGAGGACCCGGTGTCGTGCTTCCGGGCGTCGGGAGAATGCGTGTTCGACTTGGATGCGGTGGAAGAGGCGATGCAGGGGCCGTTGGAACCGTTGGAACTGCGCGACAACGGGCGGCTGACGATATGGTTGCCGACGCAAGCGGGGCGGGAGTATGTGATTGGGGCGGACCCGGCAGGGGGTGGGGTAGAGGGCGATTACTCGTGCGCGGAAGTGATCGACAGGGAGATGGGAACGCAGTGCGCGGAGCTGCACGGACATTTGCCGCCGCGGGAGTTCGCGAAGAAGCTGGTGGAGTTGGGGAAGGAATACAACACGGCGCTGCTGGCGGTGGAGAGGAACAATCACGGGTATGGCGTGCTGGCGTGCCTGGGAGAACCGAGATATCCGCGGGTGTTCCAGCAGGACAAGCAGGATGGGTGGTGGACGTTGGCGGTGAGCCGTCCGGCGATGATTGAGAATTTGGCGACGGCGTTGATCGCGACCCCCCGGTTGTTCAGGAGCGAGCGGCTGCTGAACGAGTGCCGGACGTTTGTGAGGTATGCGAACGGGAACACGGGGGCGGCGCAGGGAACGCATGACGATTGCGTGATGGCGATGGGGATTGCGTGGGCGGTGAGGAAGGCGGAGGCGGGCCGGTTGGCGAAGCATACGGTGGAATGGTAGAGCCTGACGGAAAAGTGAACATTTTAGATGTGGCGGCGGTCACAGGCAGGGGGGCACTGCGAAAGGTAGATTGCTGAGTGGAGGAAGTCCGAGACCGAACTGCGCTCGGCTTGGACGGGGCAAAGCCCCGTCCCCACACAGACGATGCCAACTACCGCGGTCCAACACGTGAAGAGGATGCGGGGCGGAGCGCAGGGGCATTTGATGCGCTGCGACGACGGGCACTACTACGTGGTGAAGTTTCGCAACAATCCGCAGCACGAGCGGGTGCTGGCGAATGAGTTTTTGGCGACGCGGCTGGCGGAACGAGTGGGACTGCCGGTGCCGGCGGCGGAGGTGGTGGAGGTTCCGCGGTGGTTGGTGGAGCACACGGCGGAACTGACGATTGTGCTGGGCAGCCAGGTGATTCAGGTGGAGGCGGGACTGCAATTCGGGTCGCGGTACGTGGTGAGTCCGGTGGACGGGCAGGTGCTGGACTACCTGCCTCCGGAGATGCTGGAGCGGGTGCGAAACCTGGACACGTTTGCAGGAATTTTGGCGCTGGACAAATGGACGTGCAATGCGGATGGGCGGCAGGCAGCGTTCTGGCGTAAGTTGCGGGAGAAGAAATACTCGGCGTCGTTCATCGATCAGGGGTATTGCTTCAATGCGGGAGAGTGGACGTTTCCGGATTTTCCGCTGCGCGGGGTGTATCCGAGGAATGAAGTTTACGCGCGGGTGGATGGATGGGAGTCGTTCGAGCCGTGGTTGTCGCGGATTGAGAAGCTGGATGAAGATGCGATCTGGAGAGCGGCGGGAGAGATTCCTCCGGCGTGGTATGGCGGATCATGGGATGAGTTGGAGGAGCTGGTGCGACGGCTGATCGAGCGGAAAGCAGTAGTACGGGAGTTGATATTGGCGTTTCGAGGGTCGCCGCGAAGGCCGTTCCCGGGGTGGGCGGAGAACTAGCCGTCAGCTATCAGCCATCAGATTTAAGGAATGCGGCGTGTGCGAAAGACGATGAGAAACTTAACCACAGGGGACACAGAGGTGCACGGGGGATTGGGCTGAGAGCTGAAAGCTGATGGCTGAGAAGCGACAACTCGAACTTTATTTGTTGCGATTTTTGCCGCATGCTTTGCGGGACGATTTCGTCACAGTGGGGCTGTTGCTGATGGAAAGTGACGGCGGGTTTGCCGAGGTTCGATTTACACGCGACTGGAGGATGCTACAGTGCGTGGCTCCGGATGTGGAGTTGGAGTGGTTTGAGATGGTGGAGCGCGAGATCAGGGGAAGGCTGGGAAGCTTGCGGCGGCGCGAAGAACTGATGGAGCTGGTGAGCGAGAGATTCGGGACAATGCTGGATGTGGCGCCGACGAAGGCGGTGCTGACGGAGGACCCGGCAAAAGAAATGGAAGTGCTGAGTTCGATGTATCTGGTGGCGATGGGACGAGGCGAGCGGGCGCAGCAACGGACGGGGCGGGCGGCGATCGTCAGCACGATGAAAGAGGCGTTCGCCGAAGCAGGAGTTTTGGAATTGATGCAAAGAGATTTGGACGTAGTGAAGTACACGGGGCAGGGCGATCCGTTCCGGATAGATTTTGGATATCGGGTGGGGAATGCGGTGAAGATGTTCCATGCAGTGTCGCTCCACCCCATCAAGCCAAAACCGGGCTTGATGGGGGCCCCGGTGGTGGCGGCGAATGTGGACCAAGCACTGGCGCTGGCTTATCGTTACTCGCGGGTTGAGGCGGGGATGCGGCAGGAGCAATTGCAGACGTCGTTGACGGCGGTAGTGGATCAGGGGATGGCGTTGCAGGAAGAGAAGACGCGATTCGCGATTGGGATGCTGGAGCAAAGTTCGGTGCGGGTGAGAACGGTGGGAGAGATGGCGGAGATTGCGGGCGAAGTGCGGCGGGAGCTGCGGGCGTGAGGTTGGGGAGAGCGAAAGTCAGATTGCGGAAACATGTGCGCTGAGAAGTGAAGCCGCGCCCTAGCCAAAAAACATTTGTGAGGCGAGTTCCAGAAACGACGATCGCCCCCTGGCCGAAAAGCACCACTGTGGTGGAATCGGGCCACCGGAGAGTTGCAAATTGGCGGTGGTTTGCGCTGTTGTGTTTTTTCTAACCTGCTAAGAAACAATACGGTTAACTAATTTCGGCTGGGCCCTCTACATTGGCACTTGGACTGCATTACTCGAGGCGGAGTTTCGTCTCGAGGTTCGTTCCGAGCGAGGTGGAGGCAGCAATGAGATTGAAGTTCAAGTTCTTGGCGGCAATTCTGGGATTGGGAATGACAATGGCGATTCCAGGCGTCGCCGTTGGTCAGAACGATCAGGGTGCGGTGAATCCGGGCGGCCCGATGATCGCGAGCTCCAGCGAAGCGGACGCCGGCGATCCGAGTTATAACACGCCGGCTCCGGAGGAGACGCGCGGGGTGGCGCGCATTAGTTTGATTCATGGAGAAGTTTCGACGCAACGGGGCGACACGAAGGAATGGTCGGCGGCGGCGCTGAATGCTCCGGTGGTAGCGGGCGACCGGGTTTCGACGGGCGACAAGGCGCGCACCGAACTACAGCTCGATTACGCCAACATGCTGCGCCTGGCCGAGCATACGCAGGCCAATATTACGACGCTGACGCGCTCGCAAATTTTGATCCAGCTGGGGCGGGGCATGGCGACTTACTCCGTGTTAAGAGACAGCGATGCGGACGCGGAAATCGATACGCCCAACGTTGCCATTCACAGCGAGCGGCGCGAAGCCAGCTTTCGAGTTCTGGTGACCGCCGACGATCATACGGAAGTGGTCGTCCGCAGAGGCGAAGTGGAAGTTACGACTCCGCAAGGCGGCACGCGGGTGGCGCAGGGGCAGTCGATTACGGTGGTGGGCACGGGCGATCAGGAGCAATACAAGATCGGCGCAAATCCGCCGCGCGACGATTGGGACCAGTGGAATTCGGACCGCGACAACATGATCCGCAATGCGGCGTCGCGGCAGCGCACCAACGATTACTACGTGGGAGCGGAAGATCTCGATTCATACGGCGTGTGGACGGAAATTCCGGATTACGGGCCAGTGTGGCGGCCGACGGTAAGCGTTGGCTGGGCCCCGTATCGCGCGGGGCGCTGGGTGTATGAGCCTTATTGGGGATGGACCTGGGTTTCGTACGATCCGTGGGGCTGGGCGCCGTATCACTACGGACGCTGGATGTATTACGACGGATGGTGGGGTTGGTGGCCGGGGCCGGTTTACGGGTATCCGTTTTATCGGCCGATCTGGGCGCCGGCTTATGTATCGTTCTTTGGATGGGGCGGCGGTTTTGGATTTGGCTTTGGTTGGGGTTGGGGATCGATCGGCTGGCTGCCGCTGGGGCCGTGCGATCATTTCCATCCGTGGTGGGGCCGGTGGGGCGGGCGCTTTGGGGCTAGACGGTTCGACACCTTCAATCGCGGCGGATTTGCTCCGCTGCACAGGGGCACGCGATTCTCGAATGTGAACCTGGCGCTGCATGACGCGCACTTCCGCGGCGCGACGACGGTTTCGGGCAAGGAGTTCGGAACAGGGCACATGCGCGCTCGCCCGGCGGGTCATGCGGAGATGCAAAACGCGCATTTCTCGACTGGCAAAGTGGGGATAACTCCGACGCGCGCGAGTTACTCGGCGAGCGGACGGGCAGCGGCGGCAGCGACGACGCGGAACGTTTCGGAGAACCAGCACTTTTTCTCGGGGCGAAACAACACGACGTCGTCTATGGGCAGGTCTGCTGGGAACGGGCGCGAAGCGGCGCGAGCAGGTAGCGGCAGTTCGAACGCTGGTTCGCAACATTCGTTCGAACAACGGCTCGAACAATGGGTTCCAGCGCTTCAACCAAGGTTCGGAAAAAAGTTCGGACAGAAGTTGGGAAGCGCGAGGCAATGCGAATTCGGGACCGGCGGCGGGAGCGGGCAAAGCGGGCTCGGCTGCGACTCGCGAAAGCGGGGGCAGTAACGGCGGCTGGCAGAAATTTTCGCCAATGGCTCCGCGGCCGTCTTCTGAAGCGGGCAGGACGGGTGGGCCGGCAGGCTCTTCCCGCAGTGCGGTTTCGGGGGGACGTGGCTATGGCTTAGGTGGCTACGGTTCACGTGGCTACGGCGGATCGCGTCCTCCGCTCAATATGAGGCAGCCCATCGTAGCTCCGCGTGCTTACGGCAGAGGCCCCTTCGGAGGTACTTATGGCGGCGGACACCCAACCCAGGGCGGCGGACACCCAGCCCCCGGCGGCGGACATTCCGCTCCGAGTGGTGGCCATTCGGCGCCGAGCAGCGGAGGATCGCATGGTGGTGGGCGGCTCGCACGGTGGCGGCGGAGGACATCATTAGGAAGTAACACTGCGCTGGATTCTTTCCCAGCGGAGAGAAGCAGCAGTCGCAGGATAGCAACACTCACCCCAGCAGTGAGGCGCGGAACCACGCGTCCCACTGCTTTTTTATGGGGCGAGAGATAGGGGTGGCGACGGGCGGCGTTCGCCGCGACCCTGAGATTGGAGATCGGGTGTCGGACCTCAGCGGTATCTGCAGCGAAGGTGGACAGTTCGATGCGGCGAACCCTATATCAGGCTGCGGAAAAAGGCAAGAGCTGTAACCACAGGGAGACACAGAGATACACAGGGAAAGGTAGTTTCCGAGCCACACTCGGCTTGGACGGGGCAAAGCCCCGTCCCCACACAAGACCAAGACGGGGAGATTCATGAACATACGAGAGAAAGTGCGCGGCGCTCTGCGCCGGGCGGGAGAAGTGTCTTTGTCATTGTCCTTGCGGGAGTGGGTGACCACGAATTTGTTTGCCGGGCGGGACGGGCGGCGGACGGTGGGAGCGGGGTCGAACCTGGCCCCGTTCTCTTCGCCGAGTTTTCCGCGGGCGGGCATGCCGGCACCGCACACCTTGGTACCGAAACCGACGCCGGCAAATCTGCGGCGCTTTGCGGAGACACCGGTGGCGCGGCGGGCGATCAACGTAATTAAGGATCGGATTACTGGGATGCGATGGCGGATACAGCCGCGACGCGGGCGGGTGCTGGAGCAGATTCCAGATGGCCCACGGCGGATCCAGGTGCTGACGGAAAATTTCGAAGCGCCGAATCCAGACGATTCGTTCCGTTCGCTGGTGGAGCAGGTGTTGGAAGACGTGATTGTAGGGGGATTTGGGGCGATCGAGCTCGACTTAGTGGAGGGGTGGACGCTGGACTCTTCCGATAAGCTGCCGCTAACGATGTGGCCGGTGGATGGGGCAACGATCCGGATCATGACGGATTGGGATGGGCGTCCGGACTCGCCGCGCTATGCGCAGGTGACGGGGTTGTATGGGGCGCAGGGGCAGATCGTATTGAACGATAACGAGCTGAGCTACATACGACTGAATCCGCGGACGCACACGCCGTTCGGGCTGGGGCGGGTGGAGGTGGCGTTCGAAACGATCAATGCGTTCTTGAGCGCGTACCGGTACGCGGGGCGGCTGGCGTCGAATTCGGTGGTGCAGTATGCGCTGTGGATACAGGGTCTTACGCCGACGCATCATGAGCGGCTGATCCGGTGGTGGCAGGACGAGATAGAGGGCACGGGGCGGGTGCCGATCATTGCGGCGGAGTCGAAGCCGGAGGTGCTGCGGTTCGCGGCGGGGACGGATGCGGACCTGCGGCTGGCGTGGCAGGAATTTCTGGTGCGGATCATCGCGAATGCGTTCGATCTTCCGGCGCAGTTTCTGGGGCTAGAGCAGGATGTGAACCGGGCGACGGCGGGGGAGATGAGCGATTTGGCGTTCCGATCGGCGATCGTGCCGACGGCGCGACTGGTGGCCGAGTGCCTGACGCGGGATGCGATCGCGAAGAGGCTAGGGTGGACGGACCTGGAGTTTGTGTTCACCGATCTAGATGCGCAGGACGAGATGGAGCAGGCGCAGATCGACGAGATCCTACTGCGCAATGGGGTGGTCACGGTGAATGAGGTGAGGCGGGCGAGAGGGTTGGCGGAGATTATCTGAAACAGGTCTCAGGTCGCGGGTGTCAGGTCTCGGGAATAAAGCTCGGCCGCCTTAGGCTTTCCTGAGACCTGAGACCTAACGCCTGAGACCTCTTAGTGAGGAGATAAGAGATGGGATTGTCACTGGAGTCGATGGCGATCGAGATGCCGGCGGTGCATGGGCATCCGAACCGGACGGGGTTTCGGGGAGTATTGACGGTCGTCGATGCAGCGTCGGACAAGTCGCCGGCGGGGGCGCGAGGGCATCGAGTGCTGCTGACACGGGGGGCGGCCGAGGCGGCAATACCGTCGCTGCTGGGGATGGGGCTGGATTACTCGCCGGCGCTGGATCGTCACGACGCGCGGCGGAAGATTGGGGTGATCACGCGAGCTGAAATTGTGGGGCGCGCGATTGAAGTTGGCGGATTTTTGTATGCGCGGGATTTTCCGGAAATAGTGGCGGAGATCGGCAGGCCGGGCCGGACGAACGCATCAGCCTGCGCGGGACGGGAGAGCGTGGAGAGGAATGCCTACACTGCCCGCGCGGGGCTTGGGATGTCGTACGAAATTACAGATGCGCTGGTGGAAGACATCACGGCCAGCGTGTGGGTGCTGAACCGGGTGACCTTTACGGGGGCAGCGGTGCTGCGGCGGGACAAAGCGGCGTATTACTCGACGTGGATCGAGCTGGGGTAAGGAAGGTCGTTGGTCGTAGTCGTTGGGGTTTCGAGTCGGTATCGCTGGAACGATAAACAAATCAAAAGGGAGATGAAGAAATGAACGAAGAGATGGTGCAGCAGATGATGGCGGCGGCGGAACGACTAGCGGCAGCCACGGAGACGCTCGATCGCGTATTGGGAAAACTGGACGCGCAGCAGGAGATGCTGAATGCGAAAGTGGACCGGATTGTCGCGGCGGTCGAGGAGAGCGTCACACAAACAAGCGAGCGGCGCCAGGCGGAAGAAAGCTGGAACCGACTTGCAGCAGCGCGTAGTAGAGCTGGAGAAGTCGAATGCGGATCTGAAGGCGCAGGCGTCGCGGATGGCGCGGAAGACGCTGTCACCGGTGGTTTCGGCGCTGATCGGGAAGAACGAGATCGAAGGCGAACGGCTGGACCCGGGGATGCTGAATAAGACGCTTGCGGCGTTGAGCGTGGAACAGCGGATCGCGGTGAAAGCGGAGTTGGCGCGGGCGGGGATGATCGAGTAAGTCGCCGTTAGTCGTCAGTAGTTCGTCGTTAGGGTAGTGTTGGTTGATGGGGGCGCGAGTACGATCGCGTCCTTTTTTATTGGGGCGAATAGAACCCACTCATTCGCGAAGAACGCGAATGAGTGAAACACCCGGCGCGAGAAGTGGGGCACCCGGGAATCGGAAAGAGAACGGGCAGTAACAACTCAATTGAGGAGAAGACATGAAAGCGAATTTTCTGGATTTGCATGCAGCAGCGGATTTTCTGGGGCCGGGCGCGGTCGAGATCGAACCGGTATCAGACCGAGATCACGGACATTGTGCGGCGGCGCGGCGTGTTCGGGCAACGGATGAAGCAGGTGCCGGCGACGGGACAACCATCGCGGTTCTTCGAGGAAACGGCGATCGCATCGCCAACGGCGGCACAGGCGTTCGTCGATCCGCGAACCATTGTGCCGACGCTGCAAGCGCCAACGCGAGTGGAGCGCACGGTCCCGCTGAAGGCGCTGGTCTCGCAGATCAACTACAACCTGTTCGACATGGAGGTGGGGACACAACAGAGCCAGTTCGCGTATCTGCAAGCCAAGGATCTGGCCGATGCGGTGGACGGGCTATTGCGCACGCACGACGTGGCGCTGTGGAACGGCAACGACACCTCGCTAAGCACGCCAACGACGGCGCAGTATTTCGGCGCCATCGGACAGATCGAGGCGGGAGGCAACACCACCACCATCGCGGTCGGGGCCAGCATCGTGGACGGGCTGAAGAGCACGATCGCGGAGATGGTCTCAAGTTCGTCATACGACGCGCGGCCGACGGCGATCTATGCGAATCCGGTGCTGCTCGACCTGATCGACCGGGAGATGAAGGCGGAGTTCAACGTTGTGCTCTCGACAACGCAGATCACGGGCGGGCTCACGGTGAAGACCTTGAGCACGCAGGCTGGCGAGCTGCCGCTGATTCCAGAGTGGGCGCTTTCTTATACGGGGACGCCGGGAAGCGGCAGCGCGGTGCTGCCGGCGTACATCGTGACCGAGGACTTGATCGAGTACCACTGGCTGACGGACCCGAATCCGCGGGTGTTCAAACTGGGACTTCCGAGCGCGCTGACTACGCAAAGCGTGGTGGTGAAGTTTGGCGGCGTGGTGGTGAAGGGCGCGAACTATGCGCACTACGAAGTGAAAGTGAACCGGTAAAACCAGTAGCCAGTTGCCAGTGGTCAGTTGCCAGTAAGAGCGGCGACGGCGCTGGTAACTGGCGACTAACAACTGACCATGAGTTATTGGCAACTAAGAACTGGGAAGTGATCATGAATTATTTGCAACCATCGGAATATGAAACGTATGGGCTGGAAGCGACGACTGCTCTGGCGTGGGTGACGGCGGCAACGGCAATCATCAATGCGCATTGCCGAAGGATCACGCTGGCGATCAATCAGTACACGGAGCGGTTGCGAACGGACAACGGACAAAGGCAGGTGCAGCTTACATACCTGCCGCTGAATCCGCTGGCGCCGGCCACATCGCCGATTGTGTCGGCGCGGGCGCGGTATGCGACGCCGCAGCGGGGCGAATTGGAGTACGAAGCGGACATGTGGGACATCGCCCTCGCGTTTGGAATTCCGGGAACGTGGGTGGACTTCAACCTAGCGAACCTGGATGTGTTTGCGGAGACGGGAGAAGTCACGTTTCCGGTAAATGTGATGGGGTGGGCGTTCAACGAAATAGAGATTGTGTATACAGCTGGGTTCGATCCATTTCCAGACCCGATCAAGATTGCGTGCGCGCAACTGGTAAAGAATGCGCAGGCCACGCCGGCTCTGAACGTGAAGAAGAATGTTGTCCCGGATGGAATGCAAATTTGGTATTTCTCCGCGTCGCTGATGGATGCAACGGTGCAGGAGTTGCTGGCGCCATTTGTGGCGCAGAGAGTGGGATGACGATGACGGGGATTTCTGCGGTAGCGGCAGCGCGGGCGGCGGATGCCGTGATACGAACGCTGGGCGGCACGGAAGTGACTCTGCTGTTTGCGGCAGCGGGACTGCCGGGCGAAGCCGTGGCGGAATTGGGCCTGGTGGATCCGGGGGTTGAGCAGGCGTTGATCGGGCCGGTGATAGTCCGGGAGATCAACACGGAGAACAACGGGCCACGGCGGCGAATCGAGTTGCTGGCGGGCTGGTCGGCGATGGCGGAGCAAGTGAGTCAGCGGAATGTGGCATCGGCGGAGGTGCTGTTCGAGACGGCGCTGGGATTGGTGTATGGCGGGGAAGTGTTCCACATCCAGGGGTTCGTGGTGGAACGGCTCGAGGGCGTGGCGTATCTGTACCGGGTGGCGGCGATGGCGTAGCAGCCGTCAGCCATCAGCCGTCAGTTATCAGTTATCACAATCGACTTACCAGAGACTAACAGGAGAAATATGCAGGCGGCGAAAGACAGTTTTTACATGGCACTGCGGGCGCGGCTGGCGGCGCTGAATCCAGCGCGAACGATGGTGATCGACGGTGTCACAGTGCCAGCGATTGTGGTCCGCGAAAACATGGAGCCGCGGTTTGGGGAAGCGCAGCCGGGGGCATTTTATTTGGACTTTGGGGACATTTTGATCGCGGAGAGCGCACATCCGATGCTGGGAGTGGATTGCCACATCTGGTACGCGAGCGAGGGCAGCGGCGGAACGGGAGTGGATCGAGGGCGCGCGCTGGCGGAGATGGACGACGAGTTGCTTGGAATTTGCACCCCGCCGCATACGGAAATGCTCGATTACAGCCAGACTCCAAGCGCAGATTTGGGATCGGGGATTTTCTGGACGACGCCGGCGATGGGGAATGCGCCGGGAGGCGCTGCGATCCAGAAACAGCGATGGAGCGCCGGTGCAGCGCGGGTGGACCGGTATGCGCAACTCAGGATCTATTTTTTCTTGCCCGAGGTGGGAGCATGACGCGGGCAGGGATGCGGCCAATCGCACGGCAGATGCGCGCATATTTCGCGCCGGTGGACAGAGTGAACGGGCCGACGGCGATTTTCGATCCATCGCAAGAGAGCGGTTTCCAAGTGGATGCTCCGCCGGCACCCTGGATAGACCTGGGATGGATCGACAACTTTCGGCGCACGAGCACATCGCAGATCGAGGCGTTGACGGGCGGACCCGTAGGCGCCGTGTCAGCACAAGCCCGGCACAGCTTGGGAGCGCGCGTCGACTTCGAATTTCGCGACTGGGGGAAGTTGCAGATGGCCCTGGCGGGAGGCGCGGAGCACATGAACGTCCTGGCAACGGACCCGAGCGCATCGCCAGCAGGATCAGGTGGAACCCCACTGCCGGCCGTGCCTTTGCTGGCGGGCTCGACGGCCGAGCAACTCGTGTTGGGGGCGCTCGCGATTGCCAGGTTCCAGCCGGGAGACCTGGTGGCATGCGACGTGGATTACGAGCGGCAAGTTGGGTATGTGGGCACTGGCATAGCGGCGGCATACGTCAAGAATTCGATGGATGTGCAGCGAGATGCGAACTATGTGCGGCGAGTAACGTTCAACGTGGGCCGGGTCGCACAGACGACGGTGACGACGTTGCTGCTCACGCAGGCGTTGCCGGGGGGAATGCCCGCAGCTAGGGCGTCGGTGCAGAAGGTGGTGGCGTTTGTGGACAGGGAAGGCGGGGCGTTTCTGCAACAGTGGTCGGGGTTATTCGTGGCGGAGGAGGAATCGGGTGGGCGGGTGTGTTTCTACTATCCGATTTTGAGTCCGTGCACAGTGAAGGCGGAATGGGGACGGGAGAGCGTGATCGAGATTCAAAAACCGATCGGAGAATGGGCGTTGCAGGCGTCGTTTACGGCGCTGCCAACGGTGGATGAGAACGATGGAGCGTTGGTGCTCGGTTACCGGAGTTATTTCCCGGCGAGTGGAGCGGCGGTTTACTGAGGCGGACCCAGAGTTGCTATGGCCACAGGCAGCTACCGAGCTGCGCTCGGCCTGGACGGGCGAGGGCGCCCGTCCCCACACGAACGGGGCTGCCACAGAGAACACAGAGGGCACAGGGAACGGCGGAGTTTTCCGATAAGCCATGAAATTACTGATTGACAATCTTGACGGTCTTGGGGCGCAGGACTACACAGCGTTTGTGGATTCGAGCAAGAGTCCGAGTCTGGCGCGCAAGCTGAACGGCCCGGCCGAATTGAAGTTTGGGTTGGTAGCTGGACAGGAAAGTTTGGCGGTGCCGGCGATCGGCGGTCGCGTGGTGCTGACCTTGAGCAACGGGAACGACCTGTTCGCCGGTTACATTGTCAAGACGCCGACATATCAGTATCTAGGCTGGGCGGATGGCGGGTTGGTTTACCGGTACGAGGTGGATGCACTTAGTGACGTGATGCTGATGGATCAGAAAGCGCCTCCACCGCATCCTCCGTTTGTGGACCGGAGCGCGGGCAGCGCGTTCGATCAGTTGACGGCGGAGGCATTGCCGGGATGGTTTGACGTGAGCGGCGTGGAGGCGGGCGATCCGATTCCGTACTACAGCGTCAACCCGGCGAAAAAATGGACCGCATCGGCGACGGAGATTGCACTCTCGACGCGCTGTTCTTACCGGGACGACAACGGCAAGCTATTCTTTGCGCCGCTCGGGGCAAACACGTACGCGCTCGCGGAGAATGCGGATACGTTTTCTCCGGGCGATCTGCAATTGCAGAGTGTCAACCGGCTGGTCAACGACTTGACGATTCTGGGGCCACTGGAGCCGAGCGCACATGTGAAGGATTACTTCTGCGGCGATGGCTATACAACTTATTTCTACATGTCACAGAAACCGTTCACGCGCAGCAGTCAGGTGGCGTTATATGACCGCACGATTCTCAATGAGATTTATACGAAGCTGGATCCGACCCATTGGACCGCAACCGATCCGCGGGGTGCGATTACGGTCAGCAACGGGCAGTTGCAGGTGGCGGGAGGAACGGGGGTCAATGGGCAAACGCGCCTGAGCTTCATCGAAAAAATCGAGTTGGGCGGAACCACGATGCTAAAGCACGGGGACGTCGTATTCAATGCGGCGTCGAATGGAGTGATCGGCGGACTGTATGCTGGGGTGGTTTCGATCGCGGGCTGTGTGGCGGGCTTTCGCATAACGCCCTCGGGCGGCAACTGCAACATTCAGGCGCTGGTTGGAGGCTCGGTCACGGGCACGGCTCTGGCCACACAGGCCGGGCACCATTACGTGTTCACGACGATGCTGTATCCAACAGAAGCGTACCGAATGCAGCAGGTGTTTCATTCTAAGCTGCACCCGAGCGGGGCGGCGCGAGGCGGAAGCGCAGTCGCGAGCGATGTACGAGTTGTACTGGAAGTGCAGGACATCGATCCGATGAATCCCGCAACACAGATTGCGGCGGCGACGGTTCTGTACGACGGCGTTATTCAGAACGCGCCCGGGTTTTGCACGTATGCGCTCATCAATGCCGGCAGCATTCAGTGCTCACTTGCGTTCACGTACATATGGCTGCCGGTCGATGCCCTGGTGCGCAGCACACCGCCGGGTGAAAGCACTGCGACCGTGTTGACGGGATCATTGCTGGATGGGGCCGAATGCCGGGTTACGACCGCGCCTGCACTGGCATTCTATCCAGAGTACGTACCGGCGGCCAACGAGTTGATCGAGGTGAGTTATCGCGGGCAAGGACATGCGATGGCGCGAGTGATCAACTCGGCGAGCATTGCGGCCCATCAGCGCGGCGGCGATGACGGAGTGCGCGGAAGCGTGCGGGAGATTGGGCTGCCGGTTCCGCGCACTTCGGCGGATTGCGAAACGGCGGCGCTGGCCTTGCTGGATGACACCGGCCAGGGATGGAGCGGGGAGTACCAGGCGTGGAGCGATTTCCTGCCGGGCGGGGCAGCGGATATTTTTCCGGGAGACGGGCTGGCGGTAAACGTTCCATCACGAATGGCGACATTCACAGCGATTGTGCGCGAAGTGGATGTCAAAATCGCGGACATTGCGGGCGAGAACAGCCGCTACACACTGCGGTTTGTGGATGCTGGAGATCCCTCTCTGGATTTTGCCTTTGAGACGGCCCTGATGAAGCAGACACAGGTGTTGACGCCGATCGATGTGACCGAGGTAGGGAATTATTATCTTGCCGATCTCACGGACGCGGAGGTCACGAATGTGACTTCGACGACGGTGACGATTGATGTGGGATTTACTCCCGTGGCGGGCGGCGGCATCGAAGTGCGGTACTCGGACGAGGGGTGGGGCGTTGGTTACAACGGCAACCTGGTGGGCCGCTTCACGAACAGCAGCTTTACGCTCACGCGGTACGCGCGGGCACAAACTTATTTTTTGAGGAGTTATGACGGCAGCGGGCCGCCGAAGTATTCGCGGTATTCAACGGCGCTGCATGTCGACTATCCACTATGAAACATCCAAACGATGAAATCGAAGAAAAGGTGCACTAAATGAGCGAGAACGGTTCGCGTCCAACTCCGCGTGTCCGGTTGGCGTTGGTTGAGTTCATCGATCGAACCCTCGAGGCCGAGCGGAGGTGGACGGAGGCTGAGTTCCGACGCTGTGCTGCCGCGCTGGAAGCGCAATCCCGAGCGGAGGACCTGCGCCATCAGGCCGGAGACGCCAGAATCGAAAAAGCGAATCAGGTCCTCGATTACCGGCTGGAAGAGATGAACAATTTCCGCACGCAAATCAACCAGGAGCGTGCGGAGTATCTTCGGCGGGAAATGTATGAGCGCGAGCACGGTGCCTTGGCGGAGCGGGTGAAGAGCCTGGAAATTATCCGCGGGGAGCAATCGGGAAGAGCCGCGGCCTATGCTTCGATGATCGGATTTGTGGTGGTAATCGTGCAAGTCGTGTTGCACTTTTGGAAATAAGGAATTACAGAAATCGGGTAATCGAGTTGCCCACCGGGTGGCTAGCCGACTTCTTCACTCCAGTTTTCGAGGGTCTTCTGAACGACAACCATGAACTGGTCGGCCAAGGCGCCGTCGATGATGCGATGGTCGTAACCAAGAGTCAAGTGAACGATGGAGCGGATGGCGATGGAATCCGCGCCGTCCTTGTCGGTGATCACCACGGGCTGCTTGGCGATTCCACCGACGCCCATGATGGCGACGTTCGGCTGGTTGATGATGGGCAAGCCGAATACGGCGCCAAACTGGCCGGGGTTGGTGATAGTGAAGGTTGCACCTTCGATGTCAGCCGGCATGAGCTTCTTGGAACGGGCGCGTTCGCCGAGATCGGCGATGCCGCGCTGTAGTCCGAGGAAGTTGAGTTCGTCGGCGCTCTTGAGAACGGGGACGATGAGTCCCCAATCGAGGGCGACGGCAATGCCAGCGTTGACATGCTGGTGATAGCGGACGCTATCGCCTTCGAGCGAGCTGTTGACGACCGGATATTGCTGGAGGGCGACGATGGCAGCACGCACGAAAAACGGCATGAAGGTAAGGCGCACGCCGTGGCGCTGCTCGAAGCCATTTTTGAGTTTGTTGCGCAAGTTCACGATACGAGTCATATCCACCTCGAACATGCAATGGACATGAGCGCTTGTACGGCGCGATTCGATCATGCGCTGCGCGATGATCTTGCGCATCTGCGACATGGGCACAAGGCCGCCGGGAATAACCGCTGGCGCAGGGGATGAGGCTTGACGGGATGCGGGGGCGGCAACGGGAGCATCCGCTGGCGCGGTGTTGCGTCGATCGATGAAATCGAGAATGTCTTGCTTGGTGACGCGGCCACCGGCACCGGTGCCGCTTAGTTTTGCGAGATCGACATGGTGCTCGCGGGCGAGCTTGCGGACGAGCGGGGAAGAGCGGACGCCGGAATTTTCTTCGTCTGCGGGACCGCTGGCGGCGGCTGTGGGCGACGGCGAAGCGAGCGCTTCTTTTCTTGCGGATGGCGAAGCGGCAGGAGCGGGTGCAGCGGCCTCGGCGGGCGCGGAAACGGACGCGCCACTTCCTTCGCCAATCACAGCAACGACGGTGTTGACCTGAACCGTGTTACCTTCGGGAACCTTGATTTCCTGGAGGATCCCGCTGGCGGGCGCGGGGATTTCGGCGTCGACCTTGTCGGTGGAAATCTCGAACAGAGGCATGTCGCGTTGGACCTTGTCACCGGGTTTTTTTAGCCACTTGGTGATGGTTCCTTCGAAGATGGATTCGCCCATCTGGGGCATGACTACATCGGTTGGCATAGTTCCCTTTCCATGAAGCCCGGCACAAATGGCGGGTGAGGCACAGATGCACATTATAGCGAAAGCGGGAAGGGCAGTGCTCGCGAACTCGCGAATGGCGTGGGTTGCTGGAACGGATTCCGGCAGGGTGCAAGCTTGCCCCTAAGCAGCCGGCCTACCCGGGATCGGCAATGGAAACACCTTAGGTTTGCGGCGCAAGAATCGATGAAGGAACGGTTCTTAGTTGCAATTTTGGCAGCCTGCGTTCGGGCAGGCGGTGGTGTGCGAATTTGAGCACTATGACTTATGCGGCCACAATGCCGCTAACTCCAAAAGATAGATGAGCCTTATGATTACATCGAACAACATCACAAAACACTGTACGCTGCTACTGACGATGTGCATCACCTCGTTGTCGTGGGGGCAGGCAATCATGGCTGGAACCGTTCTCACCAGCGGCGCGCAACTGGTTTCATCCGGCAGCACCACGCCGACGTACTCCGCCCGCACAGACAACTGTGAACTGGGGACGGAATCAGGCTGTGGCGTCGGGGCCACAACCGGTCAGGCCGGAAGCCCGATGTCGTTTCTCTCCCGCCAGTTGTGTACTGCGCTGATAACGACGAACTGCGACAATGTGCCATTCGCTTGGAACGCCCCTGCTGATACCGATGCCTACGACCCAGACTTCAACAGCCATCTGCTCTTGCTGACCGACCAGACCACGTCATACGCCAACAGCGGCCAGTATTGGCAGAGCTTTAACTTGGGATCGGGTGGGCAAGGAAATATCTTCTCAGTCGGCAACAAGATGTTAGTAATCAACAACCAATATGGCTTGATGCGGCTCGTGTATCTGGACGTTACCAAGTTTCGTGCTGCGGCGCAACCGGGTGGAACACCTTGTTCATCATCTATTTGCACGTATCTTAGCTCAATCTACAGCGAAATATCTCCCCCAGCGTGTACTTATAATTGTACATGGCTGGACATAAACGATGTTTACACTTTCAGCACCCAAGACCCTTACGTTCTGTTTGAACTGGCAGGCGTTTCCCCGTCAATAGGCCCTCTGCGAATCAACAAGCTGGAAATTTGCCCCAAGGATGGCAGCGGCCCTTATTGCAACCTGCCTGTTTGCCAACCATCATCGTCTTGCACTTCCGATACTTTCGTGCGCGTGCCTTACGTCAACTTTACCTCGGATTCTCCGGTCGCTTGCAATGTCTTGCCTCCTAGTTATACAGCGTACTGGTCTGGTACCTTTTTTACGAACAACAACGGCGCATTCACACTGGGTCTGGCAGGCGGCGCGGACTGGCAAGCGAACACTGCGTACAGCATTAACGACTGGACTTCGTTCATCGTGCCAAGTTCAGGGAATAGCAGGGTTCATGGCTATCAAGCCGTTAGAGCGGGAACGACCTGTAACCCATCTACCGGCTGCTCGGAGCCTGTGTGGGCGAGCACAGTTAAAGGAGACACCCTCTGCGACCCGAACACGGGAGATGACAGCGGCGGATTGAACGTCACGTGTGCCAGCGGACAAGTCACTTGGAAGGATATTGGCATTGTAAGCGGCCAGGATTATGGCTTTGACGTAGTGAATTACACTCCAAATGTAGGCTGCTCGGCAGTCAACACCTTCATTGGGCAGGTACGCCGCAACGCTACCGCCTATGCGGCTTGGGGCAACGGAATACCGCCCGCTCCTTGGCAAACGGACGACCCTCTGCTCTGTCAGCCATGGGGCGTTACACCGTCAAATCCGCCTTCTGGAACCTGCCCACTTACCAGAACGCCCTCTCGGCTGCACAACACGTCTACGCTGCCAAACTCGGAATACGCGGAGATCGCCAATAATGTTGGAGGCCCCAGCGGTGGAACGTGGATTAGCTCCACTGCATATTACACCGGCCCTTGGGTCTCTGGACAAACCTATTCGTTATCACGTAGTGTAGTTTATGATCCCATTGAAGTTGCTAGTGGGGCATTGAATTTCTACAGCCCCGCTACCTGTCCGACCTCGACTACTTGTACCCAGTCATCCACAATTACCCATCCTGCTGCAAATGAGACCGATTGGATTTTGACCGCCAATATGAGTTACGGCATGACGTGGGACATTCCGACGCTTACCTTCCGCACATGTACACAAATGCAGTGCACCGGGCACGCGGATTTTGGCTACTCTAATATGTGGAGCGGGGGGGCTTACACACAGCGGAGCTATGACCAACCGGAATACTATCTTTGTTATACTTCGAGCCGTGTCCCGGCCTTCGCAGTGACCGAAGCGAGAAACCATTTTGGCGGGGTCACAACCTACGTCGGGACATTTCCCAACGGTGACAATAACGCTTTTGCAGGGGTCACTTTTGTGGTCGCTGGTTTCACGGGCAAGACCACCAGTACCGCCGATAATGGTACTTTCACCGCTACGGCTTCCACTGCCACGACATTGACTCTGAGCAACTCTGCGGGAGTAGCAGCAACGCAAGCGGCAACGGCTTCGCCCCCTCAAGGGAACAAGTACGTCTACTACCTGCCAGACACGCTGCCAACCGATGCCTGCTATTCCGCTATGGCACCGAATCCATTTCTTACTCCGTTTGATATAGTTCACTACCAGCAAAACTGCACATCTTACAGCCCTCGTCTCTACGGTCTCACCCTACAATGCGCGGCAGGCGATTACATCTACGACGAGTCGAACACCGACAACCCCAACGTAAGCACGCTCGTTTATATTTCCGGTGGCACTTTCGACGCATGGAATACAAACAACATGCTTCCTGGCGGCTTTCCCGCCGACACTCACGAATCGAATAAGGGGTTGGGAACACAAGACGAAGGCATTGTGACGTTTTTCGTTGACGACGTGCCCGCGACGACTTTAGGCAATTCAGTTCCAAGCTCAGGGTACTTCGCGAACCCGATGGCAACGTACTATCAGGAAGTTGTCGGCGGCGCAACTGGGCTGCCTACGTCCGCGCAGCCACCCATAGGAACGTTCTTCCGCTTTGCCCACAACTTTAATACCGGCTCATCACCGCTTTTCGACGATCAGAACGGCATCGGCAACGTTTCACAAGACGGCCAGTTTGCAGCGATTCCGACCGACGTGATGGGGACGCGAAGCTCGGCATCTCGCGCGTGGGCAGCACGTCATACTTACACTTGGGGCGACTATATCTATCCGGTGGATAACAACGGCGGCGGCGGAAGCGGTTTTAGCGCAACCGGGTACGACTACCAAGTGACCGCAGTTGGCGGAAACAGTTCACCCACGCCGGGAACGACCGGCACAACTGGGGCCACGGAGCCAAACTGGGATGCAAGCTGCGCCACAACCTGTACGGACGGGACGGGAGGAACGCAGATTACATGGACTCGCCAGCCCGCTTCCTGCAACCAGCTTCGAGGCAGCGATCTGTGGGCAGCGGGCAAAGCCGCGCCCGCCGGGATGTGCATCTACGACTACAAAACCAACACCGACATCTATTGCACCTCGGCGGGCGGCACCACGGGGAGCACGAAGCCCAGTTGTCCGCAGTACGGGTCTACGTGCAGCGATGGCGGCGTGACTTGGACAAATATGGGCCAAAACGACTGCCGGAGCGATATTGTTCTGGTGGATTTGGTGTCGGCGCATTGAGTCTCCTTACGGAACGAGGCAACGTCGCATCAGACTTATTCGGCAAGCTACGCTCCATCTTCGCCATGAAGCAGTGCTCCCCCGAGCACACCAGAGCCATATTCATCGAGTTCTGCAACAGAGGCTGACTGGCAAGACACTGGTCCGCAGACCGAGCGCGGGGATGTGTTTACAGAAAAAGTAAAGTTCAACCAAAACATCCATGCAAATCTCAGAGCATTTCACGTTGGAGGAGCTTTCTTTCTCCGAAGCGGCGGCTCGGCTCGGGCTCGACAACACTCCGAGTCCGATCGCTATGGCTAACCTGAAGCTCGTGGCAGCTTGCATGGAAGTGATTCGGACGCTGCTCGGCGACAAACCGATAGTGGTTCACAGCGGCTATCGCTCTCCGCAGGTCAACAAAGCGGTGGGCGGAGTGACGACAAGCGCACACTGCCGTGGCTTGGCTTGCGACTTCGTCAGTCCCGCATTTGGCGCTCCTGCGGAGGTGGCGTTGGCTATCCTGGAGTCCGACATCGACTACGACCAACTTATTCTCGAATACGGATGGGTCCATGTTGGTCTGGCGCAAGAGGGGTTGTTATCTCGCCGGGAAGCCCTGACAAAGCGTTCGCCATGGGTGGCGTATGAGCTGGGCATCAGGGATTGACCGGTTACATTGGCCAACCTTGAGAGGCAGTGGTGAAACTCCAAACCCCGGCCTCGGCGCCTGAAGGCGCATTCATAACGCAGCGCGTGCAGCACGCCTGGACAGGATACGGGAAAAATCGGATTTCGAAACCCAGTCCCTAAAAGGGGCGTCGGGTTTCGAAGGACTTACGGCATCGCTAAAGCTATGCCTTGGTACAAACCATACTTGCACCGCCGGTTTCTAACGACATAAGTGCAACGCCATCACTAGGGGGACACTATTGTGAAAAAGTACGCCGCTTATCTGCCCACCGTCATGCTACTGTTTACCGCGCTCGCGAACACGGCCACGCCGGCGATTGCAGCTTTCTGGGCGAACCATGCCACTGCCGCGGCGATTGTTGCGCCGCTGGCTGTCATTGTGGCGCATTGGCTGCCTTCGCCCGTTTCAAACGGCACGCGCCAATGAAGAACTTCCACTATTTGCTTCTTGTTTTTGTTTTGGTTTGTGGCAGCGCGCTTAGCCAAAGCCTGAAAGCAGAAACAAGGATTACCGTTCCCGCCCAAGCCGCCAAGACGGCCGCGCCAATTGTGCACGACAAGGGGGAAGTCGTAGAATCGCCCGTGAAGGCCGCCTCTGGTTCGAGCGTGTCGGGACCAAGCGTGTCTTTAACTTGCACGCCTCCGACTGCGGGTATAACCGCAGCCAGTTTTGACTTCTACCGTTCGACAACCAGTGGGGGCAGTTACACCCTGCTTGGAAATTCTTCTACCTGCTCTTATTTGGATACTACGGTAAGTTATTCGACCACGTATTACTATGTGGCGACCGCGCTTGATTCATCCGGCGACCAAAGCGGATACTCAAACGAAGCCCCGACAACTGTCGGCTCGAATCCGGTGCCTAACGCCCCCACCAGCCTGTCGGTGACGGCCCTTGCCGCCAAGAGCGTGTCGCTCGCCTGGGTCGCTCCGGCCAGCGGCGCGATTCCGAATAGCTACAACGTCTATCGCTCGACTAGCAGCGGCAGTGGGTATGTCATTGTGGGGACCTCGACGACTGCCTCTTATGTGGACAGCACGGTCGCTTACGGCAACACTTATTACTACGTAGCGACCGCCGTCAATACCTCATCCTCCTGTCCGTCTGGTTCAACTTGCGAAAGCGCCGACTCGAACCAGGTTACAGCTACCCTGCTGGTGAATCCGCCGACGGGCCTGACGGTTGGAAAGATTATCAGTTCCGTCGTGCCGCTGAACTGGAAAGCCCCATTGCTGCAGGCCGGGCTTTCCGTCCACTCCTACAGTGTGTGGCGGGGACAGAATCCGGCTATGCCATTGCCTATGAAAATTGCCACTGTTGCGGCTACCGCATACGCCGACCGGCAGGTTCCAAAGGGCACCTATTATTACGAGGTCACCGCCAACGACCGCGAGGGAAAAATAACACTGGCCAGTCTGGCAAGCAACATCGTGGAAGCTATCGTTAGACGCTAGTCGCCGTACATCTAAATTCAGGAGAAAACCATGAAGAAAGTTTTTGTTGTTGCGCTGTCTCTTGCCTTGCTCTCGACCGCATGTTCGACCGCCTGGGTGTCAACGCTCGATTCCATTCTGGCTGCGGCTGCACCGGCGCTGATTGACATTCTGCAAATCGTGTCCGCCGCCAACGGCAAGCCGATGAATAGCGCGCTGGCGACCAAGATCACTACCGATGTGGCGGACATCAAGACGCTGGCTGCCGATTTCGCCAAATCATCCTCGCTGGCTGCCCCAAGTGTTTGTTCACAATTGAATGCGGCCATTGGCACGTATCAACAAGATCAGCAGACCGTTTTGCAGCTCGCGCAGGTCAGCGATGCGGCTACTCAACAGAAGATCATTCTACTTTCTGGCCTCGTGGCCGGAACCATGGAGGCGATCACGGCAGTGATTCCCTCGTGCCAGGCGACATCGGCAAAGGCGCTGGCGAAAGCTGCGCCGCCCTTGAGCGTCTCGAACCTCACGCTGGCCTACAACACGATCTTGACGGCGAAAACTGGCAACGCGGCAGTGGACGCTATCACACCGAAGCTGGTCATTCACCGGCACTCGAAGTTTGTGCGGGTCGTGACGTTCGGGCGGTTGAAGTGACAATCCGCAAGTTTGGCGCGCTGCGTGACGTGCATGACGTGCGAGACCAAATGTATCGAGTGCCACACTCTTTAGCCTTACTGCCGCCGCTTGTAATTGATTTGCGGGAGTGGGGCGGGCCGATTAAGGACCAGGGCGACGAGGGCAGTTGTACAGGTCATGCCTTTTCGTCGGCGCGGGAGTGGATCAACCGGAAGTACGAAAAAGGTTCGGTTGTTCTGAGTCCGCAGTGCCTGTACGCGGAAGAACTGGTTCAAAGCGGCGATTTTCCGAACGACGATGGTGCCATGCCGCGCACGGGCTGCCAGGTTTTGACCGCGCTCGGCTGCTGCGAAGCGGCTCTGTATCCCTATGTCGCGGGGCAGATCACGAAACCTACGGCGGAGCAGGCGGCGAGCGCACTTAAGTATAAGACGGGAGCTTATCACCGCCTTGCATCCGTCGCCGACGTACTCTGTTGTCTCGCTAATCCGACGCCGTGGCCGGTTACAGTCGGATTCACGGTCTACGAGTCGTTCATGTCGCAGCAGGTAGCGGACACCGGCGTCATGCCGGTTCCGAAACCGGGCGAACAGGAACAGGGAGGCCACGAAGTACTCTGTCTGGGCTACGACCAGACGACACAACTCGCTCTTATCCAGAACTCATGGGGCGACGGCTGGGGCCAGAAGGGATATTTCTGGATGCCATTCGAGACAATCTCGTCTCCGGACACCGATCTGTGGATGGTGCACACCGGAGGGCCGTGGAAGTAGTTGTGCAACACTATGCAGTGCGCGGCGATTCCCGCATGATGTACGTTCTTGCCCTCTTGCTCATCGGTCCCGAATCTCTTGGCGATCTCTAACATCTAAAAAATTGAGAAGAACCACCTGAGGCAGGAACAATGACACAAATACAAGATGCCGCCGCGCACTTAACCAAAATCTCCAGCAATGCGCTGGACCAGCTATTCCACCAGGCCCGCACGCATTCCGCTTGGTTCCCCACGTGCGTGCCCGTCGAAAAGCTGCGCGAAGCTTATGAACTTGCGCGCATGGGTCCGACGAGCGCAAATTCTAGTCCCGCCCGTTTTGTATTTCTCGAAAGTGAGGCGGCGAAGGCGCGGCTTCTGCCTGCTCTGGCTCCGGGCAATGTCGAAAAAACAAAAGCGGCGCCGGTCACTGTCATAGTTGCTTGGGACAACGAGTTCTACGAGAAACTCCCCCAGCTATTTCCCCACGCCGATATGCGCTCCTATTTCGTGGGCAACAAGGCATTGATCGAGGAAACGGCCCTGCGCAACAGTTCGCTGGAGGGAGCTTACTTCATACTCGCGGCGCGCGCGGTGGGACTTGACTGTGGACCGATGTCCGGTTTCGATGCGGCAAAAGTGAACGCGGAATTTTTCCCCGACAGAGAATGGAAGGTAAATTTCCTCTGCAATCTCGGTTACGGAGATCACAGCAAGCTTCATCCACGGAACCCGCGGCTTGAATTTGACGAGGCGTGCCGCGTGCTGTGACGATTGCCTTGGGAGACGCGGCAAGCCGCGCCTCTACCAAGGAGATTCGCGAGGTCTATTTCTTCCCAATCTTTTTCTCGACTTTTGCCCAGGTATCTTTCAGCGCCACGGTGCGGTTGAAAACAGGGCATCCGGGCCTGGAATCCTGATCCACGCAAAAATACCCGAGGCGTTCGAACTGATAGCGGGCTCCGATCGGCGCATTCCCGAGCGACGGCTCCAGCTTGGCCCGCTCGATTACTTCCAGCGAATTTGGGTTCAAGTTCGCCGTAAACTCCTGTCCTTCTGCCACCTGATTCGGGTCTTCCTTGGTGAAGAGCTTGTCGTAAATGCGCACTTCGGCGTCGATGGCGTGCACGGCTGAGACCCAGTGGATGGTCGATTTCACCTTGCGCCCATCCGGAGCGTTGCCTCCGCGCGTTGCCGGATCGTACGTGCAGTGCACTTCAACCACCTCTCCTCTGTCGTTCTTCACCACAGTCTTTGCGGTAATGAAATAGCCATAACGCAGCCGCACCTCGCGCCCCGGCGACAGCCGGTAATACTGCTTGGGCGGGTCTTCGCGAAAATCGTCCTGCTCGATATAGAGCACTTTCGAAAACGGTACTTTGCGTTTCCCGGCGCTTTCGTCCTCGGGATTATTGACCGCGTTAACCTCCTCAACCAGACCTTCCGGATAGTTATCGATCACGATCTTCAAGGGCCGCAGCACGGCCATGACGCGCGGCGCGCGCTTATTAAGGTCTTCGCGGACAAAGTGTTCTAGCATGGCAAGTTCCAGCGTGCCGTTGGTCTTCGAAACTCCGATGGCCGCGCAGAAATGGCGGATCGCCTCCGGTGTGTAGCCGCGCCGCCGGATGCCGGAGAGCGTGGGCATGCGCGGATCGTCCCAGCCGGCAACACGTTTTTCCTGCACCAGCGTGAGCAGCTTGCGCTTGCTGAGCAACGTGTAGGTGAGGCTGAGGCGGTCAAACTCCATTTGCTGCGACGGGAAAATGCCCAACTGCTGGATGAACCAGTTGTAAAGCGGGCGATGATCTTCAAATTCGAGCGTGCACACGGAGTGCGTCACATGCTCGATGGAATCGGACTGTCCGTGCGCGTAATCGTACATGGGATAGATGCACCACTTGCCGCCGGTGCGGTGATGCTCCGCGTGCAGGATGCGGTACATGACCGGATCGCGCATATTCAGGTTCGGCGAGGCCATGTCAATCTTGGCGCGCAGCACGCGCGATCCGTCGGGGAACTCGCCTTTCCTCATGCGCTCAAAAAGATTGAGGTTCTCCTGCACACTGCGGTTGCGATGCGGACTGTCTTTGCCGGGCTCGGTGAGCGTGCCGCGATGCCGCCGAATTTCTTCCGCGCTTAGATCGTCAACATACGCTTTGCCCTCATTGATGAGCTTGATCGCCCACTCATAAAGCCGATCGAAGTAATCGGAAGCGTAGTAAAGCCCATCCCACTCAAAGCCCAGCCAGCGGACATCCTTCAGAATGGAATCCACATACTCCTGCTCCTCTTTTTCCGGGTTGGTATCGTCGAAGCGCAGGTTCGTCTTGCCGCCAAACTCGCCGGCCAGTCCAAAGTTGAGGCAGATGGACTTGGCATGGCCGATGTGCAGATAGCCGTTGGGCTCGGGAGGGAAGCGCGTCTGGATGACGGCGTCGCCGTACTTCTTCGTTTTCAGATCTTCAATAACAATGTCGCGGATGAAGTTCGAGGGCCGGAACTCGGAAGCAGGCGGAGATGAATTCGCGTCGCTCATATCTGTTTGTATTTTATATGGGAAGCGTGGATTCCCGATGGAACGACGGGCGGGGACGCCCGGCTCTCCACCGGTAACGTGATAATCTGCGTTTAACGGCGTCTGCGGGCGTCAATCTCTCATGGCAAATTGCGTGCAGTGCGGTCGCCGCCTTCCATCTCTCAGCTTTGGCAAGAAGCTTTGCCAGTGGTGCGTGCAGCATGAGGCTGCAAAGCGCGGCGAGGATTCACCCTTCCAACGAGTCGAGCCCGCGCCCTGGATGCGGCCGCAGTCCAGTTCGATGGCGGTCACGCAGGCAATTCTCGGCATCAATGTCGCGGTGTTTGTCGCCATGGCATTGGCTGGCGCCTCCATGCTCTACAATCCTTCGGGTCGGGACCTTGTACGCTGGGGTGCGAATTTTGGGCCGCTTACCATCGGCGGCCAATGGTGGCGCCTGCTGACTTGCGTTTTTATTCACGGCGGCTTGCTGCACATTGGGTTTAACATGTGGTGCCTTTGGAGCCTCGGCAGAATAGCGGAATCGGTCTACGGACACTGGACATTCGCCGCGGTTTACCTGATTACCGGGTTATCGGCGAGCCTCGCCAGCCTGATTTGGAATCCCTTCATTTTGAGCGTCGGCGCTTCCGGAGCGATCTTCGGGATTGCGGGGGCATTGATCGCATCGTTTTATCTGGGCGAGTTCACGCTGCCACGCGCCGCGCTCAGCGGGACGCTGCGCAGCGTGGTCGTGTTTGTCGGGTACAACCTCTTTTTTGGGGCAATGATCGCCCGCACCGACAACGCGGCGCACGTCGGCGGCCTGCTCATGGGGCTGCTGCTCGGTGCGCTCATCGCTCGCATCGCTCCCGGACATGACGACTTTTTGCGCCGCATCGCCGTGCTCCTGGTCGGAGTTCTCCTCGTGGCCGGTGGCGTCATGTGGCTGCAGCGTGCCCGCAGCTATCCGCTCCATGGACAAAACTATGGACAAAACGGCGTTGTGCTTCTCGACCGGGGAAAGCCGGACAAAGCGATTGCCGGGCTGCGGTAGCCCGTACGTCCGCGCGGCGGAGACCCTGAACCAGGCCATGACCGAGGTCCTCAAGGCCATTGTCGCCGCCCTCCTGTCCCGCCATTGCGGCGATCGGGCCGGAGTGTAAAGGATGTGGTGAGAACGATGTGTAAAGGATGTGGTGGAACTTTGCACCTGAAGGTATACCCTCATACAAATCGCACTTGCATCACGGACTGCTAAGGGCGAACCTCGGTCGGAAACACCTGTGTTTCGGCCCTTCCGAACTGGAATCGAAGGGTCCATTCACTGGCTATCGCCTGACTGTCCACTTGCGCGGGAGTGAAGCTCCACTGCCGCGCCGATTCCAGAGCCAGTCTCGCGAAGTACTTGCTCTCCACGCGGGAGACGAGTTTTGCTTCAGAAACTTTCCCTGAGGGATCGACCGAGACTTGAACGTTCACTTTGACCTTGCCGGTAATCGTGTTCCGCGCGCTCTGCGGTACATCGGGTAAGACCTGTCGTGCAACTCCGCCGTGGACCGTTCCTTTTATCCGATTTTGCGTTGCCAGGAACGGTGGCGGCGAAGGCTTGGCGGCGACGCCAAATCCAGGCTGGGTAGTGTGCCCGGCGGGCAGGGCCGAAGGCCGGCGCGCCAGAAACGCCCGCAGGCCCAACACAGCCAGCAACACGATAACAATCGCCGCGGGTAAGACCATGCGCCGCCTGGGATGCTCCTTCTCCGCCTGCATTTCAACTTTTCCTGGAGCTGGCGGCGGAATCTGCAGCCGCGTTTGAATCTCCGCGACCGTGCCGCGTTGCCGTGGGTCAACCATCAGGCACCGGCGGGCAATCTCGTGGAAAGGTTGCGGAACTGTCTCGGGCACGATGGCCTGGGTGAGATTCGAGTTTGGGAAATCGGGCGCGTGCTGCGTTAGGGTCACGACCAGGGTTACGCCCAGGGACCACACGTCGGCTGCGGGCGACAGGCCCGCAGTCAAGATCTCAGGCGCGTCGTAAACGGTAAGCCGGCCCCTTTCCACCCGCTCTCCCTTTTTGCAGAGTCCGTCCGCGGAAATTTTCAACTGGTCGTTGACCGCAAGAATATTGGATGGCTTGATACACCCGTGCACGAAACCCGCCCGATGGAGATATCCAAGAACTTCAACCGTGGGCTGAAGCATGGCAGAAACTTCCGCGGGCGAAAGCGGACGTTGTGGAAGAACCTGCGCCAGGTCTTCCTCGGCGTACTCCATTACGATCCAGAGATAGCTTGCGCCGTCCAGCTCGCAGCGGCCGTATTCAAAAAGACGGAGCAGGTGCGGATGATCAAGCTTCGCTGCCGCAGCCCAACGGGCTAGTTGGGCATCGTCGCCGCGCCCCCCGGCAGGGATGAGCTTGATTGCAGCTTGCCGAGGTTCTCGCCCGCTGCGCTCCGTAAAGAAGACGGTGCTGTGCTCTGAACCTCCCAGTTCATGCCGTAGCGGGAACTTTCCGTCAACCGTTCGGCCTTCCCATTGATTCCAGGCCTGGGTCGCAGTGCTCATAGCCGCTCACTCGCCGAACGCTATTCTATTCCAACCCTCGCTTTGGCGCTGCTGGCAACTGTGTTGTCTTCTGCTCAGCCGGCGGCTGGCGCGCATGGCCGCAACGAAACTTTTCCGCGTCAGAGGCCGCTTCCTGCATCCTATGGCACACGCAAATGGGCCAGGTGAGCGTCCCCCTCGGCCGCATCGCCGCGATCATAGGGCCGAAACAGGACGGCGTAGAACAGACCAATGGCGAATACGATTACCCAAACTACAATCATTCCGTAGTTGCGATACCAGGGGTCCTGAGGAGTGCGCGGCCAAACCATGTTGATGATGGCCAGGACGCCATAGGTGAGGGCCGCCAGGTTGACCGGCCACGCCCAGATTCCCAGACGAAACGCTCCGCTTGGTTTCCAACCTTTGGCGCGCGCGATCAGAGCTGCCAGAACAATCATCTGGAAGGCGATATAGATACCGGCGGCGCTGGACACGACGATCGTCTCAACCATTCTCTTAAGGAACAAACCTGCAATCGCAATGAAGGCCGGCACAATGCCGGCAATCAGCAAGGCGTTGACCGGAACTCGTGTGCGTTGCGAAAGCGCGCTGAGATAGCTGCTGCCAAAGATCATGCGATCGCGGCCATAGCTGAACAGCAGACGGCTGGTAGCTGCCTCCAGACTGATGAGGCAGGAAAAGAACGAAACCATGACGACCGCGATGACGGCGCGCAGCCCGATCGGGCCCATAGCGGTGTTCAGGATGGTGACCACTGGGTTGGTATCTCGCCCGGAGAACACGGCGTTCAGATCGGGCACTGCCAAGACGAAAGCCAGGCAAACCAGCATGGCGGCAAAGCCGCCGATGTAAATGGTCATGCGCATCGCCTTGGGGATGGCGCGGCTGGCGTCCGGAGTTTCTTCGGCGACGTCGCCACAGGCTTCAAACCCGTAGTAGCACCACAGTGCGCCAACGCTCGAAGCCAGGAAGGCGGGGAGGTAATGTCCGTTGCCGAGGCCAAAGGTTTGGAACAGGACGCTGAAGCTCTGGTGCCGCGCCACGATCAGCAGATAGCCCCCCACCACAATCGCGCCCACCAGCTCGCAAATAAATCCGAACATGGCGACCCGAGCCAGGAGTTTCGTGCCGCTGACGTTGAGCGCGGTCGTGCCGATAATCATGGCCACGGCAATCGCAACTTCTCCGGCTTGGCCCACCCTGAGGCCCAGAAGCTGCGCCACATAAGGAGCTCCTCCGACGGCAACCCCAGCAATGGTGCTGCACAAGGCCCATAAGTAGACCCAGCCAGCTATCCACGCCCAACGCTTTCCCACCAGCCGCCGGGCCCAGGGATAAAGGCCGCCAGCAATGGGAAACTGAGAAACGATCTCTCCGAACACCATGGCCACGAACAGTTGACCGATTCCGACAAACAAGTAAGTCCAGAACATCGGCGGCCCGCCAGCGGCGAAAGCAAAGGCGAAAAGCGTATACACTCCCACAACCGGCGATAAGTAGGTAAAGCCGAGCGAGAAGTTCGCCCACATGCTCATGGAGCGATCGAACTTGGAGTCGTAGCCCAGGGCTTCCAGTTGGGCGGAATCTCGCTCTGCCGCGTTCGCGTCTGGTTTCACAATTGTCCTTTCCTGACTTTGGTTCGGATTACTGGGCCGGCAACACCCCGACCTGCCGCATGATCGTCGCCGCGTCATAAAAATCGAGGCTGCGAGATATCTTCCCCTTGCGCACATCGATGACGCTTACGCCTCGGACGGAGAATTTCTTTCCCGTCTTAAACATGTCCTTGTCCGTGCCACTGAAGGACCATTCTATGGTTCCATGGCCATCGTGCACGGTAGCGCGCAGCAACTCGATCTTGAGATCGGGAACCGCCTCAAACTCAGAGGCCGCGAACTTGCGTAACTCGGCGCTGCCATGACTCACTTCACCAAACGCCACGTCTTCGTAAAAGACGTCGCTGGTGAAAGCCGTAAGCAGTTTTTCCGGATCGTGAGAGTTCCAGGCGGCAATCCACTTTTCCGCCACCGCAGCATGGCGATCGCTGGCGGACTTGGCATCGGGTTGGGCCGCAAGAGATGGCAGGACGGCCACGGCAAGCAGGACAACGATGGTGAGAACTTGTTTCATGTTCATCCCTCCGGTCGACGACAAAGAGCTGGGCAGAAACTGTTCTTGCAAAAAAGGCATAGCCGCGGGCGGCCGCGATAAGCGCGCCAGTTACCGCGTGGACTTAGGGCCCTTGCCGCGCGCCCGCTTTCTAAAACTTTGTGCGACTATAGCAAGGTTTTGTTTTGGCGGCAAGCACATGATTCGAGCCGGCAACCTCCATTCGCGCAGCGGATTTTCTCCTCCTTGTGGCGCTGCATGGAGATCCTGGCGCCAGTCAGCTTTGGCAGTGAGAAAGCTCCTGCACCGCGCGATACGCTTCGTCGATGGCGGTATCCATGTAGGCAACGGCGCCTGCATCCGAGTTTGCAATCGCGAGGCGGCCGAAAGGTTTTCGACCAACCACGTTGGGAAGTTCCTCATCGCCAAAGTCGGGATCGAACAGGGAGTTGCATGAATAGGCGTAGCCGTGCGCCCAGCGCCCGACGGTAATGCCCTCGATATCGCATGCCGGATCAAAGCCTCCGGGGCCAAGCATACGCGCCAACTGATCGCGAATGTTGCGCTCCATGGTCTCAAACGATACATCGTATAGCTCCACCCGGCCCACGCGGTGCTGCTCGCGCTGCGACAATCCGGGTTGGCAAGGCGTGCGCACCATGAACACCACCATCGGCTCCTCCGGGCGGCTGGAGCAGCTATATCCCGGCAGGCTCACAGGGAAATCAATGGCGGCGTACACGTGATAGCTTCCGGGGGCGGCGATCTGGAACACGCCCAGCTTGTGGAAGGATGTCCAATTACGAATGGCGACATGAGTGTAAATCAGTGGCGCTCTCACTCCGTATGCCAGAGCTTCCCTTTGTTTCACGGGCAGCTCGCGGCAAAGATAGGGGACCATCGCGTTGTAGCAGGCGAGCACGCACAGCCGGCCGCGCACCTGGTAGAGCCGGCCATCCCGGGCGTAGGTCACCTCCACTTCACGGGCCGACGCGGGATCGCCGCGGTGCTGCACTCTCACCACAGTACTGTTCAAGCGCACGCGCACCGGGGACTCGGACTCGTCGAGGCGGCTGTAGTCGGCTTTGGCCAGGACCACATCTTCCATGGTGTGTCCGGGAATCGCATCCGGAATCAAAGATCGCACCAGCAAGCGGGCGACGGAGGCATTGCCATCGGGGAAATGAAAGATGTAAGGCTCCGGCTTGTGAAGGCCGCGGTTGCCCCCGGCGCCCAGGATGGCATCGAGGCCGGGATAGCCGTAGCCGTAGTCGTCGCCCTCATCGTAAAGCGCGAGGGCGGAAACGGCGTCGATACCAATTCCGAACAGGTCGTGGCTGCGGGTTTGGAAGACGGGTAACACCTCGGGACTGCATTTGGCGATTTTGGTCAGAAATTCGGCATAGCTGATTTTGCCCAGCATGGCCCGTTTCTGTTCCATGGTGCGGCCGTGCAAATAGTCCACCTTCTCGGTGTAGACGCGCACGATGTCCTGGCGCGCTCTTTCGGAAAGAGGCGCCTTGGCGAAGAACTCGCTGTGAGTAATGGCGCCGAAGCCGGTCACCAAGCGGTCTTCTCCGAAGGTCTCGCGGTCGAAAAACATGCCGCTGCCCAGTTTCATCGAGGGGTAAAGATTCCGGTCGTAGTAGTGGTAAAACTTCTGGAGGTCAACACCCAGATCGGCCAGCAAGCCCTTGGACACGGGGCTGTACAGCGAAGGGCTTTCGATCGACTGGGCGCCGTAGCTGAGCAACAGGCGGTTGCCGACGTGAAATTCCTCGCGTTGGGCGTGCCCGCCAAAGTCGTCGTGATTGTCGAGAATCAGGATGCGCGCCTTGCCGCCGGCTTGCTTGCGGAAGAAATGAGCTGCCGCCAGTCCGCTGATGCCCGCCCCCACCACGATAAGATCGTAAGTGGCATCGGTTGCGATGGGGGAGCCGGCAGTCTGCCAGAAGGTCCCGTCGCGCAGCCCATGCGCGACCTCAAACGATCCCAGAGCATCGCCGCGCATCTTGCCTTCCGCCGGAGGGTAGTATCCCGCGCCATGTTGCGCAAAGGCGAAATCCAGAACGCCATGCCGGGTACAGCCGGTCAGACAGGAACTCAGTGCCGCGCTGCCTAGTCCGATGGCAACCCCGTCCAGAAAATCACGGCGCGTAATGGGACGATCCATACCCAAATCGTGATCGCGTGCGTCCTTCATAGGTTTGAGCTCTTTCTGGGCAAATTTACCTGCAACGAAAGCGGCTTCATCGAAGCACGGTGTTCACCATTCCTCGATTGCGCCCCTGTACTCACGGTCTTGCCCCTCTCTGCGCTTGCGAAACGAAATTCCCTGAACGCCTTCCTTAAAAAACTGCACCGCCGGGACTGCGTCCGCAGCCGACCCTCAGCGGCCAAATCATTGCGTGCTGGCATGGTTTGCCGGCTTGCTTTCCTCCGGCTCCCTCACCACCCTGAAGCTGACGCCGATACGCTCCGAGTACCACCAAGCGACTTCAGGGTCCTGCGGGTAGTCAAGGCTGAACTCCGTAGCGCCACCGGGCAGATCCAAAAAGCCCCAAGGGTTAACTTCCGCCACACCGAGAAGACGCGAATCCGCCCGGCTGTCGAGTTTGGACCATGCGGGCATAGTGCCATCCGCCACACAGGCATACTCCAGCTCCGCTTCAGTCGGCAGACGATATTTCTTTCCCGTCACTTGCGACAACCATTCCGTATAGGCCTTGGCAGCCTGTTGTGTCAGCGCTGGAACGGAGGACAAGGCTTCTTCTTTAGCCTGCAACTTGCGTCGGGCATAAAACCACTTAAGTTCGTCGCCAGGGACTGTAGCTTGCGCCATCCAGAACGGGCGCAGGCTTACGCTGTGCACCGGCCCCGCATCCCGCTGGCGGCAAGCCCCCAGCTCCGGGCTTCCCATCTGCAAAGTTCCGCCCGGGACAGCGATCATGTGGAATTTGCTATTCGATCCGGGGACCACTTCCGTGTAACTCTGAAAGCCCGAGGGCGTAAGCGGGAACTGGGCACTTTCGACCTCTATGTCACGCGGCAGTGTCTTCTTTTCCAGCAGATGCCCCGCGAAAAGGTGGCAGTTGACGCAGCGCAACTTTTCCCGGTTCCGCTGATAGTAAAGATGCGCCTCTATTCTGCGCGCGACGATTCGCATCTCTTGCACTTGCTGTGGGTTGGTTTCTTGCACACCCGGAGGGAGAGTGCTGGCCACTTTGGATAGCCCCTGGCCGAACAGGTTGGTGTGGCAGCGGAGGCAAGCCGAATCGTAAGTGAAGGTCAGGGCGCGGTCGAGCCGCCGCTCGCGCGCCCAGTCGATATTGTTCACGTCCCGAAACAGCTTTCCGTAGGCGTCGCGGGCGCCCAGCCGGGCTTTTTCGGTAAGATACCGGGCCCCGCCCGGCGGCAGATGGCAGTCGGTGCAGTGCGTCACCACGCCACTCCGGTTGGAGTAGTGCGCGGACTGGATCCAGTATTGAGTGGCGTGCGGGTGGGAATGGCAGGCTTGGTCGCAGAATCTGTCCGTCGAAGTGTAGATCAAGGTCTGACGCCCTGCCAGAGCGGCCGCGAGTCCAAGAAGCAATCCACAGCCCAGCAGTAGCCCTATTGTTCTGCCGCTCTTCCCGACAACCGGTTTGTCTGCCATTGCAAGTCCGTCCTTCCGGCGATTACGTCCATTCCGCATGAGCGCGCAAAAGGCGCTAGCGGACGTTGCGGTTCCGGCACAAAACTAAAAAAGTCGCTGCCCGTTTTTGCACTTTGCTCACGACCGGGCCCTGCACTTTGGACTGGTGCTGACTGCCTCGCTCAGCGTTCGCTTCCGTCCTAGAACGTTGGCGGGGCATTAATCCACAGCACACGGGTCTCGATGCGGCCCGGATTGAACCACTCGTGCGGAGCGGCGCTCTCAAAGTAAAAACTGTCTCCAGCCTTCAGCCGGAACTGCTCGTTCTTTACTAAGATGTGCAGCTCACCACGCAACACGAACAGGAACTCTTCACCCTCGTGCGTGTAGGCTTCGCCACTGCCTGACTTGGGAGCAATAGTAAACAGATGAGGCTCCATGACCGTATTGCCCCAGGCGAGCAGATCCATGCGGACGCCGGGGCCGGCTTCCAGCACCTTTCTTTGTCCCGGCTGCACCCGCCGGCTGCTTTCTCCACTCGCGTTAAAAAAATCCAGGATGTTGGTCTGATAAAATCGCGCCAGCTTGCGCAGCGTTCCCACCGACCCACTCATCTGCGACCGCTCCAGTGCGCTTAAGAATCCCACCGAGATGCCCACCGTTCGCGCCACCTGTGCCAGGGACAGACGGCGCTTCGCCCGCAACTGCCGCAAGTGCGAGCCAATCGCTTCCGTACTTCCGTCGGCCGCTGGACGCACCCGCCCTTCCCGCCGCAGCAGGTCGACAATCGCCGGCGCATTCCATCCCCGCACTTTCTGCAGAAAACGCGCCCGCTTCAGCAGCTTAACGTCATCGGTCTTATATAGCCGGTACCTGCTCTCGGTGCGCCGCGGACGCGTCAGCCCCAGGCTCTCCCACGACCGGATCACCGACGGCGACACTCCCACCCGCCGTGCCACATCTCCGATCTTCAAATAGGGTCCCGAGCTGGATGAGTTCATCGCTTACGGGCCGGTCCGATAAGAATTTTATCTGGGGGGCGTTTTTCTCATTGACAGTACGTGCATTTCCCCCAACCTCGTGGCATTATAGCAAGGTTGTGGCCGGACACAAGCTATCGCTTTCAAGGAAACACAACTTCTCCGGCAGACGCCGGGAGTTTGCTTTAAGATGGTATTTCCAGCCCGAACCCCGGGTGGTTTCGGCCGCCCGGGCCCAATCTAATGGCCTGACCGGCCTGAGTCTTATTGGAGATCGCGATGTACCCCGCATTGCAAAAAGAACTCGACACGTTTGAGCGCCGCACTCCGAAGTCCGCCGAAGCGCATAAGAAGAACCTGAAGCGCCTGCCCCTGGGTGTGGCCAGCAATTATCGCGCTTACGATCCGTATCCCATCTTCGTGTCGGAAGCGTCCGGCAGCAAGTTCCGCGATCTCGACGGCAACGAGTACCTCGACCACAATCTGTGTTTTGGCACGCTCATGGCGGGCCACTCGCATCCGGCCGTGATCAAAGCGGTGGAAGCACAGTTGCGCAAGGGCACTGCGTACGGGATGCCGCACAACATGGAATGGGAACTGGCGGAAGAGATATGCACACGCTTTCCGGTGGAGATGTGCCGCTTCGGCAGCAGCGGTACCGAAGTCACCATGCACAGCATTCGTCTTGCCCGCGCCGCTGCTGGACGCGACAAGATCGTCAAGTTCGAAGGCGCTTACCACGGTCTGCATGACGCGGCGCTGGTCAGCGTGAAGCCGCATCCGCCCGCCGACGATTTTGGAGATGTCAAGAATCCGAAACCTGTTTCGGCTGGGGCAGGCGTGCCCAAGGCGAGTATCGCGAACGTGCTGATTGCCACGTTCAACGACTTGGAAACGGTGGAGCGCCGGTTCAAGGAAAATCCGAATGAGGTTGCGGCCATCATCCTTGAGCCGATCATGATGAACGTTGGCATCTGCATGCCGCAGAAGGGATTTTTGGAAGGACTGCGGGCGCTTTGCGACAAGCACGGCGCACTGTTGATCTTCGACGAAGTCAAGACGGGCGCGAAACTCTGCTGGAGCGGCGCTTCGGAATACTTTGGCGTAATGCCCGATATGATCTGCCTGGCAAAGTCGATTGGCGGTGGATTCCCGCTGGCGGCTTTCGGTGCGCACAAACGGGTAATGAGTTTTGTCTCGGAACATAAAGTCTTCCACGGCGGCACTAACAACACGAATCCGATTTCGATGGCCGCTGGACTGGCGACTTTCCGCGAAGTGCTTACCCGGGCGAACTACACGCACATAGAAAAACTTAGTAACAAGCTGGTGGACGGATATAGGAAGACTCTCGCGAAAGCCGGCCTGCAAGGCTACATCGCAAGCGCGGGAGCCAACGGCGCGCTGATGTTGTATCCGAAGGAAATCCGCAACTACCGCGACTGGTTGGCGATTGACGTGGACCTGTGGCGCCATTACTGGTTTGGCATGGTGAACCGCGGCGTTATGTGCCAGCCGTACTGGTGGGACGAGCAGTGGACGATTTCCGTGCAGCACACCGAAGCCGATATTGACAAGCACTTGGCGGCATTTGCCGACGTCGCCGGGTCTCTCGCCGCCGCGCAGCGGGAGCGCATGGGAGCCGTGGCAGCACACTAAGTAGGATCGGGTCGTCTCACCATCGGGCGATCGGGCCATCTGAAACCGATCACCCGATGGCCCGATGATCCGATCACCCGATTCTTCTATGCCTAACAACGGTCCCAACCAGCCGCGCCTGAAGCGCGTCCTCGGACGCCGTGACCTGGTGTTGCTGTTTGTCGTTGCCGTATTCAATCTCAACGTCGTCCCCAGCATCGCTGCCAACGGCGGCGTGACCGTCTGGCTCTGGATCATTTCGCTGCTGCTGTTTTTCTGGCCGCAGGGGATTGCGGTCATTGAACTGGCGCATCGTTATCCAGGCGAGGGCGGCGTGTACTTGTGGGCCAAGGAAGTGTTTGGCGACTTTCACGGGTTTCTCTCCGGCTGGTGTTACTGGACGAACAACATGCTCTACGTGCCCACGGTCATGCTGTATTTCGTCGGCGTGTCGGTTTATGTGTTAGGGGCTGGTCATCAAGGGCTGGCGGACAACAAGACGTTCGCGCTCACTGCCTCGACCGGGTTGCTCGCGTTGTTGACGATTCTGAATATCGTTGGCCTCAGCGTGGGAAAGTGGTTAAACAATCTGGGGGCGATTGGAACGGGGATCGCGGCCGCCACGCTGATTGGACTTGGCACCATGGTTTTCCTGCGCTATGGGACGACGATTACAGCGGCGGACTTCCGTATCCCGGCCGACCCGCGGTTTGTGCTGAATTCGTTCGGCGTGATTTGTTTTGGCTTGGTGGGGCTGGAACTGGCCTCGGTGATGGGCGATGAGATTCGCGATCCGCGGCGCGATTTGCCGATAGCGGTCGCGTGGGGCGGAGTACTTTCCGGCCTGCTGTATGTTGGGGCCACGTTGACCTTGCTGGTGGCCGTCGGGAAGAACGACATCAACGTGCTGCAAGGAATCGTGCAGGCGGTGAGCCACCTGGCGGGGAAGGTGGGCGCTGCTGCTATTATGATTCCGTTCGCCGTCATGCTCAGCTTATCGATTGCCGGAATCGGTTCGGTATGGATCGGCGGCTCGGCGCGGATACCCTTTGTCGCCGGCCTCGACTCCTACATGCCGGCGTGGCTGGGGAAAGTGCATCCGAAGTATGCCACCCCGTATGCCGCGCTGATCGTGCAAGCCATGGTATCGCTGGTTTTGGTGGTCGTCAGCTTTGTCGCTTCCGGCGGAGTGCAGGAGGCTTTCCAGAAAATGCTTTCTGCGGCGGTTGTCCTGCAACTGGTGCCGTTTCTTTACGTGTTTGCCGCGCTGTTGAGGTTTGCCTTCGTCGAAAGCGAGACCAAAGGCCGATATGGCAAAGGCACGCTCGTCTTCGCCGGGGGAAGCGGTCTGGTGACGACTGTGCTGGGCATTGCGCTGGCCTTTTTCCCCGCCAAGCAGATCACTTCGCTGTGGAAGTACGAAGCCGGTATGCTCGGAATTACGCTGGGTTTCATCGTGTTGGCGGTTTTCTTCTTTTTTGTGTACGGCCGCCTGAAAACGCCGCGCGCGGTTGTCAGCCCGGCGGGGGCGAACAAGGGAGCTTAGGCGCGCTTTGTTCGCCCGCGTTTCAACCGGCCGGAGCGAGTTTTGTGTTGTTTCAATTTTTCCAGGAGGTTTTACATGCCGAAGGGAATCAAATCCGAAGTTCGCACGTATCAGATGTACATTGACGGCAAATGGGTGGACAGCGCGTCCAAACAAACCTCTGCCATCATTGAGCCCGCCACGGAAGAGGTGATGGCGCGGGTGCCGGCGGGAAATGCCGAGGACGTAAATCGGGCCGTGGCGGCAGCCAAGGCGGCGTTTGAGACCGGCCCCTGGGCTTCGACTACTCCGCAGGAGCGCGGGCGGGTTTTGTTCCGCCTGTCCGAGAAGATCCGCCAGAATGCGGACAAGCTGGCAGAATTGGAGGCGCGCAACTGCGGCAAGCCCATCGTCGAGGCGGAATTCGATATCAACGACGTGGCCACATGTTTTGAATACTACGGTGGGATGGCAACGAAAATCCTGGGAACGGTGAACCCGGTCCCGGACAACGCCGTCAGCCTTACGCTGAAAGAGCCGATGGGCGTGGCCGCCATGATCACGCCGTGGAATTATCCGCTGCTGATGGCGGTCTGGAAGATAGCGCCGGCGCTGGCCGCCGGTTGCACCTGCATTCTGAAACCCCCGGGAGTAACGCCGCTGACCGCGCTGGAGATGGCGAAGTGGATGCCGGAAGTGGGTGTGCCGCCGGGCGTGTTCAACATTGTCACCGGGTCGGGATCGATCTGCGGCACTGCACTCTCGAAGCATCCCGACGTGAACAAGATCGCTTTCACGGGCAGCAACGCCGTGGGTAAGGCCATTGTCAAAGACGCCGCCGACACGGTGAAACGCGTAACTATGGAACTGGGCGGCAAGTCTCCCAACATCTTCTTCGCGGACGCCGATTTCGAAAACGCCATCGACGGCGCGCTGTTTGGCGTCTTCATCAATCAGGGCGAAGTGTGCTCGGCGGGCAGCCGCATTTTAGTGCAGCGGTCGATCTACAAGAAATTTGTCGAGGCTATGACGGAGAAGGCCAAGCGGATCAAACTCGGGTCGCCGTTGCAGCGCGACACCAAGATGGGTCCAATGGTTAGCAAGGACCAGTACGACACGGTGCGGTCGTATCAGGAAATTGGCAAGAAAGAAGCCAAAATGTCCATCGGAGGAGGGCGCGCCCAGAAGTTTGCCAAAGGCTACTTCATTGAACCGACCATCTTCTATGACGTGGACAATCACGCCCGCATCGCGCAGGAGGAGATCTTCGGTCCAGTCGCTGCCGTGATCCCATTCGAAGACGAGAAAGCCGCGATCAAGATCGCCAACGATACTCCCTATGGTCTGGCGGGGGCGGTGTGGACGCGGGACCTGTTCAAAGCCTTCCGTACGGTCAAGGCCTTGCGCGCCGGAATCATCTGGATAAACCACATGCAGCCGGCGTATGTGGAAGCGCCCTGGGGCGGTTACAAGCAGTCGGGCTTTGGGCGGGAACTGGGGCCTTGGGGAATCGAAGAGTACCTGGAAAGCAAGCAGGTGCATATCAACCTCAACGAACAGCCCATCGGCTGGTACTAGTACCGTGACCACATGATGATGACGGCATGGGAAGTAGCGCCGGCATCTTGCCGGCTGTCCCGAGAGCCTGCCCTGAGCTTGCCGAAGGGGCGTCTCGCCTTCGGCGCGGCGGGCGGGAACGCCCGCCGGATAGCCGCCGGGACGGCGGCGCTACTCTCAGTGGTGAAACGGTACAAATCACGCGGTCACGGTTCTAGAAGGCCGGTGCCGACTACCGGGTGAACCGCTGGTCGTGACGAGAAACTGGAAATTGGAAAGGGAGATTGGAAAAGACTATGGCGACAATTCAACTGTGCACCGCGATCCCCGGCCCGAAATCGAAAGCTTTGGCGGAACGCCGCGCTGCCGCGGTTCCGCGCGGGCTTTCGCACAGCACGCCCGTGTACGTGGCCAAAGCGCAGGACGCGTGGCTGGAAGACGTGGACGGAAACCGCTTCATAGATTTTGCCGGCGGTATCGGCTGCATGAATGTCGGCCACCGGCGCGAGGCGGTGATGTCGGCGGTGCGCGAACAACTCGGCCATTTTCTGCACACTTGCGTTCAAGTCACGCCCTATGAACTTTACGTCCGGCTGGCCGAGCGCATGAACCAGGTCACGCCCGGCAAGTTTCCCAAGAAGACCCTGTTTGTGAACAGCGGCGCCGAGGCGGTGGAAAACGCCGTCAAGATTGCCCGCGCTCACACCGGGCGGCCGGGCATCATCGCCTTTGAAGACGCGTTTCACGGCCGGACCATGATGACTTTGGCCCTGACCAGTAAGACGCATCCTTACAAAGCCGGATATGGCCCGTTTCCCGGGGATGTGTGCCGCATTCCGTATGCGTATTGCTATCGTTGTTCGTACTCGATGAAGTATCCGGAGTGCGACGTTTACTGCGCCCGCCACCTCGAAGACACTTTCAAGCGCGTGGTGGCGTCGGAAGACGTGGCGGCAGTGCTGGCCGAGCCGGTGCTGGGCGAAGGCGGATTTGTTGTGCCGCCGCCCGATTTTTTCCCGGCGCTGATCGAAATCTGCCGCCGCCACGGCGTGCTGTTCATCGCCGACGAAGTCCAGAGCGGCTTTGGCCGCACCGGCAAGCTGTTTGCCAGCGAGCATTACGGCATTGAGCCGGACATCCTGGTTACCGCGAAGTCGCTGGGCGGCGGTTTGCCGCTGGCTGCGATCACCGGCCGCGCGGAAATTATGGATGCTCCCGGGCCGGGTGGGCTGGGCGGCACGTTCGCCGGCAACCCGCTGTCCTGCGCGGCGGCGCTCGCCGTGCTCGACCTGTTCGAGAAAGAAAATTTGCTCGCTCGCGCCAACCAACTGGGAAGGCATTTCCAGCAGCGGGCCAGGGAATGGCAAAAGCGCTGGCCGATCGTGGGCGAGGTGCGCGGGCTGGGCGGCATGCAGGCAATTGAACTGGTGAAATCGCGCGCTAGCCGTGAGCCCGCCGCTGAAGAAACCAAACAGATTGCGCAATTCTGTTACGAGCACGGACTGATTACGATCACGGCGGGATCGTATTCCAATGTGATTCGCGTGCTGGTTCCGCTGGTGGTTACCAGCGAGCAGATGGACGAAGCCATGGACGTGCTGGAAGCCGCGCTGCAAGCCGCGAGTGAAAAGCAAGCAGCGGCAATGCCGACAGCGTGAGAGCATGGAGACTTAGCAAGCTGCGTTTCTACGGGAAGATCAGGATTTAGTAAAGGCATTGCTTGCCACGTCTCATGAAGTTATATTCTTCGCGATAGCCGAGGTCGGTTCATCATGCCGGTTGCAACACCGCCCTGCACCAGCATTCCCAATTACATCGACGGTCATTGGGTTGAGTCGCGCTCCCAGGAGTTGCTCAACGTCACCAACCCGGCGACTGGCAAAGTCATTGCGAAAGTTCCGCTTTCCGATGCGGCAGAAGTTGCCGCTGCCGTGGAAGCTGCCGCCGCGGCGTATCCGGAATGGCGCCGTATACCGCCGGAAGACCGCATCCAGCCGCTGTTCAAGCTGAAACAACTGCTGGAAGACCATCTCGACGAGCTGGCGCGCATCATTACTTGCGAAAACGGCAAGACGCTGGCCGAAGCCAGGGGCGAACTGCGGCGCGCCATCGAGAACGTGGAAGTGGCCTGCGGCATCCCCACCATGATGCAGGGCTACAACCTGGAAGACGTTGCCCGTGGCATCGACGAGATAATGGTCCGGCAACCGCTGGGAGTGGTGGCGGCCATTACGCCGTTCAATTTTCCCGGCATGATTCCGTTCTGGTTCCTGCCCTACGCGATCGCGTGCGGCAACACGTTCATCCTCAAACCGTCCGAACGCGTGCCGCTCACTATGCGCCGCGCCTTCGAGTTGCTTACGCAGACTGGCCTGCCGAAAGGCGTGGTGAACCTGGTCAACGGGGGTAAGGACGCCGTGAACGCGCTGCTCGATCATCCCCAGGTGCGGGCGATCAGCTTCGTCGGATCGACGCTTGTCGCCAGGCATGTTTACGCGCGCGCCGGAGCCAACGGGAAACGGGCACAATGCCAGGGCGGCGCCAAAAACCATGTCATCGTCCTACCCGATGCCGATGTGGACATGGCTACGCAGATGGTCAGCGACAGCGCCTTCGGCTGCGCCGGTCAGCGCTGCCTTGCGGTATCGGTCGCGGTGACCGTGGGCGAAGCGCGGAAGACCTTTCGCGATGCCATTACCGATGCCGCCGCCAGCTTGCGGGTGGGTTACGGCCTGGAAGAGGGCATCCAGATGGGGCCAGTGATTACAGCGCAGAGCAAATCGCGGATCGAGTCCCTGATTGCCAGGGGAGAAAAGCAGGGCGCCAGGGTCCTGCTCGACGGAAGGAATTGCAGGATTCCCGGTTACGAGGCGGGAAACTTTTTGCAGCCGACGGTCCTTGACGATGTGCCGCCAACCAGCGATCTGGCCGATACGGAAATCTTTGGCCCCGTTTTGAGCCTCGTCCACGCCAACGGCATGGATGAAGCTCTGGCTTTCCTGGAACGCAGCGCATACGGCAACCAGGCGTCGCTGTTCACCTCCAGCGGAGCTGCGGCTCGCCGATTCCGGTATGAGGCGCCTGCCGGAAATATCGGCATCAATATCGGCGTAGCCGCACCCATGGCCTATTTTCCGTTCAGTGGGTGGAAGGACAGCTTCTTCGGTGTGCTGCACGCGCAAGGCCGCGACGCGGTCGAGTTCTACACGGAAAAGAAAGTCGTGATCGAGCGCTGGGCGAAAGAACATTCGCGCAAGTTCTAATTCCTTCGTGTCCTTCGTGGTCATGGGTTTTGAAACCGCCAAGGATACAAAGTCGTTTCACATTGACGCAGAACGGGGACAGGGGAACAATGATAGACGTTTTGCGGGTCAAAAAGGAAAGTCCTGCTAACTTCGAGGCGAGGATGAAAGTGCCAGTGAGTGTCTCTACGGAACGGGGAAGCCGGATCCTTCGAATTGCGCTGCTGTCGGTTATCGCTCTGCTGTTTGCCATTCCTCAGGTCCAATTACTCGGCCAGACTTTTGCGCCGGCAGCAGCGCCTTCGAGCAGTGTTTCCGCGCAGCAGTTACAACTGGTGCTGGATCAAACCCGGGAGTCGACCAAGGCTCCGGGCGCTTCTGTTGCCATCATGAGCGACGGGCAACTGGTCTGGGAGGGTTCAAGCGGGTTGGCGGACGTCAAATCCGGGCTGCCGGTCACTGAAAGCACGCTCTATTCGCTGGCCAGTGCGACCAAGACGTTCACCGCGACCATGGTTCTGCGCCTCTACGAAAAGGGCAAAATCGGTCTGGACGATCCCATCCGGGCTTATGTCCCGGAGTATATGCCAAGCACGGAGGAAGTTACGGTTCGCGATCTGCTGGGCATGACAAGCGGATACGAGGATGTTGAGGGTGACTCGATTATTATCCGGTGGCTGTCGAACCCCAATTTCCTCTGGACGCGAGCCGACATCCTCACCCGGGTTCAGCCTGTCGTCTTCGAGCCGGGCACGAGGTACGACTACTGCAATACCAACTACATAATTCTCGGTGCGATTATCGACAAAGTCAGTTCATTGGGAGTCGGGGGCGAGTTCCAGCGCCTCATCGTCGGTCCGTCCGGCTTGTCTGGGAATGCGTTCTTCCAGAGGGTACCCAGAGCGGCTCCGCGCATCGCGCACGGATACGATCTCGAAAACGGCAAAGAGGTTGACGTTTTTTGGGGATCGCGTTTCTTGGGTGTGCCTACGAGCGTGTGGGGTGTGGTATGGACGGATGGTGGAGTCGTAGCGACGGCCTCTGGCGTGGCACAATTTACCGACGCTCTTTATGGAGGCAGGATTCTTCAGCCCGACACGCTCGCCACCATGATTCAACCTGGTCCCGACCGTTCTTACGGATTGGGTACCTACCGGATGTCGTTTGACGGCCACGAATGGCAGGGGCACGATGGCTACTTTAATGGTTTCACATCGATGACAATGTACGACTTCAGCCGTAAATTGACCATTACCGTGCTTACGAATTACACCAGCAATGGGGATGCCGCGGATACAATCTGGGGCCGCATCGCCAAAACCTACGACCAAGGCACCCCCTAGTTTTCGTCTTCCACGGAAGCCCCCGTTACTGCTCTTTCCCGCGTGGCGATTTGCACTTTGACCATGCGCATGGTGGACGGCAGGGATTGGGAGAAATAGTTTTTTACCACAGAGGGCACAGAGGTACACACGGGAAATCTTTATGAGAGGGGTACCCCGTGTTCCTCTGTGCCCTCTGTGGTAAAAAGTCTTTGTCAGCCGCAAAAGAAAAGAGACGGGGCAAGCCCCGTCTCTACGGTAAAGATCAATTGCGCGTGGAGGCTACGCCGCCATCTCCGGTTTCGGCTCCGCCGCCGCCCACCCTGTCGGCTTCAGCGCGCTGTTGATGAGGAAGGCGATCACTCCGGCGCCGATCAAGATCAGGCCAAACCAGAGCGAACTCATGCCCAGCACAACTTCACGTTCGCTGCGAATGATGGCAAATCCCAGCAGCAAAACTGGAGGAATGCCAACCGCAATCGCTCCCGCCAGTCCGCCCGGCACGCGGAACGGCCGCTTCAGTTTCGGTTCGCGAATGCGCAGGAAAATCAACGCGGCGAATTCCAGCGTCAGACTCGCGCCGTAAATCATGATGTCAAGCGTGATCAGCCGTTCGAAGCCGAGATTCAGGGCCAGGCCCCAGCCAATCGCCAGCGCCAGAATCGCCACCCAGGGCGCGCGCGATTTCCGATGCAGCTTGCCAAAAACCTTCGGCAGCATTCCATCCTGCGCCATGGCCAGCGGCAAACGCGAGTAGCTCATCACCAGCGCATTGAACATGCCAAAGCCGCTCATCATGCCGCCCGCGACCAGCGCGATCCGCAGCACCGGCCCGCCCATCAACTGGGCGATGTCGGCCCACGCGCCGGTTTCCCAACTGCTGGCCGGAAGGCCGGTGATCCACATGGCGGCGCACGGAAGAACATAACTTGCCGACACTATGGCCACCGTAGCCAGCATGGCGCGCGGATACGTTTGCCGCGGCCGCTCGACTTCGGTGGCAATGGTGGAGGCGTTGTCCCATCCCATGTAGTTCCACATGCAGATGAGCAGGCCGCCGAGAATATCGACGTTCGAGGTGGTCGGCTTGGTCACCGCGTTCACCAGGGCGTGAATCTTGAATGGCGCCAGCAAAAAAATGGCCGCGAAGGGCGCCGACAGCGCGAAGAACAGCCATAGCGAAGTCGTCGAGACGACCTTCACTCCCATGATGTTGAGCGCCGCGCAGACGATCACCACGCCAAGCGCCACGGCCACCCCGCGATGGTTCTCCTGAAACCAGGGAAACATGCGCGTGAGGTAAGCGACAAACAGCGTGGGATAAACCGCCATGTCGAAAATGGACGCGATCAGCGACAGCCAGGCTTCCTGAAATCCCCAGAAATTTCCCATGGCGCGGCGCACCCAGGCGTAGTAGCCGCCTTCAAAGGGCAGCGCGCTCGATAGCTCGCCGATCATGAACGCCGTCGGCAGGCTCCAGAGAAGCGGGGTGAGAAGCAGGATAAGAATCGCTCTGCCATATCCGGCGCCATGCACGATGTCCTCTGTGCCATAGGTTCCGCCGGAGACCATAAAGAAGGTGGCGGCCACCAGGGGCCAGAGCGTCAGGCGAATGGATTTCTTGCGTGGAACTGCGGGCAGGGCAAGCGGAGAGAGGTTAGCGGTTGCAGTGGCTGTGGCCAATTTCTATGGCTTCCTCCTCAGGCGACTCACTCTCACCACCGCGCCCCCTTGACGTTCTTTACGCGGCTCCCAGGGTGAACAGCGATTCCTGGGCATTTTCGGCTAAGTTAGTTCGCAACTTTGAGATTACGGGAAATTTTTGCAGATGCAAGATATTTTTTAAGAATTTTGAAAATTTTTGTCAACCAGACAGGTACGGAGGTAACGGCGGTTCAGGGAGCGAATCAAGGCCGCGAGTTCGAGCCTGTTTGTGGTGCGGGCAAAGCTGGAAGTGGTCGCGGTGGATGCCGAGCAAATGGAGATCGCGCGTTCCGCCCGGCGCAAGTATGGCAAAGGGCGGCACGCGGCCGGTCTCAACTTTTCCGGTCTCAACTACGGAGATTGCTTCGCCTGCGCCTTGGCCAAATTCTCAGGGCAAAAACTCCTGGCCAAAGGAGAGGATTTTCGGTTTACCGGCGTGGAACTGGTTGCTTGAACCCAAGATTACCGGGAACAAAGACAGCGCTTTCTATTCCACGAAATGCTTAAGAAATTCAACGGCGCGATAAACCGGAATGCCGTCGTATGCGGACATGTCCAGCAAATCGCTGTCTCCGGCAATGATGCAGTCGGCTTTACCCGCGACGGCGAGGGAAAGAAATTTGTCGTCCTTCGGATCGCGGCAAGCAACGACGGGTTTCGCGACGATGACGGACTCGGAAATTCCGGCATACCACTCGACGTAATCGATCGCGCTGTCTTGCGGGATATACTTGCGAAATTTCTCCCGGCTCAACACGGCGAAAAGTTCCGCTATCGTTTCCTCGGAAATCAGTGTAGTAGCGTGTCCGGCCAGATAATCGAACAGTCTTTCAAAATACTGGTTGGGGCGGATGGCAAAACTGACGAGAATATTCGTATCGACGACGACCCGCATCACTGTTCTTCTTTCACTGGTCGTTTTTCAGCGACGCCATGAGCGCGTCATGCTCTGCATCGGTCATGCCGCGCGCCGCGGCCTCGCTCTGCAGCTTCCGCGCGATGATGGACAGACTGGGACGGCCCACCATGAGGCGGACGATCGCGTCATCGGGCATGCCCACGAGCGCCGCTTTAATTTCCTTGGCGGTCCCCTCGATCACTCCGGGTTGTATCGCCATGGTTTCACCCCTGTTTCTGAGTCGAATTATATTCCAAAGGAAAATCGCTCGCCATACCCGAAAAGACACATCGCGGCCCACGTTTCGCGTTCGAGACGCGGGTTCCGGCACGAAAGGTAGGGCGCCTCATCGTCCCATAGTGTGAACATTCCCACTCCCACCTTTCCAAAGTGCGCGAAGGATGGGGCGCCTTCTGGGCTAGTTGTGCCAGCGAGAGCAAAAGCCTGGGCCACCCAGTTACAGGACGCCGCTCGGGACACCGGTTTTTTACCTCGGTTCTTCAGATGGGTATACTAGGGTGTCGTTTTCGAAGCTAAAGAAGGAAACTCCTTTCCACGAAGCGTACCAAGAAAACTCGTAAGGTCAGGAACTCGGTGGAGGGACTTGGCACAGTCGAGGCGCACTCCCTGCGGCGGGAGACTGCACCCAGAAAGCAACTGCTTGCGGTCCAGGCGGCAAGCGGCGCTCAGTCCTGGTCTCCAGCCAAGTCGCGCGCGTGCTTGTTTGCGCTGACTCTGCTGTGCTTGCTGCCCTTTGTGGGGAAGGCTTTTCATATGGATGACACCCTCTTCATGTGGACAGCGAAGCACATCGTGGAGAAGCCGCTTGATCCTTACGGATTCCCGGTCGTCTGGTACCGCACCGCGATGCCCATGTCGGAGGTCATGGAGAATCCGCCCCTGGCTGCTTATTACGGCGCGGCGGCCGGTTACGCGGTTGGATGGTCGGAATACGCTTTGCACCTCGCCTTCTTTCTGCCGGCATTGGCGGTCGTCCTTGGGGTGTATCAACTGGCTCGCGAGTTGACCAGCTCGCCGCTGCTGGCTGGAATCATCACGCTCGTCACGCCGGGTTTCCTGGTCTCTTCCACCGGCATCATGAGCGATGTCCCGATGTTGGCGCTGTGGATGATCGCTATCACCCTGTGGCGCTGGGGGCTGAAAGAAGGAAGACCTCTCTATCTGGCAAGCAGCGGTCTGCTGATCGGAGCTTGCGCTCTGACCAAGTACTTTGGCGTATGCCTGGTTCCCCTGCTGCTTCTCTATTCGATCTGGAAGAAAAAAGGTTTAGGGGTTTGGGCGCTCTATTTGATGATTCCGGTCGCGATCCTCGGCGGATACCAGGAGTGGACCGCCTCGCTGTACGGACGAGGCCTGCTTTCCGACGCTGCGGCCTACGCGGGGGAAAATCAGTTTCGCGCGGACCATCCCATGTCTCTCTGGGGCGCCAGCACCGTAGGCCTGGCCTTCCTTGGAGGTTGCACGTTGCCGGCGCTGATTTTCATCCCCTGGCTTTGGCGGCGAATCTTCATCGTCGGAGGCTGCATTGCCGCTGGTCTGGGCGCGGCGGCCACAGCCTGGGGCTGGTTCAGAATCGGAATCCCGTTTCCCGCGGAACAACGGGTATTTCTCGCGATGCAATTGGCGTTATTTGTCGCCGGCGGAATCTCAGCGCTTGCTCTTGCCGTATCGGACGTTCTGGCGGCGGCGAGATGCGGATTCGGTCCTTCTGGCGGCGTGGGTGCTCGGCACTTTCGCATTTGCGGCGTACGTAAATTGGACGGTCAATGCCCGCTCGGTGCTTCCGCTGATTCCGGCGGCGGCGATTCTCATGGCGCGGCGCCTCGACGACCCGCAGCGGGATCGGGGTGCGGTACAGCGGTCCTCCCGCATCGTCGTGTGGGCGCTCGTCGTTCCGTTAGTGGTCTCCGGGCTGCTGAGTCTCTGGGTAGCGTGGGGTGACACGACACTGGCCAATTCAGCGCGGAAGGCCGCGCAGATTATTCATGACAAAACTGCGGGCCAGCCCGGCAGAGTCTTCTTTTTCGGCCACTGGGGATTTCAGTACTACATGCAGTCGTTCGGCGCGCAACCGGTGGATCTCTCCCAGGTCAAGGATATTACCGCGGACGATTTCATCGTTCAGCCTGAGAACAACACCAATGTGGTTCCCATCCCTATGGACTTGGCGAGTTCCAGCGAAGCAATCGAGCTGCGCGACCGGTGTGGGATGGCCACGATGTGCAGGAATCGAGCGGCTGGCTTTTACACCTATTTCTGGGGAGTGATGCCGTTCACGTTGGGCAGCGTGCCGGACGAACGCTATCTCCTGATTCGATTGCGTCCTTCCGCCGTTCCCATATCGTACCAACCCTCACCGGCCACGAAAAAATAACCGTAACCAATGGAATGGACGCCCCCGGTCAAAGCGGCGGCGAGCCAGGGGATTTCGCATGGTCATGCGTGCCTTCTAAGAAACGAAGCAACAAAAATGGTACGCCAGAATACGCGATCGGGGGACTATTTCCTGCGAACGCAATTCTGCTTGCCCATTGGTATATAATACTTCCATAGAGTATAGACATCAATAATATGCCCTTGAGCATCAAAAACGAAGCCACCGAACGGCTGGCGCGCCAAGTGGCCCGAGAAACCGGCGAGTCGCTCACCGAAGCCATTCAAATGTCGCTCCAGGAACGCTGGGAGCGGCTGAAACGGCGGCGGAAAAGCCACGTTCTGACCGGCCAGATTGAGGATTTGCTGCGGCGGGTGGACGCGCTTCAGAGCCTGGACTCGCGCCCCGAAAACGAAATCCTCGGCTACGGCGAAGACGGCATTCCGCGCTAGGTTTCCCCTATGGTCATTGACACATCCGCGCTCGTGGCCATCTTTTTAGGCGAGCCCGAGCGCAAGCTGTTCCTCGAACATATCCTCCAGGCAGAAACCAAGCTAATTTCGGCGGCAAACGCGCTGGAAACCGGGATCGTGCTTGAGGCGCGGCGTGGAGAAGCCGCCGGTCGCGAGTTCGACCTGTTTATGGTACGTGCAAACCTGGAAGTAGTTCCGGTGGATGCCGAGCAAATGGAGATCGCGCGTTCCGCCTGGCGCAAGTATGGCAAAGGACGGCGCGCGGCCGGTCTCAACTTTTCCGGTTTCAACTACGGAGATTGTTTCGCCTACGCCTTGGCCAAATTCTCAGAGCAAAAACTCCTGGCCAAAGGAGAGGATTTTCGGTTTACCGGCGTGGAACTGGTTGCTTGATCGCGAGATCGCCAGAGATAGGGAACCACCTGCCGGGCCAACCCGCCAACGGACTGAATCTTAAGTGTTGGGTGGGAAGGAAAAGGTATACCCTCTTACTGGCGATTTCCAAGTAAAATAGTCTCATGAACTTGACTCTCAGCGCGGTCTACGAGGAAGTTCCGGAATCCGAGGGCGGCGGTTACGTTGCCTACACGGAGGAATTGCCGGGTGCGATTTCGGAAGGCGACACGCTCGACGAGGCGCGTAAAAATCTCCGCGATGCTATCGAACTCTTGCTGGAGGCCAATCGTGAACTAGCCAGCCAGTCACAGCGCGGGAAAACCGTTGCCCGCGAAAAGATCACGGTTCCCGTGATGTGATTTGTGAAGCGCATTGATTTGATCCGCCACTTGGAAATGCATGGCTGCGTGCTGCTTCGCGAGGGCGCCAACCACAGCGTCTACCATAATCCCGCAGAACAACGCGCCAGCACTGTTCCGAGACATCGTGAAGTCAAAAACCCAACCGCAATTCGAATTTGCAAACAGGCTCGCGGTTCCCGACCCACGGCGCTGAGAGCTATGAAGAAGCACAGCAAAAACCGGGCGCGCCAAATCGCCGCCATCGCCGCGAAAAAGGACGCCGATATTGACCTGTCGGAGATGCCGGAGGTGGTGGACTGGAGTGGCGCGGAAATCGGAAAGTTTTATCGGCCGCCGAAGAAGCCTGTCACCATGAGGCTGGACACGGACATTCTGGGCTGGCTGAAGAGCTATGGGCGCGGGTACCAGACCAAGGTAAACATACTTTTGCGGCACGCCATGCAGGACTCGTTCAAACGCACGCGGCGCAAGGCTAATTGACGGGATCTGAACCACTCCGATTATCTCCGCCAGCTAAGACCCACTCCTTCGCACAGAACGCGAATGAGTGGGGCACCCAGCGTGAAGGAGTGGGCACCCGGCTTACATCGGAGCTTTCAACGCGATGTCGTAGACTGCGTCCGTAAGGCGAGGAAGGTCCCCGTTTACGAAATCGCGCCAGTTGTCCGTTATTGCGGTCTGCTTTTGTTGGTCGTCCATATTCTCGGCGGTCGCTGGGGAAAGCAGTTCGCGAGAGAATATTGTTACCCAATCCTGGCCAATCGCTTTGCCAGCATTGAAAAGAGGATCTTTCTTGGCGTGAACGCTGTCAAAAAAGTAGCGCCTCAAACTCAATTCCGACGGACCCAAAATCAACGACAACAAAATGCGATCCGAGAATTCGCCTTCGGTCTTGAATGACTTAATCTCGAACAAAACGTTGCGACCCGTCTTCGTCCAGCTTTTAATAGGACACCTCTTCAGAGCTGGCACGTCCAACCACTTTGTCGGAAAGAAGCGAAAGACCGTCGACGAATGTTTGTCTTGCTTGAGGCTGGGATTCTCTTCGACAAGCGATTGAGCGATGGGGAGTAGGCTGGTCCCTTGAGGCTTGCACTTGAAGATAAAGTCAAGGGCGTCCGCGTGGCGCTCGTAAAGTTTGACAGCAAGACTTCTGAGTGGATCGTCCTCCACAATATTTCTCCTAAGCATGTCGACATAATGCGTCAGAATGAGAACAATGTCCGGCCCATATGAGTGAGCGCCGTCTCTAACCAATGATTCTACGATCTGCGCTAGTTCGGAGTAGCTAAACTTAACGTATTCGGAATGATCGGGCTCATCTCCAGCCGGCGTCAAGTAGACGAACAGCTTCCGCCAGCGGGGATATTTCTTGTCAACGACTGCTTTGTAACGGGCGAGTTGGCCATCTCCCGCCTTGGCATCAACCTTGTTTTCGATGACGACGACAAAATTCAATGCACGCACTTCAACAAGAAGATCAATATTGTAGAGTTCTCGAAATACCGTGGCGTCGTCTAAGTCGCCAACAACCACCTCAAGCGCGGGAAATGGCCTTTTGTCGGAGGCGAGTTTCGTTAAGATCGCCCGTAGAACGGTTTGCAGGGGCTTGCTGCCAAGCCCGTGTGACCGAGATGGAGAAAGCAGGAAACCTAGGAAGTTCGTATGCCTAAGTTCGGCTCGCACGCCGCCCATGGCTTCGAACAAGTTGAACCGAGCGCGGCTTTTATTTATTTCGATGAAATAGGGATCGTCTATTAAATTGGACAGTGCCGACTCAATATCCAAGGTGAGCCCCCACATCTCCCGAACCTAGACCCATAAGAGCTTTGCTCCGGTGGACGGGGCAGAGCCCCGTCGCTACACGAAATGTTACCACACGAAACTACTCTTCTTCTTCCTTCACCTCGCCGCGCTCGGCCTTAGCCTTCTCGATGATCTTGTCCTGCAATTGCGCGGGGACGACGTCGTAGTGGTGCATTTCCATGGAGAAGCTGCCGCGGCCTTGGGTCATGGAAGTGAGATCGGCGCCGTAGGTCAGCATTTCGGCCATGGGGACTTCGGCTTTGACGATGGTGTTGCCGGCTTTGTTGTCCATGCCCTGAATGCGTCCGCGGCGGCTGTTGAGGTCGCCCATGATGGTGCCGGCGAATTCGTCGGGGATGGTGATCTCGACGCGTCATGATCGGTTCCAGCAGCGTGGGCTTGGCGGCTTCCATGGCTTTGCGGAAGGCGATGCGGCCGGCCATCTGGAAGGAGAGGTCGTTGGAATCGACGTCGTGGTAAGAGCCGTCGTAGAGGATGACGCGGAAATTCACGACGGGATAGCCGGCGAGAAAGCCGCGGGCGGCGGCGTCTTTGATTCCCTTTTCGACGGCGGGAATGTAGTTCTTCGGGATGGCGCCGCCGAAGATGTCGTTGACGAACTCGAATTCGACTTCGCGCCATCGCGGGGCAGCGGCTCCATCTTGATTTTGCAATCGCCGTACTGGCCGTGGCCGCCGGTCTGCTTCTTGTGGCGTCCCTGAACGTCGGCTTTGCCGCGAATGGTCTCGCGATACGGGACCTTGGGCGCTTTGAGCACGACTTCGGCGTGGTAGCGCTTCTTCATCTTGGAGACGACGACTTCGATGTGCTGCTGTCCGGTGCCCGCGATGAGAAATTCCTTGGTCTGCGGATCGCGGAAGAAGCGCAGCATGGCGTCTTCTTCCATGAGCTTGTGGAGGCCGACGCCGAGCTTGTCTTCATCGGCGCGGCTCTTGGGCTCGATGGCGAAAGTGATGGCGGGCTCGGGCAGCTGCACGGCGGGATAGCGGATGGGCGATGCCTTATCGCCGAGCGTGTCGCCGGTGAGAGTTTCTCTGAGCTTCGCGACCGCGCCGATATCGCCGGCATGAAGCTCGTGGATAGGCGACCGCTTGCTTGCCCTGGATGAGGGAAATGTGGGCGAACTTCTCCTGCGATATTGCGATTGTAATTCTGCAGCGAAGCGTCGTTCTTGAGCACGCCGGAAAAAACCTTGAAGTAGGAAATGCGTCCGGCGAAAGCGTCGGACATGGTCTTGAAGACGTAGACGGAAACGGGCTCGCTGTCGGTGCCTTTGCGCGTGACCGGCTCGCCGCTGCCCTCGGCGGGCTGGCCGGTGATGGCGCGATGCTCGCTGGCGGCGGGCGTGTAATCAACGATGAAATCCATGAGCTCGTCGACGCCGATGTTGCCCAGGCCGGAGGTGAAGAGCACGGGGAAAAGCTTGTCTTCGCGAATGGCTTCGTGCAGCGCCGGAACGAAATGCGCCTCGGGGATGGTGCCGGTTTCGAAGAATTCTTCCATCAACTCGTCTTTGCCCTCGGCGACGAGTTCGACCAACTTTTCGTGGGCTTCCTTGGCGGCCGCGGCGAGGTCGGCGGGAATGGGGCCTTCCTTGCCCTTGCCGTTTCCGCCCATTTCGTAGGTGTAGGCCTTCATGCGGACGAGATCGACCACGCCGCTGAGACTTTTCTCGCTGCCGATGGGCAGTTGCAGTGGAGTAACGGCGCGGCCGAAGGCGTTGGTGAGCGATTCCAGGGCGCGGTTGGCATCGGCGCGCTCGCGGTCCATGCGGCTGACGACGATCATGCGCGGCAGGTTGATCTCGTCGCAGTAGTTCCACACCCGCTGGGTGACGACCTCGACACCGGCGACGCCATCGACGACGACCAGCGCGGCATCGGCCACGGGCAGCACCATCTTGGCCTCGTGGACGAACATGTTGAAGCCGGGAGTGTCGAGCAGATTGATCTTGACCTTGGCGTCCGGCTTGCCCCACTCGACGAAGGCGAGGCCGGTGGAAATGGACATCTGGCGGGCGATTTCCTCTTCGTCGTAATCGGTCGGGGCGGAGCCGTCGTCAACGCGTCCGAGGCGAGGCGAGGCACCGGCGGTGTAGAGCATGGCGGACACCAGGGTGGTTTTGCCGGCGCGCCCGTGTCCGATCAGGGCAAGGTTGCGGAGGTTGGCTCCTTCGTACGCTTTCACGGGTTGTCTCCTTCCGCAGGCTTACGGGAAGGTGGTACGGCCCGGATGAGGATGAGTACAGGGTACAGGCCAGCCCAACATTACCTGCGAAACTTCCGATGCTAACACAGGGGATGGGAGCGCTCAAGGACGGGGGTCACGGAGGATTCGGCAGGGACGGCTGTCCCTACGCAACCTTGGACGGGCGAGGGCGCCCGTTCCCACACGAGCGGGATACAGCAACACTGAATCCGCTCTAAATCAGTGCAGACTGGCCAACTGGCAGAGGTTCCAGATGGCGGAGGCGCTTAACCATACCCACAGGCCAGCGGCAACCAGCGGGCCGGAGCGGGTTTCGAGCAAATCGGCGAAGACTCCGCTGACGAAGACGAAGAGAAAGACGAGCACGGTCAGATGAAATCCTTGTCCGGGAAAATGGGGAGCGGCGAGGGCCAGAATCAGCAACAGCGCCGCGATCATGAGCGGCGCGGTGTTGCCGAAATAGCGCGCGCGCTTCCATCCGAAGTATGCGATCAGCGCCACCGGCAAAGCCAGCATGAGCGAAGGACTGCCAACGAAGATCGTCTGCGCGGCGTAGCGGTAGGAGGCAGACATGCGAAACGCAGCGGGTTCGAAGTCAATCCAGCGCGCGTGCAGCATTCCCCGCCAGAAGAATGCAGGCGCGAAAGAGTAGGAGGCGAACAGAAGCGCCAGGGCAACTGCGATGGCCGCGGTCCAGATGGCAAGCACGGAGCGCGTCCGCACCGGCGCCACCCACAGCATGAGCGGCAGAATCACCGCCGCCAACACTCCGAGTGAAAACTGGTTGCCCGCCGCGAGCGCCAGAGATATCCCAAGAAGCAGAATGCGCCGCCAGTTCCAGAGCACGACTTCGCGCGGAGCGTAGAGGGTGTGCGCCACGGCGATGGCGGTGAAGATGGTCCCGAAGGCCCCCCACACGGCGCCCATTTCGCCCAGACTGCGCGCGCCCGCCACATTCACAATCATGGCCGGAGAGAAACAGTAGAGCGCGAGCGCAATGTATCCGCCAGGGTTGCCATAGAGACGCCGCGTGACGTACCATAACGAAGCCCCCAGCATGACGCCGAAGAAGAGATATGGAGCGGCGAGCGCGAGCGGCAGCAGCGAATCCGGCAACCAGGCGGCGGGACGCGCCAAAAGCGGGGCGGCGGCAATCAGGTAGTAAAGCGGCGAGCGCTCTTGATCGTAATCGTCACGCGCGCGGGAATGGCCGCTGCGTACCGCGGGAGGCTCGCTGGCGCCGGCTTTCGGCCGGAACGACAACGATGCGGGTGTTCCAGCGATGGCTCCGCCCTTCCATTGGTTGAGGCCCTGGTAGACGCGCCAAGTCTGACTGGAGTCCGGGATCGAGTCATGCAGCGCGCCCACACGGACCAGCCAGACGCACTGCAGAAGATAGGCCAGCAGCAGCGCCGCCGCCGCAAATTGCGGAGCGCGGAAAACATCGGAATGAAATAATCTTCCTGTCAAGGGCCGACCCAGTGTTTTACCATTTTTAGGAGGCCAATGGACACCAATTTACTTCCGCCCTCCGCTAAACCGTCAACATTACAGCCTGCGCCGGACTCTGCGCCGCCCGCTTCGCCGGCATTATCGTCCGCCGCCGTTGCCCAGCGAGAGTCGCCATTTCGCGAAATGTTCGTCGGTCCAGACGGCCTGTGGGCCGCAGCCCGGTGGCTGATTTATGTGGCCATGTTTGTCATCGTGCTCATCATCGAAGGCGTGATCATGCCCTATGTCCGTCCTTATGCGGGCGGGACGATGTGGTGGAGATTTATTGAAGAGGCCAGCATGATGGTGGCCGCGATCCTGCCCGGCTTTGTTATGGCCAAGATTGAAGGCTGCCGGTTTGGCGACTTCGGCCTTCCGGCACGCGGGGCGTTTGGCCGCAACTTCTGGGTGGGGACGCTCTGGGGAATTGCGTCGCTCACGATTTTCATGCTTGGGTTGCGAGCGGCAGGGGCCTTTACCTTCGGGTCGCTCAATCTGTACGGGGAAGGCACCGCCAAATATGCACTGTATTACGCGGTGTTTTTCCTGATTACGGGGTTATGTGAAGATTTTCTGCTGCGCGGATATTCGCAGTGGGTGCTGACCAGGGGGATGAATTTCTGGCCGGCGGCGGCCCTGCTTTCTATTTTATTCGGCGCCATTCACGGCGGCAATCCCGGCGAAGCGAAGACTGGGCTGGTGGCGGCGGGATTTATTGGTTTCTTCTTTTGCCTGACACTGCGGCGGACCGGCACTTTGTGGTGGGCCGTTGGCTTTCACATGTCATGGGACTGGGGCGAGAGCTACCTGTATTCCGTTTCCAATAGCGGCACGCTGCTGCCAGGGCACCTACTGCACTCTAGCTTGCACGGTCCCGTTTGGCTGACAGGCGGATCGGTGGGGCCAGAGGGGAGCTATCTCGTATTCGTGGTGCTCGCGGCGCTGTGGGTGGCGTTCGACCGGCTGTATCCGCAGGTGAAGTACGGGAAGGGCGGACGGGCATAGGAACTGTTCGCGGCAAATGCCGGCGTGAAATGCGCGCGGACTAGTGCTGTAACCGAGTGATGAGTCATACGGTGGAGCGACGGGCGTCTCGCCCGTCCCGCCGGGCGGGGACGCCCGGCGCTCCACCAACAAAAATGAATCGACGGTAGTAACAATCACGCGGTCACGGGGCTAAGCCAGCAGTTTCGCCGCATCCTTGGCGTAGTAAGTCAGAATGACGCTGGCTCCCGCGCGGCGGATCGAGAGGAGCGATTCCATCATGACGCGCTCGCGGTCGATCCACTGGTTGCGGGCGGCGGCCTCGATCATCGCGTACTCGCCCGACACCTGATACGCCGCCAGAGGCAGGTCGAAACGGGCGCGGGCCGCGGCAATCACATCCAGATACGGCATCGCCGGCTTCACCATGATTATGTCCGCGCCTTCTTCAACGTCTAACTCGATCTCGCGCATCGCCTCGCGTATGTTGGCCGGGTCCATCTGGTAGGAACGCCGGTCCCCAAACTGCGGCGCGGACTCCGCCGCCTCGCGGAACGGGCCATAGAAGCCGGAAGCGAACTTGGCCGCGTAGGCAAGGATCGGCGTATTCGCGAAGCCGGCGGCGTCGAGCGCAACGCGAATGGCCCCGACCCGTCCATCCATCATGTCGGAGGGCGCAATGATGTCCACGCCCGCGCGCGCCAGCGAAACCGACGTGCGCGCCAGCAACTCCAGGCTCGCGTCGTTCACGATCTCGTACTCCGTGGCCGGCGCGCCCGGCGCTTGCGGCCCTGTTTTCTCTTTCATGTTGGCTTTCACGTTCACTATGCCGCAATGTCCATGCGACATGTATTCGCACAGGCAAACGTCACCCATCACCAGCATGTCTCGCACTTCACTCTTGATGGCGCGGGCCGCCCTCTGCACTATGCCGTCCTCCGCCCATGCGCCCGTGGCCACTTCGTCTTTTTTCTCCGGCAGACCGAACAAAATGACCGCCGGCACGCCCAGCGATCGCGCCTCACGCACTTCCTTCACTGCCTCATCCACCGAAAGATTGAAGATGCCGGGCATGGAGCGGACTTCTTTCCGGATGCCGGTTCCGGGGCAAACGAAGAGCGGATACACCAGAGCTTCGGGCGTGAGCCGGGTTTCGCGGACCAGGGTGCGCAAGGTTTCGGTGCGCCGCAGGCGGCGCAGGCGGTTCGTGGGGAATGCCATGACAGGAATTCTAGCAGTTAGCGCGCGAAACGCTCGACAAACTCAACTCGCGGTTCTCAATGGCCCGTCCCTGAAGAGACTGTGTGAGAACCACGATCTCGGAGTCGCGGTGGAGCGAAACTTTTCGTTTTCAGCCGCGAAGCGGCGCAAGAATGCAGCCCACGGCGTAAGTCGTGGGCGGAAGTGGAAAATGAACAAGCCCCAACGGGGCGAAAGATGAGTTCTCACACAGTCTCTGCGGGGGCGCCCGATTCCCCGTAGCAACGGCGCTTGTCGCGTCTTCGCAGACGGTGCAAGCCCCGTCTCCACACTATCCTCCGTTCGCGACGATGGCATCCGCCACTTGCGCCGCTTCCACCGCAAATTGCACATCGTGGGTACGGATGATGTGTGCGCCCTTCAGGATCAACGCTGTTTCCGCAGCCAGCGTTCCGTAAAGGCGGTCGGCGACCTCCGCGTCTTTATCCTTGCCATCGCGCGCCAGGGCCCGCCCGATAAACGACTTGCGCGAAACTCCCGCCAGCAGCGGGAATCCCATCTGCTGCAACTCGGCGAAGTGCGCCAGCAGCGGATAATTCTCCTCGAAACGCTTGCCGAACCCGAAGCCCGGATCCAGCACCAGGCAATGGCGTTTGATTCCCGCCAGGGTCGCCGTCTCGGCCCACTGCCGCAAATCCCGCTTCACCATCAGCACCGGATCGCCCACCGGCGGCAGCGCCGCCCATTCCTCCGGCCGTCCGCGCGTGTGCATCAGCACCGCTCCCACCTTGAGTTCGGCCACCGTTTTCGCCATCTTCGGGTCCCACCGGAATCCGCTGACATCGTTCACAATCTCCGCGCCAACATCGATGGCCGCCCGCGCCACGCTGGCCTTGTAGGTATCGACGCTGATCACCGCATCCGGCCGCCGCCGCTTCAAGTCCCGGATCACGGGCAGCACCCGCCGCTGTTCCTCTTCTTCAGATACTGGTTCCGGCAGCGCCGTCTGGGTGGCCGCTTCCGCGCGCGCAGGATCGTCCTTGATGTCACGGGCGGCGATATTGCCGGTCGCCGCTACCGGCACGCCGGGCCGCGTCGACTCCCCACCCACGTCAATGATGGTCGCGCCATCGTCCAGTAACTGTTCGGCGTGGGCCACGGCTTTCTCGGCATCGATGTAGAGTCCGCCGTCGGAAAACGAGTCGGGAGTTACATTCACGACACCCATGATCAGAGTGCGCCGTCCCAACTCCAGGACTCGAGTGCCAACCTTCCACTGAAAGATCGCTCGCATGATGCAGCTATTCTAGGCGGATTCAGCGTTGTTGTATTCCGCTTGTGTGGGGACGGGTTTGTGTGGGGACGGGGCTCCGCCCCGTCCAAGCCGAACGCAACTCGGCATCTGCCTGCGGTCGCAGCGGCTCTGGATTCGCTGTCGCTGGCCCGTGGACGTAGTGAAGGCCGGATTGGAAGTGGCGGGCGCACAACCGCATTCCCGCGCGGCAGGCCAGAACCGAGCCCATGGCTTGGTTTGCGAGCGGCTCTACTCGGCTTTCTTTACAGAGCTGGGTATCTCCTTGCAGCAAGTGGCGCTGTGGGCCCGCAGCTCCGAGGCGATACAGATCACGAAGCACACAACACCGATCTCGAGCAGATTCCGTTGCGTCATGCGCACCGACAGGAAAAAGTTTGTGGCAATGTGAATGTGCGTCAATGCGCCACAGAGCAGCGCGATCCAGCCGATATAGTAGGTGACCTTTCCGATGCAATGCAGACAAGTGGAGTGACCCATGCTGAAACCTCCCGGTTTCGAAGAGTAGGAGAATGCCCTGAAATCGGGGCATTCGGCACGCCGGTGAAATTATACACCGGATGCAACGGCTGCGGAGAAAGGTTCAAAAAAGTCCGGGCGCGCCGGAATTATCCAAGAATTCCCATCCTCTTCCCCACGCGTCGCAGGACTTCCAGCGCCTGCTGCAATTCTTCTTTCGTGTGCGTCGCGGTCATGATGGTGCGCACGCGCGCCTTGCCTTCGGGGACGGTGGGGAAGGCGATGCCGGTTCCGAGCACTCCTTCTTTGAATAATTCGCGGGAAAAATCCATGGTCAGGCGTCCGTCGCCAATGATGATGGGCGTGATTGGTGTTTCGCTCGCGGGAGTCGTCTGGCCGCCAATGTTGAAGCCGAGCAGGCCGAGTTCTTTTTTCCAAAAGCGCGTGTTCGCCCAGAGTTGCTCCATCCACTGCGGCTCGGTTTCGAGAACATCGAACGCCGCAATGCAGGTGGCCGCGACCGACGGCGGATGCGAAGTCGAAAACAGGAACGGTCGCGCGCGGTGATAGAGAAAATCGATCAAATCGCGCGTGCCGCAGACGTAACCGCCGAGCGCGCCAATCGCCTTCGACAAGGTTCCGACCTGAATATCCACGCGCCCGTGCATTCCGAAATAATCGATGGTGCCGCGCCCTTGGCGGCCGAGCACGCCGGACGCGTGCGCGTCGTCCACCATCATGATCGCGCCGTATTTTTCCGCCGCCGTGCACAGGCCGGGCAGCGGGCCTATGTCGCCATCCATCGAAAAGACGCCGTCGGTGATCAGCAGCTTTTTGCCGGGTTGGTCCTTCACGCTGGTAAGCTGCTCTTCGGCGTGGCCGACGTCTTTGTGGCGGAAGACGAGGATCTTCGCCCGCGAAAGGCGACAGCCATCGATGATCGAAGCGTGATTCAGTTCGTCGGAAATAATGAAGTCGTCCTTGCCGAGGAAGGACGAAACCGTTCCCGCGTTCGCCGTGAATCCCGACTGAAAGACCACGCAGGCCTCGACGTTCTTGAAGCGCGCGATCTTTTCTTCCAGCTCCATGTGGATTTTCATTGTGCCCGCGATGGTGCGCACGGCGCCCGATCCCACGCCATACTTGCGCGTGGCTGCGAGCGCCGCTTCGCGCAGCTTGGGATGCGTGGTGAAGCCGAGGTAATTGTTCGAGGCCAGGTTGACGACCCGTTTGCCGTCGAAGGTGCAGACCGCGGCCTGCTCGTCTTCCAGCACGCGTAGCTGGAAGTGCGTGCCCTTGGCCTTGAGTTCGTCGAGTTGATCGGTCAGGAAGGAGAGCGGATTAGGGCGTACGACAGTGGGCATGGCTTACCTCGGGCCGGATTGAACCTTCCCGTAGAGACGCGGCTTGCCGCGTCTCGGATTGGCTGACAAACTCCGCGTTACGAAAAGAGCTTCTCAGCCGTCTGAGACGGGGCAAGCCCCGTCTCTACAGGTGGACTGCTTGATAGTTTACCCCGACTTTTCCGCTATCCGGCCTTGGCCTGTCCGAGCGCCGCAATCGTTGCCTTGGTCGCGCGCAGATAGTCGGCGGGCGCGATCAGAATCTGCAATCCGCGAACTCCCGCTGAAATAGAAACCACGTCGAACAGTTCGATGGTCTCGTCCACATACACGGGAAAATCGCGCTTGGCGGCAAGCGCGGTGACTCCGCCGCGAATGTAGCCGGTGAGCGCTGGCAGTTCTTTTACCGGGACGAGCTGAATCTTTCTTTCTCCCGCCGCCGCGGCCAGCGCCTTCAGATTGAGTTCTTGATCGCCGGGAATTACCGCCATGACGATTCCGTTGTTGTCGCCTCGCGCCACCAGCGTTTTGAAGACCTGCTCCGGCGGCAAGCCGATCTTGGCCGCCACCGTTTCCGCGGCAAGATCGTCGGGATCGACTTCATACTCGCACAGTTCGTAGTGGATTCCCATCCGATCGAGCAGGCGCGCGGCGTTGGTTTTCGGTGCCGATGTTTTCTGGGCCGGTTTCACGTTGTCTGGTTTCCAATCATTATTTAGTTGATGATTCCGTGTTGTTCACTATAATGTCATTCGCTTTGAAGGAGGTCTATTGTGCGTCTTCTGCTGCATTGGATTTTAAGCGCTCTAGCAGGCTGCTGAAAAATTGATGGATACGGTATTTTCTTGCCGTTTCTCATTGTGGGCGATGTCGAGCGAGTTGGTTTCCGGGTTTTCCGGGGCCTTTTGCTCTGCTCCGTTCGCAACCAGACACACTTCGGCCCCGGACTTACACCGCCGGAACTGCGGCCGCCAGGTTTCGCATGCGCACCAAGTTGTAACCGCGCAGGCGAAGGTAAAGATCCAATCCACTTTGCAAACTCCGCGATGCCGCACTTTCCGCAGCAGCGCGATCGTCTTCAGCCAGCCGAAACATTCCTCGATTCGTTTCCTCTTCCGCTGGCTGATTTTGTATCCCGCGTGCCGCGTGGTGCGCGCATCAATGGCGCTTCCGCCGGGCCGGGCGTGGTTCTGGGCCACGTGCGGCGTCACCTGCAGATTTCGGCACTCCACCACAAACCCGGACGTATCGAAACCTTTGTCGCCACCCACCGTCACCGTTTTCGTTCCCGGAAGTTTCTCCAGCATCACCAAGGCAGCATCGCGCTCCGCCGTGCCGTTGGCCACGAACGCTTCCGCATCCACGATCAGCCCGTTCCGGTTTTCCACCAGCAGATTGCCGCAGTAACTCAACTTCGCCTCCTTGCCCGCACCCTTGCGCGCCAGCTTGGCCTCGGGATCAGTCTTCGATTCGTGCGTCTGGTTCGACCGCCTCTCGCCGTGAAAGTTCACCGTCGGATTGCCCCCATCGTCGGGCGGAGAAGTTTTCTTTCCCGCCTTCGATTGAAAACTCTTCGCGCTTGCCCAGGCCTCCAGCAGCGTACCGTCCACCGTGAAATGCTCGTCCGATGTCAGACCCCTGGCCCCGGCCTGCGCCACCACCTGCGCCAGAAACTGCCGGGCCACATCGGCCTCCAACAGCCGGTCGCGGTTCTTCGTGAAGGTGGTCGCGTCCCAGACTTCGTCGTCCGCGTTCAGCCCCACAAACCAGCGGAACAGTAGGTTGTAATCCATCTCTTCCATCAGCAAACGCTCGCTGCGCACCGAGTACAACATCTGCAACAGCTGCGCCCGCAACAACTTCTCCGGCGCAATCGACGGCCGCCCCACGCTGGCGTACATCGCGTCAAACTGCCCCGACAATTGGGCCAGCGCTTCGTCCACCATGACCCGGATGGCGCGCAGCGGATGGTCGTTTCGCACCCGTTCCTCCGGCGACAAGTAACTGAATATATGGTTCTGCTGATCGTCTGCTCCTCGCATGCTTCTTCGTAACATACACGGCTGTGGATTGGGAGTAGTTTTTCAGCAGCCTGCTAGGGAACTTCTGATTAAGTTCGTTTTCAAAGATTTTGGGAAGGGCACGACTTCAGTCGTGCCGTTAGGACTCGCTAAATATGCGGCTTTAGCCGCTGCGGGAAACTTCCGCGAAGCGTTTCAACTCGTCAACGTATACTTTTTCAGACCTTCCCTAGTAGTCAAATCACCATGTTGACAGCGCTCGCAAACCTTCCTAGACTGTGACCATGGAAGTACGTCTTCAGCCCGAGAAGGAAGCCCAGCTTGCACAAATCGCCACGCAGCGGGGGTTGAAAACCGATGAACTTGCTCAGCAGGTTCTAACCCGCTACCTGGAGGATGACAGCCACTTCATCGAGGCGGTGAACCTTGGGCTGGCCGCAGCCGACCGCGGCGAGTTTGTGGAGCACAGCGAAGTTGGGGCCAGGATTCAGCAGATTCTGCGGCCATAATGCGCCTGCGCTGGACCACTCCCGCCGCGCAAGACCTCTACAATATTGTTCTCCACATCCAGCCAGACAATACTGACGCTGCCGCCAGGGTGGCACAGACTCTCTACGATGGTTGCGGCAAGCTGGAAAACTTTCCTCGTCGCGGCCGCAAGGGGCGGATTGAAGGCACACGGGAACTGGTCTTCGCTGGCTTGCCTTACATCGTTGTCTATCGCATTCAAAACCAGGACCTGGAGATTCTGCGCATCTATCACGGCGCGCAGGATTGGCCTTGATCTGGGCGGCAAAGAACATTCTGCTTGAGAATCCGTTTTCCAGCGTCCCCGCTCTCGCAGCCCGTACTGGAAAAGCTGCGCGAGGTGGATTTGAACCGGCTGACTCCGCTCGAGGCGCTAAACTTGCTGGCGGAGTTGAAGAAGGAAATCTAACCGCCGAGACGCGGAGTGCGATGAGAAAAGCAGGCAGGTCGCCACAGGCGCAAGCGACGGAAAACGTCCCGTCTGTCCCCGAGTTTCCCGCGTTTAGTATGTAAGCAGGAGTCGGTCTCTTACAACTTCCCTTTCGAGACTCCGACCATTCATCTGAAATCTTTTGAGCATGGATCTGCCACAGTGGACGAACACTTCTCGCTCGAACAACCCGTTAGGGATTGGCAAATCGCAATTGACCCGCCCAGACGCTTTGGTCCCATCGATGCTGAGGGCAACAAAGACTCCTCGGCGTTTGCAGTCGGCAATCGTCTCCAGAAGTTCGTTCAGTTTGAAATCTTGAGCGCCGTAGAGAATAGACTGCGTGTGGGAATAAGGGGGATCGCAATAAACCAAGTCGCCCGCTTTGGGCCACCTCATTGCCTCTTGATAATCCATGCTCAAGAAACGCGTACCCGATGTCCGTTCCCGCCAAATTGAGACACGCGAAGCGAACTCTTCCGGGGGAATCGGCGCATGAATTCCACAAGGTGTCGACATGTATCCATCATTCTTCCGAAACCGGACCACGCCACCGTAGCAAGAACGGCAGAGGAAAAGCAGGTCTGCGGCGTTTGGCAGGGCGTTATAGGAGGCCTTGATTTGTTCGTATACCCGAACTTTGCTTCCCCGCATCGTCTTTTGCCATCGCTCGGAATACCATTCGACAAGCAGCCGGGGATTGTCATGAAGGGTCTGCCAAATTTCAACCAATGGGCCAAACGCATCCGAACCCACTCCGTCGTCGGGCGCCAATGTGCCAAGGACTGCCCCGCTGCCCAAGAAGGGCTCGTAGTACCTTCCGAATTCCACGGGGAAATACGACACAATCTCATGGGCGAAACGTTGCTTGTTGCCAACCCATTTCAGCAACTGGGTCGTAAACGGAGGAATTAGCCTGCTGGCCGTGGCACGATCAAATAGCAAAGTTTGCATGTGGCTCTGGACTGATTTTCTCATAATGTTTTAATCTTGCGTCGTTGATTGATTTCAACCTGAGGCCACCATGGTTCCAAATGATCGTTTCTTGCGTCAGACAAAACGTTTTTGGGCCAACGTCCGGCTCCTAAGCGAACACATCGGCTACACGCAAAAATCCATGAAGAAAGGAGGGGACTCGACCATAAAGATTCCGTGCGTTGCCGACGTCGCGGAAGCTCTTACCGAACTCAGATTGACCTCGGAGCATATCTGCACGTCGGCGGCCAAGCTCACACCCTTTGGTACGAAGCTGTTTGAGTACTTCCAACATCGAGCGGCGGTCTTAAACGACCAAGTCAAGGCTGACTTGATGACTGGCGCAGAAGCAAAACGGGAGTTCGAAATCCTCAGAAAAAAACTGGCCCCGAAGTGTCCATTACCGATGAACAAACAGAAAGGGAAGAAGAAAGCACACGCCTATCTGACCGGCATTGTTAACATGCTGGTGGAATCCCATGCTGACGGCCTCTCCTGCAACTACGACCCCCTTGAACTGACAACCTTTACAAAAGACCTTCAGCCCGTAAGGACCCTGGCGCGCCGCGTCGACGGGGCATTTCCCAGTACGGTAAATCCAGTAGCAATTTGGGAGATCAAAGAGTATTACTACACCACAACATTCGGCAGCCGGGTAGCTGACGGCGTGTACGAATCTCTTTTGGACGGCCTCGAACTCGAAAATCTTGCCGCAGAAGAAGGCATACGGACGAAGCACTATTTGGTCATCGATGCGCGGGATACTTGGTGGAAGCAGGGCAAATCTTACTTGTGCCGTATCGTAGACATGTTGCACATGGGGTATGTGGACGAAGTTTTGTTCGGCCGCGAAGCAATCAGGCGTCTACCCGCCATCGTCCCCGAGTGGGTAAAAATCGCGCGGGATCGTCGGACATAACGATGCGCGACTTAAAACCGAATATCGGACAACTCCTCATCATCGGCTTCGACGGGACCGCAATGTCTCCGCGCCTCGCTTCCCTGCTCACTCGGATTCAGCCGGCGGGCGTGATTCTGTTTGCCCGCAACATCACCGGAGCCGAGCAGACGCACGCTCTTTTGCGCGAATGCCAGAAGTGCGTGGCCACGCCGCTTTTCACTTGCGTGGACCTTGAAGGCGGCACGGTGGACCGTTTCCGCAACGTGCTCGGCTCGACGCCTTCTGCGGCGGAAGTTTTTGCCACGGGCAGCCGCGCGCTCTTTCGCAAGCACGGACGCGTGATCGGCGAGAACTGCCGCGCCCTCGGCTTCAACGTGGATTTTGCTCCCGTGCTCGACTTGGCCTACGCAGCCTCGCGCGCGGTAATGAGTTCGCGCGCGGTTTCGGACGATCCCAAGCAAGTCGTAATCTACGCGCGCGAATTTCTCTTGGGATTGCGCGACGGGGGAATACTCGGTTGCGGCAAGCATTTTCCCGGCCTGGGCGAGGGCAAGCTCGACAGCCATCGCGAGTTGCCCGTGATTGAGAAGCCGCTCAAAAAGATGTGGAACGAAGACTTGTTCCCATATCGAATACTGCGTCATCAATTGCCATTTGTCATGGTTTCGCACGCGGCATTTCCGGCGGTCACAAAGGACCGCACCCCCGCATCGCTCTCGAAGAAGTGGATCGCTGAAATTCTGCGCCAGCGAATCGGCTACAACGGACTCATCGTTTCGGACGATATGGAAATGGGTGCCGTCATCGATTTCGCTCCCATCGAGCGGACGGTCGTCGAGCACATCCGCGCCGGTGGCGACCTGGCTCTCGTTTGCCACAAAGAAGAAATGATCGTGCGCGCCCATGAATCTCTGATCCACGAAGCGGAGCGCGACCGCAAGTTCGCCCGGCGCGTGCGGGAATCGGCACAGCGCGTGCTGGCGTTCAAATCGAAAAGAGCACGCGGGCGTGGGCCCCGTTCGACTTCGCTCAGGGCAGGTCCGCGCCACACACTTCCCACCTCTGCGCGGATCGAGAAGCTGACGCGCCAGCTCTGGGAATTCGGCGAAGAAATCCGCCTGGCGACGCTCGCTCGCGCGGACAGTAAGGCGAACATTGCGGTGTACAACAAAAAGGAGCGTACATGAGCATGATTGTTGCCGGTGTCATGAGCGGAACTTCGGCGGATGGGATCAATGTGGCGTTGGTGCGCTTCCCCTCCGGCACGAAGGGACGACGGGCCAGAGGCCCGTCACCACACGAGCACTCAAACCCACACGCAAACTTCACGCTTCTTGCTCACGCGGAGTATCCGTTCCCGGCTCCGGTACGGCGCGCAATTCTGGGAATGATGAATGCGGAATTGGCCCGCGTTGCGGATCTGGCGCGGCTAAATTTTCTTCTCGGCGAACTCTACGCCGAAGCAGTGGCAAAAACAGTCCGCAAGCATCGCGTGAAAATTGACTTAGTCGGTTGTCATGGACAGACGCTCTATCACCAGGGAGTGGCGCAGCGATTTCTCGGGCGAAAATTGGCGGCCACGTGGCAGACGGGCGAAGGCGCGGTAATCGCGGCGCGGCTGGGTGTGCCGGTGGTCTCGGATTTTCGTCCCGCGGACATGGCGGCTGGCGGGAAAGGCGCACCGCTCGTGCCATTCCTCGACTTCCGTCTGTACCATGATCGGCACATGAATCGCATCGCCCAAAACATTGGCGGCATCGCGAATCTAACGGCAATTCCCGCGGGCGCGTCGCTCGGCCAAATCATTGCTTTTGACACCGGCCCCGGCAACATGGTGATAGATGCGGTGATGGAAGAGCTTTTCGCCAAACGCTGCGACCGCGACGGCAAAATCGCAGCCTCGGGACGCGTACTGGACAACGCGATTGCGCAGTTAATGCGCGCCCCCTTCTTCCGCGAAAAGCCTCCACGAACGGCGGGCCGCGAGGAATTTGGCCGCGCATACGCGGGCCGATTTCTTCAGCTCTGCCGCGGCGCCAGCAAGCCCGACGTGGTGGCGACGGCAACCGCATTGACCGCGCGCGCCATCGCGGACGCGGTCGAGCGCTTCGTGTTGCCGCGATTCGCGAGTCCGCCGGTTGCGGCGCGCCGAAATCAACCTGCTCACCAGATGATCGTTTCTGGCGGAGGCGCGAAAAATCCAACGCTCATGGCCATGTTGCGCAATGAAATCGCGCTCCTGGGAATCGAACTGCGTTTCTCCGACGAATTCGGCCTTCCGGCGGAAGCGAAGGAGGCTGTGGCCTTTGCCCTGCTCGCGCACCAGACGTGGCATCGGCGGCCCAGCAATGTTCCGCCGGCCACGGGAGCGAAGCGGGCGGCGATCCTGGGAAAGATTTCCTATGCGTAGGGCGGCAGTGCGGGCGCGCACAAAAAGCAATTTACTAAAGAGATTTGTCATCCTGACCCTGAGCCAGTCGAAGGGGAAGGATCTGACAATCCTCTTGTTATTGGCCGCCGCATGGTTGCTGCCTCTTCTCTCCTGCTCGCAAGCTCCCGATCCCAACACGCTGGTGATGATTATCGAAAGCAGCCCCACCAATCTCGATCCGCGAGTGGGGCTTGACGCGCAGTCGGAGCGCATCGGCGAACTCCTCTTTGACGCGCTCCTGACGCGCGACGAGCACTTGAACGTTCAGCCCGGACTGGCCGAGCGCTGGGAGATTCCCGATCCCTTGACCTACGTCTTCCACCTGCATCGCGGCGTGACCTTTCACGATGGCCGGCCGCTCACCTCGCGCGATGTGAAGTGGACGTTCGACTCCCTGCTCGAAGGAAAGATTCGCAGCACGAAAACCTCGGCGTATCGTTTTGTGGATCGCATCGACACTCCCGACGATTTCACCGTGGTTTTCCATCTGAAAGAACCCTACGCCAGCTTGCTGTGGAACCTCTCCGAAGGCGCGATCGGCATTGTGCCCTACGGCGCGCTCGACGAAATCACGCGCCAGCCGATTGGCACCGGGCCTTTCAAATTCGTCGGCGCCGAGCAGGATAAAGAGGTCGTTGTCGAGCGCAACGACAATTACTGGGGAGCGAAGCCGCGCCTCGCGAGGGTGCGATTCGCCGTTGTTCCCGACGCCACGACGCGGGCGCTCGAACTGCGCAAGGGCAGCGCCGACGTGGCCATCAACGCGCTCACGGCTGACACGGTGGTGGCGCTCGAGCGCGAACCGAATCTGCGGATCGAGCGCGGGCCGGGAACGATCCTCGCCTACATCGGTTTCAACACGCGCGATCCCATACTGCGGGACGTGCGCGTCCGGCAAGCGATTGCCAGCGCGATCGATCGCCGTCCGCTGCTGCAGTACATCTGGCGCGGGTTCGCCCAGCCTGCGTCGAGCGTGCTGCCGATCCAGAGTTGGGCGTATGCGCCGGATGTAACCGGGTTCACTTACGATCCGGAAAAGGCCCGGCAGGTCCTCGACGCAGCCGGCTATCCCTTGACGAATGGCGTGCGATTTCGCTTGACCATGAAGACTTCGACGGAGGAAAGCACCCGCCTGCTCGCCGCCGTATTGCAGCAGCAGTTGCGGGATGTTGGGATTGCGCTCGACATTCGCACGTTTGAGTCCGCCACCTTTATGGCCGATATCGCCAGCGGCGCTTTCCAGCTTTATTCGCTGCGCTGGATCGGCGGCAACGAGGACCCGGACATTTTTGATACGGTTTTTCACTCGCGCAATTTCCCTCCCGTGGGCAGGAACCGTGGTTTCTACTCCAATCCGCGTGTCGACGGCTTGATCGACCAGGCGCGCCGCGAAACCGATCCGAGCGCCCGCAAGCACATGTACGCGGAAGTCCAGGAAATCCTGGCGCGGGATGTCCCGGCGATCAATCTGTGGTACTTCGACAACGTTCTCGCGCACACGCGGCGCGTGCGCAACCTAACTCTCGATCCGTCGGGAAATTACGACTTTCTGAAAACCGCTGAACTCAGTACCCAGTAACCAGTTGCCAGTTGTCAGTTGCCGGTTGTCAGTTTCCGCTTCCCATTCGCGCAGTGCGAACCTCTTGCTCGCCTCGCGTGATACCATCAAAAATTGTTCTGAAAGCCTCGGCTGAACTGGCGTTCCCGAACTCAAGCCGAAAACGCAGCCGCAGGTTACTGGCAACTGGGTACTGGCAACTGGTTACTGGGTACTGGGTACTGATCTTGAACATTCTTTTTATCGGTGACATTTTTGGCCGTCCGGGGCGGACGATCGTAAAAGATCGCCTGCCCGAACTGCGCCAGCGGCACGCCGTCGATCTGGTCGTCGCCAACTGCGAAAATGCCGCCGCTGGCTTCGGAATCACGCCTGCGCTGGCAGAAGAACTTTTCGATCTCGGCATCGACGCGATGACCACGGGCAATCACGTTTGGGACAAACGCGAGATTATCGAATACTTCCACATGGCCGACGGCAACCCGCACAGTCCGGCGCGCCGCTTGTTGCGGCCGGCTAATTTTCCGCCCGGCCTCGCCGGCTGGGGAGTGTACGAAGGCCAGAAGAACGGCGTGCCGTATGCCGTCGTTAACCTTCAGGGACGCGTCTTTATGGGCTCGTCCGACGATCCCTTTCGCTGCGCCGATCGGCTTCTGGAACAGATCAAGGCGAAAATCGTGTTGCTGGATTTCCATGCCGAGGCCACTTCCGAAAAAATCGCCTTGGGCTGGTACCTCGACGGGCGCGTCACCGCCGTTGTCGGCACGCACACGCACGTTCCCACCGCCGATGAAACCCTCCTGCCCAAGGGCACTGCCTACATTACGGATGTCGGCATGACTGGGCCTTACGACAGCGTCATCGGTGTGAGGAAAGAATTGGTGATCGAAAAGTTTCTCACCGGAATGCCGTCGCGCTTCGAAGCGGCCAACGGTGACGTCCGCCTGTGCGCCGTGCTGGTCGCCTGCGACGACCAGACCGGCCGCGCCACGCGGATGGAACGGCTGATGCTGCGGTGAATTTTCCGTAGAGACGCGGCTTGCCGCGTCTCTACCTAGCAGCCTGTGGTGAAAGTGAGTATCCGCCACTTAACCCCAAATTCACTAGATTTTGTCATCCCGAGCGAAGCGAGGGACCTGCATTTTCGCGGCAAACTACAGATCCCTCGCTTCGCTCGGGATGACAATTCATGAAAAGTGTTGCTCATCCGCCGCTCTCTGACTTTTACCACGGGCTGCTAGGGTGAAGTAATCTCCCGTGACGGCCGTCGCTCCCCGCCCTGCATTTCTCGTGCAAGACAGCCGCCGCCGCGCATTCTATAGTAAGAAATATGCGATGGCTGCCCGCGGGAATTTGTTGCTTGCTTACCGGAGTGTGTCTGGCCACCGGTACTCCCCCGCTCGCTGCGCCGCCGCTCTGCTCCAATTCCGGAGGCGCGCCCGGCTGCCACAATACTAAGGAAGACCTGAAGGCCGCTCGCCAGGCTTTCGCGCGCGGGCTCAAACTCGAGAAATCTCAGAACGAAGCTACACAAAATCTGCAAGAGGCTTATTACGAATTCGAGGAAGCGGCCCGCCTGGTCCCGCAAAACCTGGAGTACCTTACGGCCCGTGAGATGACGCGGCAACATTTGGCCGGACTGCATCTGGAGCGCGGCAACAGCGAACTGTTCGAGGGCCGGCAAGTCGAGGCGCTGGCGGAGTTCCAAACGGCGCTGGATCTCGATCCGCGGAACGAATTCGCCGAGCAGCGCATTCGCGACGCGCTGCCGCCGGCGCCGGCGCGCACTGCCAGCCCGCCGCGAGTGGTCGCTTCCGCCAACGCGCTCGCCGTGAAACCCCTCGACGGGCATCATGACTTCCACTACCGCGGCGATTCGCACGATCTGCTCACCAAAGTCGCCGCCAGCTACGGGCTGACGGTGATTTTCGACGATAGCTTCCCCATGCGCTACGTGCGCTTCGACCTCGAGAACGCCGATTTCGCGTCCGCTATGCGGGCGGCCTCGGCGATCACCCAGACTTTCAGCGTGGCGCTCGAAGACACCGTTCTTTTTACTTGCAAGAACACCCCCGAAAACCACAAGCTCTACGACCGCATGGGTATGCGCTCGTTCTACATCCCGGCCGACGATCCCACCAAAGATCTCACTGATCTGACGAACGCACTGAAGACGGTCTTTGACTTCAAGTCGGCAAACTCCAACGCCGCCTCCAGCACCATCACCGTGCGCGGGCCGCTAACGGCACTGGAAGCTGCTACCCAGTTCATCGAGCAAATCTATCGTCCCCGGCCGGAAGTCATGCTCGACCTGAAAGTTTTCCAGGTGAGCCACACCTACGCGCGCAATATCGGGCTGCACGTCCCGGACAATTTCAATCTTTACAACATTCCGGCGGCCGCCCTCGCGGCTCTCGCCGGACAAAACCTGCAAAACCTGCTCAACAATGCCAACAGTCAGACCATCGCCGCCCTGCTCGCGCAATTGCAAAGCCAGCAGAATTCGATCTTCAGCCAGCCGCTCGCCACCTTCGGCGGCGGCCTCACCTTCATGGGCCTGAGCCTCGATCAACTGGCCGCCGTGTTCTCCATGAACGAGAGTTCCGTCCAGCAGCTCGATCACGTCCATGCTGCGCGCCTCCCAGGACAAGGACGCCACTTTTAAGCTGGGATCGCGCTATCCCATCGTTAACTCAAGCTACTCGTCGGGCTTAAGTGCCACCGTCATGAAGGCCCTCGGCGTGCAAACTTCCTCCATTTCCATGGCTCCGTCCGTCAGTTACGAGGACATCGGGCTCACGCTCAAGGCGAAGCCGCTGGTTCACAACAATTCAGACGTGGCGCTCGAACTGGAAATGCAGTTCCGCACTTTGGGCGCTATGGGAGTCAACGGCAATCCCATCATTAACAATCGTGAGTACAAGGGGGAAATCCTGCTCAAGGAAGGTGAACAGGCGGTGGTCGCGGGAATGATCACCACATCCGACCAGAAGAGCCTCAGCGGACTGCCTGTGTTCTCCAAAATCCCGGGCCTGGGCTTGCTCACATCGCAGCACACCAGACAAGAAGAGAACGACGAACTGCTGATCCTGATCACGCCCTACGTCGTCCGCAGCCCAGAGCGCGCCGAAGCCCCGGAAATCTGGGTAGGAAAATAGAGAGTCAATCGGGTGATCGGGCCATCGGGTGATCTAAAACCTTAGACCCAAGAGCTTTTGACTTTCGATGACCCGATGGCCCGATGACCCGATCTATTTCTGGCTCGCCTTGAAGTCCACAATCTTCTTCAACAGATCGACGGGCGCGCCGCCGGGTACGCTGCGCCCATTGATGAACAGAGTCGGCGTGGCATTCACTCCCACCGACCTCCCCAGCGCAACGGAAGCCTCGATCCGGGCTTTCGTATCCGGCTTGGCGGCGCAGGCGGCGATCTCGTCGGCATTCTCGCCCGTTGCGGTCGCGATGGCTTTCAGTTTCTCATCGGCGTTGGCCTCGGTGATATTTGCCTGCTCCTCAAACGTCTTCTGGATAAACTTCCAGACCGCATCGTTTGACGCACGCCCCACGCAATCGACATACTCGGCTGCCTTTTCCGCCCAGTTGTGCATGGGCAGCGGAAAATTCTGGAAAACAAAGTGCGCCTCGGGCTCTTGCGCCAATAGCTGATCGATGGCGGACGCGGCCTTCGCGCAGTGCGGGCACTGCATATCGGTGAATTCGACAATCGTCACCGCGGCCTTCTCCGGCCCCTTCGCGGGGCCGTTCACGCCCTTCTCCAGCTTGCCGCGAGCGTCCTCAAACGGCTTCGCGCCGAAGGGCAGGATGTCGCCCTGAATCGCATGCTTGCCGTCGGCGCTCACCAGCAACCGGTTTTCGCTCGCGCCCTGCGGGTCGGTGATCACAATGGAAACCTCCGCCAGCCCCGGCACCTCGGAGGGACGAATGTCCGTTACTTTCCATGTGATGGTGCCATCGTAACCAAACATCTGGAACAAAAACGAGTTGACCGTGTCTTCCGTGGGCAGAGCGGCGGCGACTGCGGTGGCCGTCGCCGTCACCGTTGCTTTGGCCGCCGCTTTCGACGGGGCAGCGTGCTTGGTTTGAGCGATGGCGATGCCGGACAACAGCAGAACGGCGAGCAGTGTGCGATGTATGCGTGTCATAATTTTGAAATTCGATTCGGACTTCGATTGTTACAAAAACCGGCGCGGTTGTCATTTCCCGAAGCTTTGCTGGTGGAGAGCCGGGCGTCCTCGCCCGGCCGCCGAACTGCTCGACGGGCGAGACGCCCGTCGCTCCACCGCAGTCACGACGCTATCCCTCCGCCTTGGCCGCTATCGGAAATCTCCGCCCATAGCCGAACGCCTTGGCGGAAATCTTGATTCCCGGCGCCGCCTGCTGCCGCTTGTACTCGCTGCGCTCCACCATGCGAATCACCCGCCGCACCAGCTCCAGATCGAAATTGTGCGTGCGCGCAATTTGCTCCGCCGAACACGATTCCTCAACGTAGTCTTCGAGAATCGCATCCAGCACTTCGTAAGGCGGAAGCGAGTCCGAATCTTTTTGATCGGGGCGCAATTCCGCCGACGGCGGCTTCTCGATGGTCGCTTGCGGAATTACCTTGTGCCGCGAGTTCACGTACGCGCTCAACCGGTACACCAGCGTCTTCGGCACATCCGAAATCACCGCCAATCCGCCCACCATATCGCCGTAAAGCGTGCAATAACCCACGCCCAATTCGCTCTTGTTGCCGGTCGAAAGCACCAGCGCGCCGAACTTGTTCGACAGCGACATCAGCAGCAATCCACGGGCGCGCGACTGAATGTTTTCTTCCGTAACATCGGGCGGCATTCCGGCAAACACGGGCGCAAGCGTCTGCCGCGTGGCCTCATAAATCTCGTTGATCGAAATCAGTTCGAAGCGGATCTTCAGGTTCTTCGCCAGTTCCCGCGCGTCGTCAATCGAGCCTCGCGAAGAATACGGCCCCGGCATGCCGACGCCGATCACGTTTTCCGCGCCCAGCGCATCGACCGCAATCGCCGCCGTGAGCGCGGAATCGATGCCGCCGCTCAACCCGATGATCGCCCGCTGGAAGCCGCATTTGTGCACGTAGTCTCGCGTCCCCAGCACCAGCGCCTCATACGCGCTCGCTTCTTCGCCCTCCATCTGCGCGTGCATATCTCCCTGATTTTCTGGGAATCGAGCGTTTCCGAATCGAAATAAATCAGGTCTTCCGCGAACGATTTCGCTTGCGCAATCACCCCTCCGTCGGGCCCAATCACCAGGCTCGATCCGTCGAACACCAGGCTGTCGTTGCCTCCCACTTGATTGACCATCGCCACCGGAACTTTGTGGTTGCGCGCAATCGCCGCCAGCATATCGCGGCGCAGTTCGCGCTTGCCCAGCCAAAACGGCGACGCGGAAATATTGAGCACAAAATTCCCGCCCGCCCGCACCAGTTCTTCCACCGGATCGATGCCATACCGCCGCTGGTTCCAAAAGCGCTTGTCGTTCCACGCGTCTTCACAGATAGTCAACGCCATCCGCTTGCCGCCCATGCTGAACAGTTGCTGGCTCTTGGCGGGAGCGAAGTTGCGCATCTCGTCGAACACGTCATAAGTGGGCAACAGCATCTTCGACTGGATGAATTCGATGCGCCCCTCGCGCAGCAGCGCGGCCGAGTTCATCGCCTTCTTGCCCGTGTCCGCTTCCGCCGGAGTCGCCATCCCGCAGATGATGGCGATTCCCAGCCTCTCCGCCGCAATCCGCTCGGCGGCCACGCGATTGCGCGCAATAAACGACGCCCTCTCCACCAGATCGCGCGGCGGATAACCGCAAATGGCGAGTTCCGGAAACACAATCAGTTCTGCGCCCGCGCTCCGCGCCTCGTGCGCAAACTGAACGATCTTGGCGGCGTTGCCAGAGAAATCCCCAACCGTGGGGTTGATCTGGCCCAAGGCAATTTTCACCATTATAGTTTAGACCGGATTCAACAGTGGTGTATCCTGCTCGTATGCGAATGCTCGTGTAGGGACCCGTGCAGCTCGGCAACCGTCTGCGTTCCGACAGTGCAATTGCAGCTACCCGATCAAAACCCCCGCCCAAGCAGAGCTTGGACGGGCACCCTCCAGAGTTAGAACAGGTAGGATGGGCCAGCCCCCCGATCTCGACACCAGCATAAGGGGTAAGTGAAAATGAAAAACGAGGATAGTTCTTTTTCCGAAATTCATGGGAACCCGTCAGAGCCGACTTCGGTTGTGAAAAAACTGGAGTTCTCTTGTACCGAGACTCTGAATGTGTGGGGCGGCATTGATCTGATGCCGCAACTCTTGCGCGCAATGGAAATAAGAGATCCTCCTCGTTATGCACGGATGCAGGCATTTTATTTAGCGCTCAATCGGGACGGCATCCTAACTGGACGGTGCAGTTCGCAAATCTTACTAGACCTGTTCTTCGGGTCGGAGGTCTCGGGGCTGAATCCATGCACGGTCGTCGACGAGATCAAGTCACTTGAGAAGCAGGAAATCAGTCAGACCAAGGAAGCATCACCATTCACTAGACCTCTTCTTGTTGGTCTTTGGCACAAGCACTACATGAATGGAGATGTTCCCTCATTGGCTCAAAACGTAAAGAAAGAACTCAACCAATATGGAATCCCGTTCTTTGAAGGAAAAATAAGAGAAGCTCAAGCTGCTGGTGAAGAGAGATTCGTCACAAAAGGAGATGTGCCGAAAATTGTTAATGATGTTCTAGCGAACAACCTTGCAAGGAGAAGAAACGAAGGAAGAATGACCGGAGAATGGATAGTCTATACGCAACACGAAGGCAAGAATTTTTATCTATGTCTTGCCAAACACAATGACGGCGACGAGAAAATACGGGAAAGAATTGAGCGCATCTGCGTGAGGGAGTTCCCTTTCTTGAAAGATGTTTTGCAGGAGCCGCCGCCCAAAGGCAATAGTGTTGCTGACTCCTAACATTCCGCGCAGCCGCCTTCTAAAAACAACATCAGGTGAGCGTCCGTCCGGTGGGGGGCGGAACTTTACTCTTCCAACCCTGGCAAGACTGCTCTCGCCACACATTTACACCCTTCCTCAACTCCGGGCCATGTCCACTTGCCATCTACAAATAATCCCTTACTGATTTCATATTTTTTCCTGTTGGCTGAGCAGTGAGCGGCATCCCGTTGAACGTCTGCGGCTGTTGGGTGACGTGGGTCGTTCATACAAGGAGCGTTCGCATACAGCCATATTGCGTGAGTGATTCCAAGGGAGAGCGTGCGCTCTCGATTAATTTGCTCCCGAGCCTTTTTGTGCAAGGAGCGGGCGATTTCAGCCGCGCGCCCTTGGGTCATTCCCTCGATTTTCATTAGCGCCATAAACAGTACGTGCTGATCCCCGCCTGCCAATACGGAGCGTAATGCCACTTTATAAATCTGTTGAATGTGTTTCTTTCCCAGATCGTCAAGCAACCCGATATTTCTTCGCAGGTTTGTTTTGACACTCTTGCTCACTGTTGAAGGATCAAACTTAACGGTGGGCATAGCTTGCAAGGCGTAGCGCACAGACCGAGAATAGCCACTCTTAACTTCTATTGGCTTGGTAAATGGTTGCAATAGGCGTCGAAGCCAAGACATATCATCCTCCCGTGAAGTAAGGCGGGTGGCCCTCCTAACCCATCCTAACTCTGGCGGGTGGCCCATCCAAGCCGGGGTCCCCATCACGCGTGGTTTTCGCGTGATGGGGTGGAAGCTCTGCTTGGGCGGGGTTGTCCCGCAGCCGCGCAACCTTCCAGCACGCCATAACCCGTTTCCGCTGTTGCACATGTGGTTATTTTACGTATGTATTTATATGTACATTATCGCCAGTACAAAGTGTTTCACGTGAAACATATCTCCGTTTTGCAAGGCAGGTTCCCTCGCCGGAGCGAGGCCCAACTCTAGTCTGGCCCTGGGCCTGTGCCGGTCGGCGGAGGCGGCGGGGCCGCCGGCGGCACGCTCGATGGATTGGCGGGATTCGATTCTGGCATTTCCTCTCCGGGACGCCGCAACGTAGGCGCGTTGGCGGGGCGTTCTTCCTGTTTTCTTGGCGACGGTGGGCGCGCCCAGATCGACTTCTTTTTCGACGCGCACGATTTTCTGGCCATCCACTTTCATGGTCTCAACGCGCACCACTTCGTCGCCCACGAAGCGCACAAAATCCACGTCCTCGGGCGGCGCGCCGTAGATCCATTCCTCGTACTCAATTTCGCCCTGATCTCCGTTCTGATACTCGCGCACTTTTTTTGGCGGACGCCCCTTGGTGTAGATCACCATGTCGTGATTCATTCCCACCAGCACATGGTGGTTCTTGATGGCCTCTTTGACCTTCGGAGAAACCGTTTCCAGAAAGGCCTCAAGCCCTGACTTGGCATCGAAATCAAACACCGGACGCAGCAGCTTCTTCAGTTCCGGCCCGGTGATGTCCGGAACATACTTGTCGAAATATAGATCGACGAAAGAACCGCGCGCGTTGGCATCCGAATCCGAGGGCGCAATCGGGCCGCCTCCGTTCGCCCCTGAAACCTGGATGTGCTCGTACCACTTGTGCTTGACGGGACCGCCGTTGATCTCAAAACGAATGTGGTCTTCCTTGATGACAACGTTGCTGATGCGGGCCAGATCGCCGGGTTTCACGGCGGGTCCCCAGAGCGCCAGCAAGCGTTGCAGCTCAGGGCCATCGGGAGTTATGGATCCGTTCTTGAGTTTCAGTCCAGTCTTTCCCATCGGAAAATTCGTGCGGATGTAAACCAGTTCCGCATTAAAAGCGTGGACAATTTCCTCGCGCGCCTGCTGGGAAATCCGTGGGGGCGGGTCATTCCCGGCGAGCGCCAGCGCAGAGCAGACTACAAGAACCGCGGACAGCCGATACCAAACGGAGTAAACGTGGAAGCGCCGCATGAAGCACCCCGGGCCGGTTAGCTCGATTATAGACCGGCGGAAGAACAGTTCTCAGTTCCCAATTCTCGGTTCTCAGTTCTCAGCCCTCGGTAAGAACCAAAACCTTATGGTTCGCCGGTTTTTACTGAGAACTGAGAACTGGGAACTGAGAACTGCTCAGGTAACCGGCGGTTGTGGTACTCCGGTAATGGTGCGTTGTACCTTAAGCACCTGAGGTCACACTCGAAACCAACTTAGAATGGACGCAGGACGGACCAGCGCATCCCCGCGCTGGGGCCGGCAGGATTGCCTTTTGCCGTTGACGCTGCCCATTCCCGCGCGCATTCCGCTGCTCTACGTCATCCTTGGCGTGCTGCTGGCCATCAGCGTTCTTCCCATGTATTTCTACTCGGCGCAAATCGAGAACATGAACCGGGATCGCCTCAAGACCAACGAAATGCTGTTGCAAAACACGGTCACGCGTTCCCTTGCCGACGACATTGCCCAGCACCAGGAAACGCTGCACATGATGCTGGCCAATTTGTCGTCGTCGATGCAAGTAATGATGCTCGCCAGTCCAAGCGGCAACGACCTCAATGCGCATCGGCTTCCCACGCCCGAGCTGCGGGCCATGCTCGAGAATTTCGTTTCCTCGTCGAACGATATTGCCTATGCCACCCTGCTGAATGCCGATGCCAAGGGAGTTTCCGCCGGGCGCATCGAGCCCGACGCCTTTTTGCAACGGGAACTGGAACGCGCCTATCAAGCCGCCCGCGAAGGCCGCGCCTACAGCGGGCAGCCCTTGATGGTGGGCAGCGGGAAATACGCCCACACCGTCATGTTGGTCAGTTCTCCGATCATGCACGACAAACGCTTTCTGGGCATGATCGGCTCGGTGGTCGATATGGATTATCTGATCCGCCGCCTGCAGCAAGTCAGCGCGAGCGGTCTGATGCCCTACGTCGTGGACAGCCGGGGAAGGCTGGTGGCGGCGGCCAGCGCGCAATATGCCACCGGTCAGGACATGACGCAGTTTGAGATTGTCCGCAGCTTTGTGGATGAAGGCACGAAAGCCCAGTTGGCGGAGACCCGCGAATTCACGATTCGCGACAGGCTCGGCGTCAATTCCAATTCCAATTTCAAAGACGCGATCGAGATGCTCGGGACCTACAGTCCCGTGACCTCGCTCGCTTGGGCCGTGGTGGTGCAGAAGCCGCGCGCAGAAGCCTATCGCGGAATCTACGAGATGCAGCGCATGGGCCGTTTGCTGGCCTGGATGGCGGTGTTTGTCAGTGTCGGCCTCAGTATTTTCGCGGCGCGGCGGATCACCAGCCCGCTGCAAGTGCTGGCGCAATCCAGCCAGGCCATTGCGCGCGGCGATTTCTCGCAGCGCGTGCACCTGAAAACGCGCACCGAGATCGGAGAGTTGGCGGCAACATTCAACGCCATGTCCGAGGAGCTGGAACAGTTTGTCGAAGACTTGCGCTGCGCCGCGAATGAGAACAAGGCGCTGTTCATGGGGTCGATCCAGATGCTGGCCGGCGCCGTCGACGAAAAAGATCCCTACACCCGCGGCCACTCCGACCGCGTCACAAGATACTCCCTCATGATCGCGACGGAAATGGGGCTCGATCCTGGATTTCTGGAGGTCCTGCGCGTCTCGGCGCAACTGCACGATGTCGGCAAAATCGGCATCGAAGACCGCATCCTGAAAAAACCCGGCGCCCTGACTCCCGAAGAATTCGCAATCATGAAGGCGCACACCATCAAGGGCGCAAACATCCTGCGCCCCGTGCCTCAGTTGTACGAGATGCTGCCCGGAATCGAATTGCACCACGAGGCGCTTGACGGCTGCGGCTATCCTTACGGCCTGAAAGGCGACGACATCCCGCTGCTGGCGCGCATCATCGCGGTCGCAGACACCTTTGACGCGGTGACTACGGACCGTCCTTACCAGCAGGCAAACGACCCGGCGGAAGCTATGCGGATCATTCAGAACGTCTCGGGGAAGCGCCTTGACCCCAAGGCCGTGGCCGCGCTGCTGGCGGTGTTTGAACGGGGGGAAATCCGCATGCAGAGATCGACTACACAGACCATTTCGCTCGAAGCGCCCGCGCCGGTCGAACTCCCACTCTCACCTGTCGATTCTCTCACCGTCGAAATCACCCGCGCCTGAACGGCGGAGAGAATCGCTATTGGCTATTGGCTCTTGGCTGTTAGCAAAAAGCCAAAGGCCAAGAGCTAAGAGCGATTTTTCCAGTATCGCTGTGTCTCCGTAGTGGATTCTCCTATAATCGTTGTCGGACACCTCATGATTCAAACCCTTTTCGGCAGTCTGGACGAAGACAAGAAACCAAGTTTCATTGAGCGCATGAAGCAGGCCGTCTCGCGCACGCGCGAGAACCTGGCCGAGCGCATCGAAGACGTCGTCTCCATCGGCAAGGAAATCGACCGCGCCACGCTGGACGATTTGGAAGCCACGCTGATTGGCGCCGACCTCGGCACGACTACCACGCACGAGGTCCTGGAGAAGCTGCGCGACAAAGCCGACCGCAAGCAGATCAAGGACGTGGATGAACTCAAGCGCCTGCTGAAAGAGGAACTGCTGGCGATTCTGACCTCGACCGCTTCGCGGCCCGTGACCAAGGTCGACGGCACGCCGGAAGTGATCATGGTGGTGGGCGTGAACGGCACGGGCAAGACCACTACCATCGGAAAGCTGGCGCAGGTCTTTCGCGCGCAAGGCAAGACCGTCCTGCTCTGCGCCGCCGACACTTTCCGCGCGGCGGCCATCGAGCAACTGGAAATTTGGGGACAACGCACGGGAACGGAAGTGATCAAGACGAAAGCCGGAGGCGACCCGGCGGCGGTGCTCTTCGACGCTTTGCAGTCGGCAACCGCGCGCAAGACGGATTACGTCATTGTCGATACGGCCGGGCGCCTGCACACCAAGCAGAACCTTATGCTCGAACTGGAAAAAATGACGCGCACGGCGCGACGCATCGTGCCCGGCGCTCCGCACGAAACTTTGCTGGTCATGGACGCCACCACCGGCCAGAATGGATTGCAGCAGGCGCGGCAGTTCACCGAATCCTCCGGCGTCACGGGAATCGTGCTGGCCAAGCTCGACGGCACCGCCAAAGGCGGCGTCGTAGTCGCAATCTCGCGCGAGTTGGGACTGCCCGTGCGCTATGTGGGCGTCGGAGAAAAGGTAGGAGATCTGCTGCCGTTCGATGCGAAGGAATTTGTGGATTCGCTGTTTGCGTGAATAGCAGTTAGCACTTAGCACTTAGCATTCAGCTAAAATCTGAGTGCTAACTGCTAACAGCCCATGGTGAAAGTCAGAGAGCAGCAGACATGTAACACTTTTTATGAATTGTCATCCCGAGCGCAGCGAGGGATCTGCAGTTTGCCGCGGAAATGCAGATCCCTCGCTGCGCTCGGGATGACAAAATCAGGTGAATTGAGGGTGAAACTGCGGGTTCTCACTTTCACCACAGGCTGCTAAGTGCTAAAGGCCTTCTTAATGACCATCGACGAACAATTCATGCGGCGGGCGCTCGACCTGGCGCGAGCTGGCATTGGCCTCGTCTCGCCAAACCCAGCGGTGGGCGCGGTCGTGCTGGACGCCTCAGGCCGCGAAGTTGGCTGCGGCACGCACACCTATGACGGCGTCAAGCACGCCGAAGTTCTCGCTCTCGAACAAGCGGGCGATAAGGCGCGCGGCGGAACTCTTTACCTGAATCTGGAACCATGCTCGCATCAGGGCCGCACCGCGCCCTGCGCCGACGCCGTAATCGCCGCCGGAATCGGCCGCGTCGTCTGCTCCATGGAAGATCCGAATCCGCAAGTTGCGGGCCAAGGATTCGCCAAGCTCCACGCAGCGGGGATCAAAGTCGAGGTCGGCATCTTCGAAGCCGAAGCCAAAAAGCTGAATGAAAGTTTTGCCAAGTACATCCGCCTGCGGAAGCCGCTGGTCACGCTGAAATCGGCGATGACACTAGATGGGAAAATCGCCGACGCCAGCAAACCAGGCACCGAGCGCAGTTCGGAAGCTCGCTCGGCCACGCCCGCGACAGAAGGCTCGCGCAGCGGATATCACTGGATAACCGGCGAGGCCTCGCGCACCCATGTGCAGCAACTGCGCCATCAGAGCGACGCAATCATGGTCGGAGTCGGAACCGTCATGGCGGACGATCCCCTGCTCACCGACCGCAGCGGCCGGCCCCGCCGCCGCAAGCTGCTGCGCGTGATCCTCGATTCTTACTTGCGCGTTCCACTGGCATCGCGCGTGGTCCAGACCGCCGAAAACGATGTTCTGGTGCTGTGTTCCACGGCGGAGGAACAGTCGCGGCAGGCGCTCGAAGCGAAGGGAATTCGTGTGCAACAAATCGCGGCGATGGCGGACGGGCGTCCAGACTTCCGCGGCGATTGTCCAGACCCTCGGAGAACTGGAAATCACCAGCGTGCTTCTCGAAGGTGGAGCGCTGGTGAACGGAGCAGCCCTGGCGTCGGGCGAGGTGGACAAAGTGTTTCTCTATTACGCGCCGAAGATTTTTGGCGAGGGTGGAGTTCCCTTTATTGCCGGAGAAAGTCTGCGCGGGAAGGCGCAGTGCGTCGAGCGTTTCGAGTTGCATCGCTTCGGAGAAGATTTCGCCCTGGAAGGCTATTTGCGCGACCCGTACTGAGCTTCGAGCTACGAGCTGCGAGCTACGAGCTATGGACTGCGGGGTCACAGATTTGTTCGCTCGAAGCTCGCGGCTCGTAGCTCGCGGCCCAGCAGGACGGAACTAGACGGCAACGAAATGGTTCAACGTTTTTTACCAAAGAAAGACTGAGGCATAAATCGTATGTTTACCGGAATCGTCGAAGAAGTGGGCAAAGTCGTAAAGATCGAGCAGCGCGGTGAGGACCGCCGCATCACCATCGAGGCCGCGAATGCGCCGAAAGAATTGGGAACCGGCCACAGCATCGCGGTCAGCGGAGTTTGCCTGACCGCGCTTGACATCAAGCCAAAATCGTTTTGCGCCGACCTGGCGCCGGAAACCTGGGTGCGAACTTCGTTCTCCCGCATGCACGAGGGCGCGCTGGTGAACCTGGAGTTGCCCATGAAGGCCGACGGCCGCTTCGGCGGCCATATCGTCCAAGGACACGTCGATGGCGTGGGCAAGCTGATTGAGTTCGAGCGCATCGTCGACTCGGATGGCCGGGATTCCGAGAACTGGTGGCTGCATGTTGAAATTCCCTCCGAGGTCGAGAAGTACACGGTGTACAAGGGATCGATCTCGATTGAAGGCATCAGCCTGACGGTGGCAAAACTCGAACGCAACCGCTGCACCATCGCGATCATTCCGCACACGGTCGAGCTGACTAATCTCGGATCGCTGAAACCCGGAGACCCGGTGAATCTGGAAGCCGACGTGATCGCAAAGTACGTCGAGAAGATGATGAAAGGCGACCCCGCGCAGAGTTCGCTTAACGTGGAGAAGTTGGTCGGGCAAGGGTTTTAGTGGAGCGACGGGCGTCTCGCCCGTCCAGCAGTTTGGCGGCCGGGCGGGGACGCCCGGCTCTCCATCGCACTTACGCTTCCAGCTTTAACTCATCCAGCTGCAAAAATTCCTGAATGATGGGCTCGGTGGATTTCTCCATGTCTTTATAAGGCCCAAAGAAAATCGCGCGGGCTTCGTGCAAGAAGACGATGCGATCGGCGAGTTTCTTGGCCAGGCGCATGTCGTGCGTCACCACGACCGAGGTCAGGTGCAACTGCAGTTTCAGGCGGGCGATGAGATCGCCGAGCAGATTTTCCATCATCGGATCGACCATCGTGGTGGGCTCGTCGTAGAGCACGCACTCGGGCTGCGCGGCGAGCGCGCGCGCGATGGCCACGGACCGCTTCATTCCCGTGGAAAGATCGGAGGGCAGCAGGTCGCGCATTTTTCGAACTCCGACCATTTCGAGCAGGCCGTTGACGACCTGGTAAATCTGCTCTTCGGACAGCTCGTCTTTTTCGCGCAACGGAAAGGCGACATTTTCGCCGACCGTCAACGAATCGAAGAGCGCTCCGTTCTGGAACACCATGGTGACTTTCTTGCGGATTCCTTCGAGCTGCTCTTCGTTGTAGCCGGTGATGTCCTCGCCGGCGACAATGATGCGGCCGGAATCCGGCTTCAGGAAGCCCATGATGTTGCGGAGGGCCACCGATTTCCCCACGCCGCTGCGCCCGAGAATGCAGACCATCTCCCCCGGCAGCACGTCGAAGCTGACGTTATCGAGAACGACGTTGCCGCCAAACGCCTTCGAGACGTCCTTGAATTCGATATAGGGAGATAGTGTGTCCGCGTCCATGGTTATCAGCATCGCACGAGACACGGCGCAGCTCAAGCGAAAGCGTGAGCGCTCGCTGGCCCTTAGCTGCCAGACAATCTTCTGGCGTATTGACGTTGCCGGCCGATCTTCACTGCCCTATGGAAAAGCATAAGTGATGCGCCACAATGCACGAAAGTAACCTATTCAGAACAACCCATCCGGCGGAAGATGGATATGTTCAATTGTTACGGGGGCGCTACTGGTCGTCATGCCGCAAAGACTCATGGATGTCTTGATGCTGGGACGCTGCTCGCACGAGTTTTCCTGGCCGCGCCGCAAGCCGAACGGAGAGTACTACCAGGTCTGCCTGCTGTGCGCCACCGCTTACCAGTACGACTGGAAGACGATGCGTCGCGGCGACCCGTTGGCGGAAGCGCCGGCCGGGACCACCGTCGTCCGGCGCCGCTCCGGTCAAAACAAACCGACCTGGCTGCCCCGGGCACGGCGCCTGCGAACCGACATTCCAGTTCGCTACCGCGGCAAAAATCTCCACACCTGGTACGAAGGCACCATCCAGAACATAAGCCAGTCGGGCGTGCTGTTTCACGGCCCGCAGCAACTGCCGCCGAATGCGCTGGTGGAGCTGATCTTCGAAATGCCCGAGGAAATCTCCGGACAAGAGAACAGCAACGTGCTTTGCCAGGGAAGGCTGATTCGCATCAAGGACGCGGTTGAAAATACCGAAGACGCTTACGGTCTCGCCGCCTCCATCCTCGACTACAAGTTTCTCCACCACGACTGATCGGCAGACTGGAGAACGACCGACCTGCCGAGCTGCGCTCGGCTTGGACGGGCGAGGGCGCCCGTCCCCACACGAGCGGGGTACAGCAACACTGAACCCGCTCCAAACTGGGCACGCCGCTTCCTCATAACTCACAATGATTTGCCCACTCTCAGCAGTGCATTCACTTTCGTACTTAGAGGGCGCCACCGGCGCGGCTTATAATCATCCAAGTCCAATCGGACTGAGCACTTAGCCGACGTGGAACCCTTGTCCGCAATCGCGATCTTCGCCTTGGGGCTGTGCTTTGGCAGCTTCCTGAACGTCTGCATCTACCGCTTGCCGCGCGGCCAGTCGGTGGTCGCGCCGCGCTCCGCCTGCCCGCTCTGCGGAGATCCGATCCCGATCTACCACAACCTTCCCATTCTGAGCTGGCTGATTCTGCGCGGGAAATGCCGCGCCTGCAAAGGGCCCATCTCGCCACGCTATCTGGCGATCGAAGCGCTCACCGGCCTGCTCTTTCTCGGCTGTTACTCACACTTCGGATTGACGCTCGTGGCGCTGAAATGCGCTGTGCTGGGCTACCTGCTGCTCGGCCTCATCTTCACCGACGCCGAAACCAAGCTGCTTCCCGACGCCATGACTCTGCCCGGGCTCGCGCTTGGAATCGCCTTCAGCCTCGTGGTTCCCGTCGACGACCTGGCTTCGCGAATCATGCCCGGCCTGGTATCGCCCGCCCTGCGCAGCGAGATTTCGTGGCGAATATGGTCCCTGTCGGACTCATTGCTCGGGGCCGCCGTCGGCGCATCGTTTCTCTATGGCGCGGCGGCCATTTACCTGCGGGCTCGCGGCGTCGAAGGCATGGGATTCGGCGACGTCAAGTTGATGGCCTTCATGGGCGCGTTCCTCGGGACCAAGCTCACGGTATTGACCATCTTTGCCGCGTCGCTGGCCGGTTCGCTTTTCGGACTCGGCACCGTCCTCGCCGTCTGGAGCAAGCGCCTCCACCGCCTCGCGCCCCGCGCCTCTTCTCCGGCCCAGGCCCGCCGCCGCGCCTGGCAATCGGCGCGCCTGACGCTCCGCTACTATCAGATGCCCTTTGGCATTTTTCTCGGCGCCATGGGCCTTTTGTCTTTCCTCTTCGGAAACCGCCTCCTACAATGGTATTGGAGGGCGCTGTGAAACTACCGATGGATTTTGTGGCGCTGCGCCTGGTTCCGGATACCGGGCACTGGGTACCATATCGCGATTGCAGGCCGCCATCAAGATTGCGGCTTGGGAAAAGGATGATCACATGAAGTATATGAAATTCATGCCAATCGTTGTTCTGTTTCTGTTGAGCGCCGGCGGCGCGTTCGCTCAGTCGCTCGGGGATTACGCGCGCGAGGTCCGCAAGCACAAGACCCAGTCCAGTTCCGTCGTCCGCCACTACGACAACGACAATCTTCCCAGCGGCGAAACACTGAGCGTGGTGGGACCTCCGCCGTCCGCCGACGCCGGCACCGCGACTGGCGATACCGCAAAAGCGCCGGCCGCCGATCCCGCTGCCGCCGCCGCCGAACGCCAAAAGGCAGCCGACGAGTTAAAGGACAAACTCGCCCAGCAGAAAGAGAAGATCGAAACGCTGAACCACGAACTCGACCGCGAGCAGCGCGAACTTCGCTGGCGCGCCACCGCCGCATACTTAGGCGATCCCAGCCTCGCGCGCAGCGCTGCCCAAGGGGACAAGGACGCCGCGCAGATCAAGAGCGATCTCGAGGCCAAGCAGAAAGCGATTGACGACGCGCGCCAGCAACTCGACGACCTGCAGGAGCAGGCCCGCAAAGCTGGAATTACAGACGAGGAAAAGGACACCGGCAAAAACAAACAGTAGGGGGCGCCAGCACATCTTCTTCCCGCAACTGCCACCCGTTGCGCCCATTGGGAGGGGCGGCACGTCCCTCTCTACACGGACCGATATTTCCTCCCGCTATTTCCCAAGCCACTCGGGCGAGCGCGCCTTGTTGTATCTTCGAGTTCCCGCCGCCAACCTTCGCGATAGGAATCCATGGCGTTAGTCGGTACAATGGTCGCGAAACGGGGATTCGCCGGACTTCGCTGTCCTATGATCTCGAAGCGATGAGTTCGAAACTTCGATTGCGAAACTAAGATCTCGAAACCACGACTTCCGAAGCACGGACCGTGGATCGTGAATTGCGAAGCGACGACCGCGAACCGGCGATCCCGAATCGAAGGCCAAAATACCACGGGAACCCAATCGGAGGACCTCATTATGAATAAACTGCTTGTGGCGATTCTTGCAGCGGGATTCATGGCCGGGTGCTCTTCGCAGCCGAGCCAGCCGACCACGGCCCAGAGCGCGCAACCCAAGGCCCCGGCAACCACCACCGGGAACGCCGCCTTTTTCAAGTGCTACGTCGCCGCCCGCGGTTGGGCGGGGGACGTTAAACCCTACCGTGTCGAGTCGCACCCCACCGGCGACTCCAAGGACCGGGACGGTAAGTCCGCCGAGTGGCGCGTCGCCTTCGCCTCGCCGTCGCAGCGCGCATCCAAGCCCTATATCTGGGCGGACGGCGAGATTTCCCACGGCCCCGACGACACCTACAGCGAAGCGAATTCCAGCACCTTGGTTTTCAATGTCCAGTCCCTCAAGGCCGATACCGATAAGGCCTTCGCCGTCGCCCAGCAGCACGGCGGCGACAAGCTCTTGCAGAAGGAACCCGACACGCCTGTCCTTTACGTGGCGGATTGGAACCGCCCGACTAACAAGGTCCTGTGGCACGTAATCTACGGAACCAGCAAAGACACCGCCAAGCTGCGCGTGGCCGTGGACGCATCCACCGGAGAGTTTGTGAAGATCGAGAAGTAAGTCGCTAGGAGCCACGAGCTTCGAGCTTCGAGCTACGAGCCACGCGCTTTAGGCTGCGAGTTTCGGGCCACAAGCTTTAGGAAAGCTCTGATCAAGTCGGTTTAGGAATAGCTCGGGAAGGGTATGGCTTCAAGAGCCTGCCCTGAGCGAAGCCGAAGGGTGCCGTCAGAACCCGCTATAGAAGCGGCTTTAGCCGCTGAGGGCCTCACTTCCAATACGTCTCGTATCGGCGGCAAGGACTTGTGCAGAGGTTCCCTAGGCTGCGAGTTTCTGGCTGCGAGCTGCGACCGAAGAGGGCACTGGTTGCTCGAAGCTCGTGGCTCGAAGCTCGTGGCTCTTATTGCGCCTTCGCCAGCCGCTCCAGCGAGGCGCGCGCGTCCCTGGCGAACGGGCCCTCGGGCAAGATCTTCAGATATTGCTCGTAGAATTTTTTCGCCTCGGCTTTGTCTCCGAGTTTTTCCTGGCACACGGCCAGACGGAAGCTGGCGACGGCATCGTTATCTTTGTAGTAAAGAGCTTCCTTGTAGCGATCGAGCGCGGCTTTGTAGTTCTTGCGCTTGAAGTAATAGTCGCCGACCTCAATATCCTTCAACGCTTTCATCGGGTTCCAGGGATGGAACTCCTGGATGCCGGAAGTGTCCGGTTTATCGGCAACTTTGTCGCCCGCAATGTCGGCGAGGCCGAGATCGGCGACCGCATCCTTGCTGTTGGGATGCGCCTTGTCGTCGTCCTTGGGCGGGCTGATGTCGATTCTGGTCTCGCGACTCGAACTTGCCTCTGCTTCGCGACCCTGCGTCGCAGCCTTGCTTGACGAGGTCTGGTCGGAAGAAGTTTTGTCCGGAGCCGACTTCGCCGCGGCCGTCTTGTCTGTCGGAGCTTTGTCCGGCGCATCCTGCGCCCACGCCATCGCCGTCAGCAGCGCCAATAAAACAATTGAGAAACGCATCCGCACGACTCCATTGTATCGCTTAGGAGCGCGGTCGAAGCACGGCGCGATGAGCGAAAACGTCGGGAGAATGCGTGCAAGGGATTTCTCAGTTGGCGTAATCGCCTGATAACCACAGTCACCCACGTAAAGAGAACTTTCAGTTCTCCACTGACAGCCGAAAACTAATCAGGGCAATCGGGGTCACCCTTCACCCCGCAATATAGCAGAACGAAGGGCAGTGCCGGAATCCGCCATAGATCGGTAGCCTTGAAGTGAGGTCCATAGTTGTCGTTGAACTTCGCCGTACGATCCCGGTGCTCAACCACTTCAATCGGCAATTCAAACTTTGTTGTTTGAGGAGGCAAAGCACCCTCTTGATTCTCAGCCTGCCACGTGATCTGTCCGGTAAGCGTCTGTGTCCCTAAAGGTTGGTGAGGCGGTGCCGCGATTCTTGCTCTGAATACGACAGAGTCGGAGCAGTCAGACATTTTTGCATGGTCCACAGACTTTGTCTTCCGGTCTCCTGGCTTGCTGATAATCGTGACCAACAATCCGGAAGTGCCATCAAGCTTCAAGGACACGCCCCGGTGCCCAGCAGCGGGATCATCCGCCAGGAAAAAGCATCCTTTGGGCCAGATCACGAGGGTATACCGCCATTCCATCTCGGTGCCGCGCCTCAATTTGTTGTAGGAGAAGACCGTCTCATAGGAAACCGTCTCTCCTGACGAAAGCGTGATTTGTCTAATCCCTGGGTTGGCGGTTTGCGGCATTGCGCAGTACGGAAGAATAACGAGAATTGACAAAATCAACGCACCCAGAGAGCGCATGCCTTGCGCGGCCTGCTGGCGGATGACGCGGTGGCCCACTTTTTTGCCCTCCACCAAGAACCAACGATATTTGAGAAAGATCGCAATTTCAGTGACTGACCGCACACGCTCTCGTGAGAATGCGATTGCTGCCATACTTGTTGTAATATCGCTATTACACTCAACATTCAGCAGTGCATTAGCTCTTTCCCGCCGTACTTCGAGACACCCCAACACACCAACGCATTCACTCCTACGATTATCCCTATAAGCAACCACGTTGGGAGGTTTGAAAAGATGACGCTGGCGACACTTCCCGGCAAGAGAAGACAGAACCCGAAGATGAGAGGCGCTATGCTGACGTGTGTAGCGAACATCGGCAAAACAGAACCCACGGTCTGAACAACTACAAACAAAATCCAGAGCCTGAGCTTCATAGCGCCATTCTTGCCTAGATTGTTGTTTGCTTCCATCCAGATTCCCGCCGCGCTAAGTGTAGGATAACCACGCTGGAAAAGACAACAGTTGGCGAAAAATCGCCATTGCACTCATTGATACTGTCGTGGACAAAAGATCGACGAACAAAACCTCAGAGACGAGCAAAAAGCACGCCGCCCACAAACGGGACGGCCTGCTTTAACGAGTCCTCCGAGGAGACGAAGAAGGACAAAAATTTATGACGGCGGATTCGCGCCTGTCGCCGGACTCGGTGTCGAGTCGTTCGGCGCCTGCGCGGGCGTCGTTCCAGCCCCGGTATTGGTCATCAGTCGAATATCCACGCGGCGGTTCTTGGCGCGCCCACCGGCGGTCTTATTCGATTCGACCGGCTTGTCCTTGCCCAGCCCGATCAAATAAATCTTGTAGCCCGGAACGTTCTTCTCCGCCGCCAGGTATTGAATCACAGCATCGGCGCGGCGCTGGCTCAGATCGTAGTTGTACTCCGCGCTGCCCACCGAGTCGGTCGCGCCCTCGACGGTAATGATGTATCCCTTGGTCGTCGCCACGCTGGCGGCCAGATCGTCGATCGCTTCCCTGGCTTCCTTCGTCAGATTGTCGCGGTCGAACCCGAAAAGCACCGACTTCTCCGCCACCGGCCGGTAGTTATCGAGATTGACCACCGTGTTGGTCAGAGTGTCCACACGCTGCGCCGCGCCGTTCGCCGACAGTTCGGCCTTGTCGGCTTCGCTTCCCGCCGCCAGCGCCTTCTGGTCCGCCGCCGCGGCCTGCGCCTGCACCGCCTGGATACCGGCTTGCGCGCGCTGGTCCACGTCCTTGATGTCCTTGGAATTCTTCGCCGTCAGGTCGTCGAGTTCATTGGTCTTATTGATCAGCGGCGTGGTCTGTTGCCGCACGTAATTCTTGGTTGTGCATCCGATCGATACGACAAGCGTCGCCGCCAGCATTAGGGTCAACGAAGTACGTTTCATGAGATTGGGGGCTCCCTGCCCAACTACTGTTCGAGAAGTTGTTTCACAACCGGTTTCAGAATGCACGGGCAATTCCCTCAGGGGCTAAAGCCCAGTGCTTATGCGGATCGTAGCGGCACGGCTGAAGCCGTGCCCTTCCCAAAACCGAGTCATGAAATTGGCTCGAATCCAAAATCTGCTTTCGATCCAGGTAATATCTACCAACTATACCCGCTCTCCATCGGAGCGCGAGCCATGCCATTCCGCTCTCCTGATGAGAACGCACAACTCATTCTATACCGCCACATTGGAACATGACCAAAAAAGACCAAACTCCGGCCCGGCAATCGCGTCATAATCCGTGGAAATTTTATACGATTTATCTTCCGGCTGGGAATAATAAACGCTTACGGACCGCTCCCACCACTATTGGCTAAAACACTTCAGGCAATGGCGAGGTCCCGATTGGTGGACAGACTCGAAGCTCGCAGCTAGTTCCGCGCGCTGCCTGCGCATCTCAATTCGCAATATTCTCCCAAGCTTTTTCAAACTGTGAGAGCAGCGGCATCTTGCCCTTAGCCAACCCGCCTCGTCCCATCACGCGCCAGAGATAGGCGGACGAAGGCCTGCTGCCCGCATCCCCTCTATGCGCATCGTACACAGCCAGCACATCCTCTGACGCACGCGACTGCACCACTAGAATTATGTCGGCATCCTGGCGCTGGTACACCACAACCAGCTTGCCCCACTTCTGAATCGCATTCTGGACGCGAGCAATAGCGGCGCGATCTTCCGGCAATACCTCGGGATTGAACTGATCGCCATCCTGGGCCGTTACGTATACGTAGCGCGCGTTGGCCACAGTGCGCGGCATCGGCGGCGTGGCGCCCGTGTCGGCGGCCATGCTCAACGCTCCGAGTGCCAGGCCCAGCAACGCCGCCGCAAATAAGTTCTTACTCATCGCATAGCTCCTCTCGGCGCTGCCGCCGACGCTTCGCTTGCAAGTTGTTTCCCGCTAACAGCCTGTGGTGAAAGTGAGAAGCCGCAGTTTCACCTTCAATTCACCCGATTTTGTCATCCCGAGCGCAGCGAGGGATCTGTAGTTTGCCGCGAAAATGCAGATCCCTCGCTTCGCTCGGGATGACAATTCATGAAAAGTGTTGCTCATCCGTCGCTCACTAACTTTTACCACGGGCTGCTAAGTGGGATGCCGCCCGGAGCGTCCGCGTTGCCGGATATCGTTATAAGACCCTGGTAACTCTCCTACATTACCGGCGGAACGCCGATCCCCATGGCCGCGAGAGCGCGAATCAGCTCGCGGCGGACTACCGCCACAGTCGTCAGCAGAAATTTTCTCCGTCCCTCATCTGCTTCGCTCAAGATGGGATGGCGGTGATAGAAAGCGTTAAAAAGCTGCGCCAGTTGGAACGTATGCTTCGCCAGATACGCCGGCTCGGCGGTCGCGATGCACTGGCCCACGACGTAGGACGTCTTCGCCGCCGCCAGCCACATCTCCCAAATTTCGTTGCCCGATTCGCCGGCAAAGTACTTAGAGAAGTCCTCTGTAGAGACGCGGCAAGCCGCGTCTCTACAGAAACTCTCGGGATTGAGTCCCCCTTTGCGAAAAATGTTGGAGGCGCGCACCACGGCGTATTGCGCGTAGGGGCCGGTGTCGCCCTCGAAACTCAGCGCGTCCTTGAAATCGAACGCGATCACCGACTGCTTGGTGAACTTCAGCATGAAGTAGCGCAGCGCTCCGATGGCAATCTGCCGGGCAATGCCGGCGCGCTCCTCCGCGCTCAACTCGGCGTGGCGCGCATCCACCTCCTTCAGGGCCGCGGCGATCAGGGCGTCCAACAGATCGTCCGCCTTCACGCCAAAGCCCTTGCGCCCCGAAACCTCGATCCACGGCCTCGCCTTGTCTTCTTCCGTCAGCGTGTAGCCGAGTTCGGCGGCGCAGCGCGGCGTGAGCGCGACCATCTCATAGGAAAAATGCGTATAGCGATCGGCGGCTTCTCCATGTCCCAGTCCGCGCAAAGCGTCGATCACCGTGTTCTGCGCCTCCGCTTGCCGCGCATCTATCACGTTATAGATTTCCGCCACATCGCCAAAATGAGGATGATCTTTTTCGCCATCGGTGGTTGAGATCCAGCAGTCGTGCGCATTGGGATAGCGAAAGAATTTCCGATAGCCGAAATCGCGCCCCAGCAGCCCGAACTTCCACATGTGGTACGCGATGTCCTTGCCCACGTAACCAACCGTGCCGTTGGAACGGACAATTACTTTCTGATCTTCCTCTGTGATTCTTTCCCCCGTGTCCTCCGTGCCCCCTGTGGTAAAGATTTTTTCCGCAGTCTTTCCCGCCGAAGTTCCCGCCCGCCGCATGGTCCAACAACCCTTGTTCTTCCCCTCGCTCTCGTAAGCCAGCACTCCCGCTTCCTTGAGCTTGGCAAACGCCGCATCCCAGAAATGCAGACGCAGAATTTCGCTCTCGCGCGGCAGGAAGTCGTATTCAATGTCGAGCCGTTCCATGGTTTCGAGATGGCGCTTCAGCACGGCCACCGAAATCAAATCCGCCAGCGCCGCGGTTTCGTTGTTCCCTTCCTCAATCGCATGCAGCGTGGCCAATCGCGCCTGTTGATTCGCCTTGTCCTCTTCATACCACTGCGAGACGCGGGCATAGAGGTCCCAGCACACGTAATCGAAGCGGGGCGCGGCGGCGAGCGCTTCGATCTGGGCGCGCGATTTCTTCTCGATGCGCATGAATCCGACCACCACATCGGCGACCTGCACTCCGGTGTTGTCGATGTAATTTTGAACGTCCACTTCCCTGCCGGCGCAGCGCAGCAGCCGGACAAACGTATCGCCCAGAATGGCGTTGCGCAGGTGCCCTATGTGCGCCGCCTTGTTGGGATTGATGCTGGAATGCTCGACCAGAACTTTGCCGGCGGGGACCTCCGCGGTCGGGCATTCATCGGCAGCAAGGGCGGAGGACAGTTCAGCGCGGCCTACGCGCACGTTGATGTATCCGCCGCCGGCAACTTCAAATTTCTCAAAGCTGGGAACCGCACCGATTCCGGCGACGATCTCTTCGGCAATCTTGCGCGGTGCCCGGCGAAGTTTTTTTGCGAGTTCGAAGGCGATGGGCAGCGCGTACTCGCCAAACTCGATTTTTGGCGGCTGCTCCACAACAATTTTCGCGATGTCCAAGCCATAAGTGCGCAGCAAGAACTCGCGCAAATGTTCAACCAGCCGCCGCTCCAGATGCCGATACAAGATTGCCCTCTAACTTATTGAATAAACTGTGATTCTAACAAACTCGCGGCCGGCGGCGAGTTTGACGGAGATGGCGGGCTTCCCTATGATGAAAATTCGACACCCGCTCTTGGCTGTTGGCTCTTGGCCTTTAGCTAAGAGCCAAGAGCTAAGAGCTAACAGCGATTTTTGTCTTTATGCGCATCGCCTATCTCGAGTGTTTTTCCGGCATCAGCGGCGACATGTTTCTGGGCGCTCTGCTCGACGCCGGAGTGTCTCTCAAGCTGCTCGAAGACACGGTTGCGGCGCTCGGGATCGGTGCGCGCCTAGAGATTTCGCGCGTCGAGCGGGGCGGAATCTCGGCCACCAAAGTCGCTGTGTACGCCGATGGCAGGAAAGACACGCCTCACGATCGCGAGGAACCCGTGTGGAAGCGGGGCTCTGCCCCGCCACGGACGGAGCATAGCTCCGTCCCCACACAAGATCACCACGCTCGCGGCCTGACGGAAATTCGCGAGATCATAACCAGAGCCGCCATCGGCGCCACCGCAAAAGCAACCGCGATTCGCATCTTCGAAACCCTGGCCCAGGCCGAAGCCGAGATCCACAATACTTCCGTCGAGCAACTTCTCTTTCACGAAGTTGGCGCCGTCGATTCCCTGGTGGATATCGTCTGCGCCGCGGTGGGCGCGGAATCCCTCCACATCGAAGAATGGATTTGCTCGCCGCTGAACGTCGGCGGCGGCACCGTCAAGTGCGCCCACGGCACGCTTCCCGTGCCCGCGCCGGCCACGCTGAAGTTGCTGCGTGACGCGCCCGTATATTCGTCGGGCCCGCAATTCGAACTGGTGACGCCAACCGGCGCGGCCATCGTGAAGACGCTGGCCACCCGTTTCGCGCCCTTTCCCGCAATGAAAGTCGAGAAGGCCGGATACGGCGCGGGCAACCGAGAATTCTCCGGCTACCCAAACCTGCTGCGCCTGACGATTGGAGAAGCCGCGTCCGAGGAAAGAGTGAGCACATCGCCAGCTATATGGAATGAGAACATTGCGGCGCTCGAAGCGAATCTCGACGACCTCAGCCCGCAGGTACTGGCCTACGCCATGGAGCGCTTGCTGGCCGAAGGGGCGCTCGATGTATTTAGCGTTCCCGTGCAAATGAAAAAGGGCCGCCTCGGCGCGTTGCTGACCGTGCTGGCGAAAATGGAAGACGCGGACCGGCTGGCCAAGCTCATCTTCGCCGAGACCACGACCCTGGGCGTGCGCCGCCGCCAGGAACAGCGCCAGACCCTTGCGCGGCGATGGGAAACGGTGGATACGGCATGGGGCCCTGTACGCATCAAAATCGCCAGCCTAAATGGCACAGTATCGAGCTACGCGCCGGAATACGAAGATTGCCGTATGCTGGCGGAAGCGCAGCACGTGCCGCTCCGCACGGTCATGCAGGCAGCAGTTCAACAGTATCTTAGAGGCGAGCGAAAAGCCTGCACCACGGAGGACGCGAAAGCTAGAAGCCAGCAGCTATCGGCGGCGCCACCAAAATCATGACCAAAAAGTTTTACATCACGACCCCCATCTACTACGTCAACGCGCGTCCGCACATTGGACACGCCTACACCACCATCGCCTGCGACACGATTGCGCGCCGCCACCGCATGTTGGGCGACGACACCTGGTTCCTCACCGGCACCGACGAGCACGGTCAAAAGATCGAGCGCGCGGCGCAAGCCGCGGGCAAGACGCCGCAGCAGCTCACCGACGAAGTCTCGGCGCAGTTCCGCGCCCTCTGGGACCGCATGGGTTTGACCTACGACGATTTCATTCGCACCACCTCCGAGCGCCACCAACGCGGCGTGCAGGCGCTGTGGCGCAAGATACGCGACAACGGATACATCTACAAGGGCACCTATACCGGTCAATACTGCGTTTCCGATGAGCTTTATGTCGATGCCGCCGGCCCCGGCGCTCCCTGCCCCGACTGCGGCCGCCCAACCGAAACCGTCCACGAAGAAAATTATTATTTCAAGCTCTCGGCATTCCAAGATCGACTCATCCGCCTTTATACCGAACAGCCGGATTTCATCCGCCCCGAGACGCGCCATAACGAAGTGCTGTCGTTCGTGCGCGGCGGTCTGCGCGATCTTTCCATCAGCCGCTCGACTTTCTCCTGGGGCATACCCGTGCCCGACGATCCCAAGCACGTCGTTTACGTCTGGCTCGACGCGCTCGCCAACTACATCACCGCGCTCGGCTACGGCTCGAGCGACGCGAGTAAATTCGACAAGTATTGGCCCGCCGACGTGCAGCGTGACGTGCATCATATGATCGGCAAAGAAATCGTCCGCTTTCATTGCGTCTACTGGCCGGCATTTCTGATGGCCGCCGGCTTGCCGCTGCCCACGAGTATTACGGCGCACGGCTGGCTGCTCTTTGAAGAAAGCAAGATGTCGAAGTCGCGCGGCAACATCGTGCGCGCCGAAACCATCGTCGATGTGCTCGGCGCCGACGCTCTCCGCTACTTCCTGTTGCGCGAAGTCGTCTTCGGTCACGATGGATCGTTCAGTTTCGATGCCCTCGTGCAGCGCTACAACTCCGATCTCGCCAACGGCCTCGGCAACCTCGCCAGCCGCACCCTGACCATGATTGCGCGCTATTGCCAGGGAGAAGTGCCATCTCTTTCGAACGCGGCGAACACTCCAGCCGATGCCGCGATTGCCGATGCGGCGCGAAAAACCATCGCCGATTTCGGCACGCTCTTCGACCAGTTCCAGTTCTCACGCGCGCTCGAAACCGCCTGGACGTTGGTCGGCGCGGTGGACAAATACATTGTCGAAAACGAACCCTGGTCCCTGGGCGCTAAAAAAGACGCCGAGAGCCGTGCCCGCCTGGCCAACGTGCTCTACACCAGCGCCGAAGCTCTGCGAATTGTGACCGCGCTGGCGCATCCGGTAATGCCCGACGCTACGTCGAAAATCTGGGCGCAGCTTGGGCTTGGAGACATCAAAAAATTTGACCTGACCCGATTGCAGTGGGGACAATTGCCACCCGGCACAAAGTTGGGCGAGGTGCAAGCCGTATTTCCGCGCGCGGATAAATCGGCCATCGAGAGGATGCAGCAAATGGAAGAGCAAAATGCCAGTGGAGCGACGGGCATTCCCCCCGCCAGTGTGAGTACTGCCAGTGTGGGGACGGGCGTCCCGCCCGTCCAGCCGAGCGAAGCTCGGCAACCAGCCGCAGATTCAGCCACTCCAGCCTCGCCCGCCAAACCCGCCGCCACAATTCCCGAAGGCAAAATCAGCATTGACGATTTCGCCAAAGTGGAATTGCGCGTGGCGCAGGTGAAGACCGCCGAGCGCGTAAAAGGCGCCGACAAATTACTCCGCCTGGAAGTCGATCTCGGAACCGAAGTCCGGCAGCTAGTGGCCGGAATCGCCGAGGCCTATGAGCCGGAAACACTGATCGGACGCAAGGTCGTGATCGTGGCGAACCTGGCGCCCCGCAAACTGCGTGGCCTGGAATCGAACGGCATGATCGTCGCCGCCTCGCCCGAAGGCGGCAAGCCCGTGCTGGTGAGCTTTCTGGAAGATGTGCCGGTGGGCACCCGGCTGAAGTAGTGTTGCCGAGCTGCGCTCGGCTGGACGGGCCAGAGGCCCGTCCCCACACGATCTCGCGAACGCCAACGACGAACGACCAACGACCGTGTTCCTCGACTCTCACGCCCATCTCGAAGGCAAGCGCTACGACAACGATCGCGCCGAGGTGCTGGCTCGCGCGAAACAAAGCGGCGTCGAAGCCTACCTTGCCATCGGCAACGGCGATGGGCCCGAAACCGCTAACTGCGCCATTCAGCTCGTGGAAAAATACGACGGCAAACCGGAATATCCGCGCATCTGGGCGAGCGTGGGAATTCATCCCCACGAAGCCAGCCTCGCCAACGAAGCCGCCGATTCCCAAATGCTCGAATGGGCGCGGCATCCCAAGGTAATTGCCTGGGGAGAAATCGGCCTCGACTACTTTTACGACCACTCGCCCCGAGAAGCGCAGAAAGCGGTTTTCCTGCAACAGATGGAGTTGGCAAAAGCGGCGAAGCTGCCCATCGTCATTCATTGCCGCCCTTCCGGCAACAGCGAGAACGCCTGGGACGACTGCCTGGCGACGATCGCCGAACAATGGAAATCCAGCGGATTAGGCGGCATTCTGCACTGCTTCACCGGAAGCGTCGAACATGCGCGGCGCGCGTTCGATATGGGCTTCATGATTTCTTTCGCCGGCAACATCACGTTTCCCAAGGCGCAGCCCATCCGCGACGCCGCGCAAATCGTTCCTCTCGACCGCATGTTGATCGAAACCGACTCGCCCTACCTCGCGCCGATTCCGCATCGCGGCCAGCGCAACGAACCGGCGTTTGTCGCCCAAGTCGCCCGCCAGATCGGCCAACTCCGCAACTTGCCCGCCGAGGAAATCGGCGTGCGCACCGCCCGGAATTTCTACAAGTTATTCCGCCTCGCGCCGGAAGCGGCCAACTCGCAGGCGCGCGTATAACGACCTTCGCAGATGAGGCCTCTTCTGTTACCCTCAACAGTACATGTTCGGGGCGAGCGATCCGTAAGTTTGCGAAGTTCATGCGACCGTCCCTCGGCATGGCCAATCTAGTCGTTTGATGGCATTCCATGCCCGATAACAGTTTCGATATCGTCAGCAAAATCGACCTCGCGGAAGTGTCAAACGCCATTCAACAGGCGATGAAGGAAGTCCACACCCGCTTCGATCTCAAGGACTCGAAATCCCAGATCGCGATGGAAGGCGCGGACGCCATCCTGCTGCACTCGGCCGATGAATTCAAGATGAAGGCGGTCAACGACGTTTTTCAGCAGAAGCTGGTCAAACGCGGCGTGCCGCTGAAAGGACTGACCTACGGCGCGCTCGAGCCATCCGCCGGAGCCACGGTCAAGCAGAAGGTTGCCATCCAGCAGGGCATCCCGATCGAAAAGGCGAGAGAAATCGTAAAGCTGGTCAAGAACGCGAAGAAAAAAGCGCAAGCCTCGATCCAGGGCGATGTCGTGCGCATCAGCAGCAAGGACCGCGACACGCTACAGGAAATCATCGCGCTGGTCAAGCAGCAGGATTTTGGTATTGACTTGCAGTTCACGAATTACCGGAGCAACTGAGCGCATTGGCGACAACGACATCCATCAACGGGAAAGAAATCTTCGACCTTCTGCGCGACGACATTGCCGAAATCGAACGGCAATTCGAGCGCGACACGGTCTCGAAGGTCGCCTCCATCACCGAGATTGGCGAGTATCTGCGCGCCGGCGGCGGCAAGCGCATTCGCCCCGCGCTGCTTGCTGCTCTCCGCCAAACTTCTCGGCTATAAAGGCGCTGGCGCGGTAAAGCTCGCTTCCGTCGTCGAGATCATCCACACCGCCACGCTTGTCCACGACGACATCATCGACGACGCCCAGACGCGCCGCGGCCGTCCCGCCGCCAACACGCAGTGGGGCAACTCGATGTGCGTGCTGGCCGGCGATTGGCTCTACATGCAGGCCTTCCGCATCGCCGTGCAGGAGCGCAATTTCCGCATCCTCGACGTGCTCATCGAACTCACGCAGCAGATGGTCGAGGGCGAACTGCTGCAAATGGAGACACTCGGCAAGCTGATTTCTCTGCCCGAACACCTCGATCTGATCTATCGCAAAACCGCGTGCCTGTTCTCGGTCTGTATGAGAGCCGGCGGCATTCTGGGCGGAGCCACCGCAGCCCAGGAAGAACGCCTCGGCGAATACGGACGCGATCTCGGCATGGCCTTCCAAATCGTGGACGATGTCCTCGACCTCACCGCGTCCGAAAGTGTGTTGGGCAAGCCCGTGGCCAGCGACCTGCGTGAAGGCAAAGCCACTCTGTCAGTCATTCATGCGCTCGAGCGTTGCACCGCCGCCGAGCGCCGCCAAATCGAATCCATCCTGCACAATCGCGCCTTCAATGGCGTCTCTCACGCCGAGATCATCGCCATCCTCAACCGTTACGGCTCGCTCGAATACGCCTCCCGCGAGGCCGCCCGCTACGCCGCGTCGGCCCGTAACGCCATTTCTATATTTCCCGACTCGGAGATCAAACGCGCCCTTCTCCATGCCCTCGATTTCGTCGTCGCCAGAGAGAAATAGCGTTACGCTTTCTCATTACTCTTGCCATTCGCCCTTGCTCTTCCCCGTGCTTCTCTGTGTCCCCTGTGGTTCATGCTTTTGCCTGTCTCGGCAACCCTCCCCGGGAAAGTTGTGTTGTTCGTTCCGTAACCAGCGTCCTAGGGCGTGTCATCAAATGAGCCAAATGACGGTGGCGGCGAGGTGGATGGCGGCGAGGAAGTTGCGCGCGGTTTTATCGTAGCGGGTGGCGATGGCGCGATACTGTTTGAGTTTGGCAAAGAAGTTTTCAATCCGGTGGCGCGCCTGATAGAGATCCCTGTCGTATTCGCGCTGGATTTTGCGGTTGGCTTTGGGCGGAATCACCGCCACTTTGCCCGCCTGCGCCAGCGGAATCAGAACCCGCTCATCGGCATCGAAGCCTCGATCGGCGAGCACGATGTCGGCCTCCACCAGCGGCAGCAGCACGTCGGCTCCCTCCAGATCGCACGCCTGTCCGGGCGAAAGATGAAACCCGGTCGGGTTGCCGAGGGCATCGACGGTGGCATGAATCTTGGTGCTCAACCCGCCCTTGCTGCGTCCGATGGCCTGGTCCGAGCCCCCTTTTTACGCGCCCCAGCACTGTGCTGATGCGCGCGCACGATGGTCGAATCGATCATCGCGTATTCGTTGTCCGCATCCGCCGCCAGATGCTCGAATAACTTCTTCCACACCCCGCGCCTCGCCCACCGACTGAACCGCGTATGCACGACGCGGAAGTCGCCAAAACGTTCCGGCATGTCCCGCCATGGAATCCCGGCCCGATAGCGATATAACACGGCCTCGACAAACAACCGATTATCCTCGGCCGGACGGCCCACCGAACCCCTTCGACCCGGCAACATCCCTTCGATCCGCTCCCACTGATCGTCCCGTAACCCGTAGCGCCGCACTCCCATCCCACAAATCTATCGGCAACTACTCCTCACCGCATATATCCAATTTGATGACACGCCCTAGGCAAAGCGCCGGCACTTTGCTATCGTGCCTTTATGGGACGCACCCCAGCTTTCTGCGGAGTCATTCTTGCAACGGGTGAATTCCCGCGCATGGGATCCGACAAAGCGCTGCTGCCGTGGCCTCCGCATGACGCCGCCGCGGCGCCGGGCGACACGCTGCTCGCGGCCGCCATTCGGCTCTTTTTCTCTCACGTCGATGTCGTGCTCGTCGTTGCCGGCAACAATGAAGCCGCCTTAGCTCCCATCGTCTACGCCAATGGCGCGACGCTGGTGGTGGATCCCGACCCGGCCTGCGGGCAGTTCAGCTCGTTGCGGACCGGTCTCCAGGAAGTCCTCAACCGCGGCCGCGACGCCGCCATGATTACCCTGATTGACCGTCCGCCCGTCCGGATGGAAACGATTGTCACCCTCGAATCCGCGTTCGCTCACGCCACCACACAACGAAAATGGGCCGTGGTCCCCGAATACCGGGGAAAACACGGCTGGCCAATTCTCGCCGCCCGCGAAATGATGGAAGCGTTTCTGCGGGCGCCGGAAACATCGAACGCGCTCGATGTCGAGCGCGCCCACCAGTCTCGGATCGCTTACGTTCCGGTGGACGACCCGCTGGTTACCGCCGACTTGGCCGCTTCCGAACAACGCGCCTCTGCGCCGCCGCAAGTTTCGCCGCCGGATTAACCTGACTGGGCCCTATATTTCATGACGCGTCTTACATCTCCGCAAACCGAATTCGTCGAAAACGTACTCACTCTCAAACCGCAAGCCGCCACCTTCGACTGCGACGGCACGCTCTGGTCCGGCGACGCCGGCGAAGGCTTTTTCTCCTGGGAGCTCGAACAAGGCCTGGTCTTGCCTGAGATCGCGGCCTGGGCGCGTCCGCGTTACGCTGACTATAAAGCCGGCCAGGTCGCCGAAGATGTCATGTGCGGAGAAATGGCCGCCCTGCACCGCGGACTCCGCGAAACGCGCGTGCAGCAGGCCGCCGACGCCTACGTTGTCCAATTCGTCGTGCCCAACATTTTCCCCGAGATGCGCGAATTAGTGCAGCGCCTCCGTCAATCTCGATGCAACGTCTGGGTGGTTTCTTCCTCGAACCAGTGGGTCATCCGTTCCGCCATGCGCCACTTCGGCATTGCGCCAGATCGCATCCTGGCCGCCGAAGCTGCCGTCGAAAACGGCGTGATTACTGATCGCCTGCTGCGCGTGCCGTGTGGCCCCGGCAAGGTGGAGGCGATCCAATCCGTGCTCCCATTTCCACCCGATTGCGCCTTCGGCAACGCCATCTGGGACCGCGAAATGTTGACGCTGGCTAAACACGCCTTCGCCATCAACCCCAATCCAAACCTGAAAGAAATCGCCATCGCCAACGGCTGGACAGTCTACCAGCCGGAAACGAACCACGCTGGCCGGTAGAGCGGATTCAGTCGCGCTCCGTCAACCTCCTCACCGCCTTGGCAATCTCCGGCAACTTCGCATAGGCAGCGCAGCACTTCAGCCACAATCGGTGATCGATGGCGGGGGCGCCGCTGACCATGGCTCCGGCGGGAACGTCGTGGGGGATGCCGCTTTGCGCGATGGCGATGGCGCCGTCGCCGATTTTGACGTGGCCGGAGACGCCGACTTGTCCGGCGAGAATGACGTTGTTGCCGACGCCGGTGGTCCCGGCCAGGCCGACCTGCGCGCAAAGCAGGGTGTCGTGGCCGATGGTGCAGCTATGGCCAACCTGCACCAGGTTGTCGATTTTCGCGCCGCGACCGATTCGGGTTTCGCCAATGCTGGCGCGGTCGATGCAGGTGTTGGCTTGCAATTCCGCGTCGTCCTCGACAACCACGTTGCCCGACTGGACGATCTTGCGCCAGCGTCCGTCGTCTTCATTCTTGGCGAAGCCAAAACCGTCGCAGCCTACGATGGTGCCATTCTGCAGCACGACGTTGTCGCCGAGCTGGCAGAATTCACGCACTACGGCATGGGCGTGCGCGAAGAAATTGTTGCCTATGGTCACGCCGCGATAGACGACGACGTGGGCGAGGAGAACGGCATTGTCCCCGATGACGACGTTTTCGTCGATCACGACGTAGGGGCCGATATGCGCATTCTTGCCGAGTTTCGCCGTCGGATGAACGACCGCGGCGGGATGGACTCCGGGGGCGTAGCGCGGCGGCTGGTAGAAAAGTTCGATGGCCTTCGCCCAGGCCAGATACGGGTTCTTGCTGCGCAGCATTCCCGTCGAAATGGCGGGGAAATCCTCGGCGACGATGACCGCCGAAGCCCTGGTGGTCTTCGCGGCGCTGTTGTACTTGGGATTGGACACGAAGGTAAGCTGGCCGGGAGCGGCGTTTTCGATGCCGGCTACACCGGTGATTTCGGTGTCGGCGGAAGCGTTTTCGATGCGGGTGTTGAGGGCGGAAGCGATGTCGGCGAGTTTCATGGCGGTGTCTCGTGGAATTGTAGCGGAATCCAAATCCCTAGGCGCATTTTGCGGCGAACTACAGATCCCTCGCTTCGCTCGGGATGACAATACCTTGGATTTTTCCACAGTGCTTGAGATGGCCCTGCGCCGAGAGGTGAAGCCAGGCTGGGCCCGGCCTGGTCGGGCGAGACGCCCGTCTTTCCACGAACTCTATTCCGCGGCGCGCAAGCGGTTCTGCCAGTGCGACCAGAGGAACCAGACGATCCCGGCCAGCAGAAACACGCCGATCGCGGCGTCGAATTTGTGAAAGTACTTGCCCAGCGCGCGCCAGTTCTCGCCCAGTTTCATGCCGAAGTAGGCCAGCGCGAAACACCAGGGCCACGACCCGAGAAAAGTGTAGGCGTGGAATTTGCCGCGCTTCATACGGGCGATTCCAGCGGGCAGCGCAATGAAGGTGCGGACCACGGGCAGCAGGCGCGCAATAAAGACGGCCACGTCTCCCCAGTGCAGAAAGAAGCGGTCGGCCCAGTCGAGTTCGCGGTGGCCCATCAGGATCCAGCGTCCGTAGCGCTCGACCAGCGGACGCCCGCCGTAGCAGCCGATTTCGTAGGCCACAAGCGAGCCAAGATTGCATCCGATGGCGCCGGCCGTTGCCACCCAGATCAGCTTCATCTTGCCGGTAAAGACGAGATAGCCGGCGAAAGGCATTATCAGTTCGGAAGGCAGGGGAATGCAGGCGGACTCAATCGCCATGAGCAGCACCAGCCCGGCATAGCCGGTCGCGGCGACGATGGCACTGATGAAGACGAAAAGCAGGGTGAGGATTTTTTCGGTCATGCGATGGGGGTTACAACTGCAGATCCCTCGCTTCGCTCGGGATGACAATCAAGGATGTTCAGAACGCACCCTCCTGGGTAAAGCTGAAGCCGGGCAAGGTCACGCCATCGGCGGATCTGGCGACCTTCACCTTCACGACGGGAACGTCGGGCGCGGTGACCTGGGCGGGGCGCAGGACCGCGTATTGGGTAAACGCTTCGCTGTACACCTTGGTGACGAGGTGGTCCTGGCCGGTCGCGTCCTGGCGCCAGACTTGTCCGAGTTGGACCTTCTTCACGGCCACGAAATTTCCTTTGGCACGCTGCGGATCGGGTGATCGGGCCGATCGGGTCATCGGATGGCCGGTTTTAGATGACCCGATGACCCGATCACCCGATGGTCGGACGACCCAATTTTCAGCAGCCTGTTCGTTCTCAGAGTACTCACGCGACCGCCAGCCCGTCAATCGCAGCGGAGTTGCCTTTGTCGAATGCGTGCCGCTGCGCCTCCGGCTTTGTTACCATGAACCACTGCTAAGGAGGGAAACGATGCCTCGCGGAAATGTGCCACGTCAACCCAGCCGCAGCGGACGACAGGAAGGCACCCGCCGGACGATGGGTGCAGCGTTGAAAGGTATGCCAACGAAGAATGTTGTGGAACGTCGCGCAACGGTGGACGGGCGAGACGCCCGTCTCTCCACCGGGAAGGTGGCACAGGCTGCGGCTGTGACAAGGAAATCTGCTTCTGCCACGCGAGACGCGGCAAGCCGCGTCTCTACTGACGATCCTTTGGCTCCCGAGCGTGTTACTCGGATTATTGCGGGGCTTGATCGGCTCTATCCCGGAGCGACTTGCGCTCTCACCCACCGCAGCGCATGGGAGTTGCTGGTAGCGACAATCCTTTCCGCGCAGTGTACCGACGTGCGGGTGAACATGGTCACGCCGCGCCTGTTTGAGAAGTATCCGACGGTCGAGGATTTCGCGGCGCTTGAGCCGGAACAGTTGGAGCCGGACATCCGCTCGACCGGGTTCTTCCGCAACAAGTCGAAGTCGGTGGTGGGCGCGGCGCGCAAGGTGGCCGCGGATTTCGGCGGGAAGGTGCCCGAAACGATGGAGGAGTTACTGACCCTGCCGGGAGTGGCCCGCAAAACGGCGAACGTCGTGCTCGGAACCTGGTTCAAAAAGAATGAAGGGGTGGTCGTGGATACGCACGTGACGCGGATTTCACGGCGTCTGGAGCTGACCGAGCAGGACAACCCGCAAAAAATTGAAGGGGATTTGATGCGGATCATTCCGCGCGCGCACTGGACGGATTTTTCGCATGAAGCGATCTGGCACGGGCGGAAGCTTTGCGTGGCGCGGGGTCCGAAGTGCGCCGATTGCGCGCTGGAGAAGGATTGTCACGCGGCGGACAAGACCTGGACCACCGTTGAGATACATTCGAGGGCGCGGCTTTAAGCCGAGTTGCGCTCGGCTTGGACGCGCGTGGGCTGTCGTGTCAGAAAAAAACGCCTTCCCCTGACAAGGGGAGACTCCAAGCATTCTACGACGGGCCCGGCGTTGCCGGAGCGGCATACGTCCTCCTATAAAGATGGACCAGCATCAGACCAGCCACGGCCACGGGCAGCAACAGCATCGTCCACCAAGGCACTTTCCAGGCTGGTTCGACAATTTCGAGCGGCAGAATGAAAGAGAGGCCTGCCAACACGGCGCTCGCGAGCCAAGGCCACAACAAAAGAATTGCTGCGAGGCCCAACAGTACGCGGCTCATGCGATCCCGGTTCCAAATCCGTTGCCGCTCGCGTAAAAGCACGAGCAGTGCGGGCAACAGCATGACCTGGTTGTAGAGGTGGAAGTTCGGAATGATGATGACAGTCACGGCCAAGGCCAAAGAAACTGTGGTAGCGAATGCGGAAGAGTCTTCTGCACAGCGGCGATTCTTCCACGCAATATGCACCATGGCCGCAACGGCGAGCGCCCGCAGCAACCATCCCAAAGGCACGGGAACGAGGTTGTCCAGGATCGACGCTGCATCGGTGTAGTCCAGGTATCGGCGCATGGCTTGCAGGAAGCGTGGAATCCAGTGCGGCAGATACAACTCCGAGGCGGCACAGAGAATGGCCATGGTGAATAGGAATGACGCGGCCCAGCGCCAACGGCGTCGCCAGCCGGCCAGGGTCCAGATCGTCAACCAGAGCAACAGCATGCAGACGAGTTGCGGCTTAATGGTGACCAAAGCCAGCGCGATGCCGGCCGCAACGGGGCGATTTGACGAGAGCAGTGCGATCGCGATCGCCAGCAGAGCGATCACGAGGAGCGTCATCTGTTGGAGTTTCAGCCCCTGCAAGACGGGCAGACTGCCGATGGTCAGTATGACCAAGCACGCCTGGGTCCACCACGGCAGGGACCAGCGCAACACGCGCAGCCAGAGCGGAATGGTGGCCAGCGTAAGCCCGAGCAACACCCAGAAGAATCCTTTGCGGACGATTTCAAACGGAAGATGGATGGTGGGCGCAAGGTAGAAAACAACATAGACAGGATAGGCAAATCCCTGCTGGTCTTTTGGATCGCCGGGTCGGAGCGGGTCGAGCGGGCGTCCATAGTAACCCTGCTGAATTTCGCGGGTCACCGCGGAACTGTAGGGGTCGCGTCCGCGGAGCAGCAATTCCCGCGCGCCAAGCCAGTGCGGATAGAGATCGGAAAAATTTCCGCGCGGCCGGCCGTGGGCAGCGTCTTCGGATTTCTGATACGGAATCAACACGCGGTCGGCGTAAGTCCACATCCCCGCCGCGCAGAGCGAGGCAGCGAGAAACAGCCAGAGCGTCTTTTGGAAAATAACAGGTCTCATGAGAAATCTGAGAGCATCTGGATATTACAATGCTCCCGTAAATATTCCGAGTCCCAGCAGAAATTTCGCCATTGCGGCAGAGCGGGGCCGCTCTGAGCTACGTGGTTGAGGGCAGTGGCTGCCGTATCATACTGCCGATTCCGATCGCAAGCATGAACATCGGAACAACGAGAAGATAGGGGCTATCGAGTCGAAGGATCAGCGCCCAGTACAAAGGGGTGAAGATCAAGAGCAGCAATCCAACAGCAATCATACGCCGCGAGAAGGGCGGCAATTCGGCTCGATCCATGGTATGAAGATCGAGAAATCCGTCGCCGAGCAGCAGCAGCGGAACGACCAGTAAGGCCATGTCGTAACTGTAGGCGTAATAGCTGGTCAGGATAGCGACCGGCAAAGCCATGCAGTAACCTAACGCAAAACCCGAAAAGCCCGTGTTCATCAGCCGCCTCCAAATCCGGGCCGTGAGCACGATGGCGGCCACAGCGACGGGCAAAAGCAGCCAGTGGATGGGACCGGGATACGGCGCGCACCCTAGAAATGAGGTGAGCAGGCCGCGTAGATTCGGCATACTCTGGGCCGTCACGAATCCGACGTTCGGCAGCGCGATTCAGGTTGAGGAGGTAAGCCGGGTATGCGGATAGGACGCTCACGCCCGAGATTCCGCAGGAAAGCGCCACGAGTGCGGCAGCTCCCGGCAAGAATCCAACAAGGATGCGTGTCCGTCCGGCAAGCCAAAGCATGATAGCGATCGGAACCACCAAGTGAAATTTGAAAAGCCCTAACGCAAGGACGACACCGGCAGTCGCGTCCTTCCCGGACTGCATGAGATTCAGGGTTGCCGCAACGAGGAACAATAGGAGGATGGCGTCCTGCCCCTGGAACAGATCGAGGAATACGGGAAAGAATCCCAGACAAAGTGCAACTTCCAGCCATGCAGGATAGATACGAGTAAAAGGTTGCGGACGAGGCAGTATCCGTGCGGTGAACCACAAAAGAACGACCTTGGCTAGCGACCAGACCGCGAGAGCCACTGGATAAGAGAAGTACGCCAACGGAATGAAGACAAGCGCCTCAAACGGAGGCCGTATGAACGGCATCGGGCCTTTGCGAATGTCAACATCCGGCACAAGCTCCTGCTGAATCGTCCATTGTTCGCGGCGGTCGTAGAGGAGCCTGCCTTCTCCCCGCCGCATCATCAAACCGGAGGTATACAACGCGGAAAAATCTCCGTACCCCGCCAGGAGCCGGGCGCGCTGCTGCCAGAATTCGATTCCATGCGCGACCGCCATCGCCAGTAGAAATGCCGCGATGAGGAACCTCCGCTTTCCGGCGAACCTGTTCATAGGGAGCTTTTGCCGACAAGTGATTCTATAATCCCGAGCAATGGAAGCGTTCGGAATTCTCCGCAAGAACGGACGTGCGTTTTTCGCAGCCATCCTTCTCTTTGGCCTGCTGGCCATGACGGCGCGCAACGCGGTCGATCCCGATCTGTGGTGGCACCTGCGCACCGGGCAATGGATTGTCGAGACCGGCCACGTTCCGCACTCCGATCCTTTTTCTTTCACTCGCGCCGGGTGCGCCTGGGTTGCGCATGAGTGGTTATCGGAGGCCGTGTTCTACGAACTCTGGAAACACGGCGGCGCGGCGGCGTTGATCGTGTTCTCCGCCATCGTCACGACGGCTGGATTCATGCTGCTCTATCTGCGCTGTCTTCTCCATGGAGTAAAGCCGCACTGGGCGGCTGCGGCGACGGTCTTGGGCGCTTTGGCCGCGGCTCCATCGTGGGGCGCGCGGCCGCAGATGTTCACCTTCACGCTGGCCAGCCTGCTGCTATGGCTGGTCGAACGCGGCGAGAGCCGGCCCCGGCTGCTGCTTTGGATACCGCCGCTGTTTCTGCTCTGGCTGAATCTGCACGCCGGATTCGCCCTAGGCCCCGCGCTGTTGTTGGCGTATGGCGCCGGCCTGCTGATGGAGACTGCCGTGGGCAACACGCCTTGGCACGAAGCGCGCCCCATCGTCCTGCGCGTGCTGCCGCTCTTGCTGGCTTGTCTGGCGCTGGTGCCGCTCAATCCCAGCGGCGCGCAACTCTATCGTTATCCGTTCGACACTTTACGCTCGTCCGGGATGCGCTCGCTCATTGGCGAGTGGCAGTCACCGGACTTTCATGAATGGCTCTATCGCCCATTTTTGCTGGTATGGCTGCTGCTTCTGGTCGCGCTCGCCAGTAGTTCATGTGGTAGCGGGGCTTTGCCCCGCTTGAACGGGGCGACGCCCCGTCACCACACCAAGGGGCGCGTGATCGTGCCGCTGCTCCTCACCGCCTGCGCCGCTTTGGACGCCGTGCGCCACATCCCAATTTTCATTTTGCTGGCGATGCCGGTGATTGCGGCGGCAATCCCGGCCGACAGGGAAAAGCTCGAACCACAGGGAGCACTGAGGAGCACAGGGGAAAATCCACCGAGTCCAGTCTCCTCTCGCTTTCGGCCACTCTTCAACGGAACAGTTGTCATTCTGCTCGCGATGTTCGCATTGGCGAGGTGGGTGACTTTAGCCCGCAGCCAGGACGCTTGCGAGGCAGAGCATTATCCCCAAAAAGCTGTCGCGTTTTTGCGCGCCAGCGATTCTCCTCGGAACATTTTTGTTTACTACGATTGGGGAGGCTACGCGATCTGGAAGCTTTATCCCAAATATCGCGTATTTGTGGACGGCCGCGCCGATCTCTATGGCGACGATCTGCATGGCAACGATCTGCATAGCGACGATCTGCTGCACCAGTTTGAGACGGCCGTGCGCCTACGCGCTGGCTGGCGCGACGTTCTGGAGCGATGGAAGGTGGAGGCGGTGCTTGTGCCCCCTTCGTGCGCGCTGGCCCAAGCCCTGCTTCTCGACCCCGGTTGGCATGATGCTTTCAGCGACTCTAAGGCGATTTTGCTGCTCCGGACCAAGACCGCCATTGAAATACTGGGGCTTCCCCAGGGCCCATGGTCGAGGAGCCGATCGCCGCAGGGGCAAAAAGATGAGAAAATGTTTCCCAGAGCCATCCCGAATCTGCGAAACTAAGGCGGATACTGGGAATCGGGTGATCTGGCCATCGGATCGTCGGGTCATCGGATGATCAGGTCATCTGGTCATCAAAAACCAGCTAAGAACTGGGTTGCGATCACCAGATCACCCGATGGCCAGATCACCCGATGACCCGATCATCCGATGACCCGATTGCCGTGAGGTCCGAAGGAATCTGGGATGACGAATTTGGCTAAGTTCTTGTGGCGCAATGAGGAAGGCCAGGACATCGCGGAATACGCCGTCATGCTGGCTGTGATTCTGGTGCTCGTGATCGGCACCGTCCGTCTGATCGGCGGCAACGCCAACAACGTGTTCTGCTCGGTGGCCAGCACCATGCCCCAGTAGGCCGTTGCAGCCGCGTCGAGGCGCGTCACGAGCGGAGATGAAATCCGCCGCGGCGACGAACCAGCCCGGCGTTGTCCGGAAGGAGAGGAATGAACCGAAGCCGTCTGTTGATGATCGGAGGCTTGGCGCTGGCGGTCGGCCTGCTGGTCGCTTTTCCGTCTATAACCGGCTGCGGGCCTCGGCAGGCTCCAACAGCAATGAGGGCGAAGCGCCGGTCGTGGTGGCTGCCGCCGATATTCAGGTCGGGGCCAAGTTGGATGCCCGCGATGTCCGCGTGATCACGCTCCCGCAATCGGCGGTGCCTCCGGGGGCGATTTCCGACCCTGCAAAGGTGGTGGGCCGAGGCGCGGTTGTGCCGGTCGGCAAAGGCGAATTTATTCTGCCGAGCAAACTGGCGGCGCTCGACGCCGGAGCCGGACTGCCCTCGTTGATCCCGCCGGGAATGCGCGCGGTTTCGGTGCGCGTCAACGATGTGGTTTCGGTGGCGGGCTTCGTGCAGCCGGGCACGCGCGTGGATGTGCTGGCTACGGGCAATGAAGGCGGCGGCAACGAGCGGCAAACCATCACCGTGCTCGAAAACGTCCTGGTCCTCGCCGTGGGCAAGAGCCTGGACCGGAACGCTGCCGCGGAAGCGCAGACCGCCCCGGTGATCACGCTCGCGGTTTCTCCCGACGACGCGCAAAAGCTGGCGCTGGTTTCCCAGGAAGGGCGGATCCAGCTCTCCTTGCGCAATCCGCTGGACACGAAAAAGGGAGGCATCGGCGCCACGCGGACCAGTTCGCTGTACCCGGGCGAGAAACCGGTGACGGCCGAGCCCAAACCCAAAGTTCGCAAGGTGGCAGCGAAAGTTCCGCCGCCTGCTCCAGCGCCCTTCACGGTGGAAATGATCCGTGGCAGCAAACGGGATGAAACCAAGTTTGAAGAGAAAAAGTTTTGAGCCGTCGATGCCGCAACCGTTCGCGTCCGCTCATGCTTTCGCTGGATCGGCCAACCGTGGATTGCCCATCGCTGGATTTGCTCGTGCATCCTCGCAGAGGTTCGAATTCATGAAAACTCCTATGCTCGTCGCAGCCTCTTTACTCCTCGGTGCGACCACGATGTTCGCGCGCACCGCCCCTCCCAGCGGCAATTCCCCGGCGGTTCCGGTTCCTTCGCAGGACCGGAATTCTCAGAACCAGAATTCTCAGAATCAGGGCAATGCGCCCGCCGCGCAACCCTCCACCACGGCCACGCCCGCATCGAACCAAGGCGTTACCGCCGGTGCGGCGCCGCTGCGCGTGATGGTGGGCAAGTCCCTCCTGATTAACACCACCGAAAGACTGAAGCGCGTCTCGGTCACCGACCCCACGGTGGCCGATGCGCTGGTCGTCACGCCCACCCAAGTCCTGGTCAATGGGCTCGCTCCGGGCGAGGTTTCACTGCTGATCTGGGACGAACTCGAGCGCTCTCGCAGCTTCGATCTTCGCGTGGATGTCGATATCACCGCGGCTTCGGAAGAAATGCATCGCCTTTTCCCGGATGAGAAGATCAACGTGACGCCTTCGCGCAACGCGATTGTTCTTTCCGGCCATGTGACCACCGAGGATGTCGCCAAGCACGCCGGCTCGCTGGCCTCGGCGTATTCCAAGAATGTCGTGAACGTGCTGACCTTCGGCCCGGTCGGGGCGGAGGAAGTGCTGCTCGAAGTCAAGTTCGCGGAAGTCGATCGCTCGGCTCTGACCCAGATGGGCATCAATGTGTTCTCGACCGGCGCTGGAAATACGATCGGCTCCGTAACCACCGGCCAGTTCGGCGGAACTACTGGCATCGGAACCATTAGCGATAAGGGATCGGGCAGCCCATACCCCAGCACCACGACGGTATCGAACACGCTCAACATGTTTTTCTTTAATCCGCAGGTCCATCTGGGCGCAGTGATCGAGGCCCTGCAAGACGCAAAATCTCTTGCAGATTCTGGCCGAGCCCAACCTGGTCGCGGTCAATGGCAAGGAAGCCAGTTTCCTGGCCGGAGGAGAATTTCCCTTTCCCGTCGCGCAGCAAAACGCCAGCGGAATCGCCACCGTCACCATTCAGTTTCGCGAGTTTGGCGTGCGCCTGAAGTTCACTCCCGTGATTCAGCCGAATGGCAACATCCACCTGCACGTCGCTCCCGAAGTGAGTACGCTGGACTTCGCGGACTCGGTCACGGTTGCCGGAACCACCATACCCGCCATCAGCACGCGCAAGGCGGATACTGAATTCGAACTGCAAGATGGCCAGAGCTTCGTCATCGCCGGCCTCATGGATAACCGGGTCACCAATATTGCCAACAAGATTCCGGGGCTGGGCGATATCCCGATCCTCGGCAATTTCTTCAAAAGCAAGAGCGCCCAGAAGAGCAACTCGGAATTGATGGTTCTGTGCACGGTACACCGGGTTTCGCCCAGCGCCCAAGCGCCGAAGGGCCCGGCGACCCCGGTGCCGTATCTGGATCAGGGCAAGTTCGATGAGCAAGATAATCGGGTGATCGGGCCAGCAAGTAATCGGATCATCGGGTGATCGGGTCATCGGGTGATCGAAAATCAAGAGCAGTTGCGCTCAAGGTTTTAGATCGCCCGATGACCCGATGGTGAGATGACCCGATCTAATTAAGTATTGGCGTAGAAGGGGTAGCGGGGAAGCGAGTCATGCCGGAATTGTCAGTAGCCGTATTCGCCACGGACAATGACCAGCGCGCGGTGCTCCAGGTCCTGGTGGATGGCACCAACGTGGCCCGCACCGTGTGCAGCAACGCCTCCCTGCCTTCGGCCGCCAACGACCCGGTCATCCGCAGAACTCAAACCTTTGCGCCCGACGTGGTTCTCGTGGATATCGCCGCCGATGGCATCACCTCCGCGCTGCGCGCCCTGGAGTTGCTGCACCAGGAACTTCCCGATTCCGCCGTGTTCGCCGTCGGCCCCATGACTCAACCGCAATTGATTGTCAGCGCCATGCGGGCGGGCGTGCGCGAATACATTGAGCGCCCCACCACCACCACCGATCTGCTGGAAGCCTTCGTCCGCCTGACGGCAACCCGCCGCAAGCCCGGACGCGAAAGTGCGCGGGGAAAGGTGTTCACCATCGTGAACGCCAAGGGCGGCAGCGGCGCCACCACCGTCGCCGTCAATCTGGCTCTGGCCTTGCAGTCGATTCACCACAGCACGGCGCTGGTGGACTTGGCGCCCCTCGGCCACTGCGCCTTGCATCTCAATCTCAAGCCGACGTTCACCGTCTCGGACGCCATCGCCAACCTGCACCGCCTGGACTCGTCCCTGCTCGAAAGCTTCATGGTCCGTCACGATCGCGGCTTGCAGGTGCTGGCCGGCGCCGCGGCCCCCACGGCCATCGAGCCCTCGGCTTCCGACTTTGCCCGCCTCTTTGACACCATGGCCGGCCTGTTTCACTACATCGTCGTGGACGCTTCCTCCCGGCTCGACAGCGCCACTCGCCTGGTCAGCAACCTGTCGGCGAAAATTCTGCTCATCGCCCACGCCGATGTCGCTTCCCTGTGGAGCGCCGGAAGAGTTGCCCAGTATCTCGGCGAGAGCGGCTCGCGCGACCGTTTCGCCTTGGTGTTGAACCGTTATCGCAAGGTGGCTGGCTTCAATGAAGCGGAGACCGAGGCCGCCATCGGAGCGCCCGTGCTCTGGCGCATTCCCAATCAGTACTTCGCGGTCTCGACCGCCATCGATCGCGGCGTCCCCTTGATGCAGCAGGGAACCACCGAAATTGCCCGCTCCATTTCCGGGCTGGCGGAATATTTGACCAAGGACGATTTGGAAGTGAAGCGCACGGCCTGGTCGTTGTTTAAGACGGTATGATGAAGCTGCGGGCTGCGAGCTACGAGCTACGAGCAAGCAGTTTGCTGGTCGCTCGAAGCTCGTAGCTCGTAGCTCGAAGCCACTATGACGGTTTAGAGATTATGTCCAATCTGCAAGCACTTCGAACGCAGCGAGTACCAGCAGGTCAAGGCCGACCTGCACCGCAAGATCCTCGACCGCCTCGACCTGGAAAAACTCGGCCGCACGACCGGAGATTCGGCGCGCGAGGAAGTTCTCATCCTCATCCGCAGTTCGGTGAACAGCGAGGCCGTCCCGCTCAGTTTCGCCGAGCGCGAGCAGTTGTCGCGCGAGATCCTCGACGAAATTTTCGGCCTCGGCCCGCTCGAACCCCTGCTCAAAGATCCCACCATTTCCGACATTCTCGTCAACCGCTTCGACCGCGTGTACGTCGAGCGCGCCGGCAAGCTCGAAATCACCGGGCTTTCGTTCAAAGACAACCAGCACCTGATGCAGATCATCGACCGCATCGTCTCGCGCATCGGGCGGCGCGTCGATGAATCTTCGCCCATGGTCGATGCCCGCCTGCAGGATGGCTCGCGCGTCAACGCCATCATTCCGCCGCTGGCGCTCGACGGCGCCTGCCTCTCCATCCGCCGCTTTGGCCGCGATCCCATCACCGCGCGCAACATGCTCGAGAACAAGACCCTGACCGAGCCCATGCTGGAACTGCTCTCCGCCATCGTCAAGGGCCGCTTGAACGTGATCATTTCAGGAGGAACGGGCGCCGGCAAAACCACCGTGCTCAACGTTCTTTCCGGTTACATCCCGAACTCCGAGCGCATCGTGACCATCGAAGACGCGGCCGAATTGCAGCTCAAGCAGGAACACGTGGTCCGCCTGGAAACCCGCCCTCCCAACATCGAAGGCAAAGGCTCGGTCCGCATGCGCCAGCTCGTCATCAACAGCCTGCGTATGCGTCCCGACCGCATTGTGGTCGGCGAGGTGCGCGGCGAAGAAGCCTTCGACATGCTTCAGGCCATGAATACCGGCCACGAGGGTTCGCTCACCACCGTCCACGCCAACTCGCCGCGCGACGCCCTGGCCCGCATCGAAAACATGGTTTCCATGGCCAACCTGAATATTCCCGAGCGCGCCATTCGCCAGCAGATCGCCAACGCCGTCCACGCCGTGGTCCAGGTCGCGCGTCTCTCCGACGGTTCGCGCAAGGTGATCACGGTTTCCGAGGTCACCGGAATGGACGGAGACATCGATCGCGCTGCAGGACATTTTCGTTTTTGACCGCACCGGCATTGACGAGAGCGGCAAGGTGCGCGGCGTCTTCCATTCCACCGGCCATCCGCCGCATTTCGCCGAGCGCCTCGCCACCGCCGGTTGCCGCCTCAGTCCCGCGCTCTTCGAGTCCCGGATGGAGGTCTAGCGGATGCCCTTCTTTATCGCCTTGCTGGTGTTTGTCGTGGTCACGCTGGCGGTCTTTGCCGCCATGTCTTTGTTCGATCAGCGCAAGGCCCAGGCCCGCGTGCTCCGCGATCGCCTCTCCAACGTTCAGAAACCAGCCGAACAAGCCACGCCCGACCTGGCCCTGCTGCGCGACGAAGTGCTCAGCCGCATACCCGCTTTCGACACCTGGCTGCGCCGCTCCGAGCGCGTCTCCGCTTCTGCAAAAAATGCTGGCGCAGGGAAACGTGGATGTTCGCGCCGGAAACTTCCTCATGCTTTGCGGCGTGTCGGCCGTGGCTCTTCGCCGCCATCGCTTTCATCGCCGGCGGCAACGTGATGTTCGGCTGGGCCGGCGGCTCTGCTCGGCTTTTTTATCCCCTACGCCTATGCCTCGCACATGCGCACCAAGCGCTTCCAGAAATTCGAGGAGAAATTTCCCGAGGCCATCGATACTCTCGCCCGCGCCGTCCGCGCCGGACACGCCTTTACCACCGCCCTCGAAATGATCGCCAACGAAGTCTCCGAGCCCGTCGCCGGAGAATTCCGCCAGCTCTACGAAGAACAGAAATTCGGCCTTCCCGTGCGCGACGCCCTCCTCAATCTCGCCGACCGCGTTCCCCTGGTCGACGTCAAGTTTTTTGTGACGGCGGTGATGTTGCAGCGCGAAACCGGCGGCAATCTCGCCGAGATTCTCGACAACCTCTCTTACGTCATCCGCGAGCGCTTTAAGATCCTGCGCCAGGTCCGCGTCCACACCGCGCAGGGACGCCTCACCATGGTCTTGCTCATGGCGCTGCCGCCCACCATTGTGGTCATCATGCTCATCGTCAACCCGGGCTTCATTCACCCGCTCTTCACCGACCCGTGGGGCACGCTTTGATCGTCGCAGGCATCACTTTGCAGACGATGGGCTATTTTGTCATTCGCAGAATTATCAGGATTCAGGTGTAGAAATGAAGTTCTCAGTTCCCAGTTCTCAGTTCCCAGTAAAACCGCGAACCATAAGGTTTTAGCTTCTACTGAGAACTGGGAACTGAGAACTAAGAATTAAGGTTTTTGCTTTTACTGAGAACTAAGAACTGAGAACTAAGGTTTCACATGCCGCTGCTGCTCTCCATTGTCGCTTTTCTCACCATCGTGGTGATCGTCTTCGCCTTTGGAGCGGCCGCGGTTGTGCCTTCGTCGGTGCTCGGCTCCCGCCTGCGCGAAATCGGCTGGCAGCGCCCGAAAGCCGCAGCCGAAACCCGCCATCCGCGAACGCATGCAGCAGGCCCTCGATCCCCTCAGCCGCGCTTTGCCGCTCTCGCCCACCGACGTTTCGCAAGACCCGGCTCTGGCTGATTCAAGCGGGATATCGCAGCCCCCAGCACGTTACCATCTATCGCGGTTTGCGCGTCCTGTTCGCCGCGCTGGGCTTCTTCTCGGTCTTTCTCTTCACCGGATTCGATTCGCCCCTGCTGCTCTTCGGCGTGACCGCATTCGGCTTCTTTCGTCCCGCGCTTCCTGCTAAAAAGGAAGCTGAAGAAACGGCAGCGCCGCATTCGCCTCGGCCTTCCCGATGGACTCGATTTGACCGTGATCTGCGTGGAAGCGGGCTTGTCTCTCGACCAGGCCATGATGCGCGTGGGCAACGACCTGAGCACCGCGCACCCGGAACTGAGCGCCGAATTCCATCTCTTCGACCTCGAAACTCGCGCCGGAAAACCGCGCGTCGAGGCGCTCCGCAATCTCGCCGAGCGCACCGGAGTCGATGACATTCGCGCGCTGGTCGCAACCCTGATTCAGACCGACCGCTTCGGAACCAGCGTGGCCCAGGCCCTGCGCGTGCATTCCGATTCCCTGCGCACCGAACGCCGCCAGCGCGCCGAAGAACAGGCCGCCAAGACCACCGTCAAAATGATCATTCCCCTCGTCCTGTTTGTCATGCCCTCCCTGATCTTCGTCACCGTCGGGCCAGCCGTAATTCAGTTGCTGCACATCTTCATCCCGGTTGCCGGGGGGAAACGGTGAGCGATCATCGGGCGATCAGATGATCGGGTCATTTGGTGATTGAAAAGCCAAATCGCGCAAGGACTGGGTTTGAATTTCAAATGACCAGATGACCCGATCACCCGATCATCCGATGGCGCACGCCTACGCTTTTAACCGCACGCGCACCACCTATCTCGCGACCGATCTCCTGATCGCGCAGACCCACTGGTCCCGCTTTCGCGGACTCATGGCCACCGACTCGTCCCGCTTCTCCCGCGGCCAGGGACTGTGGATCAACCCTTCCCACGGCATCCACACCTTCGCCATGCGCTTTCCCATCGACGCCGTGTACCTTGACCGCGACCGCATTGTCATCCACATCGAAGAAGACCTCAAGCCCTGGCGCATGGCCGCCATTCGCGTCCACGCCGCTTCCGTCCTCGAGCTTCCCACCGGCGCCGTCCGCGAGTCCCAAACCGCCCTCGGCGACCAAGTGGATATTTTTTTCGAAGAACGCCCCATCCACACCGAAGCCGCCTGAAAGTGTGGCGCGGACCTTCCCTGGTTTGCCGAAGCCCCGAGCGAAGCCGAGGGGGAAGTCGAAGGGGCCCTCGCCCGCGAAAAGTAGGGTGCTCCAGAATCTGCCATGGCTCTTTGTCCGATGCATGATAGCGGGCAATAAAAAACGCCCTGAGCAATCAAGCTCAGGACGTTTTTGGCAGCCCTCCCCCAGAACTGCCTAACCACGTGCTCATCCTAGATCCGTTTGGCCGGGCTGTAAATGTCACGTAAGTAATCCACCAAGGTAACGGGAAGGTAACCTCGCTTCGCGCACACGGGCGATTCTATCTGGCTGAAGATAAGGGGGAAGTCAAGAAGAAGTTCCGCAGGTTGCCGCCGCAAACTGGCGGTCGGCAGAGAAGCCGCACGGCAGAACGCCAGCAGCGCCCGATTACTTCTTTTCCCAGGTCTTTCCGCCGTCCGCGCTGCTCCAGATTTCGTTGTTGCCGGTGAAAACAACGATTTCCGCCGGGCCGGGCAAATTACCATGCGCGCCGCCGCGTAACTCGTTGCCGCGTAACTCAATGTGAGTTATGTCGGAGACAAGCGTCTTGCCTGGCATGGAAGGTCGCACCTGCGCCCAAGTTACACCGTTGTCAGTCGAGTGGAAGAGCGCGCCCGCCTGCCCGCCGGTCCACACATCCGCCTCGCGGCTGGCATAGCAAAGCAAAGGACGATCCGCGCGCAAAGCGTCTTGCCAGCTCTGGCCGCCGTCCAGCGACCGTTGCAGCGCGCCCGCCGCAATTGTCCAGGCGACATTGCGCGCCAAAGCGTTCGCCACAGGCTGGCTCGCAGGCGATGGCAGTTTCGCAGCATTGGCCGCATTTCCAGCTTGCGATCCGGCCTGCGCGGGCGTAACCGCCGCCTCGGTTTTTGGCCGCTCATTTCCTTCGGCCTCTGGCAGCGCCCGCTTTGCTTTTTCAACCGCGGACATTTTGTTACGCGCCATCAGCCTGGCTTCGGCGGAGGGTTCGACCGCTACCAGGTCGGCGTTCGCTCCAGAAACCTCGACGGTTTCCGTCGCTCCTCGACTGGTTCGCGCATCAAACGCCGCCGTGCCGGCCCAAGGAGCTGCCAACAGCTCATCTGCCTGGCCGGCATCCGCGCGGTTGTCGGCAAGCAGTGTTTCGGACTCCACCTGCGGCGGCACAGACTCTTCAGGCTTGAGTTTCCTGGATGGCCGTGACTCTGGCCTGGGCCGCGCTCCGTTAGTTTTGGCCAAGCTTGCAGACGGGGCCATTGGCGCGGAGGCGATTGACGGTGATCCTGTTGACAACGATGCGATCTGCGCCCCGGAAGCTGGTGGCGCCGCAGTCGCGACCGGCGGTTTTACGGAATGCAGCGTCGCCTGATTCAGCTTTCCCGGGCGCACCATCAGTACCGTTGCAACCACCGCAACTCCCGCTGCCAGCGCGGCCCAGCGCAGACTTGGCCAGGCGAACCTTGGCCAGGCAAAGCTAAGCGAGGACGGCGAGTTTCTCTCCGTCTCGGCCGCAATCGGAGCGGCGTCAATGTCCGCAGCCGGAAGCGCAAGAGCGATTACTTCGCGACAGTCTCCGCAGAGCGCCAGGTGGGCGAGCACACCGTCGCGCTCGTGCGCCGAAAGCGCCTGCTCGGCAAAGGCCGTCAGCAGATCCGCATCCGGGTGCGCCTGCTCGGGCCCGAGTTGCTCCGGCAAAGCGCGATCTGGCCGCGCAGCCCGCAAGCGGTCGTACACTATGCTGGGCACGATCTTGGTCGCTTCAGTCATGTTTCCGTCAGTCGTTTCTGTCAGTCGTCTTCCTTCAGTCATTCTCCGTCAGTCGTTGCTTCCGTCGCCGGGCTTTGGCGCGGGAAGCTTTCTCCCAGGGAACGTCCCTGCCCCGGAATCTTGCATCAAACGTGAGCGCAAATTCAAGCGCATGTCGCGCACGTCGGTTTCCAGAGCTTCCGCAGCCTGGGTGTGGCTCATTCCCAGCCTGCGCAGCCCCGCCAGAATGCGCTTCCGGAGCCCGGTTACGAGGCGATCAAGCCGCCGGCTTACGCTCGATTCGTGCAGCCCCAGCGCGCGCGCAATCTCGGCCAGCGTTCGCCCATCCAGATAATAAGACGCCATGGTGTAGCGGTCTTCCGGTGAAAGTTCCGCCAGCGCCTCGTCGGTTGCCGCTTCCAGCCGCGGGTCTGACGCACATGCCGGCTCGGGGACGGCCGCCGCAAACTGCACACCCGCCTCCGTCTGCTCTTCCAGACTGACCATGTGTTTTTGCTTGCGGTAGCGATTGATGAACTCCTGCGCCATCACCGTGCGCAGCCAGCCTTCGAGGGAACCCCGGCCAGTGTAGGACGAGAGCTTCGAACTTCGCGCTTCATTATTGTTGCGCGCGTTCATGCCATAGAGGTCGGCAAACAGCGAATCGGCCAGTTCCGCGGCGTGTGCGCCGTCGCGCGTAATGTGCAGCGCCATGTTGTAGAGCTTCCGCCGGTAGCGGCCGATGAAGTCCTGCCATGCCCGCTCGTTTCCCGCGGCACAGGCGCGCGCCAGCGCCAGTTCTTCCAGCCGCAGCCCGGCGCAGAAGGCTGGCCCGCTGTTTCGTCGAAGCGTGGGCGGCATCGCGAGTGTGAGGAAGATACTTGCGCAGAATTTCCTCGAGGATGGCCGCGAACTGCTCCGCGCTCACGCCGTAAGCCGCCGCCCCGCTGCGCTGGTAAAGCTCCGCAGCGACTGCTGTGCGGTGGCCGGATTCAGCGGACTTCGACATTCGCTCCCTTGGCATCCCCCAGACGATGCTAACAATTTTTTCGCCGCAAGGCAGGGCAAATCGTGGGCGCTTAGATCGGCGAGCGGAGTCGCTCCGCAGTTTCCACGACTCGCCGAGTGGTTCGTGGTTTTACCCTTTCCCATTCGCCCCCGGAACTGCGACAATAGCCCGTTATTTCTAAGTTCCGGAGCGATCGTCTGAGCCAAGAATTTCCGAGCAAGGAATTTCCCATCAACGTTGCGGTCATTGGCGTGGGCGCTTTCGGACGCCATCACGCGCGCGTCTATCGGCAACTACAGCAGGCGGGAAGCGTGCGGCTGCTAGGGGTGGTCGATTCCGATACGGCGCGGGCCGACGCCATTGCCCGCGAGTTCGACTGCAAATCCTTCGGCTCGGTCGGGCAGTTGCTGACCGCGCACAGCGAATTGCAGGCCGCGTCGGTCGCCGTGCCCACCGTCCTCCATTTGGATGTCGCGCGCACCCTCATGGAAGCTGGCGTTGACGTCCTCATCGAAAAGCCCGTGGCCGCCACGCTCGGCGAGGCCGACGAACTGCTTCGCGTCGCCGCCCAGCACCAGCGCGTCGCCCAGGTTGGTCATCTCGAGCGCTTCAATCCCGCCGTACGCGCCACGCTCCCGCTCATCAACCGCCCCATGTTTTTTGAAGTCCATCGCCTCAGCGTGTTTTCTCCTCGCGCGCTCGATGTCGATGTCGTCCTCGACCTCATGATCCACGACCTCGACGTTGTCCTCACCTTCGCCAAGTCCGAGGTCAAGGAAATCCGCGCCGTCGGCCTGCCGATTCTTTCCGGCAAAGTCGATATCGCCAACGCGCGCATCGAGTTTGAATCCGGCTGCATCGCCAACTTTACCGCCAGCCGCGTTTCCACCGAGCGCGTCCGCAAACTGCGTTTCTTCCAGCCCGGCCAATATATTTCCGTCGATTATGGACGCCAGGATGTGCTCGTCTTCTCGGTCGAAAATGCGCTTGCAAGCGCGGTGCGCATGCCCGCCGAGCCGGCCGTGAATTCGCGCATCCAAATGTCGAAGCCGCCGGTCGCCGCCGAAGAGCCTCTGCTGGCCGAGATCCAGTCTTTTTTGCACTCCGTCCGCACGCGCTCGCGTCCCGTGGTTTCGCTCGAAGACGGCCGCCGAGCCTTGCAACTCGCCCTGGCCATCCTCGACGAAATTGCCCGCCACGCTGCCCGCATCGGCATGGCAAATCGTTAGTGCGTTTTCACAATTGGCGTAGCCCTGACCATTGGTTGCTGGGGATACCCCCTCCCCCCCTTATTTCTCTAAAATCTTGAATCTAAAGGGCGATATTTTCAAAATCTTCATAACAAAGGGGTTATAGGCAAAATCTTGATTTCAAAGAACTTAGTAAATAATTTGAGGCCCGCGCTAAGCGGCTACCTAAGTACTATTTTAACTCTGGTGTCAAGGGTTTAATAGCGTTTTTGGAGAGTGGCGCTGCGAGCTACGAGCTGCGAGCACCCAGATTAGCGCCCATAAGACGGGCGCGAATCCTTCGACAAGCTCAGGCAGGCTCTGGGGCACCTGCTATATAAGTTGACAAAGCGGAGATGTTTCACAGCGTGCTAGACTTTTGATCCAGTATGGCGGGGCAAGGACAAGGCAAACACGGCGGCGAGGGCGGATCGGGAGCGGAAGGGCGTTGTACAGTTCCGATGCTCGACAATCAGCCCTGCGGCAGACCCCTATACCATGCGCCGTCCGGCGTGGACAAAGAACCAGTGTGCCTGATGCACTCCCTCGACCCCGAGAAGAGTGATGCGGAATTCCAGGCAGAGTTTGAGCGCATCCTGCGAGAGGCCAAGGATGGGCTGGCGGATTTTACTGGGTTCGTCTTTCCAACCTCAGACTATAACAACCGCACATTTGTGGCGGAATGCGGCTTCAGTGAGGCCACGTTCACGCAGAACGCCAGGTTCATGTTTGCCACGTTCACGCGGGACGCCAGCTTCACCGCTGCCACGTTCACGCAGGACGCCTTCTTCAGCGGAGCCACGTTCACGCAGGACGCCAGGTTCATGTTTGCCACGTTCACGCGGGACGCCAGCTTCACCGCTGCCACGTTCACGCAGGACGCCTTCTTCAGCGGAGCCACGTTCACGCAGAACGCCGACTTTAGATGGGCAACGTTCACGCAGGACGCCGACTTCAGTTCTGCCACGTTCACGCAGGACGCCCACTTCAGTTCTGCCACGTTCACGCAGAACGCCAACTTCAATTTCGCGAAGTTCATGCAGGGCGCCGACTTCAGCGGTGCCAGGTTCACGCAGGACGCTAACTTCTTCGAAACCACTTTTACGAGGATGATCAATTTTCGGGGTGCCCATTTTGCGGGAGCCGCTCTGTTTGAGCAAACCAAGTTTAGGCACGATCCTCCGGGGCAGGACTATGAACCCGGCCCAATCTTCGATAATGCAAAGTTTAGGAAGCCTGAAAGTGTCATCTTCTATCAGACATATCTCGGGCAGGCACTCTTTCACAATTGCGATGTTTCAAAGGTGAACTTTTCCGTCGTCACCTGGCGCAAACGTGACAACAGGAAGTGGATGGTTTTCGACGAGGTCGTTGATTTGAAGCATGAGGAGGCGAGAGCTCTACGGCCTTTGGAAGGCGATCCCAACCCGCGCAATTACCGCCTCGTCGCCGAACTCTATCAGCAGGCTCAAGAAAAACTACGACGACCGGCGGGACTACTGGACGGCGGGGGACTTCCACTACGGGGAAATGGAGATGAAGCGGCTGGCCAGCGATCACCACAACAAGGCGTTGCGCTGGCTGCACAGCAATTTGGGGCTGGTGGCGTGGTACAAGTACGCCAGCGAGTACGGCGAAAGCTATGTGAGACCGGCGCTGTGGCTGGCGCTGGTGCTGTTGGTTTTTATGTTGCTGTATCCGGTGACGAGTTTGCAATTGGATGCGGGCGGGAGCGGCGCGTCTACGCACGCAATGGCACAGAACGCGAATGAGTCGAGCGCGCGGCTTACGTATTGGCAGCCGTGGCAGAGTGGCGGCGAGACGGGTTCGGTTTGGCGGGCGCGGGGATATTTGGTGGGGCACAGCTTGGTGACCACGCTGTACGTTGCGGCCTTTCAGAAAGATTTGACGTATCAGCCGAGTTATCCGTGGGGACGGCTGCTGGCGCTGGCCGAGGTGCTGCTGACTTCGACGCTGGGCGCGCTGTTTTTGCTGGCGGTGCGGCGGCAATTCAAACGATGATGGCAAGCGATCCGAGGATTCGCGGATGAGAGATGGGTCGTTCCTGCGGGACTTTACTCGATGGCTGCACTTTTCCCAGCGCTGAAGCGCTGGGCTAGAGCGAAACCATGATCGCTGTGTCCACAGCGTCTGCCTAGCTGCGCTCGGCATGGCGGACAAGAGTGTCCGCCCTACACAGTCGCGGGATACAGCAACTGTGAATCCGCTCTAAGCTGGATCATCCCTTCGGGACTTTCCTCAATGGTTGCACTTTTCTGCCGAGCTGCGCTCGGCTTGGATCCTTCGACTTCGCTCAGGGCAGGCTTGCGAGGACGCCCGTCCCCACACGAGCAGGTACAGCAATAATTAAGCCGCTCTAGGCGGAAAAAGTTATCGAGAGCGCAAAAAGCACACCTCAGGCGCTGAAGCGCGTACAAATTTTGAACGACTTAGCGGCACGAGTAAACTCATGCCCTTCCCAAAACCCGTCCGAATCGGAGTTTTTCCGCAGCCCGCTAGTTCTTGCCGGGCAGCTGGGCGAGGCGGGCTTTGCCATCCATCAGGTTGCTCACATGCAAAATAAAATTGGCCGCCACTCCAGCCACGCCTCGGCGGCGCGGCACCGGATAAAACGGGCTGCGCAGTTGCCGATGCTCGGCAACGTATGCCTTGATCTCATCAAGATTCTTGCCGGTCGCCGCCAGCGCTTGCTCGAACTCGGCTTTAGCTTTGATCTTGGCGTCGCCCAGCGCCATCTGCATGCGGCTGTGCGCGTTGATTTCTCCCTCGCCCGAAGTTTCGATGGGCAGAAAAATCATTTCCGGAAAACGATTCACCACCGCCGACTGCACGCCATCGGATTGCGAAGACGGCATGCAACCGAAGGGCTTCAATGCCAGCACCATGTGGCAAAGGCCGTGGGTTGTGTAGTAAACGTTCTTCCCCACTTCGAGATGCCCTTCGCCGCCACGGGCGAGCGAATGGTAAAAAGGATGCGCCAGGCGGGCCAGTTCGCCCTGCGGCGCAAGACGCGCGCGTGAGCCCGCCCAGGTGGCGGGCGGTGCGCGCATGTTGGCGGTTCCAGATGCCTTCGCTCAAGCCGCAACAGCAGCCACTTTTTGCGGAATTTCCAATCGTTGGCCAGTTGCTTCTTCCACTCCCACCAGCGGGCGCCGGGATGCGGAACATCCAGACCCTTTCTCTCTTCCGCGCTCGCCCGCGCCTCATATAGGAGATAGGTGATCCAGCCGCCGATGGCTTCCACATACACCTGCGCGCCTTCCCGCTCCAGAAAGGTGAACATGTTGAAGTTGCCGTCGCTTTCGGTGAGTTGCGCCCAGAACTCACCCGTGATCTTGACGATGGGCTTGACGCGCGTGCGGTCCACTTCGACTTGGTTCAAGCGCTCGCGCGCCAGGCGCATCGCTTGCAGGAAGTCCTCGGCGTAAAGGTGATGCAAGACCTTGCCCAGCGTGTTGCCGATATCCTTGAGCTTCTTGTTGCGGGCCAGGCGGCGCGAAATCCATCCTGGCGCGCTCTTCGAGGATTTCGTAACGCTTGCGGTGCTCCAGAAAATCGCTGAGTTGGTCCACGACTTCCTTAATGGCCTGGTCGGTTGCGCCCGGAACAACCTCGTAGGGACGAATCTGGTAAACCAGGTCGTTGATCACATCGCCCAGGTTGATGGCGTTGAGCTGGCCCATGCCGAGGTCAACCGAAAATTTCAGGCCGGTATTGCCGGTCATGGCATTGATGCCATGGTCCTGCTGGAAGAGCAGGACGCGAAAACCCCCGAAGCCCGCGTTTTCGAGCGCCATCCGGTACTCCGACTCGTAGGTGCCGAAGCGGCAAGGCCCGCAGGAGCCGGCGGTGAAAAAAATGTAATGGTCGAGGATTTCCTGGCGCGAGAGACCGCGAGCTTCGAGCGAGCGCAGGAACTCGATCAGGTTGCCGACGGTGAAGTAAGTCGGATTGCACTGGCCGTTGTTGCCATACTCCTTGCCGGTCTGGAAGGCGGCCACGTTGGGGTTGGGCAACATCTGGAAGCGATAGCCGCAGCCGCGAAACACGGCTTCGATGAAGCGCTCGTGTTTCCAGGTGAAGCCTCCGAAAAGAATGGTCGTGCGGTCGCGTTCTTCGGCGGTGAAGGGCCGCTCCACGGGGCGGTGGAAGTGCTGGATGGGCGCCTCGACGAGCCCGGCGGCCTGCTCCAGCCGCAATCTCTCCGCCGCCACGCGGCGAGCGATCTCCTCTTCCCCCAGCGGAGGAAGCGTGGAGCCGGCGGAATTGGCGGCGCAGCTCATGCGATGCTCCGCGGCGCGGACGGCGCTACCCGAACGCCGCAATGTGATTGTAAACCGATTCTAGTACCGTGACCGCGTGATGAGTCATACGGTGGAGCGACGGGCGTCTCGCCCGTCCCGCCGGGCGGGGACGCCCGGCGCTCCACCAACAAAAATGGATCGACCGTAGTAACAATCACGCGGTCACGGCACTGGTTTCTGCACCATCTGCGGTGGAACTTTCGTACCCCGCCGCCCTCTGACGATGGTGGAAATCTCTCTGTGAAATCTCATTGAACGCCGCCGGTCCCTGTGCTAGCTTGTAATTTTGCGGCAATAAATAGCAGGAGGTCTAGCAAGGATGCTGACTGCAAGAGACCAACTCCTGACCGGCCATGATGAGTTCCAGCGGCTGGTTCAGGAGCACTCGCAATATTCCCAACGGCTGGAATCCCTCACCCAGAAGCGATACCTCACCGACGACGAAAAACTGGAAGAAGTGCGGCTGAAAAAACTAAAACTGCGCCTCAAAGACCAGATGCTGACGCTGGAGCAGCAGGCGCAACGGCAGTCCGCCTAGAGCGGCAAATTAGAGCGGCAGATCGGCCAGACTCGGCAAGTGGGCCTGAATCCTCGAAAAATGCAGGGCTTTACTCGACCTATGCCATCCAAACAGGCGCTTCTAAGCGCCTTTTTTTATTGAATTTATTAGAATCCGGGGTGCATCGTTCGCTGTTCGTCGTTCGCTATTCGCGGTTAGCGTGTCCATCGAGTATTTTCCAGCAAATAGCGATCAGCGAACGACGAACAGCGAACGGCCAAACGACTTCCGCCATATAATTGTCCTGACTAAATTCCTATGGTGCGTGACGGCTACTTCTACGGTGTGGGCTGCCTTCTCGCTGCGGGCCTGATCGCATGGTTGGCGGCTTGGCCTTACGCCGTCCCTGTGCTGCTGCTGGCAGCTTTTCTTTTGTGGTTCTTTCGCGATCCCGAGCGCCAGATTCCAACGCTCGATGGGGCCGTAGTTTCTCCGGGCGACGGCAAGGTGACCGATGTTTCGGTCGTGGCTTCGGACGGAGCTGGCGGAACTTCGCGCAGCCGCATCAGCATTTTTCTGAGCGTCTTCGATGTGCATGTGAACCGCTCGCCGATTGCCGGCGTGATCCGCGACGTGCGCTACCAGCGTGGCAAATTTCGCAACGCCATGGGAGCGCATTCGGCGGAAGAGAACGAGCAGAACATCGTCACCGTGGAAGGCCAAGGCCGTACCGTGATATTCAAGCAGATCGCCGGCCTGATCGCACGGCGTATTATCTTCAACTTGAAGGTCGGAGACCATGTAGCCTGCGGCCAGCGGGTTGGGCTCATCAAGTTTGGTTCGCGCGTGGATGTGCTGTTCGATGGCGATGCCGCCATCCAGGTAAGGCCCGGAGATCGCGTCAAGGGAGGAGCGACGATCCTGGCGCTTCTGCCGCCTGTGCAAACGCCGAATGTACGAACGGAGACGCGGCAAGCCGCGTCTCTACACGAAGAATGCCGCTGAAGGCTTTTGGCGCAGAACCGGGGAGCGCGAGGCTGGTTGAAATGAAAGAACTGGGAGCATGGAAGAACTGACACAGCATCGTCGTGAATCGGACCGTCCGCGCGGAAAATTGCGCAAGGGCATGTACATACTGCCCTCGCTGTTTACCACGGCAAACATCGCGGCCGGGTTCTACGCCATTCTCCAGGTTGTACATGCCAGTTCGGGCGAGACCTGGCACTTGGACTTCGCCGCCAAGGCCATCGGCTTTGCCGTATTGTTTGACGGTCTGGACGGCCGCATCGCGCGCATGACCCACACGGCCAGCGATTTTGGCAGGGAGCTCGATTCGCTGGCCGACGTAATCGCCTTCGGCGTTGCCCCGGCGCTGCTTGCCTGGATGTGGGGTTTTCATCTTTTGCCGATGGTCATTGCGCCCGATTTGCGTGTAAAAATTACCGAACTGGGGTCGGTGGCCTGCTTCGCGTTCCTCATGGCGGGCGCCAGCCGTCTGGCGCGTTTCAACATTGCGAAGAATCCGGAGCCGTCGAATCCGGGACGTCCGGGGAAGAAGTACTTTGTGGGCATGCCGATTCCGGCGGGCGCGGGAGTGATTGCGGCCATCGTCCACTACTCCGGCGGCGAGCCCCTGACTTCCTGGTGGGCGGCGATGAGCTGGTTGCTGATGGTCGTCGTGGTCGGCTATTTGATGGTCAGCACCTGGCGCTTCTACAGCTTCAAGGACATTGACTTCCGCTCGCGCCATCCCTTCCGCCTGATTATTCTGATCGCCGTACTGATCGCGTTGATTTGGCACTTTTCCCGGCCGGTGCTTTTCGTCATCGCGATTCTGTACATGGCTTCCGGGGTTTTGTGGCGCTTGCAGTGGATCTTCCGGGGCAAGAGTTCGTCCGCACGTTCGTCCGAACTTCCGCCCGAACTTCCGCCCGCGCCTCCGGTTGACAGAGAGGCGCCGCACAGCGCATGACACCCATTCTGAAATCCGCCGGCCTGCCTTCCGATCTCCGCGGCACGAGCCTTTATCGGGTGGCGATCGTGGGCGCGGCGTCGCTCAAGGGAAAAGAGATTGCCGACGTTCTGCGCGAGCGGAATTTCCCCGCGGTCGATGTACGGCTGCTTGACGACGACGAGTCGCTCGGCCAACTGGAAGCGGCGGGCGACGAGATCAGCTTTATCCAGAGCGTCCGTTCGGAACAATTCGAGCGCGTGGACTTCGTCTTCTTCGCGTCCGACCCGCGCTCCACGCGCGATAACTGGAAGGTGGCGCGCGACCTGGGCAATACCATCGTGGACGCCTCGTTCGCGCTCGAAGAGGAGGAGGGAGCGTCCGTCCGCTCGCCCTGGATCGAGCGCCAGACCGGCCAGCCCGTGACGCCGGAGTTGCAGCCGGGCCCGGTGGTCGTGGCCCATCCCGCGGCGACGGTCCTGGCGTTGCTCGCTTTACGCAGCGCGGAGGCTGCCAAAATCGAACGCATGGTTGCGACCGTATTTGAACCGGCGTCCGAAAACGACCAGAAGGGCCTGGATGAGCTGCACGAACAGACCGTGAATCTGCTTTCCTTCCAGGAGTTGCCGAAGAATGTTTTCGACATCCAGGTGGCCTTCAACCTGGTGGCGCGCTACGGCCGGAGATCGGAATTGTCGCTGGAAACTGTGTCGAAACGAATCGGGAAGCACTACCGGCAGATTGCTCGCGGCGCAACCGAGCCTGCGTTGCAGGTGCTGCAGGCGCCCGTTTTCCATGGCCACGCCTTTTCCGTTTATCTGGAGATGGAGAAGCCGGTTGCGATTGGGGATTTTTCCGAGGCGCTGGCGGGAGAGCACGTAGTGGTCTGCGGCCGCGCCGCAGCTGCGCCTATGGAGGACGCGCCCACCAACGTGAGCGCGGCCGGGCAGGAAGACATCCTGGTCTCGCTCAGCGCCGACGCCAATCGCAAGAACGGCGTCTGGTTTGGGCGACGACCGACAACCTGCGCGTGGCCGCTGCGACTGCGGTCGAATGCGCCGAGAGCATGACCGCATCCCGCCCGCGAGGTCAAATTCAATGAGGTCGGATTCAATGATCTTAGGGACGAACAGGCTGCGAAAAAATTCGGTCTCGCGCGTGAGTTGGAGTGTCGCAGCGATTCAGCGTGCGCGTGAGAACTTGGTCGTCCCTCCGGGACTTGAATCATTTTTGACGCTTTTCCCAGCGATAAATCGCTGGGCTAAGCTGGCGCGCCCCTCCGGGGCTGGGTTGTCCGGCGCCTTGTTCCGCCAAATTACACGGAAACCAGTTTTCACGCACGCGCTTGCGCTCGCAGTTTGCCTGGCACTGACCCTGCCACTTACGACGACCGGCTGCGGCTATCACAAGGCCGGAAACGCGGCCGAACTGCCGCAGAATATCCATACCATCGCGATTCCCGGCTTCGTGAGCCACAGCCAAACCTTTCGCATCGAGCAACTCCTGACCGACGCCGTGGTGCGCGAATTCAATGCCCGCACGCAGTACCGGGTGATTCATGAAGCGAATGGCGACGCGGATGCGGTGCTGAAAGCGACCGTGTTATCGGCGTCGGCGAACCCACTGGTCTACGATTCCACGTCCGGACGCGCCGTCAGCGCTTTGGTCACCGTGAGCGTTCAGGTGACGCTGACCGACCGCCAGGGTAAAGTGCTGTTCGAGAACCCTTCCTACCTTTTTCACGATCAATACGAAATCTCGAGTGATCTTCCCAGTTTTTTTCAGGAAGACTCTCCCGCCGTCGATCGGCTGTCGCGGGATTTCGCGCGGACGCTGGTGGCCAACATTCTGGAGGCGTACTGATGGCGATGCGCGCCTTCAGCCAAGCCGACCGCTTTCTCTCCGAACTGGAGTCGCGCAAGCTGAAGCCGGCTTATGTGTTGGTGGGCGACGAAGCGTTTTTCCGCAAGCGCTGCCGCGATGCCATTCTGGAGCACCTGGTCGCGCCCGAGGCGCGCGACTTCGGCTTGTTTGAGTTCGACCTGGCCGAGACTTCGCTGACCGAAGTTCTGGACCGCGCCCGCACGCCGCTCGCTGATGGCGCCGTTTCAGGTGTTCTTCGTGCGCGGGGTGAAGACGTTGTTTGGCCGCGGCTCAAGCTCCAATGCGGAAAAAATCGGGGCCATTGAAGCCTACTGCAAAAATCCCAATCCCGACGCGCTGTTGGTGTTTGTGGCCGATCACATCGCCATTCCCGCCGACGCCCGCCGCATGGAGATGACGGACAAAGACCGTTACCAGAAGATCCGCGAGGATATGGGGCCGTTCTGCGGCATTGTCGAATTGTCGCGCGTGCAAGAAGGCGAAGCCGTGCGCTGGATTGGCGAATACTGCGCCACGCGCGGGGTCAAGATCGACGCCGACGGGGCGCGCGAGTTGGTGGACGCGCTGGGCGGCGACATGATGACGGTCTCCAATGAACTGGAGAAGCTGATTCTGTACGCCGGCGAAAAGAAAAAAATCGCGCTGGCCGATGTCGAGACCATGGTGCTGGCCGCGAAACAGCGCTCACTTTATGAATTGACCGATGCGATTTCCGCAAAAGATCGCGCGCGCGCTCGAAGTGCTCGATGTGCTGCTTTCGACGGGCGATGGAGAGGACGCGGCCATCGGCCAACTTTTTATGCTGGCCAAAACTTTTCGCCAGATGCTGGTCATCCGGGAGCGCAACGTGCGCGACCAGCGCATGCTGTGGGCGGCATTGTGGCAGGGCTTTCGCGTGCCGCCGTTTGCCGCCGACGATATCATCCGCCAAGCGCGGCGTTATAAATCGAAGCGGGAATTGACGCGCGCCATTCGCCTGGTGGCGAAAGCCGATCTGGCGCTGCGATCGAGTCCTCCCAGCAAAAGATTGGTATTAGAAAAGCTGGTACTGGATCTTGCGGGGGACGCCAAAGTTGGGAGCGCGGGCGGATGGATGCAGGAAGAACTGCCGGTGTAGGGAAAGGACTTGCCGCGACAGCCAGACGACTCCCTACTTCTTGATCTCGGCGATTGCCCGTCGCAGTTGGTCGAGATTCGGGAAATCCGGGCTGACCTTTAGCACGCGGTCCAGTTGTTGACGGGCCAGCGCGGCCTGGCCGTTCCTGGCATAAGCGAGTCCCAGGTGGAAGTTGAAGAGGGCGCTTTCCGGCTCCTTTTGCACGGCTTCCTGGAACATGTTGATGGCGGACGTATAGATGTGCTTGTGGTAAAAAGCCCAACCCATGGTGTCGGCGGAGTATGGGTTATCGGGAAGCAGACGCCGGGCAGTCTGCGCCATGGCGAAGGCCACGTCCACGTTGCCGCCATGCTCCAGCAGCACGTAGGCCAGGTTGTTCGAGGCCAAAGGGTTGTCCGGCTGAATCTCAAGCGTCTTCTGGTACTGCTGCTTGGCGTGTTCCCAATCCTGCTTGCTCTCATAAATACTGCCCGATAGCAGGTAGAAAGCGACCTCCTTGGGATTGGTCTTCGAGCCCTCGAGATAAGTCCGCAGCGCCTCATCCACGGCGCCGCGCGCGCTCTGCGCCAGCCCCAGCTTGACCATGGCCTCGCTGTTCTTCTTATCCAAGCGTGAGGCTTGCAGGAACTCCGCTTCCGCCGCCGCTGGGTCCTTTTTCTGTTCCATTAGAAGTTGGCCCAGCATGACGTGAAACGCGGCGTTGCCGGGATACCTGGACAGTTGCGCTTTGGCCGCAGCAATGGCCTGGTCCGGCTGCTTTTGGGCCATGGCTGTGTTGAGCACGCCGCCCAACGCGTCGGCGGAATTTGGGTCGCGATCGAGCGCCTGCTGGTAGGCTTTTTGCGCTTCGGCAAACTGGTTCTGCGCCATCCGCAGATTGCCCAGTTGCACATAGGCCGCAGGATTGCCGGGCTGTTTTTCCAGAGAGCGATGAATATACTCGTCCGCGGCTGCGTACTCCTTGCGATCGATATCCGCGACGGCGCGCAACAGGTATCCGTCGGGAGCGGCGGGCTGCAAGGCGACGATCTGGTCGGCTTGCTGCGCGAGATCCGCGGGATCGTTGCGGTGAATGGCAACGGCCGCCAACGCCCGGTGCGCTTCCACCATGTCGGGACGCAGGCGGACCGCGGTGCGCCACTCGGCGTCTGCCCGGTCCAGGTTGCCCAGTTGGTCCAATGCCAGGCCCATCTGGTAATGCGCCACGGCGTTATTGGGATCGTTCTTCAACACGGTTTGCAGCGTATTGAAGGCGTCGTCGGCCCTGCCGCTGCGGATCTCGATCTCGCCCTTGTAAACCTGGGTGTCCTCATCGTCCGGCTGCGCCTTCACCAGTTCATTATTTAACTTGCGGGCTTCGTCGAGCTGGTTTTTCAGGATCAGCAGCTGAATGTAATTCTTCTTGACCACCATGTCCTTGGGATGGCCCCGGTAAAGCGCGGCATACTCTTCGGTGGCTTTGTCGAGCTGGTTATTGGAAAAATAAAAATCGCCGAGCATGCGGTAACCCACGGAATTATTCGGGAAATCCTTCTTCGACTGGCGCAGGAAGTCCTCGGCTTGGCCGAGCTTGTTCTCGGCCATGTAGAGGCTGGCAAGAGAGATTCTGGGGCCGGGGTCGTCCGGCGCGTTCTCAATCGCTCGCCGGAACCACTGCTCGGCCTCGGGGAACCGCCCGCGCGTCTGGTAGAAGTTTCCCAGGGAGACCAGCGCATTGGTGGACTTGGGGCTGAGTTCGACGGCCTTCTTAAAGTCCGCCTCGGCCGCGTCCCACTGTGACCCGCGCAACTGGAGCATGGCCATATTCAGATAGGAGTCGGCGCGGCTGGGGTCGAGCCGCAGGGCTTTCTGCATCTCCGCCAGCGCCTCCGTGCTGTTATTGGTGCCGGCGTAGTAGTTGGCGCGCGCGATAAAGACGTCGGGGTTGTTGGGCTGTTTCTGCGCGAGCAGATCCAGGTGCCCCTTGGCGTCCCTGAACTGCAGGCCCATCATCAGCAGATTGCCCATGTCCAGGTGCGCGGAATATTGGTCCGGCTGCAGTTGGAGGGTGGTCGTCAGCTCCTGGTAGGCGGTTGGCCATTGCTCCAGCTTCATGGCCGCCTGCGCCAGCTTGTAGTGGGCATCGGCGAAATGCGAATCGACCTGGATGGCGTTCTCGAACTGAATCTCGGCTTGCCGGTACTGGCCTTTGTCGAAGTAGCGCTGGCCGCTTTCCAGGTATTTACGCTTGCGGGCGTCGGCGTTCCGCGAGCAGCCCGTCAGCAACGCCG
>CAVYVX010000009.1:0-206793 GCA_963772155.1 uncultured Acidobacteriaceae bacterium | reverse complement strand
CGAGTACTTCGTTGACAAGCGCGTTGGCGCTGGGCTATTCTAAAAGCCTTTGGAAGTCCTGCGGCTGCCCGCCTGGAACACCTAGCGCGCGTTCTGCGTGGATGGATATTGCTTAGGGCACTCAGCGGTCTTCATGATTGGCGTTCGTTAAGTTCTGGGAGATTTCCGATGTCAACTTATTTCCCGAAACAGGGAGATATTGCGCGCAAGTGGTTGGTGGTGGATGCGAGCGGACTTCCGCTCGGGCGCCTCGCCTCGCGCGTGGCCCGCATTTTGATCGGCAAAGAGAACCCCAAGTACACGCCGTTTATCGACACCGGCGACCACGTGATCGTCATCAACGCCGAAAAAATCAAGATCACCGGCATGAAGGCCGATCACAAGCTCTATCAACATTACACTGGATATCCCGGCGGACTGCGCTCGGAAGAAATGAAGAAACGCATGGTCCGCAAGCCGGAGCTGGTGATTGAAGACGCCGTGTCGCGCATGCTTCCCAAGAACAAGCTGGGCAAGCAGATGTTTACCAAGCTGAAGGTTTACCGCGGCGACAAGCATCCGCACCAGGCGCAGAAGCCGGAGAAGAAGCTGCTGGCGTAGGGTAGCCGCGAGCTACGGGCTGCGAGCCGCGAGCAAGACTGATTTCAGATTTTTTCGGAAAGGTCGATAAGCCAGACGCTTCATTCTTCGGGCACGGGGGTGCTCGAAGCTCGAAGCTCGCGGCTCGAAGCTAACCATGGCAGAACTAGTTCAATACTACGGGACCGGACGACGCAAGACGGCGATCGCGCGTGTTTTTCTTCGCCCCGGCAGCGGCGAGTTCAAGGTCAACGGCAAAGCATTCGATGAATATTTTGTGACGCCCTCGCAGCGCATCAGCGCGAAGTCGCCGCTGGTGTCGACCGAGACCACGGCCAGCTTCAACGTGCTGGCGAACGTGTGCGGCGGCGGAATCGCCGGACAAGCCGATGCCGTGCGCCTCGGCATTACCCGCGCGCTCATGGAGTTCAACGCGGAACTGCGCCAGAAGCTCAAGGCCGAAGGCATGGTGACGCGCGACCCGCGCGCCAAAGAACGCAAGAAGTACGGCCAGAAGGGCGCACGCAAGCGCTTCCAGTTCTCGAAGAGATAAGATCGAGTACCCAGTTGCCAGTACCCAGAAGAACCGGGTGTTGGGCACTGGCAACTGGGTACTGGGTACTGATTTTAGGTGTTCAATTCATCCGCCCACCTCTCCCTGAGGCGGGGTGGACGGGAATGGCAATCCGGAAATGCAGTTGCCGGTTGCCAGGCGCCAGTGACCAGTGATTTTCACTGGCAACTGGCAACTGGGTACTGGCAACTGACTCACGCCGGATGCAGACCAACTGAGGAGGTTGATTGGCGAACATTACGATGAAGGAGTTGCTCGAAGCGGGCGTTCACTTCGGGCACCAGACGAAGCGGTGGAACCCGAAGATGAAGGAGTTCATCTTTGGCGAGCGCAACGGCATCTATATTATCGATCTGCAGAAGACGCTGAAGATGTTCAAGGAAGCGTCGAAATTTGTGCAAGACCTGGCCGCCGATGGCAGGATCGTGCTCTTCGTGGGCACCAAGCGCCAGGCGCAGGACGCTATTGCCGAAGAGGCGCAACGCTGCGGTATGTTCTACGTGAACCAGCGCTGGCTGGGCGGCCTGCTGACCAACTGGGTCACGGTGCAGAAATCCGTAAAGCGGCTCAAGGAACTCGACGACATGGCCACCGACGGCCGCTACGATCTGCTTCCCAAGAAGGAAGTGATCAAGCTCGAGCGCGAGCGCAAGCACTTACAGGCCAATCTCGCCGGCATCAAGAACATGACGCGGTTGCCGGATGCGATTTTCGTCATCGATTCCAACAAAGAGCAGATCGCCGTGCGCGAAGCGCGCAAGCTGGGCATTCCGGTGGTCGCCGTGGTCGACACGAATTGCGACCCCAGCGAAGTGGATTACGTGGTCCCGGGCAACGACGATGCGCTGCGGGCGATCCGGCTGTTCACCTCGAAGATTTCCGAGTCGATTGCCGAGGGCGTCCATGCCAGGGACGACAAGCAGACGGCGGACATTCAAGCGGCGGCGGAGCCTGCGCCGCCAGTTGAAATTCCGGGCGTCGAGCGTCCGCTCGCCGAAGCCGCAGCGGAAGGCGCAACTGCCGATCCTGCTGAGGCGCCTGAAGGCGAAGAAATCCGCATGGAAGATGTGCTGGGCCAGGGCACGCGCAAGCGCCCCTCGGCCGTCACGGAAGACGTTGACGAGTTGCAGGCCGAGACGCGCCGGTTCTAGCAAAATACAGGTTTCAAGGTTGCAAGGTTGCAAAGTTTCAAGGTTGCAACCTCGATTGACCCCTCCGATTGGTCCGCCGGCTGGTTCTCCTTGAAACTTTGAAACCCTGAAACTTTGAAACCTGAGGTTTTATGAGTACGACTATGGCAAACATTTCCGCTGCACAGGTAAAAGAACTCCGCGAAAAGACCGGAGCGCCCATGATGGACTGCAAGCAGGCCCTGACCGAAGCCAAAGGCGACATGGAACAGGCAATCGTCGTGTTGCGCAAGAAGGGTGTGTCGGTCGCGGCCAAGAAAGCGGCGCGTGTGACCAGCGAAGGTTCAGTAGCCAGCTACATTCACGCCGGCGGCAAGATTGGCGTGCTGGTCGAAGTCAACTGCGAAAGCGATTTCGTGGCCCGCACCGAGGACTTCAAGGAACTGGTCCACGACATCGCCATGCACATCGCGGCCAGCGACCCAAAGTTCGTCCGCAAAGAGGACGTGACGCCGGAAGCCTTCGCGCGCGAAAAAGACATTTACCTCGCTCAGGCGATAGCCAGCGGCAAGCCCGCGAACATCGCCGAGAAGATGGTCGCCGGCAAGATGGAAAAGTTCTACGAAGAGGTCTGCCTGCTCGAACAGCCCTTCATCAAAGACCAGACCATCAGCATCGCGCAGCTTGATCGCCGCCAAGGTGGGCAAGCTGGGCGAGAACATCGCCGTCCGCCGCTACGCCCGCTTCAAAGTCGGCGACGCAACCGCGACATCGCCTTCGTCAGCACCAAGCCGGCCGCGGAACCGAAGGCAGAGTAACGCGGGTCACAGCTTTTTCGGCCATTGGCGCGCGCCATGCAATAGACGCAAGACCGTCACTACGTCCCCTGCGAAACGATAGGCGGCGATGTAAGGTGTTCCCGTAATTACCAACTCACGGGTGCCGCGGACGCGGCCCGGACGGCCAATTTCCGGGTAAATCGCCAACAGACCGGTTTGTTTCCGGATGTCGTCATGAACGCGATAACCAGCCGCAGGGTTATCGGTTGCGATGTACTCCACCAACTCGGCAAGATCGGTGCGCGCCCAGGGGTGCCACTCGATCCTCACTTTCTGCCTTCACCTTTCGGCCTTTCGGCCACGATCCGGTCGATGATGGCGCGGGTTTGATCCATCACCACATCATGCGGGATGCCCGGCCGCGGATCGTCCATGGCCTCCTTTACCTTGGCACGGAACCAGGCATCATGTTCCCGGGCCTCGCGTTGGCGTTGGATAAACTCGCGCATGAATTCGCGCACCAGTTCGGATGCCGGACGGTGGGTCGCCGCCGCTTCGGCGGCAAAGGCATCGCGTAAATCGGATTCCAGCTTAACCGTGAAAACAGCTTCCTTCGGCATGACGATCTCCCGCGTACTTACCTTGACTATACCACGTCAGTACGTCGATTTTCTGCTTTGACGGGCAATTTGTCTTGGCCGAACGACTCCACTCTCGCCTGCCCAATGTCCTGGAAGCAGCCCCGGCGCGGCAATTGGGACCGCCGTGGCAGTGCTACACTCAAGTTTTCATGCCAACTCCCATCTTCAAACGCATTCTTCTGAAACTCTCCGGCGAAGCCCTGGCGGCCGATCAAGGCTTTGGCGTCGATACCAAACGCATCCACGAAATCGCCGCAGAACTTGCCGACGTGCACACGTCTCGGCATCCAGATGGCCATCGTCGTGGGCGGAGGCAATTTTTTTCGCGGCGTTGCCGACCAGGCCAAGGATATGGACCGCGTCTCCGCCGATCACATGGGCATGTTGGCCACGGTCATCAACGCGCTGGCGCTTGCAGGACGCTCTCGAAAAGCAGAACGTATTCACCCGCGTGCAGACGGCCATTGAGATGAACCAGGTGGCCGAGCCTTTTATCCGCCGCCGCGCCATCCGGCATCTGGAAAAAGGACGCGTTGTCATCTTCGCCGGCGGCACCGGCAATCCTTATTTCTCGACCGACACGGCCGCCTCGCTGCGCGCCATGGAAATCAAGGCCGACGCCATCCTCAAAGCCACCAAAGTGGACGGCATCTACGACGCCGATCCGATGAAGGTGAAGGACGCCAAGAAGTTTTCGCAACTCACCTACATGGACGTGCTGAAGCTGGGCCTCAAGGTGATGGATTCGACCGCCATCTCGTTGTGCAAAGACAACGATCTGCCCATCATCGTCTTCAACCTGAACCAGCGCGGCAATATCCGCCGCGTCGTGCTCGGGGAAAAGATCGGCTCGCGGGTCAGCGCGTAGAAAACAGTTGCCAGTTGCCAGTTCCCAGTTGCCAGTGATCAAATCCGGGGTTCTTCTGGCAACTGGCAACTGGCAACTGCCCTTGGGTTTATAATTCACGGTTCCAATCTCGCTATGTTTGGGAGCTGAAAAGATGGCTCATCCTGCCCTGAAAGAAGTTTTCGCAAACCTGAAGACGCGCATGGATAAAGCGGTGGAAGACTTCCGCCGCGAAATGGCCGCGACCCGCACCGGGCGCGCCAACGTGCACATGCTCGACACGGTTTCGGTGGATTACTACGGCTCGCAGATGCCGCTCAACCAGATCGCGCAGATCCACGCGCCCGAGCCGCAAATGATCACCGTGCAGCCCTTCGATCCCTCGCAGATGGGGGCGATCGAAAAGGCCATCCGCAGCGGCGACCTCGGCCTCAATCCAATGAACGACGGCAAGCTGGTGCGCGTGCCCGTGCCCGTGCTCACCGAAGAGCGCCGCAAAGACATGGTCAAGCACCTGCACCGCATTCTCGAAGAGCACCGCACCGCCATTCGCAACGTCCGCCGCGACGGCAACGAGGCCATCAAGAAGGCCATGAAAGACAAGAAAATCGCCGAGGACGACGAGAAGCGCGCGCTCGACGAAATCCAGAAGCTCACCGACGACGAAATCAAGAAGATGGAAGAGATGAGCAAGGCGAAAGAAAAAGAAGTGCTGGAGTTCAAATAAATTTCCCGTAGAGACGCGGCTTGCCGCGTCTCCATTTGTCTGGAGAAACGGGGCAAGAATCGGGGAGTAGTGCGCGCCAAACTTTCTATGATTTTGTCATCCCGACCCCGAGCGTAGCCGAGGGGGAGGGATCTGCATTTTCGCGGCAAACTACAGATCCCTCGCTGCGCTCGGGATGACAAAATCTGGTGAATAGAGAGTTGAAGAACAGAATTTCACTTTTACCACGGGCCGTTAATCTCAGAAAAACTTTTCCGCCCCGGGCAACGCGGCGGCGTTCGTTCCCGTCTCTGTTGAGGTGAAACTTTTTCGGGCGAGACTTTTCGCGGCGAATCGAAGATCGAAGCCGCTCTTGGCCTTTGGCTTTTAGCTAAAAGCCAAGAGCTAAAAGCCAAGAACGATTTTCTTCGCCTTGGACGGCTCGCACTCTCTACCGTATAATTAGCGTTTTCCTGACTCCAGTTTTCCGAGGTAGTTGCGATTCATCGTCGGCATAATAGCATCCCTGTGCGGGTTCCGGGACTGGGCCACGACATGGGCCCGCAGCGAGACGCAACCCGGTCTCCATCTTCTTCCGCCACAAGAGCCTGGACGCACAACTCCGTCTGGAATCGGCTCCTCGTTATGCTCGCTCTTATCTTCCTGGCTGCCCCGGCCCTCGCCCAGCAGGACCTCATCGTCGAAATCAGGATCCATGGCAACCATCGCATTCCGGCCGACACGGTCCGGGCCCGCATCTTCACCAAGGCGGGCGACGTTTACGACACCGCCGCCATTGAACGCGACTTCAACGCTCTCTGGAACACGGGCTACTTCGAGGACATCCGCATTGAGCGCGAACAAGCCGCCAAAGGTTGGGTCCTCCACATCTACGTCAAAGAGCGGCCCACCATCCGCGAGATCAACTACAGCGGCCTGAGCGCGGTTTCCACCAGCGACGTGCTCGACCGCTTCAAGGAGCGCAAGGTCGCGCTCTCGGTCGAGAGCCAGTACGATCCCACCAAAGTCAAGAAGGCCGAAGTCGTTTTGAAACAACTGCTCGCCGAGCACGGGCGTCAGTTCGCCACCCTCCGCACCGAAGTCCGCCCCATTCCGCCCTCTGCCGTCGCCATCACCTTCGTCGTCAAAGAGGGGCCCAAGGTCAAGGTTGGGCACATCCGCTTCCAGGGCAATCGGCACGTCAAGGACCGCACGCTGCGCGCGGCCATGAAGAACCTCAAGCCCATCGGCGTCCCGCACTCCATCTTTCTGGAGAACTTGTTGGCCAAGACCTACGACGCCACCAAGCTCGAAGAGGACACCGAACGTGTCCGCGCCGAGTTCCAAAACCGCGGCTACTTCAAGGTGCTGGTCGACGAGCCCAAGACCGACATCCACGATACCGGGCACAGGGGCCTGCACGTCCCGCTGCTCCAGTCCGGCGTGGGGAAATCCGTCGATATCACCATGCCCATCGAGGAGGGCGATCGCTACCGCCTCGGCTCCATCACTTTCAAAAACAACAAAGCCATCCGCAACAACGCCGCCCTGCGCAACCTTTTCCCCATCAAGGACGGCGACATTTTCAGCCGCGAGAAAGTCGCCAAGGGCCTGGAGAACCTGCGCAAAGCTTACGGCGGGGAAGGGTACATCAACTTCACTTCCGTTCCCGACACCCATTTCGACGACGAGAAAAAGACGGTGGATTTGACCATCGACGTGGACGAAGGCAAGCAATTCTATGTGCGCCGCATCGAGTTCCAGGGCAACACCACCACCCGCGACAAAGTCATCCGCCGCGAAATCGCGCTGGAAGAAGGCCAGATCTACAACTCGCGATTCTGGGAGCTGAGCCTGCTGCGCCTGAACCAGCTCGGCTATTTCGAGCAGCTCAAGCCCGACGATCCCAATACCACCGAGCGCCACCTCGATGAAAAGGCCGGCACCGTCGATCTCACCTTGAAAGTGAAGGAAAAAGGCAAGAACAGCATCGGACTGAATGGCGGCGTCAGCGGCCTGGCCGGCGCTTTTGTCGGCCTCAGCTACAGCACCAACAACTTTCTTGGCTTGGGCGAGACGCTCTCGGTGCAGGCCAGCGTCGGCTCCCGCCAGCGCGATCTGATGTTCGGGTTCACCGAACCTTACTTGTTCGACCGCCCCATCCAGGCCGGCTTCAACGTCTACATGCGGAAGATCAGCTATGACCAGGCCCGGCAGTATGCCATTGCCACTGGACAGAACCTGAACCTGCCCTCGGTCTACCAGCAGAACCTGCAGAACTACTCGCAGTCCAGCACCGGCCTGAGCGTCAGCTTAAGTTATCCGCTGCACCGCTCCTTCAAGCGTTTTGGCATCAGCTACTCCTTCGACCGCTCCTCGCTGGTCGCCGTCAGCAACGCCTCCAAGATATTGTTCGAGAACCTTAACTTCCGGGGCATCACCGGCCCCAACGCGCTCAACGGCATCGTCACCAGCAAGATCACGCCCAGCTTCACCATCAACACGCTGGATTCGCTGTACTCGCCCCACCATGGCAAGAGCCTGTTCCTCGGCGGCGAGTTTGCCGGCATCGGCGGCACCGTCCACACCATCCGGCCCATCGTCCAGTTCAAGCAGTTTTTCCCTGTCCAGAAACGCCGCAATGCCGTGGGCTATAACCTGCAGGCTTCGTTTATCACGGGCTATGGCGGCATCGTTGCCCCGCCCTTTGAACGCGCCTACCTGGGCGGCGAAAACGATTTGCGCGGCTTCGACATCCGCATGGTTTCTCCCCTCGCCTACCTGCCCGGCGTCCAGAACGTCCCCCTCAGGAACCCCGACGGATCGCTCGTTCCCGCCAATCCGAATTTTCCGGCGCAGACCAATACCTCGGGAGGATGCGTAAGCAACTGCTTTAATATCCCGGTCCCGTACCAGCAAATCGTGACTCCCGGCGGCGATCTCAGCCTCCACGGCAACTTTGAATACCGCATCACCATCGCCGGCCCGGTCGCCATTGCGCCCTTTGTCGATGTGGGCACCGATCCCATCCTGCGCACCTCACAGTTGCAGATCAGCCAGGCCGAGTTCTCAACCCTGCAGAACACCTATTTCGGCTGTCCGACGCTGAACGCGGCCACGGGCTACGAATGTGTCGGCGGGGCAAAGCCGGGCACCAACGGCCTCCCGAACTTCTCGCAATATCTCAAACCGGTCCCCGGCACTAACTGGGTTGTGCGCATGTCCACCGGACTCGAATTGCAGACCATGCTTCCCGTCCTCAATGCGCCCTTCCGCATTTATTATGCCTACAACGCCATGCGGCTCGACGGCAGCGCCGCGCCGCCCATCCAATTCCAGCCCTGGATGTTTCCCTTCAACGAGTACAAGGCAGCCGCGCAGTACACCTATAACCTGGCGCAATCGACGCTGGGCTCCAAATACACGCTCCGCGAACCGCGAAAAACCTTCCGCTTCACCGTGGCCACGACGTTCTAAGGGCAGTTCCCAGTTCCCAGTTCTCAGTTCTCAGTTCCCAGTTCTCAGTTCCCAGTAACCCCCTTGCAGGTTGCGGAAAAACTCCGGGTTCGTATCAGGGTATCGCTTTAGCGATACCGCAAGTCCTTCGGAATCAGTCGCCCCTTTAGGGGCTGGGGCGCGAAATCAGACTTTTTCCGCAACCCCCCTAGGGCGTGTCATCAAATGAGCCAAATGACGGTGGCGGCGAGGTGGATGGCGGCGAGGAAGTTGCGCGCGGTTTTATCGTAGCGGGTGGCGATGGCGCGATACTGTTTGAGTTTGGCAAAGAAGTTTTCAATCCGGTGGCGCGCCTGATAGAGATCCCTGTCGTATTCGCGCTGGATTTTGCGGTTGGCTTTGGGCGGAATCACCGCCACTTTGCCCGCCTGCGCCAGCGGAATCAGAACCCGCTCATCGGCATCGAAGCCTCGATCGGCGAGCACGATGTCGGCCTCCACCAGCGGCAGCAGCACGTCGGCTCCCTCCAGATCGCACGCCTGTCCGGGCGAAAGATGAAACCCGGTCGGGTTGCCGAGGGCATCGACGGTGGCATGAATCTTGGTGCTCAACCCGCCCTTGCTGCGTCCGATGGCCTGGTCCGAGCCCCCTTTTTACGCGCCCCAGCACTGTGCTGATGCGCGCGCACGATGGTCGAATCGATCATCGCGTATTCGTTGTCCGCATCCGCCGCCAGATGCTCGAATAACTTCTTCCACACCCCGCGCCTCGCCCACCGACTGAACCGCGTATGCACGACGCGGAAGTCGCCAAAACGTTCCGGCATGTCCCGCCATGGAATCCCGGCCCGATAGCGATATAACACGGCCTCGACAAACAACCGATTATCCTCGGCCGGACGGCCCACCGAACCCCTTCGACCCGGCAACATCCCTTCGACCCGCTCCCACTGATCGTCCCGTAACCCGTAGCGCCGCACTCCCATCCCGCAAATCTATCGGCAACTACTCCTCACCGCATATATCCAATTTGATGACACGCCCTAGGATTGAGTGGCGAATCCCCCAGGGTCGAATGTTACAAATTTTGAAAGCTAAGAAATGCAGAGTGGAATGACTGCGGTCGAATTCTGGAAACTGAGAACTGGGAACTGAGAACTGAGAACAAATACTCGATCCGCACCAGCCCGCCCGCGGGCTCGGACGCCGCCGCCGGCTGTTGCGGCGCGCGCCACGCATCCAGCGCCGATACCTGATGCACGCACGATACCGTGCAGTGCGGCGCGCACGGCTTCTCGGTATGAAACTCGCGGCGCACATCGGCAAGCGTATATTTCTCCAGCGGAATGCCCGGATACCCCCGCTGCTGCGAGCAGTAATGCACCAGCCCGTCCTCGCAAATATATAGGTAGCGCGCCCCGGCCCGGCAGCGCCACTGGTTCGGACGCCCCAGCGCGATGTTGTCCTGAAACGCATTCACCCTCGTAAAGCTGCGCTTCTCCAGTCCCTTCATCTCGCGATACACGCGCCGTTCTTCGTCGTTCAAGGGCTGCACCTGCCCCGAGTCGTCGTGAATGATGCCCACGGTCGAGCTGAACCCCAGCTCCAGCGCGCGCTGGCCGATGGTGAGCGCGTCCTGCGGATGGCTCACTCCTCCGCCCACCACGGAATTGATGTTCACGTGAAATTCCGCGTGCTCGGCCAGCAGTTGCAGTTTCCGGTCGAGCACCTTCAGGCTTTTCATGGAAACGTCGTCGGGCTGGACGTTGTCAATCGAAATCTGCAGCCACTCCAGCCCGGCGCGGTTCAACCGCTGGATGCGCTCCGCGGTCAGCAGATACCCATTCGTTATCAGGCCCGATACTATCCTGCGCTGCCGCATGTGGTGAATGATGTCGTCCAGTTGCGGATGCAGCAGCGGTTCGCCGCCGCTGATCGTGATCGCGGAAGTGCCCAGATCGCCCAGCAGATCCACCCGCCGCAACATCTGTTCGGTGGGCACGGGCTGGGAAAAATTGTCGAACTCGTTGCAGTACGTGCAGGCCAGGTTGCAACGCCGGATCGGGATCAGATGCGCCAGCAGAGGATGGTCCGTCGCCGCCACCGCCTTCAGGATTAGCCACAATCCATGCGCGTTCCGCTCCGCCGCCTTGAATTTGCGGCGCCATGCCGCCCACCTGGTTGTTGTCGAAGTTGTCATCGGAATGGGAAATTGACCAGCCTCAATTTCATTATTTCATCACCCCACCGTGTCCAGTGCCTAATCTACAGCAGTATTCTGCGGAAAAGCGGGGTCGAATGGCAACTCGACTCCGCTTGGCAGAAGCTGGCGTCTCAAAACCAGCGCAGAAAACGCTGCCGAACTTCGCTCGGCCTGGACGGGCGAGGGCGCCCGTCCCTACACGAACTCCTCATCCAATTCTCTCTTCCCGGTACAGCCGGGCCGTGTTTTTCACGCTGATGACAATCAGCATCGTCAGCATTCCGGCCAATCCAATCGCGCCGCCGATATCGAACAGCCGGAAGCGCCCATGAATTACCCATGCCCACCGGAACAGCGCCAGATTGCCCACCGCCAGCAGAATGCGCAACTCGGTCGGGCCGAAGCGCCACATTGAAAGATGAAACTCGCCGAGCGTGTAAGTCGCCAGATACGACTGGATGGAAAGCAACAGAAACGCAATCAGCAACCCAATCGCAATCGCCGGATGCATATAGCCGGAAAGCGCCAGCCCGCCCATCATCGCCACCGCGCCGATGGAATCGACGATGTGGTCCACGTAAAACCCGTAACGCGGTCTCTGCCGCTGGCGCACGCGCGCCAAAGTTCCATCCAGACTGTCGCCAAACCAGTTCACCGCGAGACAAACAATGGCGGCGAGCAGCATACGGCGATCATGGGCAGCGAGGGCATAGCATACGCCAGTCGCTATTTGAGCGGCAAAGCCGAGGAGGGTTAGATGGTCGGAATTGACCCACGCGGGCATGCGTTCAGCCATCCAGACGAGGACCCGCTTCTCGGCGGCAGCCAGAAAACTTCCGTGGACGCGCGCAGCCTGCCGGAAGTTGGCGCTTCGTGGCGTGGTCAAGACAGGCTCACTCACAGGGGGATTATAGCAACGCGATTCGTGTGGCGCGGGCGCCCCCGCCCGCGTGTTGCCCGCACTCTCCATGCTCGCCAATTGCCATACGCGATTCCAGCCCCCCGATAACTCTCCAATCGACTACAAAATGCGTTAATCTGCCAAGGATGCGTTTTCTCCGTTTTTTCCGCCCGTCGCACCAGCACACCGCGTTTTCCGCGACCCTGCTGCTGATGACAACCATCACGCTTTCGCGCGTGATCGGATACGTCCGCGAGGCCTACATCGCCTACGCTTTCGGTGCCGGAAAGTTGACCGACGCCTACGTCGCCGCTTTCACCCTGCCCGACTTGCTCAACTACATCCTTGCTGGCGGCACGGCCTCGATCACTTTCATCACGATCTACACGCGGTTTCTTGCCGAAAAGCGCGAGCGGGATGCGCAGAGAACATTCTCCATCATCGTCACCGTGATGACCACGGCGCTCGCCGCCGGCACCATCCTGGCCGAAATCTTCACCCCGCAATTCGTCGGCCTCATGTTTCACGGTTTCACACCCGATCAGATGCGGCTTTGCGTTCATCTGACGCGCATCCTTCTCCCGGCGCAGATCTTCTTTTATGTGGGCGCGGTGCTTTCGGCGGTGCTGCTCTCGCACCGTCTGTTCCTGCTGCCGGCATTCGGTCCGCTGATCTACAACGTGTTCATCATCGCCGGGGGCGTGATCGCCGGACGCCAGATGGGAATCGCGTCCCTGGCCTACGGCGCGCTCGCCGGCATGATTGCCGGGCCATTTTTAATCACTGCCATCGGCGCAGCCAAAATCGGCATCGGATACCGGCCTTCGTTCGACACGAAAAATCCCGCATTCCGCGAGTGGGTGCGCCTCTCCATCCCGCTTATGCTCGGCGTCTCGCTGGTCACTGCCGACGATTGGATCCTCCGCTACTTCGCTTCCAGCGGCATCGGCGACATCGCCCGCCTCAACTATGCCAAGCGTCTTTTCGCCGTTCCCATCGCCGTTCTCGGGCAAGCCGCCGGCCAGGCGTCGCTTCCCTTTTTCTCGCGCCTCTTCGGAGAAAAAAAATTCGACGAATTCGCCGCCACCGTCAATGCTTCCGTCTATCGCATCACGGCTGCGTCTCTGCTGATGACCGGATGGATGATGGCCATTGCCCTCCCGCTCATCGATCTCGTCTATCGCCGCGGGCGCTTCACCTTGGCCGATACTAAATCCACCGCCCTCTACTTTTTCGTGTTTTCGCTCTCCCTGGCTTTGTGGTCCTGCCAGGCGCTCTACGCCCGCGCGTTTTACGCTTCGGGCAATACGCTTACGCCGATGATCGCGAGCACTATCATTACCGCCGCTTCCATACCGATGTATGCGCTGTTCTTTCGGACAATGTCGGTCACCGGATTGGCCATCGCCTCCGACCTGGGCATTGCCGCCAACGCCGTAGTCATCGCCGCGCTCCTGCACTTTCGCGGCATGGTGCCGTTCGGCGGATTGAACTGGAAAGAATTGGGGAAGGCTGGGCTGGTGGGCGCCGTTTCCGGCGGGTTGAGTTACGCAGTCATGCGCGGCATCGCGCTCGATGGCAGCCGCCGCGCCGATCTCCTGGCCTTTGCGCTCGGCAGCTTGACCTGGGCCGCAGCCGTCGCCGCCGGACTCTGGTTATTGCGTTCCGAATTGCCCGCCGACCTGCGCGGGAAAAAATCCGCTCCCTTCGCAACCATTGCCGAATCCCAACCAGGAAATTCTCCGTAGAGACGTGGCAAGCCGAGTCTCTACGCCGAAATCTTATTCCCAAATTAAAAGGGCACCCTCATCGCAAGGATGCCCTTTCGCTCGCACGAATTCACCGGCTGGAGCCGAAATCTTGGCGGCCAGCGCCGACTCTTACGCCCGCACCGTGATCGGCGGTTCCGGCGCCGACGAAACATTCTTCGTCACTGTCACTTCTTCGATCTTCGCGTCTTTCCCGCCCTTGCGGATATCTATGCCGCCCTTGAAGAAGGCGCCGTCTTCAATCGAGATGCGCGCCGCCACCACGTCGCCGGTCAGCGAACCGTCGCTGCGGATATCCACCCGATCACTCGCCGTCAGGTTGCCCCGCACCTTGCCCAGCACCACGATTTCCCGCGCGCTGATGTTGGCCGCCACCACTCCATTGCGTCCGATGGTTACGCGATTGCCAGCGAGGTTGATCGATCCCTCCACCCGGCCGTCAATATATAAAGACTCGGAACCGGTGACTTCACCTTTGATCACCAGCGACTTGCCAATCGTGGCTTGGTCCGAAGTGGTGGTGACAAGCGGCCGCGGCAGAACAGCGGGCTCGCTAACCAGCGGCGTCGTGGACGTGCTCGAACGCTCCGGCTCCGCTGGCCGGCCAGGTGGCGCAGGTTGATTCGTGGGCTTCCACATCGTTGAAATCCTTTCTTTATAAACGGATTCTTGATTCCCGCCGCATTTCGGGGAACAAATCGAATTGTACTCCCGAGTAAATGTCCTACGCTGTGGAAATTCGGTTTTTCTTGTTGAGTTTCATAGTTCCGCCCATGGTCCCCGGCAGCAGTGCGCCCGCACAACATCCGCCCGCGCCTGCGACTGTGTAAGCCCTGCCCAGCCCGCGGTAATTTCGCGATACTATGGAGCGGTGGGGCACTGTCGCCCCTGCAGAGGAATTCCATGAGCACAATCGCGACCGCATCCATCCGGCCCCAACTCGGAGAATACGCTCCCTACTATGACCGCTACATCTCGCTGATTCCGAGCGACGACATTCTTGCCACACTCCGCGACCAGCGTCGTCAGATGCTTCTCTTGCTCTCCGGACGCACCGAGGCCGACGGCGATCTCCGCTACGCGCCTGAGAAATGGAGCCTGAAGGAAGTTCTCGGCCACATCAACGATACCGAGCGCATCTTGAGCTACCGGGCCCTGCGCATTGCCCGCGGCGACCAGACTCCCATCGAAGGCTTCGAGCAGGATGACTACGTTCGCAATGGTTCATTCACGCAGCGTCCGCTGGCGGACTTGATCGAGGACTACATCGCTGTCCGAAGAGCCACCATCTCGCTATTTCGCAACCTGGACGACCCCGCATGGACGCGCCGCGGCGTGGCCAATAAAAACGAAGTGACGGTGCGCGCCTTAGCCTACATCATCGCCGGACACGAACTCCATCATCGGCGAATTCTGGAAGAGAAATACCTGTGCTGAAATTAGTTCTCAGTTTTCAGTAAAGGAATCGAAAACTGAGAACTGAGAACTGGGAACTGAGAACTGATTTTGCGCAACCTGCTCATCGGACGCCTGACCATGCATCGCGACGGCTTCGGCTTTGTGATTCCCGAAGCCGCGTCGCTCGATGCGAATCTCAAAGCCCGCCTCGACGGCGATGTCTTCATTCCTCCGCACGCCATCGGCTCCGCCATGCACGGCGACCGCGTTCTTGTCGAAGTCTCCGCCATCCGCAACGATGGCCGCGCCGAGGGCCGCATTGTCCGCTCCCTCGCGCGCGCCCATCCCACCGTCGTCGGCATCTTTCACTACGGACATCGCCATAACTACGTCAAGCCCTTCGACGAAAAAATAACGCAGGAAATCGTCATTCCGTCGGGGATGGAAATCCCCAATGTAGCGCCGCCGTCCTCGGCGGCTGTCGCGGGGGCGTCCCGCCGCCGCAAGCAATCTGTCGACCGCGTCATCGGCGACGAAGCCGCCGTCCACACCGCCCGCTCAGGACCTCGAAGGCGTGGTCGTCGACGTAGAAATCACCGGCTGGCCCAGCGCCACCGAAAATCCGCGCGGCCGCGTCATCGAAATTCTCGGCGAAGAAAACGATTTCGGCGTGGATGTCGAAATCGTCATCCGCAAATTTCACCTGCCCCACCGCTTCCCGCCCGAGGTAATCGAAGAAGCCCAAGCCCTGGTAACTGGCAACGACTCCGAAATTCCCGCCGCAGCCTTGCGCCGCCGCCGCGACTACCGCGCACTTCCCATCGTCACCATAGATGGCGAAACCGCGCGCGATTTCGATGACGCCGTCCACGTCCGCCAACTCGAAAACGGCAACTACGAACTGCAAGTCCACATCGCCGACGTGGCCCATTACGTAACGCCCAATTCGCCGCTCGATCAAGAAGCCCGTCTGCGCGGCACCAGCGTTTATTTCCCTGACCGCGCCGTCCCCATGCTGCCGCTCGAACTCTCCACCGACCTATGCAGCCTGCGCCCCGCGCTCGACCGCCTCGTCGTCTCCTGCACCATGGAGATCGACCATCAAGGCGAAATCTCCGCCTACGAAATCAACGAAGGCGTCATCCGCTCCGCCAACCGCATGACTTACACCGCCGTCAACGCCGTCCTAGTAGCCGACGATGCGGCGGGCGCCGCCGCCCACCGCGAATACGCGGCACAATACGCAAACCAAGTCGAGCACTTCGAACGTATGCGCGATCTCGCCATGATCCTGAACCGCAAGCGCAAACGCCGAGGATCGATCGACTTCGATCTCCCCGAAGCGGTGATCGAGTTCGACGAATTCGGCATGATGAAGAGCATCGCCCGCTCCGAGCGCAACATCGCCCACCGCCTCATCGAAGAATTCATGCTCTCGGCCAACGAGTGCGTCGCGCACTATCTGGAAAATAAACGCATCGCCGCGCTCTACCGCATCCACGAAAAGCCCGACGCCAAGCGCGTTTACGACTTCGAAGTCATCGCCGCCACTTTCGGATACTCGCTCGGCGTCGGCTCCTTGCCCATTCAGCGCGTGCAACTCAAAGCCGACCGCCGCGAAGCCCGCGGCACCGGCAAGCGCGTCCGCGAAATCGAAGTCCCCAGGGAAATTCACATCACCCCGCGCATGTATCAAAAACTCACCGATAAAATCGCGGGCAAGCCGGAAGAAAGGATACTGAGTTTCCTGATGCTGCGTTCGCTCAAGCAGGCGCGCTACTGCGAAGAAAACCTCGGACACTTCGCCCTGGCCGCGACCACCTACACCCATTTCACCTCGCCCATCCGCCGCTATCCCGACCTGATCGTGCACCGCATATTGAAAGAAGTGCTGCGAGAATCGCCCGAAAAGATGGATGGAGAGATTCCCGTAGGAATTTCTTCTGTTGCAACAGGCCACCTCGACTCAGCCGCGGAGCGGCGTGAGATCACAGCCCACGGCGCAAGCCGTGGGTTTGCGACGGATCAAGAGCGAGCCCCGGAGGGGCGAAAGAAAAACCGTGATACCGATGCATCGGCCCCGCCGCCATCTCCCTGGTCCAAGCGCCGCGACCGCGAAGCCCATCAGCGCGCGCTCACGCCTCTCGGCGGCCCTATCGCGCTCAAAGAACTCCACAACATCGCCGAGGAATCCAGCCTTGCCGAACGCCGCGCCGACGAGGCCGAGCGCGGCCTTATGGAATGGAAAAAAGTAAAATTCATGGAGCGCCGCATCGGAGAAGATTTCGACGCCCTCATCGTCAGCGTGACCAAATTCGGATTCTTCGTCGAACTCACCGACCTCTTCGTCGAAGGCCTCGTCCCCCTCAGCACGCTGACCGATGGCGATAAGAACGACCGCTACACCTACCACGAAAACACCCGCCAAATCATCGGCCTGCGCTCGCGCAAGACCTACAGCCTGGGCGACCGCGTCCGCGTGCTGGTGGACCGCATCGATCCGGTGGAGAAGAAAATTCAGTTCGCCGTCTTCGAAGATCAGCCGCAACGCGCGACCCCACGTAGACGTAGATGACGTCTCGTGTAGGGCGGACACTCTTGTCCGCCGCCCTTGATCTTGGTCTTTCCCGCGCCCACAAGAGCAACGTCAAAGGCAGCGGACAGGAGTGTCCGCTCTACACGGGTATGTATAGAATTGAGTTGTACCGGGGAGCAAGACCATGCCAACACCGAGCGAACCCAAGCCCGAGCGAATTCCAGCCGAGGCGGTCGAGCACGTTGCCAGTGCGCACAAGATTCTGAAGGAACTACAGCAGAAGGTAGGCGACCATCCCGAACTCGGCGAGGCCATCACCAAACTGGAGATGGCGCTTAACATGCTCGCGATAAAAACCGGCGGCCTGCTGTAGCAACGAGTGATCCCTGGCATTCAATAAATAAGTTGAATTGTCATCCCGACCCCGAGCGTAGCCGAGGGGGAGGGATCTACAGTTCGCCGCGACATGCAGATCCCTCGCTTCGCTCGGGATGACAATGATGAAGGAACGCCGATTGCTCACGGCAGCAGCAGCAACTTCCCCGTGGTCTTCCGCCCCTCCAAGTCCCGGTGCGCCTGCCGCGCTTCGGCCAGCGGATAAACATGCTCAATCCGCAACTTGAGCTTGCCGCCGCCAATCATGCCGAATACCGCCGCGGCCCGCCGCTGTAACTCCTGTGCGGTGGCAATGTAATTTCCCAGCGAAGGCCGCGTCAAAAAAATCGATCCCTTCTGCGTCAGAAGCAGCGGGTCCAGCGGCGCGACCGCTCCGCTCGACCCGCCATAGAGCACCATCATGCCGCGCGGACGCAATAGATTCAGACCCTTGTCGAACGTCGTCTTGCCCACCGAGTCATACACCACGTCCACGCCCTTGCCATCGGTTAGCCGCTTCGTCTCCGCCTCAAAATCCACCTGTGTATACAGAATGACTTCATCCGCCCCCGCCGCTCGCGCCAGCTTGGCTTTTTCCTCGGTCGAAACCGTCGCAATCACCCGCGCGCCAAGGTTGTGCGCCATCTGCACCAGCAACAATCCCACTCCGCCGGCAGCGGCATGAATCAACGCCGTCTCGCCTTTCTTCAGCGGATAGGTGTCATACGCCAGATAGTGCGCCGTCATTCCCTGCAACATGGCGGCCGCCGCCTCGCGCGCGCCCACTCCCGCCGGAATCTTCACCAGCCGGTCGGCTCCGACCGCCGCATACTCGGCATAGCTCCCCATTGCCATGGTGTAGGCCACGCGATCGCCGGCCGCGACCTCGCGCACGTCATTACCGACCGCCGTCACCACCCCCGCCGCTTCCTGTCCCAGCACAAACGGCAGCGCCGCCTTGTATCGCCCTTCACGGTAATAGACATCGATAAAGTTGACGCCCGCCGCCTCGATCTTCACCACGGCCTCGTTCGCTTTCGCCTGCGGAACCGGCAGCTCCACCAGCTCCATCGCCTCCGGCCCGCCTGTTTGCTTTACCTGTATCGCTTTCATATATCCTTTCGATGAATCCGAACCCTCCAAAGACTCTGTCCGAGCCGCCGCCCGTTTGCCATCCCCGCAAGCCCGGGGTAACATAGCCCCCGGTTCCCAAAGTTACTGGACAACGCAGTCTCCTCTGGCGTTGACCCAATGAATTTTGCGATAGTACCATCACAATAGCAAGCTATGGACGGGTTGTGCCCGGGAACGGTTGCGATCGGTTTCTGAAAACATGAGAATTTCCCCTCACTCGTTTATGGCAGTCCTGCTCGCCGCCCCATTGGCGGCGACCCTCGCTTGTCAGAGTGCCCAGAAATCCGCATTTTTCCTGCCTCCCGCACCAGCCCAGGCCCCAGCCCTGATCGCCTCCGGCACTCCGCCCGATCCGCGCCAGCAGCCGCCCGCCGCCGCGCCGCAGTCGAAGCCGCCGGTCCCGCAAGCGCTGCAAGCGGATCCCATCGGCGACCTGATCGCCCGCGTCGAAAAGGAATACCAGTCGGGCCAGGACAACTATCGCGCCGGCCACCTCGAAGCCGCCAAACAGAATTTCGATTCCGCCTTCAACCTCCTGCTCGGCAGCGGCTTCGATCTCCGCTCCGCGGCAAATTCCGGCCCTAACTCCGACGACCGCCTGCAGCGCGAACTCGACCGCATTCTCGACGGCGTCAACTCTCTCGAACTTGCCGCCCTGCAGCAAGGCGATGGCTTCTCCGAGCAAAAATCCGAACCCGCTCCCATCGACGAAGCCAACGAACTCACGCCCACCGTTGACGAGAACGTCAAAGCCAAGGCCGAGGCCGAGCTCAAATCCACCCATTCCGACCTGCCGCTGCTCATGACCGACCAGGTCGCCGGCTACATCAATTATTTCTCCACCCGCGGACGCGGCACCCTGGAGCGCGCCCTGGCCCGCTCCGGCCGCTATGAAGACATGATCCGCCGCACCCTGCGCGAAGCGGGAGTTCCGCAGGAACTCATCTATCTTGCCCAGGCCGAATCTGGATTCCATCCCCTCGCCGTTTCCCGCGCCGGCGCTCGCGGCATGTGGCAGTTCATGGGTGGCCGCGCCAAGTGCTACGGACTCGAGCGCAGTTGGTGGGTCGACGACCGGCAAGATCCCGAGAAGGCCACCCGCGCCGCCGCTCATCACCTCAAAGACCTCTACGACCAGTTTGGCGACTGGTACCTTGCCATGGCCGCCTACAACTCCGGCCCCGGCACCGTCCAGAACGCCGTCAAGCGCACCGGCTACGCCGATTTTTGGGAACTCTACCGCCGCAACGTGCTGCCCAAGGAGACCCGCAACTACGTCCCCATCATCCTGGCCGTCACCATCATGGCCAAGAATCCCGCGCAATACGGACTCGATTCGGTGGTCAAGGAAAAGCCCGTTCCATACGACACGGTCAAGATCGACTATCCCATTGATCTTCGTTTGGCCGCCGAGTGCAGCGACGCCTCCGTCTTCGACCTGCTCGATCTCAACCCCAGCCTGCTGCGCATGACCACTCCCAAGGATGCGGACAAAGATCGCGAATTCGAGCTTCACCTGCCCGCCGGAACCGCCGATAAATTCCTGGCGGCCGTCGCCTCCATTCCCGCCGATAAGCGCGTCTGGTGGCGCTATCACAAGGTGCAAGGCGGAGAAACCCTGGCCTCCATCGCTCGCACCTACCACACCACGCTCGAAGCCATCGCCGCAGCCAACGATCTTACTGACGATTTACTCGTGCCCGAAAGCCGCCTCATCATCCCCATCGCTCCAGGCAAGGATCGGGATAAGGATAAAGACAGCGGCGCCGGCGCTTACGCCCGCGCCACCACCCGCTACAAAGTTCGCAAAGGCGATACGGTCGAGTCCGTGGCCGAGAATTTCGGCGTCTCCGCCAAAATGCTGCGCAGTTGGAACCACCTGAAGGGAAGCAGCCTGACCGGAAGAAAAACCTTGTATCTCCACCTTCCCGTCACCAGGGGAGCAAGCGAAACCCAGCTAGCCGCGGAGCATTCCACCCGCTCGCGCCACCATGCCAGAAGCGAAACCGCCTCGGCCAGCCGGGCTTCCAATCGGCCGTCCACCAAATCGTCCAGCGGAGTGAAGCATCACAAAGTCAAGCCCGGCGAAACCTTGTCTTCGATTGCCAGCTCCTATAACACCACCGTCGCCGCTCTCCGGCGCGACAACCGCAACCTGGCCACCTTGCGGCCGGGGATGGTTCTGGTCGTTCACAATCCCCGCTAAGTCCCGTGGATTCAACGCAGCTTCCGAATGGTATGTACAAAGTGTTTCACGTGAAACACTGTACTGGCGTAAAGGTACATATAAAAATATAAGTACGTATAAGGAAAGCGTGAAATTCGGGCGAGGGGTGGGGTTGCAAGTCATTGATAATGCTCGGGATCGGGTGTGGCAAGAGAGGCACAGGTGGTTACTTTTTACATGGTAATTATTACAAAACTCATTATTTGGTGGCGGCTGGAAGTTTGTGATCGTGGTCACAGCTTGGGTGTGATGAAGAATATCAAAAGCTCGATCCCAAATACGAACGCCCCATTGCTGGGGCGTTCAAAGGTCGCTCGTTGAGCGGAGCCTTACGACGAAAGCTTACTGAGAATAGCCGAGCAATCGCCGCTCATGTACACTGTGTTGTTTTTACTCTTCATAAACCTTCTACGTCAAGGTGGAATTATGCCCTCTGTCACGGAAGCATCGCGGAATTATGTGCTTGGCCTCGACCTTGGTTCAGCCTCGGTTGGCTGGGCGATCATCGCACTTGATTCTTCTTCCAACCCGAGCGAGTTGCTCCAGGCCGGGGTTCGAATCTTTGAGCCGGGCGTGGAAGGCTCAATGTCGGAAATCGAACGCGGCAAGGACCAATCGAAGGCTGTAGCCCGGCGTGAAGCGAGGCTGCACCGCCGCCAGCTTCGGCGACGCGCCGCCCGGCAACGGGATTTGTTTCTCCTGCTTCAGCGGAAAGGTCTGCTGCCGCCCGCCGCGGACGCCTCAGCCAATTTGTCGGACCAGCGGCACCAGGTCTTGAACGACTTGGATCGCGCGCTAACGCGAGATCTCCGCCAGACTGTCGAAGCCGAAAATCTGCGGGCCGTGGAACAATCTCTCCCGTACTACCTGCGCAAATCCGCGTTGGACCGCAAACTGGGCGCGTTTGAGTTGGGCCGGGTCTTTTACCATCTCATCCAGCGTCGCGGCTTCAAGTCCAACCGCAAAGAAGGCAAGAAGGCAGAAGGAAAAAAGGCAAAGGACGAAGAGCTGGGAGCGGTGAAAGCCGGCATTTCCGAGTTGGAGGCGCTCATGGCCTCGGCCAATTCGCGAACGCTGGGCGAGTATTTTGCCGGGATTAACTCACACGAGCGGAGAATCCGCAGCCGCTGGACGGCGCGGGCGATGTACGAGCAGGAATTCGAACTCATCTGGCAGGCGCAGAGGGCCTTCTGGCCAGACGTGCTCGACGACGATCTCAAGACACAAATCGGCAAGCTGCTGTTCCATCAGCGGCCCATTGCGGCGCAAGAGCACCTCATCGGCTTCTGCGAATTGGAGAAAGAAGAGCGCCGCGCGCCGTGGGCGTATCTGGAGGCGCAGCGTTTTCGCGCCCTGCAGAAAGTCAACGACCTAAAAGTTATCGAGCAGGGGACGACCGTGGAACGCCCGCTCACCGATGATGAAAAGGAGACGGTTTTTGCGAAACTGGAGGAAGAGGGCGACCAGTCATTTGCCGCATTGAAGAAGTTGCTGGGATTGAAGAAAGCGGAGTTCAATCTGGAGCGCGGCGGGGAAAAAGGGCTGCGCGGCAACCGCACAAACTCGTTCATGCGTTCTGTCTTTGGCGTGTTTTGGGACGAGATGCCAGAGGAAGAAAAGCACAAGGCCGTGACCCTCTGGTACAGAACCGAGTCGGAGGACAAACTCGCGCAGAAGGCGCGGGAACGCTGGGCGCTCGATGAAAATGCGGCCAGCAAATTCGCCAACGAGCAGCCCGAAGACGGATATTGCAGTTTGTCGTTGAAGGCGATTCGGCGATTGTTGCCGGAAATGGAGCGGGGCGTTTCTTACGGCGAAATCCGCCCGAAGCTGTACCCGGAAGAGCGCCACGAGCCCAAAGATCTGCTGCCCCTAGTCCGAGAAGCCGTTCCCTCGCTGCGGAATCCGGCGGTGGAGCGGGCGCTTACGGAAGTGAGGAAGCTGGTCAACGCCATCGTCCGCCAGTACGGCAAACCCTACGAAATCCGCATCGAAATGGCGCGCGAGTTGAGAAAATCGCGCAAAGAACGGGAAGAGACCACAACTCGCAACAACAAACAGCGACAAGAGCGAGAGAAAGCCAAGGCCAAAATACTGAAAGAATGCGGTCTCCAAAATCCGTCCCGCTCTGACGTTGAGAAAGCCCTTCTGTTCGAGGAGTGCGGCGGCATATGCCCGTACACGGGCCGCGACCATCGAGTTCAGTTCGCTCTTTGGCGACTCGCAGTTTGACGTCGAACACATTATTCCTCTGAGCCGATGCCCGGACGACTCCTTCCTCAACAAGACGCTTTGCTACAACGAGGAGAACCGTTCCGTGAAAGGCGGTCATACGCCGTGGGAGGTTTACGGGCCGGACGAGGAGCGCTGGGCGCTGATCCTGGAGCGGGTCAAGAAGTTCAACAATCCCGCCAAACTCCGCCGCTTCGAACTGCGCAGCGAGGAAGAACTGGGGGAGTTTACGGCGCGTCAGATGAACGACACGCGCTACACCACGCGTCTCGCGATGGACCTGTTGAGCACGCTCTATGGCGGACGCGACGTGCCGCGCGAAGTTCCCAGCAAAGATGGGAGCAACCGCAGGGCGATCCATGCGACCACGGGGATGGTCACGGCCACGCTGCGCAAGTCGTGGGGGCTGGAAGCGATTCTGCGGGAAGCGTTGCCCTCGTACAACGGAGAGAGCAAAGGCAAGCCCCGCACCGACCATCGCCATCACGCCATCGACGCCATCGTGATTGCGCTGACCAGCCAGTCCACGATACAGAGCATGAGCGTGGCGGCGGCGAATGCGCCTTCCTGGCAACGCGACCGCCGCGCCTTCCGGGGGCTGCAAGCGCCCTGGCCGAATTTTGTGGATTCGATTCGTCCGCACATCGAAGCGATGGTCGTCTCCCACCGCCCCGAGCACAAAATGAGCGGCGCGCTGCACGATGAAACCAACTATGGCCGCCCGCGCCTTGAGGAAAAGAAAACCGTCGTCCATATTCGCAAGCCGGTCACATCCCTTGGAAAAACGGACATTGCCAATATTGTCGATCCTGTGGTCCGACGTGCCGTGGAGGAGAAGTCCTTGGCTCTGGGCGGCGATCTCAGCCGGTGCGAAACCGCCAATGAGTGGCCTATGTGTCCGGCCAGCGACGGCAAAGCGGTGCCGATTCGCCGCGTACGCACCCGCAAAGTAATGAATGTCGCCACCGTCGGCAAGGGCAACCGTCAGCGCTTCATCATGCCCGCAAACAATCATCATGTCGAGATTTTCGCCAAGCTCGACACACATGGCAAAGAAGTGCGCTGGGACAGCATCGTGGTCTCACTGCTCGACGCGGTCGAACGGAATGAGCAGCAACGAAAGGGGCAGCCGGTGAAGGTTGTCCAACGCGCCTACCCCGCTGCCGAAAACTATATCTTCAAGTTCTCGCTGATGGGCGGCGACATCATACAGCTCCACAAGAATTGCGATCATGCCGCGGAGAAGTGCCTGCCGTCTCTGTACAGGATTCGGACGATCGCAGGAAATGGTCAATTGAGCATGGTAAAGATCACCGATGCCCGCCTCATCAAAGAAATCAAAGACGCAAAAGAGTGGTGGTCTCCGATGTGCGACGCGCTTCGTAGATTAGATTGTCAAAAGGTCGTGGTTGACCTGCTCGGCAAGGTGCATCCCGCCAATGACTGATTGAATCTATGATTGACCGAATTGTAGAGATCGCGAATCCGGCGCAGCTTTCGGTAAAGCTCGACCAACTGGTCATTGCCACCGAGGCGGCCCCGCCTGTTTCCACTCCGCTCGCGGAGCTCGGCGTGTTGCTGATCGCCCACCCGCAGGTGACGCTGACGCAAGCCGTACTCTCGCGGATCGCCGCGAATGGCGGGACGGTGGTCAGTTGCGACGACAAATTCCTTCCCGCCTCGATGCTGCTCCCCATCCAGGCCCATTACATCCAATCGGAGCGGTTCGCGAAGCAGATACAGATGACGCTCCCGCTGCGCAAACGGCTTTGGAAAACCATCGTCCAAGCGAAGTTGCGGGCGCAAGGGGCCCTGCTGAAGGAACTTCAGGGAAACGACGGCGGACTCATTCCCATGGCGGAGCGGGTGCAGGCGGGCGACAAGGGCAATCTGGAGGCGGTGGCCGCGCAGCGTTATTGGCCGCTGATTTTTGGCAATCCCAAATTCCGTCGCGGAGGCATGGGCCCCGACCAGAACCGCCATCTCGACTATGGCTACGCGGTGCTGCGGGCGCTCACTGCGCGGGCGCTGTGCGCGGCCGGACTTCATCCTTCCATCGGACTTCGCCATCACAACCGCTACGATGCGTTCTGTCTCGCTAACGATCTGATGGAGCCGTTTCGCCCGCTGGTGGACCGGCGCGTCTTCGAGTGGATCCAGGAAAACGCCGCCGACGGCGCGCTCGACCGCGAGGCGCGGGCTTGGCTGTTGGGAATGCTGACCGAACGATACCGGGCGCAGAACGCCGCTCAAGATGAAGTGCGGGCGCTCCCCGATCTGTTGGCGAGGGCCGCCGATGGACTGGCGCGGACAATCTGCGGGGAGGAAGCGCGCTTCATCCTTCCCGATCATGTGACACCATGCGACGAGTGAATCTATCGGCCTACCGCGCCATGTGGCTGCTCGCGATGTTCGACCTACCGGTGGAGACCAAGGAGAACCGGCGGGCCTATGTCCGCTTCCGCCGGATGTTGCTGAAGGATGGTTTCATGATGTTGCAGTTTTCCGTGTATGCTCGCTATATTCCCAGCGAGGAAGCGGCGGAGGCACACCGCAGAACGGTGCGGAGCGCAATTCCTCCGCTGGGGCAGGTGCGGGTGGTGGCGCTGACCGATCATCAATTTGCAAAGATGGAAGTTTTTTATGGGAAAAAACCGCGAGAACCGGAAGAACCTCCGGCGCAAATCATGCTGTTTTAGGTTTTTGGCCGCGTGTAAGTGCCGATACAACTGGCACTTACACGCGGCCTAGTGTACATGAGCGGTGATTCTCGGCCATCCCCAGCTCAACACTTCGCCGCCGTCAGCGGCGGACAGGAGTGTCCGCCCTACCCCATCAGCATTCCGCCGTTCACTTTGAGCACATGGCCGGTGATGTAGGACGCATCGTCGGAAGCCAGAAAACACACCGCGTTGGCAACGTCTTCCGGCGTTCCCACGCGCCCCAGCGGAATCGTTTTCACCGCATTCTGCTTGAATTCTTCGCCCAGCGCCGCGGTCATGCTGGTCTCAATAAATCCCGGAGCGACCGCGTTACACGTGATATTGCGCGACGCCACTTCGCGCGCCATGGCCATGGTCAGCCCGATCAGCCCAGCTTTCGAAGCGACGTAGTTCGCCTGCCCCGCCTGACCCATTTGCCCGAAGACGCTGGCGATATTGATGATTCGCCCCCAGCGCTGCTTGAGCATCGAGCCAATCGCCTGCTGGATGCAGAGATACGCGGAAGTCAGGTTGATGTTGAGCACCGTGTCCCAATCGGAGCGCTTCATGCGCATCACCAGTTGGTCGCGCGCGATGCCGGCGTTATTCACCAGGATGTCGATCTTGCCGAATTGCGCGAGCGCCGACTTGATCCCAGACCTCACCTGCTCTTCGTCCGAGACGTTGATGACGAAAGCCGCCGCCTTGCCGCCCTTGCCGGCAATCGCCCCCGCAAGCTGTTCTGCCCCTTCGCGATTGATATCCGCAATTGCGATTGTCGCGCCCTCCCGTGCCAGCGCCAGCGCGCAGGCACGACCGATGCCCTGCGACCCTCCCGTAACCAGCGCGACTCGCCCTTCGAGTTTCATGCGTGCTCCTTTGGACACAAATCTGGGGATCGAAGCCAGTAATGAAGGATTATAAACTCCGGGGCAGCCCGCCGGTTGCTAAAGAGCAAAGTCCCCTGATTTCATGGAACTGGCGGCTGGCCCGGTCTACCTCACAATCGTCTCGATGCTAGAGGGTGTTCAGCTCAAGCTCCGCTGGCGCGGGGGCGTTTGTCGGGCACTGGCTCGACCGCAAATTCCGGAGTAACGACAACCTCAGTGCGCCGCAACCTTCCCGCGGATCACCACGACTGACGCCGCCGGCAAATCGTACAACGTATCTTTCGCGGCGTTCTGCTTCGAGCGCGCGATCGGGCCGTCGGGATCGGCTGTGCCGTTGGTGTAGGCGACGATAGTGGGCGCCGCGGCCTCTTCGGCGTGCGCCATGAAGCGCGTTCGCGGCGGGTTCCACTTGTACTGCCCGCTGCCAAAGGTTGCGATCTCGACCGGTCCGGCAAAACCCGCAGCCGAATCGGACTTATTAGGAGATGCGCCGCTAACCGCGCCGCTAAACGCAATGCGTACGCGGTGAGCGTTTTCCTGATCGCGATTGACCACGAGCAGCGACCATTGGCCATCGGGACGCTTCAATGCGTACGCGGTGACAAGTTCGCGGCCAGCGCCGTCTTCGATGTCGGACTTCGCCGAATAAACTTGATGATCTCCGCCTCCAGGCTCGGCCCACTCTAGGTTAATAAGTTGCGACACAAAAAACTGCGCCAGCGGCTGTTGCACCTTATAAGAAGCGTCAACCGTGAACATACCGAACGTGCCCGGAGAATTGTTACAGCCGGGCTCCATCAACAAGGGCAGATAGTGGAAGTAATAGACGGCCTTGCCGCCCGCGTCTAACAACGATCCAATGTAATCGGCCAGCCAGATGCCGGAGAAGATGTCCTCATAAGTCTCGCTGGCCGCGGAAGAAAGGTTCCCCTCGGTGACGAACATGGGCACGTCGGCGGGGACGCCATCTTCATGCCACACCTGAATGATGTGGCGGATAAGTTCGGGCTCGTCGTAAAGAACGCCCCACGGAGTTTTGCACGGGTCGTAGGGATAGTGCTCAAAGGAGAAGAAGGCGAGGTCCTGCATGTGACCGTGCCGCTTGAGATAGTCGATAAAGCGCCCAGTCCAGGAAACTCGGCCACTCGCATCGGGCCAGACTTCGATGTCGCTATTTTCGCCGGTGAAGGCAGGCCCGCCGAGTTTGAGCTTGGGATCGAGGCGATGGAGCGCGTCCGCCCACTGCACATAGAGGGCGGCGTAATCCTCGGGGAGCATAAACTGGCCGTCGGCTTCCTCGCCCATTTCGACGTAAGAGATCGGATAGTGGCGGTTCTCGATGTAGGCGATCTCGGCGACCGCGTTGCCGGGAGTGTCGTAGAGCAGGGCGACCGGAATCATGGCGGGCAATCCGCGTGTAACTCCGCTGGTGAAGAAAAGGTCGAAGCCCACATTCGCATCGCGCGTGGAGCCGAGATCGGACGGCGTGTGCCAGGGGTCGATAGAAGAAACGTAGGTCGCCGTCTGCTCCTGATCGGGCGTGTGGCGCAGCGTGTCGTGAAACTTGCCGTCGTCGGAGATGGTTCCCAAGTAAAGTTCGCGGATGGCGTAGCCAACGCAGTTGCGCGGATCGCCGGGGCCATCGGCATCGCAGGTGTTCGATGACTCGGTCATCCAAATGCGAACGAAATGCACGGCAACCGGAGCTGCGACGAAGCGAACGGTTTCGTCGCCGCCTTTGCCGCCGGCGACCGCAACTTGCGGAAAGCTCTTCCAGGCGCCGCGAGTGGGCAATCTGATGGGATCCTCACCGGTCCAATACTGGAGAACATAATGGGTCGCGTAGGGCTCGCCCCACGCGATGCGAATCGCGTTCACGGGCTGGGGCTGTGCCAGATCGAGCACGACCCACTGTGGATGAAGCGCATCGCTTTCTCCGGTGAAATGCTGGGTGAGATAGGGATTGCTCTTCCAGAAAGTGTTGAGATCGCCGTCGGTCAGGCGCGAGAAGCCGGCGTTCTCCGTACCGTCGTTGCGCGTGAAACCGCGGCGCGGAAGCCCATATCCATAGGAGTAGCGCAGGTTTTCGGTGGGAATGGAGTCGCCCGTGAAATAACCTTTGCCGGCGGGACCGCTCATGTCGCTCCAAGTGCCCTTGGGGTTCCAGTGCCAGGCTTCGATGGCCAGTTCGGTATTTTGACGTAAAGAAACCGGCTGCCAGCCCGAGGATTGCGTCAACTTCAGCGATTCTGGAAGCAGGTCGTTGTCGATGGCCTTGACGGGAATGCGGTCGACGCCAGCGCCCAGAGTTTCACTGGGGACGAAGTGGTTGGCGGAATGCGAAACGTCAACGGTGATGGTTTGAGCGGCGGCGAGAACAGTAAGGAACGCAACGACGGCGAGAACGGCGGCGGAGATTTTCACGGGAGCGCCTCCTGGCGTCAAAACAAGCTGGCACAAAGTCTTGTACTAAAACGATTGAATTATACGAACTTCCCGGTTCGAAGGCGAGCGCATCCGCTCCAGCCTTTCTGAAAACGCGGCGCGGTGGGCGTAGGCTTCATCCTGGAGGCTTTCGGCATGGGCGCAAACCGGGCGCTTGCATTGTAATATGAACCGGCGAACCTAATGGCATCGCTGGCAGGGGTTACACTGTGAAAGATTGCCTCCGGAGAACTATTCGTGATCTGCCCGAAGTGCGGTGAAGACAACTCGAACAATTTCCGCTTTTGCGGAATGTGCGGCACTCCGCTCGAAGCTCGGGTCGAAGCGCGGCGGCCGGCGGGCGCGCCAGTGCCGAACCTGCCAAGAATTGTGGATGTGGCGGAGCCTCCGCTGTCTCTCGCCATGGAGAACGCGACCAAGCCTGCAAACAACCAGGCGCCGCCGCTCGGCGGGCCGCCGGTCGCGGACTTGACTCAGCCTGGCATAAATCAATCGAGTCCAAATCAGCCCAGCTCGAATCAGCCCAGCGTGAGCTCGCCCGGGGAGAAATCTTTCTCAGTAATGGATTCCTTTTCTTTTGCGCCCGAGCAATCGCCCGAACGGTCAAAGACGGGCGCGTTGCGGAATCTGCTGCTCGTGGCGCTGCTCGCGGCATTGGGCGTGGCAGGCTGGTGGACGTACACGAACTATTTCGGCGTTGGGGAAAATCGAAAGCCGGCCGCCGCGGCATCGACCGCCGGCCAAGCCTCCGCCGGAACACCAGCGACGAAACCGGCGGCTCCAGCAAACGATGCGACCTCGCCGCAGGCGGCGCCCTCAGCGGGGACTGCGGGTGGGCAACCCGAGATGGCGCCCAAGAACGCAAGCGCCGCTTCCAGGCCTGCCGGCAAAACCGCAACCGCAAGGCCAAAGCCCGAAGCGGGGCCGGCGGCTTCGCCAAAAATAAAGGTAAAGATGAAGGCCGCGCCGGCGAGAGCCGCGGCCGACACCGGCGACGCGGCCTTCCGCAAAGGCGAGGCCTATCTCTACGGACGAGGCGTGCCGAAAAACTGCGACGCGGCGGTGAAATATCTGAAGGCCGCTTCGGCAAAATCGAATGCCAAGGCCCGCATTGCCTTCGGAACCATGTATGCTACGGGCCACTGCGTGCCGCGCGATCTGCCGAAATCGTATTCGTGGTTTGCGCTGGCTCTGCGGGCCAATCCGAACAATCAAATTCTGGAAAAAGATTTGAGCGCGGTCTGGAACCAGATGACCCCGCCCGAACGTCAGATGGCAACCAGAATGAAACAGTGAGAGGATCGGGTGATCGGGCCATCGGGTGATCGGGTCATCGAAAGTCAAAGGCTTTTGATCTTCGATCACCAGATGGCCCGATGATCCGATGGCCCGATTCCGGCCCCTACTCGCCGCTCGGCGCTAGATTTAATGCCTTCTTCACCGTGCCGCGTTCGATCATGATTTTCTGCTGCAACAGCGTGATCGCATAAATCAACTGCTCCGGACGCGGCGGGCAGCCGGGCACATAGACATCCACGGGAATGACCTGGTTCACGCTCTGCACCAGTGCGTAGTTATTGAAAACTCCGCCGGAAGTCGCGCACGCCCCCATCGAAATGACCCACTTCGGTTCCGGCATCTGCTCCCAGAGCTGGCGAATCACGGGAGCCATTTTTTGCGACACGCGACCGGCGATAATCATCAAGTCCGACTGCCGTGGCGACGGCCGGAACACTTCCGCTCCGAAGCGCGCAATATCGAAGCGCGACGCGCCCATGGACATCATTTCAATGGCGCAGCAAGCCAGCCCAAACGTCATCGGCCAGATCGAATTCTTGCGCGTCCAGTTGACAGCCGAGTCGAGCGTGGTCATGACAATGCCTTCGGGCACACCCTCTCCAAAGACAAGTTCCTTGACCACCTTTTTGCCGTTTTCGACGTCAACGTAGGGGCCGAAACTGAGCTCTTGCGCCATGGGGATATTTTAAGCGCATTGGCAGGAGATTATGAGTGGCAAATCATTTCTCGTAGCCATTAGTACCGCGACCGCGTGAAGTTTGCCGTTTCCGGCTTGATCTTGCTGGTGGAGCGCCGGGCGTCCCCGCCCGACGGGACGGGCGAGACGCCCGTCGCTCCACCGTGTACTTCTTCACGCGGTCACGGCCCTAGCAACCCTCACTTACATCATCTTTTTTCCAGCTTATTCTCAACCCTATCGGCGTCTCGGCGGTTATGATTTGGGAATGCCCAACGAAGTCGAAATCAAATTCCGAGTTGAGAACCTACGCGTACTAACACGGTTGCTGAAGCGCGCGGGCTTCAAGCGGCTCACCCGCTCCACCCACGAAATGAATTCACTCTACGACCTGCCCGGCCAGAAGCTGCGCCAGCGCGGTGAACTGCTGCGGCTGCGCAAATATGGCGAAACCTGGGTGCTGACGCACAAGAAAAGACCCACCCTTACGCACAGAACACGCAAGGATGGGGTACCCGACGCCGGCCGCCATAAAGTGCGAGTCGAATTGGAAACGCGTGTGGAGAACGGGCGGCAGATGGACGGCCTTCTGCGCGCGCTGGGGTTCGCGCCCACCTTTCGCTACGAAAAATATCGCGCCGAGTGGAGCGACGGCACTGGCCACGTAGTGCTCGATCAAACTCCGATTGGAAATTTCGGCGAAATCGAGGGCCCTGCGCGCTGGATCGACCGCACGGCGCGCGCGCTCGGCATTGCGCCCACCCACTACATCACGCAAACCTACGCGGAGCTCTTCTTCGCATGGAAACGAGCGACGCGCAGCAAGGCCGCGGAGATGACGTTCAAATCGCTCATCAAAAAATCAAGCGGCGTTTGACCGCGGAGACGCCGAGAACGCCGCGCCAATCTGGAAGGCAACGATTCGCTATGGTTCCATGACACTACCGATTTTCCGTTCCGCCAGCAAAATTATTTCCGATTGCTTATGATGGGAAATCGCATTTTCTTCCCGTGGGGGCAGAGTGGCTGAGACGCAACCTACCAACGGAATCGAAGTCGTGGAAACGCGGGAGTGGCTGGATTCACTCGACTATGTGCTCGCCCACGGCGGAGCGGAGCGGGCGGGCCGGCTGCTGCAACAACTGGCGCTGCATGCGCGGCGCGCCGCCGGTGTGAATCTTCCCTTCTCGGCGACCACTCCCTACCAGAATACGATCCCTTCGCGGCAGCAGCCGCCGTTTCCCGGCAGTCAGGAAATGGAGCGCCGCATCAAAAGCCTGGTGCGCTGGAACGCCATGGCCATGGTCGTCCGCGCCAACAAGATCCAGGAAGGAATTGGCGGGCATATTTCCACGTTTGCGTCGGCGGCCACGCTCTACGAAGTGGCGTTCAATCACTTTTTTCGCGCGTCCACGGAATCGGGCGACCGCGACGTTGTCTATTTCCAGGGACACTCCGCGCCCGGAATCTACGCTCGCGCCTATCTCGAAGGCCGCATCCCCAAAGAGAAATTGGAAAACTTTCGGCGGGAGTTGAAACCGGGCGGCGGACTCTCCTCCTATCCGCATCCCTGGCTCATGCCCGACTTCTGGGAATTTCCGACGGTGTCGATGGGGCTCGGCCCGATTCAGGCCATCTATCACGCGCGCTTCATCAGGTATCTGGAAAATCGCGGCTTGAAAACTTCGACCGGCGGCAAAGTCTGGGCGTTCCTCGGCGATGGCGAAATGGACGAGCCGGAGTCGCTGGGCTCGATTACGCTGGCTTCGCGCGAGCGCCTCGACAATCTGATCTTCGTCGTCAATTGCAACTTGCAGCGCCTGGACGGCCCGGTGCGCGGCAACGGCAAGATCATCCAGGAACTGGAAGCGAGTTTCCGCGGCGCTGGGTGGAACGTCATCAAGGTCATCTGGGGTAGCGATTGGGACCCGATCATTCAGGCTGATCGCGATGGCCTGCTCGTCAAGCGCATGGGCGAAATCACCGACGGACAGTATCAGAAATATTTCGTCGAGAGCGGCGCCTATTTCCGCCAGAATTTTTTCGGCGCCGATCCCCGCCTGCTCAAAATGGTCGAGCATCTTTCGGACGAGCAACTGGCCCGCATGAGGCTCGGCGGTCACGACCCGATCAAAGTGCACGCCGCATATAAGGCGGCGGTTGAGCACACCGGATCTCCGACCATCATTCTCGCCAAGACCATCAAGGGCTATGGACTCGGCGAAGCGGGCGAAGGCAAGAACATTACGCACCAGCAAAAGAAGCTGAATGACGACGAGCTGCAAATCTTCCGCTCGCGCTTCGGCATTCCGATTGCCGACGGCGAACTGCACAACGCGCCTTTTTATCGCCCGGCCGACGACAGCCCGGAAATCAAATACATGCAGGAACGCCGCCAGCAACTCGGCGGTTACATGCCGGTGCGGAAGGTGCGCGCCACGCCGCTCAAGCCGGTTTCCGATTCGCTCTTTGAGGAGTTCTACAAAGGCACCGAGGGCCGCGAAGCTTCGACCACCATGGTCTTCGTGCGCATGCTCTCCAAACTCTTGCGCGATCCTGAAGTGGGCCGCTTCATCGTGCCCGTGGTTCCCGATGAAGCCCGCACTTTCGGCATGGAGGCGCTCTTCCGCCAGGTCGGCATTTATTCCAGCGTTGGCCAGCTCTATGAGCCGGTCGATATGGCTACGCTCCTTTATTACAAGGAGGCGAAGAACGGACAGATTCTCGAAGAAGGAATCACCGAAGCGGGATCGATGTGCTCCTTCATCGCCGGCGGAACCGCGTATGCCAACCACGGCATCAACACAATTCCATTTTTTATTTATTACTCGATGTTCGGATTGCAGCGCATCGGCGACTTGATCTGGGCGGCGGCCGACATGCGCTGCCGCGGCTTCCTCATTGGAGGCACGGCGGGAAGAACGACGCTGGCGGGCGAGGGATTGCAGCATCAGGATGGACACAGCCATGTGCTGGCGCTCGCGGTGCCGAACCTGTTGGCATACGATCCGGCGTTCGCTTATGAAATCGCGGTCATCATTCAGGATGGCATCAAGCGCATGTACGTAGATGGCGAATCCATCTTCTATTATTTGACGGTTACCAACGAGCCGCTGCCCATGCCCGAGATGCCCAGCCAGCCGGGTATCCGCGAGGGCATACTCAAAGGCTTATACCGCTACAAGCATTCTGAAAAGAAGAACGCGAAACTGCGCGCGCAATTACTGGGCAGCGGCACCATCATGTACGAGGCGCTCAAAGCGCAGGCGATCCTGGAAAAGGACTATGGCGTAGCGGCGGACGTTTGGAGCGTGACCAGTTACAAGGAACTCTATCGCGAGGCCAACGACTGCGCGCGCTGGAACATGCTGCATCCCACGGAGAAAGCCAAAGCCCGGGTGCCCTACGTGACGCGGACGCTGAAGGGCGCGTCCGGCCCCTTCATTGCCGCATCCGATTACATGAAGGTGCTGCCCGAAAGCATCGCGCAGTGGATTCCGGGCAAGTTGGTGGCGCTGGGCACGGACGGCTTCGGGCGCAGCGAGAACCGCGCATCGCTGCGAGATTTTTTTGAAGTGGACGCCAAGCACATCGTGCTTGCCACGCTGCACGCCCTGGCGGGCGAGAAGCCGGGAGAAAAAAAGGACGGCCACGAAGCCGTTGGCGCGAAACTGCTGGAGAAGGCAATCCGCGATCTTGGCATCGATCCGGAAAAGCGCAATCCGGCCACCCGCTAGAGCGGGGGCCAGACATATGCGACAAATTCAGCCCCGGAGGGGCGAACGAACTTAGCCCAGCGCTTCAGCGCTGGGTAACAGTGACCAACTGATTCGAGTCCCGGAGGGACGACCGAGTTCTCACGCACACTCTAGAAAACTAGAGGGACAAGAAAAGAATGCCAACGGAATTCAAGCTGCCCGAGCTGGGCGAGAACATCGAGAGCGGCGACCTGGTGCGCTTGATGATCAAGCCCGGCGACAGTATCGCCGCAGGCCAGCCCGTCATAGAACTCGAAACCGACAAGGCCGTGATCGAAGTTCCTTCCTCGGTCGGCGGCGTGGTGCGCGAAATCAAAGTCAAAGAGGGTCAAAAAGTCAAGGTTGGCGAAGTGATATTTACGGTGGAGGGCGATGTCGCCGCAGAGGAGCCTGCCCGCAAGCACGAGCCGGTGGAACACACTTCCGGACAGCAAGCGGCGCGGCTCTCCTTCCAACTGGCCATGCGCGCCGAGGGCAAAACGGAAGAACAGGCGCTGCCACCGGACCAGCCGCAAACCGCGCCACCGGCGTTCTCCATGCCCGTGCAGCTCGGCAAGGTTGCGGGCACACACCGCGATCCCGTGCCAGCGGCCCCGCATGTGCGCCGCTTGGCGCGCGAAATTGGAGTGGACATTCACAGCGTGCAGGGCAGCGGCCCGGCCGGGCGCATCAGTGAAGACGATGTGAAGCTGTTCGCCAAGAATGCTTTAATAGCGGCGGTAGCAGCGGCACAAATTCCGCGCGCCAGCTTCGCCGAACCCGAACTGCCCGACTTTGCCAAGTGGGGCAAGACAGAACGCGTCTCCATGCGCGGCGTGCGGCGCAAAACCGCCGAGCACCTTCGCCAGGCCTGGAACACGATTCCGCATGTCACCCAGCAGGACCGCGCCGACATTACCGAACTCGAACAGTTGCGCGCCCGTTTCGCGCCGCGCGCCGAAGAAGCTGGCGGCAAAATGACGGTGACGGCAATTGCGCTCAAAGTTTGCGCGGCGGCCCTGAAAACTTTTCCTCAGTTCAATGCTTCGATTGACATGGCAAAGGAAGAAATTATTTACAAGCAGTACGTCAACATCGGCGTTGCCGTGGATACCGATCGCGGATTGCTGGTGCCGGTGATTCGCGACGTGGACAAGAAAAATGTTATCGAGCTGGCGGCGGAGATGACGCAGCTCTCGAAAAAAGCTCGCGACCGCAAGCTCACTCCCGAGGAGATGGAAGGCGGCACATTCACCATCACTAATATCGGCGGGATCGGCGGCACCGGTTTTTCTCCCATCGTGAATTATCCTGAAGTCGCCATCCTCGGCCTCTCGCGTTCGCGCATGGAGCCGGTGTGGGTAAGCGACAAGTTCGAGCCGCGCTTGATTCTGCCGCTCTCGCTCTCATACGATCACCGGTTGATCGATGGCGCCGACGCCGCGCGCTTTTTGCGCTGGATCGCGGAAGCGTTTGAGCAGCCGTTTTTGCTGTCGGTGCAGGGATAAGGGCTGTAACCACAGAGGACGCCGAGTTCGCGGAGGAACACATACTTGCACTGTCATCCTGAGCGAAGCGAAGGACCTCTGTATTTGGCTGCGGAATGCACAGATCCTTCGCTTCGCTCAGGATGACAAAAACTTAAAGTAACTTTGAGGATAGATAACCAAATGACGAACACTACAAATCTCCGTGTAGCAGTAATCGGCGCCGGCCCTGGTGGTTATGCCGCTGCGTTCTTGGCTGCCGACCTGGGTATGAAAGTTACGCTGATCGATCCGGAAGCGAACCCCGGCGGCGTCTGCTTGTATCGCGGATGCATCCCGTCGAAGGCGCTGCTGCATGTGGCCAAGCTGCTGGAAGAAGCCGAGCAAGCGAAGAACTGGGGCATCGAATTCGGCAAGCCCAAAGTTGACCTGAACAAGCTCCGGGGATGGAAAGAGAGCATCGTCAAGAAGCTGACCGGCGGACTGGGGCAATTGTGCAAACAGCGTTCGGTACAATTCGTTCAGGGTAAAGCGGCCTTCGTGAATGCGACCACGCTCAAGGTCACGAAGACCGCGGCGGGCGGCGAAGAAAATCTGACCTTCGACCGCATCGTCATCGCCACCGGATCGCGTCCAACCGTCGTGCCCAGTCTTAAGCTCGACAGCCCGCGTTTAATGGATTCGACCGGCGCGCTCGATCTGCCCGACGTTCCCAAAACGCTGCTCGTCATCGGCGGCGGCTACATCGGATTGGAACTGGGATCGGTGTACGCCGCGCTTGGCACGAAGGTGACCTGCGTTGAAATGATGCCCGGCTTGCTGCCCGGCGCCGACCGCGACCTGGTGCTGCCGCTGCACAAGCGCCTGGAAAAACTTTTCTCCGCCATCCTGCTCAACACGACGGTCAAGTCGCTCAAGGATGAAAAAACTGGGATTCGCGTGACGCTCGATGGGCCAGCGGTAAAAGAAAAAGAGCAGGTCTTCGACCGCGTGCTGATGTCGGTGGGACGGCGCCCGAATTCCGAGATCCCCGGCCTCGACCAGACGAAAGTCAAAGTCAACCAGAAGGGATTCATCGAAATTAACGAGCAGCGCCAGACCGCAGATCCAACTATCTACGCCATTGGCGACGTTGCCGGCGAACCGATGCTGGCGCACAAGGCCATGCACGAAGGCCGCTGCGCCATCGAAGCCATCGCCGGACACAAGGTTGCGTTCGAGCCCAACGCGATTCCCGCGGTCGTTTTCACCGATCCCGAAATTGCCTGGGCGGGACTGACCGAAACACAAGCCAAAGAGCAAGGACGCGAAATCACCGTCGCCAAGTTTCCCTGGGCGGCTTCAGGGCGCGCCATCACACTCGACCGGCCCGAAGGTTTCACCAAGCTGCTCATCGATCCGAAGACGGAGCGCGTGCTCGGCGTCGGCATCGTGGGCGCTGGTGCGGGCGAGCTGATCGCCGAAGGCGTGCTGGCCATCGAAATGTGCGCGCTGGCGGCCGATGTGGGCATGACGATCCATCCGCACCCAACGCTGTCGGAAACGATGATGGAGGCGGCGGAAATTTTCTACGGGCAAGCCACCGACATCTATCGTCCGAAGAAGTAGAGGCGGTTTTTTCTGCTGGAGGGACGGGCGTCTCGCCCGTCCGGCCGGGCGAGGACGCCCGGCGCTCCACTCAATGGAACCTCGATGAAAAAATTGGCGTTATTGGTTTTTCTGGTTTTCATTTTTCCGCTTGCGCTGATGGCCCAGTCGGTGGGCCAGTCCGTGACCAGCCTGCTGAAAGGTGGGGGACAAGCTCAGACGCTAACTTCCACATCCGCCGACACGCTCGGACGCGAAACGCCTTCGGGAACGGTGCTGGGATTTCTGCAGGCGGCGCAGGCGGGGAATTACAAGACCGCGGCCGCTTACCTGCAAATGAGCGCTGCGCGCCGTCAATCCCAGGGTCCGGAACTGGCCGAGAAGCTGAAGGCGCTCATGGACCGCGCCTTCGTGGGCAGCCTGCGGCGGCTCAGCGCCATGCCCGAAGGCGACCCTGATTACGGCGCGTCTGATCGGCAAACCATCGGAAATTTTTCCACTGGCGATGCCGATGTTCCGGTTGTCCTCGTTCGAGTCGCAGATCCAGACGCGGGGAAAATTTGGCTCTTTTCGGCGGACACGCTGGGCAGAGTCCCCGAGCTGTACGATTACATCGAGGCCCACCAGGTCGAAAATAAACTGCCGCAAAGCCTGGTGCGCAACGCGTTTCTCGGGATGCCGCTCTGGCAATGGCTGGCGCTTCTCGCCGCGATTCCAGCGGCGCTCGCGATAGGCTGGGCGGTGGTCGTGCTGCTGGCGATTCCGCGCCGGCTTTGGCTCAAGGCCGGACATCGGCCCAACCTCCATGCCTACCGGGGCATGTCCAAGCCGCTGTTGGTCACATTCAGCGCGTTGGCCCACCGCGCGATTGCCGGCTACTTCGGCCTGCCGTTGCTGCCGCGTCTCTACTACCGCCAGACCGTTTGGGTAGTAATCAGCATCGGCTTCTTCTGGTTTCTGCTGCGCGCCACCAGTCTCACGATGCAGCGCCTGCGCGCTCATGCCGTCGGCGCGGGCCGCATCGGCGCCGGGACCCTGATGGTGCTGGGCGAGCGGCTGCTCGCGGCGTTGCTGGTGATTGTCGCCATCCTGACCGCACTCTACATACTGGGCTTTAACCTCACCACCGCGCTCGCCGGCCTCGGCATCGGCGGCATTGCCATCGCCTTCGCCGCGCAGAAGACGCTGGAAAATCTTTTTGGCGGAATTTCCGTGCTGGCCGACGAAGTCATCCGCGTCGGCGACTACTGCCGCTTTGGCGACCGCACCGGGACCGTGGAAGACATCAGCTTGCGCTCCACCCGCATTCGCACCGACGCGCGCACCGAGCTTTCCATTCCGAATGGCGCGCTCGCCACCATGAACATCGAAAACCTCACTCGTCGCGACAAAATTCTGTTCAATCCCACGCTCGCCATCCGCTGCGATACCTCGCCGGACCAGTTGCGCTATCTTTTGGCTGAAGTCCGCCGCATGTTGCGCGAACACCCGAAAGTCGAAAGCGACAGCGCGCGCATACGCTTCGCCAGTTTCGACAACAGCGCCTTGAACCTGGAGATTTTCAGCTACATACTTACGCGCGATTTCGCCGAATTCACGGCCATCCGCGAAGACCTGCTCCTGCACATCATGCAGACGGTCGAGAAGTCGGGCAGCGGTTTCGCTTTTCCCGCGCACACTGTGTACTTCTCGCGCGATTCCGGCCTCGACCGGGAAAAGGCCGGCGCCGCCGAGCAACAGGTGCAGCAATGGCGGGAGCAACACAAGTCCGCCTTGCCTGGTTAAATCGTCTGCCCTCAGCCGGAACCGGCCGGCGGCGGCAAGCGGCAGCTTCCCTGAAACGATTGGGAGCGCCCCTCTTACCCCCGTAACTTGCGGCTTTCGACCGCGGTTCCTAGCATAGAAGAGCTATGCCCCGTGCTCTGCTGTTGTCGCCCGACGACCAGGCGGTCAGCGCAATTACTGGTGTCTTGGAAGAGATGTCGGTCACTTGCGCGCGTCCCCTGGACGGAGTATCCGCTGCCCAAGAACTCAATTCGCACAACTTCGACCTGGTGCTGGTCGATTGCGAAAATCTGTCGGCGGCCAAGCTGATCTTTGACGTTTGCCGTCGCGGAAAAAACGGCAACAGTCCTGTTCCCATCGCCATTGCCGATGGCCGCGCCGGTCTGCCAACTGCGTTTCGCCTGGGCGCGGAACTGATTCTGACCAAGCCGGTCGCGAAAGACCAAGCGCGGAGCACGATCCGCACGGCAGTCGGCCGCGCGCGAAAAGAGTTCGCGGCAAACGAAAGGGTCCCCGCGCAGCCGGCGAGAGCGGCCGGGTCGAGCGCGGACGCGGCCATCGCAAGCGAGCCAGCGCAGGCGGCTGCCGCGCCAAAGTTGAATTTGGAGCCGGCCTTATGTCCTTCGCCATCTTCCGCTTCGCCTTTGCCGGAGACATCTTCCGATCAAATCGCTGCCGCCAGCCCGAAACCCGCGCCCCCAGCAGTGACTTCCGACGATCCGGCGCTCGCGGAACCGGAAAGAATGGAACTGCAACCATCGCAACTGGAAAGTCCGGGACTGGACAGAGAGGCGCCGAAGCAGCCGGCAAACAAGCCGGATGTCCCGGTGTTTTCATCCCATCGGCAAAGCCAGTCGAAAAAACGCGCCCCGCTGGGCGCGTTGCTTATGCTCGCGCTTGCCGGCGCTGGTTTTTACGCCGCGTGGACGTATCAGCCCGGGTTCCAAGCCATGGCGTATTCACAGATTGACCGCGTGCTGGCCCTCGCCAAAATCGCGCGCCAACCGCAATTCAAGCCGGCGGCTGCCGCATTGCATCTCGCCCAGCCTCCGGCCCAGATGGCTCCAGCCACAACTTCGGCGACGGCGCCGGGAGCGCCGGCCGACTTGAGCCACACGCCATCGGCCGTCCCAAGTTCCGCCCCAAATTCAGCGACGACTGCAACCGCAGGCACGCCCACCGCTTCGCCCATCGCCCCCGCTGCTGCGCCCACGTTCGACGCCCAACTTCCCGGCGAGAAGAGCGCTGTCATTCTCTCTTCCAAGAGCGCGGAAAAACGGCTGGAGCACAGCGTTCCGCCGAAATATCCCGCCGCAGCGCAGTCCGGGGAAACGCAAGGAACGGTGGTTCTCAAGGTGATGGTTGATGAAAACGGCAAGGTTGAGGGCTTGCGGCTAGTCGAGGGAAATGCCGCCCAGGCGACTGCGGCCATCGAAGCCGTAAAACAGTGGCACTACCGGCCCTACGTGCGCGACGGAAAAACACTGCCCTTTCAGACCGTCGTGATCGTCGATTTTCAGCGGCCCTAACTGCGGACGAGTCAGAACGTCGTTCGTCGTTAGTCGTTCGCGGTTGGTCGGATTACCCGGACAGCATGGACTCGAAGGCCAACGACTAACGACCAACGACTAACGACGCCTTTCGCACCGCCGACAGCCCGCGAAATCCGCCAACGGATCGACCGTACTTCAATTACCCTCGTAACTTGTTGGTACCCACAACGCCACTTAGGATGGCCTTATTATGGGTTACCAGGCGTTGCTCTTCTGCCCCGACGACAGGACCGCTCGAATCGTAAGCCGGGTGTGCACTGAACTGGACTTCACGGTGGAGCCGGTCCATGAACTGTTTGCCGCGGTCAAGCAGTTGATGACGAAGCGTTACGACGCTATTGTCGTGGACTGCGAGAACGAACAGCACGCTTCTCTGCTCTTCAAGAGCGCAAGAGATTCCAGTTCCAATCGGGATTCGCTGGCCATGGCGCTGGTCGAAGGGCAAGCGGGCGCGGCCAAGGCTTACCGCATCGGCACCAACTTTTTGCTGACCAAGCCGATCAATCTCGAGCAAGCCAAAAGCACACTTCGGGTCGCGCGAGGACTTTTGCGGAAAAATTCCGACGCCGCCGGCGCCAACGCGGCAACTCCCGCAATGTCCGCCAGAACCGCTTCCGCTGCCGCGGGCAGCTCATCGCAACCGGCGGACCGTCCCGCAGACTTCTGAATCCGAGGCTCCGCTGGCGGCTGCCATTCCCATTCCAGCGGCGGTTCCCGCAGGGCTGCCGGCCATGGCAGCGTTGGCGGAAGTTGAGGACAAACTGGTGGTTGTTCCCGCGCCCGCCATGCAGACCCCGATTACCCTCCCAGCCGAGCCGGCAGTGGAAGCGCGCCCATCGGTTTCCGCCGAGGTTGTTGACAGTGGCGTGGTGCAGAGCGCCGTAGTGGAAAATGACGCGGTCAACAGCGGTCCAGTCGAGGACAACGCGGCAAAAATCGACGGCACGGCTGTGCCCGCCCAAAATCCAAGTTCCGTTTTCGCGTCGGCCCCGGGATCGGCGGCAGCACCGGCTCCGGCAAAAGAAGTAAGCGCTCCGCTCGACAAAAGAGAGCACGACGGTTGCATTGGAGTCGGCCAAATGGGCGCCCAATAAGCCATTGCCCGGCAACGCGCCGTGCGACGACGCCTTCAAATCCGCTCCCACCCTGAGTTTCACCGGCGTTATCGATGCTCCGTCGTTTGGCGGATTGAACGAAAAAGATCCTGGTCGGCCGGGCGGCAGCAAAAGAATCCTGATCGCAGTGGGGGTTGTACTCGCTCTGGCCGCGCTCGGCTATCTTGGTTATGGGAATCTGGGCAAGTCCAGCGCTAAGTCGGCTTCGCAGGCCGCAAGCGCGCTTCGCACGGGGCAGCCTGCCGCAGCTCTGGCGCCCGCGTCGTCGCCGGTGGTGGTTTCGGTGAGCGCACCCGGCCGCGCCAGTTCCACAAAACAAACCGTCGCTCTTAAAATCGCAGCAACGCCCGGCCAGCTTCCGGCTGGCGCGGGGGATTCTCAAGCGACCGCGAAAAATACCGATGTGGCGCCCATACTGGTGAAGTCGAACGCCACGGAAAGCAAAACGCAGACCACAGCCGAGGAATCCGAGCCGCCGCTCAACGTTGCGTCCGCCAACGACGGCAAGTTGACGGGACTCATGTCTTCGGCATCGCCAAGCGTTCCCAAACTCTCGCTGACACCGCCAAAAATCTCCCAAGGTGTGTCCGAAGGGCTTCTGATCAAGCGCGTACAACCGCATTATCCGCCAGCCGCGCTCGCGATCCGCGCTCAGGGCGCGGTAGAAATCGAAGCCACCATCGACAAAGAGGGCACCGTGACCAATGTGAAAGTGCTCAGCGGCAATGCCATTCTTGCGCGCGCCGCGGCAGAAGCTGTCCGCCAATGGAGATACAAACCATACTACCTCGATGGCGCGCCAATCGAAGTCCAGACCCAGATCACCATCAACTTCAAGGCGAACTAGAGAGGCAGGTTTCAGGTCTCAGGTCTCAGGTGTCAGGTCTGAGTGCACTTGGATTTCCTGAGATCTGAGACCTAACACCTGAGACCTGACACCTGCTCTAGTTCAGCCGCTCGTTCAGAGGCCGGTGCCGCGGACGCCCGGGATGAGCGCTGATGTCGCGGAATCTGTGGTAGAGTCCGTGCAAATTCTCGCTCAAGAGCCGCACCACCTGCATGCAAAAATCGGCGTGTTCACGCAGAAACTCCAAAAACTTTTCGCGCGGAATGAAGGCCACTGTCGATTCGCTGCCCGTTTCCGCGGTGATCCGATACTTTTCCCCGCTCATGGTCTCGTTCAGCCCCAGCACGGCTCCAGGGCCGACGACCTCCAGAAGCTGCTTTTGCCTTTGATCGGTCGGCAGCAGGATGCAAATCTCGCCGCTCTCCACCAGGTAAACACCCGTCACCGCGGAGCCCCGCTGAAACAGCATCGCGCCTTTGGGGAGCGACTGGACCGACTTGATCCCGTGCAGGGCCTGTAACAGCTCGGGACTCAACTTGCCCGGCGTAGGCGTCGGCGACACAATGCCAGTCCCCCTTTCCTAAGCCCTATCCTGCATCCTTCCGGGAGCGCAGGCTGTGATTTGGATCACAGGTTCAAAGCGACAGCCGAAGTGGGAAGCGCCGTTTCGAGTTTACGCTTCCCGCTGGAAAACTGGCGGCGCATTCCCCATCGAGTTTCGCTTGCTTCGCTTGTGTTGTGGTTTACGGTTGAGGCTGGCGAGAGAGAAGCGGGAGGGAGTTCCTGCGCCAAACTCTGTTTGCGCGGAGGTCCGCCGCATCGCTGTTTATGAGACTGTGTGAGAACTACGATCTCGGAGTCGCGGTGGAGTGAACCTTCTCGTTTTCAGCCGCGAAGCGGCGCAAGAATGCAGCCCACGGCGTAAGCCGTGGGCGGAAGTGGAAAATGAACGAGCCCCAGCGGGCGAAAGATGAGTTCTCACACAGTCTCTTATTGCCGCTCCAGAATTTCGTCGATTGCGGCCTTGCCGCCCTTGTCGACGGCAACGATTTTGTGTACCGGCTTGAAACCGGTCAGCGCGATGTCCACGATGTAGTTTCCCGGTCCCAGCATGACGTCGACGGGCGACGTTTTACCGAGGATGCGCTGGTTGATCGTGACCTGCGCGCCCTTCGGCTGGGTGTGGACGCTGATCGATCCCATGCCAGCCGTGCTCTCTCCGCCGCGTCCAAACAGCTTGAACTTGCCGACGGTCCGCATGTTCTCCGTATTGCCCAGCGCCCGGAGCGCGGGCGAGTACTGGAAATTCTGCGCCGGACCAAGATCGGCAGTGACGGTCTCGTCGAGATATCCCTGCTTGCGCAACAGCACCGTGTGGCTGCCTTTTTCCACGGCAAACTGCGCCGGGGTCACCCGTCCGGTGGGCTTGCCGTCGATGACGATTTCCGCGCCGGGCGGCGTGCTGTTCACCACCACCAGCGCGTTGAGCGGCGACAAATGCAGCAGCACCGACGACTTGCTTCCCGCCGCCACATCGATCGATCGCATCTCGGACGTATAGCCGGGCTTAGTCCCATATATGGTGTGCTTGCCGGGACTTAGTCCCGTCAAGTTAAACGGCGTGACCCACGACGGATCGCTTTTCCCATCGACCTGAAATTGCGCGCCCTGCGGACTGGAATCGATCAGCTCTTCGCTTGCGATCGCCACTGGCGCCGGGGTTGGAGCGGGTGCTTGCCGGATGCTTTTCGGTTTGCGCTTTTCGACTGGCCGCACGGTCAGGCTGGGTTTCACTTCGATCATGGGCGGAGCAGCCTGCGCCGTCTGCGGCGCCACCGGAGCCGGGGCAAAGGATTGGGCCGGGCTGGCGGCCTTCGCCGGCTGCGGGGCCGCCGTGGAACCGTCATCCTCCGAGCTAATATATGAATAGAGACCGATTGCAATCGCCAGGATCAGTCCAACCGCTCCCAGCATCGAATACAGCATCAGCCGCGGCGGGATGGTGGCGATTTGCTTCATGACCTTTTCAGCCGCTTCCCGTGGCTGGATCTTGGGTTTCTCTTCTTTCCCCGGGTAGATTTGCGCCACGGGCCGCGCCGGCAGAACGGGCTCGGGAATTGGCGGCGCAAAAACCGGTTCCTGGAGCGGAGGCATCTCGGAGAGATCGGAAAAACTCTTGCCCGATGGGCTCGTCACCGGTTTGGACATCAACGGATCGACGGCCACGCGCGACGAATGCCGCTCGGATTCCCGCTCCACCACCGCCGCCGATAAGACCGGGCCACGGGCGGCTTCGGATTCGGGAGCGCTTACGGCAAAATCGTTAATCGGCCGCGCGCCGGATTCCGCATCCGATTTCGCATCGCCCACGCCACCGCCGCTCACCGCGCCCGCGCTGGCCGCGGCGGCCCTGGCTTCGGTTGCCGGCGCAACGGCCTGCGAAAACCCTGGCGCGTCGATTTTGGGAGAAGCGGGAGTGGCAGGTTTAGGCGAAACAGGTCGAGCGGAAGGTGCCGGCTTGGCCGCGCTTGCGGCTGCCGTGACAAACTTGCTGGCCGCCGCCGCGCGATCTGCGCGACTCACGACGACATTTGGCACGGGGGCCGTCTTCTTAATCTTAGTGGCGGCTTTCTGGCCGTTTTCCCTGCACTTTTCCAGGTCGTCCAGAAGTTCCCGCGCGCACTGGTAACGCTCCGCCGGATCTTTCGCCAGCGCTTTCATAATCAGCGCGCTCACCGCCGGATGAACCTTGGAATTCGCCGCCGCCGGGCTCGCGGGCATCTCGTTTTCAATCTGGCTGACCAGCGCCACCGGGTCGGCGCCATCGAAAGCCTTCCTGCCAACCACCATTTCATAGAGGATCGCGCCCAACGTAAACAGGTTCGAGCGCAGGTCGATGGCTTCTCCGCGGATTTGTTCGGGAGAACAGTAGGGCATGAGCTGGCCCAAACCCTTTCCCAATTCCGCTTCGATCAGGCTCATGTTCGAGATGCCGTAGCCGAGAATCTTGACCGACCCGTCCCACTGCACCATGATCTTGGCGGGCTCCAGCGAACAGTGCGTCACGCCTTTCGACGGCCGCGTGCTCCAGCCCGGCGCAAACCTGGCGCGTAATGTCGAGCAGGTCCCAGATGGAAAAACCTTCTTGGTGCGCCAACATGGTGGCGATGCTGTTTCCCTGTATGTACTCCATCGCCGCGCAGAACTGGCCGTCGATTTCGCCCGCGCCGTAGAGCGGAACGATATTCTGGCCGGCAAGATCGCGCGTGCTTTCGCCTTCCGCGATCAGCGTTTTCACGAACGCTGCCGCGCGCTCGCCCAGCGGCTCCAGACTTTGCGTCTTGAGCGCCACCACCTGATTGGTTTCCGTGTCCATCGCCTTATAAATCGAGGCGGTGTCCGACTTAGAAAGCTCGCTCTGGATTTCGAACCGTCCAAGCATCGTCGCCATTAGAATTGCCTCACGGTGACAGGCCGCACTACACCCTTGAATGTGGAGTCGGCGAACAGGGGGAGAATCAGAGTTAGAATACCGCGTTCACCCGCCCAACTGGGAGTTACGAAAGTAATGAAAAATGGCGGCGGAAGGATGTGGCCAGCAGCCTGTGGTGGAAATTTGAGTCGTATCAGGGCATGCCTTCACAGGCATACCGTAAGTGCAGCGTTACGAATGCACCTTATAGGCGCTGGCCTTTGTGCTGGATTCTTACTATGGGCTGATAAAGGCGAAGCGGCAATGGCGATGAGAGACATCCCGGTCGAGCCGATGGCGGGCGTGGCGGCGATGAAGGCCCAAAGCCAAGGCAAGATTCCGTTGCGTAGCTATAAAGTCGCGGCGAGACCGCGAGGCGATTATGTTTCGGGCACGGGCGCGCAAACTCGGCTCAGGGTTCGTCGGCGGGAGGTTGTTTTTCCTCGATCGCCATGTCCTGCAATTCGCTGGACTCGAAGATGTCGCCGCATTCGCGGCATTGCAAGTATTCGGCCTCTTCGTCGCGGGAGACGATCTGCACCTGAGGATGCTTGCACCGCTCGCGGCTGGGCTTCTGTGGTGACGATGGCGACGGCTGGCTAGGCGTCATAATCTTGCCGACGGTTGCATCCCCAAAAATAAATGTCGGTGTTGCCCCGAATTGGCGATATTTTGCGGCGGTTGGGCAATCAATGTCAAGTGCCGAATGGCGTCAAGCGGGAGATTGCCGACGCTCCAAGATTTACGATCGGGCTGGTGGCCTACGAACGCCCCCGCCCAAGCGGAGCTTGGGCGGGGCGTCCTCAAGAGTTAAGATGGTAGGGTGGGTCGCCCGGCCACCCTCCAGTATCCAACCGAATGTGGCGTAGACCGGGCTACCCACCCCTGTCGCTACAGCCTTATCACCGGTGGCATCTCCCGCCTCTCTCCTTAAAAGCCGCCGTGACGGTCGTCGCTGAGTTCACTGTAACCGTGCATGTGTTACCGGACCCTGCCGTGCAACCCGTAAATCCTTCGAATGTGGCAAGATACTCGCAGTTTCCTTTACGCGCACCTGCGGTCGCTGTCAGAGTGACTTGAGTCCCCGGAGCAAAGTTGAACGAACAAACGCTGCCACAATTGATTCCCGCTGGGCTTGAAGTCACCGAGCCTGGCCCCGTCACATTTACCGTGAGCGGGGCTGTGACCATCAGCGTCGCAGTTGTGGAATGAGTCACGCTGCCGCTGGTACCGGTGATTGTCAGCGGGATTGTTGTTCCTGGCGACACTGTGGTTGGCACCGTAACAGTTAAAGTCGAGTTCCCCGAGCCGCCGCTGATCGGGTTGGGGCTGAAGGCATAGGTGAAGCCCGTGAGAAGGCTGCTGGGGACGGACAATGAGACATCTCCCGCAAACCCATTGATCGCTGTGACACTTACCGTATAGTAGACAATCCCTGGGCCCTGGATGATTTGCGAGGCCGGCGTTACGGACAGCGTGAAATCTGGCGGGGCTGTGATCACCAGCGTCGCACTTGTGGATTGAGTCTCGCCGCCGCCGGTACCGGTGATTGTCAGCGGGAATTTTCCTGGCGACACTGTGGTTGGCACCGTAACAGTTAAAGTCGAACTCCCCGAACCGCCGCTGATCGGGTTGGGGCTGAAGGCATAGGTGGCGTTCGTGGGAAGGCCGCTGGGGACGGACAATGAGACATTTCCCGCAAACCCATTGAGCGCTGTGACACTTACCGTATAGTAGACAATCCCTGGGCCCTGGATGGTTTGCGAGGCCGGCGTTACGGACAGCGTGAAATCGCTATAGTCGAGCGTCACCTGCGTCGCCGCCACTTGTCCACCATAGTTGCATTGTGGCGTGAGGCCCAAGGCGTCATAATATATCGACCAACCCGGATTGGAGATCAGGGCGAAGTTATAGTCATACAGCGCTACATCGGAGAAGGTGATTGCGCCATTCGGTGGATAATCGCTACATCGGGCAATATCATAGACCTCCAACACGCCGGCGAACGCCCAATTGAACGTCTGCCCTTCACTGGAGGTATTGCCCAGCGTTGTGCTTTTGCCCGAGGACACATCGTCGGTTGTAATGTTCCACGTGGAACAGGATAGCGTTCCCGCGCTGCAGGTGGACTCAGTAGTGCCTAGGATGGTATCGCCCGGGTTGACCCTCACTGCCCTGCTCTCCCATGCAATGCCGCTGATGCAGCAGTTCCAACTGGCAATGCCCCACGCTCCGCCAAAATCAGAATTCCACCCCAACACAGGCTGAATAATACTGCCCTCAGCGTCGTCGATGTCCACCAAGCCGGGAAAGAAATACACGGTCTGGCCGTCGTTGGAAGTCGGCCCTGGCGGCACGATCCAGGTTGCAATAATTTCGCCGTACGAGGTACTCGTGGTGGTTTCTGCATCTACAATCCAGCTCCAGCTAATGAACGGTGGCTCTACCCTTGCGGCGCCTGTGGCTACAATCTCTCCGCGGGCCGTGTAACGGGGATAATCGCAAGCCGGAATGTTCTCGAGAGTTCCATCCGCATGTTGGACGACACGTCCATCTGCCAGTAGAGTTTCCCCTTCCGCTAGGTGTCGGACACAGGATGGATGGAAGTAGCCGAACGGAGTGATCACGTACCCGTCTGGTACTCTCGCAGGGCGGTTCGGCCCTGCCGGCGCCTGAGCGTATGACATAGTGGATGCAGGAAACGCCAAGAACAAGCTCATGACTGCGACGGTCACGAGCGTAATGCAATGCTTCGCACGCATAGAAAAATTCTCCCGATGATTCTAGCTCGGCAGGCCCCGGGACGAGTTGCGACTGCGGCGTCATCCGGACGATGCTAAAAAGCGCGACTGCAACGACTAGCTATCCGATTTACGCTTCTTGAGTTTGGATGTCAACCGGAAAGTTATGAAAGATCGGCGACAGTTATCAAGAGATTCTAACAACGACGATGGCCGGGTCCCGTGCGCGCTCCGCGCATGGCTCGGCGGCGCTTGGGATGACAATTTCATAGCAAATTCAGAGTTGCTGTGGCTGTAGGCGGCTGCCGAGCCTTGCTCGGCTGGGCGGGCGAGGGCGCCCGCCCCCACACGGACTTGGATGGCGGCGGTTACTCTTCCGGCTCTTCGGCGTCGTTGACTACATCCACTACGCGGCTTCGGATGGAGAAGACTAACTTAGGTCTGTCGTTGGGCTGGAAGGTTACTCTTATGGGGGTGCGCTCCCAGACTGGAGGCGGGCATTCCGAGTCGGGATCGTCGGAGGCTATGGGTTCGCCGGCATCCTTTCTTAAAATCGCCTTGCGGCGTCCTACCTGGGCCACTACGGCGTAGAGTTTCTTGCCGTCTTCGGAGACTCCGCAATAGGCGATGTAGTCGCGATACCAGCTTGCGGTCGAATAGAAAGGATCGTACTCGGGCAGGCTGAGTTGGGAGACGCGTCCGGTGAGGCGGTCGACCAGGAGCCAGCCTCCGCGTTGCCACTGCCAGCGCGGGGCGTTGGAGTTGGCATTTTCAGTGGGCAGAGCGTCGTTCACGCGAAAGGCGCGGCGGACCACGAAGAGGCGGTCGGTCAGATCGTGCGGGGCTCCGGTGGTGTATTCCTTAAGGCGGGTATCGACGAACAGCGGGCGGACTTTTAGATCGAGGAACTTTTGTCCGGTGGCGTTGGGCCACTTGGCGGCGATCCATTTCCCGAAGGCGATGACGTGGGGCTTGGAGACGGCGGCGGATTCGCCGCACGCCAGGCCGATTACTATGAACGTCGCGACGAAGACCGGCAAGAATTTCCGCAGCATGGGCATAGGAAAGACTGGCACGGGCGCGGCGGGCGTGGCTATGACGGGTGAACAGGGGAAATGTTCGGTTTTCTGGCGGCGCTGGACGGGCGAGGCCGCCCGTCCCCACACACGCTGCGCTGGACAGCCGGGGGTGGCTGTCCCTACGTGGGGCTTCATGGTGGCGCAGTTTGCGGGGGTGTGGGAGACTAAAGCGTGTTTCATAAATCGGTTTTGGGTAGGGCACGGCTTTAGCCGTGCCGCCTAGAGCCAGGAAAATGCGGGCTTTAGCCCCTGAGGGCCGCGCCTTCCGACCTTAATGGCATTTTTGAAACACACTCTAGGAGTTTCAAAGTTGTTGAGCAAATAGTCGCGCAGTAACTTGATCGGAGTGTTTCGCGTGAGGGATATTTGCAACAATTCATGGATGGAGCTTTGACTTACAGTTTCGTCATTCCCGCCTATAACGAAAGCGCGCGCATAGGGCCAACGCTCGACGAGGTCCTCCGTTACACGGAGGAACAAAACTGGGACGCGGAAATTGTGGTGGTGGACGACGGATCGACGGACGATACGGCGGAGATTGTGCGGGACTACGGGAAGCGGTACGCGCAGGTGCTGCTGGTGGAGAATCCGGGGAACCGGGGCAAAGGGTACAGCGTGCGCAATGGGATGCTGCATGCGCGCGGCGAGATTTGCCTGTTTACGGACGCCGATCTTTCTTCGCCGATGACGGAGGCGCGGAAACTATTCGAGGCGATTGGACGCGGCGTCGACGTTGCGATTGGGTCGCGCTGGCTGCGGGCGGAACTGCAAACCGAGCGGCAGCCGCTGTACCGGCAGGCGTTGGGACGGATCTTCAATGGGGCGCTGCGGGCGATTCTGGGGCTGAAATTCGCGGACACGCAATGCGGGTTCAAGGCATTCCGGCGAGAGGCGGCGCAAGGCATCTTTCCGCTGCAAAAGATCGAGCGCTGGGGGTTCGATCCGGAGATTTTGTTTTTGGCGCGGCGCGCGGGATTGCGGGTGGAAGAGGTCCCGGTGGTGTGGGCGCACAGCGAGGGGACGCGGCTGCATCCGCTGCGCGATGGGATGCGGATGTTTGGGGAAGTTTTGCGCATCCGATGGAATGCGATGACGGGGGAGTACGCGGGGGCGCGGAAATCGTGGCCGCTTACTTGACCGCGACTTCGGTGATTTGCAGATCGGGATAGGCGCGGTTCCACTGCGCCGAAATGTTCTCGAAGGTCAGGCGGAACGGTTTGCTCTGGCCGGGCGCGAGCGGCGACAGGTTGAGATCGACGGCTTCGTCGTAAGGTCCGCCCATGCGTAGAACGCGGATGGGAAGCTCCTCGCGCTGCGCCGTCTGTCCCATCTCGTCGTGGAACGTGACCTGGACCACGGCGCGCACAACCGTCTTATCGCCGGTGTTGGCAATGTCGCCATCGAGATAGTTGACGGTTGCGCCCACAAAATTCTGCGCGGCGCTGGTCTTCAGGCCGGAGAATTTCAGGTTTGCGGCATAGGCTGGAGGCGCGGCCGGCTGCTTGCGCTCGGCGCGGAAGATCAGCAGCAGCGCGCCGACCGCAATCGCTACAATCGCAATCCCGATGACGAGCGACCGCAGCCTGGACTCCGGCGGCTCCGTCATTGGATTTGAATTTGCGCCGGGCTGGATCAGGCTGTCCATGGCGCGATTGTACTACTGCCGGTGTGGAGGCAGGCCTGCGCGGTCGCCGCAGACGAGCCCGCCGCGTGACTCTCTCGGGCGTGGCGCGATTTCATCCCCTTGCGGCCAGCAGCCGTAAATGCCTCTGTGCATTTTCAGGCACATTTTTAGTCACTTGCGCAAACCTACAGACGGGCAGATAATTGTATTCGCACAGTTCGCAGCAAGGAGCCCTCCCCCATGTGGGTCCGTGAGCACGAAAGGTATGTGCGTTGGGATCGGATTGCGATTTTTTCCCACGCCGCGGCGTTGCTTGTTAGCTTGACGATTTGGAGAGAACTGATCCTGGCCGCGCAGTTCCTGGCGAAGTAGGACGGAAGCCAAACCACACGAATCTGCCACTGCGCCACCGGCTGAACCCGAAGGTTGCGCAAGCGCTGGGCTGTGAGATTAGCCGCGCATTTTCTACCGATCGTAGTGCAGCAGCGAGAACACATCGTACTGCTTGAGTTTCTCGCGCCCCTTCAGAAAGTCGAGTTCGACGACAAAGCCGAGCCCGGCAATCTCCGCCCCCAACCGGGCCGCCAGTTCCGCCGTCGCCGCCGCCGTTCCGCCCGTGGCCAGCAGGTCGTCGACGATGAGCACGCGCTGGCCTTTTCCGACGGCATCTTTGTGGATCTCCAGCGCGTTGCTGCCGTACTCCAGGCTGTAGCTGACCTTCACCGTCTCGGCGGGCAGCTTTCCCGGCTTGCGGACCGGAACGAACCCCGCGTTGAGCCTGTAGGCGAGCGCCGGTCCAAAGATGAATCCGCGCGCCTCCATGCCCAGCACCAGGTCGATCTTTTTGCCGATATAGTTCTCGGAGAGGGCGTCGATCAGCCGCGCGAAGCCGTTCTTGTCCTTGAGCAGCGTGGTGATGTCGTAAAACAGGATGCCCTTTTTCGGGAAGTCGGGCACCTCCCGAATCAGCTTTTTCAGTCCATCGCAATCTGCCGGCTGGCTTGACATTCCTGGTTATCCTCGAATGGCGGCGACCGCATGGCAGTACCTTAGGTTGATCTTCCGGGTCGCCGGAATAGCTATTTCAACGAAGAAACAGAGAACTCCCGCACTAAAGTTTGGATGCGGACTCGAAAGCACGGAAAGATGTGCCCGTGTGTCAGCGCCTATGGCCACCTCGCTCGGGGCATCCGAACAACAGTAAAGCTCGTGCCGTCCGACGAGAGGGGCGACGGCACCGCGTCAACCCTGTTGTTGCCATCGACCATAATGGCCTCTTGCACATTATTCCCAAAAGCGCCGATCTGACCCGATGTCGAGGCGTCGGTCGCGTAATTGGTGTCGTTTAAAAAGGTGTAGTCTTCGCCAAAAGGGACCACGCGGAAATGGGAGAGCGGCAGGGTGTCCCCACCGTTCGTGCAGCATGGCGCCTCGGCAATCCACTCGGCAGACGTTCGTCTCGCCCCGGGGACCGCCGAACTGGTGCTGTAGGACTTCCCCGTGGTTTCGTTGGTCAAGGTGACCGTGAACTCCGGGTCGTTGTAAACCACCTCGGCCGATATCTGATCGCCGGGCGTTACCGGGACGCTGGTGATGGTGACACCACCTTTTGGGTAAAACTCGTACCAAGCGTAATATGAGGGTCTATCTTTACTACAATCGGAATCCGTGCCCGTCTGCTCCACGGTGCCGTTGTCCCATCCGTCAATGCCCACCCAAAACGAGGCGGAGGCAATGTTAGTGTTTTTGGTGCAATCGACTGTGGGGACTGTCCACGAACCCTGCGCCTGGGTAAACGAAGAACCGACCACAGCGTAACCGCTCCAGTTGGAGCTCGTCCAAACCGGGATGCCATTCACCACGCGGTCAGGGCGCAGTCCGAGAGCTATTCTCGGCCCATGCTGACGCGGGGATACTGCGTCTGTCGTTGACGGCGGCACAGGCGCGCCGGGCACCTGCGCCCAAGCCGGCAGTACAGTGAGCACTAACAAAATTCCCAGCCCTTTCGATCGCATAGACGCTCCCGTCCCTCCCTGGCGGGACCTCCATTTTTCGCTCCCGCAACCGCGTCAGTATACACCGGATGAAGCAAGAAGGCAGCGCAGAAATATCAGTCCATGGCGAGCGCCAGACCGATCTCTTTGCCGATATAGCTTTCCGAAAGCGCGTCGAACGGCCGCGCGAAGACGGCGCTTTACTTATCTTAAAATTGCGCTCCCCGAATCGAAGTTACGCTTCTCGAATTTGAAATGAACCGAGCCTCGGAACCACTTCGGCCTCCGACACTTCCACCTCGTCCACACGCGCTGTGCGCGGGCCTTCGCGCAGCCGCGAGTGCAATCCCGCCAACTGGTCGCGCGTGCCATGGGCCAGCACTTCAACGCTGCCGTCGGGATTGTTGCGCACCCATCCCGCAACCTGCAGGATGTGCGCCTCGCGCTCGACAAACCAGCGGAAGCCGACGCCTTGGACGCGTCCGCGGACGAGAAAACGGCGGGCCTTGATGGGAATTCGTTCAGTGGAAGTCATGTGGATATGTTTGTAATTGGTAATTTGCAATTGGAAAAACGACCGCATAGATGGGTTCAATTACCAATTACAAATCACCAATTACAAATTTCCTACGCTCGCGACAAATACGTGCCATCCGCCGTGTCGACTTTGATTTTCTCGCCTTCGTTGATAAACGCGGGCACCTGCACGATGAGGCCGGTTTCGGTCTTCGCCGGCTTGGTCACGCTCGATGCGGTGGCGCTCTTCAGGCCGGGCTCGACTTCCAGCACGGTCAGCACCACGGTCTGGGGCAACTCGATGCCCACGGCCTTGCCATCGAAAAACTCCACCTTGATCTGCAGGTTTGAGGTCAGGTAATCGACCGCGTCGCCCAGCGTATCGCGGGTCAGGTGGGTCTGCTCGTAGTTTTCGGTGTTCATGAAGTAGTAGCTGTCGCCATCGGCGTAGAGAAACTCCATGTTGACCTCATCGACGTTGACTTTCTCGATGGGGTCGGGCGAGCGGAAACGGTGCTCGAACATGGCACCCGTGCGCAGGTTGCGGAGTTTGGCCTGGATAAAGGCGCGCAAGTTGCCCGGCGTGCGGTGCTCGACGCTGAACACGGAATGCAAGTCGTTGTTGTGCTTGATGACCATGCCGGGACGAAGTTGGGTGGCTGGAATCGACATTCGCGGTTTACATCTCCTTCACTTTTGCACTTCTTTTTGCACTTCTGCCAGGAATTCCGGGCAGCGGGGCAGGCCCAAGGGCCCCCAGCGAACCCGCTTTTGGCTTGCTGGGGTGGAGGATTGCCAGGCTTCCGCCGCGCTTCGGATCAACATTTCATTTTACACAGGCCGGGAGGGTTCTGGAAACCGGGGCGGCGGGGAATTTGTAACTTGGTAATTTGCAATTGGCAATTTATTGAGGATCGCACATTATAGTGACACTTCGGTGGAAAGGATGCACGCGTCAAGAAAAAAATTGCCATTCCGAGCGCCCGGTTTTGGCGCGAGGAATCTGTAGTTTTGCTGTGGGCGAAATGCAGATCCCTCCCCTTCGGCTTCGCTCAGGGTCGGGATGACAATCCTGAAAATGTCACTATATTGTGCGAACCTCAGCAGGCTTCGGGGAGTCGCCAGATTTTTCAATTGCCAATTACAAATCGCAAATTACCAATTCAATATTCGGGTCTAGAATAGAGTTGATCGGGAGGTCTTTATGCGCGTTGGAAATTACGAGAGTTCGGAGGGTACGGTCGGCACAGCCGTCACTTTTCTGCTGATTGGGCTGGGCGTGGGCGCCGTGCTCGGTTTGTTGTTCGCTCCGAAGACGGGGCGGCAGTTGCGGAAAGATCTGCGGCGCTCCTGCGACGACGCGCTCGATACCGTCTCCGATTGGACCAACGAAGCGAAGGACCGTTTCGCGGAAGCGGTGGATAAAAGCGCAGATTTCGCCGGCGAACTGAAGGCCAAAGCCCAGCCGCTGACCGATCTGCTGCGGCGGTCGTAGAGTGCTCGCTGATCGCTGCTTCACGGTCCCACCTGACTCTCGTCCTCGAGCTTGCGTTTCTTCTTGTGCACATTGTGGATCACAATGCCCATCGAGAACCGGAAGTTGTCCTGCTTTTTCTTGATATGCGAAGACGAATTGGGATCGAGAAAATTGGTGCCAGTCTGAAAATAATCGGCCTTGAAGCGCAAGGCGAATCGCGGACTGATTTTGTAGTCCACGCCGCCGCCGGCCACGATCGCCCGGCCCGTGCCCACTACCGTCTCGGTAGCATTATCGCCAGTCGCTACGCCCCGCGTGCCCTGATGTCCGTAGAGGAGCTCGCCAATCGGCGTCCAGCGTTCATACTTGCGGCGGGCGAATTGGAGACCAAAAAGAAAGTTGTACTCTCGCGTCGCCACGTTGAACGTCGTACCGGAGCCGGCCGGGCAAAAGTCAGGGCACGGTTGAAATGGCGCCGGCGTACCTCGCGGAATCTTCGATGTCCCAAAAAACTGCCCGCCCTCCAGGACGATCCCAAACGAACGGGTCGCGTTTACGCCCAGAGAAACGTCCCAGCCAGGCAGCCCCGCCCAGTATCCGGCGTTGAAAAAGCCAGCCTTGGCGTAGGAACCGCCCAGAAACCATTCGAAGCGCGGATACGTTTGCGGTGGCAACGCGAGTTTACCGCTGGGCGTTTTAGCTGGAATGTCGACCACATCGGGAGCTGGCGCTGGGGCTGGCGCTTGCTGTGCAGCCGCAGCCGGAGCCTGCGCTGGAGCTTGCTCTGTGGTTGGAGCCGGAGTCTGCGCCGGGGCCTGCGCCCACGTCATTGCACCAAGCACAGCCACGCCCGCCAAAACTCCCAGGTATTTCCTCACGCTTCCTCCTTGAGATGCAGTTGCCAGTTGCCAGCCGCCAGTCCGGCAACGACTCGTCTTCCGCCTTAGTCTGAATTCCAGCAGGCCGGAACACCGTCTTCCGTCACAAAACTGGCAACTGGCAACTGACCGCTGGCAACTGCCTCCCGCGAACTATTGAGTATACCGTGTGCGGCAGGGGACGTTCCTTCGATAGAATCGTCGGTGGTGCGCAAACTCCGTGCCGCCGGGCAAATGAGCTGTGGGCCACGAGCTGCGAGCTACGAGCTGCGAGCCACGAGTTGCAAGCAACGGTCAGCAAGCGGCCGGGCGACCAGTTTGCTCGAAGCTCGCGGCCCGAAGCTCGTAGCTTAACCACGCGCAATTTGCCACCATCGAATCTTTGGAAGACGGTTGAACTTTATCCATGGAAAAGAATCTGACGGAAACGGAAGTCCGCGTGCTCGGCGCGCTGATCGAAAAGGACATCACCACGCCTGAGTACTATCCCCTGTCGCTGAACGCGCTGGTGAATGCCTGTAACCAGAAGTCGAATCGCGATCCGGTGATGCAGTTGGACGAACCAGCGGCGCGCGGCGCGCTCGAAGGCTTGCAGCAACAGCGCATGGCCGGCCCGGCGCGCGGCGCCGACAGCCGCGTCGCCAAATATGAGCACCGGTTGCAAGAGGTGTTCAACTTCACGCGCCCCGAGATTGCCGTGCTCTGCGTGCTGCTGCTGCGCGGCCCGCAAACGCCCGGCGAACTCCGCGGACGCACCGAGCGCATGCACCGCTTCGAGGCGCTCGACGATGTGCAAGCGGCGCTGCAAAAACTGATGCAACGCGACCCGCCCCTGGCGAAGGTATTGCCCCGCCAGCCGGGCACGAAAGAATCTCGCTATGTCCATCTGCTGGCCGGAGATGTGGTAGTCCCGGAATCCCCATACGCCGCGAACGCCCCCGCCAGCCGCGGTCCCGCCGACGCCGGCCGCATCGCCCGCCTCGAAGAAGAAGTGGCCGACCTGCGTAAAGAATTCTCGGACGTGAAGGACCAACTGGAGAGATTACGGAAGCAGTTTGAATGAATCCCACCACCAAGCGCTCTTAGCTTTTAGCTGAAAGCCAAAGGCCAAGAGCCAAAGGCTAAGAGCCAAGAGCGATTTTCTCGGCAGTGAAAAGCTCTACAGCACCCTTTCCTGCGGGTATCCAGCCGCGCCCAGCGCCGAGATAATTTCCGCGATGTGGTCGGGGCCGCGCGTTTCCATGGTGATTTCGATCGCGGTCTCGCCGAGGCCGACGCCGTGGTAGGCGCGGTCGTAGTCGGTCTCGACAATGTTGGCGCGATGCTGGGCCAGAATTAACGTCAGGCCATGGAGCGCGCCGGGATAATCGGGCAGGTGGACGCGCAGGCGCACGAGACGCCCGTCCTTGACGAGGCCGCGCTCAATGATGCGCGAGAGCAGCGTGACGTCGATGTTTCCGCCGCCCACCAGCACGGCGACTTTCTTCCCGACCAGGGGCAGCTTGCGGTTGACGAGGGCCGCGACGGCCGCTGCGCCCGCGCCTTCGGCCAGAGTTTTTTCGCGCTCCAGCAGCAGCAAGATCGCGTTGGCAATCTCTTCTTCTTCCACGGTAACGATGTCGTCGACGTATTTCTGCACCAGCGGCAACGTGCGTTCCCCGGCGCGGCGCACGGCAATGCCATCGGCGATGGTCGAGGCGGCCATCAGCGTCACCGGCTTGCCTTCGGCAACGGCCACTTTCATCGAGGGCAGGCGCGAAGGCTGCACGCCGAAAACCTGGATCTTCCGGTTCGTTTCTTTCAGCGCGCAGGCGATGCCGCCAATCAGGCCTCCACCGCCGATGGGCACGACCACGGCTTCGAGGCCGGGATGCTGTTCGATCAGCTCCAGCCCGATCGTACCCTGCCCGGCGATGACGTCGTCGTCGTCGAAGGGATGCACGAAGGTGAGGTGCTCAGCCTGGCTGCGGCGCAGGGCCTCATCGCAGGCTTCGTCGTAATTGGCGCCCTGCAGGATCACATCGGCCCCATAGCTGCGCGTCGCCGAAACCTTGATCAGCGGGGTGGCCAGCGGCATGCAAATCTCCGCGCGAATGCCGAGCTTGCCCGCGTGATAGGCCACGCCCTGCGCGTGGTTTCCCGCCGAGGCCGCGATCACGCCCTGGGCGCGTTCTTCCGCGCTCAACAAGAGCAGCTTGTTCAGGGCGCCGCGTTCTTTGAAAGCCCCCGTCCGCTGCAGGTTGTCGAGCTTCAGATAGACCTGGTTCGCGGTCGATTCGGAAAACGTCTCCGAGCGCGCGCACGGCGATAGATAGATGGAACTGCGAATGCGGCGCAAGGCCGCCTGGATATCGTTAAGTGCGATCATGATTTGGCTGCGGCTACAGACATAGCCAATATCTTACCTGAACCGAAACCGAAGCGGAGAGCCGAGCCTAGCGAACGAGAGCGTCCACGTATCGCCGCAGCAGTTGTTCGCCTTCATCGTCAAATTCCACGAACGCGATCCCGTTGCCGAATTGCGGATGGCGCGTGACCACCAGTCCCCGGAACACCGCCGGGTAGCCGTCGAGCCAGAGCGTGCCCCGGACCGGGGTCCCGACCGAGAGAGGAACCGTCATCTGGATGTAACAGCCCCTCCGGCTAAGGTCGGTGGTTTCCAGCCGAATGGGGACTGCGTCACCTTGCAGGTGGATTTCGATTTGGGCGTGGATGGTATAGCGAGCGTGCAGGCGGCGTTCGTTTTCGCTCACAGCGGAGGTGGAGGGCTGCGCGTCGGGTAAATTCAAATCCGAATCCAAATCCATAAGACCGGCTCCGGGGCTCTGTGAAGCGCACCGCATGGCCCCATGTGTGCATCATCGGCCGCAAACCTCAAAAAGTTTAGCCTAGTTGTCACGCATCGTCGAATACAAAGGAAAGATCATGTTGCCAGCCTGCAAACGGCACATCGTTCCTTGAAATCGATCCTGGAAAGACGTAACTTTCCACTCCTGCTGTAAGTCTTTTCTCTGGGAGGTATGACAACCATGAAGAGGAATATCTCGCTCGCTGCCGTATTCGTGCTGCTGCTTTCTTTGCCTTCGTATGCCGGTTCCGCGCCCTCTTGTGTTAAGGGCACTCTGGCAAGCTACATCGCGCTCGGCGCTGGCGGATGTACGTTCAACGGCGCCCTTTACCACAATTTCACCTACGCAGCCCTGTCCACGGTTGGCATCCCGCCGGGGCAGATCACCGTGACTCCGTTCCCGGGCCCGGTAGTCTCCGCAGCCTACTTTCCGGGGCTTAATTTCTCGGCGTCTTGGAGTGCCGCCGCTGGAAAATCCGAACGATCCGTGATCGGCTATGATGTGACGCCATACCCAGCGACCGTCGGGCCTGTCTCGTCTGCCGTTCTCACTCTCGATCTGGGGACAGTGAAGGTCAATGGCATCATCGGGAGTGCGACAGTGCAGGAAACCGTAAACGCGGGCACGTTGTCGGCCGCTTTGCAGGTCCATGAGAAGTGCGAGGAGGTGTGCAGCATCAAGCAAAAGGACCAAGTCATCATTGCGTACAATACAACGACGACACTTCAGGTCCTCGTCAACGTGACGCTCTCGGGCGGCACGAACGGAGTATCGCTCAAACTTTTCGCGAACGACTTCAACTTCTGCCCCGAGTGCGCCGAGCCTCAATAAACGCGTCCAGCCCTGCGTTATGGGCTGTTTGCGATGAAAGATGAAAGCTGTTCGGTACGGCCCCCGATCTTCCCAGCTTTAGGAGACTGTGTGAGAACTACGATCTCGGAGTCGCGGTGGAGCGAACCTTCTCATTTTCAGCCGCGAAGCGGCGCAAGAATACAGCCCACGGCGTAAGCCGTGGGTTCAAATGGAAAAGGAACAAGCCCCAGCGGGGCGAAAGATCAGTTCTCACACAGTCTCTTAGGGGCCATATTTTTCTCCGCCAAGTTGGCCCCCTTTTTGTCATTATGGACAAATCCACATGCGAAAAGCCGATTGAGATGCGACAATAGAACTTCCCACTCATGACCACCTCTGCAATTCCTGCCATCACACCCGAGATGATTCGGGAGCACGGCCTCACTCCGGAAGAGTTCGAAAAGATCAAGCAACTGCTGGGCGGACGCGAACCCACGCGCACCGAACTCGGCATTTTCAGCGTGATGTGGAGCGAGCACTGCTCCTATAAATCGTCGCGCGTTCACCTGAAGCGGCTGCCCACGCGCAGCAAGCTGGTCTTGCAGGGGCCGGGCGAAAACGCCGGCATCGTCGACATTGGCGAAGGTTGGGCCTGCGCCTTCAAAATCGAGTCGCACAATCATCCCTCGTTTATCGAACCATTTCAGGGAGCGGCCACGGGTATCGGCGGGATTCTGCGCGACATTTTCACCATGGGCGCGCGCCCGGTCGCGGTGATGGACTCGCTGCGTTTCGGGCCGATTGAAAATTCTTCCGTGGAGGGACGGGCGTCTCGCCCGTCCGGGCAGCCGAGGGCGGCTGCCACTACACAGGCTGAGATTCGCAAGAACCACTCCGTCATGGATGGCGTGGTTGCCGGCATCGCTTCCTACGGCAACTGTTTCGGCGTTCCCAACCTGGGCGGCGAGGTGAAGTTCGAGCCTTGCTACTCGGCCAATCCGCTGGTGAACGCCTTCGCTCTCGGCTTGGTCCGGCGCGACCAGATTTTTTACGGACGCGCGTCGGGCGAAGGCAATCCCGTAATTTATGTCGGTTCCAAGACCGGGCGCGATGGCATCCACGGCGCAACCATGGCGAGCGAGGAGTTCAGCGAAGGCTCGGAAGCGAAGCGCCCCAACGTGCAGGTCGGCGATCCATTCCTCGAGAAACTGCTGCTCGAAGCCTGCCTCGAAGCCATGCAAACGGGCGCCATCGTCGGCATTCAAGACATGGGCGCCGCCGGGCTGACCTGCTCGACCTGCGAAATGGGCGGGCGCGGCGGCAGCGGAGTTGAAATCGAACTCGACTGCGTTCCGCAGCGCGAAACCGGCATGACGCCTTACGAAATCATGCTCAGCGAGTCGCAGGAGCGCATGTTGCTGGTCGCGCAAAAAGGCCGCGAAGAAGAGGTCTTTCGCGTCTTCCAGAAGTGGGGACTCGACGCCGTGGAAGTTGGCCGCGTCACAGCGGACGGGAAGATGCGCGTGCTCGAACACGGCACGGTGGTCGCGGAAATTCCCAACGCCGCCCTTACCGATGAAGCGCCGCTGTACAAGCGTCCGCTTGCGCGTTGGGAACCGCCGGTCGAGCGCGAGATGCCGGAGCGTATCCGCTTCTCCGAAAGCGCAGACTTCACGGTTCAGCTAAAGCGCTTATTGGCGAGCCCCAACATTTGCTCGAAGCGCTGGGTGTGGCAGCAGTACGACCACATGGTGCAGACGAATACTGTCGATGCTCCCGGAGCAGGCGATGCCGGCGTCATTCGCATCAAGGGTTCCAATCGGGGCCTCGCCATGTCGCTCGACGGCAACGGACGCTGGTGTTATCTCGATCCGCGCCTGGGCGCGATGCACGCGGTCGCCGAAGCGGCCCGCAAGGTGGCTTGCGCCGGAGCGACTCCCATCGGCGCCACCAATTGCCTCAACTTCGGCAACCCCGAAAAGCCGCATATCATGTGGCAGTTTTCGCAAGTGATTGACGGCATCACCAAAGCCTGCGAAGAACTCGATACGCCGATTACCGGCGGCAATGTCAGCTTCTATAACGAAACTCTGGGCGAGGGAATCTATCCGACTCCGGTGATCGGAGTGGTGGGGATTATCGAAGACGTTCACAAAACGGCGAAGATGAGCTTCGCGCAGCCGGGGCGAAAAATTATTCTGCTGCGCGCGAATGAAACGGGCGATGCCGTCGATGCTGAGCTGGAGTTTGGATCGTCCGAGTACGCTAAAGAAATTCTCGGCGCGGTGTGGGGTTATCCACCGGCGCTGGATCTGGAGAAAGAAGCCACGCTGCAACGCGCTCTGGTGGCTGTGATTGAGGAGGGGCTGGTCGAGTCCGCGCACGACTGCGCCGATGGCGGCTTGGCCGTGGCTCTGATGGAAGCGGCGCTGCCCGCCGGAGTCGGCTTGAGCGTCAGACTGCCCAGGCAGCCAGCGGCGCTTGAGTTCATGCTGTTCGCCGAAGATGCCAGCCGCGTCGTGTTAAGCTGCGACCCCGTCCATCTGCCGCGAATCCAACAAGTAGCGGAAGAGTACGGCGTGGTCGCGGATGTGCTCGGCGATACGGGCGGCGACCGGGTTGAGATCGCGGTGAAAGACGACGGCCAGCCAGCGATTTCCGCCAGCCTGGCCGAGCTGCGCGAGGCGTACGAAGGCGCGCTGGAGAGAGCGTTGCGGAGCGAAAGTCTCACGTAGGGACGAATTGCTAAATGCTGCTTTCCGACAAATTTCGCGATGAATGCGGCGTCGTCGCCATCCACGCCCATCCCGAGGCGGAGAAGCTCGCCTATCTCGGACTCTATGCCCTGCAGCATCGCGGACAGGAATCGGCGGGCATCGTCACTTCCGATGGCGAGCGCCTCACCCAGCACAAATCCATGGGCCTGGTCGCCGATATCTTCAGCCACGCCGTGCTGGCTTCCCTGCGCGGCGTTCTCGCCATCGGACATACGCGTTATTCCACCGCTGGCGATTCGGCCTTGCTCAACGCCCAGCCCATCATGGTGCAATCCAATAAGGGCACGATCGCCATCGCGCACAATGGGAACCTGATCAACGCCCCGGCGATTCGCGCCAAGCTCGAGGGCCAGGGCTCGATCTTCCAAACCAACAGCGATACGGAAGTGCTGGTCCACCTGATTGCGCTGTCGCGCGAGCAGACCCTGCCCGACGCCATCGCCGACTCCCTGCGCCGCGTGGAAGGCGCCTTTTCACTGGTCATGATAAGCCGCGACCGCATCTTCGCCGCCCGCGATCCGCGCGGCTTCCGGCCGCTGGCCATGGGCCGCATTCCCGCCCTGACCGGCGAGAAAAAAGACACCGTCGTCTTCGCCTCCGAAACCTGCGCCTTCGATCTGCTCGGCGCTATCTACGAGCGCGACGTCAGGCCCGGCGAACTGGTCATCGTTGGCTCCGAAGGCGTCGGTTCGCGTTTCTACTCGCCGTCTCCGGCGCAGTCGAGCTGCATCTTTGAGCACGTGTATTTTTCGCGTCCCGACAGTTTGGTGTTTGGCCGCTCGGTCGATCAAAGCCGCGACGCCATGGGCCGCCAGCTCGCCCGCGAAGCTCCGGTGAACGCCGATATCGTCGTGCCCGTCCCCGATTCCGGCAACAGCGCGGCCATCGGATACGCCGCCGAAAGCGGCATCCCGTTTCGCCTCGCTCTCATCCGCAACCACTACGTCGGCCGCACTTTCATCGAGCCGCAACAGTCGGTGCGCGACTTCGGCGTGAAGCTGAAGCTGAACGCCATTCGCAGCCTGATCGAAGGTCAGCGAGTAATTCTGATCGACGACTCCATCGTGCGCGGCACCACCAGCAAGAAGATCGTGCGCATGATTCGCAACGCGGGCGCGAAGGAAGTCCACATGCGGATTTCCTGCCCGCCGACCATCTCGCCGTGTTTCTACGGAGTCGATACCCCTTCCAAAAAAGAACTTATCGGCGCCAATAAGACGGTCGAGTCGATCCGCGACTTCATCGTCGCCGACTCGCTCGCCTATCTCTCGCTCGAAGGTCTGAAGAAAGCGTGCGCCGACGGCGAAAAGACGACTTACTGCTCCGCCTGCTACACGGGAAATTACCCCACCAAAATAGATGTGAAAGAGATCGCGCCCGCGGGCACCGAGCGATAACCGGATTCACTGCGGCTCGCGCCTATTTCTTTGTCACCACCGCAATCCCCAGCTCCCGCAACTGTACCTCCGCCACGGGCGTGGGCGCTTCCATCATCAGGTCCTTGGCGGCGGCGGTTTTGGGAAAGGGGATCACTTCGCGCAGGCTGTCCGCCCCGGCGAGAATCATCACGATGCGGTCGAGGCCGAGCGCGATGCCGCCGTGTGGGGGAGTTCCGTATTCGAGCGCTTCCAGGAAGAACCCGAAACGCGCTCGCGCTTCTTCGTCCGTCATGCCGAGGGCGCGAAAGATCCTGCTCTGCACATCCTGCCGGTGAATTCTGATCGATCCCGATCCCAGCTCCGTCCCATTCAGCACCACGTCGTAGGCGAGCGCGCGCACCATGGCCGGATCGCTTTCCAGTTTGTCCATGTCTTCATCGTGCGGCGAGGTAAAGGGATGGTGCGCCGCCATCCATCGCTTGTCCTCTTTGTCCCATTCAAACATGGGAAAGTTGTTGACCCACAAAAAGCGGAAATCTTTCGCGGGGTCCCCGGTCCTCTCAAAGGCGCCGTGCTTGCCGGCATATTTCTGGGCGAGGTCGAGGCGCAGAAGGCCGCACCTGCCGAGGAAGCCGCGCAGGCTCTCAGTCGCGTTATTGCAGATCGCGAGTAGCCAAAGATCGCACGGCTCCACGCCGGCGAGTTTCAAGATGCGCTCCGTGGAAGCGGGGTAGTCCCTGGCAAACCGGCTCGGGTCCGTCATCAACGTTACGATTAGCTGACTCTGAGCGTGCGCGTAGGCGCCGTAGCTTCCGATCTTGCGCCGTTCTGTGCCCGAAACGTCCCCAGCCTTCGGAATCCGGATCAACTGAATTGGAAATCCGTCGCGCGGCTTGAAGCGGAGCTTGAATTGCTCCCACTCTTCGGGCGTGAACGCCTCGCGCACATCGGTAATAGGAGGCAAGCGCAGATCGGGCTTGTCGCTGCCGTACTGCCGCATGGCATCGTCGAAATCCATGCGCGGGAAAGGCGTCTTGATCTCGTGCCCCGCCGCCTTGAACGCCGCGGTCAGAAAGCCTTCCACCACTTCCCAGACCCGTTCGGGCTGGGGGTAGGAAAGTTCCAGATCGATCTGGGTGAATTCCGGCTGGCGGTCGGCGCGCAAATCTTCGTCGCGGAAGCAGCGCACGATTTGAAAATATTTATCAAAGCCCGAGATCATCAATATTTGCTTGAACAGTTGCGGCGATTGCGGCAGCGCGTAGAACGATCCCGGCTGCACGCGGCTGGGCACGAGATAATCGCGCGCGCCTTCGGGCGAGGAGCGCGTCATGAACGGCGTTTCAATTTCGAAGAAGCCCTGCGCCGCCAGGTTGTCGCGGATGGCCAGCGTGACTCTGTGCCGCAGCTCGATGTTGCACTGCATGGCGTCGCGGCGCAAATCTATGTAGCGATATTTCAGGCGCATTTCCTCGTTCGCCAGCGCCGTGTCGGAAGGCAGAAACGGCGGCGCCTTTGACACGTTCAGAATACGCAACTCTTCCACCACCAGTTCGACCTCGCCGGTGGGAATGTTCGGATTGATGGTGTCGGCGTCGCGCCGCTTGACCGTTCCGATGGCCGCAATCACGAACTCGTGGCGCAGCGCATCCGCTTTGCGGTGCACGGCGGCGTTCAGTTCGTGGTTGAAGACGACCTGGGTCACGCCGGTGCGGTCGCGCAAATCGACGAAGACGATCTGCCCAAGGTCGCGCCGCCGGTTGACCCATCCCATGAGCACAACCTTCTTGCCCGCATCCGAGAGCCGGAGCGCCCCGCACATGTGAGTTCGCCTGAGATCGCCTAATGAATCGAGCACGTTTTTGCCTTGGCTAACTGAAATTCGCCTTGCTGGATTACGGTGGTGAGCCGAATTTAGGATTATAAATGGAGCGGGGCTTCCAACCGCTCGCTCCGCTCACATTGGCAGGATCGGAAGAGGTCGCGAAAACTCAGCTCCGCTTCAGCGGCAAACATGGGATGTCATCGTGCTGCGGAGTGCTTTCCACATGCCGGTCCAACTCCGCCAACAGGCTCTGCCGCAGCTCCGCCGGGCTGCCTACTGATGCTCGCCCTGTTCCGGCATCAGCCCCGGCGGCGGCGCTGGAATCGTAATATCCAGCTTGTTCACCGTCCCGAGCGATGACAACGGCTTGTCGAATTCGGCCACGTTGCCCACCACCAGCACCGCCATCTGCTCGCGATGGATGTATTTCGCCGCCACCCGCGCTACGTCTTCCTTGGTAACTGCTTCGATCCCTTTCTGAAAGGTCTCCAGAAAATCCAGCGGATAGCCGTAAAACTCGTAGGCCATTTTTTCCTGTAAGACCTTGGCCGGCGAATCGAAGCGGAAAACGAAAGAATTCAGAAGACTGTCCTTGGCGCGCTTGATTTCCTCGTCGTTAATGGGACGCTTGGCGAGACCGGTAATCTCCTCATCGAGCGCCTGAATGGACTCGATCGTGGTTTTGCTCTTGGTGCCCATCGCCAGCCGCAGCATTCCGGGATGGTCCCAGCCCGCGGCGACTCCGCCGCCCACCGAGTAAGCGAGCCCTTTGTCGCTGCGAATGTCGCTGAACAGACGCGACGAAAATCCTCCGCCAAACGCCTCGTTGAACACCGAGACCGCGAAGTAATCCGGATTTTTGCGCGTGATGCCCTCGGCCACCATCAGAATGTTGCTTTGATTTACGTCGGTTTTATCGACCTGATAATACCCAGGCTTGGCGGACTCCGGCTTGATCTCCGCATCCTTGGCCGCCTCACCCTTGGGCCACGACGCAAACGCCTCACGCAAACGGGCCTCCATCTTCGCCGAGTCGAAGTCGCCGACTACGCCGAGGATGATGTTGTTGGGATGAACGTACTTGCCGTGCCACTCGACCAGATCCTGCCGCGTGATTGCCCCGGCCGTCCGATACTCGGCAACCCGCGCATAGGGATTGTTCGCGCCGTAGACCAGCTTCGCCGCTTCCCGCCACGCAATCTGTTCGGGCTCGTCGTTGCGCCGCGAGATGGCGTCGTACAGCCCTTTCTGGGCGATTTCAATTTTGCCGGCGCGGAACTCCGGGTTCTTCAGCACGTCCACGAACACGCGAAATACGTCGTCGAAATCCTCTTTCAGACACGACCAGCTCACGGTCGTCGAGTCGATGCTTGCGCCGGTTTCGACCTTGGCGGCGCGCTGCTCCAGATAGTCGTCAAGCCGATCGCCGGTCTGGGACTTCGTGCCGCCGGTGCGCCACACTTCGCCGTAAATATCGGTCAGCCCCGTCTTTTCCGCCGGGACCGAGCGCTCGCCGCCGCGAATACGAGCGGTTCCGTCAATGGTCGGCAATTCGTGGTCTTCCTGCAGAAAAATCACCATGCCATTGGGAAGCTCGATGCGTTTCGGCTGCGCCGGATGAAATGCCGGCAACTGCGGAACCTGTATCTGCTGCCATGTTTGCGGCGAAGTCTGCCCGGTCTGCGCCCCCAGTTGCCCGTGGCCGGCGAAGCAGAAGTACAGGACGATAACAAACGCCAACAGCTTCGTATCAGGGTATCGCTTCAGCGATACCGCAAGACCTTCGAAATCAAACGCCCCTTTAGGGGCCGTGCGCGCGCGCTTCACTGTCCACCTCCTGGCGGGTTCGTACCCATGGCTGGTTGCTCCCCGGACGGCCCAGGCGACGCGGGAACAAACTCGATGATCCCCACGGTCCGGTTCTCGGGTTTGAACGTTTCATTCGCGACCCGCCGAATGTCCGCCTTGGTGACCTTCTCAATCCGGTCAACCGAGCGGAACAGCTCCCGCCAGTCGTCATAGCGCGACTGATTCAGGCCAAGCGCGAACGCCAGCCCCTCGTTCGATCCGAGCGAGCGGATCAGGCTTGCTTTCGCTCGCGTCTTGATCATTTTCAGCTCGTCATCCGAGATGTCTTCTCTCTTCAGCCGGTCGATTTCCGCGTGAATGGCTTCGCCGATTTCCTGCGGCTTGTGGCCCGGGATCGGGGTGGCGAGAAACGCGAACAGGTGTGGATACTTGTTTCCCGGATAACCGTTAAATCCTTCCGCGTCCGACGCTATCTGCTGGTCGCGGACCAGCGCCCGGTAGAGGCGCGAGGTACGCCCATTAGACATCAGGTCGGCGATGGCGTCGTAGACCTGGTCGTCCGGGCTGCGGTAGTCGGGCCGGTGATAGCCTTCGAGATAGACCGGCTGCGATTGCTCGCGCAGCACCACCGTCCGCTCGGAATTCTGCGGAGGCTCGGCCGTAGTCGCGGTGTCGGGCTTGGGCCGCGCCGGAATACGCGAGAAATATTTTTCCACAATCGGCATCGCCTCCGCAGCCTTGAAATCTCCCACCACGGCCACCACCATGTTCGAGGGCACATAGTATTCATCGAAGAATTTCCGCGCGTCGGCCGCCGAAAAGGAATTCAAGTCCGAGATCCATCCGATCGTCGGCCGATGATACGGATGGGCCGCGAATGCCTCTTCCGTGAATTGCTCGAACAGCCGCCCCTGGGGATCGCTGTCGACGCTCATGCGGCGCTCTTCGATCACCACGTTGCGCTCTTTATAAAACTGCCGCAGCACCGGATGCAGAAAGCGCTCCGATTCGAGATAGGCCCACAACTCCAGGCGATTGATGGGGAACGAGTAAAAGTAACCGGTCTCATCGAGATCGGTGAAGGCGTTCATGCCCTCGCCGCCTTCGTCTTCGACGATCTTGCCGAACTCGTTGGTGTAAGGCGCGGAGAACTTGTCGGCGGCGGCAATCGCGTCCTTCCAGGCCTGCTCAAGCTGTTTGAGCCTGGCTTCGTCGCGGCCCACCGGCTGGTCGCGCTCGGCAATGTAGGCGGCGTACGCCTCTTCGACTTTTGCCAGCGCAACTTTTTCGCCGGCATAATCGCGCGTCCCAATTGTGTCCGTTCCCTTGAACGCCATGTGCTCGAACATGTGCGCCAGGCCCGTCTTGCCCATCGGGTCCTGCACCGATCCCGCATCCACGTGCGTGAAGAACGAAAATACCGGGGCCTCCGGCCGTTCGCAGAGGACGATGGTAAGCCCATTCGCCAGCTTCTTCACCGTGGTGCGCTTCTCGAACGAAGCCAGGTCTTGCCCGAAAACGAGCGCGCCCAGCGCGCAACAGACAACAATTGTTTTTATGAGAGTTAAGCGGATTTTCATCCTGCCTCCACGAATACACATCCGAGTGCACACCAGAAAGCCGAAGTTACGCGGCGGCGGGGAAAATTGTCAAGCCGGACTTACCGGGAAATAGCGGCGCTGGAAGTAAATCGCTACGTTAACCAGCATAATCATAACGGGCACTTCGACCAGGGGGCCGATGACGGCAGCGAATGCAGCGCCGGAGTTAATGCCGAAAACGGAAACGGAAACGGCAATCGCGAGCTCAAAGTTGTTCGAGGCCGCGGTGAACGAGAGCGTGGCCGTTTTTGAATAGTCGGCGCCGAGCTTCTTCCCCATATAAAACGACACCAGAAACATTACGACGAAGTAGATCAACAGAGGCGCCGCGATCCGCAGAACATCGAGCGGGAGCCGGATAATGTATGCGCCCTTGAGCGAGAACATCACCACAATCGTAAACAGCAGAGCGATCAGCGTGAGCGGGCTTACGCGGGGAACAAAACTGCGCTCGTACCACTCGCGGCCTCGCATCCGCAGCAGCGCCGTGCGAGTTACAAACCCGGCAAGAAAAGGTATGCCGAGATAAATGAAAACACTCTTGGCGATTTCCGCCATGGAGACATGCACGATAGCGCCTTGGAGGCCGAGTTTTGCGGGAAGAACCGTGATGAAGAGCCAGGCATACGGCGAGTAGAAGAACACCTGGAACAGGGAATTGAAAGCAACCAGGCCAGCCGCATATTCGGTATCGCCGCTCGCCAGCTCGTTCCAGACAACGACCATTGCGATACAGCGGGCCAGGCCGATCATTATGAGTCCAGCCATGTATTCGGGATAGCCGCGCAAAAACACAACCGCCAGGACGAACATCAGAATTGGGCCAACCACCCAGTTCTGGATGAGGGACAGCCCGAGCACACGCTTGTTGCGGAAGACCTCGTGCAGTTCCTCGTACCGCACCTTGGTAAAGGGCGGATACATCATGACGATGAGTCCCACCGCAATCGGAATTGAAGTTGTGCCGATGCTGAAGCGATTCAGGAACGGCACGATTCCCGGCACTCGCCATCCCAACGAAACCCCAATGACCATGGCGGCGAAGATCCAGGCGGTGAGATAACGGTCGAGAAAGCTGAGTCGGCGCGATAGCTTCATACCCGTCCAATGCGGTCCACTTCCCTCTTCAGCGAGAGGTGGTCGAGTGCCGCCAGCGGCAAAGCAAGAAAAAGACTGATGCGACGGTCGAGAATAAAAAATGCGTTGCGGAAGGCGCGTTCGATTTCGGCGGAGTCTCCGTGAACCGCGGCAGGATCGGGAACTCCCCAGTGCGCGGTCATGGGCTGTCTGGGCCAGAGCGGGCAAGTCTCTTTGGCGGCGTTGTCGCAAACGGTAAAGACGAAATGCATCTCGGGAGCGCCCGGGCGCGAGAATTCGTCCCAGCTTTTGCTCCGCAGGCCAGTTGTGGAAATACGCGCCATCTCAAGCTGCTTCAGAGCTTCCGGACGCACCGCCCCCGAGGGATGACTTCCCGCGCTGTAGGCGGTGAATGCGGGCTTTCCTTTATGGTTGAGGATCGCCTCAGCCATGATGGAACGCGCCGAGTTGCCCGTGCACAGGAACAGAACGTTATAGTTAGCTTCCATAATCACCGTTTCGGTTTTATCGCGCGCACAAACGCGCTCATGAACTTTTCATCGACCTGCGCCGCGATCGCATCCACGTCAATGCCTGCGGAGGAAAGAGACTCCCGCGCATCTTCGACGCGATAGATGCGCGTCGGTTCAATCGCGATCCGCTCGAAACCGGCGGCGGAAAGTTTGTTGCGATATTCGTTTTCTTCCAGCGCGCCAGCCATGCAGCCCACCCACGCCAGCACACTCTGACGGACCTCAGGGGCGATTTCCCCGCGCGTGACGATGTCCGAGACAGCCAGCCTTCCGCCCGGCTTCAGCACGCGGAATGCTTCGCGCAGCACGCGGTCCTTGTCGGCCGAAAGATTGATCACACAATTGGAAATGACGACATCGACCGTGTTGTCGGGCAGGGGAATATTTTCAATCTCGCCTTTCAGAAATTCGACGTTCTTCGCGCCCGCCTTGCGCTTGTTTTCGTTGGCCAGCGCCAGCATTTCGTCCGTCATATCGAGCCCGTAGGCTTTGCCGCTCGGTCCCACGCGCCGGGCCGAAAGCAATACGTCAATGCCGCCTCCCGAGCCCAGATCGAGCACGGTTTCGCCGGGATTCAGTTGCGCCAGAGCCGTTGGATTGCCGCATCCAAGCGAAGCCAGCATCGCTTCTTCTGGAATCTGCTGGGCCTGCGCCGCGTCGTAAAGATTCGAGGTGATCGGGTCGCACGACAGGCCGCTTGACGGCGCGCTTCCGCAGCAACAACTGCCGGTCTTGTTTGTAACGCGTAAGGCCGCTTGTCCGTACTTCTCTTTCACGACTTCCTTGATGTTGATATTGACGACATCGATATTAGTGCCTGCCATGATCGTTTCTCCTATTTACAGAATTGAACGAAATCTCGCGGCTTAAGCGCCCGGTTGCGAGTGCAGCACTCGGCGTAGAGAAATTGCAGAATCTCGCGCAGCGCTTCGGTGTTGGCCGTGTAACGCAGAAACGTGCTCTTGCGTTCGACACGCACCAGGCCTTCATTCTTGAGCTTGTCGAGATGGTGAGAAAGCGTCGAACCGGGGATATCGAGTTCGTCCTGGATCTCGCCGACCACTAACCCTTCAGGGTGCGCGGAAAGCAGCAATCGCATGATGCGCAGCCGCGGCTCCGTCCCCATGGCGGAAAACATGTCGGCATAGCGGGTGACGCGTTCGCTGTCCTTGGATTTGCTTGCAACGCCAGTCATAATTCGATAATACTAGAAATATAGAGCGCAAGTCAAGGCGTAGTTCTCCGCGCTCTCCCAAGTGCGTTTATGCGGACACGCCCGGCTCTCCGCCAGCTCGCTATAGCAGCGGCAGTCCCTGGATGTTCCACGAGATGTAGTGAACGGCGTTATTTGTGGCGAGGATCGCCGACTTGCCCGGAGCGAACGCCAGTCCGACCAATCCCTGGCCCGCGACTTCGAGGCTGGCCTCGCCTTGCGGAGTGATCTTCACGATGCCGCGTTTTCCGGCGAGAGAAGCGGCGGCATAGACATTGCCCTCAACATCGAGCGCCAGAGCCCTGCGGACGTCCCAGCCCGCGGTAGAACACCGACACGCTGCCGTGGGGATCGACTTTGTAAACGCAGTCGAAGCTGGAAGTGCTGGGACCGGTGACAAACATATCGCCGCCGCGTCCGAAGGCGATGTGATAGGCGGAAACGCTCGGCTCCAGCGTCGCGAACACAAATATCTGCCGGTCGCGGGCGATCTTGAAAATGGTCCCGCTGCGGTCGCCGACGTAGAGGTTCTCCTCCGCATCGAAGGCAATCCCCGTCGCTACCCCCATGCCTGCGGCGTAGGTTGACATGGCGCCGTTCGGCGTCACCTTGTATACCGCCTCGTCGTGCCGCGATGAAACGTACATCTGGCCTTCGCGGTCGAAGGCAATCGCGGTGGCGTTCATCAGGTCGCTGAGAAACGGCTTTACGGCATAGTTGGTGTCGATCTTAAAGACCGACACCGGAACTTTTTCTCCGCGCGATCCGGAAAAAGTCACAAAGATGTTGCCCTCGCGGTCGAGCGCGGGATTGGCGACGGAATGCAGGTTTTCGGCAACCAGGGCCGCAACCTCAATGGAATGGGCATTGCTGACCTGCCCGTTGGTTCCCACTACCACCGGGCCCGACGCCGCTCCCTCGGGCACGCGGGCCACCAGAAAGTCGTCGCTGCTGACGACCACCGAGCCTTCGATCTCGCCGAAGCGCACGCTCGGTAAGCGCAATCCATGCGGACGCAGGCTCTTTCCCACGATGCGCACCTCGCCGCCGGGCAAGGCAAAACTCGGCGCGACCGTTTCGATGTGCGGCTTGCCATTAACGCTGGCGTTCTTCTTTCCCAGCAGATGGTCGGAGGTGCTCATGATTTTTCCCGGCGGGAGCCCGATTGCTTGATTAACGGCTACTTCATTAGAAGTCCAAAGTGCAACAGAAGATGCATGACGGCGAGCGCATAAAGCCCCGCCCCCAGGTCGTCCACTACAATGCCGGTGCCCTCGGGCAGCCGCTCCAAACGCCGAATTGGAAACGGCTTCAAAATATCGAAGACACGGAAAAGTATAAGGCCCGCGAGAAAAGTTTTCCAAGCCAGCGGAACGGCGATGAGCGCAACCAGTTGACCGGCGACTTCATCTATGACGACGAATTGCGGGTCTTTTAGTCCCGAGGCGCGCTCGACTCGCGTGGCGGCGGGAATTCCGATGATAGTCACAACCGCGGCGGCGGCGATGGTCGCCCACAGGCGGCTCGCAACCGGGATGCGCGAACTTGCCAACGCCCATACGATCACCGTGGCGAGCGATCCCCAGGTACCGGGGCCGGGCTTGAGGCGTCCCGCGCCGAAGAAGGTTGCGACCACAGTGGCCCACAACGGAGCCGCTTGCAATGTATCTGCCTGAGACGAGGCGCCGGATTTGCCGACGATTTCGGGAGGAGGATTCATCCGTCTCCATCCTCGTCGCTGTTCTGGTAATCGGGGCTGTCCTGCCGCACCGTTTCCTCGGCGTCCGTGACCGGCGACGAAACCACGTACGCGCCGCTCGCCCACTTGCCCAGATCGAGCAAGCGGCAGCGTTCGCTGCAAAAAGGAAAGTCCGCGTCGGCTGCCTGCGCCGGCTTCTTGCAGATGGGGCAGCGAAGCTTGATGGGGCGTTTACGCGGCATAAGGTAAGTTCATCCGCCTGTAGAGACGGGGCTTGCCCCGTCTCCCTGGCTATGCTGAGACGCGACAAGCCGCGCCTCTACGGCAAGCATCAAATAATTTCCGCCACTAAATCATAATCGTGCGCGGCGGTAATGCGGCAGCGATAAAATTCTCCCGCTTGCGGCTCGTTCCCCTCGGGATAATCGTTCACGAACACTTTACCGTCAATTTCTGGCGCGTGCATCGTGGTGCGGCCTTCGAGCAGGAGGTCGGATTCGGTCGAAGCGCCTTCCAGCAGCAAATCGAATTCGCGTCCGACTAGCAATTTCTTCTTCGCCCGGCTGATTTTTTTCTGGATCGCCATCAGCGTTTTGCGGCGGCCCTCGATCTCACGCGCGGAAATTTTTTTGTCGTGATCGAACGCGCCCGCGCCTTCCTCGTCCGAATAGCCGAACGCGCCCATCCAGTCGAACTTCGCCTCTTTCACAAAGCGGCAAAGCTCTTCGAATTCTTTTTCCGTTTCGCCCGGGAAGCCGGCAATGAACGAAGTCCGTAAGGTAACGCCGGGAATTACGCGGCGCATTTTTTCGAGCGAGCGCAAAAACACATCGGCCGCGCCGCCGCGCTTCATGCGCTTCAAAACGGCCGCCGATGCGTGTTGCAGGGGAACATCGATGTACGAACAAATGTTGTCGTGCGCGGCGATCGTCTCCAGCAGCCGCCCCGTGATTTTGTTGGGATACGCGTAGAGGAAGCGGATCCAGCGCAAGCCCGCGATGCTCGCGAGCTTCCCCAGCAGCGCGGCCAGGCCGTCTTTCAGCCCCAGGTCTTCGCCGTAGGAGGTCGTGTCCTGTCCGATGAGCGTGATTTCGCGCACGCCGGATCGCGCCATCCGCTCGGCTTCGGCGATCACAGATTCAAAACGCCGCGAGCGGAACTGTCCACGCAACTGCGGAATGATGCAGAAACTGCAAGGATGATCGCAGCCTTCGGCGATCTTGATATAGGCCGAATAATGAGGCGTAGTCAGCACGCGCGGCGTGCGGTCGTCGTAAAGGTAGTGGGGCAGATCGGCGACGGCGCCGTCCCAGGAATCGCGCGCGAAGCGCCCTTGTCCGCGGCGACGATTGCCCCCGGCCCGCGAGGCTGGCGTGCTCGAAGCCGGCGTGTTCGACGTGAGAATGTTGAACGGGCCCGGCGCGCCCAGTGTTTCCGCCACTCCCGCAGCGGAGAGAATTTTCTCCAACTCGCCAGTGCCGACCACCGCGTCCACTTCCGGAATGCTCTTGCGAATCTCATCGCGAAACCGCTCGACCAGGCAACCGGCCACCACCAGCCGCTTCGCCTTGCCGCCCGTCTTCGTTTTTTGACCGGTCTTGTGGCGCGCCATTTCGAGTATTGTGTCGATGGATTCCTGTTTCGCGCTGCCGATGAACGAGCAAGTATTCACCACGATGACGTTGGCGTCGGCCGCGTTGGGTGTGAGTCGAGCGCCAGCCTGCGCCAGCATGCCCATCATCACCTCGCTATCGACGAGATTTTTGGGGCAGCCGAGGCTGACAAATCCCACCTTGGGCAGCGCAACCGGCCCGGAATTCGCGGACATGTTTTTCTTTGCGGGCAATGGGACTATGACGATAACGATAACGATCGGCAGGAAGCGGATCTGGATAATTCTAGCATCCCGTATCGCCGCCCCTACGCGAGCAGGGCACGGCAATAGTGAAACCGCTCTAACTGGTCGACGCCCGCTTCGCCGTCTTTTTCGGATTGTCCTTTTCGGCGGCAGCGATGTCCCTGAAAAGCTCCGGCAAGCTCTGCGCGTCGTCCACCGACTGGCCAAAACGCGCCGATTCATAAGCCCGCGTAAACCTCGCGACCTTCTTGCGCAGCGTCTCCTCGTGAATGGCCGCGACGAAATCCAGCGGCGTTTCGGACGCTGACTTGCGCCAGCCCAGCCGTGCCATCCGGCCCACCATCCGTTCATACCAAAGCGCCGCCGACGCGCGCGGGGCGCGCTCCGGATGCGCTCGCAGCCTGCGGTCGCGCAGCCCGCCGGCCATGCGCCGGAGGTTCAGCAGCGCAATCGCGGCAGCCGTGAACGCTAAAAGACCTCCCAGCCAGCGCGCGGGAAACTCGGCGAAGCGCCGGTGCGCGCGCCGCGCCCAAACGAGCAGGGCTTGATGCTGGCGCTCCATCCACCGTCGCGCTTCATCGAAGAACTGGCGGCTGTTGCTGGCGGTGTTCTTCCCCAAAGCGCGCTGGTGGCTGGCGTCGTAGTTGACGATCCATTCCCGCCAAAAAGATGCGGCCGCATCCAGGTAGAGTTGTATTCGCGACCAGCCGGTCCGCGGCGGCAGGCCTCGCGCCGGAGTCGGATCGAAACTGGCCCAGCCATATCCGGGGAAGTAAGCCTCAACCCAGGCATGGGCGTCGCTGGCCCGCACCACATACTGGCCGGTGAGATCGTTGAATTCACCGCCGCGGAAGCCGGTCACGATGCGCGCCGGAATGCCCAAAGCGCGCAGCATCACCGCCATCGAACTGGCGAAATACTCGCAGTGGCCGCGCTTCCTCTCGAACAGAAAATTGGCCAGTGGATCGCGCGGCGAAATCAGCGGCAATTCCAGCGTGTATCCAAAGTGGGTGGATAGATACCGTTCCACCGCGGCAGCTTTGCCGTAGTTGGTTGGCGCCGCCGCGGTTATTTCCTCCGCCAACTTGGCAATGCGCGCATCGAGCGGCGGGAGTTTCAGGTACTTGTCCATCGCTGCGGGCGCGGTGTTCGCCGCCAGGCGAAGCTGGCCGCTGTCGTTCATGGGAACGCTCCCGGCCAATTGCGACTCGGCTTGGTAGCTATTGACGGGATGGTCGGCATCCAGATTGTAGACAGCTCCACCGGCGTCGGTGCCCACTTGCCGGAAATTTCCCGTGAGACTTCGCGGCCTCTCGGCCAGAAAAAAGACGTTCGTTCCAATCGGCTCCATCAGGACGCGATAACGGATGGATCGGCCCGTGGCTGCCGCTGGGCCGCGCGCTTCCAGCAAAGGCGGCAGCCAATAATTTCCATCTCCCGCCTGCCGCAACGGAATTTGCGTAAACGAATTTGTCCAAACTTTGCCGTCAAAAGCGCTCAGCGCAACCCCGCGCCACTTCAAGTCGTAAAGCCCTTGCGGATCGTTCTCGATCTTAATATGCATTACGGCGGCGCTGGACTGCTGGATCTGCCCGATGCGGCCCAGTTGCACGCGATCGGTGAAGCCGGTGGAGACATCGCTCACCGGAGTGTAGGCGCTCAGATAGCGCGCTGAAACGCGGGGAAGCAAGAAAAAAATCAGGAAACTTCCGGCCAGAATCATCAACATGAGCGCCGGGGCGATGGCCAGCAGTGAATGGACCATGCGCTGTGCCGGAGAAGCGACACTCGTAGAAGCAACGCGTGGTTCCTGTGCGTGCGTCCGCTCGCTGGTCACCGAGTGCCGCATTTCCATCAGAACAAACGCGATGACGGCAACCATCAGGAAGCCGGCAAAAGAAAACAGAAACACGCTGCCGACCGTGAGCACGGCGGCGGCCAGCACCATGAGAAACGAAAGCGCCGCCAGCATGTAGTAGTCGCGCGTCCGCCGCAACGAAAACAGCCGGACAACGATCAGGAAGAGCACCAGGTGAACGCTTGCCGCCACAAAACCGCGCGAAATAAAAAAGTAGTCCGCGAAATAGACGACGACGTAAATCAGCGTCAGCCAAGTGGTCCAGCGTTCCGGGATGGCGAACTCGCGCCGCGTCAGAAGTTGGAATCCGCGCAGCGCCAGCGCCAGCGAGACCAGGAGCACTGCCGGAAGATCCAGCCCTCCAGTCGAAGCCAGCGCGCCGAAGCCGCTGAGCACCAGCAGATAAAGCGCGACATTAAAGTAGCGCTCGATGGCCTGGGCCATCGCGGTTCCGCCCCGGCTGATGGAGACTTCGGTCACGATAACTTCTATTCTTGGCGAAATCGGCGCGGAAAGGAAGTGTCCGCGGTAATTCAGATGGCGAATGATCGAATCTTGCCGGTGGAGAGCCGGACGCAGCTCGGCGGTAGCTTGTGGTCACGGCGACCCTGGATTCGCTATAGAATCTCGGAATGACGACGCTCGAAATGACGACGCTCGCTATGACGGCAAACGCGCGCCCGCTTTCTGGAAAGACCCTGCTGGTGACGGGAGCGGCCAAACGCCTGGGTCGCGCCATCGCCTTGGCTGCGGCCGAAAATGGCGCGGACGTGGCCATTACTTATCGCCAGTCGGAGCGCGAGGCCCGTGCCGTGGTGCGAGAACTGGCGCGGCATGGCGTCGAGGCGCTGGCCGTCGGCTGCGATGTCGCCGACGAGCAAAGCGTCCGCGAAATGGTGAAGGAAGTGGCCAAAGAACTGGGCGGGATCGACGTGCTGGTGAATAACGCCGCCACCTACGAGACCGTCGAGTTTGAAAAAATCACGATGGCGCAGTGGGATGCCGCCTTTGCGTCGAATGCGCGCGGCCCGTTTCTGGTGTCGCGCGCGGCGCTGCCCTATTTGAAAAAAAGAAAAGGACGCATCGTCAATATGGGTTCGCTCGGTGGCCTGCGGCCCTGGGCGTCGCATGTGCACTATTGCTCGTCGAAAGCGGCGCTGCACATGCTGACCAAAGTGATGGCGAAAGCGCTGGCGCCCGACATTGCGGTAAATGCCGTCGCTCCCGGAATGATCGACCTGGGTGAAAAATCGGCGGCGGCCTTCATGAAAAAAATGGCGAAGCAGACGCCGATGCGGCGCAATGGATCGGCAGCGGACATTGCCGCGGCAGTCATGTTTTTCGCCACGGCCCCAAAGTTTATTACCGGGCAAGTGCTGGTGGTTGACGGCGGCCTCGGACTGTAGGGGTTGCCGAGAAACTCGATGGTGCATTTGATTTTGGCTGGTGCAGTGCTTCAGCGTGTGCGTGAGAGCTAGTTTTCCGTCGAACCTGTAGGACGAGACACGGCAGAATCCAGCCCCGGAGGGGCGACCCCGAACTTAGCCCAGCGCTTCAGAGAGTGTGTGAGAACTCGTTATCCAGCCCCGGAGGGGCGACCTAGTTTAGCCCAGCGCTTCAGCGCTGGGAAAAGTGGAAGAATGACTCAAGTCCCGGAGGGACGATCCAGTTCTCACATACACGCTCCAGGGGCTGGGTTCATTTTCCGCGCGAGTTCCAGTATCGTTCGTTTTCGCGTATCGTTGCTCTTTCTGCCCTGACCATACTTATGACGCGATTCCTTTGGAGTATCGGATTTTTTTCCCTGACATTGCTTTCGGCCATGTTTCTCTCAGCCTCTCCCGCCCTTGCCCAAGATTCCCCCGAGTACGGCGGCCACGAGCTACAGGTGTGGACCGGCGGCGGGCACTCGGTTCCGGGCGGCACCAGGGACACGAGCGTGTGGAACGCGGGCGTCCGCTATGGCTGGATTTTGACCGACCCGCACGGCCCGGGCTTTCTCAACGGACGCTTCGAGCTTGCGCTGGACGCCGTGCCCGCGTTTGTCGTGTTTCAGCGCGCCAACACCGCCTACGGGGCAGGAGTGAACCCAGTGGGCTTGAAATGGATTTTCGCCACGCGCAAACACGTCGCTCCGTACCTGGAGTTGAATGGCGGAACGCTGTTCACAACCCACCAAGTGCCCCCAAAAACTTCGGCGGTGAACTTCACGTCAGGCGCAGCCTTCGGAATGTATTTTCTTGGCGAACATGCGTGGTCGCTGGATGTCCGCTACCTGCACATTTCGAATGCCGGGCTGACCGTCCCGAATCCGGGAGTGAATACGGTGCAGGTGCGCTTGGGATTTGGGAAGTTTTTTAGGAAGAAGTAGCGGATGGAGTTTCGCTATCTGACCAGCGCCGAAAGCGCCTGGTTGACCGCGAACGCGGCCGCGTACGCAACTACGGTCATGTAGACGAACTGAACGGCGGGCCACTTCCAGCTATTGGTCTCTCGCCGCACCATGGCCAGCGTTGATGTGCACTGCATGGCAAAGGCAAAAAAGACCAGCAGCGCCATCGCCCCGGCAAAATTGAGATCCTGCCTGAGCGCATTTTGCACCGTCATCGCGTGCGTCGCCGGGTCGGTCCCATAAATCGTGCCCAGGGTCCCGACGATCACTTCGCGCGCGATCACGGAGGTCAGCAGGCCGACCCCAATTTTCCAATTGAAGCCGAGCGGCCGGATCAGCGGTTCAATGCCATGCCCGAGGTGGGCAATCGCGCTCTGCTCCAGCTGCGGAGCATGGCCATTGGTGCAGTGGAACATGCGTCAGCACCCAAACCAGCAGCGAGACTGCCAAAATATAGGTGCCCGCCTGGCGCAGGAAAACTCTTGCCCGGTCCAGCAGCCGCAGACCAATCGACTGCCAGGTCGGCCACCGATACTCGGGAAGCTCCAGCACGAAGGGAGCGGCAGAGGACTTGAGCACCGACGACTTGAGCGCCTTCGCCGTAACGATGGCGGCAAGAAATCCCAGCACGTACAGCGAGAGCATGGCGCATGCCCGCGCGCTGAGCAGTACGCCGACGACCGGACGATTGGGAATAAAGGCCGCGATCAGCAAGGTGTAAATCGGCAGCCGGGCCGAACAAGTCATGAAAGGGGCGACCAGAATCGTCGCGATGCGGTCGCGCTTGTTTTCTATGGTGCGCGTCGCCATGATGGCCGGCACCGCGCAGGCGTAAGCGGACAGAAGAGGAATGAAGGCCTTCCCATTCAAACCCACGCTCCGCATGGTGCGGTCCGCAATCAGCGCCGCGCGCGCCAGGTAGCCGGAATCTTCCAGCAGTCCTATAAAGAAGAACAGCAGAAGAATCTGCGGCAGAAACACCAGCACCGAACTCACGCCCTTCCACAGCCCATCCAACAGAAGCGATCGGACGAGACCATCGGGAAGCAAGGGCGCCGCTTGCTGCCCCAGCTTGGTGAGCAGGCCCTGAAACGCCGTGCTCAGGGGCTGGCCGAGTCCAAACACGGTTTGGAAAACGGCGCCCACAACGATCATAAAAATGAGCGGTCCCCACAGCTTGTGCAGAAATATGTCGTCCAGCCGGCGGCTCCATACGCTGGGAAGATGGCGCTCGTAATCGATGCGCCTCCCAACCTGGCTGGCCCACGCCCGGCACTGCGGAAGGTCCTGCAAAACCGGGAGCGCTGCCTCTGGACGCCGATCGTGTTCCTTACGCAGGAAGCGATGCACCGCATCCAATCCCGTTCCCAGCGTCGCGCTCACCATGGCAACCGGCGCTCCCAGTTCGGCCGCAAGTTTGAGAAGGTCGAGCGACCCGCCTCCTTTGGCAAAAACGTCCGCCATATTCAGGAGCACGAGCGTAGGCAGCCCCAACGCGATCACGGGCTTTGCCAATACGAGGTGGCGTGAGAGATGAGTTACATCCAGCACCAGCAAAATCGCATCCGGGCGAGGCAGGCCATCCATTCGACCGGTCAGCACATTTACCGCGACGCGTTCATCTTCGGAGTACGGCGTCAGGCTGTAGACGCCGGGCAAGTCGATGATTCTGATCTCGTGTCCTCCGCTAGCCAGCAGACCCACGCGCTGCTCCACCGTTACGCCGGGGTAATTGCCGACCTTTTGACGCAGCCGGGTCAGGCGATTGAAGAGCGTGGACTTCCCTGAATTTGGCGGGCCGATCAGGGCCACGGTCCGGATTTCGCGGCTCGGGCTCTCCGGGATTTCCCCGAGTGTGGCGATCGCGGACTCGGTCGAATGACACGTCACTGCAAGTCACCCAAGGGCGAAACCCATCCTCGCCGGACCGTGATGTGGCTTGCCGTCTCCGCCCGCAACGCAATCTCGGTTCCGTCCACCGTGTACACACTTGGGTCTCCCATCGGCGCGCGGCGGGAAAACTCGACCTGCACGCCCGGAACAAAACCGACGCGCATCAAAAATTGCTGCTCGGCCGCGGGCAAGGAGATATGGCCGATCGTGCCCGACTCCCCGGCTTCGAGATCGGTGAGCGGGACTTCAGCGTCTTCGCGGAGCGTCATCATGAACGGCTGGAGCACGGGAATAGGGGCTGCTTTCTAAATGAAAATGAATTGCAATTTCAATATCTACAGGATACGGTCCCGGGCGGGGCCCGGTCAACGCAGTGCGTCACCTATCGCTGTGATTTGCATCACACGTTCCGTCACACCGGGAAAGGCGGGCATGGGACGGGATTTACCGTGGCCGCTTCCTTGTGGAGAGCCGGGCGTCCCCGCCCGGCGTACGGGCGAAACGCCCCTAGCAGCCCGTGGCGAAAGTGCTAAATCACAGTTTCAGTCTCAATTCACCCGATTTTGTCATCCCGACCCCGAGCGTAGCCGAGGGGGAGGGATCTGTATTTCGGCCGGTGGAAAAACTGCAGATTCCTCGCGCCAAAACCCGGCGCTCGGAATGACAAATCTCTTCGTAACATTGGCTTCAACCGTGTGGCTGGCGATAATCGTCATGGCTGGACAGGCTAATGAAGTCCCAAGACCCGGACCCGCACGGTTCGGGTTTTTCTTCAACGACAGCCGTTTGTCAGGCTAGGCAGTGCCGGAATCTGAGTGAAATTGCCTGTTTACAACAGTGTTGGTGACCACGACAATAGAAAAGTGATATGGCGATTTCAGCTAATTTGAATCTGCTACTTGCAGTCGTAGCCTTTTTAGGCACACCTCTTGCTCATAACAAAGTTACCGCTGATGAGTGTGAGAGAACTGCCGGAATGCAGGTCTATTCAAATGTATTTGTTCATGAAGAGACAGGCGATCTTTTGGGATATGACTTGGCTGTCAAACGCAAGGTCGGTTCAGGAGTAGATGCTCTACTTTACGTATATGAAGGCGGGGAGAGCGACGCAGGTGTGCCTCTGTCAGGGCAGATTTCAAACAACCGTCTGAGTATTCAAGGGACGTGGGTTGAGCACCTCGTCGAATATCCCTCAAAGAAAGAGATCGTGCAGACCCATTTCGTGAAAATTGTCGGAACGTTGGACGCCACGGCGTTTCGTGGCGACCTGACAATCGAATGTATGGGGGAACGGGAGCAAATCCAGCTAAAGCGCGTGAAAAGAATTTGGTCCTGCAAGAAGTAGAGCCCCTCCTCTCGAAAATAGAATTGGCGTAACATCCCCATTTCACTCATTGAGGACCAGCGTTCTTTCGCTTTCAGATGATCCGCAAAAACTTCTTGGCATTGGCCAGTTCGGGGAAACTCTTTTCTTCCGCGCGGAATTCCCGCGAATGCACGCATCTCCTACTTCCTCGCAATTTGACCGGATGCTTCAAGTGCAGCATTTCGTGGAAGAGGATGTATTCGACGGCACAGCGCGGCACGCCGGGGTGGTCGAAAACGCGGCTGACGACGATGGCGTTATGGGCGGGATCGTAATGGCCGAGGCTGCGGCGGGCGTGGTTCTGGCTCCAGGTAAGCTGCGGGCGTCCCATGAGTCCGTGGAAGAAGCGGCGATTGAGGTCGTCGAAGATTTCTTCCAGATGGTAGTGGTGGCCGCGCGCGGAGCGGATGTGCTTGCGTCCGCGCACCTGGCGGACGAGGCGCGCTTTGGCGGCAACGTCATGGCCGCCGGCATAGCGGCGATAACGCGCGCTCTCGGCGCGGTCCACCGGCTGGCGATAGAGCTTGGCCAGCAGGATGTGGGCGATTGCGTGCAGCACGGCATCAGGCGCGCCTTCCAGCAGGTCGGAGAGGCGAACGTAAAGCTCTCCCTGGCGCAGCCGGATGGTGTTGTTGATGGAGACAAATGGATAGAAACGAATGTGCATGGGCGGCGCGGGCGCGCGGGGCCGGAGTTCGTTATAGGCTTCGTGAAAAATTTCGCTGAGCCGCGCTGGCACGATAACGGAAGAGTAGCATGACGCAGCTATCAGCCGTCAGCATTCAGCCGTCGGCGAAACATCGCAAATGGTCCCCTGTGTTCTCTGTGCCCTCTGTGGTAAAGAACTTTGCCTAGTAAAGAACTTTGCCGCGTCCGCACCGGCCTATTTCTTCTTGTGCTTCACATACGCCTCGACTTCGGCGACGGTTTTGCGATGGTCTTTAGTGCTGGAGTCTACCGTATCGAGCGCGTCGGTCAGGAGAAATTCGTACTGGCCCGCTTCGGCGTCAGTGGTGTTAGCGGAGTTCTTGAGGGCGCGCAGCTTGGACTGAAATTCGGTGTCGGCTTCGATGATGAGCTTCAGCGGCTTGCTAATATCGTCCTTGCGGCCCACGTACATGTCGATGTTGTCGTTGAGTTCGTCGTAGACGGCGAGGAAATCTTCCAGCATGTCATGGGTCTGGCGGCCGCGCTCGGCCGTCTTCGGATTGCTGCGCATTTGCTCAAGTTTCGTCATGCGATCCCGGGCAAACTTCACGTAAAGCTTTAAGCGTCCTTCGGGGTCGAGCATGGCGTCGCGGAGCTGGTCGATTTCCAGCGGATTGAGCGGGTCGCGGCGGCGCTGCGCCCCCAGCGGACGAAACAGCGGGAGCGCTAGCGACAGTAACAGCGCCAAGCCGAGTCCGGCGCGCCAGCGCCCCGGCCACGAGATGTCCGGCTTCATTTCTTCTCCTTCTTCTTTTCTTTGGCGAACATGGCCTGGAGCAAAGTGGTGCGCGCGTCTTCCAGCCGCCGGATGGCCTGCTCGACCGGCGCCTGATCGTCGAAGGCGAGCGTGCGCTTGATGTCGCCGAGTCTCTCCGCCATTTTTCGCACGGCGATCTCGATATTCTTGAGATGCTTTCCCGTTTGCGTTGCCGCGTCGCGCGCTTTTTCGGAGTAGGTCGCGATGTCCTCGACGGCGGCCCTCGCCTGGGCGGCGTTGCCCTCTCTGTAGAGCGTGTCGACAGTGCGAAGCTGGCGCTGCGCGATCCGCATGGCAAGGCCAAGGCGGTCTTCGAGGCGGAGATGCGTGTCTTCGAAGCGTGACTTGAGTTGTTCCACGGTTTCGTCCGCAGCCGCGCCGCAGGCGCAGGCCAGCGCCAGGAGAAAGAGGAGAAGCGCATATAAGGCAAACCGGCGCATGGCAGTTAAGGAAACTCTGATTAAGTTCGTTCCCGGATCGCTTTGGGTAGGGCACGGCTTCAGCCGTGCCGTTGAAGCCCGCTATACAAGCGGCTTTAGCCGCTGAGGTCCGCCCTTCCAAAGCCTGCCAACTCGCCAACGAACACTTAATCGGACCCTTAACGCTTTTTCGGTTCAATGGCGATCAGGCGGTGGCGGGCCTGCCACTCCTGATCGGGATACTTCCCGTTGGCCACATCCAGAAAGCGATGATAATCGAGCGCAGCCGGTTTGTAATCGCGCAAATGATCGTAAGCTGACGCCCGCAGAAAAAAACAGAGCGGCGGCATCTCCGCATTCAACAGGCTGCGCCCATTGAGGGCCCGGATCGTCAGGTCGTAGTTCTTGTTCTCGTTGGCCGCGAAGGCCAGATCGACGTAAACATCGGGCCAATCGCGCTTCAGCCGCACCGCCGTCAGAAACTCCTGTTCGGCTTCCGGGAATTTCTTCTGCAGCAGCAACGCCTTCCCCAGCCCGCGATGCAATTCCGGGTCTTTGGGCTGGGCAGCGGCCAGCGCGCGATATGCGCTTTCCGCGAGATCGTTTTTTCCGGCGCTCGCATAAAGGCCGGCCAGGTCGCGCTGCGCGTCGGCGTCCGCCGGCGCGAGCTTCAGCGCAGTCTGAATTTCCGCGATGGCGTCGTCGTTCTTGCCCTGCGCCGCCAGCACGCGCCCCAGTTGCAGATGAATGCCGGCGTCAGCGGGACGCTCGGCTGGCCAGACGCCGCAACAGCGGCTCCGCCTCGCCGATTCGTCCCGACTTCATATAAATGTTGGTGAGGCCGATGGCGGCTTCGGTGCCGTGCGGATCGAGCGCCAGTGCTTGTTTGTATTCAGCCTCGGCTTCCGGGAATTCTTTTTGCCGCTCGTGCAGCAGACCGGCGGAAAGATGCGGCTCGGGATCCTTCGGCGTAAGCTCGGCGGCTTTGTGGTAAGCTGCGAGCGCGTCTTCCGGCTTCTTGTTTTCGAGCAGGTGCCCCAGCGCCAGCCACGCCCGGGCCTGTCCTTCTTCGATATGAGCCGTAGGTTTAAGCGTTGTCGCAGCGCGCAAAAATTGCTCCGCGTCGGGATTATTGGCGCGTACCAGCATCAAGCCCAGGTTGAGGTTCGATTCAAAAACGTCGGGCTTGGCGGCGACCGACTTGCGGTACGCCGCAATCGATTCGTCGGCGCGGCCCAGGCGATTCAAAACGAATCCCAGATCGAACCAGGCTTGATAAGACCAGGCTTGATAAGACCCGGCCTGATCATTGCTGGGATTTTTGTCGAGTGCCTTTTTCAGCAGCGTTTCTGCCGCCGCGAAATCGTTTTTCTGGATGGCATCTTCGGCCTGCGCGATTTCCGGCGGCGTCTCATCGACCAATTCTTTGTAGTGCCGGACGGTGGTGTGGGTTTGTGCGAAGGCGCAGGCGCAGACGGCAAGCAAGGCGACAATAAACAGCATCGCGTTGGTGAACGTGCATTTCATGCGTGGGCCATCTTTGCGGCTCCGGGCAGTGACACCCGGCACTTCTTCGCGTCAGAAACTACGCTTACTTTGATGCTTGCTAAGGACGTTATCGGTTTGACTCACGGGCGCATGTTTTCGCTCCCGGCTCCAATACCACCAATTCCGCTGTTCCTCCGGCAAGTTCGGGTCGCGCGCCTGGGCGACCGCGCAACGAAATACGTCGAGGCAGCAAGGATCGTGGCGGACGCCTGTCAAATCGCACAGCTTCTCATACAATTCCCTGCCATCGCTTTCCGCCAATTCCGGCACCGAACGGACTCCTAATTGAGCAAGGTCCTTGAGGGTCGCTGGCCCCACACCCGCCAGGTCCTTCAATTGGCGATTGTCTTCAAAAACAAGTTCTTTCCGGTTTTTCATAGCGGTTTTCATTGTTCACCCCAATCGAAGTTCATCTCAATCCAGGAAACGCAGGTTCAGTTTACCTCGCGATTTCGCGCGCCGTTCCCATCCAACACCCGCTTCAGATACTGCCCAGTGTACGAGTTTTTCAGCTCCGCGATCGCTTCCGGCGGCCCGCATCCGACCACATTCCCGCCGCGTTCGCCGCCTTCCGGACCGAGGTCGATCACCCAGTCCGCGGTCTTGATGACTTCAAGATTGTGCTCGATGACGACGACCGAGCCTCCCGCATCGATTAGACGGCGAAACGCGGAAAGCAGTTTGCTCACATCGTCGAAGTGCAGCCCGGTCGTGGGCTCATCGAAAATGTAAAGCGCGTGGGGCTTGCGTTTGGGCGCGCCGCCGTCCTCGGCGAAACGGCTGCCCGGGCGACTGCCCGGCTGAAGATGCGCGGCCAGCTTCATGCGCTGCGCTTCGCCTCCAGAAAGCGTCGTCGCCGACTGGCCCAGGCGCAGGTAGCCGAGGCCGACTTCATCGAGCACGCGCAATTTTTCCGTCAGCCGCGGATAGTCGGCGAAGAACCTCAGCGCCTCGCGAATCGTGAGGTCCAACACCTCGTGGATGTTCTTGCCTTTGCAGCGCACTTCCAGCACTTGCGGCTTGTAGCGAGATCCCTTGCATTCGTCGCAAACCAGCTCCACATCCGCCAAAAACTGCATTTCCACCGTGACCGTGCCGTCGCCCTGGCAGTTTTCGCAGCGCCCGCCCGGCACATTAAAAGAAAAATACCCCGCCGGGAAGCCGCGCTTCTTCGCCTCCGGCAGCGCCGCGAATAGCTCGCGGATAATGTCAAAAGCCTTGATATACGTGACCGGATTCGACCGCGGAGTACGCCCGATGGGCGATTGATCGACCAGCACGACCTCGTCCAGATAATCGTCGCCTACGATGCCGTCCCACAACTTGGCCGTGGCGCCGTCATTCATTTGCCGCTTGGCGATCGCCAGCGCGCGATACAAAACATCGTGCAGCAGCGAAGATTTTCCCGAGCCTGAAACGCCCGTAATCGCCACCAACATGCCGAGCGGAATGTCCAGATCGATGCGCTTCAGGTTGTGCGCCCGCGCGCCGGTGATGCGCAGTTTGTGCGCTCCCGGCTGCCGCCGCCGCGCCGGAATCTGTATGCACAGTTCGCCGGCCAAATATCGCCCGGTGAGCGAGTGCGGCATTTTCACGATCTCGTCGAAGGTGCCGGCGCCGACGACCGCGCCGCCGTTTTCTCCCGCGCCCGGCCCCAGGTCGAGAATGCGGTCGGCTGCCCGCATGATGTCGGGATCGTGCTCGACCACGAGGATCGTATTCCCCAGGTCGCGCAGGTCGTGCAGTATCTTGATGAGCCTGTGCGTATCGCGGCTGTGCAGCCCGATGGATGGCTCGTCGAGCACATAGAGCGTGCCCACCAGCCGCGAGCCGAGGGAAGTCGCCAACTGGATCCGCTGCGCTTCGCCGCCCGATAGCGTCGAGGCAAGCCGGTCGAGCGTGAGATATTCGAGTCCCACTTCGTTGAGGAAGCGCAGCCGTTCCCGCAGTTCGATGAGCAGCCTTTCGGAAATCGCCGCCTGTTGCGCCGTGAGCCTGAGTTGAGCGAAGAAGCGCGCCGCCTCTTCCACCGTCATGGCGCACACCTCGCAGATGTTTTTGTTCTCGACCTTGACCTGCCGCGCCTCCGCGCGCAGCCGCGTTCCGGCGCATGTTGAGCAGCGCGAATATCCGCGATAGCGGCTGAGAAACACGCGCACGTGCAGCTTGTACTTCTTGCGTTCGAGATACTGAAAGAATCCGCGCACGCCGCCAAAGCCGCGCTCGCCATCGATAATCCGCCCCTGCTGCCCGGTGTCGAGTTCATGCCACGGCACATCCAGCGGAATTCCCGCCTGGCGCGCGAAGCGCTTGAGGTCCGCGAACAGCGGCCTGTACTTCGGCTTCGTCCAGGGCTCAATCGCGCCTTCGTTCAGCGTCTTGCTTTTGTCGGGGATGACCAGATCCAAATCGATATCTATGGTGTTGCCGAAGCCCTGGCAGCGCGGACAAGCGCCGTAAGGATTGTTGAAGGAAAACAGGCGCGGCTCGGGCTCTTCGCAGCGGCTGCCGTCGTTCTTGCACTCGAAGCGCTGGGAAAAACGCAGCCGCTCGGGGCTTTTGCCAACGCTGTCCCCATCGCCATCGCACGGCGCAATTTCGAAAATGACTTCGCCCGCCTCGCGATATGCGATTTCGACCGCATCGACAATCCGCGAGCGTTCGTCCGCCGAGACCGCCAGCCGGTCCACCAATCCAAAGACCGGCTGGGAAAAATTCACGTCGAGCAAGGATTCCGGAGTCGAAAACTCGAACATCCGTCCGTTCTGAAACAGCCGGTTGAAGCCGCGTTTGCGCAGGTCGAACAGCCGCGCCTTGATCGCATCGGAAATCGCATTGGCAGGCAGCGCCGTTTCCGCCGCCTTCTTTTTCGGGCGAGACTTCTTCGCGCCTTTCTCTTCCGCAGCCGGCACCGAAGGCGTCGAAGACGCCGAAAAAACGCCCGCCTGTATCGGAAACAACACATGCAGCCGCGTGCCGTCGCCCAGCGCGAGCACCCGGCCAGCCACTTCATCCACCGTATCTTTTTTCACTTCCTGCCCGCATTGCAGGCAGTAAGTGCGCCCGATGCGCGCAAACAACAGCCGCAGGTAATCGAAGATCTCGGTCGCCGTCGCCACCGTCGAGCGCGGATTCCGCGTCGAGTTTTTCTGCTTGATGGCAACCGCGGGCGCGATCCCGTCGATCGCATCGACGTCGGGTTTCTCAATCCGCTCCAGAAACTGCCGCGCATACGCCGACAGCGATTCCACGTACCGCCGCTGCCCTTCGGCGTAGATCGTGTCGAAGGCGAGCGACGATTTGCCCGAGCCCGACACCCCGGTCACCACCGTCAGCCGGTTGTGCTCGATCTCAAAGTCGATGTTCTTGAGGTTGTGGACCCGGGCCCCGCGAACCACAATGCTTTCCGTTGACATCTTCCCCTGGCGCTACAGACGGACCAAAACGCGCTGCCGAATCTTTCCATTATATTGGAGTAACCACAGGAGTTCGAGATGGAGAAGTCACATCCGACAACTGACCGCTGACGGCTGCCCTACTTCCCTGCCAGCTTCCGCGCGATCTCTTCCACGATCTTCGGGCGAAGATCGGCCATTACGCTGTCCACTATGCTGGCAATGATGCTGGCGTCCGGCACAGACGCGGATGCTGAAGACTCCGCCGCCGCCGCGGCCATAACCTTTGGAGGTTCCTCGGCCACGGGCTCGGCCTGTTTCGCCGCTTCGACTACGTCACTCTTAGCGGCAGCGCCGGTTGGCGCCGTGCGGATTTGACGCCAGCTCGATTTCCCCGGCTTCGCTTTCTCGTCGCCCATTGGTTCTCGGCCCTCCACCCCTGGACTCGCATCGCGATTCCCTTCTGTTGCCGAAACTGCAATAGCTTCCACGGGCGCATTCGCGGCCAATGTTTCCTTGGCTCCCGTTTCCGAAGATTGTTCGACAGAAGATTGTTCGACGGAAGATTGCTCGACGCAGAACTGTTCGACAGAAGATTGCTCGACTGCAGCCGTCTCGACCCCGGACTCCGCCAACCGGTCCTCAACCGCAGCCGCGATCGCCTCGACGGTGGGGATTTGCGCCCGCTCCAGTTCGCCGCCGGACGCTGCCGCGGGCATCTCCACGAGCGTTGCCGCGGCCGCTGCTGCGAAGGCGCGGGACATTTCCCCTTCCAGCGAAATCGCCGCTTCTTCCGTACTCAACGGCACCGGCTCCGCCACCCACCGCGGACTGGCTGCCGCATCGCGCACCACTTCTTCCGCCAGCGGATGGCCGGCCGCCGCGAGGCTCCCGTGCGACGGAAGCGTCGCAACCTCCGCGTGCGCGGTTGCCGGTGTCAGCAAGCGCAAGGCTGCGGCCAGTTCCTCATCGCTCGGCCCCGGCCCTGCCGGCTCCGCCACGTCGAGCGCGCTCGCCTCCAGCACGCTCGTGACCAGCGGCACGGGCTCGATGGTAATTTCGCCTTCGCTCTTCCCTTCGCGTTCGCCTTCCACCGCTGGCGCAGGGGCTTCGACCGTGAACGCCGGAGCCTCCGCGGAGAACGAAGCCGCTGCAACATCCGCTTTGGCATGTGCAACCCCTAAAGCGGCATCCGATTGCGAAGAAATTTCGGCATCGCCAAAGCCATACCCTGATACGAAACCGGGTCTTTCCTCAGCCCGGAATGCCGGGACTTCAGCGGCTGCCGCGACGGGTCCAACGACGATCGCCGGAACCGGCCCGTCGAGTTTCGCGGCCAACGCGCCGGGCGCGTCCAACTTTTCCGGAGTGATTTCGCGCGGAGCATCCGAACCCTGCCCCGGCTCTTGTCCCGGCGGCGGCACTTCCACGGTAAACACTGGATTCGCGCCGGGCTTGGTCTTTTCCTTGCGAAAATCGCGGAAGGCCGCTCCCGCCGCATCAGCTTCCGCTTCCGGCCCCGCTTCTTCCTGCTCCACGCCCGCGGCCGGCGCGCTCTCGGCGGGCTGCGGCGCTATGCGGGCCTCAAGCCGCGTAATCGCGGCCAGCAATTCGCTGGCTTCAAACGGCTTCACGATGTGAGCGTCGGCCCCGACCCGGCGCACTTCATCCGCCTTGAAAGGCTCCAGCTTGCCCGCCGTCAGCAGCACGGGAATGTGCGCCGTCTCGGCTGACTCCTTCAGCCGCTGGCAGACTTCCAGCCCGCTGTAGCCGGGCATGTACACGTCGAGCACGACCAAATCGGGCTTGATTTCCGTGATTTTCTTCAGGGCGGCGGAGCCGTTGTTGACCGTGACGATATCGTACCCGGCGTCGGCCAGGATTTTTCGCCCCATATTTTGGGCCGTCACACTATCGTCGGCAAGCAGTATTTTCCGCGCCAAGTGTCATCCTTCGCAAAAAAGGGGAGATAACGCGAAACTACCGCGTCCCTTAACCTAAGTCAACGATTCAGGCGCGGGCAACGGGTTACAAGCGTACCTGGTCTCTTGGGTGGGGGCGCGTTCTGCCGTGCGGTTTAGGGTTTGGAAAAATGCGGGCTTTAGCCGATGAGGGCCGCGCTTTCCGGCCCGAAAGGCATTTATGAAATACACCCCAGTAGCCCGCGGAAAAACTCGATCTCGCGCTTGTTTTTGGGTGGCGCAGCGCCGGGGCCCCCAGCACGCCCGGTTTTGGCGTGATGGGGTGGAGCGCTTCAGAGACTGTGTGAGAACTACGATTGCAGAGTCGCGATGGAATGGAATTCACGGTTTTCAGCCGCGAAGCGGCGCAAGAATACAGCCCACGGCGTAAGCCGTGGGTTCATGTGGAAAAGGAACAAGCCCCAGCGGGGCGAAAGACCAGTTCTCACACAGTCTCTTCAGCGCTGCGGTAAGTGCATTATTTTGAGTGCGGCTTTAGAGAGTATGTGAGAACTCGTTTTCGAGCAACCCAGTGGAACGAAACATCGCAGAATCCAGCCCCGGAGGGGCGATCCAGCTTAGCCCACCGCTTCAGCGGTGGGAAAAGTGGAAGAAACAACTCAAGTCCCGGAGGGACGACCGAGTTCTCACACAGTCTCTTTAGCCGCTAAGGGCACGGCTCTTGCTTGGGAAAGACTTTTTTCCCAGCCTGCTAGAACGGGATCAGCTTCTTCAAGCCCTTTTTCTTCTTCTTTTTGCTCGAGGAAATATCCGCCATCTCTTCCGATTTTGACGATCCGCTGGAAGCGACGCCGCTCGTCGGGCCGCCACCCTTGTCCAGTTGATTGCTCTGCTGCAACGGAGGCAGCGCGTTCGGATCGGCCTCGACATTCGGCTTCAACTCATTCCCTGCCCCGGCCTGTTCCTGGGCCGTTGCCGGCGGCGTGTCTGACGCTGCTGTCGGAGTATCCGAACGCGGCGCTTCCTGGTTCGGCGCCACCGCCACGCCGGTCGTTTCCACACTGATCTTATTCTCGCCGCCAGACCCTCCTGCGGCGGCGGCCATCTGTTGCACCACCTTGGTTGCCGTCATCGGCTCCGGATCCACCATCGTTGGCTCGCCCACATGCGAGGCCTTGGCCACGTCGGGATGCTTCTCGAAGTTCCCCAGCATGCTCGACATGATGCCCTGTTCACGCCGGCTCGCCTCTTCCTTCTTATTCAGTTCGAGCGCCGCCCGCGTCGGCCGCGGCACCGGCTGATGCAGCGCCTCCAGCCGCGCCTTGGCGTCCAGCGCCCGGTCCATCGCCGGATACCGCGTGATGATCCGTCCGTATGCGTCCGCCGCATCCTTCGTCAGTCCCTCGATCATGTTGGCCTTGGCGACTTCGTTCATGCGAGCGTTCTTCCGGATGGCATTGACCTCGGCTTCGTACGATTGCCCCAGCAGATACAGCGCCTGGTCCGCGCCGCTATACAACGGATAGCGTTCCACCAGCGTTTTCAGGCGCGCAATCGCCGCCGGATACGCCATCCGCATATAGTAAAACCGCCCGATGCCGAACTCCCGGTCCGCCAGCACTTCCTGCACTTCCCGCAAGCGCTGCTTCGCCCGCGGCGCCAGCTTGCTGTCGGGATACTGCTGAATCAGCGCCCGGTATTCCTCCTCCGCCCGCATCGCGTGGGTGTAGTCGCGGTCCGGCTTTTCCATCTCCTGATAGTGGATGTTGGCGATCTTCAGTTGCGCCTCGGACGCCTCCGGCATGTTGGGAAAGAACGTTATGAAGTCCTTGTATTCGATCTCGGCTTGCTGCCTCGCGGTTGCACCGCCCTCGGCGTACCACGAATCCGCCACCGCCAGCTTCGCCCGCGCGACGAATTCCGAATCCGGATAGGTGTTGATCAGCGTTTGCAGCGTCATCCGCGCCACGTCGAAGCGGTTGTGCTTGATGGCATCCATGGCCCGGTCGAACAGCACCTTGTCGGGCTGTTTCGACCCGATGTTGGCCAGCGGATTCACCGCTTTCTTGTTCGTGCACGCCACGCTAAGCGCGAGCAGCAGAGCCAATAACAAGACGACCGAGACACGACGCATAAAGAACCTCACAACCCTTTTACCGAGGACACACGGAGAACAATTTGTAATTGGTAATTTGAAATTGGTAATTGGAAAGCCAATCCTGGCCATCGCCGCTTAAGATTTTCAATTGCAAATTACAAATTACCAAATTACAAATTTCCCTACACCTTCTGCAAACTCGCGCTCTGCGCCGCTTCCACCAGCGCCTGCGCATTCGCCTTGACGTCGCCCTTGCCGAACACGGCATTGCCCGCCACCAGAATCTCCGCCCCGGCGCGCACCACATCCGCCACCGTATCCATCCCCACGCCGCCATCTACTTCGATGCGGAATTCGTATCCCCGCGCCGCGCGCATCTCGGCCAGCTTCCGCATTTTGTGCAGCGTTTCCGGAATGAACTTCTGCCCGCCAAACCCCGGATTCACGCTCATCACCAGCACATAATCCACCATATCGAGCACTTCCGCGAGCGTCTCCACCGGAGTCGCCGGATTCAGCACCGCTCCCGCCCGGCATTTGCAGCTCTTAATAAAACTCAGCGTCCTATTCAAATGCTGGCACGTTTCCTGATGCACCGAAATCCAGTCCGCCCCCGCTTCCGCAAATTCCGCAATGTACCGGTCGGGATTTTCTATCATCAGATGGCAGTCAAGCGGAAGCCGGGTTGCCTGACGCAGAGATTTCACCACCGGCGGCCCGATCGTCAGATTGGGCACAAAATGCCCGTCCATAACGTCGACATGGACGACGCTGGCGCCGCCCGCCGTTGCCCGCTCCACCTGCTCCGCCAGGTGGGCGAAATCCGCCGAGAGTATCGAGGCTGCGAGTTCGATCAAATCAGAGTCCAGAACCTGCCCAAGATAGAAGATAGAAGCTGTGCAAATTCTAGCACGTGTGGGGACGGGCGCCCTCGCCCGTCCAGCCTCGCCCGTCCAAGCCCCGGAGGGGCGAACCAGCTTAGCCCCGCGCTTCAGCGCGGGGTAGAGCGGAACAACAACCCAAGTCCCGGAGGGACGACCGACGTTCTCAATCGCCCGATCTCGAAGCCCGCGCCTCTTCCGCCAGCGCCTTCCTAACCTCCTCGACGCCCTTCGCCAAGGATCCAGAAAATACGGTCAAAAGCGGCGGAAATTCTAGTACGGCGCGGCAGGGGACGGCGGCGCAAGCGAAGTTCGGTTCGAGATCGTTTCTGAGTGTAATCGCCTGTTTGCGTCAACTACCCGGCAACAACGCCGAATGTCGACGGGCTCGATTGCTCCGAGTGTCGCTCGTCACGTGTCTTGAGCTACGCGCCAATTGACAGCCCTCTCTACGTATCGCACAATCAGGTGTTCCCTGCTATGCAGTCCTTCTCAAATGGCTAGTAGCAACACAAAGTGTTTGCAGTCCGGCCTCCTAGCTACAGTTCCCCTAGCCTTGGTGTTGCTGTTCGAGACGGGATGCGTCGAGATACCGGTACACGTGGCGCCCAAAGTGGAAGGCCCCGGCGGAAAAGGTACGATTGCGGAGCCCGCTACGATTGAGGTTGGCAAGTCGAGCCGCGAAGAGGTCGAGCGCAGTTGGAAGTGGTGTGAAGCGCCTACCAACCTCGACGGGTTGTTCGTATGTGAAGTAAAGCGCTCGGTACGTGAGGTGGAAATAGCGGTGATCCCGGTGTATGTGGCGCGCGACTGGGAACGACAGAGTCTGTTCGTGGAGTTCGATGAACGCGGTATTGTCTCAAAGACATATTTTACATCCCATTCAGAGCGCGCATTGCTCGAATGGCTTAATCGAAACCCACAGTTACCTCTGGATCTCTCCCAGCCAATCGAGCTTGCGTCTAAGGCAATCTGGCTGGAGAGACCGGGGCACTCGGTTCATTTCCCTGCGACTGTTCAATTGCAGCGCGATGTAGTCCTGCTCCAGCCAACGGAGGGTCCTGAATCGGCGGTTCGGCTGAGACCAGACCAGCTTAGAAAAGTGGATCTAGACAGATGGGTCATCAGCGTGACTGGACTGCCGAGCGGGTATTCCCATCTACTAATATCACTGGACATATCCGGCAGCATCACTTTCCTGCGATATCTTCAGCAAGTGCAACCGGCGGCGATTCCCTCTCTCAAGTAAAAAAGGGAAGACCCGAAGCCCTAACCTCAGGAAGACACCTGTTTACTTCAGCTACCGCGCTAACGCCGCCAGTCAATGCCTCCCAGCAGCATCGGGTTGACGAAAAATCGCCATTACGCCAACAACCGCATTCTCGCAGCCGCTGGCCAATCTAACCGCCGGAGCAAGAGCCCTTCGTTTCTTCCGCTTGCGCCTCCGCCAACGCCTTTCTTACCTTCTCCACTTCCTCCGCCATAGCAAACTTCAGCTTCTCGATTCCCTCGCCCGTCACGGCGGAAATCGGATAAAGCTTCAGCTTCTTGCGCGTCGCCCACTGCTTCAGTTTCTTGAGCTTTTCCGGATTCGCCACGTCGATTTTGGACGCGACCATCAATGTCGGCTTCTTTTCCAGACCCGCGCCAAAACTCGCCAGCTCGCCCCGAATCACCTCCACGTCTTTTACCACGTCGGCGCGCCCGCTGCTGTCGGAGACATCCACCATGTGCACCAGCAAACGCGTGCGCTCGATGTGCCGCAGGAATTGCGTGCCCAGGCCCGATCCGGTATGCGCGCCTTCGATCAAGCCCGGAATGTCGGCGACCACAAAGCTCTCTTCTTTTCCCTTGTCGCCCGCCAGCACCACGCCAAGATTCGGTTCCAGCGTGGTAAACGGATAATCCGCAACCTTCGGCCGCGCCGCCGAGATGCGCGAGATGAGCGTCGACTTGCCCACATTCGGATAGCCCACCAGGCCAACATCGGCGAGCAGCTTCAACTCCAGCCGGAAATTGCGTTCTTCGCCGGGACGTCCATCTTCGTGCTCGCGCGGCGCCTGGTGCGTGGACGTGGCAAACTGCGCGTTGCCGCGTCCGCCGCGTCCGCCGCGCGCGATCACCACGCGCTCGTCGGCGCGCGAAAAATCGTGAACCTTCTCGCCCGTGTCCTCGTCGTAAACGATCGTGCCCACCGGAACTTTCAGGACGATTCCCTTCGCCGTCGCGCCCGGTTTTCTTCGCGCCCTCGCCGTGCCGTCCGCGCTCGGCCTTGTATTCGGGATTGAAACGGAAATGCACCAGCGTATTGTGGCGCTCGCTCGATTCCATCCAGATGTCGCCGCCCCGTCCGCCATCGCCGCCCGAAGGCCCGCCCCGCGGAACGAACTTCTCCCGCCGGAACGCCATGCAGCCGTTGCCGCCGTCCCCCGCCTTCACTCGAATTTTGGCTTCATCGATAAACATGATGTGCAGTCCAGCTCATGTGGGGACGGGCGCCCCGCCCGTCCAGCGGAGCGAAGCTCCGCAGTTTCGATGCGGAAATCCCGCGAAAGCAAAAAGCCTCGACCCGAAGCCGAGGCTGCTGCTGTGGTTTGTGTGGCGCCGGGGCTCCGCCCCGGCCCGCCCTTCTCTGCAAAACACTACTTCGCTTCGATGGCCTCGGGCTCGATCATGACAAACTTCCCCATCGATCCCTTGTCCATGAACTTGATGCGCCCGGTGATCTTGGCGAAGAGCGTGTCGTCCTTGCCGCGTCCCACGTTCAGTCCGGGCTTCACCCGCGTGCCGCGCTGGCGCACGATGATCGTGCCGCCGGGCACCAGTTGTCCGCCGAAAGCCTTAAACCCCAGCCGCTGCGCGTTCGAGTCGCGCCCGTTTCGTGAAGTGCCCTGTCCTTTTTTATGCGCCATAATTAGTTCTCAGTTCTCGGTTCTCAGTTCTCAGTTGCCAGTAAATTCAACCCAATTGTCATCCTAAGCGGAGCCAAGAAAAAGCGAAGAGCGAAGCGATTGGCTCGGCGGAGTCGAAGGACCCCTACCCCTACTTTTTCTTCGCCGCTGTTCTCTTCGCCACAGGCTTCTTCGCCGGCGGCTTTTTCGCTGCTGTCTTCTTCGCAGCCTTCCCCGGACGCGCCGAAGTCTTCACTTCCTCGACGCTTTCGCGTTCGCCATCCTCGACCGCCTGCGCCACCTTCTTCTCTTTTTTCGGAAGCTCGGGCGCCTTGAACGACTGCCCGCCAAAAGCGATCTCCGTAATGCGGACCGCCGTGTAGTCCTGCCGGTGCCCGCGCAGCTTCTTGTACTGCTTCTTGCGCTTGAAGTGGAAGACCAGGATTTTCTCGCCGCGTCCCTGCTCCACCACCTCGCCGGTCACCAGCGCCCCCGCACCCGCGGGCACAACGCTGCCCGGCTCGGCGGAAACCGCCAGCACGTCGCTGAACTCCACCTTCCCGTCCTTATCTTCCCACGTTTCCACCCGGATCACGTCGCCCGGGGCCACTCGATACTGCTTTCCACCTGCGCGGATCACCGCGTACATAAACTCTCCTTATACTCGTGTAGGGACGGGGCTTTGCCCCGTCCGCGTAGCGACAGCCGCCCTCGGCTGTCCCTGCCGAGCCCAGCCCGGCGGATACCATCGTTGTGCTTGCTGTTTTCCCGCTGCGGCTTCTGACCGGAAACGCGGCGCGGACATCCGGGGTCCCCGGCACGCCCGTCTTTGGCGTGACGGGGTGGAGGGCGGGTCCGCAAGTACAGGCAAACTCAATCTAGTCTATCGTGCGCTGTGGAAATCGGTCAAACGGAAGTCGTCAGCCATGCCATCAGCTACTCTATCCAAGCTGTCATCCTGAACGGAGCGGGGACTTCACGAAGTGAAGTCCATGCGGAGTCGAAGAGCCTGTCCTGAGCAAAGCCGAAGGAACCCCTGCATCTTTGACAAGGTTCTAAATTTGCAACATACAATTAGTAGTGTCCAACTATAAGTTGAATAGCTGCAATTGGATGCAAGGATCTGCCTCGGTTGTTTGAGGGTTGATATCGAAAAGACCCTGTAAAATCGGGGGTTTTTCGAAAGAGAGATACTGAGAATTTGGAGAATTTTGTACAGACTGGGATCGAGCGCGAGTCGTTTTTTCAAGATCGCCACCAGTACATAGGTGCTCAGCGCCACCCAAATTTGGGTCTTCACGGCGTTCTCCGAAGTGCCGTAGAAAGCCTTGATCCGCAGATGCTGTTTGATCCAGCGGAAAAACAGTTCCACGCGCCAGCGCGCCCGGTACAACTGGGCGATGACCGGGGCTGGCAGGGGGAAATTGTTGGTCAGGAAGATCAGACGCAGGTCCTTTTCGGCGTCGAAGTAGTGGATACGGCGCAAGGTGTCGGGATACAGTCGCCTGGTTTTGGGCCCGGTGAGCCGAATGGTTTGATCCGAGCGGACGCCCGTGGCCGGGTCGATGGGGTGCGATCTCTGCCGATAGAACTGAGTGTTCGACTTGACGCGAGTCACAAAAAAAGCGAAGGCTTGGGTGAAACTGTACAAGCGGGCGAAGTCCACATAGCCGCGGTCGAGCAAGTAGAAGGCGCCCGGTTCGAGCAACAGTTCGTCCAGAAGTTTCACGTCGTGGACCCGGCCCCCGGTCACGTAAACATTGGCCGGAATGCTGCCGCGCACATCCAGCAGGGTGTGCAACTTGACCGCGCCTTTGTGGCAGCGGAACTGCGCCCAAGGAAAAAGTGCCAGGCACAGATCGATGGTGGTGGAATCGAAGGCGTACACGGTATCGGCAAAATCGATCCCCAAAGGTTGGTCGCGATAGAGCTGGCGAGCGCTGCCAATCAAGACCTGCGCAAAATCGGCGAAGATGCGCCAGTCGCGGTGCTCGTTGGCGTCGGCCAGCGTGGCGTGCGAGACGGGCCCGCGAAAGCCCATGTGGTAGAGCTTCGGTTGTTGCGCCCGCAGGCAGGCTTCGATGTCGCGGAGGCTCTCCCGATAGGTGAGTTGGGCGAAGGCGAGGCAAAGAAACTGGTCCAGCGAAGAAAAACTCTGGATCTTGTAATCGCCCTGATAGCGATCCACACAACGACGGAACTCTGGAAGCGGAACCAAGTCCATGAGCTGCGCGAAGATCGTCCGGCCAGTATTCATAAGCCATTCCTCCGGTGCATCTGGAATGGCAAGAGAGTACCTGCGATGGCAAATCGATTTCGACCTTTTTCACGGGCAAGCTCATATCTATACTCAACTTAACGACCTGTCGGAAATCGACAGTTGGACACTACTGATTACCAATTACAAATTCTTCGACCCGCCGCAGGTCCTCTTCCGTATCCACGCCTATGGTGTCGAAGGGCGTTTCGGCCACGTGGATCGGAACTCCGTTCTCCAAAAAGCGCAACTGCTCCAGCCGTTCGCTTTGCTCCAGCGGCGACTCCGGCCAGCGCACGAACTTGTCGAGCGCGTTTTTGCGATAGCCGTAGAACCCAAGATGCTTGTAGTATCGCGGACCGACGCCATCGCGGTCATACGGAATCGTCGCCCGCGAAAAATACAGCGCGCGCCCGGTCGCGTCCGTCACCACCTTCACCGCGTTCGGATTGTCGATGTCGATCTCCGCGGCCGGCGTTTTCAGCGTCCCCACCTCGACCTCCGCACCCCGCATTACCGCGATTAGGCTCTCCATGTGCTCGGGCCGGACCAGCGGCTCGTCGCCCTGAATGTTCAGGTAAACATCGGCCGGAATCGCAGTCGAAATTTCATGCACCCGTTCGGTGCCCGAGCGATGCGCCGCAGAAGTCATGCGCGCGGTAAAGCCTTGCCGCTCGCAAAACCGCATGATTTCATCGGAATCCGTGGCGACAATCGCTTGAGCGACGGACGAACACCGGCGCACTCCGCGATACACCCAAGCCAGCAACGGGACGCCGGCAATCTCGCGCAGCATCTTGCGCGGCAGGCGCGTCGAAGCCAGCCGCGCCGGAATCACAGCAACGACTCTCATGCGTTCAGTTTCGCATGGAGCGATGCGGTTTGACAGTGCATTCGTTTGACACTGCAATCCAGGCACTTTTAGAATGGGCCAGGGACGCGTCCACCCGCGTCCGCGGGATTCTGTGCCCATTTCCGGGCTGTCCCCCGTTTCCTTCCGCGTATTTCCGGATTGGCGGTGTAGCTCAGGTGGTTAGAGCGACGGTCTCATAATCCGTAGGTCGTTGGTTCGAGTCCAACCGCCGCCACCAAATTTAGAGTTTGTTTTTGAAGGGTTGGGGATGGCCTCGTTCAGCGAAAGCCTGCAAAAGAACTGGAAGAATAAATAGTTGGGAATTTGGTGGACCTGGTCGGGATCGAACCGACGACCTCTTCCATGCCATGGAAGCGCGCTCCCAGCTGCGCCACAGGCCCACTTGCCACTGACGAGCAATTGCCGCTCTTCAATTCTAATTCTCGCCTAAGCTTTGTTCCCGCGTCAAACTCGACTGGGGCAGGCGGCCTCAAATAGTATATGGGTGGCAAGAAACTAGGACACAATCGGAGCCCCATGTTGAACTCGCGGAACATTCTTTTTGGGACATTTTTCAGTCTTGCCGCTGTGCTGGCGGCTGGGTTCGCGCCGACTGCGGCAGGCGCGCAAGAGGCGGCGAGCGCGCCCTCCGGGGCGCAGCCGCCGGTCGCTTATGCTTCAGTCGGCGAATTGAACGGCATCCTGACTGGGTTGCAAAAGACGGCGCAGGACATTCAGTCCGATTTGGAAAAGACACGCATCGAAAAATGGAAGACCGACGGCGCGACCAGGAGGCAGATGCAGGCCAACGTGGAGTCCGTTCAGCGGAACCTGCAGTCGGCGCTGTCGGAAATATTGGCGCAGCTCAACCGCTCGCCGGAAGATCTGGGGACGAGTTTCAAACTCTACCGCAACCTCGATGCGCTGTACGACGTTTTTGGCTCGGTGGTGGAAGCGGCGGGAGCGTTCGGATCGAAAGACGAATTTCAGGACCTGGGCGACGATATGAACGGGCTGGAGAGGGCGCGGCGCGCGTTGGGCGAGCGCATGCAGAAACTGGCGGCCGGCAAGGAAGATGAACTGACGCATTTGCGCGAGCAGGTAAAGGCGCTGACCGCGGCGCCGCCGCCTTCGCCTCCGCCGACAAAGATCGTGGTGGACGACACCGAACCTGCGAAGCAGCCGGTGAAAAAGAAGGTGGCAAAGCCGAAAACGAAAGCGACAACGACCACGCCGGCCGCTCCGCCGGCGAAATAAAGAGTTGAAAGCACGGGCGTCTCTCGATCCCGCCGCCGAAGCCCCGAGCGGATCGGGGCCCCCAGCGCGCCTGCTTTTGGCGCGATGGGGTGGGGGGAGCCGAGGGGGAAGCCGAAAGGTGCAGCCGGACGGGGACGCGCGGCCCTCCACCGGCTAGGACGTTTTCGCAGTCGGTGTAACCCTGACCATTGGTTGCCTAGGGTACCCCCTCCCCCTTATCTCTCTAAAGTCTTGAATCTAAAAGGCATTATTTTCAAAGTCTTCACAGTAAAGGGGTTAGAGGCAAAGTCTTGACAGCAAAGGAGTTGGAGGCATGGCGAAATTTCGCCTTCCTTTAGAATCAAGGAGTTGCCGTGGGAGATACTGGCAAAGTCTTGATTTCAAAGAACTTAGTACACAACTTGAGGCCCGCGCTGAGCGGTTACCTAAGTACTATTCTAACTCTGGTGTCAAGGGTTTAATAGCGTTTTTGGATAGTAGCGCAGCGAGCTGCGAGCGCATTACAGGAATACTGAAAATACTCCAGCTCGATTGATTTCAGCGCAGTTAAGGCCCGAATCCCGATTTGAGTTTGCAAGGTGCGGCATAAACGATATTCTGCTAGACTTCTTCCGAGGGCTCATGGGTGGGTCCTCGATTCGGACAGCTTCAGCAAGCGGATAGCAGCAAAAGTCATAGTTTTGACGATCTTTTCCAAGGGCCTCTCACAATTAGAATTGGGGCGCCTCTTCAAGTAAGCCGGCCGCGCATTAACTCATAGGACTCCAGGCGTCTCGATTAGGGGTGAGCCATGGCATTGCACCCTGGGGAACGGAAGCGCCACTTACCGGAGGAAGCGCCAGTCGTGTGGGACCCGATCCGGCGGGCCCTGGAAGAAAACCAAGACTGGTATCGCGATCTGGTCGAGCACAGCCAAGATGTGCTGTGTGTCCACGACCTTGAAGGCCGATTCCTGTCGCTCAATTCCGTTTCAGCGCGTCTGCTGGGTTACAGCGTAGAAGAATTGATGGGAAAGCCGATTCGGGATTTTGTCGATCCGCAATTCCACACTCGGTTCGATGCCTATCTGCGCGAGATCGAGAGCGCGGGGGAGACTCGCGGCTTGATGGGGATGGTGACGCGCTCGGGAGAGAAGTGGACCCTGGAGTATCACAGCACGCTGCGAGCCGAGGGAGTGGCGGCGCCGATTGTGCGGGTGATCGCGCACGACGTCACGGAACGAGTGCGGACGAAGCGCGCGCTGCGGTCGTTGAGCGCGTGCAACGAGTCGCTGGTGCGAGCGACGGATGAACCGAGCCTGCTCAACCAAATTTGCGATCTGGTGGTGAATGTAGGCGGCTACCGCATGGCCTGGGTGGGCTACGCCGGGCACGATGAGGGAAAAACGATCCGGGTGGCCGCGGCGAGCGGATTCGAGGCAGGTTACCTGGATACCGCGAACGCGACATGGGCCGACGAGGAGCGTGGGCATGGACCCACGGGCACTGCCATCCGAACCGGCGAGGCGACCGCATGTCGCGATATGACGTCCGATCCTTGCTTTGTTCCATGGCGCGAGGATGCCCTGAAGCGAGGCTACCGTTCTTCCCTGGCCTTGCCGCTCAAGAGCGGTGAAGAGGTACTGGGAGCGCTAACCATCTATGCCACGGAGACGGGCGTTTTTGACGCTGCCGAACAACGTCTGCTGGAGGAGCTCTGCAACAATCTGAGCTACGGCATCGTCGCGCTTCGCGCCCGGGCCGAGCGCAAGCGGGCCGAGGAAGCGTTGCAGGAAAGTGAACGGCGGTATCGCCTCCTCTTTAATGAAATGGTCGTGGGGTTTGCGCTGATCGAACCCATCTACGATGAGAATGGCAAGCCGTGCGATTTCCTCTATCTGGAAGTAAACCCCGCTTTTGAAACGCATAGCGGCTTGCCCCGGGACAGAGTCCTGGGGAAGACGCTTCGTGAGGTCCTTCCCACCCTTGACCCCTTCTGGTTTGAAACCTACGGAAAGGTCGCGACGACCGGAGAATCGATTCATTTCGAGCGGTATGCGCCACCCCTGGGAAAATGGCTCGAATTGATCGCATTCCGCACGCACCAAGGCCAGGTGGCCGTCACGTTCGACGATATCACCAAGCGGAAACAGGTGGAGGATGCCCTGCGGCAAAGCGAGGAACGGTTCCGCGTGGCGCTGAAGAATTCTCCGATTGCGGTATACAGCCTGGACCGGGATTTGCGCTACACCTGGATCTATAATTCGCACCTTCCGCAGCCGGTGAGCGAACATCTGGGAAAGACGGCGGGCGATCTCTTCGACCCGGAGGGGGCTGCGCGTCTCATGGAAGTCCGGCGGCGGGTGCTGGAAACCGGGGTGGGAGTGCACGATGAGGCGCAGGTCACCTTCGGCGGCAGGAAGCACTATTTCGACACGACGATCGAGCCGGTGTTGGACGCGGCGGGCGCGGTGATTGGACTCACCGGCGCCAGCACCGACGTCACAACGCTCCGGGAAACAACCGAGGCGCTGCGCGAAGCCCAGAAGAAGCTCACGGAAGAAAAGCTTTATCTCGAGCAGGAAATCGATACCGCGCTGGGGTTCGGGGAAATCATCGGGCAGAGCAAAGCCTTGCAAGACGTTATGGAGCAGGTGGGTAAAGTGGCGGCCAGCGATGCCACCGTGCTGCTGCTGGGCGAAACCGGGACCGGCAAGGAATTGGTGGCGCGCGCCATCCACCGCTTAAGCCGGCGTTCCAACAGCAGTTTTATCAAGATGAATTGCGCGGCGATTCCCACGGGACTGCTGGAAAGCGAGCTGTTCGGAAACGAGAAGGGCGCGTTTACCGGCGCGGTGAGCAAGAAAATCGGCCGCATCGAACTGGCCGACAAGGGAACGCTGTTTCTCGACGAGATCGGGGAGATTGCTCTGGCGTTGCAGCCCAAGCTGCTGCGGGTGTTGCAGGACCAGGAGTTCGAACGGCTGGGCGGAACGCAGACTTTGAAGGTGGATTTTCGCTTGATCGCAGCCACCAACCGCGATATCGCGGAGCGGGTGCGGGAAAAGGAGTTCCGCAGCGATTTGTATTACCGGCTCAACGTCTTTCCCGTCCGCGTGCCGCCCTTGCGGGAGCGGCGCGATGACATCCGCTTGCTGGTGGAACATTTTGTGCAGAAGTTCGCCCGGCGCATGAACCGGGCCATCACCAGTATTCCCAGGAAAACCATGGATGCGCTGATGGGATGGGAGTGGCCGGGGAATGTGCGGGAGTTGGAGAATTTCATCGAGCGGTCGGTGATTCTGACGCAAGGTTCGGTGCTGGTGTCTCCGTTAAGCGAACTGAAACCGGCGCGCGCAGCCGCGGAGAAGAAAGACAAAGACGTGGATGAAAGTCTGGAAGCGGCGGAACGCGAGCACATCCTGCGCGCCTTGCAGGAGAGCCACGGGCAGATTGGCGGGCCGAAAGGGGCAGCCATGCGGTTGGGATTGAAGCGGACCACGCTGCAATCGAAGCTCAAGCATTTTGGGATCAATCCGCGGACGGGACCGCCGAGCGGCGGTTCATCGCAGGTCGCCTGAAACACAAGCCGCGCGCGGGTTTGACCGGAGCGCGAACCGGCGCGGGGGAAATCCGGTTACGTATCGGAGCATCGCTGGAGGCTGTGGCGCGAAGCGAATCGCAGCCGCGTCCGAGGGGGTGCTAGTGCCGTGACCGCGTGATTGTAACTACGGGCGATCCATTTTTGTTGGTGGAGCGCCGGGCGTCCCCGCCCGGCGGGACGGGCGAGACGCCCGTCGCTCCACCGTATGATTTATCATTCGGTCATAGCACTAGTCTTCTTCTTCGTTGATCTTGATGCGCAGCGATTTCAAAAATTTCAGGTCCTGATCGCTGATCTTGAGTTTGGCATTGCTGCTGAGGGTGGAAACCAGGGAAGTCTTGTCGGTCGAGCGTTCGCCCTGCTTGCTGACGCCGATGGTGGCTTCGAGAACGAGGAAAATGTCGTAGCCGCCGTCCTTGATGCGGGCGATCACTTCGGCGATCGATTCGGAATCCGACAGAGATTCGTTGATCGCTTCTCCGAGTTCCTTCATGAGATGCTTCAGTTGCTGGTCCACGACTCCCCCTCGAATTGGACGCCGTCGCTGGAAAACATCGCCAAAAACTGTGACGCAACCCATGCTTATTGTACGCCCGGCCACTGCTAAAATCGACGATAGTGAACGAACCATGATCTACGGCCCAGCGCTCGAAAAAAGCAAGTTGATTTTCCGCGCGGCCGTCCACATGGTGGAGCGCAGCCGGAGGGGCCGGGCCGTGCTGGCGGGGATCCGGGCGACTGCACGTTCCTTTGGCCGCGTGCTGCATCAGCTTTGGCTGGAAGTGACCGGATTCACGTTTTTGGCGATGGCCGCGGTCGGGGCCATGGCTGGCCTGCGCGCCTACGGCAAGTACCAGGCGGGCCATGCGGCAGGACTGGGGCGGTTGCTGCTCGCGATCTGCTTCACGGTTACATTCACCTGGTTTGGACTGAGCTCATTCTGGCGAGCAAAGCGAAGAGTCAAAGCCAAAAGCTAGAGTGGTTTCACTATTGCTGTACCCCGCTCGCGTAGAGACGGGGTTTGCCCCGTCTTTGGAGACGCAGCCAGCCGCGGTCCTACAGGAAATCAGATGCCTTCGCGGCGATTGTGCATCGACAAAGGCTTCAGTCTGCCGTTTTGTACTCGCAGGCCGTGCGGCAGGCTTCGCAGTACATCAGGCCGTCGGTGCACAGGCGCACGTCGAATTGAGACTGGCACAGCACACAGAATTTTTCGCACCAGCAACGCGCTTCAGGCTGCTCGCATTGGGCGCAAACGATGCCGCTGGGGCTTGGTTCCGAGGGCATGAATCGAGTCTAGTGCGACGGATACGGGGAAGGAACGTAACCAAAGTCACGCAAAGGCAGGTGTCAGATCTAAAGTCTAAGAGCCTGTCCAAAAACTGTTGGGTTTTGAAGGGTGCGGGCTTCAGCCCGTACGTACGAACGCAAAATGATAGGGGGGCTTTAGAGAGTGTGTGAGAACTCGTTTTCGAGCAATCCGGGGGAACGAAACATCGCAGAATCCAGCCCCGGAGGGGCGATCCAGCTTAGCCCACCGCTTCAGCGGTGGGAAGTGGAAGAAACAACTCAAGTCCCGGAGGGACGACCGAGTTCTCACACAGTCTCTTCAGCCCCCGAGGGGCGGCATGGCTTGCGAACACATTCCCGCAGCGGCTGAAAGCCGCGTCGTTTTGTAGCCTCAACGGACGGGCTGAAGCCCGTCTCCTTCAAAGCGTGGGTTTTTGGTCAGGTTCTTAGATTTTGGTTTTCCTGAGGACTGACGGCTGAGGGCTGAAAGCTGTCCCTGATTTGCTGCCCGTCCCACGCGAGTGTTAACGTAAATAATCGAAAATTTCGGTAGTCCAGCCACTATCTGAACACTATCTCAATCATGTCCGGCCGAGGTCTTGGTGTCCGTCGTGGAAGCCACTAATCCCGTTGTTCGTAAGACTGTGTTACATGCCGTCCATCGCCAGATGGGCGCGAAGATGGTCGAGTTTAACGGCTGGGACATGCCCGTGGAGTACCCCGCGTCAGTCGGGGGCGGCATTGTCGCCGAGCACATGGCCGTGCGCACGGGCGTCGGTATTTTCGACGTCAGCCACATGGGGGACATTCGCTTGGCCGGGCGCGAAGCGCTGGCCGCCGTGCAGCATATCTCGATGAACGACGCATCGCGACTCGCTGTCGGGCAGGCGCAGTATTCGGCGCTGCTGTATCCACAAGGAACGTTTGTGGATGACGCGATCGTTCACCGTCTCGGCGGGGACGAGTATCTGCTCGTAATCAACGCGGGCACGCGCGAGAAGGATTTCAACTGGGTGCGCGATAATACCCGCCAGTTCGACTGCAAGGTCGAGAATCTCTCCGACGATTTCACGCAGATTGCGATCCAGGGGCCGAAGGGTGTGGACGTGCTGCAAAAACTTACTGGCGCCGGCTTGAGCGCGGTAAAGTTCTATTGGGTGACGCGCGGCACGCTTTGCGGCCTGAAAAACATCTTGATGGCCCGCACGGGTTATACCGCCGAAGATGGATTTGAGATTTACATCCCCGCGGACGAGCGGACCAGCGCGCGCGTCTGGCATGAAATTCTGGCGGCGGGGAAAGAGTTTGGCGTTGTCCCTTGCGGATTGGGCTCGCGCAACACGCTGCGGCTAGAAGGCAAGCTGCCGCTCTACGGACACGAAATCTCGGATACGATCAATGTGTGGGAAGCGGGACTGGACCGCTTCTGCAAGATGGAGAAGCCGGAGTTTATTGGACGCGCTGCGCTGGAGAAGGCGAAAGCCGAGGGAGTAAAGAGAACGCTGGCCGGGCTCGAAATGGTCGAGCGGGGCATCGCCCGCGACGGATACAAGGTGCTGGACGAGGGCGGAAGCGAGATTGGCTACGTTACCAGCGGTTCTCCGGCGCCATTCCTGAAGAAGAATATTGCGCTGGCCTACATTCCGCCCGCGCAGGCCGTGGTGGGAACGACGGTAAAGGTCGAAATCCGCGGCCAGAGCGTGAAAGCGCAAGTGGCGCCGACGCCGTTTTATAGGCGTCCGAAGAGAGCATAACCACAGGGAACACAGGGGAACACAGAGGAAAGCCCGACAGCGAACAAGTGTCAGAAGAAATTGGATTTGCTTTAAGCCAGGAGCCAGGAGCCAATATGCCTTACCCAACCGACCGCAAATATACGAAAGAACATGAGTGGATCACCGCCGACGGCACAATCGGCATCACGCACCACGCCCAGGAGTCGCTCGGCGACATAGTGTTCGTCGATCTGCCCAAGGCAGGGGCGGAGATTACCACGGGCAAACCCTTCGGCACAGTCGAATCGGTGAAGGCCGTCTCCGATTTGTACGCTCCGGTTACGGGCACTGTGACCGCCGCGAATGAGGCTCTGGCCACGGCTCCGGAGCAGGTAAACAAAGACGCGCACGGCGCCTGGATGGTCAAGGTCAAGCTGAAAGATCCGGCGGAGTTGAATGGACTGCTCTCGGCGGCGGACTACGAGAAGTTTGTGAGCGAAGAGGCGGGACACTAAGATTATTTCGCTTTCGGAGACGACCAATCGCTCGCGCGATGCCACAATGGTTTCCACCAGCGATTACATCCGATGATTACATCTAAAGAAACGTCTTATGCGATATCTGCCTAACTCTTCCGCGAACCGCGCCGCCATGTTGCAGGCGATTGGCATCCGCTCCGTGGACGAACTGTTCTCGCCGATTCCGGCCGAGTTTCGCCTGACGCGCGATCTCGCCGTCCCGCGTCAAATGGCCGAGCCGGAAATCGTGGACTGGTTCAAGCAACGGGCCAAGGAGAACGGCGAAGGCTATACCAATTTTCTGGGAGCCGGAGCTTACGCTCACTACCGGCCCGTGATCGTTGACGCGCTGGTGCAACGCGGCGAATTTCTGACGTCCTACACGCCGTACCAGGCGGAGTTTGCGCAGGGCACGCTGCAGGCCATCTTCGAATTCCAGACGATGATCTCCGAACTCACCGGCATGGACCTGGCGAATGCCTCGATGTACGACGGCTCGACGGGCGCGGCTGAGGCGGTGATGATGGCGGTGCGCGTCACCGGGAAGCATTCGGCGGTCGTCGCGCGCAGCCTGCATCCCGAGTATCGCGAAGTGCTCGGCACCTATGCGGCGCACCAGGCGATTACGCTGAAGACGGTTTCATTCACCGGCTCGGGAACGATCGACTTGAAGGAACTGGAAAAAGCAGTGGACGACGATACGGCGTGCGTGCTGATTCAGTCGCCGAATTTCTTTGGGACGATTGAAGACATCGAGGCGATTGCCGGGATCGCGCACAAGCGCGGAGCGCTGCTGATTGTCTCGATCGCCGAAGCGGTGTCGCTTGGCATTGTCGAGCCGCCGCGCGCGGCTGACATCGTCGCCATGGAAGCGCAGTCGTTCGGAGTGCCGCTCGGATTCGGCGGCCCTTACTGCGGAGTGCTCGCGACAAAAGAAAAATTCGTCCGGCAGATGCCGGGCCGTCTTGCCGGTCAGACCGTGGACAAAAACGGCAAGCGCGGCTTCGTCCTGACACTGGCGACGCGCGAACAGCACATCCGGCGCGAGAAGGCGACTTCGAATATTTGCACCAACCAGGCGCTGGTCGCGCTCATGGCGACTATTTTTATGACCGTGTACGGCAAAGTTGGGCTGAAGGAACTGGCGAAGCAGAACCTGGCAAAAACCGCGTACGCCGCCGGCCAGTTCGGCAAACATGCCAACGTGCTCTTCGCCGGCGCGCCACGATTCAACGAGTTCGTGGTTGAGACCAGCGAAGATCCTTGCGCCATCAACTCGCGGCTGCTCGGACACAAAATTGTCGGTGGCCTGCCGCTGAAGAAGTTCTATCCCGAACTTGGAAACGCGGCGCTGTGGTGCTGCACGGAATTGACCACACGGTCATTGATCGATACGGCCGTCGGCCTCGTCGCCGAAAGCGAACGCTCGGTGCGAAGTATGAAAGAAGTCGAGGAGGTGGTGAGATGACGACGAAACACATCACCCGCAAAGCCACGCGTCACATCAGTCAGAACGAAGGATTGATTTTCGAGAAGTCGTCGCCCGGCAAGGTGGCCTGGAAATTGCCGCCGCTCGATGTTCCGGAAGTGGATACGGCGAAACTGCTGGGCAAGGCGGAGCGGAAGGACCTCGGCGATATGCCCGAAGTTAGCGAGATCGAAATCATCCGCCACTTCACGCGCCTCTCGACGTGGAATTACGCCATCGATCTCGGAATGTTTCCGCTGGGCTCTTGCACCATGAAGTACAACCCGCGCGTCAACGAGTTTGTGGCGCGCGTCGAGGGGCTTGCCAATGGGCATCCGTATCAGCCGGAGAAAATTTCTCAGGGCGCGCTCCGCATCGTCAAAACGCTGGGCGATTGCCTGACCGAAATCACGGGCATGGATGCAATCACGCTGCAACCGGCCGCGGGCGCGCACGGCGAACTCACCGGATTGCTGATGGTGCGCGCGTATCACGAGTCGAAAGGCAATGCGCGCAAGAAAGTTCTGATTCCCGACTCGGCGCACGGAACGAATCCGGCGTCGGCGGTCATGGTTGGTTACGCGGTCGAAAATTTGAAATCCAACGATCGCGGCATGGTCGATGTCGCGGCGCTCGCGGCGCAGATGAATGAAGACGTGGCGGCGCTGATGGTGACCAATCCGAATACGCTCGGCGTTTTCGAGCGGGAGATCCACAAAATCGCCGAACTCATGCACGCCAAGGGCGGCCTGCTCTACATGGATGGCGCCAACATGAACGCGCTGGTCGGAAAGGCGCGGCCCGGCGATTTCGGCGTCGATGTCATGCACCTGAACCTGCACAAGACTTTTTCCACGCCGCATGGCGGAGGCGGACCGGGGGCGGGGCCGGTTGCGGTGAAGAAAATTCTGGAGCCGTTCCTGCCCAAGCCGGTCGTCATCGCCAAGCCGGATGGCACGCTGGGCTTCGAATATGACCGCCCGCAGTCGGTGGGGCGCGTGCGCGCGTTTTACGGAAATTTCGGAATGTTCGTCCGTGCGCTGGCCTACATCTTCGCCAACGGGCCGGATGGCCTGCGCCAGACCACGGAAGACGCGGTGCTCAACGCGAACTACATCCGCAAAGGACTCGAAGGCGTTTACGATCTGCCGTACTCAACGCCGACGATGCACGAAGTCGTCTTCAGCGACAAGGTGCAGGCGAAAAAGGGCGTGAAGACGATGGACCTGGCGAAACGCCTGATCGATTACGGGTTCCATCCCTACACAACGGCGTTCCCGCTGATCGTTCCGGGCGCGCTGATGATCGAGCCGACCGAGAGCGAGCCGAAAGAAGAACTGGATCTCTTCATCGAAGCCATGAAGTCGATCGCGGAAGAAGTGGAAGAAGATCCGCAGTTCGTGCTCGAGGCTCCGCACAACACGCGCATTTCCCGGCTGGATGAGACCGCGGCGGCGCGCAAGCCGGTGCTGCGCTGGAAACCCTAATCATCATCGGGTGATCTGGCGATCGGGCCATTCTCATCACTTCTTTGATTCCTGGCTCCTTACTCTTTGTGTAATATCCAGTTATTTAATGGGGGTACCCCCCGGTCTTTTGGGACCATGGAGTTAGAGCGACTCAAGAATTGCTGTAACCATTGCTAAATTTGCGCGATAGGCGCAGAGGAAAGTGTCAGTCAAGTCGAGACTGGAGCGCATAATTTCAGTGGCAAACGTTACATTTTGATGCGCCGCGTGCCCCGCCCTTCGTCTTTTGAGGGGTTGGATTCCACCGTCGTCTTCCACTTGGGATTTCCCGCTGGCTGTGTACAATCGGGATGACGAAATGAGCCGCAGCAAGACTTTGTCGAGAACACACGCCCAAGCCGGCAAGAGGCCGAAGCCAAAATCGCCTTCGGCAGCAGGGCCATTCCTCGCCGGCAAAAAGCTGAATGCCATTCTCTGCATTCTGCTGGCGGCGGCGACAATCGCGCTTTACAGTCCGGTGCGCGGCCACACCTTTATCACCTTAGACGATCCTGATTACGTTACGGGAAATTTCCACATTCATGGCGGCTTGGCCTGGAGCACGATCAAGTGGGCTTTTACGGCGACTGCGGCGGCCAATTGGCATCCGCTGACCTGGCTTTCCCATGCTCTCGACTATCAGCTCTTTGCCTTGAACCCGGCAGGCCATCACCTCGATAGTGTATTGATCCACGCGCTCAATGCGGTGGTGTTATTTCTGCTGTTGGCGTGGGTTACAAAGCGCGTGGGGCCGAGTTTGTTGGTGGCGGCATTGTTCGCCTTGCATCCGATCAACGTGGAGTCGGTGGCGTGGGTGGCGGAGCGCAAGAACGTGCTGAGCGCGCTGTTTTTTTTCTTGGCGATCGGCGCGTATGTCTGGTACGCACGTAAACCGGATTGGCGGCGTTATCTGCTGGTGGCGGGGCTGTTTGCCGCGGGACTGATGGCCAAGCCGATTGTCATAACGCTGCCTTTTGTGTTGTTGCTGCTGGATTATTGGCCTTTGCAAAGAACGTCGCTGGATGGAACTCCGAGCGGCCCGGCCACCTCGAACGGCGCGCCACGAGTGGCATTCTCAAGCCTGGTGTTGGAGAAAGTGCCGCTTCTCTTGCTTTCGGCTGCGAGTGCCGCGATCACGGTAAAGGCGCAGGGGCACGCGGTTCGCAGCTTGCATCAGTTCCCGCCCGGCATACGAATCGAGAATGCCATCCTGTCTTATGGGATGTATCTGTGGAAAATGCTATGGCCGGCGTGGCTTACGTTCTATCTCTATCCCGTAAATGCTCTGCCCGCGTGGCAATGGATTCTAGCGGCGCTGGTTTTGATAAGTATCACCGTGCTCGTACTTACCTGCCGCCGCAAGGGCTACTTGCCGGTGGGATGGTTTTGGTTCCTAGGCACTCTAGTTCCGGTCATTGGTTTGGTGCAGGTGGGAGAAGCTGCCATGGCGGATCGCTACGTCTATATCCCGCTGATCGGAATCTTCGTGATGATCGCGTGGGGTCTTGACGATTGGGCGGAGGCGAAAAAGGTGCACAACGTCTGGCGGATAATCCCGGCATTGTGCGCTTTGGCAGCACTGGGCTGTGTCACACATAGACAGATAAGCTATTGGGATAGCGATTACGACTTGTGGTCGCACACACTGGCCAATGGGGAAAGTCCGCTTGCGCATAACTATATAGGGGGTGCGCTTCTGGACCCCGCTTTGGAAATGACACAGCATGACCGGGAGAATGTGGGAACAGAGCAGAAGCGGATGGACGACGCCCGCCAGCACATCGAAGCTGCGCTGAAGACTTACCATCAACTGGCGCAGCAGAATCCGGACGCGTACCGGTACTACTTGGCGGTGATATTGAACAATTTGGGGAGCGTAGATCAACGCCAGAACCGTCTGGACGACGCCCGCCAGCACTTCGAGGAAGCGCTGAGGATTTACCGCCAACTGGCGCAGCAGGACCCGGACACGCAACTCCCGAACGTCGCCGCTAGATTGAACAACTTGGGGATCGTGGATCAACTCCAGAACCGTCTGGACGATGCCCGCCAGCACTACGAAGGCGCGCTGAAGATTTACCGGCAGCTGGCGGAGCAGAATCCGGACGCGAACCTACCCCACTTGGCGATGACTCTGAACGGCTTGGGGAACTTGGCTGCGATCCAGAGCCGTCTGGACGACGCCCGCCAGCACTTCGAAAGCGCGCTAAAGACTTACCGTCAGCTGGAGGCGCAGAATCCGGGCGCGCAGCTGCCATACATGGCCTCGACATTGAGCAACTTGGGAATCGTGGATCAACTCCAGAACCGTCTGGACGACGCCCGCCAGCACTTCGAGGAATCGCTGAGGATTTACCGGCAACTGGCGCAGCAGGATCCGGACACGCAACTCCCGAGCGTCGCCGCTAGATTGAACAATTTGGGGATCGTGGATCAACTCCAGAACCGTTCGGACGACGCCCGCGCCCACTACCAAGAAGCCTTGACGCTCTACCGCAAGCTGTCCCAAGGTGACAGCAGATATGCTGGCGGCGTTGCCAGAGTCGAGGCGGCCCTGAAAGAGATGGAAAAGGAAGCCCCCTCTCGATAGAGTGGACGAAATGAGCCGCAGCAAAACTCTCGCGAAAACACGCGCTGAAAGCCGCAGGAAGCTGCCCAGCAAGGCACCTTCGAGAACCGGGCCCTTCCTGGCCGGCAAGACGCTGAATGCCGTTCTCTGCGTTCTGCTGGCGGCGGCGACAATCGGGCTCTACAGCCCAGTCATTGGACACCCGTTCGTGCACTGGGATGACGATGACTACGTCACGGCCAACGCCCACATTCATGGCGGCTTGACCTGGAGCACCATCAAGTGGGCATTCACGTCCACAGAGGCGGCGAATTGGCATCCGCTGACCTGGCTTTCCCATGCACTCGACTACCAGCTCTTTGCCTTGAATCCAGCGGGCCATCATTTAGACAGCGTGCTCATCCACGCGCTCAATGCGGTGTTGTTATTTCTGGTGTTGGGATGGGTCACGAAGCGCGTGGGGCCGAGTCTGCTGGTGGCGGCGCTGTTTGCCTTGCATCCGATCAATGTGGAGTCGGTAGCCTGGGTGGCGGAGCGCAAGAACGTGCTGAGCACGCTGTTCTTTTTCTTGGCGATCGGCGCGTATGTCTGGTACGCGCAGAAACCGGATTGGCGGCGCTATCTGCTGGTGGCGGCGCTGTTTGCCGCGGGGCTGATGGCCAAGCCGATGGTCATCACGTTGCCTTTTGTGTTGTTGCTGCTGGATTATTGGCCGCTGGGCAGGACGGCTGGCAGTCCGGCTTCCGCTGTCAGCGCGCCGCAAGTGACAGTATCGAGGCTGTTGCTGGAGAAACTTCCGTTGCTCTTGCTTTCGGCCGCCAGCGCCTGGATCACGCTAAAGGTGCAGCGATCCGGACTGGCGGTCCGCACCTTACAACAGTTTTCAATCGGCATGCGGATCGAGAATGCCGTCGTAGCCTATGGGCTATACCTGTGGAAAATGCTGTGGCCGGCGCGGCTTGCGTTCTATCCCCATCCTGTAATTGCACTGCCGGCGTGGCAATGGATTTTATCCGGACTGGTTTTGATCGGCGTTACGGCGCTCGTGGTTATGTTCCGCCGCAAGCGCTACCTGCCGGTGGGATGGTTTTGGTTCCTCGGCACTCTGGTTCCGGTCATCGGCCTGGTGCAGGTGGGGGAAGCCAGCATGGCTGACCGCTATGCCTATATCCCGCTGATTGGGATCTTTGTGATGATTGCCTGGAGTCTTGCCGATTGGGCGGAAGCGAAAGCAATCGGCACGGTTTCGCGGGTAATCCCGGCAATGTGCGTGCTGGCCGCGCTCGGTTGCGCGACCACCCGCCAGATGAGCTATTGGGAAAGCGATTACGACATGTGGTCGCACAGCCTGGCAGTCGAGGAAAGTCCCTTCGCGCATAACGGCATGGGGGCCGCGCTCATGGACCCCGACTCGGCAATGACGCAGCATGACCGGCAGAACTTTGGTACAGATGAGAAGAGGATCGACGAAGCCCGCCGGCACTTCGAACGGGCTTTGGAACTGTATCGCCAACATGTGCAGCAAAACCCAGCTTCATCTCTGTCGGCTATGGCTGGAACACTTAACAGCCTGGGAGCCTTGGATATAAGCCAGAATCGGACAGACGAAGCCCGGCAGTATTTCGAGGAGGCATTGAAAATTCACCGTCAACTGGCGGAGCGGAACCTGGAACCCTACCCACCGTACCTGGCCACGACATTGAACTACCTGGAGACACTGGATAGCGACCAGAACCGGATGGACGAAACGCGCCAGCACTTCGAGGGCGCTATAGAGATTTGCCGTCAACTGGCGCGGCAGAATCCAGATGCGTACTTGCCGCAGCTGGCCGCGATGTTGAACTACTTGGGGGGCGTGGATCGGACCGAGAACCGGATGGACGAAGCCCGCCAGCACGCTGAGGAGGCCTTGCAGGTTTACCGTCAACTGGCGCGGCAGAATCCCGACGCGTACCTGCCGGACCTGGCCGCGATATTGAACAACTTGGGGATACTGGACAGAAACCAGAAGCGGATCGAAGAATGCCGCGCCCACTATACCGAGGCCATGACCATCTACCGAAAGCTGGCCCAAAGGGATCCCGGCAAATATGCCGGCTATGTTGCGAGCGTCGAGGCGAGCCTGAAAGAGCTGGATGGGAAAGCGGGCCCACAATAGCATGGCCTTAGTGGGGTCGCTCATATTCGCGCGGCGCCATATCACGGAGAACGGAATAAAACTTGGAGTGTTGCCCCCGCGCTATGGAAGTGCCCCGTCCAAAGCCTCTTTAGGCTTTGCCAGTACGCAATGCTGGGTGTGCCGGAGTGAAGTTCGCATGATCCCTACTGGTGGTCTCGCGGAATCGTTTCCTGCCATTTCTTTTCGCGAATGAGCTGGCCGTTCTTGCGCAATTGGCGCCGAAATTTGTAATAAAAGTTGGTCTTATCGCTGCGCACATCGAGCGTGTCGGTCCAGCGAAGGTTCCTGCCCGGGAGATCCACATCCGTTTCCCCTTCTCCGTGGGCCGAGGCAATGTCGGGGTGCGCATCCTGAACTTCGAAATCGAAGTTCGTCCGTGTGCATGGTGCGGCCCCAAGGGAATTTCGTGATCGCTTTGCCGGCGCGCCATTCCCATGTCGTTGCCTGGTGAAGTTCGTCGCGCTGCTTCGTCCACAATTCGCCGGGCAGCCAGTCTCCGCTCGAATGGACTCCCGGCAACTGACTGGAAGGTGCTGGAGGAGCAAAAACAGGTGGAGGCAGTTTGCTTTCGAGCGGCACAACGGGCAACAGCAGACGAGACGGTTTTTCTCCGCCCAGTTGGAGCGAGGTCGTCATTGGGTATGGCGTGGGCCAGATCATGGGCCAAAGAGCGTTGGAGACGGCCAATCGAATGCGGTGTCCGCGGGGAAATACCCAGGAAGTGAAGTGCATATCGATGGTGAGCGGGTAAACCCGGCCGGGCTCAAGATCGCTGGGCTCGCTCGCCGAATCGCGCTGCGCGCCGTTCAAACCGGCGCCCGTCACCATGGTTACAGTTCCATCGGGGGCAACGTCGGAGAGGCGCGCGAACCAGTCGGCTAGCGGGGCCGTGGCGGACGCCTCCAGCATGGCCTTCGGCCTTCCCAGGATCGCCATATCCCCGGTGAGAGGAGCGGAGTCGTAGACCAGGCTGTAAGCGTCGTCAGGGGCCTGATCGGTAGTTAACTCGCCCCACCAGATGTCCGGTCCGCCGGCATTGGTTCCCGCCGACGGAACGTACTTCAGCACGTGGACGTCAGAGGCTGGAATGCTCGCGTTCAGCGAATGGTCCGGTTGCGGATAGAAGGTCTGGAGCTGCAACCCGGCGGGAGGCCAACTCTCTTCGCTGCGCCATTCTCCCGGTATCTGCGGCAAATTCAGCTCGGGCGCGTACCAATGGCGCATGTAAACGGCAAAGCGCGGCCCGTTCATTACGCCGGTGTCGCGTCCCTTAAGCCATTGGTCCCACCAGCGGACCGCGAGGTCGCGCCATTCTATCGCCGGTCCCCAATCTGGCTCGTCAGGCCAATTGTGATTCCATGGCCCGAGGATTGCCTTCACGGGAGTCTTCATCTGCTCGAGCATCTGCGGGATGCTGTCGCGGTAGCCGTCGTAAAGACCTCCGAGCAAGAGCACCGGTATCTGAATGCGGTCGAGTGGTTGCTCCGGTTCGTGCCAGAAGTCTCCGTCGTGTTGATGGCGCTTGTAGTTGATGAACCATGGCTTATTGTCGAAGCGGGTGGCCAAGGTTTTCTCATCCAATGGAAACCCGGGCCCCGGCGACATGGCAGTTTGCAAATCGATGAAGAGTTCATATTGATCGACGTGCATCATGCCGTCGATAAAACGGATATCGTCGTGGAACAACTGGTCGGTGGCGCAGGTAGCGATGATGGCCTTGAGTGCCGGCGGGCGGCGCATAGCGAGTTGGAGCGAGTTAAATCCTCCCCACGAAATGCCGAGCATGCCAACATTGCCATTCGACCACGGCTGGCGGGCAAGCCAGGTAATCACTTCTTCGCCGTCTTCCTGCTCTTGCTGGGAGTACTCCCGGTCGGGGGTCTGCCCCTCGCTCTCTCCTGTGCCGCGGATATCGACCCGCGCGCCCACATACCCTCGCTGGGCAAAGTACGCATGCCTGGGGTAATCGTCCGGAGCTGTGTCGTCGTCTTTACGATAAGGTATGTACTCCAGCAACGCGGGAAACTTTTCGCCCGGCTTAACGCCCGTCGGCATGAATAGATTCACTGCCAGGCGCACGCCGTCCTTCATAGGAATCCAGGCATGTTCCACGCGCACGCCGTAGGGAGCGGGTGAGGGAACATCCGCACCAGCCGCCGGTCGCGGCGCCAGCCAGGCGGAGAGAAGAATAGCAGCGACTTCCACCTGCTTAACCCAACTACACCGTATGTGCCTCATCATTATGGTTTTCTCAGCCTCCGAATCCAATACTCCCACGGCCAATGTGCCGAGCGTATCCGATCGAGTCATAGGCGACATAGACACCCTTATCTCGCGATTACCTCGGCCTTGAGACGCTGGCTTACATTACGAACCGGAATTTCCTTTTGACGCCAAGAACGTGCCATTGTCCCCCAAGTCCCCGTTCGCGTCAATGTGAAACCTCTCCCTGTGAAAAAGCCTGCGCGGAAAAACATCAGCGGCAGGCGGGTGGCTGAGGGTGGAGGCCGATTGGCTTCTTGGGACTCGACTGAAGTGGTGGCCTGCGGGAAAGGCTATTGATAGCGGCGGTTTGCCTTCTTATTCGTCTTCTTGTTCGCCTTCTTGTTCGCCTTGCGTTGCGCCTTCGCGGCTTTCTTCATTGCTTTCCGCTGTTTCTTGTTTGCCTTCTTTAACATCTTCCGCTGCTTCTTGGCCGCCTTTTGGGACAGGCGCGCATTTTGTTTGGGACTGATGCGCTGCGCTTGAACCGGTATCGCCCCGGCAAAACTCAAGGCGGCAAGCAGTATAAGAGCGGCAATTCGTTTCATAACGTCTCCGAAGAGAAGGCCTTGCAGCGATCTTACACCGAAACGGCGCCGGGCCGGCACACGAAAGTGTTACTTCTGTAATCCGACCTCTGGCTGCCGGGCGCCGCAATACATTCGCGTTTTTTGCCGCGTGGCGTCGCTGCGACAGGATGGCAGATCTTGACAGGAAGGCAAATCTCGATTTCACGATCTATTTTGCCACCGGCCCTGTCTGGTAAGCGCCGTCGGGCAGTCCCGTGATCCGTATTCCGCCGTGGCCTTGGTGGCGGATGTTGAGGCCGATCAGCAGCGCCGTGATTTGCTCGACGATGCGCGCGTTCTCCAGCTTGCCGCCGTCGATTGCGCGCACGCCGGGAATCTCCGCCGCGAGTTCGATGGCAGCTTGTGTGGCGTTGGGATCGTCGCTGCAGACGATCACGTCGCAATCGACATCGTCGTCAATGTTGCCATTGAGCGCGTCCGCCGAAACGTTCTGGAATGCCGCGGCTACAGAAACGCCCTTGGGGACAAGCTCGGCCGCTTGCTGCGCCGCCGAGCCTTGCCACACGCCGAGAGTGCGGCTGGCGCGTCCGCCCACGTTCTGGGCGAGCGGGACGGTGACATCAATCAACACGCTGCCCGGACGAATCGCCGCCTGCAACTGCTTCAGCAGCGCGGCCTGGCCCGCGAACGGCACGGTGAGCACCAGCAGATCGCTGGCCGCGCAGGCTGCGGAATTTTCCATGCCAGAGACTTTAGCGTTTGCGCCCGCGCGCTTGCGAATCGCTTCCGCCGTCTGCTCGGCCCGCGCGGCATCTCGCGAGCCGATGATGACGGTTTCTCCCGCGCGCGCCCAGCGCAGCGCGAGGCCCGTGCCCGCCGGGCCGGTGCCTCCGAGGATGGCGATGGCGCGGCTGCTGCATTGGGCTTTCATACTGATTCCGCAATCCGCGTGCGATCTAATGTAGCCCCGGAAGAAGCCGATGCGGCCGGCAGCTTGATCTTGATGTGTGAATATTTTGTGTTGCGCTCCGCCGGAATGCGGCCGATCTCCAAAATCCGCGCCTGAAAATCTTCGGGACTCATATACTCGCCCGCGGTCGATCCAGCCTCGCGCGAGATGCTTTCTTCCATCAGCGTTCCGCCGTAGTCGTTGGCGCCGGCTTGCAGGCAAAGTTGCGAAATTTTGCGCTCCATCTTTACCCACGAGACCTGAATGTTATTGATCGACCCGGCGAGCAGTATGCGGGCCAGCGCATGGACCTTGAGGTGTTCGGCGAGCGTCGGCCCGGTGCGCGCCAGGCCCTGCTTGAACAAAAGCGTGTTCTGGTGCACAAAACCCAGGGGCACGAATTCGGTGAAACCGCCGGTCTCGGACTGTATCTGCCGCAGCAAAGACAACTGCCGCACCCAGTGGCCGGGCGTTTCGCTGTGCCCGTACATCAGCGTTGAAGTGCTCCGGATTCCACAGGAGTGCGCCGCGCGAATGACCTCTTGCCATTGCGCCACCGTTACTTTATTGCGCGAAAGCACATGCCGCACCTCGTCGTCCAATACCTCAGCCGCCGTGCCTGGCAGCGTGTCCAGTCCGTTATCGCGCAGCATGGTCAGATAGTCGCCGAGCTTCATGCCGGTCAGTTCCACGCCGTAGACAATTTCCATGGGAGAAAAGGCGTGGATGTGCATATCGGGCACGGCATTTTTTACGGCGCGCAGAATGTCGCGATAATAAAACGGCGGCAGATCGCGCGGCAGCCCGCCTTGAATGCAGACTTCGGTCGCGCCCACGTCCCAGGCCTCTTTCGCTTTTTGGGCCACGTCTTCCAACGAAAGGAAATAGGTGTCTTTCGCGCGCGGCCCGCGGGCGAACGCGCAAAACTTACAGCCCACAAAACAGACGTTCGTGAAATTGATGTTGCGGTTCACCACGTAGGTGACGATGTTGCCGGCCAGTTCGCGCCGCAGCGCATCAGCGGCGACCAGCAGCGCGGGCAAATCCGCGCCGTTACAGTTTGGCCCGTCGCAGTTCGCCAAAGCGTGGCGCTCGTCGTCCGTCAGACATGCTCCGTCCTGCGCTTCCAACACGCGCTCCAGGGCGCCGCGAATCGCAACCGATGCTTGCGGCGCGATCTCTTCCCAGGTCAGCCGGGGAAATTGCTCGAGTTCTAAAGTCTGCCATGGCATAAAGTTCTCTTATAAGCCTGTAGCGAAGGCGCGGACCCGCCTAAACCTTCGCCAGATTTTGTCATCCCGACCCCGAGCGTAGCCGAGGGGGAGGGATCTGCACTTTGCGGCGAACTGCAGATCCCTCGCTCTGCTCGGGATGACAATTCATAAAAACACTTACCGAAAAAGATCTTTGTCCGCGGGCCGGATCAATTCCCGCGCCCCAGCGTTTCCCCGGCGGTTGTCTCTACCGTACGAATAGCCGCGAATGATGCACGCGGGAGTGCCCGCCAGCTTGCCGCAGACCAGCCCCGCCGCGCACGCCAGTTCGTCCGCGGCCGCGTCCACCGTTGTGTGCAGCGAGTAGCCGTGGGGATCGCGGCGTCCTCGATAATCGACCAGGGGCCGCATCCCGGCGACACCCAGCGCCACCTCTGTCAATCCTACGCGCCACGGGCGTCCAAAACTATCGCTGACGATGACCGCGATCTCGATCCCCAACTCCTTTTTCAACTCGCGCCGCAACTTCGCCGCGGAACGATCGGGGTCCGCCGGCAGCAATGCCGCATGACGCCCACCATCCACGTTCGACACGTCTACGCCACTGTTCGCGCAAATAAATCCATGCTTCGTCTCGGTAATCAATACATTGCGCTTGCGCCGCACGATTCGCCGGCTCTCGCGCAGCGCCAATTCCAGGACGCGCACGTCGAGCCCGTAGCGCCGCGCCCAGGCCCGCGAAGCCGCCGAAGGCCGGACCTCATCCAGCGCGACCAGCGCGCCTTCGGCTTTGGAAACAATTTTGTGCTTTACCACCAGGATGTCACCATCGTGAAAGCGCAACTTCAGGCTTCGCGCCGCCGCCAGCAACTTTGCGATGAGCGAATCTCCGGGGCGGATTTCTCCGCTGACGGCGATGGGAAGAATACGAATTTCACCAGGCGCGCGCTTAGTGGTGTTCGATTCCATGCTAGTCCTAGTCATGTTAGCAGCCCGTGTTGAAAGTGAGACCGCACTCTTGAACTCTCAATTTGAAAGGTTTTGTCATCCCGAGCGAAGCGAGGGATCTGCATTTGGCGGCGAACTACAGATCCCTCACTTCGTTCGGGATGACAATTCATAGAGGTGGGTCTGGTGCGCCGCTCCAGACCCACCTCGCACCACGGTCGGCTAAACCTGATTCCTGCTGCCGAGGTTCCAGCCACGCACCAGCTTCTGCGAGCGCCGTTCTCCGCTGGCGTTGGCGAGTTCGCGAAGATCTTCGGGACGATCGACATCCCGCGCAATCCCCGGCAATTCAAGCACAACCCAAGGCAGCCCCGTTGCTTTCGCCGCGGCCAGGTGTGGCAGGAAGCTGTCGTTGCCGAAGCGTAGCGGAAACAAATCGCCCGGAGATCGCCAGGCTGCGTTCGTGCCGCGTCCCGCCGCGTCCGGCACCAGCACCGCGCCACCCGCGGGAGCGTTATCTAAAATCTTCTGCAATTCCGCGCTCTCGAGCAAAGGAATGTCCGCCGGAAGCACCAGCGTGCTCTCGGCTCCGCGTCTTCTGCAAACCGCCGTTGCCATTGCGATGGCGCTGGTCTCGCCGGAGTTGTCGTCCGGAATGACCTCAAAATTGAAACGCGCCGCCAAATCGCGCACCGACGAATCGCTGGTAACCACCGCAACGGGAGGACGCCGTTGCCAACTCGCCAGCTCTCCCAGCACGTCCTCGCACATTGCTTGCGCCAGAGCGAAACGTTCTTCCGCAGTCAGAATCGAGGACAGCCGCTGCTTGGCGTCGGCAAGATTTTTTACCGGAACCAGAATCATGCGCGCTCCAAGACGGATGGAGGTTGCATCGCCGCCTCCAGCACGCTCTTTGCCAGCGCGATTCTATCTTCATTATTACGCATGATGGTGGGAGTGCAGTGCACGCGGATGCCGGTCTGGCGCAAATCGTTTTTACGTAACTCGTCCGCAGCCGGAGCGTCCTCGGAATCGACGACGAGCAAATCGAGAAAATCGCGATAGAAGCCGGCAACGCCTGCAATTGAAACGGCAAATCCTTGCGCCGCCATGAGCGCGCCGGCGGGCCCGGTGACCGCGGCGCCCCCCACAATAGGGCTCACGGCGGCAATGCGGGCGCGGCTTGCGCGCAGCGCTTCGCGAATTCCGGGAACGGCGAGAATCGGCGCGATGCTGGTCACCGGATTGCTCGGCGCCAGCAGCACAAGATCCGCCGCGAGGATCGCATCGGTCACTCCCGGCGCTGGCGCCGCATCCGCCGCGCCGATGAACCGCACCGATTCCACCGGGTCCTGATGCCTGCGCTGGACGAAATATTCTTCAAAGCTCAAGTCTCCCGCAGGCGTCACAACCCGCGTCTCCACCCGCGCATTGCTCATCGGCAGAATGCGCGCCTTGATGCCGAACCTGGCCGCGATCTCGGAGGTGGCTTCACTGAGCGTCTTGCCGTCGGCCAGCAGCTTGGTGCGAAAAATGTGCGTGGCCAGATCGCGATCGCCTGTCTGAAACCACGCCGGTTGTCCCAATTGCCGCATGGCTTGCAGGCAATAAAAAGTATCGCCTTCGACGCCCCAGCCGCGCTCCTGGCTCAGTTTCCCGGCCAGCATATAAACGATGGAATCGAGATCGGGTGAAACGCGCAACCCCCACCACAGCATGTCGTCGCCGGTATTCACGACGATTGTCAGTTCTTCCGGGCGAACGATTTGGCGAAGTCCATCCACGAACTTCGCGCCGCCCGTGCCGCCGGTCAGAACCGCGATCACGCCGTCCTCCGAGCGTAGCCATCGGCATCCGCGGCATGGTTGAGCCGCTCACCCATCAAGCCGCCGCGTGCCGCGATCCGCTTTACAAACTCGGGATAAACCGGCAAGCGCTGGCGCAGCTCGAATCCTTTCGCTGCGGTCTGCCGCCGTAAATCTTCCAGATGCGGCCAGGGTTTTTCCGGATTGATGAAATCCGGCGTCAGCGGCGAAACTCCGCCCCAGTCGTTGATGCCGCCATCGAGCAGATCGGCATAATGCCGATCGAAGAGATTTGGCGGCGCTTGAATATTCATCTGCGGCATCAGCAGGCGCGCCACGGCCAGCGTGCGCAGCATTTCCCCGCGTTCCGGTTCGCGCCAGCGTGCCATGGGCGTTTCATTCTTGGCGCGGAAGTTTTGCACGATCACTTCCTGAATGTGCCCGTACTTCTTATGCAAATCGCGGATCGCAATCAGCGCATCCACGCGCTCTTCCAGCGTCTCGCCGATGCCAATCAGAATTCCCGTGGTAAAAGGGATCTTCCGCCGTCCCGCATCCGCAATCACCCGCAGGCGCTTCGCCGGGTCTTTGTCGGGAGCGTTGTCGTGGGCAGAAATGCTAGCGGCGCCTTTCGCGAGCAGCCGTGCACTTGTCGTTTCCAACATAAGCCCTATGCTCGGAGCCACACGAGACAGGCGCTCCAGCCATTCCGCGCTCATTAGCCCGGGATTCGGATGCGGCAGCAGGCTCGATTCGCCGAGCACCTTCTCGCACATCGCTTCCAGATAATGAAGCGTGGATTTGTATCCCAAGCGTCGCAGCGTTTCGCGCATCTCGGGGAAAAGCAGCTCCGGCTTGTCGCCCAGGCTAAACAGCGCTTCGGTGCATCCCATGCGTTCGCCCGCGCGCACGGCTTCCATGACTTCGTCGGGCGTCATGGTGTGCGCGCCGGGTTGGCCGGGATCGCGCCGGAATGTGCAGTAGCCGCAGTAGTCGCGGCAAAGATTCGTCAGGGGAAGAAATACTTTGCGGGAATAGGTGACCACTCCCGACTTGAATCGCGCGCGGGCAAGTTGCGCGGCCCGGAGCAGGGAAGGCAGCATATCGTCGTCCACTCGCAGCAGCCGGCAAGCCGCTTCGCGAGAGATCGGCTCCGCGCCGGCGTTGGCTAGATCAGCCGCCGCAGCCGACAGCGCATCTGGGAGAAAAGTTGCCATGCGTCCTTATTTCGAGGCTTACTTCATCCGAACCTGCCGCAACGATGATAGCGGACTGAGCGAATCCCTGTCCCTGCGTGGCTCTTGGCGAGCCATTCGGAACGCGGCCACGCCAAGCATCGGCATGAAGACACCTCGTTGTACAGTATGGGCAGGATGGCGAAGCGCAAATTTTAGCAGCGGAAGGTGGTCCGGCCGCCTCGGTCGATTCGATCAGGTCAACCCTATGCTTCTTTCCATCGAAAAATTGATTTACGGCGGCGACGGCCTGGCGCGCACTCCGGCCAGCGCGGACGGGCGCAGCATGGCCGTGTTCGTTCCGTTTGTTTTGCCGGGAGAGCGCGTCGAGGCCGAGATTCAGCAAGAGAAGCCCGGCTTCGCGCGCGGCTCGGTTACGCAACTGATCGAATCTTCCCCCGATCGCGTCGAAGCTCGCTGTCCGTACTTTCGCCAATGCGGCGGATGCCATTATCAGCACATTCCCTACCAGCGCCAATTGGAGTTCAAGGCTGAAATCTTGCGCGAGACGCTGCGCCGCATCGCAAAAATCGAACTGCAATCCGGGCTTCGCCTGCACGCTTCTCCACCGTGGAATTACCGCAACCGGACGCGGCTGCAAGTGCGGACTGCGCCGGAGTTTTCGCTTGGCTATTTCCATCTCGGCTCGCACAAATTTCTCGCGGTGCGCGAATGTCCAATCGCTTCGCCGCTGCTCAATCGCGTAATGGCGCGGCTGCTGCAGCTCGACGGATTAAACTGTCCGCCGTCCGTGGAAGAGATTGAGCTGTTCGCGGACGCTGCGGACGAGCGTCTGCTGGCTTGGGCATTCTGTGGGCGCGAGGCCGGCAAAAAAGATTTGCTGCGCTGGGCCGAGGCGATCCAGGGCGAGCTGCCTGAAATCGCCGGCGTGACGTTTTTCTCGTCGTGGCGCAAAGCAGCGCGGCGACGATCTTCAGAACGACGATCTTCGGGGCAACGGGACGAAGACAACCTCCCGTTCAACTCGAAGCCGCTCGCGCAATCCGGCGCCAGGGCAATCCGCTATCGCACGAAAAGCCACGAGTATCAAGCGAGCGCGGGCGCCTTTTTCCAGGTGAATCGTCATCTCATCGACGAGCTGATTGCGGTCGTGACCGGCAATGCGGGCGGCGACTTCGCCCTCGACCTCTATGCCGGGGTGGGATTGTTTTCCGTAGTTCTGGCCGGCTTTTTTCATCACATTTTTGCTGTAGAGGCGTCACAGACAGCGCAGGGCGACTTTGCGCAGAATGTTCCTGCGAACGTGAAAGCGGTCGGCGCGCTAACCGGGGATTACCTGCGGAGCGGCTACCTAAGAAGCCGGCCGGTGCGAAACAGACCTGAACTGGTCGTGCTCGATCCTCCACGCACCGGCGCCGGTTCCGCGGTCATCCGCTCTCTGGTGGAACTCGGAGCGCCTCGCGTCCGATATGTTTCGTGCGATCCGGCGACGCTGGCCAGGGACATCGCCCCCCTCCTGGCGGCCGGGTATCACGTCGAGGAAGCGCACTTATTCGATCTCTTTCCAGAGACGTTTCACATCGAATCGGTGCTGCTGCTGGCTCGCTGACCGCTTTCACGTCGTCCAAGTTTCTCCTGGAAGATGGGTGGGTGGCCGAGGGCCCTGGCAGAAGCACGCGCACGCGCCAGGGTCCTCCGCCCGTTTCTTACCTGCGGGAAAGTCAAACGACCCGCGAGAAGGGAAGGGCACGAGTTTACTCGTGCCGTTAGTCGTCGATAATACGTTCGCGCTTTAGCGCCCGAGGTGAGCTTCTGAAACCGACGCGAGAAATCTCACCGCCGGGGACTTATTTCGTGACCTCGATCACCTGGCAACGAAGGAGCCTGTTCGTAGTCGAACCGATGGCACGCCTATTCCTGCAAATTCTCTACTCGTATCGGAGGCAAGGAAAGTTCCAGCTTCACGCGTTTGTGCTTATGCCAGAGCATTTTCATTTACTGCTGACTCCATCGGAGATCGCGCTGGAACGCGCGCTGCAATTCATCAAAGGCGGCTTTTCTCATGCTGTAAAAGAAAGATTGCGAAATCCGATCGAGATTTGGGAACGGGGATTTACGGACCATCGGATACGGGATGCGCAGGACTTTGCGCATCATCGGATGTACATTCATCGAAATCCGGTTGAAAGGAAGTTGGTTATGGAGCCGTCCGAGTTTCGCTATTGCTCGGCGTTTCCGGGATTCAAGCTGGATACTTGGCCCTCAGCGGCTAAAGCCGGACTTCTCTCTTCGGCGTGATGGCACGACTGAAGTCGTGCCCTTCCCTTTCATCGAGCTAGCGAATGATGCGCAACCACAAGCCGCCACCGCAGCCGTTGTTCTGGGCGGCGTTGGCATTTTCGCTGGGCCTGTGGACGGGCGTGCGCGCCTGGCGGCCGCCGTCGTGGTGGGTGATTGCGGTCGTGGCCTTCGTTTTCGCGGCGTCATGGTTTCTTCCCAAGCGCGCCTGGCTGGCCAAGGCGCTTTCTTTGGGCGCGTGGTTTCTTCTGGGCGCTTTTCTGATTCAGGTTCGCGGTCAACCACAGGGCGATCTTCAGCAGAATGATTCTCGAATTTTCACCATGGCCGATGGCCGTGAAGTCACACTTACGGCGCATGTGATGCGCGAGGGCTACGCGCGGACCTCGGGGCCGCGGCTTCTGGAATCCATCGACGTGGAGACGGAAGAGATCGCGAGCCAGGGTGAAAGCTGGCCGGTGCGGGCTGGCGTGCGGCTCACCATTTACGAAAAGGAAGAAGGTCGGGTCATCGGGCCATCGGGTGATCGGGTGATCGAAGGTCAAGGGACTTTGGGTTTCGATGACCCGATGACCCGATCACCCGATCGCCCGATCCCACTAACCTACGGCACGCGGCTGCGCATTCTCGCCAAGCTGCATCCGCCGCGCAATTATCGCAATCCCGGAGCCTTCGACTATGAAGGCTATCTGCGCGACAACGGCATCGGCGTGCTGGGATCGGCGCAGGCGAAGGATATAGAGCGGCTCCCCGGCTTTTCCGGCAGCCGCATTCAACTCTGGCGGACGCGCGTTCATTCCAGCATCATCGCCAAGATTCACCAGCTTTGGCCCGCGTCGCAAGCCTCGCTGATGGACGCCATGGTCCTCGGCGAAGAATCGTTCCTGCGCAACGCGACCCGCGTCGAGTATCAGCGCTCGGGCACTTATCATGTGCTGGTTGTTTCCGGAATGAACCTGAGCATCCTGGCGTTCGCCATTCTTTGGACGCTGCGCCAGTTTCGCGTGGATCCGGCGGTCGCGGCCATCACGACAGTCGCGGTCTCGTTCGCGTACGCGTTTGTGGTGGGAGTCGGGCCGCCGGTGTGGCGCGCCGCGCTGATGCTGGCGGTATATTTAGGTGCGCGCCTGCTCTATCGCGGACGCAACATGATGAACGCCATCGGCGCGGCGGCGCTGGGGGTCCTGATCGTCGATCCGCACGCCTTGTTTGGCGCCAGCTTTCAGCTCACGTTTCTCGCCGTCTTCATCATCGCGGGCATCGGCTCGCCGATTCTCGAACAGACGACATTGCCCTACGCTCGCGGTTTACGCCTGTTGCGGGCGGCCAGCTACGATTTGCACGTTGCGCCCAAAGTGGCGCAGTTCCGGCTCGATCTGCGGCTGATTGGAGGGCGGCTGGCGAGATTCATCGGCAAACGCCTCGGCCTGGCGCTGCCCGCGATCTTCATGCGGGTCGTAATTGGCGCGAGCGGATTGATCTTCATCTCGGCCCTGATGCAGGCGGGACTGGCTCTGCTCATGGCGTATCACTTTCATCGCGCGACCACGATGGGAATGCCGGCCAATCTGGCGGTGATTCCGCTAACCCAGGCGTTGATGCCCAGCGCCGCCGCCGCCGTCGGCCTGGGATACATCTCGACCACGCTGGCCAAGCCCGCGGTGTGGATCTCCGGCTTCGTGCTCGAAAGCATCGCGGGAACGGTGCACTGGCTGGGCGGAGCGCAGGTTGCAGGCACATCCATCGCCGACCTGCGTGTCGCCATGCCTTCGCTCGCGATGATTTTGGCCTCGCTCGCCGCGCTGACGCTCGCCATGTTCGCGACGCGGATCCGCCGTACGCGCTGGGCCGCGTTCGCCGCAGTCGCGGTGGTATTTGCGGTTGCCGTCTGGATCGCTTTTGTCCCCTCGCGCCCGCACATTCGCGCTGGCGTGATGGAGATGACGGCCATCGATGTCGGGCAAGGCGATTCCATTCTGCTGGTCACGCCCCAAGGCCGCGCCCTGCTCATCGATGCCGGAGGCCTGCCGCAGTGGATGCATTCCGACTTCGATCTCGGCGAGCAGGTAGTCTCTTCTTATCTTTGGAATCGAGGCATCGACCATCTCGATGTGGTCGCGATCACGCATCCTCATGCCGACCACCTCGGCGGAATGCCCGCCGTGATTGCGAATTTTCACCCGCGAGAACTCTGGATCAGCATCGACAAACCCGTGGGCGAATTGGCGCCGGTCGTGGCCCAAGCGTTGCGCGCGGGAATGAAAGTCTCGGTAAAAAAAGAAGGCGATCAATTCGATTACGGCGGGACGCATTTCCACATGCTGGCCCCCGGACGCGACCAAATCACCGGGTTGATGCGTCCAAACGACGATTGCCTGGTGTTTACGGCCACGTTTCGCGGGACGGCCGCTTTGCTTGAAGGCGACGCGGAACGACCGGTAGAGCGCCGCGTGGTGGAAGAACATCCGGAGGCGATGCTCTTGAAAGTCGCGCATCACGGCAGCGCCAGCGGAACCTCCGCCGCTCTGCTCTCGACCGTTCATCCGCGCTATGCCGTCATTTCCGTCGGCGCGCGCAATGTCTACGGACATCCCCGGCTTGAAGTGCTGGAGCGGCTGCAGCAGGCTGGCGTAAAAACCTACCGCACCGACCTGCAGGGCGCAGTCAGTTTTTACCTCGACGGCAAGTCCGTGACCCCGGACGTGGCGCTCCTGCACTGATTCTTGGGCAGGTTGCAAAGTTGCAAAGTTTCAAGGTTTCAATGTCTGAACAAATGTCTGAGCTATTACATCCGAGCATCAGAAGGCAACTCTGAAACTTTGCAACCTTGAAACTCTGAAACCTTGAAACCTGGCCCTACGCTGTCTCGTCATCGAGCGGCGGCGACTTACGATATGTCTCGATAATCTTCTTCGCTTCCGGCGCGTCTTCTTCGCGCACCAGAATCACGTTTCCACCAACGCCGGGAAACGCGTTTTGCACCGCGTCGATGGATTTCAAGTCCGATTCGATGCCGGCGGATTCGAGCAGGCCCTGCACGACAATGGCTTCGTTCTCTTGCTCCGTATCGAAAATCTTGACGAGTTTTTCGTTAGGCTCGGGTTGAGGCGAGGATTTAGTCGGCTCCGGCATGTCGTCCTCCATGGCACTGCTGGCAAGAACTGCCTGTCAACAGATTACGGCAGTCGCCATGCTTCTGTCTTGCGGCGCAAAGGCGCCCGCGCCCGCAGCGCCTGATCGATGAACGCTTCCGGCTGCCTCGGCATCGCTTTCAGCGACAGCCCTTCCAGAAAAAATACGCCGACATTCCCGTGCCCACCGCGATCACGAAGCCGCGAATCCACGCGCCCGGCAGCTTCTGCGCGTAGTGGGCGCCGAAGTATCCGCCGAGGATCGCGCCCACGGTCACGGCGCTGCACGGCTTCCAGACCACAGCGCCGGCCACGACGAAGGTGACAACCGCTATGCCGTTGATGATGCCTCCGAGCACGACTTTCAGCGCGTTCATGGCGTGAATGTCGGTCATGCCGAGCGCGGCCAGCATGGCCAGGTTCAGGATCCCGATTCCGCCGCCGAAGTAGCCGCCGTAAACCGCGACTATCAGTTCGAACAGCGCCGCAACGGCCAGAGCCGCGCTCGAAGCATCCCGCGCGACGGAGCCTCCAGCGCCTGCCAATCGCCTGCCAAACATAAACAGCAGCGTAGCTCCCAGCATGAGCCAGGGCAGAACGCGCAGGAAAGTCTGCGCCGGCGTGTGCAGCAGAAGATAAGCGCCGGCGACAGCGCCGATCACGCTGGTCGCGGCGAGCGGAACCATGACGCGCCGCGAGAGGTCGAGGTGCCTGCGGTACGCTCCACCGCTGGCCGTCATTCCCACCCAGAGCGCAACCGTATTGGTGGCGTTGGCCGCGATGGGAGCGACTCCGCTGAAGAGCAGCGCGGGAAAGGAAATGAAGCTTCCGCCTCCAGCGACGGAGTTCAGCGCGCCGCCGAGAACGCCGGCGAAAAAAAGAAAGATGGATGTCTGCAGGCTCAAATACAAGATGTATCACGGGCGAGGCTGTGAGCAGAAATGGCTGATGGCGAAATTCTTCCCGCCGCGCGGAATCGCTGGTTCACGCCGAAAAGGTTGCGCCGAAAATCTGGGCGCGACTCCGGGGTAATTTTTTAGTAACTCCTAAGACAATAACTATTTAGTAGAGTGGGTACCACCCCCCTACCCCCCGGTATATTGGAATCAAGACTTTAGCGAGGATTTCCCGGCAAAATCTTGAGGGCAATGGAGTTAGAGGTAAAGTCTTCAAAAATAAGGAGTTAATTCAAAATTCTCGGCTTTTCCATGCTTTTTGGGGATTTTGGCGGCGGACTGACGTCCGCTCATTTCCTTACCTTTTGTTATCAAAGAGTCACTAAGCAACGGGCTTGGACGGCTTCGAGGTCCGTCTCTGGAGACAGGCACACTCGGGCCTTGTTCTTGCCCTAATCAAGAAACATTGTTGCACCAATCGGGCTGGATGTCTGTGATTGTGGTCACGGGTTGGGGGATGAAAAAGGCGTGTTAATCGGAATAGTAGGAGTGATTCGAGGCTGGTTCTGAACTGTGCCTCATGCTCCGGCGAGCACACCGTCGACGAGGTCTTGTATCCGTTCTTCCATCTTCTTCACTTCGTCCTTGTTGGTTAGGTTGAAACGGTCGTCCCCCAAGCTCTCAACCAGATCGACGATTTTTCCCACTGTCTTCTTGCCCGACGGGACAGGGATGGGTATTTCCTTCATATACGCCTCCGTGATGATGTAGGAACCCTTGGGAGACGGGCGATGCCCGGTAACGAGCCGCTGTTGAGCGTAGTTGCTATTCATGAAGGCCAAGCAATACTGAAGTAACTCCTTCTCTGTGAGTTTCCTTCTAGCCGCTTTATTCATTTTTTCCTCAAAATCCTCCCATGCTCGCTGTGTCTTCTTGGTCGGCTGGATCATCAGGCACGCGTCGTCCGACAAATAGCCCGTATCATCGACTACGAACCTTACCTGTCGGATTAGTCTTGGTGACAGAATTCTCGACTTGCCAAGCATGATTTGAGGGTCGCGCGGTCGATGGTACTCGTACCATCGCTTGCCGTGCTCGGTAAATTTCTTCTTCTCGAAAACTCGGGCTTGCAGCCGCTCATAATTCTCAAGAAGATACTTCGCAGCGTTCGGATATTTCACGATTCCAAGTGAAACCCGATGCTTCAGCAACTTCTGGACTGACTCGTTATTGATGCCCGATTCACGAACGATTTCAGTCTCACGCGAATCGATTTGCAGATCGAAATCAAGCGCATCCTCGATTCCAAGTTTTGTCAGACGCTGCTTAAATTTTTCATCCTCGATCTCGTCCCACAAAATGGTGAACGCGGGGACGGCCTTCTCCGGTTTCTTGGCCTTCTTGCTCTTCGTGATGTAGGGGTAGAAGATGACTCGGTTCTTCCATTCCACGCGCCAGCGAGTAAGCTGCTTGCTCTTAATGGCCTTTCGCACGAGCGCGTCCTCAAGACCGAGCATCTCCTTCTTCTTGACGTCCATTAAGAAGACATCGAGACAACCGCCAGGCGTGACCCCCTGCCGCATCTCCAGTAGCTCGGCGGCGGTGAACCAACTCTCTGGAAACTGCTCCTTTCCGGCGCCACCGCTAAGATCCCAACGGTCGCCGGCGGCGTCCCGCAGCAACTTCCGCGGGACTCTAGCGCCGGACGCAAAGAGCACTTTTGTGCTTTTCTTTTTCGTGAGCTTCTCCAGGGTGTCCCTGACAGTGTCAGCGACCTTTTCGCGTCTCTCTTGGGTGTTTAATTCACCGAAGTCGCTAAGTCCCGGACATAACACACAGGCACTCGCCATTTACTTCGGTCTGCATGTTCACTGCCGCCGTAACACATGGCGAGTTCATAGCGTTAAAGAACAATTGCCCGAACGGGTTCATGTCAACGATGTAATCAAGTCGTGTGTTAGAGGCGAGATGTTTACGGAGCCCCGCTGCCCATTCTTTGTCGAGATATGTACCCTGCGTGAGGAGCGCGAATCGGCCATCGGTCTTAAGAAGTTGCAGGGCACGCTCCATGAACAGGCCATATACATCGTACTTGCCTTTCGCAGCGTTCGGAAACGCCTTTGCGAAGTGGTGTTTCTTGATCGTGTCGTAGACCGGAGCAAGCGATCCCTTGAGCACGCCGCCCCACGGTGGGTTCCCGAAGACGCGGTCGAACTTTGTGTCCATGATCTTACGATAGCGCTCGTAGCTATCGGCACTGAGCTGAATGCGCGAGTTCATCTGCGAAAACAAGTGAGGCTGCTGTTCAATTCTTTCAGGTTTTTCCAAGCTATCGGCCGAGAATATGTGCAGATCCACAGTGAAGTCTGGGTCTTGCTTACGGACGACTGCGTACAGCGGTAAAATCATGAACAATACGTTAAGTGTGGTCAGGAAACTCGCGAACGGATGCAGGTCAATCGCGTGGACGAGTTCACCGACGAGTTTCAGTTTCTTTTCGGCGCTCTTCCACGCAGGCTCACCTTTTTTCGATACTTCCCTGTGACATGGCAGATCCGCGTCGAGGTGAGCAAGCAGCCTCGCGAGCGCGGTCGTTACAAATGCGCCGCTGCCGCACGCAGGGTCTATGTAGCTAAGCTTGCACAAACCTTCCAGATCTGCCTTATAGCCATCCAGATCTAGGATGAGGTTTATAAGTTCGTCGGGAGTGTAAAAACCACCAAGGCGCTGACGCTCGTCGGGGGGCAGATAATTTTCGTAGATATTTCGCCAAATGTCGACGTTGACGGACTCGAACTGATAGTGACTGAGTCGGCGTAACATCAACTTGTTTAGCCGCTCCATCTCATCATCGAACTGCCGCAACCACCCAAACTGATCCTGTGTTAGCAAGGGCCGCTTTTCGGGAAGGACGGCCCACCAGTCGAATTCCCCCCGCAAATACACCGTCGGTAGGAAGTGCTGGAGGTCTGCCCGAACATCTTCCAACAGTTCGGTTGCGGGAAACTTTCGCCCAGTAATCGTCGTCGTTGGAATCTCGAGCTGTTTATTTAGCTCTGCCCCGGACAATCTTCGGGGCAAGACTTTTTCGTCTTCTCCCACGCGATGCAGAAGCGTCCGCGCAAGGACAACGTGAGCGGTTTGAGCGGCGAGTTGGTCTATGGAGGGAGCAAACGCGGGCCAGAGGCAGTCCCGCAGTGCTTCAGCATCCGTTTTGCGCGACTGCGAGAGGCTCATGATGGCCTCAACCACTTGCGATGTCGCAGGGCCATCCAGTCCCAAACCTGCGAGCGCACGAGCTATCGTTTGCGGATTGAACCCCTCCTCTTTATAAACATTTTGCAATACTTCGATTGCGGTCTCAGGCGTCACACGAAGAGATTTGCCGCACCATTGCGAGTAGACTGCCATCGCAACCTCTTGCGCTTTGGCACCCGCACGACCTTCCCATAGGCCGAAAAACATCTTCCGGTAGAGAATCGTAAATTCCTTGACGATTTCGTCCAGATCGACTGTCAGGCGCGACAACGTGCCAGAGATGAAGGGATTGTCACGATTAACGTGATACACCTGCCCGGGCGACACGTCGTCTACAGAGTGGTATCGCAGAGGTGCGAAGAACTGTTCGACGTAAGCTGGAGAATGTTTGCCAAGCTCGAACGTGCTCCGCTCGCGGACGTAAAGCTCGGCGCCACTAACGACAATGTCGAGGCGATCCCACACAGAGCCGTTGGTGAAATATGCGGTGCTTAAAGTCGGGAAACCGGAAAGCCTCTCCTCGAAATCTGCCCGTTCCTTTTTCGACGCCCGGTGATACGGAGTCTTCGTCTCGATGGTTGCGAGGGCGTGGACTTCATCGCTCAACAACAAAATGTCGAAACGCTCGCCGATGACAACGTTCTTGACGGGCCAACCGAGGACGCCTTCGAGAAGGTCGGAGGCGATCCAGCTACGAAAGCGCCGTTCTCCGCCCTCTCCGGGAAAACCGACCTTTTCTCCGACCTCTTCGCAGCGCTGGAGAACGCTTCGGATGGTCGAAACAATTTTCTTGCCTAGTGGGGAGTCTTGAGCCATTTGGCCTCGCGCAACTTAAGAGCCGCCGGGAATCATAACAGTACTACGGGAGTAAATGCAGTGTCGCCGAAGCTGCCCCGCCCCGGGGTTCTTCTCGATATCACTCTTAAGGTCGACAATCTCCGCCCCTAAAAAAAGGGCCATGGATTTCCCCATGGCCCCCTCGGTCGGGATCATTATCTACCCGTCTCGGAAAAAGATACAGAGGCCAGTTTGGTGCTGGGTGGGTTGGGGGGAGAGCAAATGTTCCCACCCTTCGCAAAAAACGCGAAGGATGGGGCAGCCGGCGGCCGAGCTTTGCTCGGCTTGGACGGGCGAGGACGCCCGTTCCCACACGAGTGGGGCACCTAGGGCGTGTCATCAAATTGGATATATGCGGTGAGGAGTAGTTGCCGATAGATTTGTGGGATGGGAGTGCGGCGCTACGGGTTACGGGACGATCAGTGGGAGCGGATCGAAGGGATGTTGCCGGGTCGAAGGGGTTCGGTGGGCCGTCCGGCCGAGGATAATCGGTTGTTTGTCGAGGCCGTGTTATATCGCTATCGGGCCGGGATTCCATGGCGGGACATGCCGGAACGTTTTGGCGACTTCCGCGTCGTGCATACGCGGTTCAGTCGGTGGGCGAGGCGCGGGGTGTGGAAGAAGTTATTCGAGCATCTGGCGGCGGATGCGGACAACGAATACGCGATGATCGATTCGACCATCGTGCGCGCGCATCAGCACAGTGCTGGGGCGCGTAAAAAGGGGGCTCGGACCAGGCCATCGGACGCAGCAAGGGCGGGTTGAGCACCAAGATTCATGCCACCGTCGATGCCCTCGGCAACCCGACCGGGTTTCATCTTTCGCCCGGACAGGCGTGCGATCTGGAGGGAGCCGACGTGCTGCTGCCGCTGGTGGAGGCCGACATCGTGCTCGCCGATCGAGGCTTCGATGCCGATGAGCGGGTTCTGATTCCGCTGGCGCAGGCGGGCAAAGTGGCGGTGATTCCGCCCAAAGCCAACCGCAAAATCCAGCGCGAATACGACAGGGATCTCTATCAGGCGCGCCACCGGATTGAAAACTTCTTTGCCAAACTCAAACAGTATCGCGCCATCGCCACCCGCTACGATAAAACCGCGCGCAACTTCCTCGCCGCCATCCACCTCGCCGCCACCGTCATTTGGCTCATTTGATGACACGCCCTAGCTCAGGGTCAGGATGACAACTCAATTTTATGGGGCACCCACGGCGTTCAAAAGGCAGGGGTCCTTCGACTCCGCAGGAACTTCACTTCGTGAAGTCCCTGCTGCGCTCAGGATGACAATATTGAATTACATCGGATGGCAACGTGCGATGACATCGTTGCGGCGAGAGACGCGGCAAGCCGCGTCTCTACAGGAAACTGTTTTAGTTGCTTAGCACCTTTTCGCGCTCGTCGGCGTCGAGATGCTCTTCGCGCGGCGGCGACGGCAGCGCGAACTCCAGCACCTCGTCTATGGTCTTGACGTAGTGCGTAGTTAAGTCCGAGTAACTGCTCGGGGGTCAGGTCTTCCTCGACATTGGTCCGGTTGTCGGCCGGCAGAATCACGTCGTGCACACCGGCGCGTTTGGCGGCCAGCACTTTCTCCTTGATGCCGCCTACCGGCAGCACGTTCCCGCTCAGCGTGATTTCGCCGGTCATCGCGGTCAGCGTGCGCACCTGCTTGCCCGTCAGCAACGACACCAGCGCGGTCACGATGGTGACGCCCGCCGAAGGGCCGTCCTTGGGGATCGCTCCCGCGGGCACGTGAATGTGGATGTCATGATTGGCGAAGAATTCTTCGTCGATGCCCAACTGCTTGGCGTTGGAACGCACCCAGCTCAACCCGGCCTGCATGGACTCGCGCATCACGTCCTGAATCTGGCCGGTGATCGTCAGCCCGCCCTTGCCTTTCATCTGGTTGGCTTCGACGAACAACACGTCGCCGCCCGCCGGCGTCCACGCCAGTCCCACCACCACGCCCGGGCGCTTGGTGCGCTCGGCAATTTCGCCTTCGCTGCGCACCTTGATGCCGCCGAGAAATTCCTGGATGATCTCCTTGGTAACCACCAGCTTGTCGGTCTTGCCTTCCGCGATCCGGCGCGCCTGTTTGCGGCAGATGGTGCCGAGGGTGCGTTCCAGGTTGCGCACTCCCGCCTCGCGCGTGTAATGGCGGATCACGTAGCTGACCGCCTCTTCCGGAAATTCGATCTGCTCTTTGGTGATTCCGTTTTCCTCGATCTGCCGCGGAATCAGGTACTGGAAGGCGATGTGGATTTTCTCTTCCTCGGTGTATCCCTGCAATTCGATAATTTCCATGCGGTCGCGCAGCGGCTCGGCGATGGGATCGAGCATGTTGGCGGTGGTAATGAACAAGACTTTGGAGAGATCGAAAGTCACGTCCAGATAGTTGTCGCGAAAATTCGCGTTCTGCTCCGGATCGAGCGCTTCGAGCAGCGCCGACGCCGGATCGCCGCGGAAGTCGCGCCCCACCTTGTCGATTTCGTCGAGCATGAAGACCGGATCTTTGGTCTCCGCGCGCCGTATGCCCTGAATGATCTGCCCCGGCAAGGCCCCGATGTAGGTGCGGCGGTGGCCGCGAATTTCCGCTTCGTCGTGCACCCCGCCCAGCGACAGGCGCGTGAACTTGCGTCCCAGCGCGCGGGCGATCGATTTGCCCAGCGAAGTTTTGCCCACTCCCGGAGGCCCGACGAAACACAGAATCGGCCCTTTCATGTCGGGCTTCAACCGCCGCACGGAAAGGTAGTCCAGGATGCGGTCCTTCACTTTCTGCAAGTCGTAGTGGTCGGCGTCGAGGATCTCTTTCGCCTTCGGAATTTCAATCTCCACCCCCGAAGTCTTCGCCCAGGGCAGGATCGCCAGCCACTCGATATAGTTGCGCGTGACCGAATAATCCGCCGCCATCGGCGACATGCGCGCCAGCCGTCCCAATTCCTTGAGCGCTTCTTTCTTCACATCGTCGGGCATGCCCGCCGCTTCGATCTTCTGCTTCAACTCCTCGATGTCGCGCTGGCCCTCGTCCTGCTCGCCCAGTTCTTTTTGGATCGCCTTCATCTGCTCGCGCAGGTAGTACTCGCGCTGCGTCTGCTGCACCCGGTCCTGCACTTCCGACTGGATCTTGTTGCGCAGTTGCTGCACTTCCAGTTCCTTGGCCAGGTGCTGATTGACTTTTTCCAGGCGCGCCCGCACGTCGCTCGTCTCCAGCGTATCCTGCTTGTCGGCCGTGGACAGCGAGGGCAGCGACGAGGCGATGAAGTCCACCAGCCGCCCCGGCTCTTCTATGTTCATCGCCACCGTCGAAAGCTCGTCGGAAAGCGTCGGCGAACCGGCCACGATCTGCTGGAACAGCGTCAGCACGTTGCGCTGCAGCGCTTCAATCTCGGAATCCTTGGGCGGAATCGTCTCTGGAATCGTCGTCACCCGCGCCCGCATAAACGGCGAGAGCTGCGCGAAATCCGCCAGCCGCACCCGCTCCATTCCTTCGGCAAAAACAAACAGGCTTTGGTTCGGCATCTTGACCACTTTGTGCACCACCGCCAGCGTCCCGATGGAATACAGATCGCTCGGCTGCGGCGAGTCCACGCGCGCCTCGCGCTGCGCTACCACGACGATCGTCTTGTCCTCGCCCAGCGAGTTGATCAGTTGCACCGAACTTTCCCGTCCCACCGTCAGCGGCAGCACCGCGTGCGGGAACAGCACCGTGTCGCGCACCGGCAGAATGGGCAGAGACCGCTCGCTGGTTTCGTAAGTAAGTTGCCCCGTAGACATAAAATCGCTCATGCTTTTCCCTTGAGCCACTTGCACTCAACCTTGGATGAACTCAGCCGCCAATAAGATGCACCCTTCGTGCTAAGGGGTTGAATTCTAAACCTTTTTTAATCTTTTGCAATACCTCGGAAGTCACCCGAACTCACTCTGGTAACCCACTGCCCAGCACCGGTGCTTCCCTCCTGAGTAATCAGCCTAAGCGGATCCGGTAGAGAACGCAGTGCACTGCCTCACAGCAGGTTGTGATGAAAAAACTGCCAGCACGAATCTTCGGAGATGACGCCGCCACGATTCCCCCAGTAGCTCTCATCGGCGTCGCCAGCGGCAGCATGAACCTCAAGGTGCTGGTAACCGGCAACTGGCCATCGAGTACTGGCAGCCTGTGGTGAAAGTGAGAATCCGCCGTTTCAACCTCAATCCACCAAGTTTTGTCATCCCGAGCGAAGCGAGGGATCTGCATTTTCGCGGCAAACTCAGATCCCTCGCTTCGCTCGGGATGACAATCAGGAAAAGTGTTGCTTGTCCGCCGCTCTCCGACTTTCACCACTGGCTGCTAGGCACTGGGTACTGGGTACTGGGTACAACTTACGCCTCACGCTTTCGGATAAATGCCCAGCACCTTCACCAGTTCCGCCACCTCGCCCAAATGGCGCAGGGCATGGCGCGACATCTTCATCGTCGCCGCGCAGCAGGTCGACAAAAAACACGTATTCCCAGGGACGCCCGCGCATGGGCCGCGACTCGATCTTGCTCAAGCTGATGTCGCGCAGCGCGAACACGCTGAGCGCCTTGAACAACGCCCCGGGAACGTTCTTCAAGCTAAACGCCAGCGAAGTCTTGTCCGCATTGCGCGCCGCCCGCGGCTTTCCCCGCTCGATCTTTCCCCGTTCGATCAGAAAGAAGCGCGTGAAGTTTTTCTTGTCGTCCTCAATCCCGGCCTTCAGGATTTTTCCCCCATACACTTCCGCGGCGCGGCGGCTGGCAATGGCCGCCGCATCGCGCCAGCCCTCGGCCACCACATGCTTCACGCTTCCCGCCGTGTCGTAGAACGGCACCGGCTCGAGCTTGCGATTCTCGGCAAACAAGTCGCGGCACTGATCGAGCGCCACGGGATGCGAGAACACACGCCGCACATCTCGAAGCTGGGTGCCCGGCGGCGCAATCAGATTGTGCACGATGCGCAGGCGAAACTCGCGCACTATGTGAACGTCGCGCCCCAGCAGCAAATCGAAATGCTCGGCGACCGAGCCCGCCAGCGAGTTCTCGATGGGAATCACGGCGCCCGCCACCGCGCCGTTTACCGAACGATGCGCGACGCGCTCGAAGACCTCAAGCGAACGCGCGCACGGCACCACCTGCGCCCGCGGCAACATCCGTTCCGCCGCCTCGTGGCTGAAAGACCCGAGTTCTCCCTGGATCGCAATTTTCATGAACCCACTTCCTCTTCGCGCCGAAAACCATTCCCTGTAGAGACGGGGCTTGCCCCGTCTCACTCTGCGGCGGGAGACGCGGCAAGCCGCGTCTCTACGCGAATTCATCCCACCGCCGGCCGCGCCAGTTCTTTCGCCATCACCAGCGCATCCAGCTCCCCAGAATAGTATCCCGCGACCGTCTTTTCCACGAAATACCCTTTCCGCTTGTAGAAGCGGATCGCCGCCTCATTATTCACCGGCGTTTCCAGCGTCACCGCCCGCGCGCCCGCCCGCAGCAATCGCTCTTCCGCCGCCTGCAGCAAAGCCGAACCGACGCCCGCTCGCCGCGCCGCCGCGATCACATCGATAGTAATAATATGTCCACCCGTGCGGCGCCTCTCCGCCACGATAAAGCCCAAAATGCTCGCGGAGCGGCCGCCGCTGTCGCGAACCCCTTCGCCCTCGGCCACCAGCGCAAACGACCCCGGCCGGCGCATATAGAAAGCCAGTTCCGGCCGCGAGTAAGCCAATTGCCGGTCGAAGCATGACTGGTCGATCCGCCACAGCGTCTCAAAATCGGTCTGCTCAAATTCTCGGATGCGAAACGCCACGCCGTCATTGTAGCGGGAGTGAGCTACAAGCTACGAGCTACGAGCCACGAGCAAACGGGATCACTGGTTGCCCGAGGCTCGTAGCTCGCAGCTCAAAGCCATTTTTTCCACCGCCCTCCACTTGCGCAGCCGCATCCATAACCAGTACGATTTTTGGCGAGAGGTTGCCGTGGGGCGTTTCCTTCTCATTGGCGCAGTGGTCGCGGCGACGTTCATCGTCCTGTTCTTCGTTTTCTGGTACGCCTGGTTCGTCCGCTACAACCGGCGGCGCGCATTGAGCGTGCTGGAGTGGGTGCGGACGGCATGTCTGGGAAAAGGCCGCGTCGCCGATCTGCGCTGGCAGGCCGGCAGCTCGCGCCTGAGGGCCACGCTTCATCTTTCCTCGCGCTGGTTTGAAGACGCCCGTCTCACCATCTGCCTCTTGCCGCGCCCGCTCCCCTGGCAGTGGGCCCTGGGCCGCTGGCGCCAGCAGCAGGAAACGCTCACCTTCGAAGCCGACCTGGGATTCCCGCCGGGCTTCCATCTCGACATCCTCCGCCATCGCTGGTCGGGACGCACCGGAGCGAGAAGCTCGGGCGCAAAAAGCGCGCATTCGGAAAACTCAACCCGCGCTCGTAACTGGACCGTCGTCCGCCCCGGCCCCGTCGTTCTCACCACCAAGCAAGACTGGCCCGCCGAACTCACCCCGCTTGTGAACGCGTTGGCCTCCTGGCGGCAAAAGGATTTCGTCGGCGTTCGCTTCAACCCGGCCTCGCCGCACTTCACCGCCACCGTAGCCCTGGAAAACCTCTGTGACCAGGAATCCGCAGCCGCGTTGTTAGGCCTCTTCCGCGAACTGGCGGCCAGCTCGTCCGCTAAACAGCACTAAGGGTCTGCCGAGAGAGATTCAAACCGTGTGTCGCAGCGGTAGTTGGTGAAATGGGATTTTTCGTCAACCACCGCATTTTTCGCGTTGCCGATTAGTCAGGAACAACGTGGCGATAAGAGCGCTTACCGTTACCAACCTTCTACCGTGCCAACACTGAGATCACGCTTATTGCGCGCTCGGGACACCCTCTAGGTGGGCATCTCCGTACACTTCGCGAATTGCCTGTACATGCTCGGCAGATATTTCGTTCCGAATTAAGCGCAAATAGTCAAGGAACTGTGCCTTGACGTTCAACGAGAATACCTTCGCCGTATCCGGTGGCCGCAACGCTCTCGGAATGTCCAACAACAACGACCGACACCCGTTGTCCATGAACATCGCATCGCAGTATGGCAATAGGTGCGCCACCGTATCTATGTCCGTGGTGGTGCCTTCATTCGGCGGCTTCTTTTGCCCTTGTGCTGCCCGCATTTCTATCGCCGCAAACATCAGGGATTGCAACTTCACGAACGGTGCATCGGAGATGCGATTTCCTAGGATGAAACCCTTGGCCAATTCCGCCTGTTCTTTGGGCGACCTCATTCCCCCGCCCCTCGGGAACTGCATGATGTGCTCGATATTCGCAATGACTCCCTCGGGAAACGACGGTAGGATTTTGTCGAGCAGTTCGAGTGGGGGTTGTTCACCCGGCTTACACGAAAAGACAGCTTCCTCGCGCTCGCGTTTGTGCCTTACGACCGCTCTTTGCAAATGTCGCTGGAAGCTCGTTCGCTCAAGCTCATACCAATACTCGAAGCTGTGCTTCTCATTTCCCCAAACATCTCTGAAAAGCCGTGCTATGTTGGCGTGGAGTTCAGTGCGTACTTGTCGCAGACGCGCCTCCGAGATGAATGGATTATCCCCTGTTACGATGTAAAAACGTTCGTTCCACTCATTCGGATCCTTCGATAGAATCCTCCTAGGGTCGAAATCGAAGGCTGGGTCTCTGCCCTCTGACCACGCGAGCGCGAGCTCGCCAATTTGCTTGGACTCTATCGAGTCGTATACCTCGAAGGTGATGCCGCCCGACAACGCCTCATACGTTTTCTTTAGCTCGGCGTTGAACGGCGACGTGCGCGACTCTTCCTCATGAGAGCCGGAGTCGGGGCAACAGATCATCTGAAGCTGGCGCAATTGGAATAGGAGATCGTGCAGTTCGCGCCAAAACGGTTCCGCCGCCACAGTGGCATGTCCTTTGGTTGCCGGGTTCTTCAGCTTCATCAAGTTGCTAACGACGAACTGGTCTAGGTAGATGATTTTCTTCCGTAGTTTCGGCAGTTCATAGTCCTGCTTATGCCAGCAATCGCGACAGCGCCGCATGAGGTTCGATCCGCTGATGATCATGACACCGAACTTGTCCTTGCCACATGCGGGGCAGGTTTTCCAGGGCGGCGAGATGAGATTACGCGGATCGAACTCTTTCTCTGGCATACGACAATTCTATTAAAACCTCAAACACCAAGCTGTTGTTAGCAGGCGATTACACCAACAGACTTCATTGCCGACTCCCCTCACCGAGCTGCCAACCGACCTCGGAGGCCAACGATTCTCCCCTACTCCGGCTCGGCCACAAACCGATACCCCACTCCGCGCACGGTCTGCAGATGTTTCGGACGCGATGGATCCTCTTCGATGTAGCGCCTGAGCCGCACCACGAAATTATCTATGGCGCGGGTATCGGTGTCTTCGCGCAATCCCCACACATCTCCCAGAATCGCCTTGCGCGAAACTACGCGGCCTGCGCTCTGCACCAGATAGCGCAAAAATTCCGCCTCCATCACCGTCAGATGGATGGTATTTCCCAGCGAGCGCAATTCCAGTTCCGCGAAGTCGATCGTCTTGCCGCAAAAACTTAAACGTATCCCCTGGGTGCCCCGCAGCCTTCCCTGAGCTTGTCGAAGGGTCTCGCGGTTTTCGAGGCGTGGAGCCCTCAGCCGCCGGGCCGCCGTTTTTCATCCACGCGCTGCGCCGCAGCAGGCTGTCGAGACGGGCGATCAGGATCGCCAGCTCAAACGGCTTGGGCAGATAATCGTCCGCCCCCGCCGCGAACCCCTGCAACACATCCTCCGGACGCCCGCGCGCCGTCAGCATCAAAATCGGCACATAATTTTTCTTCTCGCGCAGCAACGCCGCCACATCGAAGCCGCTCTTGCCCGGCAGCATCACGTCGAGCACCACCGCGTCGAAGCGTTCTTTTTTTCCGACCAGCCTTTCCAGCGCCGACTCGCCGTCGCCGGCGACTTCCACCGCGTGTCCTTCTTCTTGCAGATTGAAGCGCAAGCCCTGCGCCAGGTGCGCCTCGTCCTCCACCACCAGCACCCGGCTCATCCGACCCTCCGCGGCAGTTCCAGCGTCACCGTGGTTCCCTTGCCCGCGCCTTCGCTCTCGGCGAATACGCGGCCGCCGTGCTTGCGCGCAATCGTCCGCACAATAAATAATCCCAATCCCGTTCCTGTAATTTGCGCCAACGAGCGGTGCGTCACGCGATAAAACCGCTTAAAGATGCGTTTCAACTCCTGCTGCGGAATCCCCACGCCCCGGTCGCGCACCCGCAGCACCACGCGCTCCGCATTATTATTGGGCACCTCCAACTCCACCAGGATGTGCGCGCCATCGGGCGAGTACTTCACGGCATTGTCGAGCAGGTTCGAAACCGCCGTGCGCAACTCCTCGGCATCGCCCAGCACCCGCGCTCCGCCGCCATTCTTCTCTTGTCCTGATTCTGCTACCGATAAAGACGAAGGCAGAGACTCGCGGTATTCGAGGTCCGCCGCCTGAAGATGGTGCCGGGTTCGCGCCAGTTCCGTGCATTCGCGCACCAGCGTGTCGAACTCCAGCGGCACGCGCTGCGCCGGGCCTTTCTTGTGCGCCGCCTCGCCCGCTTTCAGCACCTGTTCCACCGTGCGCAGCAGACGGTCGGAATCGAGCAGCATCGATTTGTAGAACTCGCGCCGCTGCGCTTCCGGCACCTCGCGTCTCTGCAAGGTTTCAAGGTAGAGCCGGATGGACGCGATCGGCGTCTTCAATTCATGCGTGACCGCGTTGATGAAGCTGTCGTGCTGCTCGTTGCGGCGAATTTCGCGCACCAGAAAAATCGTGTTGAGGACGAGGCCCGTGACGATTGCGCCAAAAAATATGACGCCGAGAAAGACCTTGACGCCCTCGCGCCAATTGAGAATGACCCAGCCGCTGCCGACCGCGCCGGCCAGCGCCGCCAGGCACACGCCGAACGTCAGAAAAAAATAGATCGCCTTCTGCCGGCTGATGATCCGCACAGGGGAATTGTAATGGGACAGGCGTCGGGTGTCAGGTGGAAGATGGCAGTTCTCAGTTCCCGGTTCTCAGTTCCCGATTCTCAGTTCTTAGCGAAAGTGAAGCAGCGCCAGCTCCGTCAGTTTTTGAAACCTTGAAACTCTGCTTTTCAGTCGTTCCCCGCGGCCGTCGCCAGCGTTGCGCCCCGGGTCGGGAAATACTCCACCCGTCCTGGAAGCCATCAACCATCTCGTGAATCGGTTTTGCAGGGGCGCGTCTTTAGCCCGCGCCGCCCACAGCCGCCCAGCATCGGGCCTGTAGCCACGGAGGTTCCCCGCTCGCAACCTCTGCGTGCATGTTTCCCTCGCGTGGAGTATCTTAATCAGTTCAACCCTTTCCCCCGAACCGGAGGTGTGTGTTGAAAAAGCAGATTTTCAACCAGAAATTCCCGAAGAATACTCCGCTCGTCCTTCTCGCCTTGCTCTTTTTTGTGTTCGCGTTATGGGCGCAGCAAAATCAGCCCACCGACAAAGGCCCTACTCCGGCAGATGCCGCCAAGGCCAATCCCGTCAAGCCCACCGCCGACTCGCTCGCCAAAGCCAAGAAGCTCTACGCCATCGACTGCGCCATGTGTCATGGCGACAAGGGCGACGGCAAGGGCGACATGGCGTCCGACATAAAGAACGTCACCGATTTCACCAATCCCGACGCGCTCAAGAACCGCACCGACGGAGAACTCTTCTATACCATCCGCCACGGCAAGGGCGATATGCCCCTCGAAGGCGACCGCGCCAAGGACGATGACATCTGGAACCTGGTCAACTACGTCCGCTCGCTGGCGAAGAAGTAGAGAGTGTTTCATAAATTTGTTTTGGGCAGGGCACGGCTTCAGGGCCTGCACGTTTTACCGAAGCCCCGAGCGGACCGGGGCCCTGAGGGCCGCGCCTTCCGGCCTGAAAGGTATTTATTAAACACACTCTAGTTATTCTTCGATAACCATATTTGAGCAATCAGCGGCGAGCGGCCGGTTGCTACTGCCCAGCCTTGGCGCTTGATGCCTGCGGAGGGAGAGCGTTTCTTTTCCAGCGGCGGTCCCGGCGGAGCACGTGCTCTACCGTGGCCGCCAAGCAATCGGAGTTCTTGTCGAGTTTCAGCGAGGACTTTTCGAAGTAGGCGGCGGCGCCTGCGTCGAGGAGTCTTTCTTCGTTCGTCTGCGGCAGGCTGCTGAGCACGATGACCGGAATGCCCATGGTGGCGGGATTTTTTTTCAGGGCCTTGAGGACATCGGGGCCGCTGATCTTGGGAATCAGCATGTCGAGCAGAATGATGTCGGGCAGTTGGTCGTTGGCGAGCTGCAAGGCTTCCTCGCCGTCGCCGGCGGTCGTGACCTGGAAGCCGGCTTTGGACAAAGCCCGCTCGTTGGCTAAGCGGAGAAACTGGCTGTCTTCGACGAGCAGCACTTTGGAATTAAGAATGTCCACACGCAACCTCTGGTGGTTTGATCGGCTGGGCGGCGGAAAACTTGAGGGGGCGGGACATGCGATGCCTGGCCGGTGGAATTCTCGCAGAGACGGGGCTGGCCGCGTCTCCCTTACAGCGGACCCGGGGGCAGCGACACGGGCTGCTGCCGGGCTGCGCTTGGGTTGGGCAGCCGAGAGCGGATGCCACTGCGCGGCCTTGGAGGGGCAAATGGACCGTCCCTACCGGGCGTTATTGCTGGAGTGGCGGCATGGTCACGGCTACTTGTGACGTACCTCATGGCGTTAATTTTCGCCAAAGTGCGCCCTCTTACGGGTAAGGAGGGGCCGGAGATCCTGCTTCGATCCCGAGCCGGCAGTGCCAATGTGCCGCTGAAGGTTGCTGGCGTTTGCTTCACTTCCAGCTCGGCGGCACGCGCGAATTTCTCGTCTGCATGTTTTCCCATGGCCGCCATAAAAATGTGGCCAAGTTTTTTGTTCGCGCTTGATTGACCGGTGAAGTCGTGGGAAGATATTGAGTTCCGATTCGAACCGCGGTTGCTTATGGTTTCTATTCTTTTTGCCTGGAGAACATTCAATGCTGCATCTCGACACTGGTAACACAGGATTCATGATTCTATGTACCAGCCTGGTCATGCTGATGACACCCGGCCTCGCATTTTTTTATGGCGGCCTGGTGGGCCGCAAAAACGTGCTCGCCATCATGATTCAGAGCTTCGTCTCGATGGGCTGGACGACGGTGATCTGGTACCTATATGGCTATTCGCTGTGTTTCAGCGGCGACTGGCACGGGGTCATCGGCAACTTCCACTATGCGTTTCTGCGCGGGGTCAACCTCAGCACGCCATCCTTGCCGAACGACACCATCCCGGCCTTCGTGTTCATTGCCTATCAGATGATGTTCGCCATCATCACGCCGGCGCTCATCTCGGGCGCGTTCACCAACCGGGTCACCTTTAAGGCGTATATGCTGTTCCTGACCGGCTGGCTGACCTTCGTCTATTTCCCCTTCGTCCACATGATTTGGGGCGGAGGCTTTCTGCAGAAATGGGGCGTGGAGGATTTTGCCGGCGGCATCGTGGTGCACAACATAGCGGGCATCGCCGCTTTGGCTTCCGTGCTCTACGTGGGGAAGCGCCGCACGGCGGACCCCGGCCCGCACAGCATCCCGCTGGTTGCCCTGGGAACCGGCCTGCTGTGGTTCGGATGGTACGGCTTTAACGCGGGCAGTGAAATGCGCGTGGATTCGGTGACCGCTGTCGCATTTGTCAATACCGACTTGGCAGCCTCATTCGCGGCTGTCGCCTGGTTGTTTGTGGCTTGGATCAACGAAAAGAAGCCTAAGTTCCTCGGCTTGCTGACGGGAGCCGTTGCCGGACTGGCGACCGTTACTCCCGCGGCTGGCTATGTTTCTCCCACCACTGCCGTCATCATCGGCGTGGTTTCTGGAGTGGTTTGCTACTACGCCGTCGAGATGAAGAACAAAATGCAGTGGGACGACGCGCTGGATGTTTGGGGAGTCCACGGTGTGGGCGGCTTTCTCGGCATCGTCATGCTGGGAATCTTCGCCAACAAGGAATTTAATCCCAACGGCGCGAACGGACTGCTCTACGGCGATCCGACGTTCCTGCTGAAACAAGTCGTGGCCGTGACTTTCTCGTCGGTGTGGGCCTTCGTGTTTACCTACGGGATGTTGCGCATCATCGATGGGTTCACGACGGTGAAAGTCAGCGAGATGAGCGAGGAAATGGGCCTCGATGAGTCCATCCACGGCGAACATGCGTACGAGGAGGCGGCCACACGCAGCGATCTCCTTAGGTGATGCGCGCTGGCCATTCCAAGTTGGAACGGCAAGAGCGTTCACGAATATCCGGGGCGGAGGTTAATCCTGACTCCGCCCTTTTTTCGCGGCGGTCGGCGAGAGTCATTGCCATTGCCAAACCACGCAAGAGATCCAAGGTGATAACCCGTGAACCCCGAGAAATTTATATGCGCCGGCACTGCTGAAGGACCTTTTTTTCGTCTAAGCCGGCATCCACATTGGCGGAATATCCGGCAAGACGCCGGTCGCTCGTTAGAGCGTGTTTCATAAATCGGTTTTGGGTAGGGCACGGCTTCAAGAGCCTGCCCTGAGCGAAGCCGAAGGGTGCCGTTTAGGACCAAGAAAAATGCGGGCTTTAGCCCCTGAGGGCCGCGCCTTCCGGCCTGAAAGGTATTTATGAAACACACTCTAGGTAAATGGACGGTGGCAGGAACAATCGTCGCATTATCCCTGCTGGCGCATTCTCAAACCAGCGAACCCGCGCCTGCCCCGGTTTCGGCCCAGGTTGCCGTGGCCTCGGATGCAAAGCCAGATGCGAAACCAGATGCGAAATCATGGTGGCGCGGCATTACGACCGACGGCTTCATGTCCTTGTCCTACGAACACAACGACAACGATCCCATCCCGCCCATCAACCAGTTTCGGGTTTTCGACTTCAACGATGACGAGCCCCAATTGGATGTCGCTGAACTGGTCATTCAACGCGCCATCAGTGCGCCAAAACAGTTCGGCTTCCGCTTCGACCTGATCGCGGGCTCCGGCGTTCCGAAAGTCACCGCCGCTTACGGCCTTTTCCGCAACATGACGACCGGAGTCGCCCACAATGTGGACATTCCACAACTCTTTGTCAGTTACATCGCTCCAATTGGGAAGGGTCTGCGCATAGATGGCGGCAAATTCGTCACCCACATGGGATATGAAGTCATCGGCGGCTACGACGGTTATAACGACAACTTCAGCCGCGGATTCATATTCGGGTACGGAATTCCCTTTACCCATACCGGCCTCAAGGCGACATACGCCTTCACCAGCAAGATCACGGCCATGGTCGCGATTTACCGCGGGCTGGGATGACTTCAAGCGCATCAATAGCAGCTACTCGGCAGCGGGACAGTTGGCGATCACGCCCAGCAAAACCTCCACGGTGACCTTCAACTTCATTTACGGCCCCGAGCGCTGGAACGACAATCATGACAAACGGGGCGTCTATGAATTGGTCGGGACCTGGAAGCCACTCCCGAAGTTCAACCTCACCCTGGGCGGCGACGCACTCTATGGCTACGAGCAGAACGCCGTTGCCATCGGCCACGACGCGTATTGGAGAGGACTGGCTGGATATGCGAAATACGGTTTTACGTCCAAGTTCTCGCTGGCATTTCGCGGAGAGGTTTTTAACGACGGCGGTGGCACCCGCACCGGCACCGTTCAAACCTTGCAGGGATATACCCTTACCCCCGAATACGATATGAGCGCGAAATTCTCCCGCTTGAACTCTCATTTCAAAAAGGCGGATGGGAAATTCGTGGTGCGGGGCGAGTTGCGTTGGGATTTATCGAACAAGGATGTGTTTCTGGCAGGCCGCAATCCCACGTCGGACCGGCAGTTCACTCAAGCCGTGAACTTGATCTATTTATTCTAAGGCGCATCTCAAACCTGACTCCGCCCTTTTTCGCGCGGTCGCTACCCGACCGTACACGGGGCGGAGCCCCGTCACCACACGATTCAGGTTTGCTCGTCCACCGCCCGATTCGGTATGCTAAGAAGTACACACCAGGTTCCGCCGATCTTCTCAGCTTTCCAGTCTTTCCAGCAGCGGCGCAACCGGCGTGTGCGACCCTGGGGCGGGCTTCGGTTTGCGGCCGCACAATATTACAAGTGGAGTTCGAATTGACCGGAAGTAAGACGACCAGAGGCAGGACGGCGGTCATCGTTGGCGCCCAATGGGGCGACGAAGGCAAAGGCAAGATTGTCGATGTGCTTACCCGCACCTTTTCGGTGGTGGCGCGCTACGCTGGCGGCCACAACGCCGGACATACCGTCATCGTTAACGGAAAGAAATTTATCCTGCAACTCGTGCCCGGCGGCATTCTGCGGCCCGAGTGCACCAACGTGATCGGCAATGGCGTGGTGATCGATCCGCTGGCGTTTTTGAAGGAAGTCGCATCGCTGCGCGCCGCCGGCGTGAAAGTGGACGGCAACCTTTTTGTCTCGAACCGCGCGCAGGTCATTCTGCCCTACCATCGCATGATGGAGCTGGGGTCGGAAAACGCTCCCGGCGGGGTGAAGATCGGGACTACGTCGCGCGGCATCGGCCCATCTTACGAGGACAAGATGGGACGCCGCGGACTGCGCGTCGCCGACCTGCTCGACACTCCATTGCTGCGGGCGCATATCGAGAACGCCTGCCGCGAAAAAAACACCATCGCGCACGCGCTCTTCAACTCCGAGCCGCTCGACGCCGGCAAGATGTTTCGGGAATACGCCGACGCCGCCGAGCAGATCGCACCCTTTGTCTGCGACACGGCGCTGCTGCTGAACCGCGCGTTGGCCGAAGGCAAGTCGATCGTCTTCGAGGGCGCGCAAGGCACCATGCTCGACATCGATCACGGGAGTTATCCATTCGTGACGTCTTCGAGCTCCACTTCCGGCGGCGCCGCCACCGGGACGGGCGTGCCGCCGTCGGCGATTGACACTGTCATCGGCATCACCAAAGCCTATTGCACGCGCGTCGGCAGCGGCCCGTTCCCGAGCGAACTTGCTACGGCGCGGCAAGGCGAAGACCTGCGCCAGCGCGGCAAGGAATTCGGCGCCGTCACCGGACGTCCCCGCCGCACCGGCTGGCTTGATTTGCCGCTGCTGCGTTACGCTGGCATGATTAACGGTATCTCCTGGCTGGTGGTGACTAAGTTGGATGTGCTCGACCACCTCACGGAAATTCCGGTTTGCGTCGGTTATAAGGTGGACGGCAAGAAAACGGATGAAGTTCCGGCGCAGGCGTGCGGTTATGAAAAGATTGAATGTATCTACCGCAATCTGCCGGGCTGGGCCACTCCAACGCAGACGATTCGAACGGCCGCTGCGTTGCCCAAGGCCGCTCGCGATTACCTGGCCTTCATCGAAAAGGAAACCGGAGCGCGGGTGGGAATGATCTCCACCGGCCCCGATCGCGAGCAAACGATCCTGGCGCCGGAATTCGTAAGCGAGTTGGGACTGAAGAGCAACTAGCAGAGTTGCCCGAGACTTTGCGTTTCGTATCAGGCATCGCTTTTGCGATGCAAGGTTCGTATCAGGGTATTGCTTTAGCGATACCGTAAGTTTTCGGAATCGGATGCCCCTTTAGGGGCCGGAATCCACAGTAATAGAAATGGAGCGACGAATGGTGGTGTTGGCAGTGACTTGGATGGCAAAAATCGGACGCGAGTCCGAAGTGGCCGCGATCTTTGAAAAACTTTCAGCCGAATCGCGTAAGGAACCAGGCTGCCTCATGTATCAGGTACATAAGCACAAGACCGATCCGCGCCGGTTTTTCATTTACGAACAGTACAAGGACGACGCGGCCATTGAGGCGCATCGCACCGCGCCGCACTTTCTGCAGTTGGCAAAGAAGGACCTGACTAAGGTCGCCGACCGCATCGAAGGCCACTTGTTCGAGCCGCTGGGGTAACGGTGGAGTTCCCGGTTCTCAGTTCTCAGAAAAACCCGACCTCAGATCGACCGCACTGAGAACTGGGGACCGGCAACTGGCAACTGTTCTTACTGCTTGTCCACCATTAACACCCCACCCGAAGCATAACTTTCCTTCGACACTTCGAGAAATGTCACCACGATGGCTTCGCGGCGCGCGCCCGCTTCTTCCACCATTGTGTCGGTAATGCGCTGTGCGATCTTCCGCTTCTGATCGGCGGTGCGGCCTTGAAGCATCGTGACTTGAACTAATGGCATAAGAGTTTCCCCAGCTTCGAGCTTTGCGCTTCGAGCCACGAGCCTATTCGTGATTGCTCGTAGCTCGTAGCGCGCAGCTCGAAGCTGTCATTGCGCCAATTCGTACCCTGCGAAAAAGAAGCTCAACTCGAAGCGCGCCGTTTCGTCCGCGTCGGAGCCGTGGATGGCGTTGTGCTCAATGTCGCTGGCCCATTTCTTGCGGATGGTGCCCTCTTCGGCGTTGGCCGGGTTGGTCGAGCCCATCAGCTTGCGCAAATCGGCAATGGCGTTTTCCTTTTCCAACGCCAGCGTCACAATCGGTCCGCTCGACATGAATTTGGTCAGCGAGCTGTAAAACGGCCGGCTGGCATGGACGGCGTAGAACTGCTCCGCCTGGTGCTGCGAAATTTCCAGCATCTTGATGGCCAGAATGTGGAAGCCATTCTTTTCGAACTGCTCGATGATGTCTCCGATCGCGTTCTTCTTGACCGCGTCGGGTTTGATGATGGTCAGAGTGCGTTGTAGTGTTTTCATAAGTCGGCTCTTAGTAATTAGCAATTAGCAGTTAGCACTTAGCCAAAACAGTCTGAAGTTCTCACCGGCAGGACTAATTGCTAAATGCTAAGTGCTAACTGCTGCTCTTACACTTTCACTCCCAGCGCGGCGGCCAGCGTTTCGCCAATGTCGGCGGGCGATTTCGCCACCTTGAGGCCGGCCTTTTCCATGGCGGCGATCTTTTCCGCCGCCGTGCCCTTGCCGCCGGAGATGATCGCGCCGGCGTGGCCCATGCGGCGTCCGGGAGGCGCTGTCTGCCCGGCGATAAATCCGACGACCGGCTTCTTCATTTGCGTTTTGATGAACTCCGCGGCAGTTTCCTCCGCGTTGCCGCCAATTTCCCCGATCATGACCACGGCTTCGGTCTGCGGATCGCGGTTGAACAGATCGAGCGCGTCGACAAAATTCGTGCCGATAATTGGATCGCCGCCAATGCCGAGCGCCGTCGATTGTCCGATGCCACGCTGGGTAAGCTGATGCACCGCCTCGTAAGTCAGCGTCCCGGAGCGCGACACGATCCCGACATTGCCCTCTTTGTGGATGTGCCCCGGCATGATGCCGATCTTGCATTTGCCCGGCGAAATGATGCCCGGGCAGTTCGGCCCGATCAGGCGCGAACGCCGATTCTGCAGGAACTCCCAGGCGCGCACCATGTCCAGCGTCGGGATGCCCTCGGTAATGCAGACGATGAGTTCGATTTCGGCATCGGCCGCTTCCATAATCGCGTCGGCCGCGTACGGCGGCGGCACAAAAATCACCGTGGCATTCGCGCCCGTTTTGTCGGCCGCTTCCTGCACGGTATTGAAGATCGGCCAGCCTTCGTGCGTCGTTCCGCCCTTGCCGGGCGTGACGCCGCCCACAATCTGCGTGCCGTAAGCTGCGCAAGCCTTCGCGTGGAAGGTGCCTTCGCGGCCCGTCAGACCTTGCACAATCAATCGAGTTTTCTTATCAGCCAGGATTGCCATAATTGCTCGCTTTGCTCGCTTTCAAAAGAAATGCCGTTAGTCGTTCGCTGTTCGCGCCTCTACGCTGCGCTCTTCGCCGCCGCCACAACTTTGTCGGCCGCATCCTTCATGGTCTCGGCGACGACAAAATTCAGGCCGGACTCTTGCAGGATTTTCTTGCCTTCCTCAACGTTGGTGCCTTCCAGGCGCAGCACCACCGGCAGTTGGATGTTGATTTTCTTCGCCGCCTCGACCACGCCCGCCGCCAGCATATCCACGCGCAGAATGCCACCAAAAATATTGATCAGTACGGCGCGCACGCTCTTGTCGCTCAGCAGAATTTCAAACGCGTGCGCCACCTGATCGGCGCTGGCGCTGCCGCCCACATCGAGGAAGTTGGCCGGCATGCCGCCCGCGTACTTGACGATGTCCATGGTGGCCATCGCCAGACCCGCGCCGTTCACCATGCAGCCCACGTTGCCGTCGAGCTTGATGTAGTTGAGGTTGTATTTCGACGCCTCCACTTCCAGCGGATCTTCCTCGGTGAAGTCGCGCAGCTCGCGGAGGTCGGCATGACGGAAGAGCGCGTTGTCGTCAAACGTCAGCTTGGCGTCGAGCGCGAACAGCCGTCCATCGGTGCAACTGATGAACGGATTGATCTCCACCAGCGACGCATCCGATTCCAGAAAGGCGCGATAAAGACTGGTCAGGAACTGCACCGCCGGATTGATCTGCTGCGGCTTCAGCCCCAACGCAAACGCGATCTTGCGCGCCTGGAACGGCTCCAGGCCCATGCCCGGATCGACGTACTGCTTCAGGATCGCTTCGGGCCTTTCGGCGGCGACTTGCTCGATATCCATGCCGCCCGCGGCCGATGCCATGAACACCGGCTTACCCTCGCCGCGATCGACCAGAATGCCGAGATAAAGTTCCTTCTCGATCGGCAACGTCTCTTCGACCAGCAGCCGGCGCACGATGCGGCCCTCCGGCCCAGTCTGATGCGTGACCAGTTTCATGCCCAGCATCTTGCCGGCGAACTCGCCCGCTTCGTCCACCGACTTGGCGATCTTTACGCCGCCGCCCTTGCCGCGTCCGCCGGCGTGGATCTGCGCTTTGACCACCACTCCCGTCGCGCCGGAACTGAGAAGCTCTTTCGCCACCGTCTCCGCTTCTTCTCGTGTCGCCGCCATCGTGCCGCGCGGCACGGCGACGCCATACTTCTTCAGAATTGCTTTTGCCTGATACTCATGAATTTTCATAATGATTCCTAAATTGTCGTTCGTCGTTGGTCGTTGGTCGTTCGCGAGTTGTGGCCAGCGCCACGAATGAACTCCCGTGAGGACTCTGCTTGCGGCTTCAAACAACGTGCAGCAAACTTTTAATTCTATAAGACGCGAGCACAATCGGCAAAGCGCGCGAGGCTGGGAGAGCCAAGCGAGTCTACGCGGCTGCGCCGATCCTGTATCCTGACAACGTGCCCGAACTTCCCGAGGTTGAAACCATTGTGCGCGGCCTCGACCGGCGCGTTGCCGGAGACACCGTCGAATCGGTTTGGATCGGCTCCCGGCGGCAGCCGTTCAAGTCGGCGGCCCGCGTCATCGCTTTGACGCTTACGGGCAAGCGCATCGCGCGCGTGCATCGCGCGGGCAAGCATATTGTGTTCGATTTGCATTCGTCCGATGGCGAGACGGCGCAGTGGATCGTCCACCTCGGCATGACCGGGCGCCTGGTGGTTGCGGAGCCGGCGGCGGAAATCCCGAAGCACACGCACCTGATCGCGACGCTCCGATCGGGGCGCGAACTGCGCTTCATCGATTCGCGGATGTTTGGCAAGGTCGGCGTTCATGCGGGCGGCTTCGATCCCGGCGGAACGGAACCGCTGGAGGTAAGCGAGGAGCGGTTCATCGCGCTTTTTCGCGGGCGCAAGACCGCGATCAAGAGCGCGCTTCTGAATCAGAAGCTGCTGCGCGGCGTGGGCAACATTTATGCCGATGAATCTTTGTTTCGGGCAGGCGTCCGGCCCCGCCGTCGTGCGGCGGCCATCACACGGGAGCATTTGGGCAAGCTGCATCGCGCGGTGCGGGAAGTGCTGCGCGAGGCGATCGCGCTGGGCGGATCGTCGATTTCCGATTACGTGAACGCCGATGGAGAAAAAGGGTTCTTCCAGCTTCAACATCGAGTGTATGGCCGCGAGGGGGAGCCGTGCCTGGTGTGCGGTACCGCGATCCGGCGCGTCGTGCTGGGCGGACGCAGCAGCCACTATTGTCCAAAGTGTCAAAAATAGGCCTAATAGAACGATCTAAATAATTGACGGATTTACATTCACGCTCTAAAAAAGGATGGGGGGCAAGTATCTCTCTAAATGTCCCCTCAAACCGATTACCGAGCCATTCATCATGAATAAATTCTCCATTGGAGTAGACCTCGGCGGCACGAACTTGCGCATCGCGGCCGTGGACGAGCAAGGCGCGCTCATGGAAAAAGTCACACTCGGCACCAGAATTGCCCTGGGATGCGAATACGTCATCAACGACATGTGCGACGCCATCCAGCGCATATCGGGCAAATACAAAGACTCCGCCCCACTGCTGGGAATTGGCATCGGCGTGCCCGGCATCATCGACATGCAAACCGGCCTGGTGCGCGAATCGCCCAACCTGCCGGGCTGGGCCGACTATCCCGCGGGCGCCCTGATTGAGCGGCGGCTGAAGACCGTCGTGGTCCTGGAAAACGACGCCAACGTCGCGGCGCTCGGAGAAAAATGGCTGGGCGCGGCCAGGGATTATTCCGACATGGCGATCCTGACCCTCGGCACCGGCGTCGGCGGCGGGCTGGTTCTGGGCGGCGCGATCTGGCGCGGCACAAACGGCATGGCTGGAGAGTTCGGCCACGCGACGGTTGAACCTGATGGGCAACTTTGTGGGTGCGGAAATCGCGGATGCCTGGAGCAGTACGCCTCGGCGACGGCGGTGGTCCGCATGGCGCGGGAAGCGATCGCGATCAACGGCGCGTCGGCGCTGGCGAGGGCCGCAAGCTCCGATCCTGAGTTCAACGCGAAATCGATTTACGATCTTGCCCTACAGGGCGATGAGGATGCGCGCCGCATTTTCCGCTGCGTGGGACGCAGTTTGGGCATTGTGCTGGCGACGCTGGTCAATTCCTTGAACCTGCCGATTTATGTGATTGGCGGCGGAGTTTCGAACGCGTGGGACGCTTTTTCGCCCGCGATCTTCGAGGAGTTGCGGCGGCGATCCATCGTGTACGCTGCCACTGCCCCGCACGATCCTCTGGCTGTTCATGAAGGCGCTTCGGCGCATGTGAAGGCTGGCCCCGGCCCCAAGACCATCGTCGCCCGCGCCCTGCTCGGGAGCGATGCCGGCTTATTCGGCGCGGCCCGCCTGCCAATGATTGCGGAAGCAAAGGGGTAGAGCGGAAATTGCTTTTCGCGGCTGCCTCTTCGGGTTAGATTACTCTGGTGCCAGAAATATTTCTTATGCCTTCTCTTTCGCCGTCCGAAAACTTCAATGGCCATTCCATGACCGGCGAACTGCTGCGCGTGATGGTGTGTCCGCCGGGCAACGCGGGCTGGGATGACCCACGCAAGACGGCGGCATGGCGGGAGCTTGGATTTCAGCACGCTCCCAATTTTGCCGCAGCCGAGAAGCAGCACGAGATTCTGTGCCGTCTGCTCCGCGAGGCCGGAGCCGAGGTGGTGAGTCTTCCCGCGACGCCATCGCTCACGCTCGATGCTGTCTATACGCACGACGCGTCGCTGGCCACCGACTATGGCCTCGTCCCGATGAATCCGGCAAAGAAGAATCGCGTGCCGGAGGCGCAGGCGCACGCCAATTTTTGCGCGCAACTGGGCATTCCCGTGTTCGGCGAGATCGGCCTGCCGGGGACTACTGAGTCCGGCGACATCGTCTGGCTCGATTCGCGGACGCTCCTCGTCGGCGACGGCTATCGCACCAACAAGGTGGGCATCGAGCAACTGCGGTCGCTCCTCGCCCCCAAACATGTTGAGGTGCTGTCGGCGCCGCTGCCCTACGGGCCTGGGCCTTCCGCGTGTTTGCATCTGATGTCGCTGATGAGCGTGCTCGACGAGCGGACCATCCTCGTCGATCTGCCGTGGCTCGCGGTCGAGACCGTCGAACTGCTCAAGGCCAGTGGCTTCCGCTTGCTTGAAATTGATTACAGCGAGCGCGAGACCCTGGCCTGCAACGTGCTCTCGCTCGGCAACAAGCGCCTGATTGCGATTGAAAATAATCTCAAAACCATCCAGCGCCTGCGCGACGCTGGATTCGACGTTCGTGCGTTTCCGGGGTCGGAGATTTGCATCAACGGCGCTGGCGGCCCGACGTGCCTCACGCGGCCGCTGCTGCGGAGGTAAGGGGCGGTCGTTGGTCATTAGTCGTTAGTTGTTCGCGCTTCGTTTTGGTCAGTTGGCGTTACAGGGCCCCATTCCTCCCGGCTTGGTAGAATCAAAAGGAAATGCTTTTGCCGTTCGTCCGCGAAATTTTCGCGGACGTGGAACGATTGCCTGTCTTCACGCGCGCCGCCTCCCATCTGCGGGAGAGCGCGGAGCGGATTCGTGTCACTGGACTATCCCCGGCAGCCAAGGCGCTCGTCGTTGTTTTGTTGCGGCGCGCGGTCGAGCGTCCCTTCGTCTTCGTGGTCGCCGACAACCGCGCCGCCGAAGAGTTGCTGCCCGTGCTCTGCGCGTTCTGCGAACTGACCGGGGCCGCCGATCCAGACTCGGTCGTCAGCCTGCCGGCGCGCGATGTGCTGCCCTTCCAAAATTTGTCGCCGCATCCCGAGATTCAAGAGGAACGCGCGACCGCGCTGTGGAAAATCGCTACCGGCCGCGCCGCCATCGTGATTTCGCCGGTCACCGCGACCACAATTCTTCTGCGCTCTCCCGAGTACTACGCCGATCTGGCGCGAGTTTTGCGCCGCGGGGAAACTTTCGATCTGGAAAAACTGCTTGAGCGCCTGAACACGGTCGGCTACTCCGCGACCGACGTTGTGGAAATGCCCGGCCAGTACGCGGCCCGCGGCGGCATTCTCGATGTGTATTCGCCGGAAGCGGACCGCCCGGTGCGCATCGAATTCTTTGGCGACGAAATCGAGTCCATGCGCAAGTTCGACCCAGCCAGCCAGCGGTCTTCCAACCCAGTGGACGAAGCATTGCTCCTGCCGCTGACGGAAACGCCGGTCACGGAAGAACTGCTCGGCTCCATCAACGCGCGGCTTTCTGGGAAACGAATTACGGGAGCGCCGGAGGTCGTCGAGCAAGCCGTGCGCGACTCGGGCGCGGGAGTCTTTCCCGGCTGGGAGTTCTACGCTCCCGTGGCGGGCGCGGACCGCAGCATTTTCGGCCTGCTCCCGGATGCCCGCGTCGTTCTCGACGAGCCCGAAGCGCTGCTCCAGGAACTCGACAAAGTCTGGGCCCGCATTGAAGAGGCGCACGAGCGCAGCGGAGTGGGAAACCTAGTTCGTCCCTCCGATCTTTATCTCACGCCGGAAATCTGGCGTGAAAAAACCGCCGCGCTCCCTGGCGCCGATTTCGAATATCTAGCTTTGGCTCGCGAGGCCCGCGAAGGCGCAACCGAAGCCGCGTTTCTTTCGCAGCCCGCCACCCGCTTCCACGGCGCGGTTCCAGTGATGATCGAGGAGGTCCGCAAAATGGTCGGCGGCGGCACGCAGGTCGTCCTCGCCGTCCCCAACACCGGAGAAGTCGAGCGCCTCGCCGACATGTTCACCGAGTACAACGCTTCCTATCGCCTCGGAAGCCGCACCCGCAGCGGTGAAAGCTATGCCGACGAAACTTCCTATTTTGCCGGCGACGTGCTCACCACGACTCTGCTCAAGGCTTATCTCCCCGACGGTTTCGTTTTGCCGGATGCGCATCTCGCGATTTTTGGCGCGCGCGATCTCTTCGACGAATCGGATCTGGTGGCCTCGCGCCCGCAACGCCAGAAATCGAAAGTCTCGGCCTTCCTTTCCGACTTTCGCGATTTACAGGTCGGCGACTACGTTGTCCACGTCGAGCACGGCATCGGCCAGTATCAAGGACTAAAGGAAATCAACCAGAACGACGGCGGCGCTGAATTCATGGTGCTCGAATATGCCGAAGCCGCGCGGCTTTATGTCCCGCTGACTCGCCTCGATCTGCGTCCAGAAATATCGATCGGCAGAGGGCGCCAAGCCCGCCCTGAATCACCTCGGCTCGCAGGCCTGGGGCAAAACTAAAGCGCGCGTGCGCAAGGCCATGAAGGATATGACCGACGAGTTGGTCAAGCTCTATGCGCAGCGTCAGTCCGCGCAGGGTCATATCTTCGCAGCCGACACCGAGTGGATGAAGGAGTTCGAAGACGCCTTCGAATACGACGAGACCGAAGATCAGGCGCAGGCCATCGCCGACGTGAAGCGCGACATGGAGTCGCAACTTCCCATGGACCGCCTGCTCTGCGGCGATGTTGGCTACGGCAAGACCGAAGTAGCGATGCGCGCCGCTTTCAAGGCCGTTAGCGACAACAAGCAAGTCGCCGTGCTCGCGCCGACCACCGTGCTCGCGTTCCAGCACTACGAAACTTTCAAGCAGCGCTTCGCGCCGTTTCCGCTCATGGTTGAAATGATCAGCCGCTTCCGCACGGCCAAGCAGATCAAGGAAATTTTGCAGCGCGTGGAGGCCGGTAAAGTGGACATCCTGATCGGCACTCACCGCCTGCTCTCCAGGGACGTAAGGTTCGCCGATCTCGGCCTGCTGGTGGTGGATGAGGAGCAGCGCTTCGGCGTCCGCCACAAAGAACGCATCAAACAACTGCGCACGGAAGTCGATGTGCTCACCATGTCGGCGACGCCCATTCCGCGCACGCTGCACATGTCGCTGGTCGGCCTGCGCGACATGAGCGTGATCGAAACGCCGCCCAAGGACCGCATGGCGATCCAAACCGTGGTCGCGAACTGGGACGAAAAGCTCATCCAATCGGCGATTGAACAGGAGCTGGACCGCGGCGGCCAGATTTATTTTGTGCACAACCGCGTCGAAACCATCTGGGAGGTCGCCGCCAAGATTCAAAAGCTGGCTCCGCAGGCCCGCATTACCGTGGGCCACGGGCAAATGGGCGAGGGCGAGCTCGAAAAAGTGATGCTGAAATTCATGCATCACGAAGCCGACATCCTGGTCTCGACCACGATCATCGAGAACGGCCTCGACATTCCGCTCTGCAACACGATCATCGTCAATCGTGCCGACCGCCTCGGTTTGTCGGAGCTTTATCAGCTTCGCGGACGCGTGGGGCGCTCCAACCGCCGCGCTTACGCCTACCTGCTGCTGCCCGCTGAAATCGAATTGACGCCCGTTGCGCGCCGCCGTCTGGCCGCGCTCAAGGAATTCTCCGATCTTGGCGCGGGCTTCAAAATCGCCGCGCTCGATCTCGAACTGCGCGGCGCAGGCAATCTTCTCGGCGGCGAGCAGAGCGGACACATCGAAGCCGTGGGCTTTGAACTTTATACCCAGATGTTGGAACGCGCCGTGCGAGAAATGAAGGGCGAGGCGGGCGTTGAAGTCACGGAAATTCAGCTCAATCTCGGCCTCAACATCCGCATTCCGTCCGACTACATCAAAGAAGAAAACCAGCGCCTGCGCATGTACAAACGCGTCGCCGGAGTCGAGACCGAGTCGCAACTCCACGACGTGCGCTCGGAGCTGATTGATCGCTATGGCGAGACGCCGAGCGCGGTTCGCAACCTGCTGGCTTACGCCGCGCTCAAGCTGCAAGCGATGCGGGTCGGAGCGAACGCCATTGAGCGCAAGCGCGAATTCGTGAACATCAAGTTCAGCCAGACGGCTGCGATTGATCCGGGGAAACTGGCGCGCTTTGTGGCCTCGCAGCGCGGCGCGAAATTTACTCCCGACGGCACGCTGAAGTTCACCATAAAAATCGACAGCGCCGGAGGAATCCTCGAAACCCTGCGCGATTTGCTGGAAGAGCTGGAAGCCCAGGAAGCCCCCGCACAAACCACGTAGAAACGGACGCGCCCATTCACGCCAGCAGTTACAATGGTTCTGCAAGGCGAAGCGCGAATGCCCAACGACCAACGACCGACGACCAACAACCAATGACCAACCACGAACGCCGCACCAATACCGACCGCCGCCAAATCAGGAAAGTCCGCAAAGCCATTTTCCCCGCCGCTGGGTTGGGCACACGCTTTCTCCCAGCCACCAAAGCCCAGCCGAAAGAGATGCTGCCGCTGGTCGATAAGCCCATCATCCAATATGGCGTGGAAGAGGCCATGGCGGCCGGATGCGACCAGATCATAATCATCACCGGACGCGGCAAGAGCGCTATCGAAGATCATTTCGACGTCAGCTACGAGCTGGAAAAAATGCTCGAGGAAAAAAGCAAGCACGACTTGCTCAAGATCGTGCGCCACATTTCCGACATGATGCATGTTTCCTACGTGCGCCAGAAAGAGGCGCTGGGCCTCGGCCACGCCGTGCTTACCGCGCGCGAACTCGTCGGCGACGAACCCTTCGCCGCCTTGCTCGCCGACGACGTTATCGATGCGCAAGTGCCGGTGCTCAAGCAGTTGATGAACGTATTCGATGAGAAGCAGTGTTCCGTGATCGCGACCCAGGTTATCGACGGGCCGGCGATTTCTTCTTACGGCGTAATCAAGGCGAAAAAGGTCGCGGGCTCCGGCGGGAGACTTTACCAGGTCCTCGACCTGGTGGAAAAGCCGGCGCTCGCGGATGCGCCCTCGAATCTGGCCGTGATCGGGCGCTACATTCTGACGCCAACGATTTTCAAAACGCTTGCGAACATCAAGCCCGGCGCGGGCGGCGAGTTGCAGCTCACCGACGGCCTGCGCGGGCTGCTGCGACACGAGAAGATGTACGCCTACGTTTACGAAGGACGCCGCCACGATACGGGCGATAAGCTCGGCTTCCTCAAAGCCACGGTTGAGTTCGCATTGAAGCGCGAAGATCTGGGCGGGAAGTTTCGTCAGTATCTTAAGGAACTGAAGTTGTAGGAGTGCCAACGCCATGGCTGGCGCATCGTCCGCCGAATTGCAGGTGAAACCGGGAAAATCTTCAGGCAGCGCGAAGAGAATGGTTCAGGTCGTCGTGACCATGGCGCTGTGGGTCACGATTGTTTTCGTCAGCGCGGGAAGGCTCCGCTGGACTCGCGGATGGATTTGCGTCACCGCCTATATCGTGATCATGTGCTCTGTGGGCGTGCTGGTGCAGCACGTAAATCCAGGTTTGCTACAGGCGCGGGCGCGCTGGCGGCGCGAGGACACCAAGGCGTTCGACAAGATTTTTCTTTCCGTTTATCTTCCCTTAACGTTTATCCAACCTGCCATTGCCGGCTTGGATGCCGCGCGATTCCGCTGGACGGCGATGCCGTTCGCGACGGTTTATCCGGGACTCGCGCTGTTCGTGTTCGCGATGTCTGTCATCACCTGGGTGATGCTGGTTAACCCACATGCGGAGTCGACGGTGCGAATCCAGACGGACCGCGATCACAAGGCGGTAACGTCGGGTCCTTATCGAATCGTTCGGCATCCGATGTATGTCGGAGCGATCTTGATGTATCCGGGCACCGCGCTGATGTTCGGTTCGTGGTGGGCGCTGGCTGTGTCGGGCGTGATTACGATTCTGTTTATTTGGCGCACGGCCCTGGAGGATCGCACGCTGCGACGAGAGCTTCCTGGGTATGAGCAGTTCGCTGCGGTTACGCGATATCGGCTGATTCCGGGGTTGTGGTAACAAGACCTGTGGCAGGGGCTGCCGGACGGGGACGCCCGGCGCTCCACTATCTACTCTTAACTGTGCAGCGCGCTTGCAGCTTCTTGGATTTTTCTTCCACTCCGCGCGCCAGCTTTTTCTTGTGAGCTTCCAATTTCTTCGCGATGGATGCGTCGGCCACGCCAATAATTTGCGCAGCCAGGATCCCGGCATTCGTCGCGCCGGGCTTGCCGATGGCGACGGTCGCTACTGGAATCCCCGCGGGCATCTGCACGGTCGCGAGCAGCGCATCCATGCCCTCGAGCGAAGTGGAAGGAATCGGCACGCCGATGACCGGCAAGATGGTGTGCGCCGCGATGACGCCCGCCAGGTGCGCCGCTCCGCCCGCGCCCGCAACGATCACCCGAATGCCGCGCCCAGCGGCCTTGCGCGCATAGTCAGCCGTGCGGTCGGGCGAGCGATGCGCTGAAGTTACATCCATCTCATACGCAATCCCAAATTCATCGAGAGCCTTCCCGGCCTCGCGCATGATCTCCAAATCGGAGTCGCTGCCCATTACGATGGAAACTATTGGCTTAGTCATGAGTGGTTGGCTTCCATTCAAAGCCGATCTTAGCTTGCTGGTGGAGACCCGGGCGTCCCCGCCCGGCTGGACGGTCGAGACGCCCGTCCCTCCATTACGTGATCCGCCACGCGGGACGCAACGCTAGCTCTTTTTCAGCGCCCGCGCCGCGATGTCTCTGCGATAGTGCGCGCCCTCGAATCCGATCTTCGCGCAAGCTTCATAAGCGCGCTGTACGGCCGTTTCCAACTCTGCGGCCCGCGCCGTCACTCCGAGCACCCGTCCGCCGGAAGTATAGAAATCCCCATCGCGTTTCGCCGTGCCGGCATGGAAAACTTTTACGCCTTCCAACTTCGCCGCGTCCTCCAGACCGGTGATTTTCTTCCCCACATCGTATGCGCCAGGATAGCCGCCCGAAGCCATCACCACGCACACCGCCGCATCGTTCGACCATTTGAAATCGCCGTCGCTGGTGCGGCCGTCGATCGACGCCTGCATGGCCTCGACCAAATCGCTTTCGAGCCGCATCAAAATCGGCTGCGTCTCCGGATCGCCAAAGCGGCAATTGAATTCCAGCACCATGGGGCCGCGCGCCGTCATCATCAGTCCGCAATAGAGAACGCCCTTATACTCCGCGCCCTCGGCCTTCATTCCGTCGACCACGGGCCGCGCGACGTGGGCGAGCAGCCAGTCGCGCATCTGCTCATCGATAATAGTCCGCGTCGTGTAAGCGCCCATGCCGCCGGTGTTGGGGCCGGTGTCGCCGTCGCCCACGCGCTTGTGGTCTTGCGCGGCGACCAGCGGCGCTACGCGCTCGCCGTCGCTCACCACCAGAAACGAAAGTTCGTCGCCTTCGAGAAACTCCTCCAGCACCACGCGTGCCCCCGCCTCGCCCAACATTCTGCCGCTCAACATTTCATCGGCGACGGTCGCGGCCTCTTCTTTGCTCTGAACGATGACGACACCCTTGCCAGCAGCCAGCCCGTCGGCTTTCACCACGATCGGAGTGTGGAAGTGCGGCAGCGCATCGCGCACCTGCTCCGCGGAATCGCAAATCGCGTAGTGCGCCGTGGGAATATGGTGGCGTTGCAGGAATTCCTTGGCAAAGCTCTTGCTCGTCTCGAGCTGCGCGGCCGCCCGAGTGGGGCCGAATGTGCGCCAGCCTCGCTGCGTGAATTCGTCCACCAGGCCCAGCATCAGCGGCAACTCCGGCCCCACGATGGTCAGGTCGGGCTGGATGCGGTTGGCGGCCTCGATCATGGAGTCGAGGCTCTTCATATCAACCGCCACGCACTCCGCTTCGCCGGCGATGCCGCCGTTGCCCGGCGCGCAGTAAATTTTCGCGACCTGCGGCGACTGCCGAAGCTTCCACACCAGGGCGTGCTCGCGCCCACCGCTACCGATGACAAGGATTTTCATAAGCGAGAACATTTAAGGTTAGGGGCGGACGAAGACGATGTCAAACTGAACCGGGCAGTGACGCGAGTTTTACGAAGGCAAATGCATAGGTCCTTCGCTTTGCTCAGGAGTTCGGCAGCGGGCTGACGCTTCGCGGCCGTTCTGGGAAAGCGGCACACGGATAGCTCCCCCCCATCGGGATTATTGCCGCAGGGGGCGAAATGAAAGTCTGCGATGCCGGTCACAGTTTGGGTGTGATGAAAAAGTGTCCTGGCTGCCCGGCCCTACGCTGCCGGCACTTTTTCTTCCGCCGCGACGGTATAGACCACAACCGCCTTCTTCCCGCCTTTCGACGCAGTGGCGCAGATTGAACTCAAGTTGACTCCCTTAGCGGCGAGCTTGTCCAAACACTCCGCCAGCGCGCCAGGTTTGTTGGGCAGCTCCTGCTCCACGGCGGTGGTTTCCGTGTACGTGAGCTTGGCATCATCCAGGGCTTTCTTGGCGCGCCGCGCATCCTCGACGACTAGTTCCACCGTGCCCGTCGTCCCTTGCGCCGTTCCCAAGAGAGCGAGAATGTTCACCTTGGCGCTTCCCAGTGTGCGAGCGATCTCAGCTACTGTCCCCGGTCGATTCTCAATCGAAATTGTGAACTGTTTGGTCTTGGCCATGTTTGCCCCTCCTAATTGGCTTTCGGCAAGGAATTATACGCCTGGGCCCGTGTGGGGCGGACACTCCTGTCCGCCAGCTTTCTACAGCAGTGGGTGATGTCAAGCTGCTTGTGTAAATACGGAGAGGGTGCGGGTTTTTCCATTACTGGTTGAATCTGTGAAAGATGGACAGCGTGTTTAATGAAAAGGAAGCGGCGATATCGGGTATACTCATCGGCGATGAAATCAAGAGCCAAGTTTGGTATGCACTTTGCCGCGCTGCTTTGTGCGCTTGCAGTCTCACTTTATGCCGTTCCGCTTCTGGCGCAGGATGTGGGTCCTGTGCCCTCTCGCGCAGCAAGCGTGCTCGACTCCATGCCTGTCGCCAAACAAATCGATCAGGTTGCCATCTCTCCCGATGGAACTCAGGTTGCCTACATTGTCGATGAACAGCTCATGGTAGCCTCGGTGAGCGGCGGCGCTCCGCGGGCGATTTCGGTCGAGGGCAAGCTGCCGCTGCGCGAGGCCGCATGGTCGGCGGACAGCAAGCAGCTCGCATTTCTCGCCGACCTGCCGGGCGACATGCCCGCAGCGCAGGTGTGGACCGTGGCCATCGACGGTAGTGGCAGTGCTCCGGCAAAGCGGGCGGAATTGAAGGGCTATGCCCAGACGCCCGGTTTTTCTCCCGACGGAACGATCCTGGCCATCCTGTTTACCGAGGGCCTTCCCCGCGTAGCTGGCCCCGTGGAGCCGATGACCCCGCTCGCTGGAGTCATTGACGGCCGGGTCTACGAGCAGCGCCTCACCACCATCAATCTGGACACGAACAAAGTGGCGCAAGTCACGCCCGCCGACGTCTATATTTACGAATACGACTGGACTCCCGACGGACGAGCATGGGCAGCCACGGCGGCGCACGGCTCCGGCGACGCCAATTGGTGGATCGCGCGGCTCTATTGCATCGACGCGCAAAGCGGCGAGATGCGCGAAATCTACGCTCCCAAGTGGCAACTGGAAGCCCCGCACGTTTCACCGGACGGCAAGAATGTGGCCGTCATCGAAGGCCTGATGAGCGACGAAGGCGTCACGGGCGGCGATGTCGTCATCGTCCCTATCATCCCAATGAAAGACGGCCCCGCGACGGCGGCGCGGCGCGAAATATCACTCCGGGCCTCAAGGCATCTCCTACTGCGCTCGCGTGGACATCTCCCGGCCGCATCATCTTCTCCGAAAGCATAGATGGGAATTCCGGCTTCGGCAGCGTGAGCGTCACCGGAGGCGAGCCGCAAACCCTTTGGACGGGCGAAGAATTGGCCACACTGGACGAGTGGCAACCTGGCGGTTCCTTCTCTCGCGATGGAACGGTCACGGCGGTGGTACGCCAATCCGCCAGCACTCCGCCCGAAATTTGGGCCGGGCCCATTGGCAATTGGAAGCAGATCACCCATCTGAACGGCGGCCTGCAGCCGGCATGGGGCGCAGTGCGCAATATTCACTGGATGAACGGAAGTACGCCGATCCAAGGCTGGCTCACGCTTCCCAGGGATTTCGCGCCCGGCAAAACATATCCGCTCGTGGTGAGCGTGCACGGCGGACCGTCCTTAGCGTGTACGTCGCACTGGGATGCTGGTTTCACCGGAGCCGCATCGGCGCTTGGCTATTTTGTTCTCTGTCCAAATCCGCGCGGCAGCTACGGACAAGGCGAGGCGTTCACGCAGGGCAACATCAAGGATTTCGGCGGTGGGGACTATCGCGACATCATGGCCGGCGTAGATGCGGTTTCCAGGGAGTATCCGATCGACGCCAGGCGCATCGGCCTGCGCGGGCACAGCTATGGCGGATATATGACCATGTGGGCCGAGACCCAGACCGAGCGTTTTGCCGCGGCGGTCGCGGGCGCCGGAATCTCCGACTGGCTCAGTTACTACGGTCTGAACGATATCGACGAATGGTTGGTTCCCTTTTTCGGAGCGTCCGTTTACGACGATCCCGCTGTGTACGCCAAGAGCGACCCTATGCACTTTGTCAAAGCGGTGAAGACGCCCACCCTGATCCTGGTTGGCGATCGCGATGGCGAGGTGCCGATGGAACAATCGGTGGAATGGTGGCACGCGCTCAAGACCATGAAGGTGCCGGCCCGTCTGGTTGTCTATCCGAACGAAGGACACATATTCGTGAAGGCCGCCGACTCCCACGACTACACCTTGCGGTCTTTGCAGTGGTTCGACGAGTGGTTCGCGAAAGCGTCAGCCCACTAGCAGGCTGCGGAAAAACTCTGATTCCCGCAGGTTTTTGGGAAGGGCACGAGTTTACTCGTGCCGTAAGTTATTGAAAATGTGTTCGCGCTTTAGCGCCTGAGGTGAGCTTTTTGCGCCGTGGAGACTTTTTCCGCAGCCTGCTATTGCGTGTTTACGAGTTCCACGGCAGCTTCGCGCCCAGCGCTTTCCGGATCTTCGATCGCCCGGTCAAGACAGCCCCGCAAGAGCGCAGCGAGTTGTCCAACATAGGGCTCTACGAGGCTGCCTCGGGGACTGATAGGGAGCGGGAAGAGCCGTACGCCACCCTGTGCAACCTCGCCCCATCCACCTAAAGGGGCGCGAAAACCCGCCAGATGACGCGTCGCCAAAAAGACGGTCAATTCTCCGGGATAGGGCCTGACTTCGTATTGCGCGAAGGCTTCTTCGTAGATGTCCGCCAGCTTGGCTGGCGGCGCGGTCGCAGCGCCATCGGGGAGGAGGCGATGCCGTAGACGGGCCCAACCCAAACGAGCGGACGCTTTGGCTCGGGTGGTCTCGACGCGCAGTTTCTCCGCGAAAAACGCGAATTTGCCCGCACCCTCCGCGGCGAAAAGATTCTGCAGGTGGTAATAAGGGTTGAGAACAAAGCGATTGACGAACCTCTGGTGCAACGGGAGCGGCCAGCAGCGCAGGGCGCGGATGTTGTAAATCTCGATCAGGGCCACCAGGCCCACGGTCTCGCCCGCTTCCGTAAGTTGCCGCGCCATTTCCAGCGCCAGAGTTCCGCCCAGGCAGTAGCCGCCCAGCATGTAGGGGCCATGCGGCTGCACTTGCCGGATCTCGCCGATATAGCGCTGCGCCACATGTTCGAAGCGGCCATCGACCGCGGAACGCCCGTCCAAACCGGCGGATTGCAAACCGTAGACGGGCTGATCGGCGCCGAGATGGGCAGCCAGGGAACGATAGAGCAAGACGTTACCTTCGGCGGCGTGCACCAGAAAAAGCGGCGGCCGGTCGCCCGCTCTATTGATGGCTACGAGGGACTTCCAATCTTCCGCTTTTCCGCCCCGGCTCAGGATGCGCGCCAGCATCCGTGGCGTAGAGGCGTCGTAGAGCGTCGCCAGCGGCGCGGCGCAACCCAGCTCGCGCTCGATCACGGCAAACAACTGTGCCGCCGCGATGGAGTGCCCTCCCAAGGCGAAGAAATCGTCGTCAGGCCCAATCTTCCGGACATCCAACACGCTCTGCCACAGCGGCAGCATCGCTTCCAGCAATGCGGGCTCCGCCATTGCTGGACGTGCCGCCGAATCCGAGAATTGCCGTGGCGACTCTTGCGCCGAAGCCGAAAGCGCCGGAAGCGATTCGCGAACGGCTTCCGGGCGTAGGCTCTGCGTGTAAATAATTTCGGTGGCGGAAGACGTATCGCCGCGCTTGATCCCAGCAAGCTCCAGAACTTCCCGCGAGGGGTCCGCCCCCAGCTCCTCAAAGATGGAAGCGAGCGCCGCCAGCCATTCCCGTATGGTGAGGTCGTCGAAAAGCTTGATGTCGTAGTGGCAGTGCAGCTCCAGGCTCTCTTCGATCTCGACCGCATTCAAATAGAACTCGAACGATTCGAAGCTCTTGGGGTTGGCCTCGTAGTCGACGGTGAAACCGGATTGCGGCAATTCGTTGGGCTTGAACTTCTTAACGTTGGTGAGGCCGGCCGAGATCGGAGAAATGCCGGGCGCGGGCGTGGCTGGATGCAGGTCTTCGAGCAAGCTGACCATGGTAAAGATGGCGTGGTCCTGGGCCTCGACCAGCTCGCTTTGCACCCGCTCCAGAAAAGCGGCAGCGGTTTCGCCTGCGCGCAGTTCCACCGCGAAGGGCAGCAGATTCACGCAGTGTCCGGCAAGGCCGGGCTGCCCGATGGAGGGTTGCTCGGCGGTGGGCAGAGCGATCGCAAAACGGCGCTGCCGTGAAATGCGGGCAAGAAAGATGGCCAGCGAACTGAGCAGGACGGCGAAGAAGCCGCAGTTACGTTTTGCCGCGAGCGCTCGGAGCGGTTGCACAACCGCAGCCGGAATGAGCCGGTCGAGACGGCGCGCGATGAATTCACGGCGCGCGCTCCGCGGGCGATCCGTCGGCAGCACGAGCGCCGGAAACCCGTCTTTGAATTTCTCATGCCAATAGCTGCCCGCTTCCTTGAATTCGCCGGAGCGGTCGCGCTCGGTCACGCTCTGCGCGTAATCGGCGTAACTTTTTGCGGGCTCCAGGCGCGCGGGCGCGCCCGAGATTTCTTCCGAATAGAAAGCGCAGAGATCGTGGATCAGGACATCCAGCGACCAGCCATCGCAAACGATGTGGTGCGCCGTGATGACGACCGCCGCGCGCTCGGGGCCGAGCAAAACCATCTGGCAGCGGAACAACGGCCCCGCGGGCAGCGGGAACGGCAATGCGGTCTCCTCGGCAATCAGCTTGCGCAGCCGCTCCTCTTGCCGGGTGGGTTCGTTGGTCGAAACTTGGGTCGAAACTTGGATTGCAGAAAGATCGGTGACCGGCATTGCAATTTTCAGCGCCGGAGCGATCTTCATCGTCATGCCGGTTTCATCGAAGCTGGCGCGCAGGGCGTCATGCCGATCGACCAGGCGTTCGATGGCGCGCGTCATTTTTTCGATCGAGATGTTGCCCGTAAATCGCAACGTCATCGATTCGTTGTACGAGGCCGACAAACGCTCGGAGAGACGCGAGGACGAAAAGATGCCGCGCTGCGGGACCGTAGCCGCAACTTCGCGCGGGCCGGCAGCCGCCGGAGTCGATAGTGCTCGTGTGGGGACGGGCGCCTCGCCCGTCCAAGCGGAGCGCAGCTCCGCAGCGCCCTCATCGGGACGATTCACGCCGCCCTTTTCGAGAAGCGCAACCAGCCGGGCGATGGTGCGTCCTTGCTCGGCCACAACTTCCTCTAGTGCTCTGCCGTTTAGCCGGGCATCACTGCGGAGATCCGCGGCCGGAATCGCAGCTTGTGGCGAAGCTGCCGACAGAACAGCCGAAGTCGCAGGCGTTTCCATAAGCACGTTTTCCGCAAGAACATCGGCAGGCAGGATGGAATCAAGGTGCGCCGCCAGCATGTCGACGTTGGGCCACTGGTTCATGAGCTGGCTGAAGCTGACCTTGGCGGAAAACTCCTTGCGAATGGCGAATGCGACCTGCGTCAACGACAGCGAGTCGAATCCCTGTTCCATGAAGGTGGCCGCAGTGTCGATTTGCGAGCGTTCGCGTCCAGAGACGGGCATGAGCAGATCGATGACACGCGCAGCGATGCGGTCGCTTCGTGAAGATGGGCGTGACGCTGGCGAACTTCCCGATGCAACGCTCTCAGGCGCCGCGGAAGCAGCCATCGACTCAACCAATGCCTCAACTGGGGCATGAATGGCCGCAACGGAACCCGCGCTCCGCACGCCTTGCGCGGCGGGCGCCACTGCGGCCGGTTCGACCCAGAACCGCTGCCGCTCAAACGGATAAGTCGGCAATGGTATGCGCCGCCGCTCTTCGTTGGTGTAAAAAGCCTCCCAATCGATGGACACGCCGTTCTGCCACAGCGATCCGAGGGCGAAGAGCAAGGTCGCCCACTCGGTGTTGTTCTCCGCCGTATCGGCAAACGTGGGAATCGCAATGCAGGGATGGGCGGGTGAAAACTGCTGGCGGGTCAACGAACACAGCGTGGAGCGCGGGCCGCATTCGAGGAACAGGTCGTGTCCCTGCTCCTTGAGATACTGCGCCGCCTTCGAAAACTCCACCGTTGAACGCGCATGATTGGCCCAATACGCGGGATTGGTCGTTTCCGCGGCGGTGATGGGCCGTCCCGTGACCGTCGAAACAAACGGCCGCGCCGGAGCGCGCAACTTCACTTTGGCGACCGCCTCGCGCAACGGCCCAATCATCGGGTCCATCATCGCGGAGTGGAAGGCATGAGAAGTGTGCAGGTGTCGGCATACGATGCCATCCGCTTCGAGCCGCTTCTGGAATTCGACGACATCCGCTTCCGGCCCCGACACGACGCAAAGCGCCGGAGCATTGTTGGAAGCAATCTGAATCGCCGCCGGAAGAATTTTTCTAATCGCTTCCGCGCTGCTGCTTACCGCCATCATGGAGCCGCGCGGCAAGTCCTGCATCAAGCGCCCGCGCAGAGCGACGATGCCGAGCACGTCGGCCAGGTCCCACACGCCGGCAAGCGTGGCGGCGACAAATTCTCCAATGCTGTGTCCGGCCATCGTCGCCGGCTCGATGCCCAGGCTTTGCCAGAAACGCGCCAGCGCGTATTCGATCACGAAAATCGAGGGCTGGGTGAAGAACGTGTCCTGCAACGAAATCTGGGCTGTCTTCTCATCTCCGCTCTGGGGATAAAGCAGTTCGCGCAGATCCCGCCCCAGATGCGGCTTGAGATGTTCGCAGCAATCGTCGACCACCGCGCGGAACAGCGGCTCGTCGCGATAGAGGTTCAGCCCCATGTTGACGTATTGCGTGCCCTGGCCGCCGAAAAGAAAGACGACGGGAGGATCGCGGCGTTCGCAGCGTTTGCTGCCGCAGCGCAAGGGATTTGGTTGCAGCAGAAGTTTGGCGGCTTCGCCGGAATCGGCGGCGACCACGAAGCGCCGGTGCGCCATCTGCTTGCGCCCGGTTTGAAAGGTGTAGGCCGCATCCGCCAAAACTTCCGGCGCGGCGCTCGCCAGATGCTCCGCCATGGCGTGGCTGTACGCCGCCAGCGCCGCCGGACTCTTGGCCGAGAGCGGCAATAGCTGCAACGGGCGCGAAGCGCGCGCGCCCTTCGCCACCGGCGCTTCTTCCAGAATGACGTGGACGTTCGTCCCGCCAAAGCCAAACGAACTGACCGCCGTGCGCCGCGTTTCCTTTCCCCGAGGGAAAGGAATCAGCTTATCGGCCATGATGAACGGACTGCCGCCGAAATCGATCTTTGGATTCGGCGTTTTGAAATGCAGCGTCGGAGGAATTTGTTCGCGATCGAGAACCAGCGCCGCTTTGATCAGGCCCGCCACTCCGGCGGCATTCGTCGGATGCCCGATGTTGCCTTTGATGGAGCCGATATAGCAGAACTGTTTCTTCCCTGTCTTGCTCTCAAAAACTTTTCGCAGCGCATCGAATTCAATGGGATCGCCCACCGGAGTGCCCGTGCCGTGCGCCTCGATGTAGCCAATGGTCTCGATGGGAACGTTGGCATTCGATTGCGCCAGCGCAATCGCCTCCGCCTGCCCGTCCACGCTCGGGGCCAGGAAAGAAGCGGGCCGCGCGCCGTTGTTGTTCTTGCCGGTGCCGCGAATCAGCGCATAAATCGTATCGCCATCGGCCAGCGCATCGGCGAGCCGCTTGAGCACAACCACGCCCGCGCCATCGCAGAACATGGTCCCGGTGGCATCGGCATCAAAAGGACGGCAGTGGCCGTCTTTCGCAAACGTGCCTCCCTCCTGATAAAGGAACCCGCTCTTCTGCGGCACCGTAATGTCAACGCCGCCGGAGAGCGCGATGTCGCACTCATAATCGAGCAGCGAGCGGTAGGCCAGGTCCACCGTTAAGAGCGTGGTCGAGCACGCCGTATTCATGCTGACCGCCGGCCCACGCAGATCCAGCAGATACGCCGTCCGCAGCGCGATGTAGTCCTTCTGATTGCCGTACTCGACGGCCAGCTTGCCGGCCATCGCCAACAAATCGGGTTGGGTCAGGAGATTGGTTGTGTAGTAGTGATTGTCGCCGATGCCCGCAAACACGCCGATGCGCCCTTTGTAGCGCTCCGGATCGTACCCCGCGTTCTCCAGCGCCTGCTGCGCCAGTTCGAGAAAAACGCGCTGTTGCGGGTCCATGACTTTCGCTTCGAGCGGATTGATGCCAAAAAACGCCGCATCGAAAAGCTCCGCGCCCTCGATCAAGCCGCGCGCCCGTATGTAGTCCGGATCGTTGCGCAGATGGTGGTCGATGCCGGGACCCAGTTCCTCGGGCGTGAAAAAGGTAATCGATTCGACGGAATTGCAAAGGTTGCGCCAGAGCTGATCGAGATTGGCCGCGCCCGGAAAGCGCCCGGTCATGCCAATCACCGCGACCGCATCGCGCGCGCCGTCGTTCCCGTCCTGCGGCTTGCCTGGCGAATGGCGCTGCCGCCGCGCCCGGTTTTCGGCCTCGGCAACCAAGTCGGACTTCGTTTCGCCCTCTTCCTCTTGCAGAAATTCCGCCAGCTTCGCGATCGTGGGATATTGAAAAACTTTGACCGGAGGAATCTCCCGCCCATAGCGCGTCTGATACTGAGCCACCATGCGCACCGCAGCCAGCGAATTGCCGCCCAGATCGAAGAAGCTGTCGTCGATGCCCACTTCTTCCAGTTGCAACAGCTCGCACCAGAGTTTCGCCAGTTGCTTTTCCGCCGCTGTCCGCGGAGCGATAAAATCCTGCGCCAGCAGCGGCCGTTTGCCCTCGGGCCGCGGCAGCGCCTTGCGGTCGAGTTTGGCGTTCGGAGTCAGCGGAAACTTCTCCACCCGCACGAAGACCGAAGGCACCATGTAGTCCGGCAGCGTTGTTCTTAAGGACTGCGCTAGTGCTGTGGAACTCAAGCCTTCGCGGCCCGTGTAATACGCGACCAGGCGCTTGTCGCCCGGGCGGTCCTCGCGCAGAATAACGACGGCCTGCGCGATCCCTTCGATGTTTGCCAGCGCGTTTTCGATCTCGCCCAGTTCGATGCGAAATCCGTGCAGCTTCACCTGCTGGTCCAGCCGCCCCAGAAATTCCAGCGTGCCATCCGCGCGATAGCGGACTTCGTCTCCCGTGCGGTAGAGCCGCGCATCGGGCCCTTCGCCCGTGGCGACGTTCACAAACCTCTCGGCCGTCAGCTCGGGGCGCTTGAGATACCCGCGAGCCAAGCCCGTGCCGCCAATCCAAAGCTCGCCCGGCGTGCCCTGGGCAACCGGCTTGCGCTCTTCATCGAGGACATGGAATTGCGTGTTGGCAATGGGCGGCCCGAGTGAGATTTGGTCGGCGGAGATGAGGCGTTCGGTCGAAGACCAGATGGTGGTTTCGGTCGGCCCATACATGTTCCAAAGTTCGCGGCAGCGCGGCAGCAATTGACGAGCCAGGTCCGCAGTCAGCGCCTCGCCTCCGCAAAAAATGCGCAGGTCGCTCTTCCCTTCCCAGCCGCTTTCGAGCATCATGCGCCAGGTCGTCGGCGTCGCCTGCATCGCGGTGATCGCGTGCTGCTCAAGCAATCGTTGCAGCTCGCGTGCGTCCGCAGCCTGTTCCGCCGTGGCCATGACGATCTCGGCGCCGCACACCAGCGGCAGCAGGAATTCGAGGATCGAGATGTCAAATGAACTTGTAGTGACCGCCAGCAGCCGATCGGACCGGGCCATCCCCGGCGTTTCCGCCATCGACAACAAAAAATTGACCAGCGCCCCCCGCGGGACCATCACTCCCTTGGGCTTCCCCGTCGAGCCCGAAGTGTAAATCAGATAGGCGAGACGATCAGCGTCGCCGATCGAGCCGAGGTTCGCCGCCGGAGCCTTCGCCAACGACTCGCGTTCCCGGTCAAGGAGAACAACGCGCGCCGTCGTTTTCGGCAGACTTTCCCGCTTCGAAGAATGTGTCAGCAGCAGTGAGACTTCCGAGTCCACCAGCATGAACGCCAGCCGTTCTTCCGGGAACTTCGGGTCCAGCGGCAGGTAAGTCCCACCGGACTTGAGGATGGCGAGCAAGCTCACCACCGTATCGAACGAACGATCCAGGTACACGCCCACCAGGCTTTCGGGCCCGACCCCTTGCTGGCGAAGAAAATGCGCCAGACGGTTGGCGCGCGAATTCAGCTCCTGGTAGGAAATTCGCTCCGCGCCCATGGTCAGCGCCGGAGCATCGGGCGTGCGCTCCACCTGGTCTTCAAAGAACTCGTGCGGACCTCTCCCCAAGGGGTAGTCTCGCCGGGTATCGTCGTGAGCACAGGTCATTCGCGTCCCCATCTCGAGCCTGTTGAACAGGCATTCGCGGGCCAGTCACAAGTCTCGATTTGGGCTCCGTTTGCAGTTTAAGCCTTTTCCCGTTATTGAGTTATGACAGGAGCCACAAGGTTTGTGACGTTGGTCACCGTTCCCATTGCCAGTATTGTAGCGCCCCTTGCGCGAGAGAACTACCTAGAATTCCCAGACACTGAATGCCAGGAAAAAGCCAAACGGCAAGGTGGTTGGACAATCTGCGGAAAAACTCCCAAAATTGTCGTCTTGAGCGGCCTGACAGCCCAGATCCCCGACCGGGAGTGGCTGTCGCTGGCGAAGGAATTCTTCCTGTCATAAGCGAGGTTCTTTTCTGGGGCAAAAAGCGTGCGGCCCAGGGGTGGTTCCTGGGCCGCAATTCTTCAGCGCAGCTAATCTACTGCACCGTCACAGCGAACGCAGGAGTGGAGGCGCTCGCATTGTCGTTGGCGTCGCCCGAGTAGGTTGCGGTCAATGACGCTGTCTCAGCGGACGCGAAGGTTAATATGCAACTGCCGTTGCCGCTCGCCAGCGTTCCCGCGCAGGTGGTTGCCGAGATGCCGTCGGTCACGGTCACAGTGCCCGTTGGCTGGGCCTTGCTCCCCACATTCTGCGAGGCCACGGCGAAGGTCACCGTCACCACTAGAGGCGTCGCCTTGGGAGCAGTGGCTTTGCTGATGATGGTGGTGGTGTTAGCCGGATTCACCGTTAGCTCCACGCTGCCATCCGCCCCCGCGTAGTTCTTGCTGGGTGTCGGCTTAAACGTGACCGACAGAGTCTGCGTGCCCGCCGCCAGAATCGTGCCTGCCTTCGGCGAATAGCTGAAGCTGCCGGCAACGTTCGCCGTCGCATCCAGTTGGGTTGCGCTCAACGGCGTTCCGTAAGTAATGGCCGCCGGCGCCGCCCAGCTAATTGTGCTGGTTAGCAACGACGCGGTGGTGGATTGTGTAACGGCAGCGGCCAAATAGTTACTGTCCGCCGCCCACTTCGCGGTCACTTTGCACGTCCCAGTGCCGCTGATCATTGTGATCGTGGTGCCGCTGATCGTGCAGACACTGGCCGGTGTCGCCGTGATGGTCGGGGTAGTTCTGGCGTTCGTCGTTGCCGCCACCGTGAAGGTGGACAGGTAATACGCGCTGGCGGGCGCGCCGGTGAAGGTAACTGTGGGGGCCATCTTCTCCGCAGTCGTGGTTTGTTTGAGGGAAGCGGCCGCATAGACATCGTCCGCTGCCCACGCCGCTGTCAGGTTGCACTTTCCCGTGCCGCTGCTCATCGTGACAATAAGAGTCATGGGGTTGATCGTGCAGGCGCCGGTCGCCGTGATGATCGGGGTAGTGCTGGCGTTCGTTGTTGCCGCCACCTGGTACGTGGACTGGTACGGAGCGCTGCTTGGCGCGCCGGTAAAGCTCACCGTCGGCGCAATCGGCTTCGCTACGGTTGTGGTCTCGGTCACGTTAGACGCAGCAGCATAGTTGCCGTTGCCTCCCTGACTCATCTTCACCGTGCAAGCCGCGCCGACTTTGGTGGAGTCCATCGTATACGTTCCGAGTACGTTGGTGCACGCGCCCGAGCTGCCAAACGAAACCGCCAAACCCGAACTGGCGGATGCCGCAACCGTGAAGCTGCTGTTGTCGGCCGCGGTTGCGGGAGCGGCTTGACTGACAGCGATGCTCTGCGTCGCCTTAGTCGCAGTCACGCTCTGCGTGACCGGCGGCCCAGCCGAGTAGTTGCTGTTGCCTGCCTGGTTCGCAATCACCGTACAAGTTCCCGTGCCGCTGGTCATGGTGTACGTCGCGCCCACATTGCCGCACGACCCGCCACTCGTAAAGGTCACGGCGTTGCCGCTTGCGCCGCCCGTGGCCGCTACGGTGAAGTTGCTGTTATAGACTGCGCTGTCCGGTGCGTTCTGGGTGAACGTGATGCTCTGCGTCGCCGGAGTCGCAGTCACGTTCTGTGTGACCTGCGTGGCCGCCGCGTAGTTGCCGTTGCCCGCCTGGTTTGCGATCACCGAGCACGTTCCCGTGCCGCTCGTCATGGTGTAAGTCGCGCCCGTATTGCTGCACGACCCGCCACTCGTAAAGGTCACGGCGTTGCCGCTTGCGCCACCCGTGGCCGTCACGGTGAAGTTGCTGTTGTATGCCGCCGTCGCCGGTGCGCTTGTACTGAACGTGATGGTCTGACTCGCCGGAGCCGCGCTCACGGTTTGTGTGACCGTAGGTGCAGCCGAGTAATTGCTGTTGCCCGCCTGGTTGGCGATCACCGAGCATGTTCCCGTGCCGCTCGTCATGGTATAAGTCGCGCCCACAGTTGCTGCACGACCCGCCACTCGTAAAGGTCACGGCGTTGCCGCTTGCGCCGCCCGTAGCCGCCACGGTGAAGTTGCTGTTGTATACCGCCGTCGCCGGTGCGCTTGTGCTGAACGTGATGGTCTGAGGGGCCGGAGTCGCGCTCACAGTCTGTGTGACCTGCGTGGCCGCCGCGTAGTTGCCGTTGCCCGCCTGGTTCGCCATCACCGAGCACGTTCCCGTGCTGCTCGTCATCGTGTAAGTCGCGCCCGAATTGCTGCACGACCCGGCACTCGTAAAGGTCACGGCGTTCCCGCTTGCGCCGCCCGTGGCCGCTACGGTGAAGTTGCTGTTGTAGGTTGCGCTGGCCGGTGCGTTCTGGGTGAACGTGATGCTCTGCGACGCCTGAGTCGCGTTTACGGACAGCGTGAACGGCGGCGCAGCCGAATAGTTGCTGTTGCCCGCCTGGTTTACAGTCACCATGCACACTCCGAAGCCGCTGGTCATGACGAACTTTGCGGCGCCCACTCTGCTGCACACCCCGCTGGTCGCAAACGACAAGGGACTGCCGTTCCCACCTGTACACGTCACGGTGAAGGTGCTGTTATAGGGCACGTTGCCCGGTGGGTTCGCGGTGCACATTAGGGGCGGGGGACTCACGGTCATCGCAGTTACGCTCTGTGTGACCGTCGCCGCCGCGTAGATGCTGTTGCCCGCCTGGTTCGCAATCACCGAGCACGTTCCGCTGCCGCTGGTCATCGTATAGGTCGCGCCCACATTGCTGCACGACCCGGAAGACGTGTAAGTCACCGCCAAGCCCGAGCTGGCGCTGGCCGCCACCGTGAAGCTGCTGTTGTACGCCGCACTCGCCGGTGCGTTCTGGGTGAACGTGATGCTCTGGGCAAGCAACCCTGCCCCTACTAGGGCGTTGATCAGGTTCTGGCCGTTCGGGCTTCCCCATCCGGTCACATCGTCATAGCCAGTAACGGCGTTGTACTTTCCGTTAGGGCCGTTCTCTCCACTGGTAATGTCGTGGAAGTCGCTGTTGTAGTTGGAGCCCTCACCGATCGAGTAGATGGCTGGGTTGATAAAACCCACAGACGAGTAGCCGTGGGCCACAGCCTGTTGATTGACCAGCGCGAGAAAACCAGCCCAGGTCGGCGCCGCGTAGCTGGTGCCGCCCGAACCTCCTCCACAGTCGCCTTCGTCGCAGTTGTAGTTGTTTGTGTTGGCTTCCATGGCCACGTCCGGCACATTGCGCAGGGTTGTCGAAGCCTCATTGGACGAATTGGGTACTCCCGACTGCCAGCTCGGAATGGGTGTATCCTGAGGACTGTCACTGGGACCGCCGCCGCTGCCGCCGACATTGTTACAATTGCTGACACTCTTGCATGACCACGCCGTTTCCGATTTCCAGGAGCCACCAGGCCCAGTAGTGGTCAAGTCGGTTCCGCCCACAGATACAATGTAAGCGTCGTCCGCCGGATATTCGTAATCGGTAGAATTATCTCCGGTAAGGACTCCGTCATCTCCAGATGCCACGAAGAGGTTCTGCCCCTGCGCCGCAAATTCCTCGAAGATGGGATCGTCCGACGAAGGGTCATCCGGATCCCAGCCCCACGAGTTGCTCAGTTGCTTGGCAATGTTGTCTACAGCCATCTGGTTAAAGATGTTCACGTCACCCAAGTCATCGTCCATGGGCGCAATATAGACGAGAACCTGGGACAGGCCGGGAGCCATGCCAATCGCCTGCACGATGTCCAGCACCTGCTCGCCATCGTCGCCGTCCGAATCCGCGCTGGCGCCGTCGATCAGCACGTTGTTAATGGGGACACTGTAGGAGACTCCGTCCTCAGTACCCGTCACATCGCTCATGTCGTAACCGTCGTACTCCATCAGCCCGACCGACTGGCCGCTCCCGGTCAGCGCGGTGCCGCCGTAGTAGGCCGCCCGCATGTCACCGGCAAGGTACTGGCCACCCGGCCCCGAGCCGGTGAGGTTGCTGCGGATTGCCTTCCCTGCTGGCGCTCTCCTTAGCCTGGGGCGCGGGATGGAGAAATTATCCAGCCCGGCGATGTGCGACACCGGCACGCTCAGATCGAGCGAGGGCTCGCGGTCCGGCGAATAGAAAGTGCGGTCCTCCGTGGGATGCCGGTAAACCACCATCACCACATGAAAAGCCTTTTCAATTTGCGCCACCGAGCCGTTGACATCCACCAGCAGGCGATTCGCAGGCGTGTCCGTCACGGTGAAACCATTGGCCTTGGCGAAATCAACCACCGCTTGATAATCCTGCTCCGTGGGCCCAAACCCTTCGGTGAATTGGGCCACACTAAGAAATTGGCGGTAGTCGGAGCTGGTTGGGTCGTAAAGCCGATCCAGTAAATCTGTCAGTTCAGCTTGGTTGCGGAGCGGCAGCATGATGGCGAGTTGCAAACGCTGGGTGAGGGGAAGATGACCCACCGGCACAGCCTGCCCGCTGGCAACTACCGGGCGGACGTGATTGTGCAATACCTGTGGCGTTTGTTGTGCTTGTCCTGGGACCGTAAACAGCAAGATCGCCAACGCCAGAGCGGCGCCTGCCGCTCGCCCGAGTATTCCACGAATCCATGTCCGATATTGCGTTGAGCGATTCATAACTCCACTCCTTTATCTATGATGGCCTATTATGGAATCGAGTTCAACCCCATCTTTTTGACCTCGACAACGGCGCCTGGGAGGGTGGGATGGTTGAGTTTCAGTGCGAAAGGAGCCGGACGTACTCGCAAAACCAGCGTGGGAAACCCGCTTCCTGCCAACGAGCGCAAGCTAGCCCAAAGACCCACGCTTGTCAAGGGCAGATATCCCAGGACTTTCCTCATTATTTTGTCTCGCTATTCGAGTAGCAGTTCAAGCTGGTAGTTAGGGGATGGGTCTGGAGGGGGAGGGCTGGGGCTGGAACGGGAGAGGAGGTGGCGGATTCCGTCGGCCAGGGCGTAGAGGCGGAACGGTTCCGCGCCGTAACGCAGTAAGTGGACTTTTTCCTGGCCGTTTTCGATCTTGACGATTTGGGCCTGATAGCGAAGCCGGCAGCAGGCCCCCAAATGGTCGAGCGTCACGCGATGACGCCGCCGGTCGAGCACCATGCGCTGTCCGGTGGAGCGGATGACAAAGCGTTCTCGCCGCTCCAGCAGCGGCTCCAAGAGCTTGCGCCGGTCTCCGCCACGGTCCACGGCCCAGATACCGCGGCCTCGGGTTTGCGCCCGTACTAACCTAGGCGACGGCTGCCCGCAGGCGCTAAAGCGCAACCGCATTTTCGGCGATTTAACGGCACGAGTAAACTCGTGCCCTTCCCGTTTGTGGAGAAGGCAAACCGCTTATCGCAGCGGTAAACCGTTCCACCCCATCACGCCAAAACCGGGCGTGCTGGGGACCCCGGCGCTGCGCCACCCAAAAGCAGGAGTAGGTTTGTTTCTCTATTTAGAACACATGCAGGGCTGGGGCATGCATCGCATAGCGATGAGGTTTCACGCGGATTTCTACGTCCTGATCGAGCGCCACGAGAAAGCGGAGAAGGCGCTCCACGGAAAACTGCCGGAACTCGCCGCGCAGCATCTTGGAGACATCGGGCTGGCGAATGTCGAAGAGATCGGCTGCCTCGACTTGTTTTAGTCCGCGCTTTTTCATGAGCGTGTCGATCTTGAAAACAAGCTGCGCCTTGACGAAGTGCTCGCCGGCGTTCCGCAGGCCGAGGTCCTGAAACACGTTTCGTCCGCCGCGCTCGTATTCTTTCTTGTTCATGACACTCTCTCCTTGTCAATCTGTTCGGCTTCGCGCAGCCGTCGTTTTACCAGATTGATGTCCCGGCGTGGCGTTTCGCGTCCGGTCTTCGATTTCTTCTGGAATGCGTGAAGGACGTACACCGCATCCACATATCGCAAGGTGTACACGGCGCGAAACGTATCGCCGCGAAAAGCCGTTAACAGCCTCTAGTCGGCGACGCCGTCGGCCACCGGCGGCGCGGACTTCTTTGCCGGGTCGGAGGGGGGCGCGCCAGCCGGTGTGAGCGGAAGCGCGCCCACTTGCGGCAACGGCGCTGCTTTGGCGTCGTGGCGGACCGTCATGCGTTCATCCCACTTGCCAAAGATCATCTTGCCCGCCGTGGTTTGCAGGACCGAGGTCACCGAAACGTCAATGGTCTTGCCGATCATCTTGCGCGCGTTATCGACGACCACCATGGTGCCGTCGTCGAGATAGGCGACTCCCTGGTTGTATTCCTTGCCTTCCTTGAGGATGAATACCCGCATCACTTCGCCGGGCAGGACGATGGGCTTGAGCGAGTTGGCCAGTTCGTTGATGTTGAGCACGGCCACGCCCTGCAACTGGGCGACTTTGTTGAGATTGAAGTCGTTGGTGATGATCTTGCCTTCATAGAGCTTGGCCAGTTCGATGAGTTTCACATCGACTTCGCGGACGCTGGGAAAGTCGTCTTCGACGATCTGGATCTGGACCGCGGCGGTTTTCTGGAGACGCTGCAGAATGTCGAGGCCGCGGCGTCCGCGATTGCGCTTGAGCGAGTCGGCGGAATCGGCCACCAGTTGCAATTCGCGGAGCACGAACTGCGGGATCACAATCAGGCCGTCGAGAAACCCGGTCTCGGCGATGTCGGCGATGCGTCCGTCGATAATGACGCTGGTGTCGAGGATCTTATAGCTCCTCTTGCCCGGCTTCTCGCCGCCAAAGACGCCGCCGAGCGCCGCCAGGTTGAGCAGGTCGCCTTTGTTGGCGCCGACCGCCAGTCCCACGTAGGCCATGACCATCATGACCATGATCTGCAGAAAACTCTGCACCGCGCCCGGAGGGATGCTGTTGCGAATCACGAGCGCGAATAGATAAGCGCCAAAGATGCCGAGCACGCTGCCGAAGGCGGCCCCGATCAGGCGCCTCAGGCTCACCGCGCGCAATCTCCACTCGAAAACGATAATGGCAGCGCCGATCAGCAGACCGGCGGCGGCATCCAGGTTCCTGGGCAAGTTAAAGGGATGAATGAGAAAGCAGACGAGGGCGACGACAAAAACAAACAGGAAACGAATCAGTAGAGACGTCCACGACTAACACCTCTCTCGGGGAAAGCGCCGCGCGAGCGGTCCCCACCCCCGCCAGCCGCCCAGGGCGAATCATAATTAAGGCCCCTGCGCCAGCGTTCAATTCACGGAGCGGTATGAATAAAATGTGCCCCGCGCCCAGTCATAGCCGGGTAACTGCAAAAGTACGGGAGCAGTATATACCCGGTTGCGAATAGGAACCAGCCTTTCGCTGTCAGCCTTTAGCTGTTGGCCTTTCGCTTCACATACCGTCGTAACTCGGGCCCCCGCCGCCTTCGGGTGGGACCCAGGTAATAATTTGGTAAGGGTCCTGAATGTCGCAGGTCTTGCAGTGCACGCAGTTGGCGGGATTCAGACTGATGCGCTTGCCGTGGGGCGCGCCCGCGTCCTCCACCATCTCGTAAACGTTCGCGGGGCAGAAGTTCTGGCACGGGTTTGCGAACTCTTTCAGGCAACGGTCGTTACAAATATTTGTATCGTGAATCAGCAAATGCGCCGGCTGGTCCTCTTCGTGCTTGACGCCGGAATGATAAAGGCCGGTGAGTTTGTCGAAAGTGAGCTTGCCATCGCCCTTGGCGGGGCCAAGCAGGTGCGCTTCCGGGCCTCCATCGGCGGGCAGATTGGCGATTGGCTGTAAGTTTTCATGGCCCGCATGAGAGGACACGCGGCGGCGCAGGCTGCCGCCGAAAATCTCTTGCAGCGCGGTGTTCAACATCCCGGCGGCCATGCCATGCTTGAATCCCTGATGGAAATTGCGCACCGGCCACAGCTCATCCTGTATCCAGCTGGTTTCGACGCGCCGCTGGAATTTGCCCAGCGTTTCCGATAACTTTGCCGCCGACGCGCCGGAATTCGCCAGTGCCTCAAACGCCGTCTCGGCCGCCAGCATTCCGCTCTTGATCGCGAGATGGATCCCTTTCAGGCGCGCGGAATTCAGGAAGCCGGCGGAATCGCCGACGATCATCCATCCATTTCCGCCGAGTGGCGGCAACGACCACCATCCCCCGTAAGGAAGCGCCTTGGCGCCGTAGCGGACCATGGTGCCGCCCGCCAGCAACTTGGCGATAAACGGATGCCGCTTGAAGGCTTGCAGCACGTGCTGCGGATCGAGGCGCGGATCGCGATAATCGAGCCCGGTCACGAAGCCGAGCGAAACCATGTTGTTTTTGCAACCATAAATCCACGCGCCGCCGTATTCCCTCGTGGTCAGCGGATAACCCATCGTGTAAATCGCTTCGCCCGCCTCTATGCGGCCCGCCGGGACTTCCCACAGTTCTTTCACGCCCACGCCATAGGTCTGCGGGTTGCGGTCTTTCATCAAGTCGAACTTCTCGATGAGCTGCTTGGTGAGCGATCCGCGGACGCCCTCGGCGAGCACGACGACCTTCGCCTTCACGTCGTAGCCCGGCTCGAAATTCGATTTCCGCTGGTTCTGTTTATCGACACCCTTGTCGTCGGTGCGCACGCCGGTGACGCGATCGCCGTCGTAAAGCAATTCCGATCCGGCGAAGCCCGTGAAAATCGTGATGCCCGCCGCTTCGACTTTGCCCGCCAGCCACTTCACGAAGCGGTTGATGGAGATGACGTAGTTGCCGTGGTCCCGCAGCGGCGGAGGCGTGAGGGGAAGCTGGTAATGGTCTTTGTCTTTGCCTTTGCGCGTCAGGAAGTAAACGGCTTGTTTGTGGACTTGGGCGTCGAGCGGGGCTTCGTTTTCGAATCCCGGCAGCAGCTCTTTCATGGAGCGCGGATCGAGCAGCGCGCCGGAAAGACAGTGCTGCCCGGCTTCGCGCGCCTTTTCCAGCACGTAGATGTTTTCTTTGCTCAGCAGGGCTTTGGGATGGCGCGTGTTGTGCTCGTCGATCAACTGCGACAGCCGCAGCGCGCAGGCCATGCCCGCCGGCCCGCCACCGACGATGACAACGTCGGCCGGCATCTCGGGATGCTCGACGTTGGGGAGAGGCTTGCGGAAGATCGGCATTTGGCAATCGGCCTTTGGCTCTTAGCTATTAGCTTTATTGAGGATCGCACATTATAGTGACGCTTCGGTGGGAAGGATGCACGCGTCAAGAAAAAAATTGTCATTCCGAGCGCCCGGTTTTGGCGCGAGGAATCTGCAGTTTTGCTGCGGGCGAAATGCAGATCCCTCCCCTTCGGCTTCGCTCAGGGTCGGGATGACAATCCTGAAAATGTCACCATAATGTCACTATATTGTGCGAACCTAACAGGCTGCGGAAAAACTCTGATTCGGATGGGTTTTGGGAAGGGCACGAGTTTACTCGTGCCGTAAGTTGTTGAAAATGTGTTCGCGCTTTAGCGCCTGAGGTGAGTTTTTTACGCCGTGGAGGACTTTTTCCGCAGCCTGCCAAGTAAGTTGTTCGCTCGTCAAGCGCCTTCCGTGGATAGTCGCTTGGCCGTCGACCAGCGCAGAATACTCTCGCAGAAATTCTCTATGCTACGGAAACATTTTACGGAAACGGCATCGGCGGCAACTCTCTCCGGCTGTTCATTTTCCATCTTTATCCCGCCTTGTATACTTCACTGCCGCAAAGATCGCCGCGCAGATGGCGAAATCCAGCAGCAGCCCCCAATCTTCCTTGAACAGCGTATGCCGCGCCACTCCGGGCAGATGAGGCATGACGAGGAAATAAATCGCGTTGCCCGCGAGCACGGCTAAGAGCGCGTCGAGAAAATTCTTCTTAATCGGAGTTTCTCCATTTATCGGGCCTATTATCGGACCTATCAGGCTGCGGAAAAACTCCGGTTTCGTATCAGGGTATCGCTTTAGCGATACCGCAAGTCCTTCGGAATCAGTCGCCCCTTTAGGGGCTGGGGCGCGAAATCAGACTTTTTCCGCAGCCTCCTACGATTTATCGAACCTACGATCAGAGTTTCCCCAAGGCCATGGCGGCCATGTAGAGAATTTGCGCGGCGGCGAGCGCGATCCAGATGCGTTGCCGAATGCGCGAGCGGCGCAGGTCGCGGAGCAGGTCGGCGGCGGTGGGTTCCTTAGCCATAACTTCGACCAGAGCCGCGGCCAGAGCTCCCCGCTGCAGCGCCGCCGGTCGCGGCTGGGTGGGACTCGCGGCATCGGCCAGCTTCGGCTGGTCGGGATAGTACACCTTCGGCGTATCCACGACTTCCGACCACAGCGGCAGCAGTATCCACGACTTCGGAATAATGTCCTGGACCGGCTTGGCAGTCAGATGGAGGGCCGGCTGCGATTCCGGCGCCACGCGATCGGCCAGATTCCGCAGCAGCGAGCCCCACCAGAAGTGGCTGAGCCGGTCGGTGAGGAGTTCGCCGACATCGACGGGCCGCGATTCCAGTTCCAGCGGCGGCAGCGTTTCCGGCGAGAGCATGTCGCCAATGTTGGTGAACACGGTGCGAAACCAAGGCAGGCGCAAGCGCTCGCCCAGCGCCAGGCCAACATTCACGGGCCTCGAAGTAAGTTGGAGGGGAGGCAACTTCTGGGGCGCGAAGGTGTCGCGCAGATTGCCGGCAAGCGACCGCCAGAGCGGTTCGGTCAGGCTGGCCGGTGGGAGCAGGTCGAGCGGGGTCGCGGGCTGTGCCGGTGCGGACGGCGGGGCGGGAACCACGGCTTCGTCGGCATTGGAACGGCCTGGCATAAGAACCTGTCCAAAAACTCAAGATTTGAAGGGGACGGGCTTCAGCCCGTCCGTTCAATACTACAGTAAGGATGCGGCTTTCAGCCGCTGAGGGAATGGGTTCGCGAGCCATGCCGCCCCTCGGGGGCTAAAGCCCGCTGTCATTTTGCGCTTGTACGTACGGGCTGAAGCCCGTACCCTTCAAGACCCAGCAGTTTTTGGACAGATTCTTAGATGCCGCTGCGCGGCATCCGGTTTGCTCGAAGCTCACAGCTCGAAGCTCGCGGCCCAGCAACACGGAATTGGCCCACCACCGGCTTGTCCGGTTACGTCCACTCGTAACCTTCGTTACTGCCGTAACTATCGGCAAATATTACAGTTCGCTTACCATCGCATTATCGTCAGTCAATCTGGGGAAGGGCCGTATGGGGGACAAAATCGCCCCGGCAGAAACGTCGGCCGAACTGCCGCTGGCGCAACATGAAGGCTCTGAGCGCGGCGCGGCGCCGATCCTCACCCACACTTCGGACACCGCCCCAGCCCCTTCGCCCAGCAACGGACATGGCACTGAAATCCCTCTCACCTTGGACCAAGCCTGCTTCGAGCAGATCATCGAGAATGCGCCGGAAGCGATCAGTATTGTCGACGAAGAGCTGCGTATCTTACGTATCAACCGGGAGTTCACCAGCCTGTTCGGCTATAGCGCGGCTGAGGCCGCGGGAAAACGGATCGGCGAGCTCATCGTGCCACTTGATCGTCATGCGGAAATCGCCTGGATTGCCGAGTGCACCAAGACGGAATCCAAACTCCTGCTGGAAACCCGCCGCCAGCGAAAAGACGGCTCCCTGGCCGAGGTGCTGCTCTCTACCTCTTCGATAACGGTGGACGGCAAAAGAATTGGGACCTACGTCTCCTATCGCGACATCACCGAGCAGAAGCGCGCCGAGGCGCTGAATGCGGCTTTGTACGCCATTGCGGCGCGCAGCCAGTCGGCCGAAGACCTGCAACAGTTTTTCGCCGCCATTCACAACATCGTCGGCCAGTTGATGAATGCGCGCAACTTCTACATCGCCCTCTACGATCCGCAGTCGCAGTTGCTGAGTTTTCCCTACTTCGTCGATGAAGTGGACCCCGTCCCCGCGCCCAGGCCCATGGGCCGCGGCCTGACAGAGTACGTGCTGCGATCGGGCGAGCCCTTGCTGGCAACACCCGCGGTCTTTGAGGGACTGGTGCGGCGCGGCAAAGTGGAACGGCTCGGCACTTCGTCGCTGGACTGGCTGGGTGTTCCCCTGAAAAGCGGTACGGCCTGCATTGGCGTCCTGGTCGTCCAGTCCTACAACGAAAACATCCGCTTCGACGAACGCAACCGCGAGATCCTGAAATTTGTTTCGCAGCAGTTGGCCGCGGCCATCGAGCACAAGCGCTATCAGGAAGCGCTCCGCCGCTCCGAAGCCCGCTCCCGCTCGCTGATTATGAGCGCAGCCTTCGGCATTTGCCGCTGCACCGTCGGCGGCAGGTTCCTGGACGTGAATCCGGCGCTGATCGCCATGCTCGGGTATGAATCGGTGGAGGGCCTTCTGCGGCTGGATGCCAGGTCCGAGGTCTTCGTCAATCCCCAAGAGTTGGACCGGCTGGCCGAGGACAATCGCCGCGCCGGAAGCCTGAAGGGCGTGGAAGTGCAGTGGAAACGCAAGGACGGCCAAGTCATCGTCGTGCGCCTCAGCGGCTGCACCGCCGCCCTCACCGACGAACCCGAAGAAGTACTGGAGCTGATTGCCGAAGATATCACCGACCGGCGTCAGCTCGAAGAGCAGCTTCGCCAGTCGCAAAAAATGGATGCCGTCGGCTGTCTTGCCGGCGGCGTCGCCCACGACTTCAACAACCTGCTGATGGTGATCAACGGATACACCGAGGTGTTGCTCGAGCAGTTGGAACAGGGCAGCGCCATGCACAGCAAGGTGCAGTCCATTCAGCAGGCCGCCGACCGCGCCACTACCCTCACGCGCCAGTTGCTGGCCTTCAGCCGGAAGCAGCTCCTCGAACTCAAGGTGGTCGACGTCAATAGCGTCATCGGCGACATGGAGCGCCTGCTGCGGCCCCTGATCGGCGAGAACATCGAATTGGCGACGCGCCTGTCGCCCGAAAGCTTACACGCACGCGCCGACGCCGGCCAGATCGAGCAGGTCATCATGAACCTGGTCGTCAATGCCAAGGATGCCATGCCCGAAGGCGGCAGGCTCACCGTGCAGAGCGCCGACGTTACCGTGCGCCATAGCCTCAGCGAACACCGCTTTATCCAGCCTGGACGTTATGCCGTGATCTCGGTCTCCGATACCGGGCACGGCATGGACATGGAAACCCAGTCGCGCATTTTTGAGCCCTTCTTTACCACCAAGGGAAAAGGAAAAGGGACCGGCCTCGGCCTCTCGACCGTCTACGGCATCGTCAAGCAGAGCAATGGATATGTATTCGCCCAAAGCGAGCTTGGAGCGGGAACGACTTTCCACGTTTATTTGCCGCGCGTGGAAGATCCCGCCGAAGAGTTGATGCCGGCCACGTCCGAGCAGAGCGAAGCCAGCGGCTGCGAAACCGTCTTGCTGGTGGAAGACGAGGAATCGGTGCGCGAACTGGTGCGCCTGACCCTTGCGGCCCGCGGCTATAAAGTGCTCGAAGCCGAAAATGGCGAGTGCGGCCTGCGCGTCGCCGAGTCCTGTAAGGAACACATCGATATCCTGATCACCGACGTTGTCATGCCCGGCATCGGCGGCCGCGAACTGGCCAGGAAGCTGCTCGCGCTTCGTCCCGGCATCAGCGTGCTTTATCTTTCAGGCTACACGGAAGATGCCGTCGTTACCCATGGCGCGCTCGGCGCCAACACCGCGTTCCTGCAGAAACCCTTCACGCTGCAGAATCTCGCCAGGAAAGTCCGCGAAGTGCTGCGCTCCAAGCCCGCCCCCGGGCCCGCGCCAAAGTCCATCGCGAAATCGGCTTCGAACTAACCTCGCCGCATGGGTTGCGACTTTGGTTCGGCCGCTGATTTGACCGCACGCGGCCCAGCGGCGCAAGTAGACTCTGGGACGGAAGGATATAAGATCAAGGGCGCGGCCGTGGGGCCACGCCCTTTCTTCTCTGCGATGGAGTGACGGGCGTCACCGCCCGTCCAGATCTGGCATTCCCGCCGGGCGGGGACGCCCGGCGCTCCATTGATGTTAGGGCGCCGCACTGACAACCGTTGGTCCTGTCCTTCGCCATATCCAGGGATAGTCCAGTGGATTGCTAACCAGACCCGCCCGCACTGGATTCCCCAGCATGTAATAAAGCTTATCCGTGAATTGCTCTTCTTTCCTTAACGCACGGTCGAAGGATTCTTCTTGCCAGACTTTACCCCAGCGATTCAGAAGTCTGTTGATGCGGTGCGCCGAGGCGCCTTTGACGGCCTGCATGATCTCCGCTATGGGAACGGACCCTTGTGAACGACAAGCCGGCACGAGGGCCAGATGAACGTGATCCGGCATGACGACCAAGCCGTAGAGGTCAAATTTCAAACCGTTACCAGCCAAGCACGTATCGACAACAATTGTTCTCGCTGCCGGAGGTAGGGTCCAGTGAAGGTAAGTGCAGAAAGTCGTGAATATTATCTTGAAGTCTGGCTGAAAATGAGGCAGACGGCGGCGGTATTCGTAAGGATACACACGTAGAGATCTAGGGCGTGTCATCAAATTGGATATATGCGGTGAGGAGTAGTTGCCGATAGATTTGTGGGATGGGAGTGCGGCGCTACGGGTTACGGGACGATCAGTGGGAGCGGATCGAAGGGATGTTGCCGGGTCGAAGGGGTTCGGTGGGCCGTCCGGCCGAGGATAATCGGTTGTTTGTCGAGGCCGTGTTATATCGCTATCGGGCCGGGATTCCATGGCGGGACATGCCGGAACGTTTTGGCGACTTCCGCGTCGTGCATACGCGGTTCAGTCGGTGGGCGAGGCGCGGGGTGTGGAAGAAGTTATTCGAGCATCTGGCGGCGGATGCGGACAACGAATACGCGATGATCGATTCGACCATCGTGCGCGCGCATCAGCACAGTGCTGGGGCGCGTAAAAAGGGGGCTCGGACCAGGCCATCGGACGCAGCAAGGGCGGGTTGAGCACCAAGATTCATGCCACCGTCGATGCCCTCGGCAACCCGACCGGGTTTCATCTTTCGCCCGGACAGGCGTGCGATCTGGAGGGAGCCGACGTGCTGCTGCCGCTGGTGGAGGCCGACATCGTGCTCGCCGATCGAGGCTTCGATGCCGATGAGCGGGTTCTGATTCCGCTGGCGCAGGCGGGCAAAGTGGCGGTGATTCCGCCCAAAGCCAACCGCAAAATCCAGCGCGAATACGACAGGGATCTCTATCAGGCGCGCCACCGGATTGAAAACTTCTTTGCCAAACTCAAACAGTATCGCGCCATCGCCACCCGCTACGATAAAACCGCGCGCAACTTCCTCGCCGCCATCCACCTCGCCGCCACCGTCATTTGGCTCATTTGATGACACGCCCTAGCACTGCTCTCTTACCGTTAGCTAGGAGCCACATCACATTGATCCGGTGATGAATCAAATAATGGAGCGACGGGCGTCTCGCCCGTCCGTAGGAACGCCCGCAGGGGGCCGGGCGGGGACGCCCGGCGCTCCATTCAACTTACTTGATCGCTTCCGCCGCGATCCTCTCCGTCATAAACGCCTCGATCACGTCGCCGGTCTTGATGTCGCCGTAGTTCGCGATGGAGATGCCGCACTCCATGCCGCTGGTCACTTGCGAGGCATCGTCCTTGAAGCGCCGCAGCGACGCCACCTTGCCTTTGAACACGAGCACGTTATCGCGCAGCAGGCGCACTTCGGAATCGCGTTTAATCAGGCCCTCGCTCACGCGGCAACCGGCAATCGTCCCGACTTTCGGGATGCGGAATGTTTCCAGCACCTCGGCGCGTCCCTGGTAGGTTTCTTTGATCGTCGGCTCGAGCAGGCCGGTCATGGCGCGCTTGATCTCGTCCTGCAGCTCGTAAATGATCGAATGCAAGCGGATGTCGACTTTTTCCTGCTCGGCCAGTTCCTGCGCCTTGCGCTCCGGACGCACGTTGAATCCGATGATGATGGCATTCGACGCCGATGCCAGCAGCACATCGGTCTCGGTGATGGCGCCAATGCCCGAACGCAGCAGCTTCAGCCGCACTTTGTCGTTCGACAGGCGGCCAATCACATCGCTGAGCACTTCGACCGAGCCCTGCACGTCGCCCTTCAGAATGACGTTCAGTTCCTTCATGCCCGCCGTCTTCAACTGCTCGGCCAGGCCTTCGAGCGAGACTCGCGAACTCTTGGCGAGCTCCGCTTCGCGCGCCTTCTGCTCGCGGTATTCCGAAATGTCGCGCGCCTTCTCGCGGTCGGTGACCACGACGAACTGATCGCCCGCTTGCGGCAGACCTTCCAGACCGATAATTTCCACCGGCGTCGCGGGCGGCGCTTCCTTCAACGGCTTGCCGCGATCGTCGAACATGGCGCGGACCTTTCCGTACACGTTCCCGACCACGAAGTTGTCGCCCGCGCGGAGCGTGCCGTTCTGCACCAGGATCGTGCCCACCGGGCCTCGTCCGCGGTCCAGTTTCGCTTCCAGCACTACGCCGCTGGCCGCTCGTCCCGGGGCCGCTTTCAATTCCTGCAAGTCCGCCGTCAGGCAGATCATTTCCATCAGCAGATTCAGGTTCGTCTTCTGCTTGGCGGAAACGTCCACGAACACGGTCTTTCCGCCCCAGTCTTCGGGCATGAGGCCGCGGTCCGCCAGTTGCTTCTTGACCCGCTCGGGCAGCGCGCCCGGCTTATCGATCTTGTTGACCGCGACAATGATGGGGACTTCGGCGGCGTGCGCGTGGTCGATGGCTTCAATCGTCTGCGGCATCACTCCGTCGTCGGCCGCCGTGACCAGCACCACAATGTCGGTCGCTTTCGCGCCGCGCGCCCTCATGCGCGTGAATGCCTCGTGGCCCGGCGTATCGAGAAACACGATCTCGCGTCCGTAGGCGGGAGACGCCTTGTCGGTGATGGAAACTTTATATGCGCCGATGTGCTGCGTGATGCCGCCCGCCTCGCCTCCGGCCACATTGGTCGAGCGGATGGAATCGAGCAGGGTCGTCTTGCCGTGATCGACGTGGCCCATGATCGTGACCACGGGCGGACGCGGCACCGCTTCCACGCCTTCTTCGCTGCTCTCGGCCGCCGCGGCCGTATCCTTCGCCGCTTGTTCTTCGAAGCTGATCACTTCCGTGTCGGCCCCGAAGAAGCGCGCCATCTCGCTGGCCAGCTCCGCGTCGAGGGTTTGATTGATGGTGGCGAACACGCCCCGCACCACCAGCCGCGCGATCACATCCTTGGCGCGAATGCCCAGTTTCTCGGCCAGGTCCTTCACCGAGATGCCTTCGGTAATGGTGATGTTGCGCGTGATCGGGGCAGGCTCGTTGCTCAGGCTCATGCGCGGCGGAGGAGTGTAGCCCTTCATCGGGCCTTCCTTCACGCCTCGCGGCACATACCTCTGTCCCGGACGGCGAGACGGAGCTCCCGGACGGCTTCCCGGACGCACCATTCCCGGCGGAGCCATTCCCGCTCCCGGGCCTACGCCCAGCGGACGCGTTCCCGCGGGCGCGACGCGCGTCGGATGCATGGGACGGCGTTCACCCGGACGAAGCGGCGGACGCGCCGTTCCCGGGGCTTGCGCTCGTCCCGCGCGTTGAAAAATCGGCTGCCCCGGCACGGGCCGTCCCGGTATCGAACGCGCAGCTGCGCCCGGAGGCAGCACGGGCGCCTTGTACACCGGGCGGGGGCCGGTCTGCGGCATGATCATGCGCGGCGGTAGCGGGGCCGCTGGCTTCGCGGGCGCCGCGGCTTGCATCTGCACAACATTGTCGGTTTCCGGTGCAGTCGCGGGAGGCTGCGCCGCTGGCGGCTGACTTACTACCGGCGCTGCCGGAGTGGCAACTCGCGGCGGAACGGCGATCGCAGGCGGCGCACTGGGAGCGGATGAAACCGGAGCCGATGGGGTCGCGGCGGGTGGCGGCGCGGGAGCTTTGGGCGGAATTACGACCGCCGGCGGGCGGTAGGTAGCGGCTACAGAACCCGGCGTCACCAGTCTCGGCGGCGCAGGAGCTGGAGCTTCGACAGCGGGTTTGCGCGGCGCTGCCTTCGCAGGCGCTACCGGAGCGGCGCCAGCTTCGCTCTTCGCTTCCATCGCCGGTGCCGCGACCGGGGGCTGGACGGGCGGATGCGCCGCCGGACGCTTGCCGGCTTCCTTGAGCTGCGTGATGGCGCGCAGCACGTCGCCGGGCCGCGAAATATGCGAAAGGTCGATCTTGGTCTTGATCGCTTCTTCGCCGGGAGCGGCGCGCAAAGAAGGTTTCGCCGAACTCGGCGCCGCGTCGGAGCGGCCACGGAGATGCCTCCGCACCAGTTCCGCTTCGTGATCTTCCAGAGAACTGGAGTGCGTCTTCTTCTCCGTGACGCCCACCGCAGTCAGCACGTCAAGAATTTCCTTGCTCTTGACTTCCAACTCACGGGCCAGATCGTTGATTCGAATCTTACTCATCCGCCGTCGTGTCCTCTTCTTGTCCCGCTGCTCGTGTGGGGACGGGGCTCTGCCCCGTCCGCCGAGCCAATTTCGCTTCTCTAAGGTCGCATATCCAAGCTCGCATCTCTAAAATCTGTCCAAAAACTCACGCTTTGAAGGGGACGGGCTTCAGCCCGTCCGTTGAGGCTACAAAACGACGCGGCTTTCAGCCGCTGAGGGAATGAGTTTGCAAGCCATGCCGCCCCTCGGGGGCTGAAGCCCCCTATCATTTTGCGTTCGTACGTACGGGCTGAAGCCCGTACCCTTCAAAACCCAACAGTTTCCGGACAGGTTCTAAGCTCATCAAATCCCCGTTCCAACTAACTTCCAACTAACTTCCAACTTACTTTCGGCTGGCTTTCATTCGACGAAGCCCGCGCTTCCGGTCCGGATCGAACTCCGAACCCGCCACGTTCCCTGTTCAGCTCTGCTTGTCTTCCGGGGCTTCTTCAGTCGCGGCTGCTTCGGTGGCAGCTTCTTCCGCCGGCGCTTCTTCCGTCAAAAGCCCGGCGCTTGCTTCCTCCGGCGGCGCTTCGGCCAGCACGGCCGCGGCAGGGGCAGTTTCGGGAGGCTCCGCTTCCAACCCGCCTTCCGCCGGCAAATTCTCGCTGGAAGCCGCTTCGGTGACGGTTTCTCCCGCGCTTTCCGATGCAGCGGCGGCGCCCGCCTCGCCGCCATCCAGCGTGGCGAAGTAATTATTGACCGCAATGCTGATTTTTTCCACTGTTTTCGGGCCGATGCCTTCAATCGCTTCCAGTTGCTCCGGCGTCATATCGGCGAGCGACTCCACCGTGCTCACGCCCGCCGCCTTCAGCTTCTCGACCAGCCCTTCGCCCAGTCCGGCAATATTTTCCAGCGGAGTCGCCGTCTGCGTGACCATCGCCGACATCTGCTGTTCCACTTCCTGGCGCTTTTCTTCCTCGCTCTTGATGTCGATCTTCCAGCCCAGCAGCTTGGCCGCCAGCCTCACGTTCTGCCCTTTCTTCCCAATCGCGAGCGAGAGTTGCGTGTCGTCCACCACCACTTCCAGATGCTTTTCCGCCGCATCCACAATCGTCACCTTACTGACTTTCGCCGGCTGCAGCGCTTTCTCCGCGAAGGTAACCGGGTCCTCGTGATACTCGATGATGTCGATCTTTTCTCCGCGCAACTCGCGGATGATCGACTGCACTCGCATTCCCTTCATGCCCACGCAGGCCCCGACCGCGTCCACGTCCTTGTCCTTCGATATCACCGCGATCTTGGTGCGCTCGCCCGCTTCCCGCGCAATCGCGCGGATCATGACGGTGCCGTCGTAAATCTCCGGCACTTCCGTCTGAAACAGATGCTGCACCAGTTCCGGAGCGGAGCGTGAAGCGACCACGCCCGGGCCTTTCGCCGCTTTTTCCACGCGCACGATCACCACCCGAATGCGCTCGCCCACCGCGAACGATTCCAGACGCGACTGCTCCTTGCGGCCCATGCGGGCTTCGGCCTTGCCGATATCGAGAATCACGTCCGGCCCCTCGATCCGCTTCACCGTCGCATTCACGATCTCGTTCACATGGCCGATGTATTCGTTGTAAACCGTGTCGCGTTCCGCCTCGCGCACCTTCTGGAAGATGACTTGCTTGGCGAGTTGGGCCGCAATCCGTCCCAGAATCCCTTCCGTAACTTTCGGAATGAGCAGCTCTCCGCCCACTTCCGCCGCCGGATCCAGCTTCCGCGCCTCTTCCACCGTCACCTGCAAGTCCGCGTCTTCCACCTGCTCCGGAGTCTCGACGATCGACTTCACCGCATAGGCGTTGATCTTGCCGCTGTCTTTGTCGAGCACAGCGCGCAGGTTTTCCTGCGTCTTGTAGTATTTGCGCGTGGCCACCACAATGGCGTCCTCGACCGCGCTGACCACAATCTGCGGATCAATGCCTTTCTCCCGGCTGACCCCTTCGATGATGTTGTAGAGCTCACTCGCCATAAAAGTCAGTTCTCAGTTCTCAGTTCTCGGTTCTCAGTTCCCATGATTCGCTCTTCCTGAGAACTGAGAACTGGGAACTGAGAACTATATTTCGGGCACTAAATTCGCTTTCTCTATGTTCGCCAACTCAACTTCCACCTTTGCCGCCGCGCCTTCTTCCGGACTCATCTTCTTCTTATTCTTGCGCGCCGCGCTCAGATCCAGCAGCAGCTTTCCGTTCTCGAAGCTCTCCAGCTTCCCTTCAAAATGCCGGTTGCCGTTCACCGGCTCTCGCGTGGTCAACTTCACGCGGCATCCGCGAAAGCGCTCAAAATCCGCCGCCTTCGTCAGCTTGCGGTCCAGTCCCGGAGAAGAGACCTCCAGCACGTACGGCCCGCCCGGCATTGCATCCTCAACTTCGACGATCGTCCCAAACTCGCGGCTGAACGCCGAGCAATCCTCGTGCGTCACACCGCCAGGGCGATGCGCCGCGGGCAGCGCTCCGGGCCGGGCATTTCCGGGCCGATCGTTTTCAGGACGATCATTTCCAGGACGATCGATAAACACGCGCAACATGCGGTGCTTACCCGCCCCGCAGAGCTCCACTTCGACCACTTCCAGCCCGCTCGAAGCTGCCACTCGCTCGGCAATCCGCCGAACCTTATCTAGATCTACAGCCATGTTTTCAGCAATTTGCGCCCTAGCAGCCGCGCCCATCGTTTTTGCGCATCGGCTTGCGCATCGCCCCGCAAATCGGCCCAAACTAAAAAGTGGGCTTTCGCCCACTGGTGTGCTTCGGCAATCCTGACACTACGACACAACAGTTTTCATTGCCCACTATACGCCGCCAACCTGGAAAATACAAACCAGAGGCAGGCATGGGTGACGTCAAGCTGCTTGTGTAAATAGCTTGAGGGTGCGGTTTTTCCATTCCAGGTTAAAGCGCTGGAAGATGGAATAGATGATTCGGTCGACGCTGGCAACGTTGACAAAGCACACCATCGGCCGAGTCCGTCTTCGCACCTCCACAAAACAGCGCTCGATGATGTTAGTGGTGCGCAGCTTCTTCCACAGGTGTCGGGGAAAGGTGAAAAACGAGAGCAACTCGGGCAGATCGCGCTCCAGTCGCCGCACCATGGCACCGTAGTCGCGCTGCCAGCGGCGGCGAAAGTGACGAAAAGCCGCTTCCGCCTGGCGTCGGCTGTCGGCCCCATAGATCGCCTGGGCATCCCGTTTCACTTCGTCATAGTCGCGCTTGCGCACGTGCTCCAGAATGTTCCGCATCTTGTGCACCCAGCAGCGCTGATGCAGCACCCGCGGGTAGACCGTCGGAATCGCCGCCGCCAGTCCGGCGCAGCCGTCGGTGACGATCAGCAGCAGATTCTCGCCCCGCAGTCCGCGCCGATACAGGTCCCCGAGCAACCCCTCCCACGCGCTTTGGCTTTCGCCCGAACTGCGCAGAAAGGCCAACAGTTGCCGCGAGCCGTCGCGCCGCACGCCGTAGGCCACCAGCATCTGCACCCGCTGCCGGCCGCTCGGCCGACGCACCCGCAAACTCACGCCATCCAGAAACAAGTAGGCCCACTCGTCTTCGAGCGGCGCCTGATGGAACTGGCGCACGGCTTCGTCCAGGTCGCGCGTGAGCCGCGAGACGGTTTGCGCACTCACCACTTCTCCGGTCAGCGTGCCCACGAGCCGTCCCACCTGGCGCGTCGAGATCCCGCGCAGGAACGCTTCGCGGATGAGCAGGCAGACCTCGTCGGCCCGCCGCTGAAACTTCCCGATGACCTGGGGCAGGAACCCGCGTTTGCGGCTGCGCGCAATGCGCAAGCGCAACGTCCCGAAGCGGGTGACAAAATCCCGCAGGTAGTATCCGTTGCGATGATCCTTGCGGGCCGACGATCGGCCATAGCGCCGATCCACCATATACCGGTCGCGTTGCCGCTCGCTCAACAACTCGAAGAACTTCTTGGCCGCCCGCTGCACCTCGCCTTGCAGGTCGCCCCAAAAACTCTCCTTCATCTCCGCCAGAAAATGTTGGAAATGCTCGGTGATCGGGATTATCTTCGCCATGGGGTGTAGGTCTCCTTTCGGATCGGCTTCTGCTTGTCAGGCAAAAAGCCAACTTACACCCTCTCGCTTTTACACAATCGACTTTACGTCACCCAGGCATGGCGTGTAGGGACAGCCGCCCTCGGCTGTCAAAAAATTGAGCTGTCATCCCTTCGACAAGCTCAGGGCCTCGCTCTGAGCGGAGCCGAAGGACCCCTGCATCCTCTCGTTCACCTGGGCGTATCAGGGAATTCTCCCCGCGCCCGTGTGGCGCGCTCGCCTTCAGCAACACTGGCCAGCGCCACGGTCACGAAAAAGTTTCAGTCAGCCGTGAAAGCGCGCTCGTCTTCAGCTTCGCAATTACGAATGCCCAAACGTATCAGTTTCAGTCAGCCGTGAAAGCGCGCTCGTCTTCAGCACTTTGGTTTGACCTTCCGGTACCCAATAGGTTTCAGTCAGCCGTGAAAGCGCGCTCGTCTTCAGCCGAATATCGTTTCGACCTCGTACCCAGCGAAGTTTCAGTCAGCCGTGAAAGCGCGCTCGTCTTCAGCCGGAGAGCCGCATCTCAATCAAGGCAAAATGTTTGCATGATAATCATCGCCTGAAAAACGATGCAATCCAGCCTCCTCTGTAGCGCGAAACGCGATTTTTGGTGCTGTTTGGTCGAAGACCACCTTCAGGCACAGGCCATCGGGTAATGCACCACGGCTGTTCGAAACCAGCGGCCCGGTCGGTTACGCAATCTACAGAGTAGATCGTCATTCGCCAGATCGCCAGTATCAGGCCGAAGAAACTACTGGATCGCGCACTCGTTGAGCGCGTAATTCGTCCCGGCCTACGAGGTCCTTCAACCAAGGCTGAAAGTCCTCAAACTTCCTGAACTTCTTTCCTCCATTATGCATCTGATGGATGCCTCTGAGGGCAATAATTTCGCTGGCATTGTGATCGGCGTTGGCATGGTATCCACAATGGACACAAAGGAACACATCTTGAATGTTCTTGCCGGCGGCATCTTTCTTGGGGCGATTGGCCGAATCTTTGTGTCCACAAGCTGCGCAGGTTTGCGAGGTATATGCAGCGGGGACTTCTATAGGGGATGGTAGTCCGATGCGTTCGGCCTTGTAGTCGAGCATGGATTTGAGCTTCCCAAACTGGCTTTGGGTAAGAACTCCAGACATGAAACGCTGATTGATGGCCTCTAAGACAATTTGGGAACGGTTCTCCGTCGCTATCTGGATAATGCGGTTGGCATATTCGCCAAGGATGATGTCAGCCTTGCGTCCGCGCAGCTTGAAGGTACGAGATTTTTGTATTCCCTTTCGCTGTTTCGCGGCGATGATCGCGCGCAAGCGCTTCATCTCCGCTGAGAAAGCGCTGCCATCGAGGTCTATACCGGATTGAATGAGTTTGCCATCGAGGTTGAGGAGTGTGCCCGCGCCAAGCTTGGTCGCGCCCCGATCAATGCCGAGAACGGAAGTTGCAGGGATGGGTTCGGGCTTGAACTCAAAAGCAATGTGAAAAAAATAATCGTATGCCCCAGCTTCATTTCGTTTGGCTACGAGCTTGGCGCTCTGCGGACTACCATGGGTCAGGTATTCGAGTTGATGGAATTCCCGGCCAAGCTCCAACGGGAAGATGAGGCCAGGATATTTCTTCCCTCCGATCTCACCATTGGTCTTGCAGTCGACGAAACCTTCGTCGAGGATTGTGACTTTTTTATATTTGCTATTTTCCCCAAAAAGACGAACGAATACGTAATAGCGGTTTCCTTTGCGGGCAAGCAGGAATCCTCGTTTGAACTCGCAGTGTGTAAATTCGATGGGCCTGGGTATAGCGCCCTCCAATCGCCGCAGAAGAAGGCCCGCCGCCGTAGTGACCGCCCAATTGGAATAGATTTCGTAAAGCCGATCTGCCACACGTGGATGACCATCCTGACGGGCCTTCTCTATTTTCTCCACGCGCTTCTCTTTCAACGGGAAAGCATGCGAACTGGCGAATTCGCTGTATGCCTGTCTATATTCTTTTTCGGAGAGCGGTTCGAGTCGTCCGACGGTTGGAGGGTTAGTCTCATTCTTCCCCTTGTAGGCTTTATTCAGGTGACTGAGCAGCATGGCCGTTCCGTCGCCGATCAAATAGTCTCGCAAGGGAGCCAACGCCCAATTCATCGGAGGTATTACACGGAGAAATTTCGCTATCTTGTATTTGTTTGGCCGGAGTTTGCCCTTCCTGTCTGGCTCGTGTGTGCGTTCGTAAAGTTCTGGGTCGGCGATGACCTTTTCCAGAGCGCGCTTAAGGGTTTGGTGATAATTAGTAAGCGCGTATTGCAGTTGCGCCTGCCTGTGGCGGCTCGGATTGTGGATTTTGAATCTCGCAGTCTTGAACATTGGGCCAGCCTGTACCGGGCACTCCAGCCTTAGACGAAAATGGCCATGGATATCCCCATGGCCCCCTCGGTCGGGATCATTATCTACCAGTCTCGGAAAAAGATACATAGGCCAGATTGGTGCTGGGTGGGTTGGCGGGGGAATTGACGCGGGGCGCGGGGAGAATGCCTTGAGAACGTCGGTGAGAGTGTCCGAAAGTGTAGGGGTCCTTCCCCTTCGCTCCGCTCGGGGCTTCTGCAAACCAGGGCAGATCCGCGCCACACTTGATCAGAAGCTCGCCAGTACCGTGACCGCGTGATTGTTATTACGGTCGATCCATTTTTTTGGTGGAGCGCCGGGCGTCCCCGCCCGGCGGGACGGGCGAGACGCCCCGGGACAGCCGGCAAGATGCCGGCGCTACTCGTTTTTCACGGCGTAATCATCACACGGTCACGGCACTAGCTCTGCCTCTCCGCCCAAGATATCTTCCGTCACTTCCACTCGCGCCTCCGCCGCTTTATGCTGGTAGAAGCATCGCCTAGGGCATTTCCCGATTTGCTGTAGAGGGAACCTGGAACCACTTCTTCCTCCTGTAGAGACGGGGCTTGCCCCGTCTCGCTCGCCCGCCGCCGGAGACGCGGCAAGCCGCGTCTCTACAGAAACTCGGGAAATGCTCTAGCAGCGGAGAACAGTCTGATTAACAACGTGATTCCCGAACGCGCGCAGACCAGATCGCAAAACTCGGATGCGTCCCGCTTATCGTGGCTGGGACTTTCGCAGGTTTGGGTGCGATTCTTGCTGGCGCTGGTGGGCCTGACGCTGGCTTTCGCCGCGGCGATGTTTTCCACGGTGGAGCGCGAGGCGGGCAGCCTGTGGGGAACTCTGATTATGGCGTCGGCGGCGCTGTTGCTGGCGACGTTCGTCGGCCTGACCACCGTGCCCTACCTGGCGCGGCGGGTGGTCGTGAGCCGCGTCCGCGAAGCCATGGATTACGACGTAACGCGCGCCGGCATGATTTACATCCTGATCACCGTCGTCATCGGAATCGCCGCCCTCAACACCGGGAACAACCTGCTCTACGTGGTCGTCTCCGCGCTGCTCTCCGCCATCCTCGTTTCCGGCATCGCCTCGGCGCTGGTGCTCGGCAGTCTCACGCTCGATGTGCACTTGCCCGAACACGTTTTTGCCGGGCGTCCGCTGCTGGCGCGGCTGCTCTTGCGCAACGCCAGCCGCTGGCTGCCCTCGTTTTCGGTGCGCGTGGTCCCCGCCAGGCGCAAGGCCGATGCCAAGTCCAGTCCCAAAGCTCGCTGGCGCTGGGAAGCCTCTACTTTCGGCCTGCCTCCGAACCGCGCGCCCCAGGAGCAGTGGCTGCGCCTGCCCGACCGGCGGCTGCGGCGGGTGCGCGAGGAAGAGGAGAAACCGATCTTCCAAGGCAAAGAAGGCGCCGGAGAATCCGTTTATTTCCCGTTTGTCGCTCCCGGACAGGAACTGCGCGCCGATCTGGAAATTAGTTTCCCGGCGCGCGGACGTTACGCGGAAAAGAATTTCGGTCTGGCCACGCGCTTTCCCTTCGCCTTCCTGATGAAGACCCGGCGCATCAGCCTGGCCCGCGAACTGATCGTCTATCCCGCCGTCGAGCCCACCGAGCGGTTCCTGGAAGTTCTGCCCATGGTCACCGGCGAGTTCGAAACTTTTGTGCGCGGACGCGGCTACGATCTGTACCTCATCCGCGACTACATGCCCGACGACTCGGCCCGCCATGTGGACTGGAAAGCCACGGCCCGCACCGGCGCGCTCAAGGTGCGCGAGTTCAGCCGCGAGGACGAACGCAAGCTCCGCATAGTGTTTGACAACCCCGCCCCCGGAATCCTGCCGCCCGCCATCTATGAGCGAGCGGTGTGCCTGGCGGCTTCTTTGGCATGGCATTTTTATCACGAAGATGTAGAAGTCTCGTTCGTCGCGCCGGGATTGGAGCCGACCGGGGACGTCTTTGCCTTCCTGCGATATCTGGCGCTGGTCGAGCCGCGCGAGGCGACTCCGGTGTTCAGCCGTCTGCGGGCCAGTGAAGATTACAACCTGATCGTTACCGCTCGCGCCGCCGCCGATCTGCCCGCCGCTTTGGCCGCCCGGTCCTACGTCGTTTCGCTGCGCGATTGAACACCCGCTGCCAGCGCCTTATTGGAGCGAGAGTCCTTGCGCGGACTCGTGTGGGTCGAAAAACTGAAAACTCGGCGCTTGTGGCTTGTCTTCAGCTCCGATGGTGAAAAGAGCGTTGAGAATGCACTCCAAGGCCTGGGGCGAACCCGACCAGACGCGGGAAAAAGACTCGCGATGGACCGCCAATTCGCCGATCAGGTGGGCCACTGATTCGGGGTCGAAATCGGCATCGAGCAGATTCGGGCCGCTGCCAATGGGCGGGGGGGCGTTGTATGCCGCAGGCAAAAGAAGGTTGGCATGAGTCAGCCAATGGACGATGAGGATTTTCAGATGCTCCCGGCAACACACGCTCTGCATGTCCTGGTTCGAGGCGAGCAAGGAATGCCACGAGAGGATCTTGAGGTGATCGAGCCAGCGGTTCTCGGCCACCAGGAACCATCCCGAGTGGCGCAACGCGTCGAGACCGCAAACGCAACATCGCGGGCGGGTTATGATTCGATGAGCCATTGGGAGCCCGTTTTATAGTCAACAACTATTGGCCGCGGCTCGAGTGAGGAAACGCGCTCCCGCGCGCTCGCCGAGCGGGACGGTCAGCATCCCAAGCGTGGAGTCGAAACGGAGCGTGAACTGTGCCGAGCAAGCGTCGCAGAGCCAGAAGTGCTCCCGCCGGCGCAGCTTCCGCCGGTTGCCGTCGAAATTCGACTCGACATCAGTGGGAAAAGTTTCCGCCAGGAACAACTTGCCTTCGCGCAGGGACCGAAACGGAGTCGTGCAAGCTGGATTTGCGCATTTGTGAAGCATGGCCTGCATCCATTCTTCTCTTCCGCAGAGCCTTGGCCAGAGAGTTTCCCTGCCGACTGCACGCGAGAGGCCTAAACGCCGGCGAGCGCATGAAAATTTATTGGCCCACGGATGCAGTGAGTTGGATGGGGTAGAGATGGTTCGGCATCACGCCCCGCCGAGTCATGCTGACG
>CAVYVX010000008.1:0-166825 GCA_963772155.1 uncultured Acidobacteriaceae bacterium | reverse complement strand
CCAACATTCTCAGCGTGCTTGGAAATCAGCACGGGACGCCCACTTCCCCACCGCCCCGGCGGCGGTGGCGGCGGCAGGTAAAATTCAGATCGCGATTACCCTGTCCGCGATGACGGGGGCGAATCCGATCTTGGTTCGGCGACGTGGCGGCGGGCTCATCAGCTTTCTGATGACCTTGATGATTTCCTGGATCGTGCTTCGTGCGTTTCCAGGCGCCTTTCCAATTCCGCTATCTTGCCGGCGAGTTCTTTGTTTTTCGGCCAGCATCTGGCGCAAGCGGACAAAAGCGCGCACCACGAAAACGCTCATTTGCACTGCCCGTTCCGAGTTGAGCACCGTCGCCGCCATGATCGCGCCGTGTTCGGTGAAGGCGTAGGCCAGCGAGCGCCGGCCGCCGCGGCCATTCTTTGTGGTCGCAAATTGCGACCTCAAACATTTGTTCTCGCGGGGCGTCAGCTGGAACATGAAATCCGCGGGAAATCGTTTACGGTTGCGTTTCGTTTGTTCATTCAATCGCTTCACCGGGACTCCGTAAATCTCGGCCAAAGCGGTATCGAGAATGACTTTCTGATGGCGCAGGATCGTGATCCGCGATTCGATGGGGACCACGGCTGCTCTGGGACGGATTGCTGAAGGCCGCCGTGTTCGTTCGTCTTTTGTTGCATGGGTTTGCATTCTGTCATCGTAGCCGCGTGGCCGCTGGGGGCTGTGACGGATGGGCGCTCCGAATGTGATGAAATCGAAGCTCGCCCGGGCGGTTCCCTGCCGTGAAAGCGCACAAAACGCAAAACCAAACCGCGGCGGTTGCAATTTGCAACCTCACAAAATCGTCCTGAGCCTATCTGCGCGTGACCCTAAAAATGTCGCGAACGATTTCCACTTTGCGGTCGGGGAACTCCCGCTCTATCCATGCGGCAAGTTGGGCCGCATTGAACTTGCTGTCCGTTCCCACAAACATCCGGGCGTCATCCATCAGCACTACGTGCTCTCTGACGGGACTGGAGAGAATGGCCCGCAGTTCGGTCAGCAGGCGGCCCAGGTCGCCTTTGGCGAGGTCGACTCCGTAGTAGCCGGCGTCGAGCCAGAAGACGGCAGGACGGTCGAGTTGCCCAACGACTTGCGGCAACAAGACACCGCTGTCGCCCTCGAGAATCTTCACCCGCGGATCGTCCTTGAATCGCTGCCGCGCGTACCCGGCCAGTTTGGGGTCGAGCTCGATCGAGTAAACGCGATCGAATCGTTGGCGCAGCGCCGCCACCATCTCGCCGTAATAGGTGCCGGTTTCCACAAGGCAATGCAGGTCATAACGGCGGCCGTATTCGGCGACCGTCATCTGCTTGAGGAGATGCGGGGAGCGAGCCGGCTTGCCCCGCAGCACCCACCAGAGGTAGTCGGGATAATGGCCCAGAGGCTTGAGCTTGAGGTACACGCGCTCGCCCAACAGACGGCGCACTAATCGAGACATTCGTTCATTTTACTGTCTGCGCCGGGAATGCGCCGATGAGCGGTTTGCGGTCTTGTTCGATTCTTCGAGGATGTGCCGATAGTACGCTTCGGTTTCATCGACCATTCTGCCGACCAGGAATCGCTCGATGGCGGTACGGTGTCCCGCTTCCGCGAGTTGCCGCCTCAAGTTCGTGTCGCGGACCATCTGCAGGATGACTCTGGCCAGAGCTGGGATGTCGCCCGCCGGGAATAGGAGCCCATCCTTGCCGTGAGTGATGATCTCTGGAACGCCTCCGGTACTGGCGGCAATCACGGGAACATTGGAGAGCATAGCTTCGATGATCGACAGTCCGAAAGCTTCACGGTGTGAGGGCAGCAGCATGACATCAGTGGCAGCGAGCACGACCGGGATGTTCGACTGATAGCCGCAGAACGTCACCTTCGGGCCTAGCCCGAAGGATTCGGCAAGACGTTCGAGGCTAGCGCGGTCTTTTTTTTTGCCTTCGCCGACGATGAGGCAGCGGTAAGGAAGGTCCGCCGGAAGCAACTTTAGTGCGTGGAGCAGATCAAACTGCCCTTTTGCTTTCGAGATGCGGCCGATCTGGCTGAGCACGATTTCCTCGGCGCCCACACCGAATGCGGAGCGGAAGCGCGCGGCTTCCTCGCGGCCGATCCCGGCAAACCGGCCCGGATCGACTCCATTGTGGATCGTACGTATGCGCTCGGGCGGAACATGGAAGCGGGCGATCATAACCTGCTTCAGGAAGTCGCTGACCGCGATGAGGCGGCGAAATACCTTGCCGTGCGATTTCTTGAATGGAGTTGCGTGCCAGGGGTCGTGGACGGTGACGACATAAGGGATGTGTTCCCTTCGGCAGAGCAGTTCGGCAAAGTACCCTGCGGTCCGGTGGTGTGCGTGCATGATTTCGATTTCATGTTCGGCGGCTATCTCCGCCAGGCGGCGATAGTTTCTGACCTTGTCGACTGGGTTGATGGTTTGGAGGGGCAGCTCGAAATGCGCAGAGACACCGTCGCTGAGGCCGGGGCGGCATCCGTCATCTGCCTTGCCGGTCACGAAGACGATGGAGTGGCCCTTGGCGGCCAAGCCCTTTATCAAGTTTGTGGCGTAGGTTTCGGCGCCGCCCGCCCTGCCTCCGCGCCAGCGGTGCGAAAACAATATGAGGACATTCATCGCGAGTCACGGCCAATCGCTGAGAACGTCACGCAGAGAGAATACGCGATAGACGGCTTGGCGCAAAATGGAAACGCCGGGCGAGGACGCCCGGCGCTCCATCGAATCTAACTGGTTGCGGCGCTACGGTTGCGGTTGCGCCGGTGCGCTCGCCGGCATCTGTTGGTCGACGGGGCGCGCGACCACATGCGGAATATTCGGCATGTGCGTGACCTGCCCCGCTCGGCGTCGGCGATCTCAATATTCGGCATGCTCGAGCAGGAGACCGATGGCCCGATCCAATTCGACTTCCGACTTTTCGTAATAGGCTTTGGCCGAGATGAGCGTCGATTCGGCCTGGGTCAAGTCCGCCTCGTTCTGCAGCACCAGAGTCGATGTGGACGCTCCGAGCGCATACTTCTTTTGTTCGGCATCGAGAGACTGGCGCGCCAGATCCACGGCGGCCTGAGCGGAGGCGACGCTGGCGCGATTCTGCTGCACGCCAAACTGCGCGTTGCGCACGTCGATGCGCACCTGGTTCTCGATCTGCTGCAGGCGCAACTGGGCTTGCCGGTATTCGAATTCCGAGCGCGCCTGCGTGGCCTGCGCGGCGCGGTTGCGAATGGGGATGTTGATCGTGATGCCTGCGCCCTTGTCGGGAGCGGTGGAATTCACCAATTGATGCAATGTATCGCCGTAAGAGATATTCGGGACCGAGCGTGGAGACCCCTCCGCACAACGGGTTGGTCGCTGGTGGCGCACAGATGTAATTGGGATACTCGACCCCGCCCAGGCCGCTGCCACCGTAGTATGCGAACAAATCGACGGTGGGCAATAGGGCGCTGCGAATGGCCTTATTGCTGATTTCGGTGTTGGCAAGGTTGATACGCTGTTCCGCGAGTTCGGGACGGCGGCTGAGCGCATCGTTCACCAGGTCCTGGGTGGGGACGGCCGCTTCCTGCGCGGGCAGTTCCATGGTTGAGGTAGGAATCACTTCGGCGTCGGCCAGCGCCGGGTCGACGAGCGTGCGGCTGAGCGCATTCTTCATGAGGAGTTGCTGCAACTGAAGATTGGTCAGCGCTTCGGTCAAGTCTCGCTGATCTTGTGCCACTGTTTTTTGCGCCCGGACCACTTCAATCGGCGCCAGTGTTCCGATTTCCACCTGCTTCTGGGTGTCGGAGAGGGTCTTCTGCGCGAAAGCCATCTGCTCCTGGTAAAGTCTGACGTTCTCGTAAGCGTATACCAGATCCCAGTACATGTTCTCGATCTGGCCTACGGTGGCAATGATCTGCCAGCGGAACGCTATATCTGAGATTTCACGGTTGTTCTTTGCGATCCGGATAAAGCGAGTATTGGCGGCGAATCCGAAGCCCTGCAGCAAGTGTTGCGTCAACTTAAGCTGGAAACTGGAATTCAGGGCCGGACTGAGCAAATTGTACGCGTTATCGGAAGTTTGCCGGCTGTTGTTGAAGCCAATGGCCATATTCGTGCCCCACTGGAACCCTTGGTTGTAAGTGAAATTGGCGGTTGCTGTGTTCTGGTGCGCGCCGCAAAACGGGGTGTTGCAATTCAACGTGAGGTGATCGAGTTGCAACGTGCTCGTGAGGATGGGATCGAAGCTGGCGATCTGCGGGCCGCTGCCTAAGGTTGATACGACCAGGCCACCCGAACCGGCGCCGGCGCCACCCGATGCAACCGAGGTCCCCCCTGGCCCGAGCCAACTTGTGAGCCCAGTCCGCCCACGCCGCCGCCGAGCGTGCCTTGCACGATACCGCTGTTCACCCCGAGAATGCTGGCGCCGGACTTGGCGCGCCAAACGTCGGTATCGGCGATGTTCAGGTTGTAGCGGGCGATGGCGATATCGAGATTGTTTTCCAGCGCCAGCGCGACCGCGTCGTCCATTGAAATGTAAAGCTTGCCGTCGCGCATGAACTGGTCGATACGCGGAGTGTTGGCCAAGTTCGGCGGCTCTACGCGGCGCGGTGTGTAGGGGCCGATCGGGTCGGGGAAATGCGACCGCGGTTTCGCGTACTCCTTCACATCGAACGGCTGCGACGACGGCGGCACGGCCTTCTGCGCCGACGGCGCGCTGGGCACGGGCGAAGCATCTTGCGCCCACACCGCGGGTATCGTGATAATGGCCAGAAAAAAAGTGGCCCGCTGAAACGCACTCAACACTGTAGAATGTTGCATTCGCATCATCTCCATTGCTTTCACTTAAGCGATCGCACTCCAGCTATCCGGATCAAAAGGAACGGACGTGGCAATGCGCACTTCCGCCAACACTCTGTACATACGTGCAACCACCGCCAAGAGTTCCTTGCATTCTCTTCCAGGCAGTCTTCGCCTTGCCATGCTGGGGAAAGGCAAACTTTTTCACTGATCGTAAATAATAACGATCGTTGGCAAAATCAATCGTAAGTAAACTAGTATAGCTGACGCGCCGCCGCGCATTCCGCCACGGCAGCGGTAACACTGTGTAGATGCCAATCGCGATTCTGGGGCAGCTTAGGACTCGAAAAAGAACGTGCGCAATCTCAAACTCATCCTTTCTTACGATGGCTCGGACTTCTTCGGCTGGCAGGTGCAGCCCGGACGGACGACCGTGCAAGGCGCGCTGGCCTCGGCGATTGCACGCTTGAGCGGGGAACATGTGCTGCCGCAGGGCTCCGGCCGCACCGACGCGGGCGTGCACGCGCTGGCCCAGGCGGCCAGTTTCCGTACTGCGTCCCCGATTCCGGCTGAAAATTGGGCGCGCGCCCTGAACGACATTCTGCCGCCGTCGATACGCGTGCTGGAGGTGGCCGAGGCCGCGCCCGAGTTTCACGCCCGCAAGTCGGCGCGCGCCAAAACCTATCGCTATCGCATGTATCGCGCCGCGATCTGTCCGCCGTTTCTGGCGCGGTATGTGTGGCATTACCCGTATCCGTTGCAGGAGCCGGCGATGATTGCGGCCGCTGGCGTGGTCGTGGGCGAACACGATTTCACCTCGTTCGCGGCGGTCGATCCAGAACGCCTGGAACGCTTCCTGCTGCGCTGGCCGACGAGCGGCGCAGAACGACCAATGCCGGCACGACCAACGTGCGGACGATCTTCTCGTCCACCTGGGCGCGCGCAGGCGACGAACTCATCTACACGGTCCGCGGCAGCGGATTCCTTCATCACATGGTGCGCAACCTGGTTGGCACATTTCTCCTGATGGGAAAGGGAACGGTCAGCCGGGAAGATTTGCGCCGCATCCTCGTCGCGCGTGAGCGCACCGCGGCCGGCCCTACCGCGCCCGCCAGCGGCCTCTATCTGGCCGGAGTGGAATACTGATCGGGAACTGTGCGCGCCGCCGGAGCGCTGTGGCGGAGAAAATTGTAGCAGCGGTTACAGCAATTCTGGATTCTCCCTAAGGAACCTCTGAACAAGTATCTCGTTGCCCCAGGAGCACTGCGAAGATGCGGCTTTTTCGCGGGCGAGGGCCCCTTCGACTTCGCTCAGGGCAGGTCCGCGCCACACTTGATCAGAGGCTCCCTAACCGCGACCGAAGTAAAGACAAATCGACGCACTGCGTCCGCGGGGACAGGGCAAAACCCCGTCCCCACGCAAGCAATCGTAGTTTGCCTACCGCCCCGGCCCCTCCGGATAAGTCGGCAAATCTGCAGGCGCCGCCGGCAGTTTCTTGGGATTGGCCTTGATCTGCTGCATCAGCATCTCGACCGCTTTTTCCAGTTGCGGATCCTGTCCCTTCACCACCAGGTCCGGAGGATTGTCCACCACCACATCCGGCTGCACTCCGTGGTTCTCGACTAGCCATTTGCTGTCGAGCCCATACAGAGAAAATTCCGGACGCGTGATGTAGCCGCCATCCATCAGCGGCATCATCCCGCGAATGCCGCGCACTCCGCCCCAGGTCCGCTCGCCGATAAGTGGCCCCAGCTTGTAGTGCTTGAAAAAGTAACTGAAAAAGTCTCCATCGGAAGCGGCGTAGTGATTGGTGACGCAGGCCATGTATCCGTGAAAGACCTTGTCCGGAATCGTGCCCGGCTCCCAGTTGCGCGCCGAATCCATGCCCCCCAGCACGCGCCGCAGTCGTTCAAGAATAAGCTGGTCCACGAAGCCGCCGCCGTTGTAGCGGACGTCGAAGATTATTCCTTCCTTGCGAATCTGCGGGAAGTACTGCTTGACGAACTCGTTCAGTCCCGCGTCTTCCATGTCTTGCAGATAGACATAGCCGATGCGTCCGCCGCTGGCCGCGTCCACCTTCTTGCGGTTGGTCTCGATCATGTTCAATTCGCGTAAGTTGAACTCGTCGTCGATCGGCTTCACCACCACCTTGCGGGCGCCGTCCGCCGAGGGTTTCGAGTTGACGGTAAGCGTGACCACCTCATTGGCCGTGTTTACCAGCAATTCGTCGGGAGTCTGCGGAGCGCGCAGCGCGCGTCCGTTGATCGCCACCAGGTAATCCCCTTCCTTGACATTGACCCCCGGCTCGGTCAAGGGTGAGCGGTTGTGCGTGTCCCAATTCTCCCCGGCAAATATTTTCTTGAACCGATACATGCCGCTGGCCGCGTCGGTTTCATAGTCCGCGCCCAGCAATCCGACGTTCACCGGATGCAGATCCGGAGAATCGCCGCCGCCCGTATAAGTGTGCGAATTCGACAACTCCCCAATCATCTCGCCCATAATGTAAGTCAGCGAATAACGATCGGCGACATAAGGCAGTAACTGCGCGTATTTCTCTTTTATCTTCTGCCAATCCACTCCATTCATCGAGGCCTCGAAAAAGTAATCGCGTTCCTGCCGCCAGACCTCGCTGAACATTTCTTTCCATTCCTCGGGAGGATCGGCTTCAACTTTCATGCCGTCCAGTTTAAGCGCGCCATCTCCCGCCTTGTGGGGCGCGTCCGGCGGCTTGGCATCGATAATTCCAGTCTGGCCGTCGCCCTCGCCCCGGTACAACAGCTTCGAGCCATCCTTGGAAAGCGAGAAATGCTCCGCTCCATCCAACAGAACTTTGTCTTTGTGTTCTTTCAGATCGTAGGCGTGTATCGCCGAAGTTTCTCCAGCGAGCGGTCCCGACAGCCCCTGGACCGGCGCCGTTGAGTAATAAATCGCGTCTTTGGAAGCGTCCAAATTGTGAATTACCGCTGGCGGGACCGCCAGCGCCACGATCCGGTCCTGAATGCCGTTCAAATCTATCTTAAAGGGTTTCGCAGGCTCCTTGGTTTCGGTTTGCGCGGATTTCTCTTCCGTCTTTTCTTCCTTCTTGATTGGCGCTTGCTTTGCGTTCTTCTTATTCGACTCAGGCGCCGGTGCGGCTGCCGCCGGCTCTTCTTTTACCTTCACTTCATCGCTCAAGGCCGGAAATGGCGAGGCCTCGTCCGCCGTCAACGTGACCACATGAACGCGGGTCGTTTTCGGGTTCGCGAATTCGGAGTCTATGTTGCCCAGCACTTCGTTGTAGTCGCGGTCCGACAGGAAGTACAAGTATCTGCCATCTGGGTCGAACACCGCCGAGTAACTATTATTGAGATCCGACGTCACGGCGGTGATCTTCTGATCGGCCAATCCGTACAAATACACCACCGAATAGCCGGACTCCAGGTTCTTGTCGTAAGCCAGCCACTTACTGTCCGGAGACCAGTTATAATTCATAATTTCACCGTACTTGGCGCGGTCGACTGCCACTGGCTTTTTCTCTTTGATGTCGATATACCAGAGTTTCAGGTCCTTGTCGGCCCAGGCGATTTTTGCGCTGTCCGGGGACCAAATCGGCTGGAACATAAAGCCCTTGTGCCCGCTGGTGATCTGCTCTTCGGCGGCCAGTCCGTCCTGCTGAGCGATGTAAATCTCATCCTCACCCGTGCGGTCGGATACGTAGGCGATCCATTTCCCATCCGGCGACCACGCCACATGTTGCTCGCGGACGCCGGCGGAATGCGTCAGGTTGCGCGTGCTTCCATCTTTCTCTGGCACGGTGAAAACATCTCCGCGCGCCCCGAATACGGCCCGCTTCCCGTCGGGCGCGATGTCGAAGTCGGTGATTTGCTTGCTCGCACTCACCCAGTGTTTCATGGCCTCGTCGCGCTCGCCGTTGACATAGACGGTCAGCTTTTTCGCCTGCCGGGTCTCGAAGTCAAAGGTGTAGAGGTAACCGCCATTCTCGAAAACGATCGCATCCGGGCCCAGGCTCGGCCACATTACGTCGAAGTCGTCGAACTTAGTAAGTTGCTCGACCTGCTTGCTCCCCTGGTCGTAACTGTAGAGATTGAGCCGGTGTTCCGGCCCGCGATCGGAAGTGAAATAAATCGTGTTGCCGTACCACATCGGAAACGTGTCGGTGTAATCGGTGTGCGGGATTACCTGATCGACGACGTTGTTCTTGATGTCGTAGATGGTGATGTCCTGCGCCAAGCCGCCGGTGTAGCATTTCCACTGCCGGAAATTGCGGAAGATCCGGTTATAAGCGACCTTTGTGCCGTCGGCGGAGAACGAAAGCAGGCCGCCCTCATCCATGGGCATGGGCTGCGGCAAACCACCTTCGACGCTCACTGTGGTTGGGCGCTTGGTCCAGCCATTCGAGGCATCGTGCCGCGAAAGGAAAACCACGTTCTTACTGTCCGGCGTCCAGCCTATAACTTGGTTGAGCACGCCCATGCGGTCGCTGAGCGGCTGCGCCTGTCCCTGGTAGAAGGTCAGCTGCTTCGGTTGGCCGCCATCGGACGGCATGACATACACGTTAAAGTTGCCATCGTACTGGCCGGTGAATGCCAGCCACTTTCCATCCGGCGAAAACTTTGGGAACAACTCGCGCCCCGGATGCGACGTTATGCGGCGGGCCGCGCCTCCCGAGCTTGACGCCAGCCACAGATCGCCGCCATGCATGAACGCGATTTTGTCTTTATAGATATCGGGGAAACGCAGCAAGCGGCCTTCCTGCGCTTCCTGCGCCGCCAGGCACGCACACCCTAGAACTACGAACACGACCACGAACGCGAAAGAACTTCGGATAGATATCATGAGAGATCCTCTTGGAGATTTGTTTGCGGTAACGATTGACGGAATGGGGTTCATTTCAACAAGCGGATTGTACCAGCTTATAGGCCGCGATTCGACACTATAACGTGTTTCGATACCTTTCAGGTCCAGAGGCGCGGCCCTCAGGGGCTGAAGAGACTGTGTGAGAGCTACGATTGCAGAGTCGCGGTGGAATGGAATTCACGGTTTTCAGCCGCGAAGCGGCGCAAGAATACAGCCCACGGCGTAAGCCGTGGGTTCAAGTGGAAAAGGAACAAGCCCCAGCGGGGCGAAAGACCAGTTCTCACACAGTCTCTGAAGCCCACTTTCTTCTTGGCCCTAGCTGTGGAGGCTCAAGAGGTTGTTCCTACTTAGACCGGATCGGCTGACAGGGGTGTTGAGGTTGAGGCTAGCATGGGGACGGTGGAAGTTGTAGTCATGCAGCCAAAGATCGAGGTTCCGTTCGCGTTCTGAGGAGTTCTGGTAGCAACGCGCGTAGGCCCATTCGCGCAATGCGGTCTGGATGAAGCGTTCCGCCTTGCCGTTGGGGCGCGGGGTGTAGGGTCTGGTGAAGCGGTGTTGGACGTGCTGCTGGTGCAGGGTCATGCGGAAGATGCCGTGCTTGTAGCAGGAACCGTTATCGGTGAGCACGCGGCGGATGGAGAAGCCGAAGCGAGCGTAGTGAGCGCGGGCCATGAGGAAGAAGCGGATGGCGGAGCGGTGGGTCTGGTCGGGCAGGAGGGCAGCGAAGCTGAGGCGCGAGTGATCGCCGATGGCGATGCGCAGGTATTCGTAGCCCGCGCCGCGTGTTTCCTGGGTGCGGTCGCCGTGTGATGCGATGTCCGGGACGCACGATGCGGGCCAGGCGCTTGATATCGAAGTGGATGAGGTCGCCGGGATGGGCGTGTTCATAGCGCGTCACCGGCGGAGGCGGATCGAGCGAGCGCAGACGGTTGAGACCGGCGCGGCGCAGGATGCGGCTGACGGTGGCCCGGCTGAGCGAGAGTTCCCGGGCGATGCGCCAGCCGTTGTAGCGCAAGCGGCAAAGCGCCAAAACCTTTTCCCCTACAGGGGACGGTGTTCTGCGTGGGCTACGATGGGGACGGGAACTGCGGTCTGGCATACCCGCCCGGCCCTGCTCCAGATAGCGGCATACCCACTTGGCGGCGGTCTTCGCGCTCCCGTTGAAGCTGGCCGCGGCCAGCTTCAACGTGGTCCTCTGCAAAAACACTTTCTCGGCCAACTCCTCTCGCAGAGAGAGCGTAAGTCGGGCATTCTTGTGGTAGTCCATTCGATCCTCCGAAGATTGCTGTTGCTTGTCACAATCAGCTTCTCACGATCCGGTTCGAATGGACAACCTGTTGAAACTTCACATTTAGCGCCTGAGGTGACTTTTTGCAGTGTAGATGAGTTTTTCCGCAGCCTTCTAGCAGGCTGCGGAAAAACTCGTTTCAATAGCAAGCTTGGTTCGAAAAAGAGTCGTAAGTTGTTGATTCTTCGTTCACCAAAACAGTCGAAATTACTACCCTGGTTCTTTTTCAGCAGCCTGCTAGAGCGGATTTCACCATAGGGTGTGAAAGCGCACGTCTTGCATCCGAGCCGCATAGAGCGTTAGAAATAAGGGACTCAGCCGCCGCTGCCGGAGACCTTAGAACCTGTCCAAAAACTCAAGATTTGAAGGGGACGGGCTTCAGCCCGTCCGTTCAATATTACAGAAGGATGCGGCTTTCAGCCGCTGAGGGAATGGGTTCGCGAGCCATGCCGCCCCTCGGGGACTAAAGAGACCGTGTGAGAACTCATCTTTCGCCCCGCTGGGGCTTGTTCCTTTGCCACTTGAACCCACGGCTTGCGCCGTGGGCTGCATTCTCACGCCGCTTCGCGGCTGAAAACCGTGAGATCCATTCCACCGCGACTCTGAAATCGTAGTTCTCACACAGTCTCTAAAGCCCGCTGTCATTTTGCCCTTGTACGTACGGGCTGAAGCCCGTACCCTTCAAGACCCAACAGTTTTTGGACAGATTCTTAGGCAGCTTTTCGATTTCTTTGTAGAGGTTGCTGAGTACGGCCTGCGGCCCGGTGCCGATTTTTCCCAGCACGGGCGTGATGGAACGGCGCAAGTTCGGGATTGCCGTGCTCGGAGGCAAGCTCGTTCGCGCGCTGGACGGCCTTCTGCGCCTTGACGGTGAATTTGTCCCAACGGATGGGCAGAAATTAATTCCTATCTCAACTTGTTATTCTGAAAGTTTTGACTTTTTTCGTGCGTTGGGTTGGGGCGGAGAGCTATAAGGAAGCATGAGCGATCGCAAGGTGGAAGCGAGCGGAGAAGCGAGAGAAACGAAGCCGGCAGTGCGGTTGCGGGTGCCGGAGCGGCGGCAGATGGCGATGGTGGTGCAATGCGCGAACTGCAGATCCCTCGCTTCGCTCGGGATGACAAGATTTGAAGGGACGAAGAGCCTGACGGAGTGATATCTGAAAGGAAAGTTCAACTCACGCCGCGAGCAGTCCGGCGGTTATGTTCCAGCGCCTGCCGGGAAGGCTTTTTCTTCGTTGTTCTCGCTTACTGTGGTCGCGGGTTTCACTTCTTTTCGACTCAGCGCGCGCACCTGCGAGATCAGGTCCGCCACTTCAAACGGCTTGGCCAGCGAGGGCACGCCATGCTCCAGGAGGAAGGTCCGAGTCTCGTCGCCGATTACCGTGGAGAAAGTCAGCAGCAGACCTTTTTCCATGCCGGGGCAGTTCTTTACGATCCACTTGTACATTTCCGGCGCGCTACAGCCGCCCGGCATGCGGCCATTCATCACGATCACGTCGAAGGAGCCGTGGCGGAGCCGCTCCTTCGCGTCATCCACAGTCATGGATGTGCTAACTTCGGCTCCCGCGCCGATGAGCACGTCCCGTTCAAATTCCATCGCCGCTTCTTCGTCTTCGACCAGGAGCACGCGCCCGGCCAGCACCGACTCTTTGTGCATGGGCGCCAGAATTTCAGGCGCCGCCGCTTTTTCGCTCGCCGGCAATCGCACTTCAATCGTCGCCCCAACCGTCGCCCCGCCCTCTTCGCGATTGCGCGCCACGATTTCGCCGCCATGCTCCTTGACTATTCCATAGCAAATGCTCAACCCAAGGCCGGTCCCCTTGCCCACCGGCTTGGTGGTATAGAAGGGATCGAAAATGCGGCTGGAGTCCTTGATGCCCGGGCCGCTGTCGTCGAACGCCACGTACACGTGGTCGTCCTTCCTGCGCACGCGCACTTTCAGTACACCGCCGCCGCTCGCTTCTACCATGGCATCGAGCGCGTTGTTGACGATGTTCAGGAAGACCTGCTCCAACTGATGGGGATCGCCCACCACCGCGGGCAGGTCCTGGGGAATTTCGCGCTCCAGCGCGATGTTGTTGAGCTTCAGATCGTATTCGCGCAGGATGAGCGCCTCTTCCAGCACCTTGCGCAAGTCCACTTCTTCCTGCTGCTGCGGCTTGCGCTGGCGGGCAAAGGAAAGCAGATTCTGCACCACGCGGTGCGTGCGCTGGGCCTGCTTGAACAGCTTGCGCACATAATCCGCCGAACGGGGATCGAGGCCGGCGCTTTCCAGCAATTGCGCGTAACCGAGGATCGCCGTCAGCGGATTGTTCAACTCGTGGGCCACGCCGGAAATCAATTGGCCGACGGCCGACATCTTCTCGCTCTGCAGCAGTTGCTCCTGGGTGCGCCGCAAGTCTTCGTAGGCGCGGCAAATCTCCTCGTAGAGCTGCACCTTTTCGACCGTGGTCGCCAGTTGCCGGCTGATGGCGATCAGCAGATTTTCATCGTTGCTCGAATAATGCCGGTCTTCCTTGCTGGCAATGCCCATGATGCCGATGGGCTTTCCCCTGCCCCAGAGCACAACCCAGATCCAGTAGGGTAAGCCGTCGGCGCAGACAAACTCGACCACCGCCGGAGGCAGGTGCGGGAGAAAATCCTGCGTCACCACTTCCGCTCGGGAGCGCATCACCAGGTCGCCGAAGCCCTCCGCAAAAACGACTTCGGCCATGCGCACGCGCGCCTCGCTGCGCGGCCCCCAACCGGCGCGCCGCCGGAAGGCGCCATCCGGTCCCGTGGCCAGATAGACCGAGCCGGTTTCCGCTCCAAACAGCGAGACCACCTGGCGCAGCGTCAGGTTCAGAATTTCATCCAGATCGAAAGACTGGGTCGCGATGACGGCCATGGCATTGAGCGCGTTCAACTCGCGATTGCGCCGCCGCATCTCGTCTTCCGAGCGTTTCTTCTCGGTGATGTCGAGAACGAAGCCCTGATAGCGCTCGACCTTTCCGTTCAGATCGCGCGTGGCAAAGCAGCTCTGCGCCACCACCAGCGGCGTGCCATCCTTGCGCCGCGCCGTAAATTCAAAGTTGCGCACGTAGTTGCGCGCCTCGATTTCCTTGCGGAAAGCTTCCCGCTCCTCGGGCACCACGTGGAGCACGCTGCCCACGTCCAGCGCCATCAACTCGTCGCGGCTGCCGTAACCCAGCATGGTGACAAGAGCGCTGTTGCAGTCGAGCAAATCGCCCTCCGGCGTCGCCACGAATACGCCTTCCTGCGCCTGCTCGAACAACATGCGGTACTTTTCTTCCGCCATTTGCCGCGCGGTCGTATCATGCACCACATGGATAGTGCCCTTCTGCTGGCTTCCCGGTTCCGCATACGACGAGGTCGAAACCACCGAATGCCCGCCAAAGCACGGGTCGCTTCCTTCCGCCAGCCCCGGGCCGCGTTCGCAATACGGGCAGCCGCTCCAGGCTTGCTCTTGCGGCAGGACCTGGTCACACGTTTGGCCCAGCACATCGGCCGACGCTTTTTCCAACCGCTGTAGCAGGGTTTGATTGGTCTTGAGGATGCGGAAGTCCGCGTCATGGGCAATAATCAGGTCCTGGATGGAATCGAAGGTATTCATCCACTGCCGCTGCGAGCGCAGCACCTGCTCCAGCAACCGCACATTCTCCGCCGCAATACCCAATGACTGCGCCGCGGTTTCCAGAAACCTCAGTTCTTCCGGGGTATGGCGCCGGCATCGCGAGCAGCCGAGCGACAACATTCCGATCGCCGACTTCTTGCACTGCACGGGCACCAGTACGACACGATGAACGCCGTATTTCTTGAGCTGTTCCCGCTCCAACTCCGGCCGCTGCGATAGATCGATCACTGCCGCACGATTTTCCTGAAGGACGCGGACTTGCGTTTCGTCCATGCCGGCCTGCTCGAGGGCCCGGAGAGATTCCGCCGACAGGCCGACGTGCTGGGTTGGCTCCAGGCAGCCATTTTCGAGCACATTGAACCACGCTGCCTTCGCCCCGGCTACGGCTTTAAGTTTCTCCAGCGCAGCCTGCATCATGGGAGCATGGTTCTGGCCGTGCGCAATGGTGACCGCCAACTCGTTCAGCACCGCCAAACGGCGCGCGCGCAGCCGCGAGTCGTCCAGCACCACCAGCAGGATGCTCGCCGCGAACAGCACTTCCACGAGCAGGTACGCTTCACTCGGAATGCGGCTGGTAAAGCGCAGCCAGCACAGATTCAACGTCAGCAAGCCGGCGCCGAACAAGAAAGGCCCCAGCCAAATGCGCCCGAACCTCGACCACAGCAGATCGATGGCCGCGCCCGCCGCCATCAGCCAGCATGATATTTCCAACCCCAGGTTGAGGGCCATTGAATGCGGAAAATACAACGGCCCGAGTGCCGCGCAGAGGATCAACACCCCGGCCCCGGCCGCGAGCGCCGTGAGCGCCCGGCGCGAGTGCGCGGAAATCAGCGCCGCAGCGGCGAACAGCCCCATCGCCAGCACAAAATCGGCCTGCGCGAATGCGGCCATCGGCTTCGACGTGGCGTGCCACCCGCCCGCTCTCACGGTCCACAAAAACGCCCAATAGGCGGCCCAGCCCGCTCCCCACGCCACGAGACAGTGTTCGCGAAAGATCCGGAAGAAAAGCAGACTGACCGCGACCACGATCAGGGCGGCCGTTTCTCGCGCCGTCAACCAGGGAATGGCCAACGCTCCAAGCAAATTCCCAAGTAACCCGGCATAATGCATGGATACAGGATGCATAGATCAACGCACGAAAGATCAGCGCCCGAAAGTACGGCGCACTAAAAACAGGCGCACCAACACGTACACTTTCTAAATATCACGCGCGGCCGCCCTGGTAACGAATTTCCGTGTCCAGTTGGTTACTTTCGGAATGTGCAGGCGACGCCTAAAATCAGTGATACATTTGCTGAACACTATGCCTGACGACCGTATCCTCGTGGTGGACGACGAGGAAACAATCCGTGAGATTGTTTCCTCCATGCTGGGCAGCGCCCATTTTCAGACTTGCCCAGCGGCCAGTGGCAGAGAAGCCCTCGCGATCCTGGAATCGGGTGGGGAGTTCGATCTCGTGCTCTCGGACCTGATGATGGCCGAGATGGATGGGATTGCGCTTCTGGAACACGTCAAGGAGCGTTACCCCGAAATGCCGATCGTGATGGTCACGGCGGTGCATGACATTCAAGTGGCGCTGCAGGCCCTGCGCAATGGGGCGTACGACTATCTGCTCAAGCCTTTCGAGCGGGAGCAACTACTGGCCACGGTGCGCCGCGCGCTGGAGAATCGCCGCCTCAAACGCGAGAACGACGACTATCGCGCCAACCTCGAGGCCAAGGTTGCCGCCCGTACGCAAGAATTGAACATGGCCCTGTCGGACCTCAAGAAGTCGTATATCATCACGCTCGAAGCCTTGGGCGACGCCCTCGACCTCAAGGACACCGAGACCAAAGGCCACTCGCGGCGCGTCACCGCGTTCACCATGGCCATTGCCGGCAAAGTCGGCCTGTCGAAACCGGAAATCGAAGTAATCGCCAGCGGCGCCTTCCTGCACGACATCGGCAAAATGGCCATTCGCGACGACATTCTGCGCAAGCCCGGCAAGCTCACGGACGACGAAATGGCCACCATGAAAGAGCACTGTTACCTCGGCTACAAAATCATCTCCCGCATCCCGTTTCTGGCCGATGCGGCGGAGATTGTTTACGCCCACCAGGAGCGCTACGACGGGACCGGGTATCCCCGCGGCTTGAAGGGCGAAGAAATCCCCCTGGGGGCGCGCATTTTCGCGATCGCCGACACGCTCGACGCCATGACCTCCGACCGGCCCTACCGCCCCGCTCAATCGTTCGCGGCCGCCCGCAAGGAAATCGAACTCTGGTCGGGCCGCCAGTTCGACCCCCAGCTCGTCAAGTTATTTCTCGAAATGCCCGACAGTATCTGGGAAGGGCTGCGGAAAGATATCAATACGGCAAATGTGTCTCTTGCGAAGGTCTGACCGCGCGCGGGAGCGCCATGTTTGCATGGCAATGGCCGATGTGACCTGCACCCGGCGTCCCCGCCCGTCCCAGCCAAGCCTGGCGGGACGGAGCTAAGTCCTTTGTTTGCGTGCAAAAGTGTTTCACGTGGAACATAAGTGCGATTTGTTATCTCTTCTGGCTATATTTCGTATACCGATATTATCTTGCTTTCAGACCGGCGAAGGTTGTGGTTAGGTTTTCGGGCTCGTCGCGAAACGGGAACACGCGCGAGCGCCAAAGAGTCCTTGGCGTTTGCGAGGTTGAAGGGTGCGATATGGTCGTCGCTAATGGCAGACCCCGATGCAATCGGGAGATTCCAAGGGTTCGCGAGATGGCTGCATTGCTGCGGTACGATCCACGCGGGAGGTAACAAGGTGTTTCTTCGTTCGCAGTAGTCCCGCATCGGGCGCAAAAAAAGGGGCCCAAGCGGGCCCCGAAAGGTCGGAACGGGGGGACTTTTTGGCCCCCTTCTGCAGAACTGTTAGAACGTCAGTCTGAGAGCAAGCTGAATGTTCCGGTGATCGTCAAACGGATTGCCGTAGCCACCCTTCATAGCATTGATAGTTGTCGAAGAACTGACGTCCGCGCCTCCAAAGGGGTATCCCACAATATAAAAATTCTTGTGGTTGGTGAGGTCAAAGAATTCAGCGCGGAACTGCATCTTAACACGCTCAGTGACCGTGAAACCCTTGGAGACTCCAAAGATCAGGTTCCAGTTACCCGGCGCAACGTAATAGTTGCGGCCTTGCATGTTCGAGGGGAACGAGCATCCCTGGTGATAGAGCCCCGTGCAGGTGGGAATGTTCGACGCTGCGAAGGGGAACGGAGTGGTGGTACCGGTAACATACTCCGGTCCGCTGTATTCTCCCACGGCTGCTGGGACGGTCAAATAGTTGAACCAATCACCACCGGTGTCCGCGCTCATGCTTGCGCTGCGGGGTGCAATTGCGCCGGCCGTAATATCGGCACGGGGGCAGTTGTAGGGCGAATGGCTATTGCTGCAGTCAAACACCGTAAAAGGATAGCCACTGCGGACGGTGAAGATGGGAGTAAACTGCCATCCGCCGACCGTGTTCTGCAAGATCTTATTGGACGAGTTCTCGTAGAAAGGCAGTGGGACGACAGCGCTCACCGAAAGACGGTGCCGGGCATCGTAATCGGAGTTGCCTTTATCAAGGCCGGGGTTGAAGGGATCGAGGTAGCCCAGTCCGTTGTTAACGACTTCGTCACTGAATGTCGAACTCAGTGTATCGATGGAATGGGACCAGGTGTAGCTTGCGCCGAACTGAACCTTCTTGACCTTCCCATGGAGCTCGGCAACCAGAGCGTCGTAGTAGGAGTCGCCCGCAGAACCACGATTGTTGATGTTGCTGTACTGGGTATTGAGCCGGTAGTTGCCCGGGCCATTCAGGAAACTGGTGTCGCCCAAATAGGCCTGGGCAAACCCGCTCTCGTTGATGTTGGAAATGGAGTACTGGTGAATGCCGCGGGCTCCGTCATACGAAAGCGACGCCACCAGATTTGGCCTCACTTCGTGCTCCAGGCCCAGGTTCCACTGTTCGGTGTAGGCAGTCTTGATGTCCTGGCTTACATGACGCAGACTGACACGCCCTAGAGCCTTGCTGCCGCTGCTGCCGGCCAGGGGCCCAGCGTTTTCTGTAGTGACCGCAATGGGACCGCCTATGTCTGTGGGCGTAATCGACAACACGGCATAGGCCGGTGGGTTTTGGATGACGTTGTAAGTGACATTGCCAAAGTTGCGCTCGTAAGCGATGCCGAAGCCGCCACGCAGCGAAGTCTTGCCGTCTCCGAAAATATCATAGGCAAAGCCAATGCGGGGACCAAAATTGTGCTTCTGTGGTGCCCACAGGCCGCCAACCGGGCTCTGGGGTGCGATTTGCACCGAGCCGTTGCGGAGTTGGTCAAAGATATCGGAACCCGATCCATAATAGAAATTCGAATCCAGTTTCGGGTTCTTGTTGTGCTGGACGCCGTAATACTCCCAGCGCAGTCCCAAGTTCACAGTGAGGCGGCGGGTCAACTTCCAGCTATCCTGGCCATAGAAAGCAAGATCGTTGTAAATGTTGCTGCGCGAGAACGACGGCGCACTGACCGGCAGATTCACAGTGCAATCCGCAGTAACGATTTCAGCACCAGTGGAGTCGTACAGGCACGGATACTTTCCCTGGGGGTTCACGGCGGCTTGGAACGCGTTCAAAGTGCCGCTCAGGAAGCCCTCATAGGAATCAGATTGGGTAGCGCCGAGTGATTCGACAGCCGATTCATAAGCTCCGAACACGCGGTTGTCCTGGGTGTAGATGTACTGACCGCCAAACCGGAACGTGTGCTTGCCGTGGACCCAACTCAGGTCCTGGTATAGCTGGATGAGGTTTTGCGGTCCACCGAACGGGATCGAGTTGCCGGGCGTGTATTCGTTGTAGCCAGGGAAACCCACGTTGGCACTGCCAAGGGTGGTGTTGCCAACACGGCCTGTGTACGAGTTGCTCATGTAGAGAGTCGGCCCAACCGCGGCTGCGCCGAGCGGCTGCACCGGCCCGTTCAAGCGCGTGAAGACCACCCGAGTACTGCTGAGCACGTTGGCAGTGAAGGAGTGGGTCAGCGACAATAGGAAATTGTTGTCCTTGTTCGTCTGACCGGTCTCATACCCCACATACGGGCTGGTATTGACGGAGCCTGCGAAGTCGTTCTCTGAATAATAGGAGTAGCGACCGAACAACTGGGTCTTGTCGCTCATGTTGAAATCGACCCTGGCGACCGTCATCAGCGTGTTTTCGGGAGTGCCGCCGCCCGCATCTTGTGGAACGTTGTAGGTGACTTTGTCAAACGCAGCCATGCCGGGGGAAGCGGTGTTTAGAGCGGTGAGGAGTGGGCCAGGGGTACCGCCGTTATCAACCAGATTGTTGTACAGGTCTCCGACTGTGACGCTGCCCAATGTCTTCAGGTCGGGGCGAAGGTTGCCATACGTACTGAAGAAGCTCTGTGTATTTGTGTCTGCCGCAGCGATGAATGCCGGATTGGCTACCATGCTGTACGCGGCAGCCGAACTGCGAACGCGGATCCACTCCGTGTTGTTGAAGAAGAACAACTTGTTCTTCTTGACCGGCCCACCGATCGAGTAGCCGAACTGGTTGCGCGTGAAGCCTGCTTTTGTAATGTCATTGGCGGCATTGTAGTAAGTGTTCGATGCCAGGGCGGCCACGCGGTTGAATTCGTAAGCGCTACCGTGGAACGCGTTGGTGCCGGACTTGGTGGCGACGTTCACGACGCCGCCGGAAGCGCGCCCGTATTCCGACGTCATGCCGTTGCTGATGACGCGGAACTCTTGTACTGAATCCTGCGGCACAGTCTGGCCAACCGTAGCGTCGAATAAGTCGACATTCTCGGCGCCATCCAGCATGATGCTGGTGCTGGCCGAGCGCTGTCCGTTGAGTGAATATCCCGCGCCGCGGCCATCGCCCTCGCCCGCTTGCGAGTCCTGTTGCGCATTCCCGGCGGTGGCTACCAGGTCGTAAGGGTTGCGGGTCAGGGTCGGAAGCTGCGACATTTCAGTGGCGTTAACAACCGAAGATACTTCCTGGTTGATCGTGTTCACGGCCGCGACATCCGCCCCAACCACTTCGATGGTGGTAGCCGCCCCACCAACGGTTAAACTGATCGCCCGATCCAACCGGGAGCCCACTGATACCTGAATGTTCTCCGAATAATTCGCGAATCCCTTCGCCTGCACGGTCAGTTTGTACGGGCCGATCGGAACACTGTTAAACGCAAATAGTCCACTGGCACTGGTTGTTTCACTGCGCTTCAACTGTGTCTCGTCATTTACGATAGTCACGGTCGCGCCCGCCACCACGGCACCAGAAGGATCCTCCACGGTGCCTTGGACGGTGCCGGCCGAAACCTGGCCGTAAACGACTGTCGGCGCTAGGCTTAACAAAACAACGAAGGCCATGAGCGCGAGCGTAAAGAAAATAGACCTACTGGTTCGCGATGTTCGATTCATGTGTTCACCCTCTCTCGGTAGAATGATGTTGACGCTTGAGGATCAGTTTGAAAAAAATCCCACGGGCAATCCAATACACACACATACTTAAGCGTATAGTGCAATTCTACGACCAACAATGTTGCACCAAATAAGCCTTATTATTCAATGAGTTACGCATTTGGAGAAATTTAATATACCAAAACTTGGATTCGCATCCTCGGAGAGATACCAAATTTCATAGTCGCGGGTCGTGTTGCCTGAATCGGGTAAGCCTCTGCGCGATGCTACCCGATGAGTGATGTGGTTATTCTCTGCGCGGCCCTGTGTTTGCTTCGGGATTTGAGCGATGCAAAGGACAAGCGCCGGGAACGCAACATCCCAAGTGAAGACTACCCCTGCTAAAATCTCGTTCAGTGAAACCCAGTTCAGTGCTACCGCCAGCAGCCGCGCCCGAGTCCGTTCCGTTCGCCGTTCCTATTTTGGATCTGCGCCGCCAGTACGATGGCATCCGCGAAGAAGTGCTGGCTGCCATCGCGCGGGTGTGCGATTCCCAGAGCTTCATACTCGGCCCGGAGGTCGAGGCGCTGGAAGGTGAGATTGCCGCGCTCGTGGGAGCGGACGCGGCCGTCGGCTGCGCTTCGGGAACGGAGGCACTCTGGCTGGCGCTCGTCGCCGCCGGCGTGAAACCCGGCGACGCGGTCATTACGACGGCCTTCAGCTTTTTCGCTTCGGCCAGCGCCATTGTGCGGGCGGGCGCGACGCCGGTCTTCGTCGACGTTGATGCGGGCACGCTGAATCTGGATGCGGCTTTGGTTGCTCATGAACTGCGCGAGCGGCACACGAGCGCTCATCGACCCGGCACAACGCGACCACAAAATATTCGCGCCATTCTTCCCGTGCACCTTTACGGACAGTGCGCGGACATGGACGCGCTCGACCGCGTAGTTAAAGAGCACGCCAAAGAACATGCCAAGAAACACACCGGCGAGTACGCGCAGGAATCCAGCATCGCAATTGTCGAGGACGCCGCCCAGGCGATTGGCGCCGAGTGGAGCGGGCGCGGCGCGGGCACGCTCGGCGTCGCCGCCGCCTTCAGCTTCTATCCCACCAAGAACCTGAGCGCCTATGGAGACGCGGGCATCGTCACCACCAGCCATCCGGAGATGGCCGGGCACATGCGGCGGCTGCGCAACCACGGCAGCCCGCGGCGCTACTGCCACGACGAATTTGGCTGGAACGGACGCATGGACGCCATTCAGGCGGCCGTGCTGCGCGTCAAGCTCCGGCACCTCGCCGACTGGAACCGGCTTCGCCAGCAGCACGCCGCAACCTACGACCGGCTGTTTGCCGAAACTGGACTGACTTCCCTCTCAAGTTCCAATCAAAACAGCGCGCCGGTGCGCTTGCTGGCGCGGAGTCCGCAAGCCAAGCATGTGTTTCATCAGTATGTGATTCGCGCCCATCGGCGGGACGAGCTGCGCCAGTTCCTCGCCGAGCGAAACATTGGATCGGAAATCTACTACCCGCTGCCGCTGCACTTGCAGCCGGTGTTTTCTTATCTCGGGCTGAAGGCGGGAGACCTGCCGGTCTCGGAGCAGGCCGCGCGGGAAGTGCTGGCGCTGCCCATGTTCCCGGAGCTGACCGAGGCCGAGATCCGGCGCGTGGTCGAGAGCATTGCGGATTTCTACAGTTGATTGAACGCGGAGATCGCGGAGGACAGCAATTCTGTATTCGCCCTGGATTCGCCAAAAAATCTTCGCGCGTTCAGCGTCCTTTGTGGTGCGGGCGTTTCCGGTGTGACCGCTTCGGCTTATCTTTCCTGGACACAGCCTTGGGCGCTGTTCGCAACGCCTCTTCTCCCGGCGCCAGCACGCGGCGCACCATCGGCGTGGTGAGCTTGTATTTGCGCTCGCTGACGTTGCCGTTGTCGTCCTTCACGCGAATGGTGAACGCGGGCAACACGCCTTCCTTGTCGAAATCTTCCTGCCCAACCGTGACCGGCAACATTCCTTCCATGCGCTCGCGATAGGCCGTCTCATAACGATGGCGCCTCACATTCCAGGTGAAGACGCGAATCTGGTTGAAGTCGAACGGCAGCCCATCTTTTGGTTCGGTGAGGACGGTCAAGTACTGCGCGACTTTCTTGTCGCCATCCTGCACCTGGTTGAGAACGAAGTACGCGACAATGCGCTGGCCTTCCGCATATTGTGCGACCTCAAGCGGAATGTCGAGATCGATCATGCGCCCGAGAACCCAGCCGACGCGGCTGTGCGAGTCGCGCACCAGCCACCAATCCTCGTTTATCGCAACAGGGTTTGCCGGAGCAGGGACCGGAGGCGCGGGTTGTTTGCCGTTGTTCTGCGCATTGCCGTTCTGCGCATTGCCGCCCGGCGTATCGGAGCGAGAGGCCGAGCGCACCGCCGGCGCAACCGCGCCCGGCTTCTCGGCCGTACCCCGCTTCAGCAGCGACAGCTTCTCGCCGGAGGAAATCTGATAGAGATGTTCGGTGTCGCGCCCCGGCTCGACGTGCAGATTGGTGTCGTTGCGCGTCACGCCCTGCGCCTGCACGGGATCGTTCCGGTTGTCGGCGGCGAGCTTCTGGATCCGGTCGAAGACCTGTTGGCTGACCAGAAGGCGCTGCTCGATCCATCCAGTCGCGCCGGTTGCCGTGCGCACCTTGACAAAGCGGCGGTCATGGTCGAGCACTTCCACGCGCTCGCCGTTCTTCACCACTCCGGCTTTTTCGTACACCGCCGCCACGCGGTCGCGCAGGTTGGCTTGCACGCCGGAAACGTAAGCGATCTCCAGCACACGCCCGCCGCCGCGATGGCACGCGGACAAAAAAGATAGCAGGAAGAAAACTGGGACTAACGGCAAAATTCGCTGTAGGATGCGTTTCACGGGCTCGCTATCCAATATAACGCGAGCGCGCTGCCGCCGGCGCTCGCAGTCGCAGCTTCTTTTCAGTCGCCGAAGCCGATTCCGATGGCCCGCGCCGCGCTCACCAGTTCACCCTTCGGATCGACCATTTTCAATTTCCCCACCGCATCGGCAATGCTCACGGCGCGAATCGACTCCTGTTGCAGGCACACCATCTTGCCGAAGCCGCCCGCCGCAATCAGGTCCACCGCCGCCACGCCAAAGCGCGTGGCCAGAATGCGGTCGTAGGGCGAGGGCGACCCGCCGCGCTGAATATGGCCGAGCACGCTCACCCGCACTTCCTTGCGCGTCATCAGCGCAATGGCATCGCCAATCAGGTTGCTGACCGCAGCCGTCCGCGACATTTGCTTCATCTCCGCCGGCAGCTTGACGCCCTCCGCCACTACCATCACGGTAAATCGCTTGCCATACCGGCTCCGCTGTTCCAGGCACTCGCAAATCTTCTCCAGGCTGAAGGGGATCTCCGGGATCAGGATGATATGCGCGCCGCCGGCAATGCCCGCCTCCAGCGCAATCCAGCCCGCCTCGCGCCCCATGACCTCGACCACCATCACGCGGTGGTGCGACTGGCCGGTGGTGTGGATCTTGTCAACCGCGTCGGTGGCCGTGTGCAGCGCGGTATCGAAGCCGAACGTCACTTCGGTCGCCGAAAGGTCGTTGTCGATTGTCTTGGGCACGCCGACAATCTTCATGCCTTTCAGGAACAGGTCTTGCGCGATCTTCATCGAGCCGTCGCCGCCAATCGAAATCACGGCATCGATGCCCAGCTTGGCCGCGTTCGCGATCACGTCGCCGGAAATGTCGCGCACCACCTCCTGCCCGTCCTCCATCGTCTGGTAGTGGAACGGATCGCCGCGGTTGGTCGTGCCCAGGATGGTTCCGCCGCGCGGCAGAATTTCGCTGACATCTTTCAGCGTAAGTTCGCGCGAGCGCTCCGGCCAGATGATGCCGTCAAAGCCATCCGGAATGCCGATGATCTTCCACTTATGTTTGAGGATGGCGGACTTCACCGCCGCGCGAATCACGGCGTTTACTCCAGGAGCGTCTCCGCCCCCGGTGCAGATTCCTATGCAGTTTATGTTCGACATGGCAACCCATCAATGATAGCGCGGACGGGTGGCGCGGATGCGAGGGCGTGGACCGCTCGCCCCCTCGCGCTTACAGTTTCGTAACGGTGCCGCTGGTGTTGTGGTTTGTCACCCAGATGTTCGCACCATCAAACGCCACGCCAAAGGGTCCGGCCCCCACCGTAAAGGTCGCGAGAGTTTTACCGTCGCTGGCCCGCAGCTTGGTTACAGTGTTGACGGCAGTGTTCGCAACCCAGATATTTGCCCCATCAAACGCCATGCCTTCGGGAGAGTAAATTCCGTCCGCATAGGTGCCCAGCGTCTTGCCATCACTGGCCCGCAGCTTGGTTACAGTGTTGTCATAGACATTCGCCACCCAAATATTCGCTCCATCGAACACCAACCACTGAGGCGAGATCCCCACCGCAAAAGTTCCGAGCGTTGTTCCGTCACTGGCCCGCAGCTTGGTTACAGTGTTGTCGCCCGCATTCGCCACCCAGATGTTCGACCCATCAAACGCCACCGCAGTGGGGTAGAGCCCCACTGTAAAAGTCCCGAGAGTAGCGCCGTCGCTCGCCCGCAGCTCGGTCAACGTGGTGCTGTCTTCATTCGACACCCAGATGTTCGCTCCATCGAACGCAATGCCCCAGCAGTAGGACCCCGCCGCAAAGGTCCCGAGAGTAGTGCCGTCGCTTGCGCGCAGCTTGTCACATTATTGCTGCCCTGATTTGTCACCCAGATGTTCGCCCCATCGAACGCCACGCTCGTGGGCCCGGCTCCCACCGCAAAAGTCCCCAGCGGAGCGCCATCGTTCGCCCGCAACTTGGTCACAGTGCCGTAGAAGTTCGCCACCCAGATGTTGGCCCCATCAAACGCCACACCATAGGGTGCGGCTCCCACCGGAAAGGCCGTTGTCAGGTTGGCGTCGTACCACTGTAGAAGGGCGATCTGCAGCGGGGTCCTGCGCAAAGCTGTGCCGCCATTCGTAGTTGTTGGTTTCTGTCCCCGGAAGTTTGCAACTTGGCCCTGCGCATCCACGAGGCTTGGAATACCCAGAAGGCCAGCCAGAATTAGCGTGGCGACCACCACTCCCGCTATCACCAACACTCGGGGCAGGTTCCGCACCCCAAGAATTGTCGAACCTTGTCTTTTCATTCTCGTCCTCCTTCCTTTGGAGTAAGTACAAAAGTGTTTGGTTTTCGTCCAGCCGGCGTAAGCCCAACTAACAGCGCTGGCACGCCTGACCGTCCGCAGCGGTATCGCTGAACTCCAGTTCCGTATGCCACACATGTATTGCCAGCGGAATGCGGTGTCAAACCGGAATTTCCGCTTTAGTCCTCAACAACGCCCCCACTATACGCCCATCGAGAAATTGCAGCGGACTATTTTTTGTCTGGGCGCAGGGCTTGGAACCAGGCGTAGGGAGTGGGGAAACTCGGTGAGGGCGACTAATACACTTTTACGTTAAGGAGGGGGCGCGCATCACATATCCCGGCTGCGTCGAGAGAACGCCTTATAGGGTCCATCGTTGCTCGTGCGGGTAGGGGTCTTTCGACTCCGCATGGACTTCACTTCGTGAAGTCCATGCTCCGCTCAAGATGACAATGTTGGAGGGGCGGGGCAGAAACCGGCTGTGTCCGGCCTTCGGGGCGCGTCGTGTCCGACGGCGTTCTTCGCCGAGCCTTCTTCGGGACGCAACGCAGCTAACTGAGCTAAACTTCAGATGGAGTGTTTATCCTGAATCTCAGCCACGTTTTTTTCTTTGCGGTGTTTGTATTGGCGGTTTACGGCGTCCAGCAATTTTGGTTTGGGCGGGCGTGGCGCTCGATTGGCTGGCTCAAAAATGGGCGGTGGCGATTCGGGTTGCGGACACTGCTGATGGGGCTGGCGGCGGTGCTGGTGGCGACGCTGATCGATCCGCTGGTAGTCCGCGGCGCGGCGCGGCTGGGCTTGGGCGGCATCAGATTTGGCGGCTTGAGTTTGAGCAGCCTGACGCCGGGCAATACGCTGTTTACATTTTCGCGGCTGTGGGTGTTGACTTCGACCTTCGCGTTCGTCGCGGTCAAATCGGTAGGCGGGATCGAGTGGGCCGCGAATGCGGCGGCGCGGCTGCGGCTTCGGCCTGGGGCTGGGGCAGGCGGGTTCAATGCCTCGCGGCGGACATTTTTTCAATATGCCGCGTGTGCCGCAGGAGGCGTTCCCTTTCTCGCCGCGACCTACGGATTTGCCGGCGAGCGGCTGCGCCTGACGATTGAGCGCGTCGATGTGCCGGTGGCGAATCTTCCGCCGGAGCTGGATGGGCTGCGGATGGCGCAGCTCAGCGACATACACATTGGCGACTACATGCCGGCGCGCGAAATCGCGCGCGCGGTCGCCATGGCGAACGGCCTGCAGCCCGACATTACCGTGGTGACGGGAGATTTCATCAGCAGCGAGAACGATCCGCTGGAAGCCTGCATAACGGAGTTGAGCCGGCTGCGCGCGCCGCTCGGCGTTTGGGGATGCAACGGCAACCACGAGGAGTATGCGGAATTGGGAGACAAGGCGGAACGGCTCTTCCGGGAAAAGGGAATGCGGCTGCTGCGGGCCGCGAACGCGGTGGTTGAGCACAAGGGAGCGCGCTTCAATCTGCTGGGCGTCGATTACCAATCCGATTACTGGCGGGGCGACGAGCCGCCCGCGCCCAAGTTGCACGAGATCGAGGCGCTGGTGCGCCGCGACATGGCGAATTTTCTGCTCTCGCACAATCCGAACTCGTTTCCCCGCGCCGCCGAACTGGGCATCGAACTCAGCCTGGCCGGACATACGCATGGCGGGCAGGTGAAGTTTGAGATCGTGGACCACAGCGTCAGTCCGGCGCGGTTGTTCACGCCGTTTGTGGCGGGACTTTATCATCTGCCGCTGAACCGTGTTGCGGGCGGCGGGAAGGCCGCGCTTTACGTGAACCGCGGGTTGGGAACGATCGGCTTTCCGGTGCGGCTGGGCTCGGCGCCGGAGATCACGCTGTTGACGCTGCGCAGAGCCTGAAAAGGCAATGCTTCTTCCGCCACCTAAGGCCCCGAGCGTGATATAATTCTCAAGTAAATCCAGCCAAATAAGCACCTGTAGATGCAAGAACTTAGCGAGATTCGCGAGAGGCGAGAGCGGGCGGGGTTGTGCTCCGCTGGACAGCCGAGAGCCTGCCCTGAGCCTGTCGAAGGGGCGGCTGTCCCTACGTGGGCTTTTTCTGAGAACTGACAACTGAGAACCGAGAACTGAATTCCATGGCTGACGATCAGAATCCCGAGCTTCCCTTAACTCCTCCTCCCGACGGCGACGGACACTCTCCGGACGGACAATCTCCGGCGGGTCCGGGCGCGCTCAACATGCAGCCCGTCAACATTGAAGACGAGATGAAGCGGTCGTATCTCGACTACTCGTTGTCGGTGATTATTGGGCGCGCGCTGCCCGACGTGCGCGACGGATTGAAGCCGGTGCATCGCCGCATTCTGTACACGATGCAGCAGATGGGGCTGGCTCCGGGTCGGGCGACACGCAAGTGCGCGCGCATCGTCGGCGAAGTAATGGGCAAGTATCATCCGCACGGCAACCTCGCCGTTTACGATGCGTTGGTGCGGCTGGCGCAGCCGTTTGCCATGCGGGCGCCGCTGGTCGATGGACAAGGCAACTTCGGCTCGGTGGATGGCGATCCGCCGGCAGCCGACCGTTACACAGAGGCGCGTTTGACGCGCGTCTCGACCGCGCTGCTCGACGATTTGGACAAGGAAGCGGTCGATTTTTATCCCAACTACGACGGCACCGAAACGCAGCCCGCGGTGCTGCCCGCGCGGTTTCCTAACTTGCTGGTCAATGGATCCGACGGCATCGCCGTGGGCATGGCCACGAAGATACCGCCGCACAACCTGACTGAGATTGTCGATGCCACGATCTGGCTGGTGAACAATCCCAACGCGCAGTTGCCGGAAATTCTGAAATTCGTGCAGGGGCCGGACTTTCCGACGGCGGCCATCATTCACGGACGCGCCGGAATTTTTGAGGCTTACCGGACGGGGCGCGGGCGCTTCATGATGCGGGCGCGCGCCGCCATCGAAAACGTCACCAAGGAAAAGCAGGCCATCATCGTCACTGAAATTCCGTATCAGGTGAACAAGGCGCGGCTGATTGAGCGCATCGCCGATCTGGTCAACGAAAAGACCATCGACGACATCTCCGACGTGCGCGACGAAAGCGATCGCGACGGCATGCGCATCGTGATCGATCTCAAGCGCGGGGCCGAAGCGCAGATCGTGCTCAACCAGCTTTTCAAGCACACTTCGATGCAGGAAGGCTTCAGCATGATTTTGCTGGCCGTGGTCAACGGCCAGCCCAAGGAAATGGGGCTGATCCAGGCGATCAAACACTTCATCGACCATCGCGTGGATGTGGTGCGGCGGCGGACTTCGTATTTGCTCAACAAAGCGAAAGATCGCGAGCATATTTTGGAAGGCTACCTGACGGCGCTCGATCACCTCGACAACGTGATTGCGATTATCCGGGGCAGTGCTAACCGCGCTGACGCGCGAGAAAATTTGGTCGCGTACTTCGGCGGCAAGAAGATCGAAATCAATACCACGGGACGCGCTCCGAAGCTTGATCCTGAGAAGCCTTTTACGGCGAAGCAGGCCGACGCAATTCTCGAACTGCAACTGCACCGGCTGACCAAGCTCTCGATTGACGAAATTGCGAACGAGTTGAAGCAGGTGCGCGAAGCGATCGCCGAGTACGAATCGATTCTTGCGTCCGAGAAGAAGCTGCGCAACGTCATCGTCAAGGAACTGGAAGAGGTGAAGAAGCAGTACGGCGACGAGCGCCGCACGAAGATCGAGGACGAAGCGGCGGAGATCATGCTGGAAGACCTGATCGCCGACGAACAAGTCGCGGTTACGGTGAGCCATTCCGGCTATATGAAACGCACTCCGATTTCGACCTACCGCATGCAGCGCCGCGGAGGCATTGGGCGCACGGGCATGAAGACGCGCGACGAGGATTTTGTCGAGCATCTGTTCATCGCCTCGACCCACGCCTACATTTTGATTTTTACCAACACGGGACGCGTGTACTGGCTCAAGGTATACGAAATTCCAGACATCGCCGCCGCGGGCAAGGGCAAGCATGTCGGCAACCTCGTCGGCTTGCAGCCGGGCGAAACCGTGCGCACCATGCTGGCCGTGCGCGATCTGGAAGAAGAAGGCAGGTACGTTTTCTTTGTCACGCACAACGGCACGGTGAAAAAGACCGCGGTGAAAGACTTCTCGCACGTGATGCAGCGCGGCATTATCGCCATCAATATTGAAGAGGGCGACGAACTGGTCGCGGCCTCGCTGACCGACGGCAACCAGATCGTATTTCTCGCCTCGCACGACGGACAGGCGATTCGCTTCGACGAGAACGACGTGCGCTCCATGGGACGCAACGCCACCGGCGTGCGCGGCATGAACCTGGCCGAGAAGGATTACATCGTCGGGATGGCCACCACGCTTAAGCCGGAGGTGCAAGCGGTGGCGAAAGAGGGAGATGCCGCTGCCGATGTCGCCGACTTGGTTCCGGAAAAAGGCTCGCTCATTCTTTCTGTCACCGAGAACGGATATGGCAAGCGCACTCCGGCCGACGAGTATCGCCTGACCAATCGCGGCGGCAAGGGCGTGATCAACGTCAAGACCACGGCGCGCAACGGCAAAGTCGTCGGTATCTCGCAGGTGACGGAGAAATCCGAGGTGATGCTGATCAGCCAATACGGCAAGATCATCCGCATCGATTCGAAGTTCATCCGCGAGTCGGGGCGGTCGGCGCAGGGCGTAAGGCTGCTGAACGTCGAACCGGGAGACCGGGTCGCGGCGGCGGTGGTGATTCCTCCGGAAGAGCCGAATGGGAACGGGTTGCTGATTCAGTAGGGGCGGTCGTTGGTCGCTCGTCGTTAGTCGTTGGCGATCTAATGTGGTGCGGACATGTTGTCCGCGCCACAAACTTTCTGCGGTAAACCGGCAAAACTGTCTGGTGATCTAAACGATCCCTGCCTGTAACTTTAGGGAAGCTCTGAATAAGTCTTCGCAGGCGATACGGGATGCGTTGAAAGCGGGGCCCTCAGCGGCTAAAGCCGCTTGTTTGGCGTGTTTGACGGCACGGCTGAAGCCGTGCCCTTTCAAAACTCTCCGTGAACCGACTTAAACAGAGGTTCCTTAGGCATCGGGCCCGATGTTTTTTGCTCTTTACTTACACATTATATTGTGTAATAGTTTACACATGCCAACCAACCTCGCATTAGACGACCAGCTCATTGAGAACGCGCGCTGCGCCGGAAGTCACAAGTCCAAAAAGGAAGCGGTCACTGCCGCCCTGGAGGAATACGTCCGCAAGCGCCAGCAGATGCGGATCCTCGAAGCCTTCGGTACCTTTCAGGTTGGTCGTAACTCGGTTGACCCGGCCTACGACTACAAAAGCGAACGGCAGCGGAAAACCGGCCGCGCTCCGCATAAAAGTGTGCGCCGCCGTCCATGATGGTGCTGGTGGATACGCCCGTCTGGTCGCTGGCCCTGCGGCGGAAGCCGAAGCACCTCAGTCCCCGGGAGCGGCAACTCACCGAAACCCTGGCCGAACTGATTCGCGAGGGACGCGTGCAGTTGCTGGGACCGGTCCGCCAAGAACTGTTTTCCGGCATTCGCGAGGAAGCCCAGTTTCGCAAACTGCGCGACTACCTGCGGGCCTTCCCCGAGCAGCCACTCGAAGCAGAGGATTACGAAGAAGCCGCCCACATGAACAATCGCTGCCGCGCCCAGGGTATTGCAGGATCGGCCATCGATTTCCTGATCTGCGCCGCCGCCCACCGCCGCGGCTGGACGATTCTCACCACCGATCGTGATTTCCAGAACTACGCGTCGGTGCTGCCCCTGCGGCTGCACTCAGCCTCGGCGAGCGGATAAACTACGTATCGCGGCGGCAGTGGTGATTCCTCCGGAAGAGCTGAATGGGAACGGGTTGCTGATTCAGTAAGTTAGAGCCCAGATGTATGTACAGTGTTTCACGTGAAACATGACAAAAATGTATGTATAATGGCCGTTGTTAATATGCCACTGGCTCTATATTTTACCCAGGATAGCGTATTGGAAAAATGCACAATAAGCTGCTGAGTGAATATGACCAACCCGCAGTAAAGCTGGCGCTCTCGGCGTTCAATCAGGTTTTAGCGTTTCACCACAATCGAGAACTTACTGCACCGAAGCCAGTACCTCCGACAAGCCTCATCTATCATTACACTACGGCAGATGGACTAAAGGGAATCATCGAGACAAATGAGCTTTGGGCGACCTCTGCGTACTTTCTCAACGATTCGGCTGAGATCACCTATGGCTATGGCCTTCTCAAGGAAGTCTTGGATGATTGGCTGGCCAAGGATCATCCCAAAGAGTCGATAACTATCCGTCTGGCGCAAGATTTGCGCAAGGCGTTTGGCGAAGACCTCCTAAATAAGAGCATCATTCGGCCAATCTACCTAGCGTGTTTCTGCGAAGACGACAACCTGCTAAGCCAGTGGAGGACCTACGGTCAATCTGGCGGCTACTCGCTTGGCTTCAAGGTCCCAACTGACGTGTTTACCCCCAAGGGATTCGAGCCGGAGCCGAATACGTATACATCTAAATGGGCAAGAGTGGAATACGACAGGCGCGAACAGGCTAAGAAGTGTACCGCTATTTTGGAACCACTGCTCGCGATCTTCGATAATCCAGACACAGAACGAGCAATCACAACCATCGCCGACCATCCGATATGTGGGTACTCCGAAGTTTTCAGAGTCATAACGGACATACTTCTAGATGAAATCGTGGGTTTCAAAAATGAAGCCTTCAAAATTGAAAAGGAATGGCGCGTTGTTGTTCGCGAACGAGAATTGACCAAGCAACGCACAGACGACGGTGGCACGACACCGACCCCTGTCCACTTCCGCTCTTCCAGAGGAATGTTAGTCCCGTATGTAAAGCTTATTCCGCCGGATCGCGCCAAGAAGCTGCCCATCGGCTGCATTCGATCGGGCCCAACGCTCGACAAGATTACGGCAGTCATGGCAATCAGCCTGATGCTGGATAGGAATGGTTTTTCGGGTGTTCGAGTACAAGGCTCCGATATTTCGGTGAGAATGTAGGCCATTCGGTTTTAGCCGAACCGAACCTCCAGTTTCGCCGCTGTCACCCCGCATTACCGCAGTCACTCCCAAATCATCCCGTTTTCCATTACTGTTGACGATAGTGACACCGCCTCTCTCCGTGTATGCTTGCGCGGTTGCAGACTTTTGGACTGGAGCTGGTTTCATAAATGCTTTTTCAGGACGGGGAACAGGCCCTCAGGGGCTAAAGCCCGCATTAGCTGCGGCCCTGAGCGGCACGGCTGAAGCCGTGCCCTACCCAAGACCTATTTATGAAACCAGTTCTGGCGAATGTACATAGCATTGTGCATAACATTTTGCCTAACATCGACAACGCGAAAACTGAACCCGCGTACCAGGAACTGCTGAGCCGGCCGATTCGCGAGCTAGGGCTACGGCTTGCCGGGTCTCCGGTGGAGCGGTTTGTCGCTGAGCTTTATCGCGAGTTGGAGGCCAAGGGGTTGACGAAATTTCGTCCGGCTTGTTACTTGTCCGATGAGTGGGGATGTCCGTCGGGCGAGCCGATCATAGGGATTCCGTTTTATCTGGCACATGCGGCGCTGGCGCAACTGGAAAAAGAAACGCACGACCTGGAAGATGCGCGCGAAATCATGATGTATCTGCGGCATGAGGCGGGGCACGCGTTCACCTATGCCTACAAGCTGCACAATAGGCCGGAGTGGAAAAAGGTTTTCGGGCCGTTCCGCCGTCCGTATCATGACAATTACCGGCCCGCGCCGTTTTCGCGCGACTATGTGCGGCACTTGCCGGGATGGTATGCGCAGAAGCATCCGGATGAAGATTTCGCCGAGACGTTTGCGGTGTGGCTGACGCCGCGCTCGAATTGGCGCAAGCGCTATCGCGGCTGGGGCGCGATGGAGAAGCTGCTTTATGTGAACCGGCTGGCGCGGAAGTTGGGGAAGTGCGAGCCTCCGCGGCGGCGCGCAGAGGCCGACATTACGGTTGACGACATGGAAACGACGGTCGGGGAGTTCTACCATTTGCAGCAGGCTGGGCGGGAAGAAGTTGCGGTCACGGGCCTTGCGCCGGATACGGATTTGCGCGACATCTTTCCGGTATCGAAGCGGCGCAAGACGGCGCTCGGAGCGCAGGAGTTTCTGCATCAGCATCGCAAGGCGGTGATCGCGAAAGTTGCGCAATGGACAGGAGCGCAGCGTCCGCTGATCGAGAATTTGATGGACACGATTGAAAAGCGCGCCGGTGAACTCGACTTGCGCGCCGACAAAACGCGCAGCGCGGAACATCTGGCGGAAATCACGGCCTATTGCACGGCGCTGGTAATGACTTATGTGACGAAAGGAAAGTTTATACAACCATAGGCAAGTGGAGGGACGGGCGTCCTCGCCCGTCCTGTAGCGAAGCGGCCGGGCGGGGACGCCCGGCGCTCCATCGAACGGCTTAGGAGACACCGATGATCGGAGCAAAACTGAAAATCGCGCTGCTGTACGACGTGTGGAACGAAGATCCGGTGGCGGCGGCGGCGAAGGAAGAAGCGGCGGCGGCGCCCGCGCCCAAGCCGCGCAAGAAAGTGAAGAAGATCAAGAAAGAGAAGACCGACCGCGAGGAAATTTTCGAAGCGCTACAGAAGCTGGGGCACGAGCCTTCGTATTTCGAGTTGGATGGGCGTCCGCAGTCCTTGCACTCGCTCTCGCGCTCGGATGCCGACCTCATTTTCAATCTGACCGAGTCTTTCGACGGCGACGACACCAAGGAAATGAACGTAGTCGCGTATATCGATTTACTGGGATTGCGCTACACGGGCGCGGGGCCACATGCCATTTTCATGTCCCAGGACAAGGCGATTGCGAAAAAGATCTTCGCGTTTCACGGCATTAAGACGCCGTTCTTCGCGACCGCCTATCGCGGGCGCATTGAACATGCGCACGACATTTCTTTTCCGCTGATCGTCAAACCGTCGTGGGAAGATGGATCGATCGGCATAGATGCCGGCTCGGTGGTGAAAAACGTCAAGGAGATGATGGAGAGGGTAGAGTACATCCAGGATGAATTCGACTCGCCGGCTTTGATTGAGGAATACATCGAGGGACGGGAAATTTACGCGGGAGTCCTGGGCAGCTACGAACGGGCGCGGGTCTTGCCCATGGTGGAGCTCGATCTGTCGCGCCTGCCCGAAGGCACGCCGAAAATCGCCAGCTACGACGTGAAGTACGAAAAAAATACCGAGGCCTACAAGTTGACCAAATCGCAAATCGCGGAAAATCTGGACGAAGATACGATAAAGCGGCTGGGAGATACGGCGCTGGCCGCGTACCGCGCGCTGAAGCTGCGCGACTATGGACGCATCGACATGCGGCTGGCCCCGAATGGCGACGTTTATGTCATCGAGGCAAATCCGAATCCGTGGCTGGCGAGCCGGCAGGAATTTGCCATGGCCGCGAAGGCCTCGGGACTTTCCTATACGGATACGATCGGCGAGATCATCAACCTGGCGATGAGCCGCTATCTGAATGGCAACCTAACGAATGCGGTGGCGATGCGGTAGGGCTGCTCTCCGCGAGGTTGCGGCATAAATCCAAATTCAAGGCTTTACCACAGGGGACACAGAGGAACATGGGGGAAACCCTGCTTCGCAGGGTAATGCTCGGGCTATCCCTTCGGCAGCATGAAAGAGGCTGAACTGCGCTCAGTTTGGACGGGCGAGGGCACCCGTCCCCACACGAGCACTGGAGTTCTTCTAGAACTTATTCCAAAGGTACTGGTTGTAGACCTCGTGGTGGAATTGCACTTCGGCGGCCTTGACTTGCGTGCCGAGCAGGTGCGGGCAGCGGTCGGCCGAGGCCTGTTTGAGATCGGCGTAGCGGGCCTTGACGTCTGCCCCGAGCAGCTTGGTTGTCCATTCGGCTTTGCGGAAGTTGTCGATGGCGGTGTAGATGTTGTCGGGCAGGTAGCGTTTGGCCTCGCGAAGGTTCTTGATCTTGGCCGTGTCGCCTTCGATTCCGGTCCTAAAAATGGAGTACATGACGAGGTAAGGATTGGCGTCGGGAGCGACGGCGCGCACCTCTGTTCTCATGCTGCGTGAGTTGCCAATGGGGATGCGAATCATGGCGCCGCGATCTACGGCCGAGGCGCGGAGCTGATTGGGCGCTTCGTAGTGCGGATCGAGACGGCGGTAGGCGTTGACGCTGGAATTGAACACCAGGCAGAGATCGTTGCCGTGGGTGAGAAGGCGGTCCATGAACTCGTATCCGAGCTTGCTGAGGTTCTCTTCGCCCTTGGGGTCCCAGAAAAGGTTCTTGCCGTCCTGGCTGATGGAAACGTTGGTATGCATGCCGCTGCCATTGACTCCGACCACGGGCTTGGGCAGGAAGGACGCGGTCAGACCCATGTTGCGCGCGACCTGGCGGCAGATGAGCTTGTAGAGCTGGATGTGGTCGGCGGCGGCCACGGCTTCGGCATAGCAGTAGTTGATTTCGAACTGCGAGGGCGCGACTTCCGGGTGGTCTTTCTCATTCTCGAAGCCCATGGCGCGCTGCACTTCCGCCGTGGTGTCAATGAAGGTGCGCAGCGGATCGCCTGGCAGCGAATGGTAATAGCCACCCGGGCTCACGTATTCGAATTTGCAGGTTTCATGGTACGTGCTTTCGGCATCCGGCCCCTGGAAGAGGAAGCCTTCGATTTCATTGGCCGCGTTCAAGGTGTAACCGCGCTTCTTGTGCATGGACTGGGCGAAAATCTTGAGGACGCCGCGCAGGTCGCCCACGTAGGGTTCGCCGCCCTTGTCGATGACCTCGCCGAAGGCGAGCACCTTGCCGGGGCCGAAGACATCGGCCGGGGCCCAGTAGAAGGCGCTCCAGTCGATGCCCAAACGCAGATCGCTTTCGCGCTGCGCGGTGAAGCCGCGAATCGACGAACCGTCAAAGGTGAGATTTTCGTAGTTCTTCAGCAGAAATTTCTTGTCGTAGTCGAGCATGTGCAGACGGCCTTCGAGGTCGCTGAACAGCACGGTGAGGGCCTTGATGCGGGGCTCGCCGGCGAGGTACTTGAGCCGCTCCTCCTGAATTTTGTGAGGATCCACGCGGTCCAGGCGCTGCTTCTTCGCCTTCAGGTTCATCTCTTCCAGTTCGTCGTAAGGGATGGCAAGAAAGTTCCGCAGTTCAATTGACATGGCTCTCCTTGTTTGGGCGCTGCCCAGAAATCTGGTTGAACTTACCGGGGATGACAAGATTAGGCTATCGCGTCCGGGGCAAGCGCACAAATAGAAATCGGTTATAGCGGCGATTAGCGGAGTTTATCCGCTTTGCGATTGGCATCGGGAACGAGGCAAGAGCGGCTTCGAGCTTCGAGCCATGAGCTTCGAGCAACCCAGAACCTGATCGCTCGGGGCTCGTAGCTCGAAGCCAGATTTGCTGCGAGAACGTCTCGCTGGTGGAGCAGCGCCGTGAAATAATCGAATCCGAGGAAATGCCCTTGAGTTGCGCGATTTGTGAAGAACGAAAAGAGAAGCGGTTTTGCCCGGCTGTGCACGGGAAAATCTGTCCGCAGTGCTGCGGCGAGCAGCGCGAGCGAACGCTCGACTGCCCCAGCGAATGTTCGTATCTTTTGCAGTCACGACAGCAGTCGCGACAGCAGGCGCGCGAGAACGCGAAAGAGCGCCCGGTGCAAGCGCGAAATGAAAAGCCGGGCGATGGCGGGATCGCGATGCCCGAGGTTGAGATTCCCGAGGTTGAAATTGACGAGCAGTTTGTTTACGAACATCAGGAACTGGTCCTCGGACTCGGCTTCGCGCTGGCGAAGAGCGCCCGCGCCGACCGCTCGCTGGTGGATTGCGATCTGATCGCGGCCTTGAGTTCGCTGGCGAAGAGCTATCAAACGCTGGTGAACTCGAACCTCATCTACGAGCCGCCGACGGCGAACCTGGCGCAGCAGGCGATCGCTCGGGAAGTCGAGAGCATGGTCAGGGAGTTTCGCGAGGAGGAGCAGCGGCGTATTGGGTTGACGCGGCTGCGGGATTCCGAGGTGCTGAAGGCATTGGTATTTCTCATACGCATGGGTGCGGCGCAGAACGTCGGGCAGGCCGAAGTCGCGGGCGTTCCGCGATTCCCTGTTTGCGATGTTTCCGGAAAAGCACTCGGGCATCGCGGCGTCAGAAGAGGCCGGGAGCCGGATCGTGATTCCGTAGAATTGGGTTCAGAGGCGGCGAACCGTTTGCCCTTCAGGCAACGCCGCCAGAAGTTCGCGCGCAGTTTTCCCGAGTTCGGGATGGCGTACGTCCGGAGCGATTTCGACCAGCGGTTCGAGAACAAAACGGCGCAGGTGCATGGCCGGATGCGGAACGTGCAAGTCCGGCTCATGCAGGATGCAATCGCCAAACAGCACGAGGTCGATATCGATATTGCGCGGGCCTTTGGCGCGCATACGGAGACGTCCCATGGACGCTTCGACCCGCAACGCCAACTGGAGCAGCTCGCGCGGCGTCTTATCGGTTGCAATCGCGGCCACGCAGTTCAGAAACCAGGGCTGGTCGGGAAGCTCGACGGGCTGGGTCTCATAGAATGAGGAAACCACGAGGAGGCGACCCGCCACGTCCATTTGCGCGATTGCGGCGGAGAGGTTCGCCGCGCGATCTCCCAGGTTCGATCCCAACGACAGATAAGCGGTTTCGCCCATGCAGTTAGTTTCGCGGGGAACGGCGCGAGAATCCAGCAAAAATTGACGGAAACGGTGCCATTTTTTAGTTTCATGGCGGGCAAAAAACGATTTGCCTGGAGCACAGTCGGCGATCGATCAATGATAGACGATGATCGGCGACGCCAATCGAGGCTGTGGATTTTCCGCTTCGACGGGCTACTCCTCTTTGCCTGATACCTCGGTGCCTTTCTTAACTTCCCGGATGCCGCTAGCATCGAAATACGATGAATCTGGATTCCCTTCTCATCAGCCAGGATGCGCATGTGCTCGGTGTGATGCGCGCGGCGCTGGAAAAGATCTCGATCCATGTAGAGGTTTGTGGGGAGTCCGAGTCGGGCAACGATCTGATGGCGAAGCGCAAGTTCGATGGGATCATCATCGATTGCGACGACATGCAGAACGGCTGCGAGCTGCTGCAGGCCCTGCGCAAAACGCAAAGTAACGCCACTGCCGTGTCGTTCGCGGTGGTGAATGGGAAGACGACGACACAGGCGGCCTTTCAGTCTGGAGCCAATTTCGTTCTGCAAAAGCCGCTCACGCCGATGCACGTCTCGCGCTGTTTGCATGCGGCGCTGAATTTCATGGTCCGGGAACTGCGCCGGTATTACCGGCAGCCGGCGGAGATGCCGTTGCGAATCATGCTTCCCAACCAGGAAATGACCGCTACGGCGACCAACCTAAGCGAGGGAGGCATGGCCATCCGCACGGTTTGCCAGTTGCCCAAGGACACGCTGGCGCTGTTTTGCTTCACGCTTCCCGAAGTCAACATTTCGCTCGAACTGAAAGGGCAAGTCACCTGGGCCGACGGGACCGGCCACGCCGGCATCCGCTTCATCGAGGTCCCGCAGAGCGCGCAGTATCAGATTGAAAAATGGCTGACCGACCGCTTGCACAGCGAACTGCCCGCACAACTGCAAGACTACGCGACGCTGCCGTGAGCTGAGAATTTCAGGCGGCGGATGAATCGAGAAGCTGCGAGCTCCGAGCTGCGAGCTTCGAGCGAGCGACGCAGCCCGCTAAGCGCTAAGGCTGGCCATCGCCGCGACTGGCGGCGGCGCGGGGCGATCTTCCAGCGCGGTCTCTTCCCAATACGAGCGGTCGCGCAAAATGCGCGACACCAGCGCCGTGTGCATGGCGTGGCCGGCGCGGTCGGCCACCACCGAACCCAGTATTTGTTTCCCGATCAGCGCCAGATCGCCGATCAGATCCAGAACTTTGTGGCGGACGAATTCGTCGGCAAACCGCAAGGGCGGGTTCAGCACCTGGTCGCGGTTGAGCACTATGGCATTGCCGGTCGACGCGCCGCGGATGAGTCCCTGCTGGCGCATGGCATCGGCTTCATGCAGGAATCCGAAGGTGCGCGCGGGCGCAATTTCTCGCAAATAGCTGCCATTGGTCAGCCGCACGCAGTAACTCTGCTTGCCGATGAGCGGATGAGGAAAGTCGATGGAATAGGAAACCGAATAGGAGTCGGACGGATATACGGCAATAAATTTGTCGCCCTCGCGCAACTCGATCTCGCGCACCATGCGGAGATAAGTGCGCGCCTTGCGCTGCCGGCGAATGCCGGCCTGCTGGATCATTTCGACAAAGGGACGGGCGCTGCCATCGAGGATGGGCAATTCGAGATTGTCGAGCTCGACGATGGCGTTGTCGATGCCGACGCCGATAAAGGCCGAGAGCAGGTGCTCGGTGGTGGAGATGAGCACGCCCTTCTTCATCAGGCTGGTGGCGTAACTGACGCGGGCCACGTTGCGATCCGCTGGCTTCGATGGCGAAGCCGTCGAGGTCGGTGCGGTGGAAGACGATTCCCGTTCCCGCGGGCGCGGGAAGAATACGCAAGCTGACGGGAGCGCCGCTGTGCAGCCCCACTCCTTTGCAGGTCGCTGCGGCACGAATTGTTTGCTCGTGTATCAACGGGGGAAGCGACTAAGTCTTTTGCTGTGTATCAGTTTACTGTGATGGCCGAAATTTCGTATGTGGCAAAATAGCCACACTTCGTGGCTCGTTGCCCCGTGGCAACAGCTAACTTGTTCAGGCAGTTACAGATGTTTGGGGGTGTCTGGGTAGAACTTGGCCCCGCTTTTCCGTGCTGGCGCGGGTTTTCGGTGCTTCCTCGTGTGACTTTCCGGCGGGCGAGGGGCACATTGGCCGCGCATTGACAAGTGTAACCCTACGGGCTACAGTGTGTTCAGGTGAAAATACGAAGCTTCATCCACAAAGGTCTGAAGACGCTCTACGCCGATGACATCACGAAAGGTGTGCCGCCCGATTCGGTGGATAAGCTCCGCAAAATGTTGACGTTTCTGGACAACATGCAAAATCCCGAGGAATTGCGCTCGCTACCAGCCTGGAAGGTGCACACGCTGACCGGCGACCGCAAGGGCACGTGGAGCCTCAGCGTTACCCGCAACCGCCGTTTGACGTTCAGCATCGACATCGGAGGGCGCGAAATCTACGACGTGAACCTGGAAGACTATCACTAGGAAATAAGGAGCAAACGCCATGCCTATGAAGAACCCGTGCCATCCCGGAGATTTCATCCGGACGGAAATCATTCAACCCGTGGGCCTGTCGGTAACGGCGGCTGCTATTGCGCTTCGAGTTTCCCGTCCGGCGCTGTCCAGCCTGCTGAACGGCAAGGCCGACCTCTCCGGAGACATGGCGCTTCGCATTGAAAAGGCCTTCGGAGTGAAAATGGACACTCTCCTGCGAATGCAGGCGGCCTATGATATCGCCCAGACCCGCAAGCGCGAAAAGAAGATCCATGTCCGACGCATTGTCTCGCTGGCCAACGCTCAGGTATGAAGCGCGGCGTTGCATGATGAATGGGCGCGTCCCTTATATCCGGCTGCTTGCGCCTTCATCGGATTGGGCCTTCATGTAAGAGCGCAAGATGGCGTTAATTCGGGTCTGGTAGCCGCTGCCCTTCCGCTTGAGCCACTCCACAACATCGTGGTCAACCCGGATCGTCAGGCGATCTTTTGGCTCCGGCATGGTGAGCTTGGCGTTCTTCCAAAACGATTTGTCCAGCTTTGGGATGTCGGAGTCGGCGATTTCTCGATCGCTCATTTCGCGTAATCGTTTGAAGTCAGTCTTGCCCGTTGCCCGCGCGTTTGAGCCGTTTCGTGTACTCTTGCCTTTCATTGCGATGTGCCCTCCTTGACGAGATGATTCGCCGCCGTTTGCCGCGCATCACGTAGACCACTACGATTTCAACATCTTCCATAAGCCCGACCGCGAACATGCGGTCTTCCCCATGACGGCTGTCCGTTCTTTCGAACACCGGCCCGTCGAATATTCGTATGGCGTCCCGAAAATCGATGTGGTGTTTTGCGAGGTTTGCCCGCCTCTTGCTTTCGTCCCACTCGAAGAGCATTTCCGCGCCTTAGTTCGACCGCAACATGTTCGTATGTACAATATGTACACATACGGGACAAATTGTCAAGCTGTTCTTACCGCTTCTTCAGCGGCACCGTGGGGTCGTAGGTGACCGCCGCTTCGAACAGCGAATCGGCCAGCTTCAGGTTGTAGCTGGCGGTGGCGATGAAGCGCTGTTGCGAAGTTTCTCCGTTGAAATAACGGGTAATGGAGTGCGGCGGTCCAAATTCCCTGCACCAGCTTGTAATTGTCGTAGACTTCGTCTTCGACGTTTTTCTGCTTGTCCTTTGGATCGCGCCACGAGTAGCTGATCTTGATGGGATAGTGCGTGTTCTGGTCGAGGTAAACGCTGACCGAGTCGTTCTGGCTGTTGAGCAGCGTGACTCCTTCGGTGATCTTGCTGTCGACTACGGCGGGGCCGTCGTAGAAGAGCGCCACGTTCGGATCGCGGACCCACTTGCGAAACATCCATTCGAGCGAATGCTGGCGGCGGCGAAGATAGTTCTCCAACTCCTCCCGGTCTTGCGCCGCCGTTCCCTTGTAGGTGGTCTCGTATCCCTTGTCGCCGTTGTGGATCAGGACAATGTCGAACTTCTTGGACTTGACGCCGCCGATGTCAATTTGCCCTGGAATGATGTGAACGTCTTTCAAGCGCAGGACTTCGAAGCGGTCCTTGTCCGGATACTCGACATAGTAGTTGTAGGGAATGCCGGTGCTGTTGGTGCGCCCGTGATAGAGCGGATAGTAGCGTCCCGACTCACTCCGGTTTTCGTAAGTGAGGTACGGCTGACCGCCCAGCGCCTGGACGGCCCGATCCAGCGCCGCGCGCGCCTGGCGGGCATTGTCGGAGTCGTTCAGATTGATGACGGGCGGGGCGGCGGCAGGCGCGGGCGTTGGAGCGGGCGTGGGCGCGGTTTGGGCAGCGCCCAGCGCACAGAGCAGCAGCGAAATGGCAAGCCAGCGGTACATGGATACTTGGTTAGAAGCGGTCCAGGTCGATTTTAGCTGCACCAAGCCCGGCGCGCTGCGCTCGCCTGGACAGCCGAGGGCGGCTGTCCCCACATGAGCATTCCTATCCCACCAGCACCGCTCCGCCGTTTACGTTGAAAACCTCGCCCGTGATAAATCCGGCGTAGGGCGTGCACAGAAACAGAATCGGCCCGGCGATTTCTTCCGGCGTTCCCACGCGGCCGAGCGGGATGGCGCGAAAAACCTTGTCGCGCGTCGGCGGATCGTTCAGCGCCGGCGCGGCCATGTCCGTCGCCACCCATCCCGGCGCGACGCAATTGACATAGATATGGTCGCGCGCCAGTTCGGTCGAGAGCCCTTTGACCATGCTGATGAGCGCGCCTTTCGAGGCCGCGTAGTCGCAGTGGAAAGCTTCGCCGCGCTGGCCGGCCGTCGAACTGACCAGCACGATGTGGCCGCCGCCCTGCTTCTTCATCTGTCCCACCGAATGCTTGACCAGCGCAAACACGCTGTCGAGATTCGACGGCGATGGTGCGACGCCATTGTTCATCGGACATGCGATCAATGGGCGCATCGTCGGGCAGCCAGATGCCGTGGTTCGCGACCAGAATGTCGAGGCGCCCGAAGGCCGAGATGGCCGACGATACCAGTTGCCGCGCCGCTTCGGTGGTCGAAAGATCGCTCGCGACCGCGCGGCAGTTTTCCGCGCCGCATGTGCGCGCCAAGTCCTCGGCCTGCGCCTTCGCCGCCTGATAATTGAAGACAACTTTCGCGCCCGCGGCCACAAACATCCGCACCGTCGCCGCGCCAATGCCGCGCGATCCGCCGGTGATGAGAGCAACTTTGGAATTCAGAGAGAGATTCATAACGCACAAGTATCGCACGCCAGTGGGCAGCGGACGGTGGTCAGCGGCTAGTAAATGATCGTCGCGGTAAAAGCGTTGACGCCAAACGCAGGAAAAAGAAAGGCGGCCAATTGGCCGCCTCTGAGAACTGAGAACCGGGAACTGAGAACTGTTTCTACGCCGTCGCCGGGCGCTCGCCGCCGGTCGCGGGAGCGCGTTCGGGCTTGATCACCTGCTGCACGCCGTCGTCGGTCTTGGCCGGCAGCGGCTTGATCGGCGGCAGCTCCTGCCCTTCGACCAGCAGCTTGATCTCGGAAGCGTCGAGCACTTCGCGTTCGATCAGCGCCTTCGCGATGCGGACCAGGGTTTCGCGATTCTCGGAAAGGATTCGCTTCGCGGTCGAGTACCCCGTGCTCACCACTTTCCTGACTTCTTCGTCGATCTGGATGGCGGTAGCTTCGCTGTAGTCGCGGTGCTGCGAGATTTCGCGTCCCAGAAAAATCTGCTCTTCTTTCTTGCCGAAGGTCACCGGCCCCAGGTCGCTCATGCCCCACTCGCAAACCATCTTGCGCGCCAGTTCCGTGGCGTGCTCGATGTCGTTGCCCGCGCCGGTCGACATCTGGTTGAGGAAAAGCTCTTCCGCGATGCGCCCGCCCATCAGGATGGCGATCTGCGTGTCGAGATAGTTCTTGTAGTAGTTGTGGCGATCGTCGGTCGGCAACTGCATGGTCAAGCCCAGCGCCAGGCCGCGCGGGATGATGGTGACCTTGTGCACCGGATCGGAGTGCGGCAGCATGGCCGCCACCAGCGCGTGTCCGGCCTCGTGGTAGGCGGTGTTCTTCTTCTCTTCATCGGAGAGCAGAAGCGACTTGCGCTCCACGCCCATCAGCACTTTATCTTTCGCCACTTCGAAGTCGTACATGAGGACGGCCTTGCGGTTCTGCCGGGCCGCCGCCAAGGCCGCTTCGTTCACCATGTTGGCCAGGTCGGCGCCGGAAAATCCCGGTGTGCCGCGGGCCAGCACCGACAAATCCACATCGTCGGCGAGCGGAATTTTGCGGGTATGCACGCGCAGAATTTCTTCGCGTCCGCGAACGTCGGGACGATTCACCACCACGCGCCGGTCGAAACGCCCGGGCCGCAAGCAGCGCGGGATCGAGCACATCGGGACGGTTGGTCGCCGCCATGAGAATCACGCCGTCGTTCGATTCGAAGCCGTCCATTTCGACGAGCAACTGGTTCAAAGTCTGCTCGCGCTCATCGTGTCCGCCGCCGAGGCCCGCGCCGCGGTGGCGACCAACGGCGTCGATTTCATCAATGAAGATGATGCAGGGAGCGTTTTTCTTGCCCTGCTCGAACAAGTCGCGCACGCGGCTCGCGCCCACGCCCACGAACATTTCCACGAAGTCGGAGCCGGAAATGGAGAAGAACGGAACATTCGCCTCGCCTGCCACCGCGCGCGCCAGCAAGGTCTTGCCCGTTCCCGGAGGGCCAACCAGCAGCACGCCCTTGGGAATGCGTCCGCCAAGTTTCTGGAATTTCTGCGCCTCGCGCAGGAACTCGATGATTTCGCGCAGTTCTTCCTTCGCCTCATCCACGCCGGCCACGTCTTTGAACGTGATCTTCTTCTGCTGCATCGAGAGCAGGCGGGCCCGGCTCTTGCCGAACGACAGCGCCTTGTTGCCGCCCGTCTGCATCTGCCGGATCATGAAGAACCAGAGCGCGCCCAGCAGCACGAGCGGCAGCAGATTGCAGAATCCAAGCTCGGCCAGGTGCCATTGCTGATGTCTTTGAAGCTGTAGGGACACCTTCTTGTCCGACAACTTGTTGTACAGTTCCGGTATAGCTGCCCGGCGGCACGACCGTGCGAAATGGCCCATCGGGATTCTTTAGCGTCCCCTTGGCTTCCTGGCCGGTGAACATCACGTCGTGGACTGCTGCCCTGGTCCACGTAGGACAGGAATTCAGAGAAACCGATCTCTTTTTCCTTCTGGGCATTGTTGCCGGTTTTCAGCGCCTGCCAGAGCAGGAAGGCCGAGACCACGATGGCCGCCCAGATAAGAAACGTCTTGACCGTAGAATTCACCTAAAACTCCTCGAAGTGCCGTCCCACTTCCACAAAAGTAAAGACGCCGCCTCTTCAACTAAATGATTAGATGCCGAAGACGGAAATTCGACCGGGAAAAGACCGCCCCTCAATTTTAGCCCTTTTCCAAAGAAAACGGGGAAACCCGAAGAAAGTAACGGAAGTCACGGGGGCAAGCTGCGAGCTTCGGGCTGCGAGCTTCGAGCACCCTGGATCTTGCGGGTCGTAGCTCGCGGCTCGTAGCTCGTAGCTCTACGTCGTTGCCGCCACATACGGCAGATTGCGTCCCGTCTGCTCCGGACTGCCCAATCCATAGCCGCAAAGAAACGCGTCATCCACCAGAAATCCGAAATAGTCGGGCTGCAACGCCACCCGGCGCGCCGACTGGCGATCGAGCAGCGTGGCCAGCTTGACCGAAGCCGCGCCCCGCCCGCGCAGGTCGTTCATCAGAAATTCGCGTGGTCACTCCCGAGTGCACCAACCCCTCGATCAGCAGCACATGCTTGTCGGCGATGGCCAGTTCGTGGCTGAAAAAAATCTCCAGCAGCGGGGCTTCGCCCTGCTGGCTCTGCTTATAGCTCGGCTTGATAAAGGCGCAGACGACGGGCACATCGATGGCCCGCACCAGGTCGGCCATGAAGAGGAAGCTGTTCTCGAGAATTCCCAGGGCGATCACGGTCTGGCCGCGATAGTCGTCGGAAATCTGCCGCCCCAGTTCGCGGACCCTCTTCTGGATCTGGTCGGCTGCGATCACCTGGCGCAACCCGGTTTTCGGCGAAACATTCATAGCGGAAGTAGGCGCCTCCGGAGCAGCTTAGCTATCAGCCATCAGCATAATCTTACACAGCGCCGATCACTATGACTGATGGCTGACGGCTGACGGCAATGTTACATCATGCCCGCCATCTCCCGAATCCAAATCGCTTGCGACGCCCCCGCGGGCGCCCGGAAAGCAGCCGGGACCGCAAACCCGCGCATCCAGACGAGGCCGCAGCCTGGCGCGACGGCAACCGGCCAGAGCTTCTTCCCCGCTCCGGTCGCGTGCCGGTGGCTCAGGAGCTCTTTCACCTTCTTCGCCGACGCGGTGTGCGCCGGCCAGTAACGATCGCCCGCACGCCAATTACGGATCGTAACTTGCTTCGGCATGAGCGCCAAGTCGAGCAACTGGCCGCGCTCATCCTGGGGAACGCCAGCCGTATCCACCACCCGAGCCTCGATGCAAGCGCCCAGCGCCGGAACCTCCACCACGCCAGGCACTGCTAAAGCATACTCATAATCCGCCGCTTCGGCGCTGCCAGAAGAAGATTCTAGCTGCAACACAATTTCCTGCCGTCCGCGCCGCCCTCGAAGTCGAAGACTCCGACGCGAAGGATTCGGCCACCCGGCAGCTCCAGTTTCTTGCCCGTCGATCTTTTATCGGGCGATCCGTCGAGCGATGCGATCCAGCGAAGCTCGCGCCAGCTCCAGCGTCTCCTCGATCAGGCGGAACGAGATACTCACAGCGGGCGCATTCGCTTCCAGCCATGCGCGCGCCAGCCGCCGCTGGGCCGCCAAGGGAAGCGCCAGCAGCGGCCCTACCGGTAGAGACGCGGCTGGCCGGCAGGCGCACGGCTGGCTCCGACGTCGGTTGCAAGGCCCTGGGTACTGGATACTGTACTGGATACTCGCTGGCCACTGGACCACTGGCCACCGCCCACTGCCCACATGCTCCTCCTCGGCCCGCGCGATTTCCGCCAGCTCGGCCATGTGCTCGATGGCGGATTCGCCAAATTCTTCGCCGATGATGGGCAACAACCGATGCCGCACGCGATTGCGAAGAAGAGCAATATCCCGATTGGACGAATCCTCGCGCCAGCTTTGGCGCCGCTCACGCAGATATTCCTGCAACGCAGCGCGGCGAAATCCAAGCAGCGGCCGCACCAACTCGCCAAACGCGCGCCCCTGCTCCTCGAAGACGATCCGCGGATGAATGCCCGAGAGTCCGCGAATGCCGGTGCCGCGAAAAATGCGCAGCAGCACCGTCTCCGCCTGATCGTCGAGCGTGTGCGCCGTGGCAATTTTCGTGACCCGGCCCTCGCGCGCCAACTGCCGGAAAAAATCGTAGCGCAGTTCCCGCGCCGCCGCCTCAATGCCGGAAATGGCGCCGGAGACGTTTTTGGAGGCGATGCCGGCCTTGCCGGAACTTTGCCGGAACGACTCTTGCCGTCGACCGGGGCCGCGCGAACATGCAGTTCGAGCCCGTGCTGCCGCGCCAACATCGCGACAAAGCGCTGGTCCTCGTCCGAGTCTTCTCCGCGCAGCTTGTGATTGACGTGGGCGACCGAGAGCACGATTCCCAACTCGGCGCGCAACTCCAGCAGCAGGCAAAGCAAGGCCACGGAATCCGCGCCGCCGGAAACCGCAGCCGCCAGGCGATCGCCGGCGCGAATCGCCCCCTGCTTCCGAATTGCCTGCAACAATCGCTCCGCCAGTTCGCGCACGGAGAAATGGTACAGGACAGTTTCCAGTTGCCAGTTCCCAGTTCCAGTGGCAGCGGTTGGCTGAGAGCTGATGACGGATAGCTGAAAGCTGGGTGCTGAGTGCTGGTAACTTAATGACAAAAAACATGAACCGGCGGCGGTTGGTCTTTCGGTTACGTGGACGGCTGCATGGCAGCGTTCGGATTCGGAATCCATTTTGGCGAGGCGCAGATGTCTGCGCCTAGTCGTATAGCGCCATCTGGCGCTCTAGCCGATAAATTGATTCCCGCCAAGAGTCGTGGTCGGTACCTATATAGCGACTCATTCTGGTGTCGATGTTTACTGTCTCTGCGATTCCCTGATCAAAACCTATTAGGTGGCGGGCGATAGCTTCTCCGAAAAGGCACGGAACTGCATTCCCAATTTGCCGATATTGATCATCTAGCTTTCCGCATACGATATGGTTTTGTGGAAATGTCTGAATGGCTGCATACTCTTCGACCGAGAGCGGTCGAAGCTCCTCAGGATGGCACAGATCGGTTGCGGGCATCGTTGGCCGGGTAACTAGAGTTGGTGACGGCTTGTCCCAAGACAGTCTGCGATAGAACCCTGTTTTGCCTCCTCCAGCAAACCAACTAGAGCCCATCGCTGCCTTCTGAACATCCGGTGGTAAATATCGCCAGTTCTGGCCCGCTTTGAGCATCCGATAGTACTTGAGCCGCCTCTCCGGGAATTTGCTCGCGTGGAACTGTGTCCCTTTGAGATGCCCAATCGCGTCTCCAAGCGTCCTCCACTTCTTTCGCCCATTTAGGCTAAATTCATCGTGGGTTGGAGAAATAAACGGAATCTTGTTCCCGTCTCTTGAAGCGAAAAATATCAGTCTTTCTCTTATTTGGGGTACCCCGAAATTCGCCGTGTTGTACAAAGTGAAGGTCACCTTATAGCCAACGTCCTCGAGCACTCGGATGATGTGAAGCAACGCACCACCGGGACTTTCTTCTCTGCTCAACGAAGGATGGCCTTCGCCACGCTGGTCGTGCGGCCGATGAACGAGTGGAGCGGAAAGCAAGCCACGGACGTTCTCAAATACCGCATACTTGGGGCGCAAACCTTTTATGAGTTCGATGAAGTGCAGAAAAAACATTGCCGCGATCATCGTTCAACCCAAGTCTGCGACCAGCGGTAGAGAAGGCCTGACAGGGCCACCGCCAACAACTGCGAACAATTGTTCTCGCTCAAGGCGCAAGTCGCGCAACATCGCATCTGGGGTCAGCTCACGGATGTCGCAGTCGTATAATCGGAGTTGCGGTCTATTACATCGAATCGTTTGACAGGTGACTCGGTCAATTTCATTGACTGCCAAAGGCGAGAGGCCCGGCACACTCGAAACCGATATCAAGTCCCAAAGCCCCGGAGAAGAAAGACACCGAAGGCGCGTTCACGGTTTGGAGGGGCAATACTTTTTCTATTTGTCAACGCCGTTTTCCTTCCCATAGGTGCCTAGATGGAACGGTTCCTGAAATCCAAACTTGAAAACGGCTGGTTTTCAAATGTGTCGCCGCAACGCTCTCGAACCATGTCGGCAATTCGCGGCAAAAATAACAAATCGACAGAGCTTTCTCTTAAGATGGCACTTGTCAGAGCCGGGGTCAAGGGCTGGGTACTTCACACGGCAACGATCTGTGGAAAACCAGACTTTTACTTTAAGAAGCAAAGACTCGCTGTGTTCGTCGATGGATGCTTTTGGCACGGTTGCCCCCGGTGTGGCCACATTCCAAGAACTCGAACCAAGTTCTGGGAGGCGAAAATTAATCGAAATCGACAGCGTGACCGGAGAACGAATCGACTTCTCGCTGCTGAAGCAATCCGAGTTCTTCGTATTTGGGAACACAGCTTGCACACCTCGCCTCACGTCGCCGCGATGGTTCGCAAGGTGCAGGCGGTTCTTTGTCGGTAGCACAGGTACCCTCTTCTGAACTTTCCCGAGCGACGCATGTGTGGCATGCTTAACGAAAATCACACATGCCCTTACTAGAGCAAACCAGCGACCAAATACGTTTGTACCTGCACCAAGAGGTCGAACGCTACGTGCACGAAGGGCTCGCTAATCCCGCCGTTATGGAAACTAAACCTTTTCACGCTCGCCTCATGCCCACTTTGTTCGGCGTGCCCCTATCCGAAAGGTCGTTTTCAACACGGTCGGGCACTTGGTTTCAGAACATAGCGCGAATGGTTGCTGCACAATATCATCAACGTGCAGAAACTCAATACCCTGTGACCGGCCAAATACAACCTGCCGCTGAGACCCATATCGCCGCGATCGTAAATCAGATGCAGGCAAAACCTCCGGGTCGCAGGATCCCAAATAGGAACCTCGACATCGAACAAGTGCTCGGAGTGCAATTTCCCGGGGGTGTAAATCGGCAGATTATTTCAGATCTTTACGTTCTCACCGCAGAGGGACGTGAATTGTATTTCGAGATGAAAACTGTAGCTCCAAACAAAGACACGTCGAAATTGATGAAAAGTACAATTCTTCTAATAATGGCCTTGCGGCAAGGCCACAACGCTCAGGCATACGCCGGGATGGCCTACAACCCAGTGGGGGAGGGGCGATCATATACTCTGTACCCTGATTCGCGCTATGCACTACAATTTCTCGAATTGGGAACGGATTTGGTAGTCGGGCGCTCGTTTTGGGAAATGATCGGGGATGACCAGACCTACAACGAATTGCTCAGGATCGCTGAGGAAGTCGGGACAGCCGTTGCGGGTATGATCCCGCACCCTCAAAACTAATAACGCAAACAAGAAAGCAAGAGCTGGACGGGCGAGGCGCCCGTCTCCACACGTGCTCTAGTCCCTTACGCCATCCATAAACGCGCGCAGCTTTCGCGAGCGCGATGGATGCCTCAGTTTTCTCAGCGCCTTGGCCTCGATCTGGCGGATGCGCTCGCGGGTGACTGCGAACGACTGGCCGACTTCTTCCAGCGTGTGCTCGCAGCCGTCTTCCAGACCAAAGCGCATCTTGATGACTTTTTCCTCGCGCGGGGTCAGCGTGCGCAGCACCTGCGAAGTCTGGTCTTTGAGGTTGACGTTGATTACGGCCTCGGCGGGCGAAACCACGGCGCGGTCCTCGATGAAGTCGCCCAGGTGCGAATCTTCCTCTTCGCCAATCGGCGTTTCGAGCGAGATCGGCTCCTGCGCAATCTTCAGGACCTTGCGCACCTTGGCCACCGGAATGTCCATCCGCTTGGCGATTTCTTCCGACGTAGGCTCGCGTCCGAATTCCTGCACCAACTGCCGCGAAGTGCGGATCAGCTTGTTGATGGTTTCAATCATGTGCACGGGGATGCGGATGGTGCGCGCCTGATCGGCGATGGCGCGGGTAATCGCCTGCCGAATCCACCAGGTGGCATAAGTCGAGAACTTATACCCGCGGCGGTATTCGAACTTGTCCACGGCCTTCATCAGGCCGATGTTGCCTTCCTGAATCAGGTCGAGGAACTGCAGGCCGCGATTGGTGTACTTTTTCGCGATCGAGACCACCAGGCGCAAGTTGGCTTCGATGAGCTCGCGCTTGGCGTGCTCGGCGTCCATGTCGCCCTGGATGATCTCGCGCTGGGTGCGCTTGAGCTCCTGGAACAACAGGCCCGCTTCGGCTTCGAGCTTTTCCAGCTCTCCGCGGACGGCCCGCGCCTGCTTCTTATATTCCTTGCGCTGTTCTTCGCTGCGCGTGGCCTCGGCCCGCTTCTCCAGGTTCTGGATCTGGCGGTCGAGCGAGCGCATGCCGTCGATGGTGCGGTTCACGCGGTCGATCAGGCGTTTGCGTTCGTTGTGGGTGAAGCCGAGATTCCGCACCGCGATCGACGTGCGCACAATCGCGTGCGCCAGGTGGAAGCGGTAGCGGCGATGGTTGCGCGGCTGCTTCTTCAAGTTCACCGCGGCCAGCTTTGCCTGGAGCGGCGCCACCTTCCTGTAAAGCTTGTCGAGCGTGGCGATCTTGGCGAGAAATTCCTGCAGGCGATTCTCGACGATCTCTTCCGTGATTTCCTCTTCGTCGAACGTGACCAGCTCTTTGATCGAGCGGACGCCCTTTTCCAGGTCCTCGCCCAAAGCGAGGAGTTCGCGAATCACAATCGGCGAGCGCGAAAGCGCCTTCAGGACGCGGTTTTGCCCCCGCTCTATCCGCTTGGCGATTTCCACTTCGCCTTCCCGGGTAAGCAAGGGGACCGTTCCCATCTCGCGCAAATACATGCGGACGGGGTCGTTGGTTTTTTCCATGGCGCCGGGGGTCAAATCGAGTTCGACGTCCTCGGAGCCCTCTTCCACATCCTCGAATTTTTTCCCCAGATCGGTCGGCGGCCCTTTCGAGCCTTCGAGCACATCTATTCCTTGCGTCCCGATCGTGGTCAGCAGATCTTCCAGGTCTTCAGGAGAGTGCACATCGTGCGGGATTAGGTCGTTGACCTGATCATAGGTCAGATATCCCTTCTCCTTGCCTGCGTCGATCAGCTTTTTTATGTCGTCGTACTTGTCGTCAAGTGCCAAGAAAGATCATCCTCAGGACGCCCGCCGATTCCCACCCCATCAAGCTAAAATCGCGCTTGCTGGGGACCCCGGGTTCGCGGACGCCAAATTCTGCAGCGGCGGGAAATGTCTATTAGGGAGTTGTGCGCGAGGCACACAAACCGTGAAAGTATAGCACGCCGGCTATTGTTCCTGCCAGCGCAAGTTGAAGCTCGCGCCTGCCTGCCGATGCCCAGCGCTGCCCGTATCTCTTTTTCCCCTAAGGAACCTCCGATCAAGTGTGGCGCGGGCGCCCTCGCCCGCGAAAAAGCCGCATCTTCACAGTGCTCCTGGGGCAACGAGATACTTGTTCAGAGGTTCCCTAATTCTTTAGATGGCAGCCGGGCCGGCTAAGTTCCAACGTATCGCTGCCATTCAGTGCGCCTAGCCGGCCTCCTCGCCCAGTCCGGGATCCATCAGGGCGCGCTTGAAACGCACCTTCTCCTGCAAAAGCGCTTGTCTTTCCTCCAGCGGAAGCCCCGCGCGCTGCAATCCGAGCTGCACTTCCTCGAGCCTTCTCCGCAAATAAATCCTGCGCAAAGCGCGCACCGCACCTTCGACGGTCTCGGGCGTCAGCGATTCTTCCTCGCGCATCAGGATCGAGGCGAGCAGCCGCCGGTCCTCTTCGGTCTTCGGCAGCGCCATCACATCCGCCGCTTCCGTCTCCGTCCCCGCCCCCAGCAGGGCCTCGATCAGCGACTGCGAGGCCAGCCCCTCATACAGATGCTCGGACTGAAGCGCGAATTGCGCCTGCCGCGCCGGATCGAACTCCTCGTCCGCCCCTTCGCGCGCCGAGCTGCTCGCGCGCCCGACTGCATCTCGGTCGCCGAAGCCAGCGCCCGAATCAGCACCCGCTCCGCGCCGGTAATCTGCGTCTCCGCCGAAGCTGTGACCTGAGTCGCCGAGCGATTGGTGGCGGCATGTTTCAATTCCTGGCGCAGCACGGCGGAATCGATGCCCAGCTTCTGGGAAATCTCCAGCGCCAATTCATCGCGCACCATCGCTTTCGGAACGCGCTGTATGTGCGGCAGCAGATAGTTCACCGCCTTCACCTTGTTCTCCGGATTCCGCGGCGGGAACATAGCTCGCGCCCGGTCGATCAGGTAGTCAAAATATTTCTGCGAGTTCTCGAGCGCCGTGCGATACGCGTCCTTGCCTTTGCGCCTGATATATAAGTCAGGATCGAAGCCTGGCTCCAATACGAGTACGCGGATGACGAATTCGTGTCAACCGCGGAACGAGTGTACTCAATGTGCGCATCGCAGCTCGATCGCTACCAGATGTCGCTTGAGCACCCCAGGCGCTGTCGGGATCGAAATTGACGACGCACGTTCTTTGAAAGTCGCCCTAGCAACTTCGCCTGCTGTTCGGTGAATGCCGTGCCAGAGCTGGCAATCACGTTGTGAAAGCCCGCCGCGTACACCGAAATGCAGTCCATCTGGCCTTCGACCAGGATGGAGTAATCCAGCTTGCGAATCGCTTCTTTCGCATTGTCCAGATTGAACAGCACTCGCGACTTCGAATAAATCGCCGTCTCCGGGGAATTCAGATACTTCGGCCCCGCCTTCTCATCGGTGGAAAGCGTGCGCCCGGTGAACGCGATCGCTTTCCCCTGGTCGTTGCAGATGGGAAACATCACGCGATTGCGGAATTTGGAGTAGATGGCTGCGAGCTGCGAGCTGCGAGCTCCGAGCTGCGAGCGATCGCTGTTCGCGTCAGAGTTCTCAGTTCTCAGTTCTCGGTTCTCAGTAACCGGCTCACGCTGGTCATTGAGTTTCCCGTTGGTGTCATCCTGACCCTGAGCTTGTCGAAGGGGAACCTGCTGTTCCTGAGACCTGAGACCTAAGACCTGAGACCTGTCCTCTTCCTTCCACGAAAACAGTCCACTCTCGCGCAATAACTCCTCGTCGAATTCCCGGCGCAAAGCATCGCGCAGCAGGAAGCCGGAATCCGGCGCATACCCTATGCGAAAGCGGGCAATCGTCTCGTCGTCGAGTCCGCGCCCCTTGAGATACTCGCGCGCATTCGCTCCTTCGGGACGCCGCAGGCAATCCTGAAAAAACGCGGTAGCGCGCACATGCACGTCGAGGAGAGCCATGCGAACCTGAGCATTGCGCGCCTCCTCCGGACTGGAAAAGGTGACCTTGGGCATGGGCACGCCCAGCTTCTGCGCAATCAGCCGGATGGCCTCGGGAAACGTAATGTTCTCGACCTTCTGCACAAAAGCGAAGACATCCCCCGACTCCCCGCAGCCGAAGCAGTGATAAAACTGCCGCGTGGCATGGACCGAAAACGAAGGCGTCTTCTCGGCATGAAACGGACAAAGCCCGGAAAAATTCTGCGCCCCAGCCTTCTTCAGCTTGACGTAGTCGCCCACGATGCGGACGATGTCCGCCTGCTGCTTAAGCGTCTCTTTGAAGTTGTCGGAAGAAGTCGAAGTCGCGTTCATTGACGGCGCACACCAATCCCTTAGCGATTATGAGCGTCGAAGGGGCTGAGGGGAATAGCGCAGAGGCAGGATTGTTGTGGGAAAGGTGTGGAATACGAACATCGGCCGCTAATCCCTTTGGAAAAGCAGGCCCCTTTCGGGGGCGCGCCAGCATAGCGTCGGCTGACCTCGTAAAATAAGGCCAGTCTGAATTCCGTCGAGGAGGCCATTGTGTACGTTGCGGACGACAAGCGTTACGACTCCATGCAATATCGCCGCTCGGGGCGCAGCGGCATTGAGCTTCCCGCCGTCTCGCTCGGACTTTGGCAGAACTTCGGCGGCGTCGATCGCTTCGCGAACTCTCGCGCCATGCTGCGTTGCGCCTTCGATCTGGGCATCACGCATTTCGATCTCGCCAACAATTACGGGGTTCCGTATGGATCGGCGGAAGAAACTTTCGGGCAGATCCTGAAAAAAGATTTTCTTCCTCACCGCGACGAGCTGATGGTTTCGACCAAAGCGGGCTGGGACATGTGGCCCGGGCCTTACGGGAACATGGGTTCGCGCAAATATTTACTGGCCAGCCTCGATCGGAGCCTGAAGCGCATGGGACTTGACTATGTCGACATTTTCTACCATCACCGGCCCGATCCCGCGACGCCGATGGAAGAATCAATGGGAGCGCTCGACACGGCGGTGCGCTCGGGGCGCTCGCTCTACGCGGGCATTTCCGCGTACAACGCCGAGCAAACCTCCCAAGCGTTAAAGATTCTGCGCGATCTCGGAACGCCCTGCCTGATTCATCAGCCGATGTATTCGATGTTCGCGCGCGATCCCGAGCGGGGACTGCTCGACGTGTTGGGGAAGGAAGGCGTGGGCGCGATCGTCTTCAGTCCGCTGGCGCAGGGACTGTTGTCGGACCGCTATCTGCAGGGAATTCCGAGCGATTCGCGGGCCGCGCGCGATTTCTTCCTGAAGAAGAAAGACATTGGAGAAGACAAGCTCGCCAAGATTCGCGCGCTGAATGAAATGGCCTTGCAGCGCGGGCAAACGCTGGCGGCTATGGCGGTCGCGTGGGTGCTGCGCGATCCGCGCGTCACCAGCGCGCTGGTGGGCGCGAGCAAAGTATCGCAGGTGGAGGACAACGTGGCCGCACTGAAAAATCTGAAATTTTCATACGAGGAGCTGCGCAAGATCGACGGCATTCTGGCGGAAAAGCCCGGGGCGTGATGCGGCGCGCGACCGTGTACCCGCTGCTATATTGAGTTGAGTATCCATTGATTTGAGTATCCGAGTTTCGCCGACTTAGTTGCTATTGAGGAATGAGGAACGATGGCCCGCAAGACCGAGCAATCCCGCAAGCTGCAGAAACGCGCTGAACAGATGATTCCCGGAGGCGTGAACTCGCCGGTGCGGGCCTTCCGCGCCGTGGGCGGCGACCCGCTCTACATCGTGCGCGGCCAGGGCTCGCGCATCTGGGACGCCGACGGCAACGAGTATGTGGACTACATCGGCTCCTGGGGGCCGCTCATCCTGGGGCACGCCGCGCCCGCGGTCGTCGAGGCCGTGATCGCGGCGGCACGCCGTGGCACCAGCTTTGGAGCTTCCACTCCCGCCGAAGCCGACCTCGCCGAGCTGGTAATTTCCGCGTTTCCCCACCTGCAAAAAGTCCGCTTCGTCAGTTCGGGGACAGAAGCGACCATGTCGGCCATCCGCCTGGCGCGCGCCTATACGAAGCGCAAATACATTGTGAAGTTCGAGGGCTGCTATCACGGACACGCCGATGCGCTGCTGGTAAAGGCGGGATCGGGCGTGGCCACGCTGGGCATTCCCGGCTCGGCGGGCGTTCCGGAAGAATTCACCCAGTTCACGCTCGCGCTTCCCTACAACGACATCGGCGCGCTCGAGCGGGCTTTCGATAAATTCAAGCGCCAGATCGCCTGCGTGATCGTGGAGCCGGTCGTGGGCAACATGGGATGCGTGCCTCCGGCCCGCGGATACCTCGAAGCTCTGCGTGCGATGACTCAGCGCGATCATGCCTTGTTGATTTTTGATGAAGTCATGACCGGATTTCGCTTGGCTTATGGCGGAGCGCAGGAACTCTACGCCATCCAGCCCGATCTAACCACTCTGGGCAAAATCATCGGCGGAGGATTGCCCGTTGGCGCTTACGGCGGACCTGCGGAAATCATGGATATGGTTGCGCCGCTCGGCCCGGTGTATCAGGCAGGAACGCTCTCGGGAAATCCGCTGGCGATGGCCGCAGGTTATGCAACGCTAAATTATTTGCGCGAACACAAGGACGTTTATAAGAAGCTCGACAAGGTCGCCGGAGAAGTGGTGGAGGGAGTTGCCGCCGCAGCCAAAGACGCAGGCGTCGTCCTATGCCACAACCGCGTCGGTTCGATGTTCACCTGGTTCTTCACGAAAGGCCCAGTCACCGATTGGACTTCCGCCGCCAAGTGCGACACCGCAGCCTTCGGGCGCTTCTTCCGCGCCATGCTCGAAAACGGAATCTACCTGCCGCCATCGCAATTCGAAGCGGCATTCCTGAGTTCCGCGCACACCGAGCAGGACGTGCAGCAAACGATAGCAGCAGCGAAGCAGGCGTTCGCGAAGTCGGCGTAGGAAGAGCGGTCGTTGGATTCATCACAAATCTGCAATGGCAACCAAAGCTGAGTCTTTCCTCTACTTCTTCGGCAGGGTAACATTGGATGTCATGAACGAGTATGACCCGACCAGTTCCTTGAAAACATGATAGTCCCGGTCAAAAGCTTGGGCATTCTTTGAAGTCATGACAATCATTACAATTACTTCTGGCGAATCGATATAGGCCACGGCTTCAAATCGGTCGAAAGCCCCAGGTGTGAACTGCTGGACACGAGCAACTATGTCCTTGACTTTTATCGCCTCAGCTTCGTGAATCTCTGCTTTTGGCACCTTGGCTTTCGTGTCTGTCGCATCGTTTCTCATCAGTGTCGTGATATCCTCATTAGGATTAGCCTTTTTCGAGGTGTTCACATACATGAACGTACCGCTCTCTTTGGCGTTGGCCAAAGAAGACCCTTCTGGGTAGAAGACGGCGTAGATACCATCCTTGCTGAGAATGCTGTTATCTAGCAGCCACCCCTTAGGGGCACAAACCCAGAAGGCGTGCCCCTTGCCATATACGAGACCGCAATCTCCATTGGCAGGTTTGCCCGTTCCACTCGCTTGCGTCTGACCCGCAAGAATCTGAAAAACCGCGAGGACAAAAACAGATAGGGCGAGGCAGAATCTCACAGGTTCCTCCTGCGTACCGATACGCATGCATTCTACCAAAATGAGAACAGCTATCCCTGCACGAGCAGGACAAAGAAACACTGAATCCGCTCTAACTGATAGCTGATGGCTGATGACTGGCAGCCCGCATCTCTTCCACCGTCACAAACTCGTATCCCTGATCGCGATAGCGCCGAATCAAATTGTCCGTCGCAATCACCGTCTGCGCGCGGTCCGCACCCATAGCACGATGTTCTCCGTCGTGCAGCAGGATTACGTCGCCGCCGCGCGTCTCCACCCCAGCGGGCCAGAACCGGGCCCGCTGGGGACCCCGGATCTGCCGCGCAACTTTCTTTTCGATCATCGTTGCGGGCGGGGCATTCCAGTCGTAGCCGGTCACGTTCCACATCACCGGCTGGAGGCCGAGCGAGCGCGCAATTCGTAGCGTTGCCGGACGCCTTCCTCCAAACGGCGGACGAAACAATTCCGCAGGCTTGCCGACGGCGTCCTGCAAAGCCTGCTGGCAGTCAACCAGCTCCGCGCGCGTCTCGGCCGCCGACTTAAAAATCAACAACGGATGCGTAAAGGTGTGATCGCCGATGACATGTCCCGCCTCGGCCACCGCGCGCGCAATATCGGGCCGCTGCCGCACGTAGCGTCCGATCATGAAGAACGTCGCGCGCACATTGTGCTTGGCCAGCACATCGAGCAAATTCAGGGTATGGGGATCGTTCGGCCCGTCGTCGTAGGTCAGGGCGATTTGCTTGCTTCCGCGAATTCCCCGGGCAAACGTCCGCCCATACCACTGGGCGGTTGGCGCCATGGATTGATATCCCGCCGCGGAAGCAGCAGCAGCGGCGGTCAGTCCAAGCAGCGCGGGGAGCATGAGGAGATTCTATCCGGTAAGCAGTCGTTGGTCGCCTTGCTGCCGGTCGCCGGTCAATGCGCTCACGTCATTGCTGCTCTTGTAAAACGTGCGGCACTCCACTGGCGCTCTACGCGACGTTCCCTTCCGTTTTTGCTATTGTCATGGCATGTTCCGGCGTCTAGTGCCGATTGCGTTGTTGCTCGCCGCGGCGCTTTGCTCTGCTCAGGACTTTCCTGGAGCGTGTTTCATAAATACCTTTCAGGCTGGAAGGCGCGGCCCTCAGGGGCTAAAGCCCGCATTTTCCCTGGCCCTAAACGGCCCGGCTGAAGCCGTGCCCTACCCAAAACCGCTTTATGAAACACGCTCCAAGGACAACGACAAGAGCAAAGGCCGCTTTCTGCAACCGGGGCCCATCCATCTCGACAAAGCTGGGCGGAAGTGGGCCGACAAGACGCTGCGCAAGATGTCGCCGGAAGAAAAAGTCGGCCAACTTTTTGCGATCTGGGTGAAAGCGCAATTCCTGAATGACGCCGATCCCATCTTTGTTCAGCTAAGCGACAACATTCGCAAATATCACATCGGGTCACTGGTCATGAGCGTTCCGGTGGATGGTTCCGTCCTGCTCAAAGGCCAGCCGTACGATGCCGCCGAACTGCTCAACCGGCTGCAACGGTCGTCGAAACTGCCGCTGCTGGTGGCGGCGGATTTCGAGCGTGGCGTGTCGATGCGTGTGAATGGGGCGAGCGTCTTTCCTCATGCGATGGCTTTTGGCGCGACCGGCAAGCCGGAAAATGCTGAAGCGTTTGGACGCATCTCCGCCATGGAGGCGCGGGCCATCGGAGTGCATTGGAATTTCTTTCCCGTCGCCGACGTGAATTCCAATCCGGCGAATCCCATCATCAACACACGCTCGTTTGGAGAAGATCCGCAGCAGGTGGGCGATTTTGTGGCGGCCTACATACGGGGCGCGCACGAAGGCGGCATGATGGCCACGGCCAAACATTTTCCCGGACACGGCGACACGGCGACCGATTCTCATCTTGGGCTGGCCCAGGTGACGGGCGACCGGGCGCGGCTCGATGCGGTTGAGCTGCCGCCCTTCCGGCGCGCGATTGATGCGGGCGTGGATGCGGTGATGGTGGCGCACGTGACCGTCCCCGCGCTCGACGCCGAGCCCGACCGCGTGGCCACAACTTCCAAGCCGATTGTGACTGGGCTGCTCAAAGAAGAAATGGGATTCAAGGGGATCGTCGTGACCGACGCGCTGGATATGGCGGGGCTGACGCGGCTGTACGCGAAGGATACGGGGCGGGCGGCGGTCGAGGCTTTCGCAGCCGGCAACGACATGCTAATCATTCCGGCCGATCTCGAAGCCAGTTACCGCGCGGTATTGCAGGCGGTGGAGAGCGGCGAAATCAGCCGCGAGCGGCTCGATCAATCGGTGCGTAAGATTCTGGAAGCGAAGGCTGCTCTCGGCTTGAACAAGGCGCGGCTGGCGGATCCAGGGCGGCTCCCAAGCGAGATGGCGAAGCCGGAGAATGCGGCCGCCGGCCAGCGCATTGCCGACGAAGCCATCACGCTGGTACGCGACAACGGGAAGGCGATCCCGCTGCAGTCTCGCGGAACTTCTTCTGGAACTTCTTTTGGAACTACGAAGGCCGCGCTTCCGTATCAAGCATTGACAGAGGTGAGCACTCGTCTGGTTGCAGTGATTTTTTCGGACGACGCGCGCTCCGGCTCGGGACGTATGCTGGAACGCCAGATTCTAGACCGTGTGCCGGACGCCCGCGTGATTTACGTGGATGCGCGCTCGGCTGCGGGCATGACGGCGGCGGTGGTCGAAGCGGTGGAAGCGGCGGAGCGCGTGATTGCCGCGGTGTATGTGGTCCCGACCGCGGGGAAAGCCACGCGCACCGCCGGAGGAGCTTTGGCGAATTCGGTTGCCATGAGCGACGCCACGGGAGCTTTGCTTTCGGCGATCCTCGACCACGCCGCCAGTCGCACCATCGTGCTCGCCATGGGCAATCCATACGTGGCGCGGGATTTCCCCGCGATCGAAAATTATGTGTGCGCGTTCTCCGATGCCAGCGTGTCGGAAACGGCGGTGGTGAAGGCGATCTTCGGCGAGATTCCGATCCGCGGGCATTTGCCGGTTACGATTCCGGGCATCGCGGCGCGAGGCGAGGGGATTGAGCGCGCCGCCCAGCCTGGTTTGGCGCAGTCAAGTTCAGGAGGTTCCTCCCATGTTCAACCGCAAGACCACCAGCCGTAAGACGGCCAGTTCTAAAACGATTGGCCGTAGCGTTATAGCGAAACTGTCGCTGGGCGTGCTGTTTGCCGCCCTCTTGGTTCTTCCCGCTTGCAGCATCCATACGAACGAGAAAGGCAAAAATGGGGAGAAGAACGTTGATATCAAGTCTCCCATCGGCGATTTGCACGTCAGCGAGCAAGCCGATATCCGCGACGCCGGCCTGACGCTCTATCCCGGCGCCAAGCCCGCTCCGAAAGACAACAGCGACGACAAGAAGAGCGCCAATGTGAATCTGTCGCTGCCGGGATTCTCATTGAAAGTGGTGGCGGCGGAGTTCACGTCCGACGACGCGCCCGACAAACTCATCGCCTATTACGGCAAAGAGCTGCAGAAATATGGCAAGCCCATCCAATGCCGCAGCGCCTGGAGCGGCGGCCACGTAACAACGGAAAGCGGCAAGGATGAAATATCCAAGCCCGTTTCCTGTGACGACAAAGACAGCGGAGACTCGGTGGAGTTGAAGGTTGGAACCGAAGGGAACCAGCACGTTGTCGCAGTCAAGCCCAGCATCAAGGGATCCCGCTTTGCCTTGGTCTATATACGCATGCATACGGGCAAGGACGACACGATTTGATCGGGTGATCGGATCATCGGGCCATCGGGTCATCTTTACCCTGCCGGCACTTCAGATCGCCCGATGGCCCGATGGCCAGATCACCCGATCCCCCGATCCCCCTGCCTTGCTCTTCCGGTTCGTTGTGCGCTAGCTTCAAAGAGGTGGAACACCTTTGCCAGCAGTGTGGAACGACGGTCGAGGACGGACGGACGTTTTGTCCGCAATGTCGCGCTCCGCAAATTCACGTGCAAGTTGCGATTTCGGATGCTGAAACTTCCGCGGACATGAATCCCGCGCGGGACGAATCTTCTCCGGAGATTCCGGCAGAGGCGGGGCTTGCCCGGTTGCCGGCGCGGCAAGCCGGGGCCGGCGCGATGGACAGGGGCATTGCCGTTCGGGCCGCGCTCAAGGCCGGCGCGCTCGGCGTGTTGATTGGAATGATCCCATTCCTCGGCATCGTGCTGACCGGAGCGCTGGGTGTCTATTTCTACCGCCGCGAAAATGGATTCGCGCCTCCCACGGCCCTCGGCGCGCGGGTTGGAGGAGCGGCGGGAGTCGTCGCTTTCGCCATCAACGCCCTGCTGATCGCGGTCCGCATTTTTGTTTTTCATGCCCAGCGGGAATACACCGAGACGGTCCTGAAAGTCGCGCAAAAGTTCGGATATAACGTGGCCGATCCCGGCGTTCAAGCCAGCATTCACAACCTGTTTACGCCGTCGGGACTGGCGCTCACTTTGTTTTTTGGGATGATTTTCAGCGTGGCGCTGGCCTCGATCGGCGGGGCGCTGGGGTCGCTGTTTATGAGGCCCGGCAATACCCGCGTGTGACTCAGCCGCAGCCGGCGCGTGGTTCAAGGATGGCTTGCTCTCGCCTTTCCGCGCAGGTTATGATGCAGCGTTTATGAATTCACGTGCGCCAGGGCTTCCCGCGGAGATCTGTCAGAAAGCGCAGTTGATGTCGGCGTCGGAGGTGGAGCGCACGTTGATCCGGCTGGCGCATGAGATTCTCGAGAAGAACAATGGGGCCGAGGGTCTGGCTTTGGTGGGCATCCGGCGCCGCGGAGTTCCGCTGGCGGAGCGGCTGGCGAGAATCATTCAGCGCATCGAAAAGAAACCGGTGCCCATCGGCACGCTCGATATCACCCTCTATCGCGACGATCTTTCTCTAAACGATCTTTCCATGAACGATCTTTCCACGCTCGATTCGAAGCCGGTGGTGCAGAAGAGCGCGCTGGAAATTCCCGTCGCGGGGAAGTCGGTGGTGCTGGTGGACGACGTGCTCTATACCGGCCGTACCGCCCGCGCCGCCATGGACGCGCTGTTCCACTCGGGCCGCCCCCGGCGCTTGCAGTTGTGCGTATTAATCGATCGCGGCCATCGCGAATTGCCGATTGAAGCCGCTTTTATTGGACGCATCGTGCAGACGACGGAAAAGCAGACGATCGAGGTCAAACTTAGCGAGGTCGATGACGCGGAGAAAGTCCTGCTGATGGAAAAGGTGTAGACACCTAGAGCTCAGAGTAGGCAATTATGAATCCAGCGCGCGGTTCCCTGCTTGGCATCGAGCACCTTGAAGCAGCGGAGATCCTGAGAATTTTGAAGTTTGCCCGGCGCATGAATCCGGACAAGGCGCGGCCCCTGCTCAAGGGCAAGCGGGTGCTGCTGCTTTTCTACGAAGCTTCGACGCGCACACGAAGCTCGTTTGAAATCGCGGCGAAGTCTATGGGCGCACACACCATCCTCATCCAGGCTGCCGGTTCGAGCATTGAGAAAGGCGAATCGTTGCTCGACACGGGATATACGGTGCGCGCGGTCGGCGCCGACATCATTGTCATACGTCACCCCAACGCAGGCGCGCCCTGCCTGATGGCGCAGCACATCGATGTGCCCGTGCTCAATGCCGGAGATGGGCTGCACGAGCACCCTTCGCAGGCGCTGCTCGACGCTTATACCATTCTGCGCAACAAGAAAACTTTCAAGGGCCTGCAAGTTGCGATTGTCGGCGACATCTTTCACAGCCGGGTGGCGCGGTCGGCGTGCCACCTGTTAAGCAAATTCGGCGTGAAGATCATCCTTTGCGGGCCGCCGGAACTGGCGCCCGACATTGCGGCGACGCTGGCGCCGGGCGTGCGCGTCACCCGCCACATTGAAGACGCGTTGCGCGGCACCGATGTGGTCATGCTGCTGCGCGTGCAGAAGGAGCGCTTGGCTGGGCTGAAGATCGATCTTCCGGAATACATCACACGCTACCAGATGACGCCGGCCCGATGGAAAATGGCGAAAAAGGATGCCATCCTGATGCATCCCGGCCCAATCATTCGTGGCCTGGAACTTACCAGCGAGGTGGCCGACGGCGAGCAGTCGCGCATCCTGGAAGAAGTGCACAATGGCGTGCCCACGCGCATGGCGATTCTGGCGCGGGCAGTGGGGAAGATGCGATGACAAGACCGGAAAAGAACCAAAGCACTCTGCTCATCAGGGGAGGCCGCCTCATCGACCCGGCGGCCCGCATCGACGCTCCCATGGACGTGCTGCTGAAAGACGGCCGCGTTGCCGAAGTGGCGCTTCCCCACAAGATCAAGGGCGGCGGGGACGGGAGTGTCGAGAAATTCGATGCCCGAGGGCTGATCGTCGCGCCGGGCTTTATCGATCTGCACGTTCACCTGCGCGAGCCCGGCCAGACGCATAAAGAGACGATTGCGACAGGAACGGCGGCCGCCGCCGCTGGCGGCTTCACTTCCGTCTGCACCATGCCCAACACGGTTCCGGTGGTCGATTCGGTGGAGTGGATCGAGTGGCTGCGCCAGCCGGAACGCGGCGCGGTGGTCAATGTGTTTGCCATTGCCGCCGCGACCCGGGCGAGCCTGGGCACAACGCTCACCGACTTTCGCGCGCTGCGCAGCGCCGGGGCCATCGCGGTCAGCGACGATGGCCGGCCCATCCTCGACGACGGCATTATGCGCGAGGCGCTGGTCTTGGGCGGAGAGCTGAATTTTCCGGTGGTGCAACACGCCGAAGACACGCGGATGACGGAGAATTGCGCGATGCACGCGGGCGCGCGTTCGTTCCGTTTCGGGTTGCGCGGGATGACGGCGGCTGCCGAAGCGTCGATCGTGGAGCGCGACGTGCAGCTTGCGATGCAGATTCCCAACGCCCGCCTGCACGTGGCGCATCTTTCGACAGCGGACGCGCTGAAGAGCGTGCGCCGCGGCAAGCGCGCGCGAGCGCGCGTCACCTTTGAGGTGACGCCGCACCATTTCACGCTGAGCGACGAGGACATGCGCGACTACGACAGCAATTACAAGATGAATCCGCCGCTGCGTTCGGCTTCGGACCGCGAAGCCATTCTCTCCGCGCTGGCCGACGGCACGGTGGACGCCATCGCCACCGACCACGCTCCGCACGCCACCCACGAGAAGGAAATGGAATTCGAGCGCGCCGCATTCGGCATCACCGGACTGGAAACCGCGCTGGCGCTCGCGATTACCCGGCTGCACTACGAGAAGCGCATCCCGCTTGCCCGCATCGTGGAACTGTTCACCGCCGGGCCGGCCCGGTGCTTCGATCTGCGCGGACGCGGCTCGCTGGTGCGCGGCTCAATCGCCGACGTTACCGTTTTCGATGCGAAAAAGAAGTGGACATTCGACGCCGCCAAGTCGCAGTCGAAATCGAAAAACACGCCCTTCGATGGATGGCAACTGACGGGGAAGGTGGTCGCGACCATTGTCGGCGGGAAGATCGCGTACTCGGCTTGAATTCGAGAAGGGCAACTGCCGAGCTGTGCTCGGCTTGGACGGGCGAGGACGCCCGTCCCCACACAAATCCTTTCTTTCTAAGCGTGTTTCATAAAGGCCGGAAGGCGCGGCCATCAGGGGCTAAAGCCCGCATTTTCCCTGGCCCTTAACGGCACGGCTGAAGCCGTGCCCTACCCAAAACCGATTTATGAAACACGCTCTACGCGCTCTTGACTAACGGGTTCCCGGGGGAGACCAAGCCGACGCGATGCAGCTTGGCGGTGAGCCGGTCTTTGTCGGTGGAGGCGGAAGCGGCGGCGAGGCGTTTGCGTAGCTTGGCGACTTTTTCAGCGCGGGTGCGACGCCGGCGAATTTCCGGACGACGGCTGGGTGCGGACATAGAGTTCTCCTTGGCGTTCAGTGACGCTTGCTCTCCAGTGCGTAGTGCGCTAGCTTCAAGGGTGTGGAGCACACTTGCCAGCAATGTGGGACGACGGTCGGAGGACGGCCGGCCGTTTTGTCCGCAATGCCGGGCTCCGCAAATTCACGTGCCGATTGCGGTTCCGGAAGCTGAAATTACCGCCGACTTGAATGCCGCGCCGGACGACTCGTGCCGGGAGATCGCCGCAGAGCCGGGGCTGACCGCGTTTCCGATGCGCAAGCCGGGCCGGCGCGATGCACCGGAACATTGCCGTTCATGCCGCGCTCAAAGCCGGCGCGCTCGGCGTCTTATCGGTGTTGATCCCGTTTCTCGGCATCGTGCTGACCGGGCGCTGGCTGTCTTTTTCTACCGCCGCGAAAATAGATTCGCGCTTCCCACCGCGATCGGCACGCGTTTTGGGGAGCGGCGGGAGTCGTCGCCTTCGCCATCTATTCCCTGCTGCTCCCCATCTGCATTTTCATTTCTCATTCCCAGCAAAATACATCGATACCGTCTTGACCATCGCGCAAAAGTTCGGCTATAACCCGGCCTATCTTGATCTTCAAGCCAGCATCCACACCCTGTTCACACCATCGGGGCTGGCGTTCATCTTTTTTTTCGGTTTGATTTTCGCGTGGCGCTTGCCTCGATCGGCGGGGCGCTGGCGTCGCTGTTTCTACGGCCTCGCAATACCCGCGTGTAATTTGAGCCGTAATCGACGCGGGTCTCAGGCTCGGCCCTTGCTCTCATCTTTCCGCACACGTTATGATGCAGCGTTTATGATTTCACGTGCGCCAGGTCTTTCCTCTGAGATCCAACAGAAAGCGCAGTTGATGTCGGCCTCGGAGATTGAGCGCACGCTTGATCCGGCTGGCGCATGAGATTGTCGAGAAGAACAACGGCGCCGAAAACCTGGCCCTTGTCGGCATACGCCGTCGCGGCGTCCCGCTGGCCGAGCGTCTGGCGCAGATCATTCAGCGCATCGAGAAGAAGCCCATCGCCATTGGCACGCTTGATATCACGCTCTATCGCGATGACCTTTCTCTGACGATCTTTCCTTGATCTGACCCAAGCCGGTGGTGCAGAAAGCCGACATCGGCATTCCCGTTACGGGCAAGTCCGTGATCTTGGTCGACGACGTGCTCTATACCGGCCGCACCACGCGCGCCGCCCTGGACGCGCTGTTTCGCGCGGGCCGTCCCCGGCGCTTGCAGCTTTGCGTGTTCATCGATCGGGGCCATCGCGAATTGCCCATCGAGGCCGCTTTCGTCGGACGCATCGTGCAGACCACCGAAAACCAGAGCATCGAAGTCCAACTTAGCGAGGTCGACGACACGGAAAAAGTCCTGCTGATGGAAAAGGCAATGTAGGCTTGACCCGGAACGTCCTTATACCTGCAGTGAATCATGAATCCAGATCGCGGTTCCCTGCTCGGCATCGAGCACCTCGAAGCAGCCGAGATCCTGAAAATTCTAAAGTTCGCCCGGCGCATGAATCCGGACAAGCCGCCGCCCCTGCTTAAGGGCAAGCGCGTGCTGCTTCTTTTCTACGAGGCTTCGACCCGCACCCGAAGCTCGTTTGAAATCGCGGCCAAATCGCTGGGCGCGCACACCGTTCTCATCCAGGCGTTCGGTTCGAGCATTGAAAAAGGCGAGTCGCTGCTCGATACGGGATACACGGTGCGCGCGGTGGGCGCCGATATCATCGTCATACGGCATCCCAACGCGGGCGCGCCGTACGTGATGGCGCAGCACATCGATGTGCCGGTGATCAATGCCGGAGATGGGCTGCACGAACATCCCTCGCAGGCGTTGCTCGACGCTTATACGATCCTGCGCAACAAGAAAACTTTCAAGGGCCTGCAAGTCGCCATTGTAGGCGACATCTTTCACAGCCGGGTGGCGCGGTCGGCGTGCCATCTGCTCAGCAAGTTCGGGGTGAAGATTGTTCTTTGCGGGCCCGCCGGAGTTGGTGCCCGACATTGCGGCGACGCTTGCGCCCGGGAGTGCGCGTTACCCGCCACATTGATGACGCTCTGCGCGGCACCGATGTTTTGATGCTGCTGCGCGTGCAGAAGGAGCGGCTCGCCGGGCTGAAGATCGATCTTGCCGGAGTACATTGCGCGCTACCAGATGACGATGGCGCGCCTGAAAATGGCAAAAAAGGATGCGATCGTCATGCATCCCGGCCCGATCATTCGCGGGCTGGAATTGACCAGCGAAGTGGCCGACTGCGTCGCAATCGCGCATTCTGGAGGAAGTCCACAACGGCGTGCCGACGCGCATGGCGATTCTGGCGCGGGCGATGGGCAAGATGCGATGACAAGCCCGCGAAAAGAACCGAAACAGTCTGCTGATCAAGGGCGGCCACCTCATCGACCCGGCCGCCCGCATCGACGCGCCCATGGATGTGCTTCTGAAAGACGGCCGCGTCGCCGAAGTTGCGCTTCCGCACAAGATCAAGGGCGGCGCGGATCGAAAAGTTCGATGCCCGCGGACTGATCGTCGCGCCCGGTTTCATCGATCTGCACGTTCACCTGCGCGAGCCCGGCCAAACGCACAAAGAGACGATTGCTACCGGCACGGCGGCCGCGGCCGCGGGCGGATTCACTTCCGTCTGCACCATGCCCAACACCGCCCCGGTCGTCGATTCGGTCGAATGGGTGGAGTGGCTGCGGCAGCCCGAGCGCGGCGCCGTGGTCAATGTCTTTCCCATCGCCGCCGCGACCCGCGCCAGCAAGGGCGCCGACGCTCACCGATTTTCGCGCGCTGCAACGCGCCGGAGCGATCGCCGTCACCGACGATGGCAAGCCCATCCTCGATGACGCATCATGCGCGAGGCGCTGATCCTGGGCGGAGAGTTGAATTTTCCGGTGGTGCAGCACGCCGAAGACACGCGGATGACCGAGAATTGCTCCATGCACGCCGGCGCGCGTTCGTTCCGTCTCGGTTGCGCGGGATGACGGCGGCCGCCGAGGCGTCGATCGTCGAGCGCGACGTGCAACTCGCCTTGCAGATTCCCAACGCTCGCCTGCACGTTGCGCATCTTTCCACCGCCGACGCGCTTAAAAGCCGTGCGCCGCGGCAAGCGCGCCAAGGCGCGCGTCACCTCCGAAGTGACGCCGCACCATTTCACGCTCACCGACGAGGACATGCGCGACTACGACAGCAATTACAAGATGAATCCCCCGCTGCGCTCCGCCTCCGACCTCGAAGCCATTCTGGCCGCCCTCGCCGACGGCACTGTGGACGCCATCGCCACCGACCACGCCCCGCACGCCTCCCACGAAAAGCAGATGGAATTCGAGCGCGCCGCCTTCGGCATCACCGGACTGGAAACCGCGCTGGCGCTGGCGATCACCCGGCTGCATCGCGAGAAGCGCATTCCGCTGGCGCGCATCGTGGAACTGTTTACCGCCGGGCCGGCGCGCTGCTTCGATCTGCGGGGACGCGGCTCGCTGGTGCGCGGCTCATTCGCCGACGTTACCATTTTCGATCCAAAAAAGAAGTGGACCTTCGACGCCGCCAAATCGCTGTCGAAATCGAAAAACACGCCCTTCGATGGATGGCAACTGACGGGAAAAGTGGTCGCGACGATTGTCGGCGGGAAGGTTGTGTACGCGGCTTGAATCTGCATGAGGACAGCCGCCCCGGCTGTCCGTTTCTTCTACGCGCTCTTAATCAACGGATTCCCCGGAGAAACCAACTCGACACGATGCAGCTTGGCGGTGAGACGGTCTTTGTCGGTGGTAGCGGAAGCGGCGGCGAGGCGCTTGCGCAGTTTGGCGACTTTTTCAGCGCGGGTGCGACGCCGGCGAATTTCCGGACGACGGCTGGGTGCGGACATAGAGTTCTCCTTGGCGTGCAGTGGCGTTGTTCAGTGGTTTGTCTTCAGCGGAACTATCAGTCGCAGGTTCTCAGCTCTGACTATTCTGCGATCTGTTCTGCGATTCTGCGTCGCGCTGCTGGCTCGCGGCTTGTTCCCGCTGACGCTGTTGTTCTTTGGCCCTTTCAATTTCATCGATCTCGGATTGTTGCCAACGTTTTCCGTCTCGTGTCACCCCATGCCCTACGTTGAAAGGCTTAGTCGCCATATTGACCTCCTAGCCGTTGCCCTGATTATCGCCCAAGATATCGTCCGCCGTCCATAAGATATCGCCGGAGACGACCTTCAAAGCTACCTTGTAGGCCAAGGCTCCTACAGGAGGCAGGATCACCATCAACGACTCGGCTATGGGCTCCGACGATTCTACCGACTGTCGGCCTGAGAATACGTCGAACGCCGCCACTGGCTCGTTCCATCGAACCTGACTTGGAAACGCGGGAGATCGATCTTGAACGTTTCCGTAGTAGATGAGCAGCGCAGTCCCCTTCTGCTGAATTGGAACCTTTGACAAGCCTATATTTCGTATCCTCACCACGACCCAAAGGAAAGAATGCCCTGAATTCTTCTCGATGGATGCCTCGACGGAGCACTCCAGAGTCTTGGTTTATAGGTGCGGCCCCGTAAATAGTTATAATAGGCCCACACAGCCCCTCCCAAGATGGCCAAGATTTCAAAACAATTCTTGACCATCTCTACCCATTTGCTTAAGCATGAAAGGACGTGCGGTTCTGCAAACATGCGATCGAGGAGTGCTAGCGGCACGCACTCCAAACCCTCCTTTTTGACAACACAACCTCCCAACCGCAAGGGAGACTTTGTGGCAGCCGGACCTGTAAGCCGAATTCTGTCCGCAGCATGAATGCTGCGGGACGGTCATTCCTCTGGGCCACGCATTACTGCGGGGCTCAAGCGACCTACCCGGAGGTTGTGGCGCGCCGAGCCGGCACGCGCTCCGAGCCGAAGCTCCGGAATCCCTCCCTATTTGGTCTTGCTCCGTGTGGGGTTTGCCCTGCCCGCCGCATTACTGCGACGGCGGTGCGCTCTTACCGCACCTTTTCACCCTTACCTGAGCCTTGCGGCCCCGGCGGTATATTTTCTGTGGCACTTTCCGTCGAACGGTCCCGCCTCTGCAAGCGCGGGGGCCCTCCCGGACGTTATCCGGCACACTGCTCTGCGGAGTTCGGACTTTCCTCTGTCTTGCGACAGCGACCGTCCGGTCCGGCTGCCAACAGATCATTATATTCGATGGTCTCTGTGCCGCGACTGCTAAGGTCACGGTGTCAGCGTCTCAGGTCTCAGGAACTCGGCAGCTGCGGCTGTTAAACTGATAGCCAGTAAAGAGCCCAGAGCGAGGCATCCTAGCATAAGCCGAGACCTGAGAGCTGAGACCTGCGACCTGCACCATGAATATCTCCGAGGCGATCAAGATCGCGTTGCAGTCGTTGTGGGCGAACAAGCTGCGCTCGGCGCTCACCTTGCTCGGCGTGGTCATTGGCGTGGCCGCGGTGATTGCCGTGGTTACGTTCGTCAACGGCATCAATGGCTACGTGGCGGAGAAGATCCTCAACCTGGGCGCGGACGCGTTCATCATGTGCAAGGTATCGCCGGCGACGACCAACATCGACCACTACCTGGAAGCCATGAAGCGCAAAGACCTGACCATGGACGACTACCGGGCAGTGCGGGAAGGCTGCAAGCTTTGCTCGTACGTGGGAGCTTACGCTTTCAAACTCACTGGCCATGTGAAATACGGCGAGCAGTCGCTGAGCGACACGATGGTGTGGGGGATGACCCCGGCGGTTGCGGTGACGCGGGACATTGACATCGATGCGGGGCGGATGTTCGGAGAATCGGATCTGGAACATGACGCGCCCGTGGCCGTGGTCGGCAGCGACGTTGTGGACAACCTGATGCCGGGCGTCGATCCAATGGGAAAGGAAATACGGGTGGATGGCTGGACCTACCGCATTATCGGGGTCGGGAAAAAGAAGGGCAGCACGCTGGGGCAAAGCCTGGACAACTATGTGCTCATGCCCATGACGTCCTGGATGAAACAGTACGGCACTCGCGACATGAATATGCGGATCTCGGCGAAGACCGCGGGCGAGGGATCCACGATGGACGCGACCATGGACGCAGCGCGGGTGATTCTGCGGGCGCGGCGACACGATGCTCCGGGCAAAGCCGACTCGTTCGACATGGAAAATAACAGCAACCTGATGAGCATCTTCGCCAACCTGACGGGGACATTTTTTGCGGCCATGATCGGCATCGCGGCAATCTCGATGGTGGTGGGCGGGATCGTCATCATGAACATCATGCTGGTCTCGGTCACCGAACGGACGCGGGAAGTGGGGATTCGCAAAGCGATGGGCGCAAGGCGCGTCGGATGTGCTGCTGCAATTCCTGATCGAGGCGGTGATCCTGTCTTCGACGGGCGGCGTGATTGGAGTTCTGCTTGGCATCGGTGTGGCTAAGGGGGTCACGCTGGCGATCGGGATGCCGTCGGTTATAAAGCTCTGGGCGGTGGCAGCCGGATTCATGCTCGCCGCGAGCGTGGGCGTATTCTTCGGCGTGTATCCGGCGCGGCGGGCGGCGACGCTCGATCCGATTACGGCGCTGCGATTTGAGACTTAAGAAAAAGCTGGAACCACAGGGAACACAGAGGTTCACAGAGGAAAGCTAGGGTTCTGAAGCCATGATAGCCACAAGCGAATTCGGCGAAATCATCGCGATGGCGCTGGCCACCATTCGCAGCAACAAGCTGCGCTCCGGGCTCACGGTTCTTGGCATCGTGATCGGTGTGGCCGTGGTCATCGGAATTTCGTCGATCGTGCGCGGGCTCAACGACAACGTCAACAGCATGATCAGCAGCATGGGATCGAACATCATTTTTGCCTTCCATCTGCCAATCACGTTCACGCAGCCCACCGAAGAATTGCGCATCCGCAAGGAACTGACTTTTGCAGACGCGGAAGCCATGAAAGACCTGCCGCACGTGAAGGCGGTGACGGCTGGCATCCGCTATGTGGAGCCGCAGTTTGGCAGCGGCACGTACGTGGTCAAGTACGGCGGCCGCAAGGCCAAGCAGACGATCCTGGAAGGCGACACGGCGTCGGCCAAGGACGTATTCGATTTGAATATGAAGTCGGGACGCTGGTTCAGCGAAGTTGACGACGACCGGCGCGCCTCGGTGATCGTCATCGGAGCCGACACCGCGGAGGAGCTGTTTGGCGGCGGCGATGCGGTGGGCAAGGAAATCAATATCGAAGGCCAGTTGTTCACGGTGATCGGAGTGGCCGAGAAGGTCAAGAGCGCGTTCGGCGGCGGCAAGAATCCCGACGACAACAAGGTCTATTTCCCGCTGGCCACGCTGCGCAAGCTGCACCCCGAACTCAAACAGCATTTCATCAGCGTCAAGGCAACGTCGCACGACGACATGCCCAAGGCCGTGGACGAAATGCGCGAGCTGTTGCGGCGGCGGCGGCGCGTGCCCCCGGACAAGCCGGATAATTTTTCCGTCTTCACCCAGGACTCGCTGTCGGATGTCTGGAACCAGATCACGGGAGCGGTGTTTATCTTCATGTTTGCGGTGTCCAGCGTGGCGTTGATCGTGGGCGGCGTGGGCGTGATGAACATCATGCTGGTGTCGGTGACCGAGCGCACGCGGGAAATCGGCGTTCGCAAAGCCATTGGGGCGCGCAAACGCGATATGCTGCTGCAATTCACGCTGGAGGCGATCACGCTTACGGCGCTGGGAGGGATACTGGGCGTGCTGGTGGGCGCGGTCATTACTTACGCCATCCGCATGGTGTGGGATGCGCTGCCCGCTACCATGTCGGTGTACTGGGCCAGCTTCGGCTTTCTGGCAGCCGCGGCCGAGGGGTTGTTGTTCGGGATTTATCCGGCGTGGAAAGCGGCCAACCTCGATCCCATCGAGTCGCTGCGCTACGAGTAAGATTGCTTCTGATGGCGTCATTGACGGTGAGAGTTTTGCTCGAAGCTGTGGCCGCGATGGGAACCGTGGGCAGCCTGTTTTTTTATTTTTTATCGGCGATCTCGCTGGCGAGCTTCCTCGGCGATAGGCGCAAGAAGCTGAAACAGGCTGCGCTGCCAGAAAGCCAGCTCCCGCCGGTTTCCATCCTGAAACCCTTGAAAGGCGTCGATCCCGAGATATGGGAGAGCCTTTGCAGCCACTGCGAGCAGGACTATCCGGAATTTCAATTGATCTTTGGAGTGAGCGATCCCGCCGATCCCGTCGTTGAGGTGGTGCATAAGCTCCAGGCAAAATATCCCAACCTTCAAATTGAACTGATCGTTTGCGAGCGCGTGCTGGGAACGAATATTAAGGTTAGCAATCTGGCGCAGATGCTGCCCGCGGCGCGCCACGAAATCCTGTTGGTGAACGACAGCGATATTCGCGTTCCCGCGGATTATTTGCGGAAGGCGATTGCGCCGCTGGCGGACGATTCTGTAGGGCTCGTGACCTGCCTCTATCGCGGCCTCGCCGGCCCGAGCGGCGCTAGTTCGAGTCTGGGCTCGCGCCTCGAAGCCCTGGGCATCGGCACGGACTTTGTGCCCGGCGTTCTGAGCGCAAGGTTTCTGGAAAAAGGATTGCGCTTCGGATTGGGCTCGACGCTGGCGTTTCGCCGAGGCGACCTCGAAGCCATCGGCGGCTTTGAAGCGTTGCTGGACTATTTGGCCGACGATTATGAGCTGGGCCGGCGCATTGCCGCCACCGGAAAACGAGTCGAAGTCAGCGCCGCGACGGTCACGACATTTCTGCCTGCCTACACGCTGCGCGAATTTTTCCGCCATCAACTGCGCTGGTCGCGGACGATTCGAGACGCGCGCCGCTGGGGATACGCCGGAGTGATCTTCACCTTTGGGTTACCTTGGGCATTGCTGACGCTGCTGGCGGCACGCGGCGCTCAGTGGGCTTGGCTGCTATTTGCGCTGACGCTGGCCGCGCGCTTGGCCGTCGGGGTTGCCGCCGCGGAGGTTGTGCTCCACGACCGCCAGATGTTTCGCAGCGGAGCGTTTCGTAATATTTTGCTGCTGGCGCTGCGAGACTTGATTGCGCCGCTCGTTTGGGCCGCAAGTTTCATGGGCAACCGTATCCACTGGCGAGGCGATGTTTTCGACCTGAAAAAAGGGCGCTTGAGCAGAATTTCCTGATCGAGACTTACCGGTCCAGCGTTCTCCAAGGACCGCGCAATTTCAATCCGCCGCGGCCCTGCGGAAAACACGGGTTTCCGCCACTTCGCGATAGATATCGAGCAGCCTGCCGACCGAGGAGGCCCAGGAAAATCGCTGCACCTGCTCATATCCGCGTTCTTTCATGCGCGCGCGGAGCGCGGGATCGAGCAGCACGCGCTGCAAGGCCCGCCGGATTTCAAACACGTTTTCCGGATTCACCAGCAAGGCCGCGTTCCCCAACACTTCCGGCAGGCTCGAAGTGTTGGAAGCGACGACGGGAGTTCCGTGGGCCATGGCTTCGAGCGGAGGCAATCCAAATCCCTCGTAGAGCGATGGAAACACAAAAATCTTGGCGACATCGTAAAAAATGCGCAGCACTTCGATGGGAACAAATCCGAGGAAACGCACGTCGTTCTGCACGCCGCTGCGCACCACGGTGCGGCGCAGGCGGGGATGGCTGGAAAGATCGTCCCCGATAATGATGAGCTTGAGGTCGGGGAACACCCGCTCCTTTTGCAACTCGCTCTTGAGCGCCGAAAACGCTTCAATGATGCGCACCACATTCTTGTGCGGGTGAATCGCGCCGGCATAGAGAATGAAGGGATAGTTCACCAGGTAGCGCTGGGCAATTAGTTCGCGGTCCGCTTCGGAAGCATGGCCACGCAGAAAGCGCTCGTCAATCGCGTTGTAGACCACCTCGATGCGATCGTCGGGAATGGCCAGCAGCTTGAGGATTTCGTTCCTGGTGAATTGCGAAACCGCGATGACGCGCGCCGCTTTGTGCAAGACGCGCCGCATCAGGTAAGAGTGCAGATTGCGCCGCAAATTGGAAGCGTTGCGCAATTCATACATGTGTTCCACCATATCGTGCACGGTGATAACGTAAGGGCAACTCAGGCCGCGCGGCATCCAGAACAAGTGCGGGACGTGGACCAGGTCGCAACCGAGGCGCTTGACGATGGCGCGGAATGCGAGATTGCCGGCAAGCGTGCCGTCGCGCACCTCCAGCGGGACGGTATGGAAGTTCGGCGGCAGCGGGCCGCATTCCGTCACCTTGTCCGGCGATCCGATGAGGAAATACTTGTCTCGCGGTCCAAGCGCGCCAGCGCGCGGACCACGTTACGGATATAGGTGCCAATGCCGAATTCCGTGATGCGACAGATGTCGATGGCCACTTTCACAACTTGAATTTAATCACACGGGACACAGGGGGACACAGGGAATTCGCGAGGGGCGGCGTGGAATTTGTGACGAATCCGGCGGGCGAAAAAAGGCCGGCTGCGAAGCCGGCCATTTTTGCCATCAATTCTTGCTACAGACTTTCGCGGACAGAGCCTGCCCGGTCTTGCCGAAGCCCCGAGCGTAGCCGAGGGGGAAGCCGACAGGAGTGTCCGCGCCACACTACTTCTTCGGCGCAATCGCGTCCTTCGCGGCCTTCGCCACGCGGAATTTCACGACCGTCTTCGCCTTGATCTGGATCGGTTCGCCGGTCTGCGGGTTGCGTCCCATGCGGGCCTTGCGATGCGCTTTCACCAGGCGGCCGATGCCGGGCACAACGAACACACCGTTCTTCTTCGTCTCTTTGATTGCGACATCTGCCAGGAGTTCCAGAAAAGTCGCGATGGTCTTGTTGTTGACGCCGAGCTTCTCGGCCAGGTGACGGGTGAGTTGAGTCTTGGTCATACCAGAAGCCATGAATTTCCTCCTTCAGGGACTTGCAAATTTACGTGTATCCAGCGCATAGTATCGCACTACGCTGTGAAATAGTAGCACTTTATGCGGATTTTATTCGGTTCCCAGTAAGGTACCCCCTGAAAATCGGTGCGAAATGGGGGGTGGTTGCGGAAAAGCGCCAAAGGGGCCCTCCACCGCTTTTTTGCATCTTCGGCGAAGCGCGCCACATCGAAGCGTTATGGGAACTCTGATTAAGTATTCGCTGGCAAGACGGGATGCGTTGAAAGTGCGACCCTCAGCGGCTAAAGCCGCTTGTGTAGCGGGTTCTGACGGCATGGCTGAAGCCATGCCCTTTCAAAGCTCTCCATAAACCGACTTAATCAGAGGTTCCTTATACAGAGATGCGTGGTAACTTTGGCCTGAGCATGGAATCCCCGGTCTCCAGGAAAAACTCACGCAAAGGACATGGAATCGTCATGCTGAAAACAGCCAAGCGGATTGGTTTCGTTTTTGCGATCGCCCTTCTTGCGATTCTGCCGGCGCTCGCGCAGACCTCCAACTGGAACATCGATCCGGCGCACTCGACGGCGCAGTTCACGGTGCGTCACATGGGAATCTCGAATGTCACGGGGAACTTCACGAAGCTGACGGGAACGGTCGTGCTGAACGAGAAAGACATCACGCAGTCGCAAGTCTCGGCCAGCATCGACGTCAACTCGGTCGATACGCGGGTCGAGATGCGCGACAAGGACCTCAGGAGCCCGACTTTTTTCGACGTGGAAAAATACCCGACAATGGAATTCAAGTCCAAACGGATCGTCAACAGCGGCGGTGGCAAGGTGCAAGTGATTGGCGATCTGACCATCCACGGAACGACGCGCGAAGTGACGCTTGACGGTGAAGGCCCCACGCCTGAAATAACCGATCCGCGGGACAATGCGCGCCGCGGATTTTCCGCGACCACGGCCATCAACCGCAAGGACTTCAATCTCGTCTACAACAACCTGCTAAAAACGGGCGAAGCCCTGATCGGCGACAACGTCAAGATCCAGATCGACGTGGAATTGGTGAAGAAGAAGTAAGTCAGATCGGGTGATTTGGTGATCGGGCCATCGGGTCATCAAAAATCGGATTGGAAGTTTTTGATTGACCGATAAACCGATCAGCCGATGTCCTGAGCCTCAGGGTATGATCGAAGTGTGGTGAGCAATCGCGCCGCACAGAACAAGCTGCAACTTTTGCATTCCGAAAAGCTGGGCAAGCTGGCATGGCTGGCGCACGCCTTCTCGACGCGGCTGGGCGGGACTTCGCGCGTCTACGGCGGAAATGCGCTGAATCTCGGCTTCACGAGGCACGACTCGCGCACGGCGGTCGAGCGCAACCGCGAGCTTTTTCTTAAGGAACTGGGCGCAACAACGCTGGACGCAACCACGACGGCTGGGCGCAAGAGCTGGCCGCTGGTTACGCTGCGGCAGATCCATTCCGATTTAATTCATCGAGTCGCCGGGATGCCGGCAGAGCCTCTGGCTGGCGACGGGCTGGTCACGGATACGCCGGAGCTGCTCTTGGCGGTGCTGACGGCCGATTGCCTTCCCATCATATTGGCGGATCGGAAACGGCGGGCGGCCGGCGTTTTTCACGCAGGCTGGCGCGGCACGGTCAAACGAATCGTCGAGAAGGGTGTCGGCGAGATGCGGAAGCACTTTGGGAGCGATCCGCAGAACCTGGTGGCGGCGATTGGGCCGGGCATCGGGGCGTGCTGCTACGAGGTGGGCGAGGAAGTGCGCGCCAGGTTTGAAGCCCAGTTTGCGTACGGCAGCAGCTTGTTCCGCGAGGTGAGGAAATCGGATGCGGTGCGGGAGAAATATCCGCTGCTGTTCATGACGGCGCGCGCGCCGGGGCACAGTGAAATGCCGGTGAAACTTTTTCTCGATCTGGTGGAAGCGAACCGGCGGCAACTGCTGGATGCGGGAGTGCTGGCGAAAAATATCGATGCGGCGGCGCCGTGCACGGCGTGCCACACGGAGCTGCTGTTCAGCTTCCGCGGAGAGAAGGGCGTAACGGGAAGGATGATGGGGGCGGCGGGGATAAGAGCGGAGTGACCGAGATCGGGCCATCGGGTGATCTGGTCATCGGGTCATCGAAAACCGCTCGGCCATTGGTTGTGGGATTGCCCGGCTGGGGCAGCTTTAGTCGTAATGGGACGCAATGAAGACGGAAAATGTTTAGCAGCCTGTGGTGAAAGTGAGAATCTACCGTTCCAATCTCAATTCACCGGATTTTGTCATCCCGAGCAAAGCGAGGGATCTGCATTTCCGCAGCAAACTACAGGTCCCTCCCCCTCGGCTACGCTCGGGGTCGGGATGACAATTCATAAAAAGTGTTACATGTCCGCTGCTCCCCAACTTTTTCCGCAGCCTGTTAGGACTCGCCTCATAGAACGCGCCCTTTCCAAAAGTCTGCCCAGAACTGCTACTCTGACCTCGTGGCGCTGGTTGAAGTTCGCAATCTGACTAAGGTTTTCGGTCTCGCCGAATCGGCGTTCGGCGGACGCCGCAGGGGCGAAGTGCGCGCCGTGGACGATGTTTCGCTTGATATTCACCAAGGTGAAACGCTGGGCTTGGTGGGCGAATCCGGCTCGGGCAAGAGCACGCTGGGGCGGCTCATTCTCCGCCTCATCGAGCCGACTTCGGGCGCCGCGCTTTTTGACGGCATCGACCTGATGAAAGCGAACGGCTCCGAATTGCGCCGTCTTCGGCGTGACATGCAGATCATTTTTCAGGACCCGTTCGGTTCGCTCGACCCGCGCTTTCGCGTGGAGGATGTGATCGCCGAGCCGATGATTCTTCATAGGAAAACGCTTCATCCCACGAGCGTTGACGGGAAGAGCGTTGACCGGAAAGTTGTCGGCGAAGGCTTGGGCCGCGAGGGCCGACGGCAGCGCGTGCGGGAACTTTTGCGCGCGGTGGGAATGGATGAATCCGCCATGCCGCGTTATCCGCACGAGTTTTCCGGAGGGCAGCGGCAGCGCATCGGCATAGCCCGCGCGCTTGCGCTGCGGCCGAGGTTTATTGTCGCCGATGAGCCGGTTTCCGCGCTGGACGTGAGCGTGGGCGCGCAGATCGTGAATCTTCTGCGCCAACTGCAGCGCGATTTCGGCCTCACCTATTTGTTCATCTCACACTCCATGCCGGTGGTTCGCTACCTCTCGACCCGCATCGCGGTGATGTATCGCGGCCAGATCGTCGAGATCGGAGGCACGGAGCAGATCGCCACCCGGCCACAGCACGCTTATACGCGCAAGCTGCTGGCGGCCACGCCGGAGATGGCCACGTCGTGATTTGGGGTTTTGTGTGGGGACGGGACGGAGCCTGTCCTGAGCGGAGCCGAAGGCCCCCGTCCCTGCGGGGCGCAGCCCCGCAGCCACACGATGGCGTTTTGCGCTTGCCTACGGTTTGCTGGCAGACTACAATTCGCCGGAAATCATTTTAGGAGGCGATTCCCGATGGCTGCCATACCAGTACCGCCGGCCCCTGAATCCGTTGCTGAAGCCCCACCGTTATCCGAAGCGGCGCGCATCGTCAACACTTTCTTCGCACCCAGCAAGACCTTCACCGACCTGCGGCGGAGCGCCAGTTGGTGGCTGCCATTTCTGATCTCGGTGATTGTTTCTGTTGCTTTTGTGACGGTGGCAGATCAGAAAGTCGGGTTTCGCCAGATTGCGGAAAATACGCTCCGGACACAGCCCAAGCAGGCCGATCAGGTCGAGAGCCTGCCAGCGGACAAGCGCGAGAAAAACATGCAATTCCGGACCGCGCTCACCAAGGTCATCGCTTACGGATTCTCCGCGTTCATTTTGATCTGGTACGTCGTGGTGGCGGCAATTCTTCTGGCGACGCTCAAGTTTGGATTTGGCGCCAAAGTGAAGTTCAAGACGCTCTTTGCTTTAGTCGTGTATGCCAGTCTGCCGGGCATTCTGAAAGCGATCCTGGCGGGCGCGTCGCTTTTGGCCGGAGTTGCCGGCGACGCCTTTACATTTCAAGATCCCGTGGCCACCAATCCCGGATACTTTGTGGATGTCGTTACAAATCCCGTGCTGCACAGGTTCTTGTCGTCGTTTGATATCTTTGAATTCTGGACCATGATTCTGGGCGCCATCGGCATCACTTGTATCTGCAAGGTCAAGCGTGCGGCGGCATTCGCCGTTGTCTTCGGCTGGTTTGCCGTGCTGGTGCTGATCGGCGTTGGCGCTACCGCGCTATTTTCCTAACAGCCTGTGGTGTAAGTCGGCGCGCAGCGGATGGGTAACACTATTCATGAATTGTCATCCCGAGCGCAGCGAGGGATCTGCATTTTCGCGGCAAACTACAGATCCCTCGCTGCGCTCGGGATGACAAAATCAGGTGAATTGAAGGTGAAACTGCGGGTTCTCACTTTCACCACAGGCTGCTAAGGCGTGATAAAAGCCACACCCTAAGTCGGCGAAACGCGGTAACCTTTGAGAATTACTGTCGGGAGGATTTATGCGCCGTTTTCTTTTCGTATGCGTCCTATGCGTGGTGGCCGGTTCGCTGCTGTTGGCGCAGACTGCGAATCCCGCCGCATCCTGCATTGAATGCCACAGCAAGCAGACGCCCAACATCGTCTCGGATTGGAAGCTGAGCAAGCACAGCCAGATGGAAGTGACTTGCGTAGCCTGCCACGGCGATGGGCACCAGTCGGCGAGCGATGTTTCAAAGGTGAAAATTCCCACGCCCGAAACCTGCGCTGAGTGCCACCCAACGCAGGTCGAGCAATACAAGCACGGCAAGCACTCCAAAGCGTGGGCGGCGATGGAAGCGATGCCGACGATCCACTGGCAGCCGATGACGATGATCGAGGGCCAGAAGGGTTGCGGCGGCTGTCACAAGATCGGCGAGAAGCCGGTGGAGGAGATCGTCAAGCTGCGGCAGCACGGCAGCGAATTCGGCTCGGCTTCGTGCGACTCCTGCCACACGCGGCACACGTTCTCGGTGGAAGAGGCCAAGTCGCCGCAAGCCTGCGAGACCTGCCACATGGGATTCGACCATGCGCAGTGGGAGATGTATTCGTCGTCGAAGCACGGGGTGCGGGAAGACCTGAAACAGCGCGGGATATTGCAGGCTGGGGCAGCGGCTCCGACTTGCCAGACTTGCCACATGCAGAGTGGCAATCATGATGTGCGCACGGCCTGGGGATTTCTTGCGGTCCGCCTGCCGCTTCCGGAAGATAAGCAGTGGGCCGCCGACCGCGCCACGATTCTGCAGGCGCTGGGCGTGCTCGATCCAGAGGGCAAGCCGACCGCGTTGGTGGCGACGGTGCAAGCCGCCGACCTGGCGCGCCTGACTCAGGAAGACTGGCAGGCCGAGCGCGACAAGATGCAGAAGACCTGCAACCAGTGCCACTCCGGCAACTTTGCCCGGCAGCAACTGGAAGCGGGCGACGACATGATCAAGAACGCCGACCACCTGATGGCCGAGGCGATCGAGATCGTCGCCGGCCTATATAAAGACGGCGTGCTGCCGCGGCCGAAGAACTATGCCTATCCCTTCCCGAATCTGTTGACGTTCTACGACACGCCCACGGTAGTGGAGCAGAAGCTCTTCCTGATGTACCTGGAGCACCGCATGAGGACGTTCCAGGGCACGTTCCACGGCAGTCCGGATTACGCGCTGTGGTATGGATGGAGCGAAATGCAGCGCGATTTGACCGAGATCCGGGAACTGGCCGCGCAGATGCGGCGGGAGAAGCAGACCGGGCCAACGGAGAAACCGGCGGCGTTGAAGTAGGGGGCGGCAGCGCACGGGCTTGCGCCGAGCGCCCGCATCCTCGAAGATGTTTGTAACCTATGCCGCCAGACAGCGCCGCACCCACGGGCCATTCCACTCAACTCGACGACGCCGCGCTTGAAGCCGCGCTGCGCCGACATCTTCGCGGAGAAGTCCGCTTCGACTCGGGCAGCCGCGCGCTCTACGCGACCGACGGCTCCAATTACCGGCAGGTCCCGATCGGCGTCGTAATTCCTCGCGACAAGGAAGACGTGCTGGCGACGGTTGCCCTCTGCCGCGAGCACGGCGCTCCGCTGCTGGCGCGCGGCGGAGGCACGTCGCTTGCCGGACAATGCTGCAACGCCGCCGTTGTCCTCGACTTTTCGAAATACATGGCGGGCATTCTTGAAATCGATCCCGAACGCCGCACGGTCGGTGTCTCGTTTGTAAGAACTCGGCCGTCCCTCCGGGACTTGAATCGTATTTCCCAATTTTCCCAGCGCTGAAGCGCTGGGCTAAGTTCGCTCGCCCCTCCGGGGCTGGATTCCGAGGCAGCGCAATGTGCTTGCGCCGAGCGCCCGCATCCTCGAAGATGTTTGTAACCTATGCCGCCAGATACCGCCGCACCTACGGTACATTCCACGCAACTAGACGCGGCCGCGCTTGAAGCCGCGCTGCGCCGCCATCTTCGCGGAGAGTCCGCTTCGACTCGGGCAGCCGCGCGCTCTATGCCACCGACGGCTCCAATTACCGGCAGGTCCCGATCGGCGTCGTAATTCCTCGCGACAAGGAAGATGTGCTGGCCACGGTTGCGCTCTGCCGCGAGCACGGCGCTCCGCTGCTGGCGCGCGGCGGAGGTACATCGCTTGCCGGACAATGTTGTAACGCCGCCGTCGTCCTCGACTTTTCGAAATACATGGCGGGCATTCTTGAAATCGATCCCGAACGCCACATCGCGCGCGTAGAGCCAGGAGTCGTCCTCGACCGCCTGCGCGCCGAAGCCGAGAAGCACCACCTCACCTTCGCGCCCGATCCCGCCACGCACGACCGTTGCACGCTCGGAGGCATGATCGGCAACAACTCCTGCGGCGCGCATTCGATCATGGCGGGAAAGACGGACGACAACATCGAGGCGCTTGAAATCCTCGACCTACGGCGGCCAGCGCATGCGGGTTGGCGCAACCAGCGCTGACGATTTCGACCGCATCCTGCGCGAAGGCGGACGCCGCGCCGAGATTTACGCCGGACTCAAGTCGCTCGCCGACGGTTACGGCGAGCAGGTGCGCCGCCAGTTCCCGAAAATTCCGCGCCGCGTTTCCGGATACAACCTCAATCATCTGCTCCCCGAAAACGGCTTCCATGTGGCGCGCGCGCTGGTCGGCTCGGAAGGCACTTGCGTAACGATTCTCGAAGCCACTTGCCGGCTGGTCGAGAGCCCGCCGGCGCGAGTGCTGCTGGTCATCGGATGGCCCGATATCTATCTTTGCGCCGATCACGTCCCGCAAATCATGGAGCATCGCCCTATTGGCCTCGAAGGTTTCGACGACATCATGGTCAATTCGAGCCGCCGCAAAAGCGTGAACCTTGAAGGCCTGGCGTTGCTGCCCAAAGGCGCGGGGTGGCTGATGGTCGAGTTCGGAGCAGACACGGCCGCCGAAGCCAAATCGCAGGCGCGCAATTTGATGGAGGCGCTCGAACGCTCTCACCGCGGCTCCGCCGAATATGCGCCTGTTCACCGGCCCAAAACAAGCCCGGCGCATCTGGGACGTGCGCGAGTCGAGTCTGGGCGTGACTTCGCACGTGCCCGGCGAACCGCTGCGCTGGGAAGGTTTTGAAGATTCCGCCGTCGCGCCCGAAAAACTTGGCGCATATCTCCGCGAGCTGCGCCAGCTTATGCAAGCCTTTCAGTACGGCGGCTCGTTCTACGGACACTTCGGCCACGCTTGCGTGCACACGCGCATGGATTACGATCTTGAATCCGCCGAGGGCGTGCGAAAATTCCGCCAGTTCATGGAAGAAGCCGCCGACCTCGTGGTCCGCTATGGCGGCTCGCTCTCGGGCGAGCATGGAGACGGCCAGGCCCGCGCCGAGCTGCTTCCCAAAATGTTTGGCCCCGAACTGATGCAGGCGTTTCGCGAGTTCAAGTCGCTTTGGGACCCCGATTGGAAGATGAATCCGGGCAAGCTGATCGAGCCTTATCGCCTTGACGAAAATCTGCGTCTCGGCGCGGGCTACGATCCGTGGCGGCCCGAGACACATTTCAAATTTCCCGACGACCACGGCAGTCTGGCGGCGGCCACGTTGCGCTGCGTAGGAGTCGGCAAATGCCGCCGCGATTCCGGCGGAGTCATGTGCCCCAGCTTCCGCGCCACGCGCGATGAAGAGCACTCCACTCGCGGCCGCGCTCACTTGCTCTGGGAGATGACGAAGCAAGACATCATCCAGGATGGATGGCAGAACGAAGCGGTGAAAGAATCGCTCGACCTTTGTCTGGCCTGCAAGGGATGCAAAAGCGACTGCCCCGTCGGCGTGGATGTCGCGACTTATAAGTCGGAATTTCTGTCGCATTACTATGAAACCAATTCCCGTACGATGAAGCAGATGGCGCTGGCGAATTTCGACCTGTGGATGCGGGCCGCTGCGCACGCGCCGGGGCTGGTGAATCTTACGACGCAACTCCCCGGCCTGCGCGACCTGGTCAAGCTGGTCGCTGGAATTCCCGCCCAACGCCGCATTCCGGCGCTTGCGCCGCAGACGTTCAAGCAGTGGTGGGAGGCTAACCGTCACGGAGCTTCGCTCCGCAGGACGGGCGAGGACGCCCGTCGCTCCACGAGCCTTGGGGGCGATGGTTCCGTGTTGCTCTGGGCCGACACTTTCAATAACCACTTCCTGCCGGCGACCGCTAAAGCGGCCGTCGAAGTGCTTGAAGCGGCGGGGTTCCACGTCACGGTTCCGCGCGCTCACCTGTGCTGCGGGCGCCCGCTCTTCGATATCGGCGCGCTCGATCGCGCCCAGAGCCTGCTCCTCCAGATCATGGACGAGCTTCTCCCTGAAATCGAAGCCGCAACACCTATCGTCATCCTCGAACCAAGCTGCGCCGCCGTCTTCCGCGACGAACTTATCAACCTTTTCCCCAAGGATGAACGCGCGCTCGCCCTCTCGAAGCAAGTTTTCCTGCTCAGCGAATTTCTGGAGCAGCGGGCAAATAACGACGTCTTCCCGCTCCCGCAACTGGCGCGCCGGGCGCTCGTTCACGGGCATTGCCATCACAAGGCGATCATGAAGATGACGGCTGAGGAAGCCGTGCTCGAACGCATGGGGATCGATTTCACCGCGCCCGCTCCGGGATGCTGCGGCATGGCGGGAGCGTTCGGCTTCGAAAAGGAAAAATACGAAATCTCGAAAAGCATTGGCGAACTCGAACTGCTGCCCGCCGTGCGCCAGGCTCCGACCGACTGGCTCATCGTCGCCGACGGATTTAGCTGCCGCGAGCAGATTGCCCAGGAAACCGACCGTCACGCCTTGCATCTGGCCGAAGTGTTGCAGATGGCGCTGCGCGAAGCCGCCGCAACTCGCGAAGGCTTCCCGATGTTCGATCCCGCGCCGCAACACTATCCCGAAGATGCCTGGGTACGGCCGCACGAGGCCGCGATTCGGAAGTCAATGAAGCGCACCGGGCTGGCGGTGGCTGGAATTGCGGCAGGAGCGGCGCTGCTGCTGGCGCTGGCCAGAAAACGCTAAATCGCCACGAACCATGTGGGGACTGGCGCCTCGTCCGCCCAGCCGGGCAGGAGTCGCCTGCGCGAAGGCAGAAAACTTAGGTACAATTACGTTTCTTCCGCACGGGGAATCTCCCTACGGAGGGCAAAGCACGCGTCCCGGGAAAGTGGTGGCTATCATCTCATGACCAACCATGCCATGACCGAATTGACCTCGCGCGAGCGCATGCTGCGCGCCCTGAAGCACGAGCAACCCGACCATATTCCTTGCAGCTTCATGAGCTTCACGGCGCTGCGGAAGCGCTGCCAGGAGGACCTCTACGAACTGGTCAAGGCGGAGCGCGCCCTGGGACTGGATTCCTTCCTGTTCATCCCTTCCACGCCGCGGCCGCTGCGCCCTGAACATCCGGAATTACGCGGGTTGCCGGTGCGCTTTCATCCGGCCGTGACCACGCGGGAATGGCGGGAAAATCTCCCCAACGCCCTCCCCATCATGCACAAGGAATACACAACGCCGGGCGGAAAGCTGCAAACCAGCGTGCGCCTTTCCGACGTGTGGCCCCATGGCGACCATATCCCTTTCATGGACGATTTCCAGGTGCCGGCGGCCATCAAGCCCCTAGTCACCGAGCCCAGGGACCTGGAAGCCTTGCAGTTCATGCTGGCGCCTCCGCAGCCCGGCGATGTGGCGGCGTTCCAACGCGAAGTCGAAAAGGCGAAGGCATTTGTCAAGGAACTTGGCGTGCTGCTGGCGGGCGGCTGGGGAGTCGACTCCGACATGGCCAACTGGCTCTGTGGCGTTGCCGCCCTCACCATGCTGGCCATAAACCAACCGGCTTTCGTCACCGATCTTTTGGAAATGATCCACGCCTGGGACATGAAGAGGATGCAGGTCGTCCTGTCGGCGCCGGTTGACCTCTATATCTACAGGGCGTGGTACGAAGGCTGCGATTTTGTGCGGCCGAAATTTTTCCGGCAAACCATCCTGCCCCGGCTGAAAGAAGCGGTTGCGCTGGCGCACAATCGCGGCGCAATGTTTGGCTACATTTGCACGAGCGGTACGCAGCCCATGCTCGATATGTACCTGGAAGCGGGCATCGACGTTCTGATCGGCATCGATCCGGTGCAAGGCACCTACACCGACATGGACTTGATGAAGAGCAAGATTGGCGAGCGCATCTGCCTGTGGGGCGGCCTTTCCGGGGCGATCACGGTGGAGCAGGGCACGGCCGAGGAAGTGCGCGCAGCCGTGAAATTGGCCGTCGAAAAGCTGGGGCCGCGCGGGTTCATCCTTTCACCGATCGACAACCTGACGCTGGACACGCCACGAACCTGGGAAAACGTGGATGTCCTGATCGATGAATGGCGCCGACTCCGCTGACGGCTCGAAAGCCGGGCGAAAATTTTAGAGCATTTTCACCGATAGTGTAAGGCAAGGCATCTTCACGGTTGCTGTTGGCCTCGCCGTTGACAATCCCCCAGGGGCTAAAGCCCGCATTTCTGGCGGCCGTTAGCGGCACGACTGAAGTCGTGCCCTTCCCGATTCCGGCTGTGGCTTACAGCAACTCTGAAAATGCTCTAGCGCCCTACCGTCCGTGCACTCTTCCCGAAACGCCATGCACCTCGTCAGGCGGTAACTCAACCACTCTGCCGTCACGCCAAATATAGACCGGCAGTCCCAGACGAGCGTGTTCGTCAATCGCTTTCGCCACGGCTGTCTTGAAAGCAATTTCCGCACGCTTCTCCAGAGGCAACCGCAATACGGCTTTTGAGGGCTTGCTCATATGCGCATTGTAACGCTGCATCTTATTGGTTATCCCCGGTCTCACGCTACTTGCCATCTGGGGCGACACAACAACGCACCAATAATATCATCATTTGATGATATAATGTGTGCTGGAGATGCCCATGCGAACCACCCTTGCACTCGACGACAATCTCGTCCGCGTAGCCCAGGAGTTCACCGGCGTAGAGGAAAAGACCGCGCTCGTCCGTGAAGCTCTCAAGGCCCTTATCGAGCGCGAAAGCGCCCGCCGGTTGGCCTCGCTCGGCGGCACCATGCCGGCCTTGAAGAAAGTTCCGCGCCGCCGGCCGAGGCCGCAGTGATTCTTGCCGATACCTCGGTTTGGATCGACCATCTCCGTTCCGAAAACAGAGAGATGCGCGAACAACTCGCCCAAGGCCGCATCGTCATCCATCCCCTCATCATTGCCGAACTTTCGCTCGGATCGCTGCGTGACCGTAGCAGGACGCTGGCACTGCTCGACCTTCTGCTACAGGTGAAAGTGGCGCAGCTACAAGAAGTGCGGCGCATGATCGAGTCTCGCCGCTTGTACAATCTTGGCATCGGCTTGGTTGACGTCCAACTCATAGCCTCCATCTTCATCAATCCTCCATCCCTTCTCTGGACAAAAGACAAGCCACTTCGCAAGGTCGCCGAAGCTCTCGGCATTCACGCCAATCTCCCCTGACGAATAGAGCAAACCGCAGCGTAGCCAACTGTACAATTTCCTGAATATTGTCATCCCTCCCCCTCGGCTACGCTCGGGGTCGGGATGACAATTCATGAAAATTTTCATTCGTTCGCCATTTCCCGTCTTTCACCACAGGCTGATAGGTTTATTCGCCCACTGCCCCTTCCGCTCGTTTTCTGGGACAATAGATATAGACGAAGCCAGCAGGCCTTCCTATGGAAACCGCAAATCCAATCGCATCAGCGCCAACTTCCACGCCAGTTCAGTCCGCGGGCAACGTCATTGCGCAGAGCAAGGCACTACAGGGGTCGGTGCTGGTGCTGATCCAGTTCGACGTTTGCGAAGAGATCAATCTCGAAGCGTTGCGCGACATTTTTGGAGCGCGGCGGCAGGAGGCCAGCTTCAAGCATCCGACTCCGGGATACGTCCGCTTCCAGCGCGCGCCGGTCGTGGAGCCGGTCGAGCCGCTGGCGCTTGAAAGCGGCGAGCGGCTGGACGTGAAGATCAAGTACTACGATTACGGCGTGGTGAGCGTGGTTTTCGAGCTGCCGTTTGCCGGCGACTGGGACACGCTAGTACGCCTGGCCAGCCGCTGGGTTTGGGACACGGACTTCACCAGCTTCGCCCAGAAGATCGCCCGGCAGAAGATCGAGCGCGCGCGGCCGGCGCTGGTCAAGTTCTACGAGAACTGGCTGCATGAAGACTATTTCGTCTTCCATGTGCGCGACATCGCCGGCAGTCCTTCGGCGGCCGAACTGCTCGCGACGCAGGGTGGGCGAATCGCGCAGATCGTGCGCGGCGAAACCGTCCCGCTCTCCGACGGCGAGCAGCAGGAAATCATGCAGTCGAAGATTTCGTACTACCCGAACGACCTGGCCGTGATCAGTTGGAACGGAGCGTTCCTCTACGACTCGGCCAGCGGCGCGGAAACGGTCATCCAACTGCTCGAATACGCCAACTCGCAGCTGCTCGAATTCCGCCACTACGACGAGCTGCTGACGCGCGAACTGCAAAGCGTCTACGACTTCATGGAAAACGGTTCGATGGGAATTCTGGCGCGCTGGCGCACGGCGAAACGCGCCAGCCGATTGCACACCGTGCTGCTCGACGTCGCCGAGCTGACCGAGCGCGCCGACAACGCCATCAAGTTCCTGAGCGACATGTTCTCGGCGCGCCTCTATAAAGCCGCCGCGTTGAAGATCGGCGTCACCGACTACAAAAACCTGGTCAACCAGAAAGTCCACAACGCCGAAGAACTCTACCGCTTCATGGTCGACCAATTTCACCAGAGCCGGGCGTTTGTGCTGGAGGTGATGGTGGTGATTATTCTGGTGATTGAACTTATCTGGCTATTCAAGGGATCGACGCCGATATGAGGGCAGTTCTCAGTTCCCGGTTCTCAGTTCTCAGTAAAAACCTAACCACGTTTAGATCGCGAGACGTGGGGCGGCCCGGTTCTTGCGCTGCCCAGGCGAAGAACCGATGCGCTATCTTACAAGCCGGCCGGCCACCCGTCGACCCGCGCAATACTACTTGGGTGCGTCCGCCGGTTTCGCGGGCTCGGCAGGCTTCGATCCCTGCAGCTTGGCAAAGGATTCCTCCACGCGCTTCCGGAAGTCACCACTGTCGTCGTGCTCAAATCCGCTATAGTTCGACTTGACTTGCATCTCACACTCTGTACCCTTCGATACCAGGGCGACGTGGTTGGTTCGCTGGAGAACCGCTCCGGTAACGGTGACATGAACATTGTGCTTCACCTTGTAGGCAGCAGTCATTAGGGTGTCGTTACTCTCCTCGACGTTGTAGTTCTCCGCATTGCCGAGGACGTCTTTGACCGCGCCCCACAACTCGGGGCAAGAAGCGGGATAGGTATTCTTGGAGGTCTTGCCGAACGCCGGCAGAGCAAGAGCAAGCAATAGCAAAGCCACAACTACAGATTTCATATTTGTATGTCTCTCCTACAGAAAGATGTGTCTCACAGACTGTATACACCTGACCGCATTGCGGCGCAATTGATCAGCCGCGCTAGACGTAAAAATGCCCGCGCTTCCTGCGAATCGCGGGCATTCAAATGTCTAGAAAGCGTGGTTGCCTAGACGGCGGTAACGTTCTCCGCTTGCCAGCCCTTGGGGCCCTTGGTCACGTCGAACTGCACGGTTTGGCCTTCTTGCAGGCTCTTGAAGCCGCCCGCTTGAATCGCTGAGAAATGCACGAAAACGTCTTCGCCATTCTGTCGGCTGATGAAACCATAGCCCTTGGCGTCGTTAAACCACTTTACTGTTCCTTGTTCTGCCATTGCTGTTCCTATTCTTGTTGCTTGAAATATGCTGAGAAGATTCGCTGCTGTGGAAGCGGGGTGACGCTGGTTGGCGGTACCGGCCTTCAACTGCTGGTGAGTCAAACTTAGCATCTATAGTGTAGCACAGCCAACAGGGAAAAGGCGCGAAACTTTAGTACGGGGTGGGCAATCGCATGAAAGTCAGGCGAGGGCGAAGAATTGGGCGCGGCCGGCGTCGCTGGGGGCGATAATGCTCAACCTTGATTGCTCAACCTTGAAAAACAACTTGGTCAAGGTGCGGATTGCTCTGCTAGCCTATCCCTATGCCGGTGTCCGTCAGCGAGCGCGTTAAGAAGTTGCGAGAAGAAATTGCGGAGATCAGCGAGGCCAACCGCCAGTACTTGCAAGGCGGCAAAAAGGCGATCGGAGCATCCGATCAGGAACGGCGGATGCAAAGATTGCAGGAAATCATGGACGAACTCATGTCGTTGACCGACTGGAAAAAACCCTGATTCGCGCGGCGGCGAAGCTGCGCCCTGGATTACGGGCGAGCCAGACGTTCAGTCCGATGCCTGCACTTGCATGTCTTCGGTGACCCATAGCTGTGCCGGAGCGCCTTTCGTGGTGCGCGTGGCCGTCGCGCGAAAACCGCTGGCGGTAATTTCGACAGCGTAAATATAAGGAGGGCGCTCGCCTCTGGTGGTGAGGTAGTTGCCTGAAGTCAGCTCATCCAGCGACGCATACTTCCCTTCCGTGGCCAGGTATCCGCGCTCGGCGTTGGCGATGCCGATCAGATCGGCCTTCACGCCCGTAATGGTGGCAGCCTCCTCGGGATTGCCGCTTGTCGGCGCCAGCGTCTTGACCTGTAGAGAGTAGAGGTACATTCCGATCGCCAGGGTGACGACGGTACCCACAAATCCAAAAAGGCGTCCCATAGTTTGCTCCGCAAGTACCATTGCAGCGCAAAACCAGACGAGCGGCAAGTAACCAGAGTGCAGGCGCCAGGGATTACGCTCGTTGCCGTCGTTGGTCACGTTGCCAGACTACCGCCCACCCTTCGGCTCCGCTCAGGGCAGGCCCTTCGCAAAAAGACGGAAGGCCCCGCTGCTGTCTAACCCGTCGAATTTAGCTCTCGCAATCGGCGCCGAACTCGTTATGCAGATCCGTTCTGCACCCGACTGGTATTTTGGCGGTGCACAGCTCCGACACAAAACCGAGCGCCCCAGGTGGCGAAAGCTATTGCCCCGTGCCCCGCAGGTACACAACTTGTGCCGTGCCGAACGGTTCCGGCGAGTAATTGATGGTAAGAGTCCCAGGCTCGAATCCCGCGCCGCTGGGTGTGAACGTTACGCTGAGAGTGCAACTGCTGCCGGGAACCAGAGTAACCGGGCAATTGTCAGTCTCAGAGTAGTTGCCTTGCACAGATATCTTGCCGACGAAGGTCACCGTCTGCGTGGTCGTCAGGTTCGGGTCGTTGAGGAGCGTAATCGTCAACGGGGCGCTCGTCGTGCCCTTCTTCTGGTTGCCAAAATCCAGGCCCGCGCCGGGCGACATTCGCAGTGGGCTGGGTGGATTCGCTTTCAGCTCCACCGGAAAACGTCCGCTATCGATTTCGCAGCCGGAAGTTACCGCGCTGGAACACTGGACCGTGTTCAGTTCGAGAAAATAATCCAGGCCGCTATTCACGTCGGTGTTCGGCTGCGGCACATAGGCAACCTGCAGGCTGCACGAGGCCTGGGGAGCGAGCACAGTTCCCGTGCAGGTGTCCGAGGAGATCTGGAAGTTCGGCAGCAAAGTGCCGGAATCGCTGTCGCAGTTGTATAGTGATGGTGTCACCGTCGGCACTGATGGGAAGGAGACCGGATCCATTGGCCACAACTTGCAGGCCGGCTACTGGGCTGCTTGCCGTTAACGGATGCGGCAGCGTGTTCTGGCCCTTGGCTGGGTTCAAGCAAGGCGCGCTGCCCAGAATCTGCAAAGGGTTCGCACTATAGTTGGTGAAAGACAGCATTTGAGGAAGGCCCGCTTCCGGTGGATTGAGTTGCTCCTCAGCACCGAAATCGAGTTCGGGAGTGGAGGGCTGAATGGCGCTAAGCCCGATGCCCGTGATGGGCACGGCAAAGGACTTATCGTCGTCCGCGCTGGCGGGGCTTTTAACAGTAACCTGCGCGCCCTGAGTAAATGGACAATATTCCGGCGCGGCTCCGGTAATGGCCGGTGGGGTTCCGAAGGGCAGCCATGGGCAGCTTTCCTGAGGAGAAAAAGAAACCGTGATGGTACAAGATCGTCTTGGACCGAGATTGAAAGGCTTCCCATCGACGCCACAAGTGTCCGTCTCGGTAAAACTGGGGAGACCGTTGAAATCGCTGGAACCGCCGAAGGTGTTGTCGCCAAAATTCGTAAAATTCAAAGTCAGATCGTCGAGCGCAGACTTGGAATTGTTTGCCAGCGTGATCGTCTGCGTCGTCGCAACCGAGCCCAACATTTGAGCGGGAAAGGTCACTGCCGCCGGAGACAGCGTGATCGGTTGCTGGCAAGCCTTTGTACTTCCCAACGTCATACAGATGTTCCCGTAGTCTCCGGCGGTAACTGTGCTACCCAAGCTGCCCCCACAAGCCTTGCTAGCCACCATGTAGGTTGGTTGAAGCCCGTGCAGAATGTACCCGCCCTGCACGGAGTCGAAGGTGACGGGATTGATGCCTGTACTTCCAAGCAAGCTGGCCGGTTCTCCAATCTGACCCACAGTCGATCCGTTAGTCCCGATGATCTGCAGAATGACGGAATTGCCGCTGATTTGGCCGTTCACCGACGCAACCGAGAAACAAGGGTAGTCGCTTAGATTCGTTTCCGGGTCTATAAAGCTCAAGGTGCCCGTGACCGTCGCGTTGCTGGCTCCGATGTTCTCGCCCTGGGTGAGTGTGCCCGACACCGCGAAATCTTGATTTTGCATGTTCGAGTTTGGGCTCGTGCTATGAAAGCTCCCTGTGATAGTTCCCGTAATCGACGGCACGGAGACGGCGCTCCATGACAGCCCGGTTTCGGCGTATCCGCAAGTTGAACCGTCGCCCGCTGTCCCGGCGGTCGACGTATAAGTCCCCATCATCGTCGAGCCATCTGAACTTAGCTTTCCGGTAAGCGTAAAAGTTTGTGTGCCGGCGACTTCGGTGATGGTCACGTCCTGGCCGCTAATCGTTACGGTTACTGGGGCCGATCCACTGTTGCACGGTCCGGTGGAGGAAGTTGACGAGGTGACGGAGTAAACCGTCTGTCCCGACACCGAGTCATTGTTTTGCAGCAGAAACCCGCCCTCGAGGCCGCCGCTGAAGGTTGGATCGCTTGAATTCCCGTCTGTCTGCGGCGCCATCGTGAACTGCCAGTTGCCGGAAAGGGTTGCGCTCTGCGGCGGGTCGCCGGAAGCGCCGCCTCCACAAGCCGAAAGCACGATCGTCATCATTATTGTGCCGGCGAGCAGCAAGACCCAAAGGCTCTTCACCGAGCCTCCGCAAAACCGGGGCAAGAGCGCTGCGCGATTCGTCCGGCATGGCATTGCGTCGTTAGTCAATTTCCGCATGATGCTCCACCTCCTGGAAGGTGCGATTGCTTGAGCCCGGCAAGGTCTGCACCGGATGCTCGCCATGGTTGGCGACCGACAGCAATTGGGCAAAGCTCGCTTTCGAGACGCCCTCCGTGCCGGAATCGATTTTGTGAGTCGAGGCTGAGCCGGAGCTGGTCGCGGTGCCCGTGATGGGCACCGCAAAGACCGTATCGTTGTCCGCGCTCACGGGGCTGGTAACAGTTAGGGTTGCGGTCAGCGGAGACGCACACTGGGTCGCGCACTGCGGAGTAAAGGTAATCGTAATAGCGCAAGACTGCCCTGATGCGAGAGAGAAAGGCTCACCCTGCGAAGGGGCGCCTTCCAGGCCACAAGCATCCGTCTCCGTAAAGTTGGCCGCACTTGCAGGGACGTTTACCAACGTCAATGTCAAACCGCTCAGAGCAGCGCCCGAAGTGTTTGCCAGGTTTATCGCCTGCGTCGAAGTCGTGCCCACGGTTTGCGCGGGGAAGGTCAGAGCGGCCGGAGTCAGCGTAACCGGTTGCTGGCAAGCGTTCGCGATTCCCAACGTACTTCCCACTGCCAGGCAGATATTCCCGTAGTCTCCGGCGGTAACTGTGCTATCAAGGCTGCCCGGACAGGCATTCGTAGCCACTAAGTAGGATGGCCCAATCCCGTGCAGAATGTACCCGCCCTGCACGGAGTCAAAGGTCACGGGATTAACGCCTGTCACCCCATTCGAAGCGGCCGGTTCGCCAATCTGACCCAGGATCGATCCGTCAGTTCCTGCGAGTCTGGAGAGTAACGGAATTGCCGCTGATTTGACCGTAAACGGACGCAGTATCGAGACAAGGATAGCCGCTGACATTCGATTGCCGGGTTGAGAAAGTTCAGAGTGCCGGTGACAGTCGCGTTGCTCGCTCCGGTGTTCTGCCCTTGGGTTAGGGACCCCGACACGGGAAACTCTTGATTGCTCAGGCCCGCGGCTCCCCCCGCGCTGTGAAAACTTCCTTGGATGGTTCCCGTCATCGGCGGCACGAGGATTGCGCTCCATTGCAGTCCCGTCTGGGCGGTCCCGCAGGGAGCACCATCGCCTGCCGTACCGGCGGTGGACGAGTATGTGCCCACCATCACGGACTGCACCGTTCCTCCGCCGGGATCCACAACGGTCGAGCCATCTAAACTCAGCGTTCCGGTAAAAGTAAAAGTCTGTGTGCCCGCTATCGCCGTGAGGGTTACGTTCTGGCCGCTGATTGTTCCGGTGATTGCGGCCGATCCGCTGTTGCACGGGGTTGAGAGTTGCGGCAACGAGACGGCGTAGGCTGCGCCTCCCGTCACCGAGCCATTGTTCTGCAGCAGAAATCCGCCCTGCAAGCCACCCAGGAACGAACCGTCGGGCGGATTCGCCACCGTGAACTGCCAGTTACCGGAAAGCGATACGCTGTTCTGTGAGTCGCCGGAAGCTGCCGCCCCCGCACGCCGAAAGCACGATCGTGCCGGCCAGCAACAAAAACAACAGACCCTTCACGCACGCTCCGCAAAACCGGGGCGAAAGCGGTCCACGATTCGCCCCACATAGCGCTCGATCTTTGGTTAATGTCTCCATGACGTTCCACGTCCTAGAAGCCCAGCTTGAGACCAAACTGTATGGTGCGGGGCCGGTGCGCATCGAGCGGGTGCAAGAAAGAAGCCCCGGTGACGCAATCGGCTCCGCTGCCCTTAAACCCGGCGGAATACAGCGGGCCGGCATAGCAACTGACGATGTTATTTCCAGTGCTGCCCGGGTTGTCGGGATCGTAGATGCGAAACTGAGTGTGATTAAAAACATTAAAGACCTCGGCACGGAACTCCAACTGGCCGGACTCCCGGATCTTGAAATGTTTCAGCAGCGCCATGTCGAAGTTCATGCGGCCCGGATTATTGAGAAAGTTCCTGCCGGCGTTCCCGAAGGTAAGTCCCCGCGGAGCCACAAACTGCGAAGGATTGCCGATGAGCGGGCCAAAGCTCTGAGAATTGTTGCCCGGCGAGGGCAATCCACGCATAACGTCGGGATAGGAGGCCGCGATGCCGAGCCCGCTGGAAACCCCGGCGTTGTCGGTCAGGGAAATGCCGGTGTTGCCGGCGCTGTTGATCACCGTGAACGGCGTGCCCGACTGAAAAAGTGTCGCTCCCGAAAGCTCCCAGCCGTCGAGAAGCTTATTCCTCAGCGCGGAACAACAGTTTGCCTTGGGTGCGGCTCTTGTCCTGCGGTTCCCGCTCTTCGACCAAGTCGATGAAGTTGCGCGGAAAATTCTTGAGCGGCAACTGATACACATAGCTAATGCTGGCCAGATGGCGTTCGTCGAAATTCGAGCTGGCCTTGTTCTCACGCAGATCGTAGGAATTGACCAGGACCGGATCGCTTCGATCTGAAGCGTCGTCAATCGAATGGCTATAGGAATACGAAACTCCGAGCGTGAGCGGTCCGCTGGTGTGTCGGATTGTGGTTTGAAGTGCGTGATAGCTCGAATTGGCCACATTCTGCAACGAGAGAACCCTCCCCAAACCCGGGTAGGGTCGGCCGGGGAGAGAATTGACGTTGGGGATGTTGGGATTGGTGCATGCCGCCTGCAAATACATGTAGGCGGGGTTTTGCGGCGTCACCTGAGTTCCATTCTCGAGAAGAAACGCGAGTAGTGCCGTCTCCTGGGTTAGCCGTTGTGGATCCCGGCGGAGGAACGGTGCAGTCGGTGATGGTAAGTGGCTCGTTTGGTCCGAAGGGATTTTCTTTGGCGGGTAACGGCGGCAACTGGTTGAGCTGACGCTCGACCGTCAAGTGCGTTCCCTTGCTCCCCACATACGCCAGGTTGACCACAAACGCGCGGGGCAATTCTCGCTGCACTCCGAAACTCCACTGCTGCGCGTAGGGCCATACCGCTTTTGTCGGGATTGAAGTTACATCGAGTGGAAAAACTGAGCCGGCCGGGGGCGCAGACCGCGCCCAGCGGGCTTGCGCAAGCTGCGTTAGTCGGGTCAAACGCAGACCCATACCCGGCGTTACCGATGCAGGGATAGCTGACAGGAAGCTGCTGCGTCATGCTGAGCACCAAAGGCGCGCTGGCCTCCAGCGAACCGGTGTTGGCTTCGTTGCCGGTGCCATGCTCGAAAAAGATGCCATAGCCGCCGCGGATTGACGTCTTGCCGTTGCCCCAGGGATCCCAGGCAAAACCAATTCGCGGCGCCGGATTGAACAGATGCCCCTTCATGCAGCCTGCGGGCGTGCCGTTATATCCGCACCGCACCAGGCCCAGGTCGCTTACCACGTCAGGGTTTAATTGGAAAGTGACAGGATTGAACGGCACCGGAGCCGACCCGGCAGTCTTATCCAGAAGCTCGCCATAAATCGGGTCAACCGCAAATCGGGATTATTGAATCGTGCCGCTTCCCAGTTCCACGCGTTGCGGTTCTTCTCGCTGTAGGTGCCGAACAGACTGACGCGCAAGCCCAGATTCAAAGTAAGCCGGTGAGTTACTTTCCAGTCGTCCTGGAAATAAGGCTCCGCGATCTGGTAGCGCTGGTAGTAGCGGCGCTGCGCGGAATCCTGGGTAAAACTCTGAATGTATCCTTCCGGAATGCTGTGCGTATTAGCGTTGGATTCAACCAGTAAATCGGCGAAGGCGTTTCCCGTACTGTGCGCGAGATTGCTGAAGGTCAAAAGGCCCTGTAAGTCGCCGGAAGCTGCGCCGATAGCGTTGTTAGTCTGATTGCGCTGGGAGTACACGTATTGCGCCCCCAACTGCAGTATGTGTTTTCCGGCCGCTTTGCCCACGTCGTCGCGCAGCGAGTAGGTTGGATTGGTATGGCTCCACGGCATGTAGGCGGGATCGGCCGCAAAGCCCCTGCCGCCATAAGCGGCATTCGTGCCTAGAATATCTACTCCCGGCATCTTTCCGCCAAAACCGTTATTGAAGATGTAACCCATGGCGCATTGCGGGAAACCAGTCACTGGGTCGGACGCTGAGCGCGGGGTTGCATTGGCCGGGGGCCGACGGGTCGGTGACCAGCGGCTGGTCCAGAGCGGAATTGCGCTGAAACTGCGCGCCACCCGGTCCGTTCCGGTCAGTCAAAGCGATGGTCGAATTCACGTAGCTGACGACCACATCGTTCAGCAGAGTGGGCGATATCGTGTGCGTGAACCGCGCCACCAGGCTGGTGCCCGGCCCCAGGAAGCGGTTCTGCACGGTGGGGAACGTCGTCGCTCGGGCAGCGACGCAGTAGCTCCACTGCGGCGTCAGCACCGTCGTATCCCAGGCATCGTGGATGTAGCGAAACGAAACCTTGAATTTGTCGCTAAACGCATGGTCGATGCGAAACAACTCCTCGCGCCAGTAAGTGGAAGGAGACACGGCCGCGTCGTAACAGCGGTTGGGGTCGCCCGGGTCGGGGCTGGCGGGATTGTAATTGGGCAGGTTGAAGTTGCAGCCGTAAGGGGCATTGGGCAGCGGTATCAGGTTCGAGTTCAAGATCGCCAACGCGTTCTTGTCCACGCTGGTTGTGGCCACGACCCCTTGTAAGTGGGGCAGAGGGATGAAAGTTCCAGCAGTCGCTCCCGGCGACACGGACGGGCAGTCCGGGTACTGCGCCCGGACAAAGGTTGCCCGAGTTCAGCGGGCACACGTCGCTAAAATCGAAGTCCTGGTAAGTAGCTCCAGTGTAAGCGTTCGTTTGCAGGTTCTGCTGTACCTTCCCCTGCTTAAGAATCAAGCCGCGCTCTTTCAGCCCCGGCACCGCCTGGTTGTACTCCGTGGGCGTTTTCTCCAGGCGGAACTCCTCGGAGTAGAAGAAAAATGTCTTGCCTTTTTTGTTGTTGTAAATATGAGGGATGGTGAGCGGGCCGCCGATTGTACCCCCGAAATCCTGACGCCGATAAAGCGGAGCCTTCGTCTGGCCACCGGTCTGCGCTACGAGTTGGCCGAGAGCGAGCGGCTTCGTGTATACGATATCGAAGAAATTGCGCGAGTTAAACGCCTCGTTGCGCACGAAATCGTAGAGGTTACCGTGCCACTTATTGGTCCCGGACTTGGTGGTTACCTGCACCGTGCCGGATGCCGTGCGCCCGAATTGAGCGCCGTAGTTGGAAGTCAGCACCTTCACTTCCTGAATAGCATCCAGGCTGGGATAAACCATGAGCGTGCTTGAGGCGCCGTTCAGTCCGGTGTTAAGCACGTCGCTGCCATCTACCTCGAAGGTGTTATACTCGACGCGGCCTCCATTCACGCTGTACTTCACACTGCCCACCACTCCCACCTTGGCCTCGTCCTGCCCGGTCTGATTACTGACGCCGGGCGCGAGCGCAATAAGCTGGGTGAAATTACGGCCGTTGAGTCCGATCGACACGACCTCCTTTTCCGTAATCGTGCCGGATACTTCGGCGCTCTCGGTCTCCACTTTCCCTGTGCCGCCGGACTCCACGTTCACTTCCTCTTTTATGCTCGCCGGCTCCAGGGGAGCATCCAGCGTTAGTTCGAGCCCCGGCGTCAGCGTGATGTTGTCAAAGGTCTTAACGGCGAAATTAGGAGCTGTTACCCTTAACGTGTAAGTCCCCGGCTTAAGCCCGGTGAAGGAATATTCGCCCTTTTCATTGGCTTGAGTTTCTAACTTTTCCCCCGCCTCATTCGTCAGCGCCACTTTTGCGCCCGCTACGACGGCTCCGGTTTGATCGGTCACCGTCCCGTTAATCGAGACCTTTTCAGTCACCGTCTTCGGCTGCTCCTGACCGGCGCTCCATGACAATCCGAGAAGCACTAACGTCAGGATGCCGATGACGCGAGAAAACGAACAGCGTGTAGAGGACCGCACACTCATCACTCCCGAGTAATAGGCTTTCAATAAATGCAACGGCAAAGATGGATTCTATAGGGCGGCCCGGCGCCGGAAGGTTAAAAGAATGTGAAAATTCGCCAGTGTTTTTCCCTTGACCAGACGCAATTCATGTAACAATTCCTTAACAAAACTCATCGCTGATCGTTAATAATGCCGGTCTGAGCAGTAATCCTGAATCTTCTCCCATACGAGATTTCAAATGTGTTTTTCGGTCACAGGGCGTTAGCGCCCTAGTTTTCCACAGGCGCGGCCGCGGTTCAAGACAAAGAACCGAAAGTCGACAAGTATTTCACTCTTATTGCCAGTGTAGGCCGCGAGGAGCCTGAATCGGCCCAGTTTTTCACTTGTTTACGTTAAGGAATTTTCACCAACTTGTCACACAGCCTTAACCTCGTCCGGCGAGTGAGCGGATAGACTCCGGTCTGTAGTTCAAGCTTCGCTGCGGTGAGTTAGCAAATACAAGGCGGCAGCTCACGCACCAACTAACTCGACCGCTCGCGAACAAAGTGTCCCAAGGTCCGTTAAGAAATGTCTCCCTGCGTGGGGCGCTACGCCCCATGTGCAACAAAACAGGTTCTAACAACAATAACCTTATGGAGGAATCAATAGTTATGTCGCGCATGAAATCGATTTTCGCAACGCTGATGCTGACCGCGTCCGTGTGCCTCGTGCCTCTGGCGCAGGCCCAAACAGCCCAGGTAACGATCGCGGGCTCGTCGGCCATGTGGCAAACCTTGGCGCTGGGCGCTTATTCCCTGGCTTGTCCCGGTGGCGTTAGCTCTACGAAATGCACGCCAAGAAGCACTACCATTAAAGCCGGGCACTGGACCAGCAATGGCAACCTCGTTAACCTCACTGACACGCGCACGTCACCCGTCAACGTTGACGCCGGTAACATCTGGATCGTGTGGAATGCCGGCGCCACCAAGGTATGGTCTTTCACCAAAGTCGACTCCGTTGTCGGCGACCGCTGCTACTTTGCCCAACCGGCTTGCACGGTTAGCGCTCCCGCGGCCAATTTAGCGGGTAGTGGCACGAATGAAATCGCTGCCAACCTTTGGGGCGATGGCTCGTCGGATTCGGCTTTGCCGGCAACTGTGGCGGCCATGTTTGCGAGCGGAAGTTTAACAGTCAACGTGGCAGGCACGGACATCCGGCCTGAAGATGCGCAGTTTGCAGTATGCCGCGTGAACTCGCAACTCGGCGCTGGAAGCAAAGGTGGCGCAAAAAGCGACGGGACCGACGGCCTCGGCTACAACTCAAACATACCCGCTGGCGTTTGTCCGGCAGTTTTCGGTCAAACTGGGGGCCTCTCTTCAACTGAGGCCTACGTGGGAAGCCCCATCGCGAGCGGCTACCCCGGCAGCACGGGCGCAGCCAATGTGGTGTCGTTCAACATTGCGGGTAACGATCCCATCAGCGGCACGGCCGTACCTGCCTTTACCGTCGTGGAAGTGGGAGCAACTCCGGTCGTATTCGTCACCGAACGCGATAAGGGTCAACTCACCAATCTGACCAACGCCACACCGCAACAACTGCAAGAAGCGTTCTCGGGGACAAACTGCGACGCCAGCGCTTTCGGCCTGGCTGCCGGGGGAATTAACATCTTCCTGCGTGAGCCCCTCTCGGGCACCATGAACACGACGGAAGCCACCTTATTCCGTCATCCCACCGTCTATCCCGGTGCGGTCCTCGGCTTGAGCCAGGAAGCCAATGTGGGCGCCAATAACCCGCTTGCAGGGCAGGCAGGAACTTGCCTAGCTGGCGCCGGCGCGCGCTATCGCGCGATCGGCACCAGTGAAGAAGTAAAGTCTGTCCAAAACTCCGCCGCCAAGTTCGGCGGAACGGACGGCATCGGCTACACGTTCTTCAGTTACGGGAACGTGAGTTCGATCGCCAACAACGCCGCCTACGGTTACATCACGCTGAACAATGTCGATCCGATTTTTGCCAGCTACGCCGGAAGCGATCCCGGTCAGCCCGCCGTCGCCGGCGAGTTGCCGAAATCGAACAATCTGCCAGCGTCTTGCAGCGGCACATTCCCCTGCCCGGAATCATCCATCTGGACGGGTGGATACTCTTTCCCGAACCTCCGCAACGGTACTTACCCGGCGTGGTCGATCGTGCGCTTGGTGAGCACCGGAACGCCGCTAACGAACGCCAAGAACCTGGTAGCCGCTTCGCAGCTATTCGTGGTCAACGACGTTCCCGACTACGTGCCGTTCGCGGCAACGAAAAATTCGGCTAAGAACATCGTCGATCCTGGTCTAGCGATAGTGCGTTCGCACTACCAACAGTACGACGGCGCTGGAACCAAGATCGGCACGCCTGCTGTTAACAGCGGCACAAAGGAAGCAGGCGGCGATATGGGTGGCCAAATCCTCCCACTCGTCCTCACTCAGCAAGTTCAGAGTGGCGATGGTTTTACGATCAGACCGTAAGTGGATTTAATCTGTTTCACTGAACTTAAGGAAGGTGGGCCGTTTTCATCGGCCCGCCTTCTCTCCTTGCTCGCATTGCGACGCCGGAGGTCAAGCGGCAAAATCGCGGAATACTTTCAATAGAATTCTCTCGCTTCGGGGCGTTGCCTCCGCCGCTTTTTGCGGACGAACATTCCAAACTTTATGGAGTACGATGTTTAATCTTCTGCCATGCAAATTCATGAGGGCGCTGGCTCTCGCAAGCACGCTGCTATTATTGGCGCGGACCGGCGCCGCTCAACTCTCGCCGGCATCTCCGCCTATTGCCAATCCAGCCGACAATCGTTTTCAGAGTGTCACGGAAGATTGGACTACCCCCGCAATCGGCGCCAGCCATCTGCTGCCGGTTCACCCTCTCGCCGGCTTCGTCGATACCACCCACCCCGGCTACACCGTGGAACTGCTGCAGTTGCAGTGGCGCTGGGGCGATCCAATCGACCTTTATGTAATGAAACCCAAGGGCGCCAAAAAGCCCCCGGTCATCTTGTATCTTCTCGGTTATCCCACGGACACGGACATCTTTAAGAACGGAGTCTTCCAAAATGCCGTAACCGGGAACGGCTTTGCCGCCGTGGGCTTTGTTTCCGCGCTCACCGGACACCGCTATCACGACCGCCCGCTGAAGGAATGGTTCCTCAGCGAGCTGCAGGAGTCGCTGGCGACCTCGGCGCACGACGTGCAGATGGTGCTGAATTATCTGGCCGCGCGCGGCGATCTCGACATGGATCGCGTGGGGATGTTCGCGCAAGGGTCGGGAGCCAGCATCGCCATCCTCGCTTCGGCGGTCGATCCGCGCATCAAGGTGCTGGATGTGTTGGATCCCTGGGGCGATTGGCCTACTTGGATAGCAACCTCTCCTTTTGTGCCAGAGAACGAACGAGCGGACTACATGAAGCCGGAATTCTTAAGAAAAGCAGCCGCACTGGAGCCGGTCGAGTGGCTGCCTAAGATCCAGGCGAAAAAGTTCCGGTTTCAGGATGCGACCTTCGAGACGACCACGCCCAAGGCCGCCAAAGAAAAGCTGCGGGCGGCGGTCCCGGCTGGCACAGCTTTCGTTTTCTACAAGACTGAGCCGGAGTTCAACGCCGTTTTCCAATACAGCGTGAATTTGGAATGGATGGAGCACGAGCTTCGAATGCTCACGGAAACGGAACCGCCAACGAGGAACCCCGCCGCTGTTCCCCAGCGCCGACAGCAGTAGAGAGGCAGAGGATTTCCGCAGAGACGCGGCTGGCCGCGGCTCTACTTGAGTTATTCAGAAATCTGTTTCCCCGCTGCCGTGTTGCTTCCCACTCGTGTACTTTCTTCCCGCCGCCTGAGCGGGCCTCCCTCGAATTAACCCTGCGTTTACATTGCCGCAACATTGCTGCAACACAGGCCCTTTAATGTCGAAAGGGGATTGTTCAGGCAAAACCCGTTCTACGCGAAGCTTTCGAGAGCGCGTGAGGCGTTCCCTCTGGCCATGGATCCTTTGGAAGCGGCAGACAAACCGCGTTGCGCCGATCTGATCTACGTCGTTGAAGACGACCCGGATGTGTCTAGCCTGATCGAGTACAACCTGTGCACCGCCGGATATGCGGTCTCGACGTTTTTCTCCGGGGCGCCGGTGGTTCCCCAGGCAGCCATGGCGCCACCGTCGCTGTTTCTTCTCGACATTATGTTGCCCGGGATCAATGGCTACGATCTCTGCCGCCAGATCCGCCAGCACGAACGGTTGGGCAAGACCCCCGTCATTTTTCTTTCCGCCAAAACTCAAGAACCCGACCGCCTGCAAGCCTTCGACGCGGGCGGCGACGGATACATTACCAAGCCTTTCAGTCCGCGTGAATTGATTGCGCGCGTCCGCAGCGTTCTCCGCATACATCCAGAGGCCCCCAATCACGAGATTATTCAGTTGGGAGATGTGAGAATCGATATCGCTTCGATGACCGTGCGCGTGCAGGGCAGGGCAATCGTCACCACGGTCCGCGAGTTCCGGCTTCTCGAATATCTGGCCCGGCACCGAGGACGCGTCTTTACCCGCGACCAGTTGCTTGATGCCGTGTGGAAGGAAGGCTCCTTCGTGACTCTACGCTCAATTGACGTCTTTGTGCGTCGTCTACGGGAGAAGATCGAACGCGATCCACGCCATCCCCGCTATCTGAAGACGCTGCGTGGAATCGGTTACCGCTTGGAAGCCTAAGGAACCTCTGAACAAGTATCTCGTTGCCCCAGGAACACTGTGAAAATGCGGCTTTTTCGCGGGCGAGGGCCCCTTCGACTTCGCTCAGAGGCAGGTTCGCGCCACACTTGATTAGAGGTTCCTTAACCGGCGCTGGCTGCGACTTTGCTGAGTGTGGCTTCCAGCGTGGCCAATCTCTCCTCGAAGCTGTCAAGCGACGCCCCGGCGATTTCCTGCCGCTTGTCTTGGCGGAATATCGGGTTATTCACCCACCAGTCCATGCCCATTTCCTTGGCTTTGTCGACGGAGCAGATGACCAGGCGGATCTGAATCGAGAGCAGTTCGATGTCGACCAGTTTTACCCGGATGTCGCCGGCGATGACGATTCCTTTGTCGAGAACGCGATCGAGAACATCCGCCAGTGTGGAAGATTCGACCGCGTGGGACATGTTGCGCTGTTGCACCATAACGTTTCCTTATAAGAGCCTTCCGAGCGGGCCCAGGTCGAGATTGAGGTCGTCTTCTTCCAGGCCGAATTCTTTTCGCAGCCGTTCGATTTCCTGCGCCTGCTGCATGAGGACCAAGCCCAATTCTTCGGTTTGGCGATCGCTAAGCGAGCCGGATTCTACGCGGCGGATGGCCTGCTGTTCCAGTAATTCGTGCAGGAGCTTGACCAAGGTCAGCACCAATTGTCCGAGTCCGTTCTTGGGGCCTTTGACATCGAAGTTCAGGCGGCCGGACCGGCTCTGCGGGCGCTCACATGCTCCTGAGGCGGGCAGAAGAGTGCTGGCGTTCATCACTTGAGCGAAATCGCTCGTATCCTCGCGAGCCACGACCGCTAGTTCAGAGGCCGCCATCGAGCTTCTCCCCGTTAGTAAGTTCGGCAGTAATTGTTGGCGGACGAAATTCCGCGGTTCCGAACCGGGTCTCGCGGCGCGCCGTTTCGATGGACGTCAGTATCAGTTTCAGTCCAAGGTAAACCAGATCGATCCCAGCAACGGAGATCGTCGCTTCCCCATCGATGACGGCTCCTTTGTTCAGCACCCGGTCGAGCACGTCGCATATCGAAGGCTGGCGGGAGTCGGCGAGCGTAAGCTGGGGAGCGGCGGCGAGTCCGGCTCGCATCGTGGCACCTCTGTTAATGGCATCAGTAGGCATGGGCGGCCCCTGCTTTGACGTGCTGGCTTTGATAGAGCGCGTCTCCGAGTTTGGCCAGCCAGTGGATGCCCCGGATTTCGCCGCGGCGGTAAATCACGCCAACCTCGCCGTGAAAACTTTGCTTGAACTTCCGGTAGATCGCCGATTCCCGGTGGTTCATCGCCGCGCACAACGCGCAATCGCTAAGGGGCGTCATAAGATTGAGAAATATGCCCGGCACGTTGATGCCCAGGCGGGCGCAGGCAGTTAGTAAGTCGCGGGTTTCCTCGAAAGCCATGACGGTGGGAATGCTCACCGCATAAAGCGCGGATTGCGCCGGATTGTTCAGTAGTTGGCGCAGCTTCTTGAGGTTCTTCGACATTAACACCAGTTCTTGAGAAAACTCTGTAAGGCGGCCCCCTTTTTTCTTCTTTCTCCCCTTTTTTTCTCTTCCTTTCTTCTCCTTTTCCCTCCTCCTTCTCCTCCCTTTTCTTGTTCTTTTCCTTTTTTTCTTCCTTCTTCCTCTTTCGTAGTATTGGATACGAGAAGCTGGACCTTAGAGACGTGCAGTTTATGAGGGTGTATGGAATGTCTCCTCCATTGAATGACTGATCAGAGTTGGTGTTCCAAAGATATATCTGGTGGCAGTTCCTGCCCATCTCCGTTCTGTAAGGTATAGTGAGCATGATGTAATGGGCTGGAGAGGATATGTTATATTCCGTCCGAGATGGCCAGGATGGATGCGTTGAGAAGTTCTCGCTTATCCAGGTGACATTCGTTAGGTGCGCGTGCTAAAAGTAGAGGCTACCCGTGACGTTGGGTACGTGATGCTCGAATTGTAGAATCTCGTAGAGTAGGTATAGTTCTCCGTATATGCCGGCACGAGGTCGAGGCGCTATGTTCGTAGGGCGCGTGTCGGTGTAGATGGTTATCGTCGCCTTGTTATTGGTCCCGGTATACAGCCATCCTGGAGCTATCGGCCCTGACGCGAGCTCTCGCCCTTGCTCGATCCTCGTCCTCCATCCATCCCGTTTGGCTCGGAGAATCTGGTACACCCAAGCTGGAGAGCCCTCGACAATTCGGTCCAACCCGTTCATCAACACCATGACGAATCGTATCGGTTCGTCAGCAATCCCCCGCCATCCTTTCCCCCTTATCGAGACTATCGAGGAATCGGCGGTAGTGCCGCCTCCTGTATCCCCCCGTAATTTTGTGATCCACGCTGACATTTTGGTTGGGATACGTCCCTGTCTGGATGAAGAAATAGGAAGCGTTTTCTCGAAACTCCAAGCGCATGTCTGGTTATTCGTATACGAGCATCCAATCGGGGTCACCTGATAATCTTCTCCGTGGACACCCCGAGAAGGTACTGATAGAAGGAATATTTTATCGCGCTCCTGTCGACGTGACGTTTAGTGCTGGTCCGCCATGCTTGTCGTTATTCTGTAAACCGACTGGTTCGAGAACAGCACAAGGGTCTGTACGCCTTTCCATTCATCGCATGAAGCGGGACCAGGAACCCGAACTGATACGGATACGCGCTCACGTTCCCATGAAGACGCTCCCGTTGTATCCCCTGAACAGCCATCCCCTTGAAGTCACGAAGGCGAGGTCGCTGATCGTCAGATAGGCGTAGTTCATCTTTCCCATTCGTTTGCCCGTAGAACGTCCCGTTGGCGAAGTTCGTGAAGTTCTGCGCGTTGTGGAAGTTCGTCACATTGGAGAAATCGGTGGGCCATGCGGCTGACGCCTGTCCGATTCCGAATAGGACTAGGCATAGCGCGAAGAGCGCGGTTACCCTGCTATTCCCCATTGACATGGTTCTCACCGCCAGCGGCCCATGCCGCCTCATATGCGCTGTAATGAATCGGCGGACTATCTCCGCCGTCCGACTTCCTGAAGTTAAGCATTCCCTCAAGCGCAAGCCCCACGAATACGAACAGCGCCGCCCAGTTCCAGTCAAGCGTGGCGTAGGTGTTCGGCATAAGGGTATTCATAGACATGGCACTCGTGACCTGCATGAAGCCGCCTCTGACATTCACAAAGGCAAAGGCGAAGACAAGGAGGCAGAGAAGGTCTACCGCCCCGACCCCAGCGTTGGGGTGCGCAATGGCAACGAACCCCGATCCGAGTATCGTCAGTATGAAGAAGATAAGAAACGACCTGTCGAAGAACCCGAAGGTCCAGCTATACACTCCCTGCATCCACCCCGAACTCTGCGCGTTGTATGGCATGGCGTTGTAGAAGATGGTATAAAAATATGCGAAGAAAAGCACGACTACGACCAACGCGCATATCAGGAAGAACGAGACGAGCGCGTTCATCTCTTCGCCCTCTTCCTCTTCGGCTTCTTCGATACCTTGCGGTACATCTTGACGAACTTCTTAAGCGATATGTGCTTCCTCATCTCCTCCTATGCCTCATGTGCTGGCTGCGATCAGCATCGCCCCTGCCCTGGTAAGCTGCGGATGCTCCCTTTTTTCGTGGATGGCCATCCTCTCAAGCCTGAGAATTCCCTTTCTTTGCGAAATGGGTAACCCCTTTAGCCTCTTGAGGTCGTTTTTCGTCATCCAATGCTTCATCCTCTGCGCCGTTTCATCTAACAACGTGCAGATTTATATATTCATTCCGTTACAATCTCGCGTCTTTATCGAATATCTGTCGACTATCGAATCAGAGAAAACCTGCCCTTTCCAACTCCTCTCTGGTGTATCTCGTCTTGACTTCGGTGCGCTTGCGCGTCATCTCCTTCGCATCGGTTCGGACTTCCGCGTCCTCCATCCTCGCAAGGCGCTTGTCTATCGCATCCAACGTCTTCAACTGCCAGCTATCCTTTACCTCAGCGTAGTGCTTCCACCATGCGTCCTTGCGCTCGCTCCACTCGATGTCGAAGATATAGTTCACGTCCTTTCGTATCTCGTAGTCTCCCAATTGGTCGGAGAGAAGCCCGGGCTTCTTCACAAACCTATCCGTATTTAAAATCTGACGTTTTATTATCGGGAATTTCTTGTTTCCGCATAAACCGACGCCCTGCCGATTTCGGTCACGAGGATCAGCACGTCGGTCTTCTTGATGATTCGCGAGTCTATGTCGGTGTAATCCTGCATCGCGGTGATAACTGTGTTCCGCTTCGACGCGAGGAAGTTGAGGATTTGAAGATACTTGACCTGGATGAATCCCATAGCCTCTCTCTTGTCGGCGAAGAAATAAGCCTCGTCCGCGATCATCACGTCGTGGTCCAGCTTCTTGAAAAGACCGATTCCCTGACGGGAGTTGAATGCGATGTTGTTATCCACAAAGCTGTTCGTGAAGGGGCGTCCCTGGAGTCGTAGAATGTCTCGGCGATCGCACTTGCGAGCGTGGACTTTCCCACTTGCGCCGAGCCTATGATGGTGATGTTGTTGTCGAGCCATTCGATGCGGCGGGAGAGGGTATAGCAAAGCTGGTCGAGGTTCGGGGAGATCATCATGGTTTCTTACCCTTTTCCTTGAACGCCGCCTTGCGCTTCTCGTTCATGTCCTCATACTCAGCCCTTATCTTCTCGGGATTGGCTTTCGGCACGAGTGCGAACAGCCTATTATTCAGCTTCTCCCCTGGCGTCGTGCGTTGCATAGGAAGTGCGTCGTTGAGTCGGACCATGTACTTGTCGAAGATAAGATTGCATTCGTGCACGATGTGTCTTAGCATCGGAGTGGTCAGCAGCTTCGAGGCGTTCTTTCCGGTCATAAGCGCATCCTCTATAGCCTCGCGGTACTCGGTTATCGTTATGTTCTTCGGAGTCTTCTCCTTCTCGCATTCCCCGAACTGCTCCATAATAGTGTCCTCCTGAAGACAGATGATGTTAAGGAGGGCGTCGGCGTTCTCGAGCGCCGATTCCGCATTCCCTCTCTTGAGGCTTAACGTCCTCTCGTCTTCGCCGACTCAAGGACCGAGAGGTTGAAGATCAGAATCTACGAGAGTGTATCGACTCCCTGAAAGTCTCCGCCTTCGCTTCCTGTTGGCGTATCGGTCTCAGCCATCGTTATCCCTTTGCATTCCTGAACTTATCTCTCAGCACGTTCAAGGCGTCAAGCTCCCCGAAATTCTTATGCATCCTCTTCGAGATCATCTCGACACCCTTCTTTCCACTCTCAAGGAATATCAAGGTGTTCGCCAGTTCCTCGTCGGTGAACTCCATCGTATGCGTGACTACGACGCTTGAGGGAACGACGGGAACGGGTTCAGGAACTTCTTCCATGCCTATCCACTCTTGATGACGTTGGCGCTTGTCTTGTTGGCGAGCAGGTACTTCAATATCGCGTCATTCTGGTTAAGGGTGGCGTTCATGATCTTAAGCTGTGGCTGTTGGCTGTTGGCTATGCTGTTGGCGTTGATGGCAGTCCCGACTATTGCGACGATGCACGCGATTATCACGAGCCAGGGGAGTATGTCCTGGAGGAATCCCGACGGCTTGGTCATCTTCGCGTCGTCGCTCAGCTTCATGTTCTCGTAGTCACGGACGAGGTTGGCACGTGATAGCTGCCTCTCCTCCTGCGTTATGGTAGAGGTCAATCCCCAGCCGATCTGGACGAAGTTCATGCCGTCGAAGACGGCCCTTGCACAGTTGACTTCCTCTCCCTTCTTTCCTATCGGAAGCCGCTTGGTCTTGTTGAAGAGTATGTCCATGTTCTTGGTCTTCTCGCCGAAGGTCCAGAGTCCGATGTGACGGCCTCCTCCTTCCATGTGAATATCCCCTTCTCATATACGCCGTCGATGGCGCGGCTGAAAGCCCCTGGCATAAGCTCGACCTCTTCGATCGCGTCCTGCTTCTCTGAGTCTCCCTTAGCGGCCTTCCGCTTCTCCCTCTCTAACTCATCATATATAAAAACGCGCATATTCTCACTTATGGTTTAGTCTCGGCTTGTCGATGGTTGAAACGATAAAAATCTTGTACCCGAAGAACCAGTTACCGAGTATTTTAATCTCGGTGATCTCCCGCCCTCCATGCTCGAGGTCGTCGATAAGTTCGTTTATCCTTGACTCCACTCCAAACAGAGTGGACACTCCAAACAGAGTGGGGTACACACTGGTTATTCTTGTCTCTCTCATGGATTCACATCTTAAGCATGTTTAACCTTGAGCAGATTGCCGAGCTTGTCGCCTATCCCGTTTGACTGCTGGGGCATAGGCAGCCCGTTGCGAAGCTGGGTGTTGAACACCGACATGACCTGCTCGGTAAACGCCTTCATGGTCGCGCCGCCCTTGGCCATGTATGCCGCGAGCATCCAGGAGGTGTGATAGGCGTTTATGGAATTGATCTCTCCATCCTTGATCTGATAGGCGTTGTGGCGAAGGTAGACGTTCTTGAGGAGGTCCATCCTTATGTCGTGCTTGTACCCCGACCACATCTTGTATATCTGCATGTCCGAGACGTTGCTTAGAAGCGACGACTGGTTGATCAGCCCGTAGAGGCTTGACGAGAGCATGTCAGAACATACCTCGTTGCATTTGCGCATGACGTCCGATCCCTTACGCCTTGCAAAATGGCGGTCCATGATAGTCATGCCCTCGAAGACCTTGGAGTTCATGTCGTTCTTATTCTGTATCTCGTCCCACGCGCAGAGGTGAATCCTGAAGTTTATCCTAAGAACGTCGCGGACTGATGTTGCATATCTTTGAAAGTCCGCATTCTGCTCCTTGTCCTCTATCTCAAGCGACGTCTCGTTCTCCTGCTCTTCAGTATCCCCAGCGACGAGTTGCCCCTTCATCCTTTCGCCTTATGCTTAAGCTTGTATCGCGCCCTATGCTCCGCTTTGCTGGGTGATAATACGCGAAGGCTCAGCATCCTATCATTGCCCTCGTTCTCCTGAAGCCTCTGGTTCCATTCCTTCTTTATCTGGTCCTGCGTCTTCCTCACTTCTTCGCCTTCTTGAGTTCCGCATTCTCCGCCTTAAGCAGGTCGTTAGCTGCCTTCAATGTCTCGTTCTCCGCTATCATCTCCCCGAATAGCACATTGACATCGTATTCATATTTGGGGTTCGCGGCCATGCCTATAAATCGCTGCTCTACGCCAATGCCGACGCGCCGATGAGCAGGGTCCCTTGGGCCATAATTAGCCATGAAGTTGTTAACAACACAGAGTATATAATACATACCTTTTACAATTTAATTAAAAAGTAGTTGGAGGGGGATTAATAAACAATACTTACCTATTCCTCTACTTAATAGGTAATGTAATATGAAGGCAATCCTCTATGCCAGGGTGTCCAGGGACGATCTCAACTGCGAGAACCAGCGCCTTGTCTTGGATAACTGGTACAAGATGAACGCAAAGGATGGCGATACCTTTGTCTACATGAAGGAGGAGATGTCTTCGAGGAAGACAAGGCCCGAGAAAGAGAAGGCGATCTTTGCGTTCCGCGACGGAGAGGCGGACACCATCGTCGTGGCGAGGCTTGATCGGTGGGCGAGAAGCCTCCAGGAACTCGTGCTTAACGTGGAGGAGATAGTCAAGGGCGGCGGGAGATTCGTCGCCATATCCAATGGCATGAACTTCCAGAGGGATAACTACAACGCCACGAACCAGCTTATGCTTCAGATTCTCGGGGCCTTCGCGCAGTTCGAGCGCGAGATCATCAGGGAGAGGACCATAGAAGGCCTCCAGAGGCTCAGGGCGGAAGGGAAGGTCCTGGGTCATCCAAAGGGGCAAAAGAATAAGCCAAAGCTACCCCCTGTGTAAAACACCCACCCTATTCGTGCTTAAACGCCATCCTCTTGGAATACGTGCGTATTTACTCCTCCACTGGCGGCCTCTTCATGATTGCGTCGTAGCTCTTGGTCTTCGGGTTCCAGTAGAAGCCAGGTATGTCCTTCTTGTGCGGCACATGGGGCTTCTCCTCTGCTTGGACGATGGCCTTCACCGGCGGGGGAATTGGCGGCGTCATAGGTGTGGAAGGCGTCGCTGGAACTTGGGAGTCCTCCGAGCTCCCTCGTCGGTGAAGTGTATCTCGTAATAGGCGCTTGAGAGGTCCGCCAACTGGCTGGCCATGAACTCCATCCCTATCAGCACGAAGCCGACTCCGAAGATGATCAGGGCGTGGAACCAGGTGTCGAGTTGCAACCAGGCGAGGCCAGAGGCAGAAGCCATCAGGAAGACTGCCGCCGACCACATGAGGAAACGGAACATCGCCTGTATCGTTATCGTCATAGCTTTCCCCTCTTCGCCTGGAATGCCGCCTCCTGATTGTCGATGTACCTCTTGACAGTCGAAAGGTCGGCATTGCCTACCCCCTCGACGTAGTAGCCGGTCGCCCAGAAATGCGCCTTAATCGCATGGTGAAGCCATTGCAACTTCTTCCTTAGCTCCCTCGCCGAGACCCCTTTAAGCTGCCGCGCCACGAATGAGGTGGCTGTCCTTCGAGGAACAGCAGGAGCAGATGCACATGGTCGGGCATCGTCTCGAATGCCACGACCTTCCAGCCCTGCACCCTGCACTCCGCCTGGACTATGGCCTCGAACATTGCGCGAACTCTCACGTCGGCGAACATAGGCTTTCGGTACTTCGGGCAGAATACAAAATGATATTTTAGTTCCATACTATTTCCCTTTAAGCGTGAAGGCGCTCCTCAGCGCCGCGTTCATTCTTACCATGTCGGCTCTTCGTAAACCCCCGCTTTGAAGCGGGGGATAGAAGAGCACGTATTGGCATAATGTGGTCAAGGTATTTGTCGAACTCCTGCATCAACATAGTGATAAGGTGTTCGTCCTTCTTGCCTTTGAGAAACCTGTCGTTCACCAAAAGTCTTTCGTAAATCGGATAAGTCAAACCGATTTCAAATGCCTTACGGACTGGATTTTGACAAACAGGCGCATCTCGGATTTTGACCATGTTGTGTATAAACATGGTTTTGTCGTGCATGTAGTCGTATTCTTCGTATGTTTCCATGTCAATCATCTTTCAATATCAAGCCTGCCCTTCTCCGATCAGAGGGGGGACGCCCTCGGGCGCAGGTAGGTGACTTTCTTGTTACGGCGACTGCGGATACCTCCTCCTTTAGGTCGAGGAGGAGCAGTCGCTTCGTTTAAATTCTCCCATGACTCAAACTCCTTCCGCATATCTGCTACTATCCTTCCTTCTATCTTGGTCAATGTAATCCTGACTATGTCATCGTCTTTCCAACCTGCTTGCTTTGCCTTCGTCTTCAAATCGTCAGGCAATACTCTAACTGCACGATAATTCGCTATCCCGTCTCTTTTTCCTATTTTCACATTTCCACCTATGATTCAAACGCTATCTCGTGCTTGCCACTTCCCCTTTGAGGCTTCCTGACTCTGCTCCTTTGAGTCGGGAAGAGTGGCAAGACAGCGACTTTAATATCGTTACCAGCGAGCGGAGACTTGGCATCTTTAGTGCCAAGAGGAGCGAGCGTTGGTTCTATCCAATCCTGTCCTATTCCCTCTTCGCATGAGCATCCATATTCCTTGTATGCTGGCATTGACCTTATGATTGCATTTTTGCATTTATGCTTGACGAAAGGTTTGTGTGCCTTCTTCCACAACACATACATTCCCAGAGTTTGCTCACTCAATTACCTCGTATGTCTTTGCAAAAATGTCTTTCTTACAGGGATATATTTCGCCTTGTATTCCCTTGATGATTACGTCCTGACCTTTGTATCCATAGAGTTTACCTTCTCTTGTGCTGATTTCTTCCTTCTCTCCAATGACTTCTCTGAATTCAACTATAACAGGTTTCTTTCTTGCTTTCTTCCAATCTAACTTCAAATCAAATTCGTAATCGTGCTTTTGATGGTCTGCATGATAATCCTTGCAATTAAACCATGCTTTGCAAACCCTACAATAATGTTCGTAAATTGTCCGCATCTCCTCTGCTTCTGAGGTGTTTGGTGTTGGTATATGATTCCTTTTTCTTCCATATTCTTACCCTATGATTCAAACGCTATCTCGTGCCTTCCCCGACTCCTCTGTCGGGGTCTGCCCCTCGGGGCAAGGACATCGACTTCTCTTGTCTCGTGGCGAGCGAGACCCCTTGCTTAAGCTGGGGGAGGGCGAGCCACCGCCCTCCATGTCTATAAGTTTTTGTCGCAATTCTTCAATCGTTTCTCCTTCGTATGCTGATGAACCTTTTATAGATGAATAGAGAACTTCTGCTTCTTTCTGCATCGGGAGTTCTTCTTTTACGAATCTCAATCCCCAATCTTCAACTGCTTTATGTAGTTCTTGCAACACTTCAAGTCTTGCACGGATTTTGAACATTTCCATATCGGTTGGTGCTGACAGTTCCGATGGCGTGTTTCGTTGCATTTTTTCAATGAATCTCAAAACTTCTTGCTTACGCATGATTTCACCTCACATTATCGTGCCTTCCCCGACTCCTCTGTCGGGGTCTGCCCCTCGGGGCAAGGACATCGACTTGTAGTAAAGGCGAGCAGAGAAACCTCGCCCCTTAAGGGCGAGTGAGTGAATGCGAGCTTGGTTGTCATGTTCTCTTCACCAATTTTGGAATTACGTGCGCTGAACAGGTGAGATTTAACCACATGGTATTCGTGATGTTTGAGTAGTTGAACGCTATTCTGGAACAGGAAATATTTGTGAATAAAGGATTGGTTTGAGTATGTTCTACTCCTGTCAAAACAAATATGAAAACGACAATAACTCCGAGTGCCACAATCAGAACTGCCATCTTCACAATAACATCATACACAAAGTGAGCAATGTTCCCCGCTTTTTCCATGTTTGTTTTCTTGTCCATGATTGTCTTACCTCTCATCTACATGCCTCGTCCTTCAGGCGGGTTCTTGACTCTTACCATGTCGGCTCTTCGTAAACCCCCGCTTTGAAGCGGGGGATAGAAGAGCACGTATTGGCATAATGTGGTCAAGGTATTTGTCGAACTCCTGCATCAACATAGTGATAAGGTGTTCGTCCTTCTTGCCTTTGAGAAACCTGTCGTTCACCAAAAGTCTTTCGTAAATCGGATAAGTCAAACCGATTTCAAATGCCTTACGGACTGGATTTTGACAAACAGGCGCATATCGGATTTTGACCATGTTGTGTATAAACATGGTTTTGTCGTGCATGTAGTCGTATTCTTCGTATGTTTCCATGTCAATCATCTTTCAATATCAAGCCTGCTCCCACCCAAAGGGCGGAGGGACGGCTTTAGCCGCAGGTAGTTGACTTCTTACGCCTCAACTTCCACCACCATGACGCGCTTGAACTCCTTGCAGGCGCAGATCGCGTCCCTGCACGCGCCGCCGCCTAGGACATGGGCTCGGAAGTGGAAGCCGCGAGGATGGCCGCATTCGCAGGTTTCCGCCTTCCATGAAGTGCCGGTCACTCCTTGCACCTTCCTCCTTTCTGTATGCTCTCGTAGTCGTGCCTCTTGATGGCTTCGAGAGTCTTGAAGTCTACCCCGCAGTATTCGCAGATCGTTGAGTTTGGATTCATCCTATTCGCCCTTGAGCAGATCGAGGAAGAAGGTGTAAGCGTCCGAGACGTTCTCGAGCGATGCCTGCTTGTCATGGAGGGGTCCGAAGAGTTTGTTTTCACAGTAATGTACCGCCTCCTTCAAGGCGACCGACTTGTGTATGTCGGCCTCTCTTGCGGGGGCGGGCATCCTAGGGTTATCAGTCCTAGGATAGGCATGTGATGTGGGCGCCCTGCCTCCGCCTCCACCCTGTTGTGAGTTTTCCTTTTGTTTGCGACCAAAGGAAGAATTAGAGGATGGAGCGAGAAGGTGAACGGGGTAGCAGTAGAACTTGTCGGGCTGGCCGAAGCGGACGTATCTCTTTGCCTGCGCTCCGATCCCTAGTGCCGCGCCGCAGTCCGCACATATCTGCGCGGTTTCGAGGGTTACGATCTCTCCAGGCATGTTACTCCCTGTTAACCTTGTAATCCGCTATGACTCTGCGGAGAGTGTCGGAGTATGTCTCGCCTACGACCTTCTTTAAAGCGTTAATAGACAGTACAACGTCCTCATCGAGAAGGACCTTCACTTTGCGCGGTTCGTCGGATTCAGCCATCTAATACACAATATCTATTATGATATTTGAGATATATAAAGCTATTGGATAGGTGCGTTAGAAACCACGAAATAGGTTCCTGATTTCTTCTTATATTCCCTTATCTCTCTAAGGTCCTTTACCGTCTTCAATCGGTGGCATTCCACGCATAGAAGTTGAAGGTTGCTGAGTGCGAAAGGTTCCCCACCCATTGAAAGGGGCCTTATATGGTCTACGATGAAAGGAAAGAGATCGCAGTTTCGGAGGTATGTCTTTCCATTGGCGTAGACCGGCGCCCAGGTCTTTCCACAATTCCGGCAGGTATAGTGGTCTCTCCTCATGACCCTCTGCCGGATGTGGTACTTATTAAGATCAGGATGGAGTGCCATCGGCGATTACCTCTGCTTTCTTAAGGAGGCCTTCCTTCAACACATAATTATTAACGCGGATTATCAGGTCCAGGTCGTCCCTGATCTTCTTTTCGGTAAGCCCGAACTTCATTATTCCAGTATCAAGTACCTTTCCGTAGCTTACACCATGCGAGTCGCTCGCTTCGATTACTTGCGCGACATACGATCCGAGCCATACGATTCTTTCCCTTTTCGCCTGAGCGAAGTAGTTCTCCTTTACCATTTTATCACAGGATAATTGGGACGTATTAATTAATAAATCTCATGTTTCTCTTTATATATACCCATATATCTTTACAGGAAAACAGCCTACCCCTCGAACGCTTAACCATTATCTCTCTCTCTGCGACACGATATAAAATATAATAATAATAATATATATGTTGATTGATGTACCTTACAGTACCCTCCCCAAGAAGTAAGTATAGGGATATAGAGTAAGAGTAGTGAAACATAGCTTTTTATACCTTAAATGGCATGTTTTTACGATAAAATGACCAAATTCTCCAAAAAGCAGATTTCGGAACAGGATCATGTCTACCGCTTCCGCAAAAAGACGCTGACCGGCGGCCTGGCAACGTATGTCTACGGTTGCATAAAGTCGGGCTGCGAAGCTACGATAACCTTCACCCAGTCTAAGATACTTCCAGCCCCAACCATGCGTCCGGTGATCCTCAAAGGCAACGCGCAGCGCAAGGCAAAAGGCACTAACGGCTTCCATTCCACCGCAATCAAGGCGGTAAGGAAGGCGCTAAAGGACATATAGCCCAGCTTGCGCCCAGGATGCCCTATTTTGAACGATAATTAGTGATGCCATAGCAGGAGGTGGATTTGGACCACCGACCTCCTGGGTATGAACCAGGCGGGAACGACCAGACTCCCCTACCCTGCTTAATAAAAAGAAGGAGAGGGGCCCGAAGGCCCCTCCCCGAAGGTCAGACGCTACTAATCGTAGCTCCTTCCGCCCTTTCCGCCCATGCCCGTGATCATGTCCCAGAGGGGCTTGACCGCAGGGGCGACGAGGCCCAGGAAGGTAAGCACGACCACCGCGCCAAGGACCAGCAGCACTTCAGGGCTGGTATACAGGGCGATTATCGAGTCCACCAGGTTACCGGCGCTCGTTGATCCCAGCGCACCCGCGAAGGTCGCCAGGACGAATATCACTATGCCAAGGCCCAGGCCCAGGATCATAGCTAGCTGTATGCTCAAAGTCGCTTGCTTTGCAGGATTTCCCATTTTATTACCGCTTAAAACCTATGGAAGATAGATTATAAAATCTTTGTTGATACGACGCGCTCCCTCACCCTCTCGATACCCAGTATTATCGGGAGAGAGACGCCGCAGATAGGGAGAGTCATCAGGACGAGGTATTCCATGACCTCCTCGACGTCTCCGGCGACCACCACCATCCGAAACCCCAGCGCCCCGACGACGAGGCAGATGGCCGCCGCCACGAGCATGGATTCCGAGGATGCAAGGGTACTCGACGCGAGGAACAATTCAAGCGAGAGGAAGCCCAGCGCCCCTATCGCCGAGAGCGCGGTCCGTATCATCCTCTCCGTCACGATCAAGGCCATAACGCGAACCCCTTCTTATCCTTCTTGGTCTCAAGCTCCTTCATCTTCTTGACAAGGAGATGCAGATATACGTCAAAAGAAATCGAATCGCGCCCGTCCGCTATCTTGCGCTTCGCCGCTATGATCTCGTTCTTGGTCGTGCGCCTTATGTGGATGACTACCCACTCCTCGGACACATTACTCCCCGAAGTGCTTGACCCATTCGACCACGTTGCCGATCCCGAGCCTTATCATAAGTATGAGGAAGAATGCGAACAGAACGAACCCGAAGGCATAACCTAGCGACGCGAGCGCGGGGTCGGGGCCGTAGACATACGCCGCAGTCTCAATCGAGTCGCAGAAGAACGCAGTCGTGAACAGCGTTATTGAGAGGAAGAGGAAGAGGTAGCGGTTGATCTCGTCCTTGTCCTGGAGGTATCCGTAGAACAGCACAGCCCCGATCAGCGCCGGTATTATCCCGAGTGGAAACACATATTCACCATTTATTGCTCAAATCCTAATCTTATATCCCCTTCGCCCTTCGGCTTCTTAACCCTGAACTGCATCTCCCAGACCGCGAGGGCGGTCAGCAGTCCAAGCACCCCGGCCAACACCACGAGTCCAGGCACCTGAGCCGAGAGATAGGTGGCATAGACCATGTAGAGCATCGCCGACGTGACCGTCCCAGAGAGACATGCGAGGTCTCCCCTTCTCGTGCTGAATGCGACGATCCCCGTAAGCACGAAGACAAGGATATAGGGGAACGCGGGCATTGCCAGCGAATCCGTCATCGCCGTGCCTATCCCTGGCTTGGTCGAGTTGCTCATGTTCTCGACCGGAGTGAGGAGCGAACTTATCGTAGTGGAAGTCGAAGACAGAGAAGTCGTCGAATGCGTCGACGTAGTCGTGTGTGTCGACGTGGAGGTCGAGGTTGAAGTTGAGGTTGAGGTGCTGGTGGAAGTGGAGGTACTCGTCGAGGAACTGGTGGTAGAAGTGGACGTCGACGTGCTGGTGGAACTCGATGTCGTGCTTGTTGATGTACTCGTAGACGTTGACGTGGTGGAGGTAGAAGTGGACGTCGACGTGCTTGACGTCGAGGTCGTGCCATAGGTCATCCTCATGTTTATATTGTCGTTCGAGCCACAGCTTCCGATGAACTGACTATCCCATTCTGGAATAGAAGAGATTGAACCGAAACATGCGTTGACATTGGTCGATGAATCTCTACAGAACTTCGCACCCCCGCCTCCCGCGTCAGTATACTGTATCACGACCCAATACTTCGTTCCGCTTGTTATCTCCACTGTTTGAGGTATAAAAAGGTCGTTCCATCCTGTAATCATGAGATGCTCGGTTGAATTCCCAAGCCATAGATACTGAGTATCGCTTCCGTCATCGGAATATATCCCAAGCCATAGATAGCCCGATGCCACCGTAACGTTTATCCCTATGCTCTGTAGCGTTCCCGAAGACGACGCTGTTAGCGAACGCGAGAATGAGCTGGGATTATTAATAAGCCAATCTTGGGCATTGCAAGCACCCACAACGTCGGTCGTCGCATGGACGACCATGGGCGAGACTATGAAGAGCGCGAAGAGCGCCAGCACGAAAAGGTTGCAGGTTTTCATATAAATCTCCCCACGAATCCGATTACCATCCCCGCAAGGTCGAGTATGATGTGGCCATATTTGTATCCCGCGAGGCAGATTATAAAGACGTATCCGATTGAGAGCAGGTAGCCTATCGGTCCGACGCTGACCATGATGCTCGGAAGGAATATAGCGAACATGAACCCGAGCAGCCCCATCATCACCAAGACAAGCGCCAAGATATTTATCCCCATCCAGATGGCCAATACGATGAGGTCTATGAAGGTGAAGATTCCGTTTCCTAGCCAGACAATCGCATTCGGAATCCCGCTAAAAATTCCCGATGGCAAATATGGCATTTGTTGAAGCGGCGCATTGCAGGAAAGCGTAGCGAAAGAGCAACTTGAGAATGAGGTCGCTATGTTAGACGTCGTCGCATTCACACTCGAAATGAAGAATTTGAAACCATCAAAGGCGCTATTGAACTGCGCCCCCGATGACCCAATAGTGAGGGCAAGGATTATCCCTATGAACTCAAGTACGACTATACCCACAAAGATTTTCCCGAGTAGTGAAGTTTCATCCGCCATCAATGCCACCACTTATGCGCGTTCTTTATGATGTAGTACAATGCTGAGACTGCGCTGATTAGCAGGAACCCAGCACCCAACCCCGCGACCCCGAGCATGAGTATGAGACCCATGAAGTTGGCTGCCGCGAGCGAGAAGATTACGACCCACTCGTTGTTGCTCGCAAAGGCGAGCGCAATTCCAATCACTTCAAGGATTGCAAGGACCACCACTATCGAAAGAGGGAGATTCAAATCGTAGAATCCCACCGAGCCGGACAGCTTCTTTTGCATCGCGGTGGAGTTCCCGAACACCGTCGCATTCGTGAGCGTATTGGAGGTTATCGTCCCGTTGGTCGATGTGTTGAGTATTATCGTCGAGTTCCCAGGTCCCGAAGGCTTCTTATAATATGCCGCGCAGTTGCTCTTATTCTGCGGTGCGAACTCAGGAGCGAACCCTTTGGAGTATGAGATCGAATAGGGCCTTGTTACGTTGGCATAAATTCCATGAGAGAGGTTCAGGTTTATCACATAGCCCCCTGTTCCGAATCCTCCGAAGTAGTAGGCCGACTGGTTCGAGACTCCGACGTCCGCACCGATCCATGAGAGCGCAATATGATTTCCGACTATCCCCTTGTCTGTGCCGTCCTCGAAGAAGAGGAAGTTAATGTCTCCTATGAATGCCTTCGCAATTCCCGCAACCGTGAAATAAGTCGAAAAAGGCTTTAAGCCATTGGTCGACGATTTCGGGAAGCTCCAATAGCCGGATCAGGTGGCCGGTCGCAGCCGAATCAAGGACCAACATGTCGAATTCGCCGGAGGCGAGAAGCGCCATGACCCGGGTCAGGCCCATCACTTCGTCCAACCCCGGAGGGGAAAGGTCGAGGGTCCGCTCGAGTACTTCGCGGTCGAACGCCAAATCGAAATTGCTGGAGACCGATTCCAGAAACTCCTCGATGTCTCCGGCGTACTGTTGTTTCAACACCTCGAATTCCGCCTCGGAGTCAATCTCGAGGGCGGTGAGGCCCTGGGCCACGCGTTCCGGATGCGGGCCGATCGGGAGGTCCAGGCAGCTTGACAGCGAGTGCGCAGGCCCCGTGGAAACGAGCAGCACTTTCCGGTTCGGGGAACGCTCGGCCAAATGCAAGGCGGTGGCGCAGGCCAGCGTGGTTTTTCCCACGCCGCCTTTGCCGGCGAAGATAAGAAGGGTAGTGCCGCGCGGAGGCGAGGAAACGCCCGCATCCACCTCCACGGAAGGTGACAGCCTGGGCGCTGGCACTGCCGCGGGCGGCTCGTGGATTTGTCTGGCTTCTTCCCAGAACGACTGCAACGCAACTTGCCCGCGGACTTCCTCGGCGTGCAGCGGGAGTCCCCAGAGCGCAAACCGATTCAGGGAAGCGTCCAGAAAAAGCTCTCTTATCTCACGATCCTGCACGTAGTGTCCTTCGCGGCAAACCGGACAACGACTCTCGGGAAGCAGCTTGTTGACGACGATGTCTTCCGTGTGGATCTGGAGGCGGGCCGCCTCCGTCACGATGGCGACGGTCTCACGCAGGCTCATGGCCTCGGCCAGCATTACGGGAACAAAGCCGCAGCGGGCCGAATCCTGGAGAACGGCTTCCATCTGTTTTATGGAGCCGGTAAGTTCGTCCAGGAAGTCGTCGAGATCGTCGCGGTCGCGGGAGCGGGCGAAGGCCCACTTCATGTAGCGGTGCTTGGCCAGCAAAGTTTCCAGCATGGCCAGCCATTTCCGCAGAAACTCGGGCATGGTGAGCAGCCGCAGGGTGTGGCCGCTGGGGGCGGTATCGACCACGATGCAATCGTAGACGCGCTTCTCGACCCATGCGGATATCTCCAGAAAAGCCATGAGTTCATCGAGGCCGGGAAGGGAAAGATCGAGGAAGCGGTTGATTTCCTCGTCGTCGAGAAAGGTCCCACGAGACGCGATCTCCCGCAATTTACCGCTGTATTTCTTCTTGAAATCCAGCAGGTATTCTTGCGGGTCGAGTTCCAGGACCTTCAGGTTTCGGGGGGGGACGAGGCCGGCCAGGCTGTCGGCGAGCGAGTGCGCCGGGTCGGTCGAGACCAGCAGAAAAGACGACTGCGGCGAACCCGCGGCCAGATGCAGCGCCGCGGCCGTCGCGCAGGTCGTCTTTCCGACACCGCCTTTGCCGCCGAAGATGAGAATCTGCAAGCCGGGCGGGGCCAGAAAACGTGGCACTCCCGCATCGCTCGCGCTTCTCGCGTTCCCTTCCACTGCCCCTCGCTTCCCAGTCTTGACTGCCGAGTTCCGATCGCCGGTTCCCGCCCCGGCGCCGCTATCCGATTCGCTTGCCCGGTTTGTGTATCTTGTCCAGCCGCTCGAGCAGTATCTTCTCTTCCGCGGCAAACTCCTCCTCGGTAAGTTTCCCCGTCTCCAGCCTCATGTAGAGAGCGCTGAGTTCGGCGGTGATCGATTCCGCGTCGTTCACCATCTCCTCCTGCGCCGCACGATGGATCTCCTGAAAGATCCAGAACAGCCCGCGCGCCGGAGCCATGAGGAGGTCGTCGACGATGAACATCCGGTCCTCCTCCGGTTGTTAAAGTTCCAAATCGACGCTGACGAAGTTATGCGGGGCCCACGGCCCGTTGTAATCGAGGGCGAAGTTGTTGTCGAACTGCTTCGCGATCTCGAACACGGCGGCCTCGAACTGCGGCACCGCCTCGCGCTTGACCAGGCAGGCCAGGTTCATCGCCTCGCGTTCGTTGCGGCACTTCAGGCGCTTGATTTCACACTCGTGGGCGGCGAATATTTCCATCGCCAGATCGGCATGGGCTTCGCGGTCGTCGTTGAGCAAGCGGTCGAACGTCCTTCCCACTTCGATCTTCTGTTCCTGCGTGGGCTGGCAATTGGCGCCCAACAATCTGTCCCGGGCCAGCCTGAGTTCGGGATGAACATTCACGAAATACTCGAAAATGTTGGCCACATCCCAGGTAATCCGCAGCCCCATTTCGACCTTGCCGGCAACGTGCACGAGCTGGTCGAGTAGAACTTCCTGGTTGCGCGCCAGCATGCGGCGCACCGCGGCCGGGCTGTCGGCGACAATGCCAAACGACATGGGCAGCGGCGTGGTCTCGGCCATGAGTTTTTTCAGGACTTCGTGATGCGCCGCCAGCCGGGCGCGTTCCGGGCGCACGTTATCGCCCGCAACGTTGCTGACCACAGCGGCAATTTGTCCGGTCGAAATGGCATACACTTTGCCCTGGTTGATGCCGGTTGCTTGGTAAGGCCTGTCCTCGGCGCCGGCGACGATGGCGTACAGGTAGATCTTCTCCCGCGCTGCCGCCCGCGCCGGCGGGCGGTCCTCAGCGGATTTTGCAATCGAGGTGCGAGCGGTACTCACGTTGTCCTCCATAGCTTCAACGTACCCAGTGTGGCGGCAGCCGGAACGGACCCCGTCCGCAACCGGTTTTCATTCTCGGTAACTTCAGTAACGGATCTTGAATGGCTGGCCGCGCCGCTGCGCGGGGCGGACTGCCCTGGGTTCCGCGGTTTTCCCTTTTCGGTCGGCCAAGGCTTGCAGCAGATGCGCCTGCTCAGCCTCGATTTCCCGGAGCCGGGCATCGAGTTCCGCCACTCGCCCCAGCGCGCTGGTCCGCTCGGTGGTGCGCCGGGCCTTTTCGAGTTCGAGGCAGGCGATCTGCAGGTGCGCCCGGTGCGGCACCGCCACCAGATCCACTTTCCCCGCCAATGTGCGAATGGTCCGCAGACCTCGAAGTGGGATGGGCATGTCTACTTCCTTTCGCGTTCCCGGCGGCGGTCTTTGTCCTTGTCTTTGTCCTTGCCGCGTCCGGTTTGTTCGCCACAGACGTTGCGAATAGTCTCTTGCACTTTTTCGACCATTAGCGAATGGCCCTGGTGGGTAATCTTCGCGGTGTCGGTGTTGAGCACGTCGTGGCAGATGGTCTCAAACGCCGGGTCGCCGAGCTGGGCCGATCCCTTGTGGTGGGCGAGGATGCGGGCGATGGCGATGGCCGCGCGGATGGTGGGACGATGGTTGTTGACGCCCACGCCGCGAAGTTCGCGGATGATATCGACGATGGTTTCCGCATCGGCGCGCAGCACGCCCGACTTCGCCATGGCAATCGCGATCTTGGTCTCGCGGTCCAGGTGTCCAAGGTTGATGGTGATCAGGCGGTCGAGCAGCGCGTCCTGGGTCTTGTGCACGCCGGCATACTCTTCCGGGTTCGAGGTCAGAATGGCGCGAAAATCCTCGTGCACGTGCAGATTGCCCTCGCCCGACCGGCGCAGATTGGGCAGGTTCAGTATCTTGCCCTCGAGGACGCTGAGCAGAACGTTGTTGGCCTCGGGCCGGGAGCGGTTGAATTCGTCGTAGATCAGCGTGTAGCCCTTCACGCAGGCGGTGGTCAGCCGCTGGTCCTCCCAGATCCGGCTCAAGCTCTCTTCCGTCTTGACCACGGAGTGAATGTAATTGTCGACCAGTTTGGACTTGTGATAGCCGGAATCCTTGCCGACCAAATCGGAACTGGCATACTCGTTGTCGCCGTGGATGAGAACGACGGGGCGGCCGCGTTTGCTGGCAACGTGCAAGGCGAGCGTCGTCTTGCCCGTTCCCGCCGGACCGGCGAAGTGCAGCGCGTAGCCAACGTCCATGTAGGTGAGCGCGCGGGCGGTGAGATTCTCGACGTAGGGAGTCAGGACAAACGAATCGCTGGCTTCGGGGACAACGTCGATGTCCTCCGCCGGCATTTTTACCTCGGCCTCCAGGACGGTTTCGGGACCGCCGTCGTTGCCCGGCGGCCCTTCAGTGGGGATGGGATCGACGACTGGGTAGGGCGCTAACGCGGGAGACGACACGGGATTTGAACTCCTTTCAAAATTCAGGGCCGGTGCTGACGGCGGACGCCTCGACGCTGGCGTTTGCCGTTGGTTGTCGTACTAGCTGATGTTGTGCCCCGGCGCGGCTGTTCCCCGCAGTGGGCATGAGTTGCCGCCTGGCGGCTTTGGCGCTGCCGGATTTCCTGCTGGAACCGGAACGCCGTCCGCCTGGAACCAAGCCCGGGCGGAAAAATCATCCGCACGTCTCTTCTCCGCCGCGCAATTTCGGCTAAGTCGTTCGCGAACCGGGCCAGCATCCGGAATACTGCGCGCCTGCGCTCCCGGGTCTCCAATTGCAGGCCGGAAAGCAATCGTTCGCGTTCCCCGCGCCAGGCGAGGATCTCGTCGCGAACCCGGGTCAGGCTCCTAGAAAGAGTGTCTGCCATGATCTTTTTTCTTCCGCTTGCCGGTTGCCGCGGCGGCGGATTCCCGCCGCCTGCGTCATACCACCCGCAGCCCGCCCCAGACGCGCCGCGCCGCCTCGAGATCGTCCCGCAAGGACTTTCCCTGGTCGGCTACCGTTTGTTTCAGGCTGTCCACAAAGTCCTGCCGGGCAGTGTGCGCGCTTTCCGCTTTCCAATTTCTGGCGCCCGCAAAAGCCGCGCAGGTTTCCAGCACCTCCACCTGGCGCGCCTTGGTCCTCTCGGCGCGCCTTTCTTTCAGATCGTGGCGTTCCGCGCGCAGCGTCTGGATCTCTTCGCACAACCGGGTAATGTCGTTCGTCAAGCTTCCCATTGGTATCCTCCTCAACTTGTTCCTGCAACCTATTTTGTTCCGGTATGGAGCCAAGAGAAGGGGGCCGAAAATCGCCCCCCCACTTGGGTGTGGTCAATCCAACCATGCGCTAAGCAGGAGCTGCCGCGCTGGCCGTCAGACCGATGGCTTCCGCGTATTTAAGGTAGGTTTCGACGGAGGCGATCACTACCCGGGCTTCGACTGACAACAGCTCGATCCCGACCAGCGAAACTTTTGCCCACACGTCGATTACGATACCTTTGTCAAGAATTCGATCCACTACTTCCGCTAAGCTGGAAGAGTCGGTCGACTTTTGTACTTTCGCCATATTGTTTCTCCTTATTCTGAAAAGGAACTTACATGCGTTCCCCACCAACTACAGTGCAAGCCACATGCCCTGCGGGCGGCAAGACTGTGGATTTCAGGTTTCTTTCCGTCATAACTCGTCCGGCTGCTTGGTCCGTCATTCTTATGAACAAGTTCCAGACCAACTTAGGAAGTGACGAAGGTCTTGTGGCAAATGGGGATAGTACCCTTCTTTGGCCAATGCGGAATTCATTCCATAGAGCGCGCTCCTCTACAGTGCGGGAAACGATCCTTACGCGCGCGGCTGGTAGATTAGAGCATTTTCCGAGTTTCTGTAGAGACGCGGCTTGCCGCGTCTCCGGCGGCGGACGAACGAGACGGGGCAAGCCCCGTCTCTACAGGAGGAAGAAGAGGTTCCAGGTTCCCTCTACAGCAAATCGGGAAATGCTCTAGTCGTTTATAAGATCCCGCCGCCGTCCGAGAAAGCGGCGAAGTTATAAGGCGCCCAAGGTCCGCTGATGCGCGGGTTTCGGAACTCGTTCTGAAGCGCGCGCCGGCCCGCCTCGCGAAAGGCTTCGACCGAAGCGCGCGGCACCAGGAAGTGGAGAGACAGCAGAGATGTGCCGCGGGAAGGCAATTCCACCTTGCGCTCGACAAACAGTCCGGCCAGCGGACGGCAAACCGCCTGCGCCAGTTCGTTTTGCCGTTCGACTTTCCGGTCCGTGCCGCGGTAATACAATTTCTGGGCGGAGAGATAAGAAGCGCCCGACCGATTCGGGCCGTCAAAGCGCGCTTGCGATTCCACCGTCGGGCCGTTTTCGGCGGCGGCCTCGGACCGCTCCGCCAGAAAAGTTTCGGCGGGGACCTGGATGCCCATTTCCGCCAAATCCTCCAACCGGTGGAGCAGCGCGTCGCATTCCTTGCGATGCTTGTCGAGGACATCCGCGAGTTCTATTCGGTCTCGGACCGCGCAGCCGTAGCGCATGGGAATGATGGTGCGGCGGCGGAAAAAGGATTCCACCACGCTTTCATAGGCGAGGACGCTCGGGACATCGGGATGCGAGTCCGGTTCCCGCATCTCGGAAACGGCGGCGCTCAAGCCGCCGTGAGCGACGGCCAGGACCGGGCGGCCGCCGACACCGGCGACAACTTCCGCTTCCGGCTGTGGCTGGCTGCGAAAAATACAATAGAGCAGATAACTCACGGCGCGCCTGCCGCGGATAGGGCCGGGACAAAACGATAAGGCGGCCATGGGCCGGAAAGTTCGAGCCGCAATCCCTGCGGTTGATGGCTCAGGTTTGCCCGCTCGACGCGTTCCCGGAAGGGAGCGACAGCCGAGTTGGGCAGCAGAAATGCCCAATTCAGCACTTCCGCGGTCCCGTTTTCGGAACGCGCGCCTGGCCCGGTTTCGCATTCGCGGAAATCCGAAGCATAACTCGAGATCTCGCCCGCGATGGCGCGGCAGCTCTCGTCCAGCCACGCGCTCAACTCTCGTTCTATGTCGCGGTGGAGGCGCTGTTCGGCGAAGTGGCGCGTCCCGGGAGCCAGCGCCGAAAGCTGCTTCTGTTGCGCGGCCAGTTTTGCGGATATTAGGGCCGCCTCGGCTGGCTCGCGGTCGAACACGCCCTTCACCGACCACTCCCCGTGACCGGCTACATGATCGAGAAACACAGTAATCGTCTGGCGATGCCGGTCGGCAAATTCGGACAGCGCCTCGGCCGACGAAAACAGCGTGCCGAAGCGCGCCGGCAGCACCGGAGATTGCGCCATGACCTCTTCAATCACCGCCTCGTGACGCAGGGCGCGTGGCCCGACCCACGATAACTGCTGCATGTGCAGTTCCGCCTCCGGCCCCGAGAATTCCTCGCGCCGAACTGCAGCCGTCACCGAACACAGGTCGGGAAAATGGCAAAGAATCGCGAGAGAACTGGGGCCGTCCGCCTCCGGCCCGCGCACCTCCCGCACCATTTCCGAGCGGGCAAAGCAGAACAAGTAGAGCGCAAGCTCGCTGTTTTCATTTTCCATCGCGTCTCGGCCAATTCCGGAAGTCTACCGGCGAATGCTTGCAAACGCCGCTTCCAGATCGGCTGCCTCGATACTTACTTTGCTGTGGCCGCCCGCCGGCCCTTCGCCGGCGCGGACCGCCCGCCGGATGGCCGCGAGCGCCGCCTGATGGCACACGGCGGCAATTTCCGCTCCGCTGTAGCCTTCGCTTCGCGGCCCCAGCTTCTCGGCGCTTACTTCCGCGCTCAGCGGCTTGCCGCGCAACTGGATGCGGAAGATATCGGCGCGTCCGGCTTCGTCGGGCAGCGGAATTTCCACGATCTCGTCAAAGCGGCCCGGCCGGACGATGGCCGGGTCCAGCATGTCCATCCGGTTGGTCGCTCCGAGCACCAGCACGCCGCGCAACTCTTCCACTCCGTCCATTTCGGTAAGAAACTGGCTGAGGACGCGCTCCGAGGTGTGCGAGTCCGAACCGCCCGCGTTCCGGCTCGGCACCAGGGCGTCGATTTCATCGAAGAAGATAATGCAGGGCGCGGCCTGGCGCGCCTTGCGGAAAATTTCGCGCACCGCCTTCTCCGATTCGCCGACATACTTCGAAAGCAATTCCGGGCCTTTGATGGAAATGAAGTTGACCCCGGTTTCGCTGGCGATGGCTTTGGCGAGCAGAGTTTTCCCGCAGCCCGAAGGCCCGGACAGCAGGATGCCTTTTGGCGGACGTATCCCCGCCTCGGTGAACAGGCCGGGATATTCGAGCGGCCACTCGACCGCTTCCACTAGGCGGGCCTTGGTCTCGGCCAAACCTCCCACATCCTCCCAACTGACGTTGGGAACTTCGACAAACACCTCGCGCATCGCCGAAGGCTCGATGGTTTGCAGGGCCGAGAGGAAGTCGTCCATCTGGACTTCCAGCTTGGCCAGTTGGTCGTAGGGAATGCGCGCCAGGCCAAAATCCACGTCGGGCATGATGCGGCGCAGGCATAGCATGGCCGATTCGCGGCACAGCGCTTCGAGGTCGGCCCCGACAAAGCCGTGCGTGATATCGCCCAGGCGCGCGAGATCGACTTTTTCCTCGAGCGGCATGCCGCGGCTGTGAATCTCCAATATCTCGCGGCGCCCGTGCCGGTCGGGAATGGGAATGGAAATCTCGCGGTCGAAGCGCCCCGGACGGCGCAGGGCCGGATCGAGCACGTTGGGAAGATTGGTGGCACCGATGACGATGACCTTGTTCCGTTTCGCCAAGCCGTCCATCAGGGCCAGCAACTGCGCCACCACCCGCTTCTCCACTTCGCCCACCACCTGGTCGCGGCGGGGCGCGATGGCGTCGAGTTCGTCGAGAAAGATAATGCTGGGCGCCTTGCGGCCGGCTTCTTCGAATATCTTCCGCAAGTGGGCTTCGCTTTCGCCGTAAAACTTGTGGATGACCTCGGGCCCGCTGACGGAAAAGAAACTCGCCTGCGTCTCGTGCGCGATGGCCCGCGCGATCAGCGTCTTGCCGCATCCCGGAGGGCCGTAGAGCAGCACGCCCTTGGGCGCGTCGATTCCCAGCCGCTCGAAAACCTCGGGGTAGCGCAGCGGCAGCTCGATCATTTCCCGGATGCGGATGAGGTGCGGCTTCAGTCCGCCAATGTCCTCATAGGAAATCGCCCGCTCGGCCACGGGCTGCGACTTGAGCTTCGAGATCAGAAGTTCGGTCCCGGGGCCGATGATCACCGGACCCTTCGGCACCGTACTTTCCACCTTGAAATCCGCCCAGCGCGCTCCGAACAGAACGGCCCGAATGCGGTTCTCGGCCGCCACCGGCAGGCCGTCCAGACGGCTGCCAATGTAAGCCATGTCGCGCTCGGAAGGAACGACGTTGGTCGGAACCAGCACCACCCGCTCCGCCGCCGGACAGTCGATGCGGCGGACCTGAACATGCTCGTCGAGTCCGACTCCGGCATTTTCCCGCGTCAGCCCGTCGAGCTGGATGCGGGATTGCCCCCGCATCTCCTTGTAAGCCGGCATCGCCTTCGCGACGGCCTTGGCCTTGCCGGCGACTTCCACAATGCCGCCGATCTCGACCCCGAGCTCGGCCATATCTTCCGGACCCATGCGCGCGTAGGCCCGGCCCACATCCTTGCTGAGCGCTTCGCTGACCTTAAGCTTGAGCGTCTTTGCATCCGTTTTCATGAACGGCTCTCGCAATCCGCGCTAGTACCGTGCCCGCTTGAAGTTTGTCGTTTCCGGCCTGATCTTGATGGTGGAGCGCCGGGCGTCCCCGCCCGGCGGGACGGGCGAGACGCCCGTCGCTCCACCGTGTACTTCTTCACGCGGTCACAGTGCTACGGCTGTTTGGAGCACTTAATTTCCAGCACTCCGTTGTTGCACGTAATCTGTATCTTCTCTTTCGCGACCGAGTAGGGCAGCAGAACTTCCTTGCGATATTTTTTCTCGCCGCGCTCGGCGGCGATGGTGAGAACGTCGTCTTTCACCTCGACCTTGACGTCGTCCTTGCCGATGCCGGGCAATTCCGCCAAAACCAGCACGTGGTCCTCTTCCTCGAACACGTCCACCATGGGTTCGCGGACCTCCTGCACCTCGGTGCGCCCGGAATCGGCGTCGCGCCGGATGTTGCCGAAGGGTTCGATGCGCGGCCCCTGATCGCCCAATCCCACCTTCACCGAAAATCCGTAGATGCCCCGGACCTTGCCGCCCTCGCCCCGAATCTCGCCCGTCTCGGAAATCCCTCCGCGTTTTTCCAGTTCGCCGAGTTTTTCCACCAGGTCTCCCAAGCCTTTCAGGATTCCCCCAAGATTGCCTCCCACTCCAAATTGCGCGCTTTTGTCTTTTACCTTTTCCATTAGAAATCTCCTTTCCTCGCTCTGTGTCTGGCGGTTTCGAGGCCATACACCTTGATTTTCAGGTGAATCGTTTTGTAGTCGATCTGCAGCAGACGGGCGGCTTCGGCTTTGTTGCCCCCGGTCTGGCACAGCACGCGGGCCAGGATCTGGCGCTCGACGAGCGCCGTGTTGTGCTGCACGATTTCTTTCAGGGAACAGTCGCGCTGCGCTGGAATCTGGACCGTGGAGGCGCTATCGGAGCCCGCGGGCGCCGCCGGACGCGCGCCCTCGAAGGCCAGGTGCTGCTCGGAGATGGTGTCCTCGGCCACGAGCACCGCCCGCCGGATCATGGAGCGAAGCTGCCGCACGTTGCCGGGCCAGTGGTAAGCAAGCAGGAGATCGACCGCCGGCGGCGTGAAGCTTCGTACCTCCTTGTGCAGCTCGACATTCGTGAGGTCCACGAAGCGCTTGGCCAGATACAGAATGTCTTCCCGGCGCTCTCGCAAAGGGGGAACCTGAATGGTGAATTCGTTCAAGCGGAAGTAAACGTCGCGGCGGAACGATCCCGCTTCGGCTTCCGTCAACTCGCGCAGGTCCCGGTTGCTGGCCGCCAGGACCCGGACATCGACATCGATGGGCCGGGTGCTGCCAATGCGCTGAACGGTTTTATCCTGCAACACGCGCAGAAGTTTGGCCTGCGACTCCAGGGGCATGTTGCAGACTTCATCGAGAAAAAAAGTCCCACCCCCGGCCATTTCGAATTTGCCCGGCTTCTGTTTATCCGCTCCGGTGAAGGCCCCCTTTTCGTACCCGAACAATTCGCCCTCGATCAGCGTTTCCGGAATCGCGCCGCAATCGACCGCGACGAACGGGCCGCGCGACCGGGGGCTGAGCCGGTGAATGGCCCCCGCCACCAGGTCCTTGCCCGCCCCGGTTTCCCCCAGGATCAGAACGCTGAAATTGGTCCTGGCGACCCGCGTAACCTCCGCGATCAAGCGCGTGACCGCTCCGCTCGGCCCCATCGACTCGCGCAGCGAAGCCGCGTCTTCCGCCTGCGACGACAATCGCCGCAGCTTGCGCGCGAGCGCACTCTCATTCAAGGCGCGGAAAACCACACGCAGCACTTCATGGTGCTTGAGCGGTTTTTCCAAATAGCCGTGGGCCCCGGCCCGTATGGCGGCGACCGCTTCCCGAACATTGGGATTGCCCGTCACCAGGATCGTGGGGAGACCCTCAGCCAAAGCCTTCGCCGCCTTCATGGCCTGGATACCGCCTATATCCGGCAGTTCCATATCCGCGATCAGCAGGTCGGGGGCCTCGCTGCGGACTTTTTCCAGCCCGGCTTCCGCCGTGTGCGCTGTCACCGGAATCATCCCCTCACCCCGCAAATACTCCGCCAACTGGGCGCAGATTCCTTCCTGGCCGTCGACGATGAGAATCTTGTTTCCCGCGGCGGTCACGAGGGTCTCACCCCGATCTTCAGGGTTGGGCGAACCTGACGAACCACTTCGATGTCCTTAGCGAGCCAGGGCTCGACGGCGTGCAGCATCCCAATAAAGAGCATTCCGGTTTCGCCGGCGAGAAGCGTTTCGCTAATGCGCCGGCCAATGAATTGGTCCCGCCGTTTGAGCAAAGAATCCTGCAAAGTTTTCCCCTGTGCCGCCCGAGGGGCGGAGCCTCTAGACATTTCTTCGGCAAAAATCTGCCGCACCAGTTGATATTCTTCGACCAAAAGTTCGGCCGACTCGGTGCCCATAAGGACTGCGCCCTTCCGTTGCAGTTGCAGCAGCAGTTGATGATTCCGGCTCCCCGCCTGCGCCATATCGGAGACGATCTCCGCTTCGCGCCCACACACCGGCAATCCATCCTGATACAGACGGACTCGCTCGTAGGGCGCCGCCAGGCTCTCCGTGGCCCGTTCGATTTCGGTCCAGAAATTGTTCACCAGCTCCAGGTTGCGTTCCCAGACCTTCTTCCCGAGCTGCTTGACTTTCAATCGCTGGATCGGCTCGTTCAGGCCCCCCATGTCGGCTTGCGTATGAATGATGGGGAAGCAGATGAGGACCCTCTTGTTGGCGGAAACCGCGGGACCGGACAATGGCTTCATCGGCATTTTTGTCCATGCCCCGCGGGCGCTCGCGGCTGCATGTCCCGAACCGGAAACAGCGTCATAATGTCTCCTCCAGCCGATCGAGGCATATACTCCACACGGCCTCATGGTCGTCGCGCATCTGTTCATGGAGCAAGCCCAGATGGCTGAGTTCCAGTTTGGTGCCCGATCCCGCAAGGTTCGGACGGAAATGCAGGACCACCAGCGTCTCGACCGCGGCATCGCCATAGGGCGCCCAGGTGAAAGCCAGGCTCTGCGGCTCGCGAATTTCTTGATAGCGTCCGCTATAGCAGTAAGTCTTGCCCGCGGCATCTTGCATGGCGATCCAGTAATGTCCGCCTACGCGCAGGTCCACCTCCGCCGCCGGCGTGGTCCACTCGGGACCGGTGTGAAACCACTTCTTCATAATCGACGTCGTCGTCCATGCTCGAAACAGCGCCGATGGCGAACTCGAGAGGGCGCGCACTATGCGCACCGAGAACTGGCCGGTTTGCAAAACCCCGCCGCTTGCCGCGCTAGGTTCCGAGGTGAAAGTTTCCATGGTCCGCTCAACAATCTGTATGTCTGCGTTCCCGCCCTGGAGCGGGAAGTTAGTAATCCTGGAAGCGCCAGGCGCAAGAATTTATGGACTCAATCCGTTGCGAACTGCAGCGTAGCAATTCGCCGCCCGATTCTTTTAGTTTGCATACCTGCTTGCTCACTTGGTGGACCTCTTTGAGCGTCCTTCCGTGGCCGCAACCATAAGTGCAACCCGGATGCGTCCGTTTCCAACTATAAACCGCTTAAGTTGGTGCGGTGTGTTACAAATTCCACGAATGGTCGTACCTATTCCCTTTTCTGTACACCGTGCCGCTTTGCATGCGGCCCCGTTTCTGTTCATCGGGAATAACCGCATCTTGGAATAGCAGCGCCCCTCTTGCACTCGCGGAATGAATGCCTGGGAAACAACTTGATGCGGGATGTTCCTAATAAGATTCGGGCTGCGATTTTGGCCATCATCATCGCGCCCGGCGCCTCGTGCAAGAGCACGTCTACGGCGGAGTACAACCGGCGGTTGGTGGAGGCGGTGCTCTATCGTTATCGGGCCGAGAAGCCCGGAAAACAACAGAAATCAACCCCCTCGACATCGCGAACCATGAGAAACAGAAGGAAAAACGCTGTGCCGATCGCTTTTTCAGCAGCCTGTTAAAGGACTTGGGGCGCGAAGAACCACCCATGACCCCTGAAGTGTAAAAACAGAGTGCCCCGGCCTTGGGCCGAGGCACTTCTTGCGCACCATCGGCTTACCAGATGACCTTAGCGCCGACTTGGACATGCCGCGATCCACCGGAGCCGAGGACAGGGTTGGAAGCTGAGCCCAAGTCCGGCGTGAAGATCGCGGTGCCCACCGAGTTCGGCACCGACAGATCAGTATTCAGCGAGAACACATCGAAATTAGGGTGATTCAGGATATTAAATACTTCGCCGCGGAACTGCACTTTGACCCGCTCGTTCAACTTCCACATCTTCGAAAGGGAAAAGTCCCAGTCGATGAATCGCGGGCCGGCGAAAGTGTTGCGTCCCATGTTTCCGAACGTTCCGTAAGCCGGCGGCGTCAGGGTCGTGCTTCCCGAAACATAGCAACCGTACGTAGCCAGTTGGTTGACTGCGGCGCTGCCAGCGGCGTTGATGCACTGGGAGTTCCCCCCGATTACATTCCCGTATGTATCGGTGATAAAAGTAGAGGGATCGATGTAAGGCAGGGGCTTTGTCGGCGACCAACGAATATTGCTGGCGGGACCAGTGATGTTCCACCGGTCCTCAGATTCACCCGTTAGGCTGATGTCGTCGTTGGAATCGTACAGGGTGTAGGGCTCATTGCTTTGCAGTGTGACGATGCTGGTGACCTGCCAGCCCTCCAGCATCTGCAAAGGCGCTTTGCGCGATGGCAAATCATAGGAAGTTGAGAGCGTGAAGCGATGGCGGATGTCGAACTCGCTGTTGCCACGCTCGGCGGCGTAGTCCAAGCTGTTCTGCGGAAAATCCGAATGGTTGCTGCTCGACGTGTCGATGGCGTGCCCGTACGTGTACCCGGCGAGGAGATAGAGCCCGTGGGCATAGCGCTTGGTATACGTGACCTGCAAGGACTGGTAATTCGACTTTGCCTGATTCCCGAGGAAGCTCAAGATCCCGATATAGGGGAAACAGGGGCCTCCTAACCCCAGGCCGCCCTGCGATACGCTGCAGTTTGCATTCAGCGGACGACCCGGCCCTTCACAGTTGCCACAACCCACCTCCAGCGGAGAATTCGGATCCACCTGGTTGGCATCGATCGTGCTGTACAGGTCGACACCGTGATTGGCGACGTAGGCGATCTGCAAAACCGAACTGGAAGAAAGCGAGTGCTGCAGGTTAAGGTTCCAGTTCTCAACATAAGGAGTGCGCAGGTTCTGCTTCACCCCGAAGACACCGCACTGGGTGTCAAGGCTGCAGGAAGCTCCCGAGCCCGATTCGCCGGGGAAGACCGGTCCCGCCAGGGACCAGTTGATCAGACTGACATCCCGGCTGCTTTGCAGGAAAGCTGTGATCGTGCCGTTTCCCGGCGTTACTCCAAGAGAGCCTGCCGTAGGATTCAGGTTCAGCCCGCCACCGCTGAACATGAAGGTGCGAATCGAGGGTTGCTCGAAGATGATCCCGCCGCCGCCACGCAGCACCGTCTTGCCAGTGCCAAAAATGTCCCAGGCGAATCCCAGCCGCGGAGAAATGTTGTTATAGCGTGTGTTGTATGGCGAGCTGATGCCTTTGCCAACCTGGACAACGCCGCCTGGTTGACCGTTGGGCAGTGTTGGTACGTAGTTGGCAAGCAGGTCTTGGGACTCCCGGATAGGAAACGTTATGTCATAGCGCAGTCCAAGATTTAGCGTCAGGTGTGGGTGAATGCGGTAAGCATCCTGGTAGAAAAGACCAAATGATTTCATGCTCACATTGCGTGCCGGGTCTCCATACAGGAACCTCCAGCGATGGGCGTCTCCGGCGATGAAGTCCGTCAGATCGCTGAAATCCACGCGGCCCCGGCCATACGTGGCGCGGTAATAATCGACGTTCCCATACCCGAACTGGCCACCGAAGCTCATCACGTGTTTCCCCGCGGTGTGCGAGATTTTATCGGACCAATTCTGCGTCTTGCTGGGAGTCGTCTCCAACGGCCAACCGGAATTACCCCCCATGTAGTTGAACTCGTCGCTCCCAGGGTTGATGCGGGGCATTCCAAACAGCAGCGGATTCGTCACGCCGGTGTTAATACCATAGGTCGTCGGATTGACGTTGTGGTCCAGAGTAAGAAGGGCTTCGTTAAAATTATCGAAGCTGTAGTGCGCCTCATTGACCCAGCGTAAGTTTATTGTCCAAATCCAGTTCACGCCAAAGAGTTGCGTGGTGGGACTGGTGGTGGAGCGCCACTCCGGGCGAAGTGGAATCGTATCCATTTCCACCAGATCGCTATTGCTATAGAAGTAGCGCGCGCTGACAACGTGGTGGTCATTCAGATGGTAGTCGGTCTTGGCGATCAGGTTGTCGCCCCGATTTGTGTTATTCCAATCGAAATTGATGGCGGCAGGGTCCGATTGCCTCAAAGTGAAACCTGGATTCGGCAGAAAGAGCTTCGCCAGTTGCAGACTGAGCGGGTTGGGTGTGCAAGGGGCGCCGCCAAGCCCCTGCTCGCAGTAAGTGATCGCGTCCGGCAAGCTATAGGTCGCGGAGTTGGGACTGCCGTCGGGGTTCGCAATCCCTCCCATCTGGCTCGCCAGCGACACCGTCGCTGGGCTGTCGTAGATGCCGGGGTTCCCCACTGTGTCGCGAATGCCTTCGTAGTTGAAAAAATAGAACCACTTGTCCTGCTTGATCGGGCCGCCGACCGAAACGCCAAATTGATCCATGCTGAGGGCTGAAACCGGAGCCGGGACCTGATCGTAATAGTTGCGGGCATCGACCGCGTTGCTGCGGTTGAAGTAGTAAGCCGTTCCATGCAGGGCGTTGGTCCCGGACTTGATGCCCAGGTTCATGACCACGCCGGGCTTTTCTCCGTACTCGGAGGAGGGACTCTCCTGGGTGTTGAATTCTTCTATCGCATCCAGCGGCATGAAACTCGCAGGCGTGCCCTGAATTCCGGCCTCGTTGACCACCGACTCGCCGTAATAGAAGTCGTTGTCGGTTGCGCCATCGATGAAAAAGTTGTTTTCGTCCGCCCGGTTCCCGTTCGAGGTGATGGATTGAAAACCTCCACCCGGCGTACGCTGCACGCCCGGGTGCAGAGGCAACAGATTCTGGAAGTCGCGTCCTTGCATCGGAAGTTCGTTGATCGCCTTGTTCTCGAGCACGCCATTGAGTGTGCTGTCGACCGTATCGGTCAAGGTCCCCTGCGCCGCTACCTCCACCGTCTCTTCCACGGTTCCAGGCTGAAGGCTCAGGTTCACCCGTACCTCTCGGGAAATCTCCAACACCACTGACTTGGCCTCCGCTTTCTTGAAGCCTGCGGCTTGCACGATCACGGTATAGTTCCCGGGATCGAGATCCCGAGCAAAGTATTCCCCGGTGTTGTTGGTGACGAGATTTTGGACTATGCCGGTGGCCACATTCCTGACCGTTACTTTGGCGTCGGCGACCACGGCTCCCGAGGAGTCGGTGACCAAGCCAAGAATGACCCCCCGGTAGGTCTGCGCTACACACAACAGACTGCTGGCAACTGCAAAAACAACGATGATTGCGCCCAAGCGGAATGTTCTCATAGGCCTCCTAGTCAAACGTTGAGATTGCAAAGAATCGGGTCTCCTTCCCGAGCCGAGACAATTCCATGCGGGTCAAATGTAAACCTCGCGTTCGACAAAAGCAATGCCCGCTCCGGCTTGCGGGCAAGCATTCTTAAGACGCAACGTTGGAAAAGTTCGCTTTCAGCGTTCCGCGCTGAAACTCACGCAGAAAACTCGCATGAGACTTCGCGAGAGAGCCAGATTGTAATTTGCGATGGAAGTCTCGAAAGAATATAGGCGATGCAGCACCGTCTACAAAATCGCCCACAATCAAGTGGGGTGAACCCCTCTATTGAGACAATTCCCGCTTCGACACTTCGCAGACATTCTATTTTCGAACCCTTCACCTGAGACAATCTGCGCCTCCGACAGTTAACGACACTGAGTTACATGAGGACCAGGCGTCGCGTTGCTCGCGCTGGCTTCTTGTGATTTCAGTTCGAGCTCGTTGCGTGCCTCTCAGGACTAACATCTGTCATGAAAATCTTGGGGGAGCTTATCACCGGGTCTGCGCACGACATTGTGACATACGACACAAGCCGAAGTGAGCGGGATCACAACTCGTACTTCGCAGTACTCATAGACTATGTGCCGTAGGGTGCCTTTTTACATGACAACAGCAACAAGGTCAAGCATGGAGGCCACGACGATGGGAGCGGAAAATCAGAGCCTTCAGACGGTGCTGGAACAGTTCCCGGCTGAGGCGGGGAGTCTGATCCCAATTCTGCAGAGAGTGCAGGCGCGCGCGGGGTACATCTCATCGCAAGCAGCCTGGGAGATTTCCCAGGCCCTGCGGCTTACCGAGAGTCAGGTGTATGGGGTCGCGTCATTCTACTCCCAGTTCCGTTTCACCCCGCCGGGACGGCATCGCTTCCACGTCTGCCTGGGAACGGCCTGCCACGTGCGCGGCGGCCAAGCGCTGCTCGACACGCTGGAGCTCCGGATGGGCATCCGGGAGGGCGAGACTACGCCAGACCGGGAGTTCGAGATCGACCGGGTGGCCTGCCTGGGGTGCTGCGCACTGGCCCCGGTAGTGAAGGTGGATGATCGCATCCATGCCCAAGTGAGCGTCCTGAAACTCCTAGCGCTGGTGGAAGAGCATGACAAGGCTTGATGAGAGACGAGTCGCCGCGCTCGAAAGATGGCGGGCTTTCGAAGACAACGCCCTGCCCATGGTTCTGATCGGGGCCGGTTCTTGCGGGCTTGCTGCAGGTGCCGTGGACATCCGGGAATCCGCCGAGAAGACGCTGGCGGACCTGAAGGTCGAGGCCAAGATCGTGGAGGTTGGCTGCATCGGTCCCTGTTATCTCGAGCCGCTGATGGACGTGAAGCTCCCCGGCAAGCCACGGGTGAGCTACGGGAACCTCACAGCCAAGAGGGCCGCTTCGATCTTGAAGGGTTTCTTCGTTGATGGGAAGATCCCGACCGAGCATGTCGTCGGCCATTTCGGCCGGGAAGGGGCCGTCGATTCGATCCCGCGGTTCTTCGATCACCCGATGCTGAAACCACAGGTGCGCCTCGTTCTCCGGAACTGCGGCCTCATCGACCCCGGCGATCTGGATCACTACCTTGCCCGCGATGGCTACCGGGCACTCGAGACGGTCCTCCGGCGTCCTTGGCAGGAAACGCTCGACGTCGTAAAGCGTTCCGGCCTCCGGGGGCGCGGGGGCGCGGGTTTCCCGACCTGGAAGAAGTGGCAGGCATGCCGGGAGACCGAGAGCGGCCAGAGATACATGATCTGCAACGGCGACGAAGGGGATCCGGGCGCATTCATGAACCGCTCCCTCGTCGAGGGCGATCCCCACGCGGTTCTTGAAGGACTGCTCATTGCCGGGTACACCATCGGCGCGTCCAAAGGTTACATCTATATCCGCGCCGAGTATCCGCTCGCCGTGGCACGGCTGAGAAAGGCCATCGAGCAATTGCAGGAACTCGGGCTACTCGGCCACAGCATTCTCGGCTCAGGGTTCGACTTCGAGATCACTATCAATGAGGGCGCGGGCGCGTTCGTCTGCGGCGAGGAGACGGCCCTTATCGCCTCCATCGAGGGTGAGCGCGGCATACCAAGGACCCGGCCGCCTTTCCCGGTACAGAAAGGGCTGTGGGGCAAGCCCACCATCATCAACAACGTCGAAACGCTGGGCACGCTTCCGAACATCATCCGCAACGGCCCGGAGTGGTATGCCGCGTACGGCACCGAGACCAGCAAAGGGACGAAGACTTTCGCGCTCGTTGGGCGAGTGCGGCGGACGGGCCTCATCGAGGTGCCCATGGGTATAACGCTTCGCCAGATTGTTTTCGACATCGGCGGCGGCGTCTTCAGGCCGTTCAAGGCCGTCCAGACCGGGGGGCCCTCGGGCGGGTGTCTGTCGGAAGAATTCCTGGACACGCCCATCGACTACGAGTCGCTCACCAAGGCCGGGTCGATCATGGGCTCGGGCGGTCTGATCATCCTCGGCGAGGACACCTGCGTGGTGGATCTGGCGAAGTATTTTCTCACTTTCACGCTGAAAGAGTCCTGCGGCAAGTGCACACCCTGCCGCATCGGCACGAGCCAGATGCAGGCGATCCTCAAGCGCATCTGCGACGGCAACGGCACCGAGGCCGACCTGGAAGCGCTCGAGCGCATCGGCAAAACGGTAAAAGCGGCCTCGCTGTGTGGCTTGGGCAACACCGCCCCGAACCCTGCGCTCTCGACTCTGAAGTACTTCCACAGCGAGTACCTGGCCCATGTCCGGGAACGGCGCTGTCCGGCGGGCCTCTGCCGCGACTTGATCGAGTTTCGCGTGATCCCGGAGAAGTGCACCGGCTGCCGGCTGTGCGTGAAGGCGTGCCCAACGCAAGCCATCACCGGGCCGCTGTCGGAGCCGCACATCATTGATAAGAGCAAGTGCATCAAGTGCCGCGCCTGCTATGAGGTTTGCCGCTTCGATGCCATCGCGGTCGACGCCATCATCATCACTTTCGGTGGCCAGCCGGCCTGATAAGAGGTTGCTATGCCTCAAGACGAAACTGTAGCGCTGGAGATCGACGGGCAGCAGGTAGTGGAGCCGTGGGGCCCGAAGGTCCAGGACTCGATCAGTTCGGAAGTGGCGATGATGGAAGCTCAAAGGTGCGTGCTCTGGAACTCCCGCGAAGAAGAGGTGCCGGCATGAAACTGACCATTGACGGTGCCGAATTGTCCGCCCGCGACGGGTCCTCCGTTCTCGACGTGGCCCAGCAGAACGACATCTACATTCCCCACCTCTGCTCGCACCCTGAGCTTTCGCCATACGGAGGATGCCGGTTGTGCCTTGTCGAGGTGGCCGGCATGCCTGGCTGCCGCCCTGCATGCACGACCCAAGTGCGCGAGGGTATGGTGGTTCATACCAAGACCGACGCCGTCCAAGCCCTGCGGCGAGAGGTTCTACAGCTCATCCTGAGCGAGCACCCGGCCTCGTGCCTGGTTTGCCCGGAGTCCACAGAATGCGCATCCTACCAGGGCACGATCCGCAAGGTTGGGGTCACCACGGGATGCCGGTACTGCCCCAAGGACAGCGTGTGCGAGTTGCAGGCCGTAGCGAAGAGCGTCGGCGTTACCGAGCTCACGCTGCCCAACAGCTACCGCGACCTGCCGGTGGAGAACGGCGAGGAGTTCTACGACCGGGACTACAACCTCTGCATCTTCTGCGCCCGCTGCGTGCGCATGTGCCAGGAACAGCGCCAGGCTGCTGTGCTCTCCTTCCGCCAGCGCGGCCACCTCACCACCATCGGTCCGGCGTTCGAGATGTCGCACTACGACGCCGGCTGCGAGTTCTGCGGTGCCTGCGTCTCGGTGTGCCCGACCGGCGCGCTCTCGGAGAAAGGGCGCAAGTGGGCGGGCGCGGCCGAGCGGCTGGCCCCCTCGGTGTGCATGCTCTGTAGCCAGCAGTGCGATATCCAGGCCGTGGTGGTCAAAGACCACGTTGTCGCCACGCTACCGCCCGGCGATCCGGGCAGAGCCGGTGGCGAGCTGTGCGTGAAGGGCCGCTTCTGCCTGGCCGACCTGGCAAACCACCCCGACCGGCTCAGGGTCCCGACGCTGCAGACGGCTGAGGGCTGTGAGGAGGTGGACTGGGACAGGGCCACGGCCGCAGTCGCCGAAAAGCTCCGAGGGATCCCGGGCGAGAGGATCGCCATCTATGCCTCGCCGGACCTGCTGCTCGAGGACCTAGTCACGCTGCGGCGGCTGGCGGACAAGGTGCTGCACACGGATAATGTGACCACGACGGCTATTGCGCCGGGATCTGCCGAGTTACTCAGCCGATCGTTCGTTTCGCCCGGCTTGGATGCGCTGGCATCGTCGAGCTGCATCGTGTCGCTTTTCTTCAACGGCAACTACGGCTACTCGCCCACCACGCTCGCCATCAAGCGCGCCGTGAACCAGGGCGCACGCTACTTCCAGATTGGCTGGCTCCGAGATCCAACCTCGCGCTTCGCCTCTCGGCGCGTGACGCCGAAGCCGGGCCACGAGGCGGCGCTGGTGCGCGACCTCATCAAGGCTGTGTCGGGGCGGGCGAGCGACAGTGCGGATCTGGCCGATATCGCTGAGGCGCTGCGCGCCTCCGAGCGGACGACCTTCGTGCTGGGCATGGGCGTCGCCTGCCTGCCGGGGGCAACCGAGTTGCTCGCCGCCATCGACAAGATGGCCGAGCTGAAGCGCGCCGCGGTTGTGGCACCGCATCCGCACGCTAATCTGTTGGGGTTGGTGGCAGCGCTCAGGCCGAAACCGCGCGAGGATGTGGAGCGCCTCGTGCGCGACGGGAAGATCGACGCGCTGTGGATCGTCGGTGAAAGCCCCTTCGAGAAGCGGCCTCTCGTGAATGTGGTTATCTACCAGAATACTTTCCCACCTCCCGAGCACCTCGCGGCCGACGTCGTGCTGCCTGCGGCTTCGTGGTGCGAGGTCACCGGCTCGCTCGCGACCGCGGACGGCCAGTGGCGGTTGAAGGCCGTGCAGGCGGCCGTGCCCCCACCCGGGCTGGCGCGCCAGGACTGGGAGATCTTCGCCAAGGCAGCGGAGGCCATGGGAGCCCCGGATGTCGGCGCGCCGTCGGCCGAGGAACTGAGCGCGCTTGCCAAAGATGCGCAGCGAACTGCAGCCGCGCTCTTGGCGGGCTACCAGGTCCATAGCTCGCCGCCTGCGCCAGCAGCGGAGGCTGCGCGGTATATGTTCGTGCGTGAAGCGAATCCACACCGCTTCCGCGGCCTGAGCCTGGCTGACTATATCGAGGGCATGGTCCGGCTGGCGCCGGAGGAAACGTTGTTGGTGAACCCGCAGGATGCAGCGGAGTTGGGTGTACGCGACGGGGATTCGTTGACCGTCACCGCCGGTGGCCAGAGCCGGTCGTATCCCGTACGCCTCGACCGCAAGGTCGCGCCCGCGCTCTTGTACTTGTTTTCGTCTTCGGACGGTGACATTGTCAGCCCCGTTCGCGTGGGGGTGCGCTGATGTTCAAGATCGTCAAGCTGCAACGAATGGTTCCCAACATCTATCTCATGGAGGTGGAGGCTCCCGAAGTGGCCGAACAGGTGCAACCCGGCCAGTTCGTCATCGTGCGTGCCGCCGAGGACGGCGAGCGCATTCCGCTCTCGGTCGCCGACTGGGACCGCACGGCAGGCACCGTGACGGTCGTGTTCATGGAAGTGGGGGCCTCGACGGGCAGGCTGGCGCGACTCAAGGCGGGTGACCACATTCCCACCTTGGCCGGGCCGCTCGGCAAGCCCTCGGAAATTGCCAGCGCGGGGCAGGTGGTGTGCGTGGCTGGCTGTTACGGCATCGCCTCCATGTTTCCCATCGTGCGCGCCCTGCACGAGGCGGGTGCCGAAGTCACGGTCGTGCTTGAGGCGCGCGGAAAGTTCCTCCTCTATTGGGAGGACCGCATGAGACCCTTGGCCAAGCGTGTCTTCACCATCACCCGCGACGGCAGCTCGGGACTGCGGGGCCACGTGTCTGGCTTGCCCGAGATGCTACGCCAGGCCGGCGTCGCACCGAGCCAGGTGATGGTGAATGGGTGCACGTTCCTCCTGTCGCAGACCTCCAAGACGCTCGCCGGCTTGGGCGTCCCGATCATGGTGAGCTTGAACCCGATCATGATTGACGGCACGGGCATGTGCGGCGTGTGCCGAGTGAGCGTCGGCGGCCAGATGAAATTCGCCTGCGTGGACGGCCCGGACTTCGACGGCCGCGAGGTCGACTGGAAGGAGCTGTTGGCCCGCCGCAAGCAGTACTTGGATGAAGAGGCATACCTTTGTCATCGGGCCTCGTGCGCGAGAAGGGTCTGACCATGGCCGAGAAGAAGAAGCTGGACTTGGAACGGCGGGCGATGCCCAAGCAGGCACCGCACATCCGCCGCCGCAACTTCCGCGAGGTTGCCCACGGCTACACGCCCGAACTGGCGATCGCCGAGGCCAACCGCTGCATCCTGTGCAAGAAGCCCTCGTGCATCGACGGCTGCCCCGTCGACATCGACATCCCAGCCTTTGTTCGGCGGCTCGCCGAGGGGGATTTTCCCGGTGCCATCCACAAGCTCAAGGAGACCAACTGCCTGCCCGCCGTCTGCGGTCGCGTCTGTCCGCAAGAGACGCAATGCGAGGAGAAGTGCCACCTGGGCAAAAAGAACGCGCCCATTGCTGTCGGCCGCCTGGAGCGCTTTGCCGCCGACTGGGAGGCGACGCAGGCCGAGCTGCAAATGCCTGAGATGCGGCCGCCCACTGGCAAGAAGGTCGCGGTGGTCGGCTCGGGCCCGGCTGGAATCACCGTTGCCGGCGACCTGATCAAGCTCGGCCACAAGGTGGTGATGTATGAAGCCCTGCACGAACCGGGGGGCGTGCTGACCTACGGCATCCCCGAGTTCCGCTTGCCCAAGCAGATCGTGCGGCGGGAGATTGATTACATCCGCAAGCTCGGTGTCGAGGTGGTCTGCGATTACGTCGTCGGCCGGACCAAAACCCTTGAGCAGTTGCTCGACCGCTACGACGCCGTGTTCCTGGGGACTGGCGCGGGCCTGCCATGGTTTCTCGAAATCCCCGGCGAGAACCTGTGTGGCGTCTACTCAGCCAACGAGTATCTCACCCGCATGAACCTCATGCGCGGGTTTGCCTATCCCAAGTCCTCGATGCCCATCAAGCGCCACCGGCGCGTGGCCGTGTTCGGAGGCGGCAACGTGGCCATGGACTCCGCCCGCACCGCCGTGCGTTTGGGCGCCGAGGAGGCCTACATCATCTACCGTCGCTCCCGGCTGGAGCTGCCCGCGCGCCTCGAGGAGGTGGAGAACGCCGAGGAGGAGGGCGTGATCTTCCAGTTCCTCACTCTGCCCGTGCGCCTCATCGGCGACGAGGATGGTTGGTTGAAGGAGGTCGAGTGCTTGCGCATGGAGCTGGGCGAACCCGATGCTTCAGGCCGGCGCAAGCCAGTCAAGATCCCGGGTTCGGAGTTCCGGATGCCTATGGACGCGGTAGTCGTGGCCATCGGCAACAGCCCCAACCCGCTCATCCCGAGGTGCACGCCCGATCTGCAGGTCAACAAGAATGGGACGATCTTCGTGAGCGACGTCAAGACAGGTAAGACCTCCAAGGATAGGGTATGGGCGGGGGGTGATGTGGTCACGGGCGCGGCCACGGTCATCCTGGCCATGGGTGCGGGGCGAGCGGCGGCTCGATCCATGCACGAGTACTTGACGGGCGAGAAACTGGCCGGCACCACGTCGGAGGTCACGAGGAGCTAGAGCGGATTCATAGTTGGTGTACCCCGTAGCCACAGTGGCGGAACCAAGCGACGGCGCGGAGAAGGCGTTCATCGAACTGCTGGGCAGCGAGCAGGTGCTCGACGAAAAACGCCAGAAGCGCGCCGAAATCCGCGCCAAGCGCGTCGAGGAAAATCGCAAGGCGATGGAAGAAGCCGATGCCCAAGCCAAGGCCGAGAGCGTAGCTGAACCCGCCGAGGGCGGCGAAAAGAAAGAGTAATTCACCCGTAGAAACGCGGCTTGCCGCGTCTCCGTTTCAGTGAGCCTACCGTTTCCGAAACATAATCAAGGGCGTCCATTTCGGACGCCCTTCTTTGTTGAAGATGATGCGTTCATTCTCATCGGCGTTTGTGACAGCGATGGTCAGCAGAGTCAATTGCGAAGTTATACACGAGCTTAGCTTGAGGTTGCCCTTGCTCTACCCGGAATCCTAAGCAGAGCTTCCGCCAAGCCGACATATCGTTAGCTGTTCGGCCGCCGGCCAGTACGAAGCACCCGAAGGGTTCAGAACATAATCCCGCCAGCGCTCTCACGGATTCCTCTCACATCGGCATTAAGCCGGAAGTAATTTGACAGAGCCGGGATACGCTGGTCGAGGAAGATAATAGCTTCTTTCGCCGTCGCAATCGCTTCCGCTGCTTCATTCCAAGTAAACCCTGCAATTCCGGCATGAACGGCACGGTTCCGTTTGCCTGCAACGACGCTCTTCCACCGATCATAAAGTGCGCCGCCAACAAAGGGAGCATAGGGCAGCCCTTTTTGTTCACAGTAACTCTTCGTGTGCGCTTCGAGCCGCTTCAGCCGTTTGCTGACGCCCTCATATTCGGGATCATTTTCAAGTTTGGCCCACGCGTCAGCCGGAGTATCTCCCAGTGAGACCAACACTCCATGCAGCAAATCGAGGACGTGGACTTCCACGGCAGTAGTGGCATGAACAATCGTTAACTTGTAGTCGCGTCCTAATTGTAAGGAGCGGTACGCTTCCATAATCAGGTCGTAACTGAGCGGCATTTCGTAATCCGTCTGCAAGAACTGCACCAGTGTTCGCAGTGCTTCGTCCGCTAGCGGAGACCGTGGCCCAAGATGCTCCAGACTGTGCTGACGAAGGATATTGGCTCCGCCATGCCCCAACTGATGCAGAAACGTGCGACCGTTCGATAAGGTTGCGAAGAGTTGCGCTGTACTCAATCCCCGCTCTTCTGGTGCCAGAGGACTTGTGTGGCACATCGCAAAATAGAAGTTGCGTTCAGATGACACGCGCCCGACGCGGTAGTCTTCGGTAAAGAGCCGGTACTTGTCCAGGAACCGATTAAGAATATTGGTTGCACGCTGGAGAACGCTGCCATCCTGGCGGCCTAAGACGCTTAAATCGTCCTCCAGATACGTAATCTGAACCTCCGTATAGTACTTCGTTTCGGCAAAGCCGCCCCCAGCACCGCTATGAATGTTCAGCGTCGCTTTCTGTGTTCCATCGGTGAGTCGGGAGACTACGACATAGCTGTGTGCCTGCCGTGGCCGCTCGTACTCCTGCGCTTTGAGCTTGAGATCGACAAATGAAGTCGGTCCCGTGATAGGGGTGTCACGGAAAAATGTACGCGACCCTTCTTTCATAGCTGGTTGAACAATCGCCATGCCCTTGACAGGATCGAACACGGTGTATTCCCCATTCGGAATTGCCAGACTGAATGGAATATCCAGAATGACCGTGATAAACCCGGGCCCTTGCGGCATAGATGGTGCCTGTCGTAGCGTGCTCATGCGGACACCTCGCCAGAAGCGGGGAGTTGATCGATGAGATCGCGTATTTCTTTTGCACTAAGCCCTGTGATGCGCTGCAAATACTCCTCAGTCATACACTCGCCTGTAGGCCCATTCGGGAAGCACACCGCTCTTCCTTGACCCGTTTGCCGTATCGGATTTCCGTTTTCATCGGCATCCCCCCACAGACACATTGTCTTCCAGCGTCGTCGGAAAGAACATGACGGAAACCGGACAGGGATCAAAGTCTCAGGATAAATCCCCGAAAACGCCCTTGTGTCCAAAGAATGAGCCAGATCCCGAATTGTTGCAGCCCGAGACTGGTTCGCCGCTGCCGCATTTGCTTGATGCCCGCGCCCTCCCTACAATAGAAGTTTCATCCAAAATCCTATGATCCATTTTCCCGTTCCCGAAGCCCTCACATTCGACGACGTATTGCTCTTGCCGGCGCGTTCCGAAGTTGTGCCGGCGAGCGCGAACCCGCAGACCCAGCTCACGCGCAACATCCGGCTGAACATTCCCATCATCAGCGCCGCCATGGACACGGTGACCGAATCGCACATGGCGATTGCCATGGCGCAGCAAGGCGGCCTGGGCATCGTTCATCGCAACCTCACCATCGCGCAGCAGGCCAATGAAGTGGACAAGGTGAAACGGTCGGAGAGCGGCATGATTGTCGATCCCGTCACCATGTCGCCGGACGCCAGGGTCTCCGACGCGCTCGAAGTCATGAAGAAGTACAAAATTTCCGGCGTGCCGATCACTTTGCAAGACGGAAAACTGGTCGGCATTCTCACCAATCGCGATCTGCGCTTCGAGACGCGCTTCGATGTTCCCATCAGTAAGGTGATGACCCGGAAAAATCTGATCACCGTGCCGGTGGGCACGACGCTCGAGCAGGCGGAAGAAATTCTGCACGAGCACCGCGTGGAAAAGCTGCTGGTGGTCGACGACAAGTACATTCTGAAGGGCTTGATCACGGTCAAGGACATCCAGAAGAAATTGAAATATCCCGGCGCCGCCAAGGACGATCATGGGCGGTTGCGGGTAAGCGCGGCGATCGGCGCGACCGGCGATTTTCTGGAGCGCGCGCAGGAACTGGCCAAGGCAAAGGTCGACTTGCTGGCCATCGACAGCGCGCATGGACATTCCACCTTGGTGCTGGAAGCGGTCAAGAAAGTGAAAGCGAAGTTGCCGGAAATGGAGTTGATCGCGGGCAACGTCGCCACGTTCGATGGCGCCAGCGACCTGGTGCGCGCGGGAGTGGACGGGGTCAAAGTCGGCATCGGGCCGGGCTCGATCTGCACCACGCGCATCGTCACCGGCGTCGGCGTTCCGCAGATTACCGCCATTGCCGAAGCCGCGCGGGCCACGCGCGAATCCGGCGTTCCCGTGATTGCCGACGGCGGCATCAAGTATTCCGGCGACATCGTCAAGGCGCTGGCGGCGGGCGCTTCCGCGGTGATGATCGGATCAATGTTTGCCGGGACCGATGAAAGCCCGGGCGAATTGATTCTGTATCAGGGTCGCACCTTCAAGTCCTATCGCGGCATGGGGTCGCTCGGAGCCATGGCGGCGGGTTCGAGCGAGCGCTATTTCCAGAACTCGGATGGCGACGCGTCCACGGCCATGCCGGTGCTCGGCGAAGAGTCGAATCGGCTGGGCAAGCTGGTGCCGGAGGGAATCGAAGGGCGCGTGCCTTATCGCGGCTCGGTGGCGATGATCGTTCACCAGATGGTGGGCGGGCTGAGGTCGGGCATGGGTTATTGCGGTTGCCAAACCGTTTCCGACCTGCAGGAGAAGGGGAGGTTCGTGCGCATCAGCGCCGCTGGACTGCGCGAAAGCCACGTGCACGACGTCATGATCACGCGCGAAGCGCCGAATTACGCGGCGGAGTAAGAGGCGGATTTGACCGCGTCCCGACCCAATCTTCTTCGTGCCTGGTGGCCAGCCATTGTCTGGATCGGCCTGATTGCGTTTGAGTCCACCGATTTCTGCTCGGCGGAGAATACCGGCAGCCTGCTGTACGCGCTATTGACGCGCCTGTTCGGCCGCATCAATTTCCAGGACTTCCTGATTTTTCATCACTATCTGCGCAAGACCGGACACGTCGTCGGCTACGGCATGTTGGGCCTGCTACTGCTGCGCGGCTGGCGGGCAACGCTTGGTCAAAATCGTGTCCAGCTGGGGCGCACCGCGCTGCTCGCGTGGCTGGGAACGGTTTTCGTCGCCGCGCTGGATGAATGGCACCAGAGCTATATTCCGTCGCGCAACGGCTCGGTGTGGGATGTCGCGCTCGATAGCGCGGCGGGCTTGGTGTTTCTGCTGGCCGCGTATTTCTGGCTGCGCGGGCGGCCCGATTTTTGCGGAGGATGAGCGCCAAACTCTGCCTCCGATCGCGTGTTTACTTTGTCGCTACTAACCGATTAGTACCCCATGCCCTCCCCCACCTTATCTACCAAAGTCTTGGTTCTAAAGGAGTTAAACGTAAAGTATTCAAAAATAAGGAGTTAGCTGTAAGCCGTCTATTAGAATCATCGAGTTAGCGAGGTGGCCTCCGCAAAATATTCAAGAATAAGGGGTTATAAGTAAAGTATTATAAAATAAGGAGTTACGGGATATTCTCCAAGAAGCGCGGAAAGGCTTTTCCTTTAGAATCAAGGAGTTGCGCCTTGGAATATCGCGCAAAGTCTAGATTTCAAAGAACTTAGGGCCAAATCGGCTACGGCCACGCGGGGCTGTAGGCCAACTTCTATTATAGCTGAGATGTCAAGAAAATTCGTGGGCGAAATCGAGTTGGCCGCCGAGTCGCCGACGGTGCGAACGGCGGACCACTGGGAGTGCTCTGTAGTGCACCCCTGTAGAACTGGACACGGAAGTTAGTTAGGCTTGGGGCCTCCGCCAGGAGGCGAGAGATGTCGAGAAAGCCGAGATGGGCGTACAATGGTTTCGTTTTTTGACGAAAAAAAGGAAATTCCGGATATAACCCGAAGTAGAGAAGATATGTAGGTTCGAGTTTCCCACCCTTGCAAAGAACGCAAGGGTAGGGCACGCGGCATCAATTTCATGAGGAAGATAGCCAATGGCAGAGACAGATAAAAAAATTGATCTATGGTCGCTGGTAATGATTGTTTTTCTCGCCAGCTACGGGTTTAGCAACGTTACGTCAAATTTGGTGTCTATCGGACTGGCTGCAATACCGTCATGGGCCATCGTGGCGTTATTATATTTTCTGCCTTTAGCAATCATGATCGCCGAACTTGCAGCAGTCAACCGCGACAAAAGCGCGGGCATTTACAGCTGGATAGAATCTTCTTTAGGCACCAAATGGGCTTTTGTCGGGATATGGTCTTACTATATTTCAAATCTTTTTTACCTGCAAATGGTGTTCGGCAAGCTGCCGGTGGTCGCATCATGGATGATTTTCGGGAAAGACATTTTTTCTAATCAGACGGTTAGCTGGCTGCCCTGGCTGGGAATCGGCCTGATGGTCGCCTCGACCGTAATTGCCATTCTCGGCGTAGAAAGGTTCTCAACAATTAGTGACATCGGGGGACACCTGACCATTATCGCCACCCTATTATTCACTGTATTTGCCGTTGTAGGTTATCTGGGGCACGTCACGCCATCGGCCTCGCAATTTAGCGAGGCCAACTTGAAGCCTAATTTCGATATTCCTTATTTTTCGACCTTTTCCTGGTTGCTCCTTGCCGTAGCCGGTTCGGAGATTGCGGGAACCTACATTCAGCAGGTTAATAAACCGGCAAAAACTTACACTAAGAGCGTGTTGATCGCTGCCTTCCTGTTGGTAATCGCTTATGTCCTGGGCTCGATCGCGGTATGTCTGCTCATGTCCCCGGACAAAGTGTCATCATACGGCATTGTTGATTCCCAGTTTATCGTATTCCAAGTATTGGGCAATAATTTCCATCTTAACGGCAAAATCGTGGTCCAAATATATGCGTTTATCAACCTTATCGCTTCTATCGCCTGTTATGTGATCTGGCTGGAGTCTCCCATCAGGGCGATGTTCTCCGCTGCGCCGCAAGGCATCTTTCCCAAAGCCATAACTAATCCTAGGGCAGACGGAACTTTAGTAAACGCTCTTTGGATGCAATGCGGGATATTGTTCGTATTAATGGTCGTACCGCTAATAGGGGCAATGAATAAATTGGAACATTTCTTTGTGCTGATCACAAATCTCTGTTCCCTTTCGACAATTGTGCCTTATGCTATTTTGGCAGGCGCCTACCTATTCTACCGGTACAGCAATAAACAGGTTGGCTTTGCCATTATAAAATCAAGGCCGGTAGCAATAGTGACATCCATTGTCGTGCTGTTTCTGAGCTTCGCCGGCTTTATTGGCGAGGGAATGCAGGACGTAACTGGCGCAGCCTGCAAATTGGATGCCTTAAAAGCAGTTGGCAATGATTATGGCGGGCCTATTCTGCTGCTGACTATGGGCTGGATATACTATAGTTTGCTAGAAAGAAGAAAATAAATCTCGCGTTCCGTCAATGTGTGGAAATTAGACTGAAGCCGTTGTAGTTTAATAGTGTCTTACAACGAGGTATTCTATGCGCAGCGACTTTGCCATGTTAAATGGTAGAATATATACCCTAGACGGTAAAATCGCAGAGGCAGTAGCTGCCTATGACGGAATAATCATAGGGGTAGGTACTTCGGAAGAGATCCGGCTTCTCATAGACAGCCAGACGGAAATCATCGATTTAAAGGGACATACTGTGTTGCCGGGGTTTAATGACAGTCACCTACACCTACTGGCGTATGGGGCTTCCCTGGATGAAGTTGATTTGCACGGGGTACAATCGATTCAAGATTTGATCCACCGCAGCCGAAAATTTATTGAAGTGAGAGGTAAAAGGCCGGGGGAATGGGTCGTCGGGGCGGGCTGGGACCAGAATTGCTTTTTCGATAAACGTTTTCCCGATAAAGGCGATCTCGACCAAATTTCGCTGGACCATCCCATTTTCTTTGAACGGAGTTGCGGCCACGTCGCCGTGATGAATTCGGCGGCCATCAATCATCTTCACCTGAGTCCCGATATTCAGGTCAGGGGAGGAATCTTTGACCGTGATGAAAAGGGAGAACTGACCGGATTTATCCAGCAAACGGCTATTGAGTGGGTCGTCTCCAGGCGTCCCAAGCCCGACAAGAATCAGATGATGGGCATAATCAGCGCCGCGGCTGGCGAAATGGTTAAAGTCGGACTCACGTCAGTCCAGACCGATGACTTGGATGAAATCGGTTTTACGATCTTCGACGATTTAGTGGACGCGTATCGCCAATTGCGGATAGATGGCAAGCTTCCTCTCCGCATTTATGAGGAAGTTCAGACGCCGGAAAAAGTCGTGCTGGAAAAATTTCTGACGCGTGGGCTTCGGACCGGCGATGGCGACGATTTCTTCCGGATCGGACCAATTAAGCTAATCCTGGACGGTTCGCTCGGATCCAGAACCGCAGCTCTTCGCGAGGAGTACTGCGACGAACCGGGCAACACCGGAATTCTCACATACAGCCAGGCAGTGTTTGACGACTTGGTTGCTACCGCTCATCAGGAAAAAATGCAGGTGGCGGTGCACGCCATCGGGGATGCAGCCCTGGAAACAGCGTTAAACGGGTTTGAAAAAGCGTTGCAAATTGATCCGTCTCCCCGCCGTCACCGCATTGTGCATTGCCAGATTGGCGACCAGGGCTTGTACAAAAGAATGGGACGATTGGGAATGTTGGCAGACATACAACCTTCTTTTGTAATTACCGATTGGAAAGCAGCAGAAAGAAGTCTTGGGTTAAAACGGACGCAGGTAAGCTATGCCTGGAAGACACTCTTAAATTGCGGTGTGGTGATCTGCGGCGGCTCCGATTCGCCTATCGAATCCTTTAACCCGCTGGAAGGCATTTATGCTGCCGTAACCAGAAAGACAGCAATGGATTACTCTGCGCCAAGATGGTTGCCGTGGGAAAGCCTTACGGTGGAAGAAGCGGTTAGGTTATATACGATATGTCCAGCATTCGCCTCTTTCGAAGAAGATAGTAAAGGCACGATCACCATCGGAAAATTAGCTGACATGGTTGTCCTGTCCCAGGATCCTTTCACAGTTGTTCCGGAAGATATCGCGTACATCAAAAATTTAGCAACCATAGTTGGAGGAAAAGTTCAATACTTAAATGGTTTATAACAATTTATCTGTATTGTTATCGGCCATGCCCATAACAAGGAAATGCGACTTGAACTACTCCGAGCAGATTGCTCCCGCGAAAGGTCTGTCCCACGGCGGCAAGATCACTCTGCCGGGTTCCCCAGGGCCTGCCCTGAGCTTGTCGAAGGGATGACAAATTTGTTGGGTGGTCGTCATTGGCGGTTGATTAGGGAGGCTACGTAGCCGGCGCCGAATTCGTTATCTATGTTGACGACGCTGACGTTGGAGGCGCAGGAATTCATCATTCCCAGCAGAGCGGCTAGGCCCTCGAAGGCAGCGCCGTAGCCTACGCTGGTGGGGACGGCAATGACAAGGACTCCGACGAGGCCGCCGACGACGCTGGGAAGAGCGCCTTCCATGCCGGCGCAGACGACGATGACGCGGGCTTTCGACAACTCTCCGCGATGGGCGAGGAGGCGGTGAATGCCGGCGACGCCTACGTCGTAGATGTGCTGGACGTTGTTGCCCATAAGTTCGGCGGTGACGACGGCTTCTTCGGCATCCCCCCGTTCCGCTTCTACGCCCTGGCCGACGGAATCCGCCACCTCCTCTCCCGTTCCAGCCCCAGCCCTCCCCCTCCAGACCCACCCCCTAACTACCAGCTTGAACTGCTACTCGAATAGCAAGACAAAATAATGAGGAAAGTCCTGGGATATCTGCCCTTGACAAGCGTGGGTCTTTGGGCTAGCTTGCGCTCGTTGGCGGGAAGCGGGTTTTCCACGCTGGTTTTGCGAGTACGTCCGGCTCCTTTCGCACTGAAACTCAACCCTCCCACCCTCCCAGGCGCCGTTGTCGAGGTCAAAAAGACGGGGTTGAACTCGATTCCATAATAGGCCATCATAGATAAAGGAGTGGAGTTATGAATCGCTCAACGCAATATCGGAGATGGATTCGTGGAATACTCGGGCGAGCGGCAGGCGCCGCTCTGGCATTGGCGATCTTGCCGTTTACGATCCCAGGACAAGCACAACCATCGCTGCAGGTATTGCACAATCACGTCCGCCCGGTAATTACCAGCGGGCAGGCTGTGCCGGTGGGTCATCTTCCCGCCAAACAGCGTCTGCAACTCGCCATCATGCTGCCGCTCCGCAACCAAGCTGAACTAACCAGCTTGTTGGACCGGCTTTATGACCCCACCAGCCCCGACTACCGTCAATTTCTCAGCGTGGCCCAGTTCACCGAACGGTTTGGGCCCACGGAGCAGGATTATCAAGCGGTGGTCGATTTCGCCAAGGCCAACGGTTTCAAGGTGACCAACAGGCCACCGAATCGCCTGCTCGTGGATGTCAACGGCTCGGTGGCGCAAATTGAAAAGGCTTTCCATGTGGTGATGATGGTCTACCAAATCCCCACGGAAAAGCGCACTTTTTATTCGCCGGACCGCGAACCCTCGCTCGATCTGAGCGTGCCCGTGTCGCACATTGGCGGGCTGGATAATTTCTCCATACCGCGTCCCATGCTGATGAGAGCGCCAGCGAGGCAGGCGCTCCGCGGCAACGCCATCGGCTCGGGCCCGGGTGGAGCTTACCTTGGCAGCGACATGCGGGCGGCGTACTACGGTTCCGGCCCCCTCACCGGCGTCGGCCAGTGCGTCGGGCTGATGGAGTTCGACGGCTACAACATGAGCGATGTGACGGGAACCTTTGACGGACAGTCATACTCTGTCCCCATCAACAACGTACTGATTGACGGCGCCAGCCCGGGTTCGGACGGCGACGATGGCGAGCAGGTGGTGGACATCGTGCAGGCAATTTCCATGGCCCCCGGCTTGAGCCAGGTCCGCGTGTACATTGGTCCCCTTGTTAGTTTAAGCCAGACTGATGCAGACATATTCAACAGCATGGCCACGGAAGATATTTGCCAGGAACTGAGTGTCTCCTGGGGCTGGATTCCCACGGACTCTTCGGTGGACGATCCCATATTTCAGGAATTTGCGGCGCAGGGGCAGACGATTTTCATCGCTACCGGGGACGCAGGGGCCTACAACTGGTCGGATTATTATACCTATCCGGGAGACTCCGACTACGTGGTAGCGGTGGGCGCGACCGACTTGACCACGAATGGCGCGGGTGGCGCATGGAAGTCGGAAACGGCATGGCTATACAGCACCGGCGGCATCAATCCGGATGGTTTCGCCATTCCGAGCTGGCAGTCGGGGGTGGCCAATTCGTCCAACGGGGCTTCCAAGACCCTGCGCAATGTGCCGGACGTGGCTGCGGAAGGCGATTTCGACAACTACCTCTGCCACGACGGCGACTGTGAAGGAGACTGGGGTGGCACCAGCTTTGCGGCGCCGCGCTGGGCCGGTTTTCTCGCGTTGGTCAATGAGCAGGCCGCGGCCAACGGTTACTCGTCTTTGGGTTTTATCGCCCCCACCATCTACCCGATCGGTAAAGGCTCCAGCTACCACAGCGACTTTCACGACATTACCAGTGGAAATAACGATTGCTGCGGACAAACGCCGTCGTGGAACGCCGTTACCGGCTATGACTTGGTAACTGGATGGGGAAGCCCGAACGGCCAGAACCTGATTAACGCACTTGCCGGACCATCCGAGCCGAGCTTCGTTTTGACCGCCACGCCGAACCCCATATCCGTTGCGCTGGGTGACAGCGGGACAACCGCAGTCAGCATCTATCCGCTGTACGGTTTCTCCGGCAGCGTCACCTTGAGCGCCTCCGGTTTGCCGGACGGGGTAACCGCAACGTTCGACACAAATCCCGCAACCTCCAGCAGCACGCTGACTTTTACCGTCAGTGCCACCGCAGCCACCGGGACATTCCCGGTGACCATCAGCGGCGTGTCGGGCAGTATGACTTCTGCGATGACGTTGTTCCTTGCCACTGGTTCTCCAAGCTTCAATTTGACCGCGACGCCGAGTAGTTTGTGGGTTGAGCAGGGTAGCAGCGTGACGAGCACGATCGCCATCGCTCCGCTGTTCGGTTTCTCCGGCAGTGTCACCTTGAGCGCCTCCGGCCTGCCAGACGGGATTAGCGCAGCGTTCGACACGAATCCTACAACCTCCACCAGCACGCTGACCTTGACCGCCAGTGTCGCTGCGGCCCTCGGGCCATTCACCGTGACCATCAACGGCGTGTCGGGCAATCTGACTGCTGCGACGACGTTGATCCTCACCCTACCAGGTTTTAGTATGTTCGTGCCGGACGAGTCCTCCTACACGATCATTCAGCAGGGTGGCAGCGTGTTTGCCGGAGTTAGCATCCAACCGCTGTACGGTTTTCCACTGTCCGACAGTGTCGCGTTGAGCGCGTCCGGCCTGCCGAACGGTGTAACCGTAACGTTCAATCCGAATCCCATAAACTACGCCAGCGTCAGCCAAATGACCTTTACCGCCAGCGCCACCGCGACCCTCGGGCCATTCACCGTGACCATCACCGGCGTGTCGGGCAGCCTGACGAGTGCCGCGACGCTCACCCTCATAGTGAATCCCAGCGGGCCGAGCTTCTACCTTCCCGCTTCGCCAATCGCTGTAGATATTGAGCCGGGTGGCAGCGGGGCGACCCAAATCAGCATCACTCCGTGGAACGGTTTCTCCGGCAGCGTCACGTTAAGCGTCTCCGGCCTGCCGAGCGGGGTAACGGCAGCCTTCAGTCCGAATCCCACAACCTCCACCAGCACGCTGACCTTTACCGCCAGTGCCACCGCAGCCACTGGGACATTCCCCATGACCCTCAGCGGCGTATCGGGCAGTATGACGGTGATCATGCCGGCCTGCGTCGTAGTGGAACCTAACGGGGTGAACTTCATTCTCAGTCCCGACTTCTCTATAGTCACGGTCGTGCAAGGGGGCATCGGCGCGAACCACGTCTGGGTCGGTCCAGGTGCTGGTTTCTCCGGCAACGTCACGTTGAGCGCCTCCGGCCTGCCGAACGGTGTCACCGCAACGTTCTTTCCGAATCCCGTCACTCTTGATGGAGTCGCCAGGAGTAGCTTGCTGACCTTGACCGCCAGTGCCACCGCGCCCACCGGGACATTCACCGTGACCGTTGGCGGCGTGTCGGGCAGCGTGACGAATATCACGCCAATTACCACCCTCATAGTGAATCCTCCGGTGACGGGCTTTGCCCTTACCGACACGCCTTACGAAATCAGGCTCACATCAAGTGGGGGCAGCGCCACGAGCGCCATTGCCGTCACTCCGATCAATGGTTTCTCCGGCAATGTAACGCTCGCCGCTTCCGGATTGCCGCCAGGGGTGACCGCTTCTTTTAGCCCGAACCCGGCCACGTCGAGCAGCGTCCTAACGTTGACGTCCAGCGCAGCGGCAACGCCAGGGAGGGCGATGGTGATCATTACTGGAACCTCCGGCAGCCTGACTGAGAGCGCAGGCATCGAGCTGATAGTGAATCCGTCGCCTTTCAATCTGACCTCCACGCCGAACGCCGTCACCATCGTGCAAGGTGTGGGCAGCGGCACGAGCGCCATCGCCATCGCTCCGGTCAATGGATCCTCCGGCAATGTAACGCTCGCCGTCTCTGGCCTCCCGAAAGGGGTGACCGCTTCCTTCAGCCCGAATCCGGCCACTACGGGCAGCGTCCTAACCTTGACGGCCAGCGCGACGGCGACGAAGGGGACGGTGGCGGTGACCGTCACTGGAACAAGCCCCGGCAGCCCGCCTGTGAGCGCGAGCACAACCCTCGAGCTGACGGTGAATCCGCTGGGCAACTTTAGCCTGACGGCTTCGCCGAAAACCTTGGCGGTTGCTCCCGGCAACAACGGCAGCAGCACAATCACCGTCAACCCGACGAACAATTTCGATCAGGATGTGACTCTGAGCGCAAGTGGATTGCCGAGCGGAGTGACGGCGTCGTTCAGTCCCAACCCGGCCACTAACACCAGCACATTAACGCTGACGGTAAGCGACTCGGCGCCAATCGGGACGGCGACGATCACCATCACCGGCACGTATGGGAGCCTGACTCATACAACCAAGGTCACGCTCAAGGTTTTGGAGCCAAACTTTACCCTGACAGCTTCGCCGAATGCCTTGACAGTCGCGCAGGGCAACAGCGGAACCAGCACGATCACCATCAACCCGACGAACAATTTCGATCAGGATGTGACTCTGAGCGCGAGTGGATTGCCGAGCGGAGTGACGGCGTCGTTCAGTCCCGACCCGGCCACCGACAGCAGCACATTAACGCTGGCGGTAAGCGACTCGGCACCAAGCGGAACCTCGACGATCGCCATCACCGGCACGTATGGGAGCCTGACTCATACGACCAAGGTCAGGCTCACGATTTTGAAATCAAACTTTACGCTGACAGCTTCGCCGAATGCTTTAACAGTAGCGCAGGGCAACAGCGGCACGAGCACGATCGCCATCAACCCGACGAACAATTTCGATCAGGATGTAACTCTGAGCGCGAGTGGATTGCCGAGTGGAGTGACGGCGTCGTTCAGTCCTAACCCGGCCACCAACAGCAGCACATTAACGCTGGCGGTGAGCAGTTCGGCTAAAGCCGGATCTAAGGGCATTACCATCACCGGCACGTATGGGAGCCTGAGTCACACGACCAAGGTCACGCTCACGGTGACGAAACCGTAGGCTTGCCGCGTCGAGATACAGGGAAACCGCGTAAAGACGAGAGACGATTACTGCCCACGCAGCCCGCGTCGTTCCGCCAAACATCCGAGCCGGTCCCACAAGGGGCCGGCTCGATGGCTTTTGGCGCCGATCAGGCGACCCGCGGGCCATGAGCAAATAGCGCAGTGAGCGCGTAATGAGTCATACGATGGAGGGACTGGCGTTTCGCCCGGCGCCAAAGCGCGGACACATTTTCATCGCCTTAAGGCGCGAGTAAACTTGCGCCCTTCGCAAAACCGGCGTGGGCAGCGGGGCGCGGTTGAAGAGCAGGTCCTTCCCCTTCGCTGCGCTCAGGGTTGCTCTCATAACGACGCTGGCTCCTGGCGGGAGTAGTCTAGTTTTTTGCGTGAAGAGAACTGGCTGCTCGGACAGGAGCCAACGATGTTGATTATAGGCTGTGATTTCCATGCCGGGTTGGAAGTTCTCTCGATCTTTGACAATCGAACGGGGGAAGTGAAGGAAAAAAGGCTGTCGCATCCAGTCGAGGCGACAGCGTTTTACCGGGGACTGCGGGAGCAAGGCGAGCGGGCGCGGGTGGGCATAGAGGCGGGAGCGCCGTGCCAGTGGTTCCGGCGTCTGCTGGCGGAATGCGGACACGAGCTGTGGGTGGGCGATGCGGCGCGGATCCGAGCCGCCGAGCCGCGCAAACAGAAGACGGACCGCCGGGATGCGGAACTGATCCTGCGGCTGATGGTCGAAGGACGTTTTCCGCGGATCTGGGTGCCGAGCGAGGAAGAGCGCGACGTGCGGCAGTTGCTGATGGACCGTCATCAGCGGATGCGGGCGCGGACGCGGGCCAAGAACCAACTGCAGGCGCTGGCGATGAACCAGGGAGTGCAGAAGGGCAGGCGGCTGTGGACGGCGGCGGGACGGGTATTGCTGGCCGGTCTGGAGATGATGCCGCACGCGGCGCGCCGGCGGGACGAGTTACTCCATGGGTTGGAGTTACTCGACCGGCAGATCGCCGAGTTAGATGTGGTGATCGCCGAGGAAGTGCGGCGCCCGGCGGCGGTGCGGCTGATGACGCATCCGGGCGTGGGTCCGCAGACGGCGCTGGCCACGGTGTTGACGCTGGGGGATGTAAGTCGCTTCGAGAACGCGCATAAGTTGAGCGGTTATCTGGGCCTGGTACCGAGCGAGCACAGTTCAGGCGGCAAACAGCGGCTGGGACACATCAGCAAGCAGGGATCGAGTCTGATGAGGTTTCTGCTGGTGGAAGCGGGCCAGACGGCGGTGCGGGGCGACGAGCAGTTGCGGCGCGCCTACAAACGGATGTGGGTGCGCAAGGGCAATCGCGCGGTAGCCAAGAGCCTGCCCTGAGCGAAGCCGAAGGGTAATGGTGGCGCGGCGATTGGCGGTAAGGTTGTATTGGATGCTCCGTCATGACTGGAGTTACACGGAGCTGGTTCGTAATGCGGGTGAGCCCGAGTCATCCGGTGGCGAGCGGTGAAGGGTCCGGTCGCTTGAGTGGGCAGCCCGCCTCTCTGTAGAGCCGGGGAGGCTGAAGTGGAGAATCATGGGAGCAGTTGCCGAATAGATGGTTGGTGGAACCAGCGGGTTCCACTGTAGGATTCCAAAACATGAGCCCGGAAATGCTTCGCGCAAAAAAGCAAAACCGCCAGGGAAGGAAAAGCAGGCGCATCGGCGTCGACGGCGAAGTCTGCCTTGACAACTCAGGCGTCGTTATAGACAGGATGACAGAGCATTTTATTTTCAAATAAAACGGGAGGCGCTGATTCTCGCCTCCCGCTGAGTTTACATCTGCTGGCTTCGTCCGGCTGGGCGGACGACCACCCCAGCCCGCGAAAAGCGCGCGGGCTGGGAACCCCGGCGAGGGCGTCCGCCCTACACGAGCACTGCTTATGCGGCCTTGCCGGACCCCTTGCTTTCCAGCGTCTTCTGGCTGCCCTGCTTTTCACTACCGACGTTTACTTTGATCTGCTTCGGCTTGGCTTCGGCTTTCTTCGCCAGCTTGATCTTCAGCACGCCCTTGTCGTAGTCGGCCTGGACGGTTTCCTGTTCAACCGTGTTCGGCAAAGTGAAAGTGCGGGTGAAGCTGCCGTATTGCCGCTCGACGCGACGGTAGTTCTCTTCTTTCTCTTCCTTCTCGAACTTGCGCTCGCCGTGGACGGTGAGCGTGTTGTTCTCGATGCGCACGTCGATGTCTTTCTCGTCGATTCCGGGCACCTCAATTTTGAGTGTCACGTTATGCTCGTCTTCGTAAACATCCACGGGCGGCGCGAACGCGGTCGTGGTCAGAGATTCATCCTGCCCTTCCGGCCCACGCGGGTCGCGGAACAATCGGTTCATGCGGTCTTGCAGGGTGACGAACTCACGGAACGGGTCCCAACGGGTAATCATGGTCATAACGAAAATCCTCCTACTTGAAATTCAGACGGGAGCGTTTGGAAGCTCCCCAGCTATTCATTAGCGTAACTACAACATAAAACATGAGTGTAGTCATTGTCAAGTTTTATATTTACTTGTTTTTCAATTGCTTACGCTGAGTATCAAGCACTTGAGGTAGCTGGTTTCCGGCACATTCAGCAGGATGGGGTGGTCTTTCGCCGCTCCACGATTCTCGACCACGCGCAGATCTTTATGGGCATCGCGAGCGGCATCGGCCACCACTTCAAGAAAATCCTGAGCGCCGACGTGGAAGGAGCAGGAGCAGGTAACGAGAATCCCTCCGGGCCGCAGCATCTTCAGGCGCGAAGGTTGAGTTCCTTGTATCCGCGCAGGGCTTTGTCCAGGTCGCGCTTGGTCTTGGCGAAGGCTGGCGGATCGAGCACGATGGTGTCGTAGCGGCGGTCGGCGGCGGCGTACTCCCGGAACAGGTCGAAGGCGTTGGCCTCGATCCATTCCAGTTCGCGGGCGTTAAGGGCGGCGTTCTTTTCCGCCATTTCGAGGGCGGGACGGGAGCTATCGACGCCGGTGACGCTCGAACATTTGGCGGCGGGGTGCAGCGCAAGGTGGAGAGCGAATCCTCCCTGGTAGCAGAAGGCGTCGAGGGCTTCGCCGTGGGCGTAGAGGGCGGCGGCGGCGTAGTTTTCGCGCTGGTCGAGGAAGGCTCCGGTCTTTTGGCCTTCGAAGGCGTCGTAGTGGAAGCGGATGGCGCTGCTTTCGTCGCCGTTCATTTTGATGACGGTCGAAGTCTTGTCGCCGTAGAGCAGGCTGGAGGGGAGCGGCGGCAGTTGCTCGATTTCTCGGATGCGGGGATCGACGCGCTCGACGATGGCGGCGGGATGCAGTTCAGCTTTCAGCGTCTCCACGATGGTTTGGCGGACGGGCGGGGCGTCCATGGCTTGGGTGAGGGTTTGCACGGAGAGAATGTCGTTGTAGCGATCAACGATGAGGCCGGGGAGAAAATCGGCTTCGCTGAAGACGATGCGGTAGGCGTCGGAGTTCTGAACGAGGTCTTTGTCTTTGCGGTAGGCGACGGCGGCGCGAATGCGCTCGGCGACCAGAGCGGGAAGGTCGGCGACGGAGCCGTGGGAGATCATGCGAATGGCGATCTGCGAGGACGAGCTGTAGAGCGCGGCGCCCAGGAATTTGCCGCGGGGATCGAGGACGCGGACCACGGCTCCGGGAGGCAGGTTGGCCGCCTCGGCGGCGTCTATATCGGAGCGGTAAACCCAGGGGTGACGGGCCAGGAGGCGGGCGGCTCCGCGCGTGGATAGTTTTACGGAGGGCTCGGCGCGCTGGGCGGAGGCGGCGTGTTTTTTCGGCATGGATAGATGCTATACCGCGGCATCGTCCTGCGACCAAGAAAGGCAGCATGAGGGCACAGGGAAAATCTTCTTTCGACTTGCACGAGACCGGCCTTAGTTTGCCAACAACTGTCTTACGGTGGCGATATCGTCGTTGGGATCTTGGGTGATGCGGGCGGCTTGGGACTGGGCTTGGCGGGCGGCTTCGGGCTGTCCTGCGAGTTCGAGCGCCTGGGCGAGAAGCAGATAACCGACGGGCGAGGGCCGCAGTTCGACCGAGCGCTGGTAATTTTTTATGGCTTGGGCAAAGTCGCCGGCGCGCTGCGCCACAAGGCCGAGTCCGCGATAGGCCGGCGAGTTGCCGGGCTGCTGCATGAGAGCGGCTTCGAAGTCTTGCTGGGCACTGGCGTATTGCTTGAGCGAGAGGTGGGCATAACCGCTGTTGGCGCGCACGGTCGCCAGCAAAGATGGGGTCCTGGTAAGTTGCAGCACGAGGGCATAGCCAGCGAGAGCGTCTTCATAGCGGCCGTGCATTTGCTGGTAGGTTGCGATATTGAGCGTGGAGAGCGGGTCGTCGGGGCGCAAGGCGCGGGCCCGCAGAAGGTGGGGGAAGGCCTCTTCGATCCGGCCCTCGGCGATCAACGCGTTGGCGAAGTTATCTTCGGCGGTGTAATTTGGGCCGGTGATTTGGAGAGTATGGGCCCAGAGGGTAACATTGTCGCTCCAGAAATCGGCCTGGCGGTGCAGCGCAAATCCGAGGGCGAGGAAGATGACAACTGTGGCGGCAGCGGACAGGGCTGCGGGAACATGGCAATGACTTGCCAGATCCGCCGCGCCCCAGGTGGCGATCAGAAAAATTCCGAGCAGCGGGATGTAGGCGTAGCGGTCGGCCATGGAGTGAACGCCAATCGGCACCAGTCCCGACATGGGCACCAGCGTTCCGAGGAACCAAAACCATCCAACAAAAAAAGGACGGCGGCGGCGGAAGATCAGGGCAAGAATCGTGAGGACGATAAGCGCGAAGGCCGAGAGCACGATCGCGGGGACGCGAATGGCAAATCCGGGATGGGGATAGATGAGCGCCAGATTCGCCGGCCAGAAGGCCTTTGCCAGATATTGCACGTAGGAGATCGCGGCATTGCCGAGGCGAATCCAGAGGGGAAAAGACGCTTGGGTTGCGGGCGTCACCGGTATGTAGCTGAAGGCCTCGCCGCCGGTTTTCATGGTGACGACCGCGCTCGTGACCGAGAGGGCAAACCAAGGCAGCTTTTCGCAAATCAATTTCCAAATGAAAGAGCCGCGAGCGGGAACGGCCTGAGGCTCACCTGCGTCGGCGGCCGGGCGCGCGAGAGGTTGCTCGAAACGTTGTCCCAAACGACACAAGGGCCAGTAGTCGAGCAGAAGAAGAGCGAAGGGGAAGGTAATCGCCTGCGCCTTGCTCATGAGGGCCAGAACAAAAGCGAGGGTGACGGCGAGGTATCGGCCGACACTGGGACGGCGCACGTACCAGCCATAGGCAGCGAGCGCGATAAGAAAGAAAAACATGCTGAGCACGGTTTTGCGTTCCGCGATCCAGGCGACCGACTCGACGTTGAATGGGTGCAGGGCGAAAAGAACGGCGACGATGAGGCTGCGCCAGACGAAGCCCGTGGCGCTCTCCAGAATCAGGAAGAGAAGGACGGCGTTGGCCGCATGAATAAGGATGTTGGTGGTATGGTAGCCCGCCGCGTGCAAGCCGAACATCTGGTAATCGAGGAGATACGAGAGCCAGGTGATTGGGTGCCAGTCCAAAGCGGCGGGGGTGCGAAAGGCCCAAACGACGGTGCTCCAGGTGAGCCCGGCGCGAACTTGGGGATTATCGGTAACGTAAACGGGATCGTCATAATTGAGAAAGGGAGCGCGGGTGACCGGGTTGTAGAGCGCCAGCGTTGCCAACACAAGGAGCAGGCAGAGAATCAATCTGCGTTTCTGCGGGAGTTGAAAGAAATGGGACGCAGCCGCGTGCTGGCCCGGCTTGTGCTCCGTCAGGTCCATGGATTCCATTGAAGCGGTTTCTCCGTTCCAGCGCCAGTACGGGACTTGGT
>CAVYVX010000007.1:0-224342 GCA_963772155.1 uncultured Acidobacteriaceae bacterium | reverse complement strand
AAGAGCGGTCGGAGGCGACGAACAGCCGTCAGAGGTGCGCGAACATCTCCGTCGACGGAGAATTTCACGGTGCTGGAGTCGAGGGCCTTTCCGGGCGGCTGGCGCGACGGGAAGTGGAACGCTCCCGTGCCGGCCGATGGGATCGCGGCGAATAACAAATAGCTGCCAGACCAGGGCCATGTCTTTGGCCTCGCTGTTCTTCCAATTCCATGCGCTCTACCCGGATATGCAGTTCTTTGTGGCCGACGGCAAACCTCTACAGGACGAGTACAACCACATTGCGTCCGGCGGCGAAGCGCGATATTCTGCTCACGACAATCCATTGACGACAATCCATGGCCAAGCTTTTTGAGCTTCCCCGGTACATTGCGGTCGAAGGCCCCATACGAGTTGGCAAGAGCACGCTGGCGCGGGTGTTGGGCGAGCGGTTGGCCGCGCAGCGGGTCATCGAGCCGGAAGACAATCCGTTTCTGAAGGCGTTCTACGAAGGCGAGCGCGGCGCGGCCTTCCAGGCGCAGTTCGCATTCCTGGTCCGGCGCTTCGAGCAACTGCGCGCGCTCGACGTGGGTCCGCGCTCGAACAAGACCGTCGTCTGCGATTACATTTTCGAGAAAGACAAGCTTTTCGCCTGCCTCAACCTCAACGATCAGGAACTCGATACCTACAATCGCTACTTCAATTATTTCCGCGAACAACTGCCCACGCCCGACCTGGTCATTTATCTGCAGGCCACGCCGGAAGTGCTGAAGAAGCGGCTGAAGAAAAAGAATGCGGCCGGCGAAAAGGCCATCAGCGAGGATTACCTGATGGAAGTGGTGAAGGCCTACGAACATTTTTTCTTTCACTACACGCAGTCCGACCTGCTGATCGTGAACACCTCCGAGATCGACTTCGTGGACCGCAACGAAGACCTGCAAGAGCTGCTGAAAAAAGTCTCCGCCCCGATCAAGGGCACGCAATATTTCCTGCCGCTGGGCGGCCAGGATGCGGCGGGGGTGTGAGATCAGTGAATGGTGGTAGTGGTCAGTGGCTGGTTCTGGACGTCCGCCGCACTTTCCCGCGGAGGGCCGCGACTAGTCCCTTCTTTCGGATCTCAGCCACCGGAATTTCGATCCTCCGGCTTTTTACTCCGGCAAGAAGATCCTGCTCGAGATTCCGCAACCGCCGCTCCTTGTCCTGACGGATCAGTTCGCGGATGTACTCGCTGGGCGTGCTCCAGTCGCCGGAGTGGACTTGGCCCTCGATGTAGTCTTTGAGAGCTTCGGGAAGGGAAATGTTCAGGGAACTCATGGCCATACCTTCATAATATGCCATTTTATGACGGCTGGGAAGACATTTGGACCCAACTCCTATCGACCGCCGCCCATTTTGCAGCTATAATCACCTCAGCGTCATCAAACTACTGAAAGACGACGCATACAGGCTCTATCCGCGCGGGATGCGGAGGGGCACTGGAGGACACTGTGAGTCTCACTTCTATCGGCGGGCATTGTCCCAGCCGCAAGATCACCACGGCTACGATCCGGGAAAAGAAACTTCACCACGAACCCATTACCTGCCTGACCGCTTACGATTACGCCACGGCGCGGCTGGTGGATGAGGCGGGCATAGACATTGCGCTGGTGGGCGACTCGCTGGCCATGACCATGCTGGGCTGCGAGAACACGCTCTCCGTCACGGTGGACGAGATGCTGCATCACGTCAAGGCGGTGCGCCGCGGCGTGAAAAACGCGCTGCTCGTTGCCGACATGCCTTATGGGTCTTATCAGGCTGATCCCGTCGAGGCGGTTCACAATGCGGCCCGCTTTGTGAAAGAAGGCGGCGCCGAGGCGGTCAAGATGGAAGGCGGCGAGAAGCGCGTGGATACGATCCGGCGCGTGATTGACGCCGAAATTCCCGTCGCCGGGCACATCGGGCTGACGCCGCAATCGGTCAACCTGATGGGCGGCTACAAAGTGCAGGGCAGGACGCTGAACGCCATCGAGCAGCTCATGCGCGATGCGGTCGCGCTCGACCGCGCCGGCGTGGTCTTTATTGTGCTCGAAGGCATTCCGCGCGAAGTCGCGGCCATGATTACGGCGGAGATCGAGACGCCGACCATCGGCATCGGCGCCGGGCCGGATTGCGATGGCCAGGTGCTGGTTTTTCACGACCTGGTCAACCTGACGTTTGGGCAGCCGGCAAAATTCGTGCGCCGCTACGGAGACGCCGCCGCGCTGATCGCGCAAGCGCTGCTGGCCTTCAAGTCGGACGTGGTTTCGCGCCAATTCCCGAACGACGCCGAGAGTTACCATCTGCCGAAAGAAACCGAGGCCGCACTGGAAACGGTACTCCTCCGCAAGCACGCCATGCGGCGATAATGGGGATGGAGGATCGTTGTGCATAATAAGGTGGTGCGTAATATTGTGCGGGACGCAGTGCGGAACTCTGTACCTGCGATCGCCGCATTCATTCTGCTCGGGGCGCTGGTGGCCTGTTCCAAGCCTCCACAGCCGGAGGTCGCGGAAAAACGGCAACCGACCGGCCTCGAATCCATCCCCATGCCGAACCCGGCAAAATATCCGCCGTTCAGAGATATGAGCAGTTGGCAGAATCCATATTTGATCGTGCGCGAGGATGGGATCGGCTTCCTCGACCTTTCCAATCGCGAGATCCATGTGTTGACGCCGGAAGAAATCCCAGCCGAACTGGTATCGCTGCCATCGAGCGCATGGCCGTACGGACGGGTGGTGCTGGTGGCGCAGGCCGTTCCGAAAGATCCGTCGGAGCAAACGAAAGCGGACCTGCGCAAGAACCGCGCCCTGCTCCTGGGGACGCTCAAGGAATTGAACGTGCAATTCCGCGAGACGCCGTGAGTTCCCGACATTGGTTTCGGGATGCCGAGGTTCGTATCAGGGCATCGCTTTAGCGATGCCGAAATTCGTCCGGATTGACCGCCCCTTTAGGGGCTGGAATTTTTTCGCCGCCTAGCAATGAAGATATGCGCCACCATTCCGGAAGCTCGCGCCGCCTGCCGCGACGCGCGCGCCAGATGGCAAACGGCTGGGCCTGGTTCCAACCATGGGCGCGCTGCATGAAGGCCACCTGTCGCTGGTGCGCGCGGCCAAAGCGCGGTGCGGCGCGGTGGCCGTTTCCATTTTCGTGAACCCCACGCAATTCGGGCCGGCGGAAGATTTGGCGAAGTATCCGCGCCAATTCGAGCGCGACTGCCGGCTGCTGGAAAAAGAAGGCGTCGAGATCCTCTTCGCGCCGCCGGTGGAGGAGATTTATCCCAAGTCCAATACTAATGACGCGGCCACCTGGGTCGTGGTCGAAGGCCTGAGCGAAAAGCTCGACGGACGCTCCCGCCCCGGCCATTTCCGCGGCGTGACCACCATCGTGGCGAAGCTGTTTCACATCGTCGAACCCGAGGCGGCGTTTTTCGGACAGAAAGACGCCGCGCAGTTGGCCGTGATCCGGCGCATGGTGCGGGATTTGAATTTTCCGGTGGAAATTGTCGCCTGCCCCATTGTGCGCGAACCCGACGGCTTGGCCATGAGTTCGCGCAACGTGTACTTGAGCGGAGAAGAGCGCAGCCGCGCGCTGGTGCTGCAACGGTCGTTACAGCGGAGCTCAGCAGCAATTTCACGCCGGAGAAAGAAGCGCGGCGAAGCTGATCTCCGCCGCGAAGGAAGTCTTCGCGCGCGAGCCGCAAGTCCGTTTGGATTATTTCGAGATCGTCGATCCCGATACGCTCGATCCCGTCGAACAAATCTCGCAAAAGACGCTGGTCGCCGTCGCCGCCTATGTCGGAACTACGCGGCTGATCGACAATGTTGTGCTGGAACCGTAGGGGCATCCCGGGTTCATTCGGTAAACATTTTCGGGATATGTTTATCACCTACGGATCGTGGCACTCCGCTAAGGCAAAGTCTTGTTCTCACCGAAATCTTTATCAAACTGACGTTGGAAGCATTTGCGTAGATCAACATTGTTTGGGTTTGACAGGCTCGATTCGATAGTGTTCAAGATGGCGTTTGAGCACATTAGGTAGTCGTTCCGGACTGATCAAAAGTACTTGCGCTTGGGGATCGTAAGCCATTGCCCCGCCGTTTAACGGTTGACCAAGACCAATACCGCGACAAGTCCTCGAGTTGTGATAAAGGCCACATCTTGCATCTCTGTAAAGTACATCAAGCAACTTATCACGCACATCGTTAGGCACCTTCTGCAACTCAGGAAATACTTCCTGGGCGCCAGCCTTGAACTGGGCTCCATCTTTGCCGTTTGTGAGCGCTCGATACTTTCCGATTGTCTCGAAGTAGCTGAGGCATATTTGAAGAACAGCAAAGCCTGAGTGCGGGATTGGCTGCACTTTAGCATTGCTTCCGAGCGGGGTTCCACCATTGGCAATCAGATCCGCAATGTGTAGCTGCCATCCCTGTACTTGTTCGTAAAAGATGTCAATTTTCTGTTCGACCGTGATTGGCCAAGTGGGATCAGTGCCCTTGTGTTTCCAAGTGATCCACATCTGTCCGACCTCCCGTACATGACGAGTTAGAATCTCGGTGGTCTCGTCTCTCCTAATTAGCCGGATCCTCTCCGACGTTTGCGAAAAGTATAAACGGTCCTCTGCCCGGAGACGAAGGGGTTCCCAGCGATGAAGTAACGCAACGGGCGGTTAGCGGATTTTGCGATTCCTATGCGTGGGGTGACGGTTACTTTTCGCACGCGATAGTTGTCATCGGCGATTTGTAAGTCGGAGCGCGGGCTTATCAGGCTTTTTCCGTTGTCGCGCGCGCGGGTGATTCCGAGGGCTTCGGTTAGGCGTCCTGGGCCGGAGGAAATTTTCTTGAGACAGAGAAATCTTCTTGAGATCGGATTCTTTCGCTATCTCGATCCCTCGCGCTTCGGCCATTGGCTCGATGCCCGCTACCGGCTCCAGGGCGCGAAAGAGGACGCAGCCGGGAACTCCGTTGGGCAGGCAGGAGACATTCAGGCAATAGTGATTGCCGTAGATGAAATACACGTAGGCGCGTCCGGGAGGACCGAAGAGGACGGCATTGCGCGGTGTCTTGCCCGCCGCGGCGTGCGCCGCCGCGTCGCCTTGGCCGAGATAGGCTTCGGTTTCGACGATGCGGCCGGCGATGATTCCGCTGGGCGTTTTGCGGATGAGCAATTTCCCGAGCAGCGCACGCGCCACGCGGCGGGGATCGCGATTGAAGAAGTCGGGCTTGAGCAAAGTGATATGGCTGAGGGAAGTCATGCGCACTCCGCCAGTTTTGTCATCCCGACCCTGAGCGTAGCCGAAGGAGAGGGATCTGCAGTTCCTTGCCAACTACAGATCCCTCGCTGCGCTCGGGATGACAATTCATAATTGGGATGACAATTCATGGAATGTATTGCTAAGGGCGTCGCCAAGCTGCGCTCGGCTGGACGGGCGAGGGCGCCCGTCCCCACACAAACACATCATTCTCACGCCACGCCCTTCAAATACGCCAGCACTTCTTCGGCGTGGCCTTCGGGCTTCACGTTGTGGAAGATGTGCTGAATCTTGCCGTCGGGGGCAATGACGAAAGTGGTGCGCGCGATGCCCTTTACTTTCTTGCCGTACATGTTCTTTTCTTTGACCACGCCGAACAGGTCCGCGATCTTCTTGCCGGCATCGGCCAGCAGCGGAAAGGGCAAGCTGAATTTATCTTGAAACTTTTTCTGCGCCCCCGAGGTGTCCGCCGAAATTCCCAGCAGCACCACGCCTGTCCTCTTGATTTCTTTATAGGCATCGCGAAAGCTGCACGCTTCCTTGGTGCATCCGGGCGTGTCGGCCTTGGGATAGAAATAAAGCACCACGGTCTGGCCGCGAAAATCTTTTAGGGCAACCTCTTTGCCGTTCTCGTCCGTCGTACTAAAGTCTGGGGATTTATCATTGACTTCCATGGGATCGTCTCCTCGCCGAAGATCGTTATATAGAAGTTCGTTATACCGCAAGGGGCGGTTGGCCGTCACCTTGGCCGCCGCGATTCTGCTCGCCAGCTCGTGGCTGGTGGCGCAGGGCGTGATCTCGCAGTACGGGAAAAAGGCGGCGTCGGTCAAAGGGCCGCGCGCGCTGGGACTGATCCAGCTTTCGGCAAAACTTTCACCCCAGGGCAACAAAGGCCGCATCATCCCGATCGCCATAATGATGGACGGAAAGTTTTACGACGCGGGCTCGTATAAAGCCGCGCCCGTGCCCATGGCCCTCGATTTCGACACCGTCTATGAAGGATTTCGCGCAGGTGTGTCGCAGGGCCTGTTCACGATTACGCAGCCGGGACAACTGAACCACGCCTGGATCGCCGAAGGGACGTGGTATCCCGCGGGAACGAAGGGACCGGAGAAAAGAAAAAGTACGCGCCGCCGGTGATTGAAGACGAAGACAAGGATGGGCCGCCCGTGCTGCACCGCCGAGTCCCAAAGGCGGATTCCGAGGGCAGCCCCGATAGTAAGGATAAGGACGCAGACAAAGACAAGGAGAAAGACCAGCAAAAGCCCGCGAGCGTTCCCGCAGAGCCGCCGCCTGCGCCAGCCGCCAGCACGCCGACTCCGCCGAACGCTGCGAAGGCGACAGCGGCGCCCGCGAAACGTCTGCCTCGCTCCTCCTGCCGAGGACGAGCCGATCTCCGATCCGAATCGGCCGCGGTTGCGGCGCGGGAAGCCGGATTCGACGGCGCGCCGAGAACCCTATGCGACGTTCGATGCTTTGACGGACGAAGCGCCGGGCACGGCCTCGGGTGCGGGGAAGTCCGATGCGGCGGCAAAGGACGCCGCCGTGGCTGTGCCGCAGATGGTTTTCATTCCGGCGATTTCCGATGCGGGCGGGCCCGATCCGCGTCCTTACACCTACGCTGTGAAGCCGGAGGAAGAAGCCGGCTATCGCAGCAAGATGCTCGATCTGGCGGCGGCGCAGCTTGGCGAGCAGGCCAGCGCGGCGGCGAAAAAGGCTGCGCCCGCGCCCAAAAAGTCGTCGTCTGGAAGATCTTCCGGCAAAGCCGCCGGCAAATCGCCCCAGCCTGCATTCGACGATGTGAGCTTGCGCATCTTCGATCTCTCGAATTCGAATGAGCCGGTGCTGGTGCTCTCCGCGAAAACTCGCCCGGCGGCTGCGGGCGCGAGCGGAAGCGTCGAAGAGCCGAAGGAGATCACGCTGATCGCGCGCACCAACCTCGAAGGCGAGCTGCAAAAATTGTTTTTCTCGCAGACGGATTCGCGGCACCTCGATGTCACTCCGCGAATGGAGCTGATCGACGCGGTCGATGCCGACGGCGATGGACGCGGCGAATTGCTCTTCCGGCGCACCTTCGACGAAGGCAGCGCCTACGCCATCTACCGCGTCACCGCCGACCGGCTTTGGCCGCTGTTTGAGGGCACGCCGTAATTGAATCGGGTGATCGGATCATCGGGTCATCGGGCGATCTGAAAACACCGTTTTTGAATTTCGATCACCCGATGGCCCGATGATCCGATCACCCGATTGACTCATTCCATTTACAATGTCAGTCTGGCCGGGGAGGCTGGCGGATGGACAAGGAATTTCCACTTGCCAGAAGTTGCTGCTCTGGTTACTATGCACGCATCGTAATTTTCGCATTTGATCCTGAGTTTTCGTAGTCGCTTACCTATGGATATCGGCGAGACCATTCGAAATTTCCGGCTGCAGCGAAACATGTCGCAGGGCGACATCGAGAAGCGTACGGGCCTGTTGCGCTGCTACCTGTCGCGCGTTGAAAACGGCCACACCATCCCGTCGCTGGACACGCTCGCCAAGATCGCGGGGGCGATGGATTTGGCGTTGTCGCAATTTTTTGCCGAAGGCCACCGCAACGGCCATAAGGGGATGCCGCAGCTCTCCGACGATGAAGTCCGCTTCCTCAGCCAGATGCGCCGCTATGCGGCCAACCTGAACGACAGCGACCGGAAGCTGGTGCTGGCGATGGTGAAGAAGATGGCCTCGAGCGCGAAATAGCTGTCAGCCATCAGCCGTCAGTTTTCAGCCTTCCGTTCAGCCATTTTCCCCCACATACTAAACTGGACAATCCGGTGTAGTGGTTGATTTGTCAAGAACTGAAACCTGACGGCTGATGCTGACGGCTTCTTACGGTACTTTCGTACCATCTCTTTCGTGTCCGGCGGGAACCTCGCCATTCCCATCCTGCAACGCTAGGCTGATAGCTAGGGGATACTTGTGACCACGGACGAAGAACTGCAAGTGCTCGATGATCAACTGCGGCGGCTGAAGATCGAGTACGAGATTTTCTTCAACAATACGGCCAAACGGCCTCCCACCGACATCGAATGGAAGGTGCTGTCGCTGCTTCGCAAGTTCAGCGATGGCAGGTTCAGCGACGGCGTGCGGATGAACTTTTCGCAACGTTTCAGATACAACGAGATGGCGCAGCGCTACGCGGTGCAAAGCGACTTGTGGCGCAAGAAAATGCGGATTCGTGAAGAAGGCTGCCGCCGGCCCTATGATGCGATGCTCTCGGTGCAGGGCGTGCGCGCCGGCGAAGAACATGAAGCGAAGCATCGTCCGGTGTATGGCCTTAACCTCAAGCGCGCCACGCACACCGCGGAAGCCGAGCCGCCCTTCGCGGTGCAGTGCTCGGGCGCGATCTCCGAGCGTAAGCAGGTCGAATTGCTCTACCAGGCGCTGACCGAAGCCAAGCATAAGGCGGGCGAAAGAGTTTCCGGCAACTTCGAATCGTTCGCGACGTTCATCAGAAAAAAGACCAGCGAGATCCGCAAGGAACACCATTGCAATGCCGTGATGTACTCGGTCGAGGTACAGGGCGGACAGGTGAAGCTGAAGGCCACGGCTAAAGGCTAGTTGCTTGTTGCCAGTTTGGCTGGGCGGACGTGGGCGTCCGTCCCCACACTTGCTGGGTACACCGCTCTGAGACTGAGAACTGAGAACCGGGAACTGAGAACTCCCTCCCAAACTGCTAAAATTCCTCTTCACTCATCTACAGCGGAGGGAATCATGTCTAAAATTCAGCGCGCCATTCTTAGTGTCACCGACAAATCGGGGCTGGCCGATTTTGCCCGCAAACTCGCCGCACTCGGCGTCGAAATGGTTTCTACCGGAGGCACGGCCAAGCTGCTGCGCGATTCCGGCATTGCGGTGAAAGATATTTCCGAGCTGACCGGGTTTCCGGAAATGCTGGATGGGCGTGTCAAGACGCTGCATCCGAAGGTCCACGGCGGCATTCTGCATCGGCGCGACGACAGCGGCCATCGCGCGGCGGTTGCCGCGCATGGCATTTTGCCCATCGACATGGTCGTGGTCAATCTCTACGCTTTCGAAAAGACCGCGGCCAAGGCGGGCGTTCAGTTTGAAGAATTGATCGAGAACATAGATATTGGCGGGCCTTCGATGATCCGCTCGGCGGCGAAGAATTTTCAGGATGTCGCGGTGGTCACGTCGCCCGCCGATTACGCGGCGATCGCCGAGGAGATGGCGCGCTCGGGCGGAGCGTTGTCCAGGGAAACGAAATGGCGGCTGGCGCAGAAGGCGTTTGCCACCACGGCGGCGTACGATTCCGCCATCGCTTCGACGCTGGAGCGTGTAGGCGGAGACTTTGCGTTGCGCGCGGCGGCCGGCTTTCCGCAGAATCTGCGGCTGTCTTTTCAAAAAGTGGCGGACCTGCGCTATGGCGAGAATCCGCACCAGAAGGCCGCCATGTACGCTGATGGTTCGGGCGCGGGTGTGGCCCATGCGCGCCAGGTGCAGGGCAAGGAGCTTTCCTATAACAACATTGTCGATCTGCAAGCCGCGTGGGACCTGGCGCAGGAGTTTGACGAGCCGGTGTGCGCCATTATCAAACACACCAATCCCTGCGGCGCGGCAACTGGCAAGACGCTCGTCGAGGCTTACCTGCGGGCGCTGGAATGCGATCCGGTGTCGGCGTTTGGCGGAGTGATTGGAGTGAATCGCGCGGTGGATGCGGCGGCGGCGGACGAGATGGCCAAGCTGTTTCTGGAAGTGATCGCCGCGCCCGCGTTCGACGAAGGCGCGAAAGCGGCGTTTGCGTCGAAGAAGAACCTGCGGCTGGTGGAAGTTCCGCAAGCCCACCCTAACGTCGCAGAAAACGCGACGTTAGGATGGGGCACCCGCTGGGTGCTGAAAAATATTTCCGGAGGCATGCTGGTGCAGGATTCGGATCTGCACAAGCTGGCCGAAAGCGATTTGAAAGTTGTCACCAAGCGCCCGCCGGCGGCGGAAGAAAAGCGGGCGCTGCTTTTCGCGTGGAAGGTTTGCAAGCATGTGAAGTCGAACGCGATTCTGTACGCTCGCGATGGGCAAACCGTGGGCGTGGGCGCCGGGCAAATGAGCCGCGTCGATTCCTGCAAGCTGGGCGCGATGAAAGCGCAATTGCCGCTGAAGGGAACGGTGGCCGCTTCCGACGCTTTCTTCCCGTTCCCAGATGGCGTCGAGGAAATCGCCAAGACGGGGGCGACGGCGATCATTCAGCCGGGAGGCTCGGTGCGCGACCAGGAAGTGATCGAAGCGGCGGACCGGCTGGGGCTGGCCATGATCTTCACCGGAGTAAGGCATTTCAGACATTAGCCGCCGCAAGCTTGCTGGTGGAGGGCCGGGCGTCCCCGCCCGGCCAGACCCTTCGGCTTCGCTCAGGGCAGGCTCACGAGACGCCCGTCCCTCCATAATTAACCGTCTAAAGCCCCTGTACTTCCGGCGTTAGCCCCGGCCTGTCTTTACCGCCGCCGATCGGTCTGCCGAGGGTAGAATTAGAAAATGCGGACGGCTGGGGACCGGCATCTAATCTGGCTGTGAGGGCTGCAATTCCCTGGTTTCGGGATTTTTCATGAAAAAACGGATTTGGATTGTCTATGTGGTTCTTGCCGGGACTTTTTTGCCGGCCCAGAAGTTGCCGGCGCAGGGTTTACATGCTCAAGATCAGCCCGCTCGCGCCGCGGATTCCCCGGCTGCCGCCGGCGGCGAGACCGACGCGAAGGCAAAGACGCCCGACCGCGCCGCCGCTTACTATCACTTCGTCCTCGCGCACATGTACGAGGAACAAGTGGACAAATACGGCCGCAGCGAATTTGCCAGCAAAGCCATTGAGGAATACCGCGCCGCCATCGATGCCGACCCAACTTCCGCGTACCTGACCTCCGGCCTGGCCGAGTTCTATAACAGTACCGGGCGCATTCGCGACGCCGTCCTCGAGGCGCAGGACCTCATCAAGCGCAATCCCGACAATCTTGAAGCTCGGCGCTTGCTGGGAAGGATCTATCTGCGCTCGCTGGGCGACATGCAGGCGGGCAGCGGTTCCAAGAGCGTGCTGAAACTCGCGATCGAGCAGTATGAGCAGATCGTCCGTCTGCAACCCGGCGGCATGGACGACCACCTGCTTCTTGGGCGGCTGTATCGCTTGAACAACGATCTGCAAAAAGCGGAGAGCGAATTCAAGACCGCGGTGGCGCTGCAGCCGGATTCCGAAGAAGCGGTGACGACGCTGGCCTATCTCTACAACGAACTGGGCGACACGGTGCGCGCCGCGCAGGCGCTCAGTTCGGTGCCGAATCCGGGGCGTTCGGCCAAGCTCTATTCGGCGCTCGGTTATACCTACGAGCAGCAAAAGCAATACAAGGAAGCCATCGACGCGTACCGGCACGCGATTGCCATGGACCGCGACAATCTGGACGCGATCCGCGGCCTCGCCCAGAACCTGCTGAACGATGGCCAGGCCGATGCCGCTCTGGAGCAATACAAGGTGATCGCGGACGCGGACCCGGAAGATGCGCAGACCTACGTGCGCATCGCGGAAATCTACAAGAGGCAGGGCAAATTCGACCTCGCGCTCGACGATCTGAAAAAAGCCGAGTCCATGGTGCAGGACTCGGTCGAAGTTCCCTACAACATTGCCGCCATCTACCAGGCGCAGGGCCGCTACGACGAAGCCATCCCGATCATGCGCGACCTGCTGAAGAAATCGGAAATGCCCGGCGGCAAGTACTCGAACGGGGAGAGGAGCAATCGGGCGGTGTTTCTGGAGAGGCTGGGCACGATCTACCGCGACCAGGGGAACAATGAGTCCGCCATTGAGACCTTCCGCGAGATTGTCGCCCTGGGCGGCGACGAAGACATCGAGCGCGGCTATCAGGAGATCATAGATACCTGGCGCGACGCCAAGCAATGGCAGAAGGCCCTCGATACGGCGAAAGAAGCGGTGCAGAAGCTGCCCACCAGCCGGGACCTGAAAATGGTGCTGGCGGGAGAGCTCGCCGACATGGGCGAAGCCGACAAAGCGCTCCAGGACGTTCGTGGAATGTTGAAGGGCGATGCCAACTCCAACTCCAGTTCCAACTCCAACTCCGACGACCGCCAGGTTTATCTCACCTTGGCCGAGATCAACACGCGGCTGCGCCGCTTCAGCGAGGCCCAGCAGGCGCTGGACAAAGCCGAGCAGCTAGCGAAAAAAACGGAGGACAAGGAGATACGTCTGGTTTCTCCGCGGTTCCGCTTTCGAGCGCGAGAAGCGCTACTCCGAAGCGGAAGAGCAGTTCAAGAAGGTACTGGCCAGCGATCCGGAACATGCTGCGGCGCTGAATTATTTGGGCTACATGCTGGCCGACCAGAACATGAAGCTGGAAGAAGCGCTCGGATACATCAAGCGCGCTGTCGCTCTCGATCCCGCCAATGGCGCCTATCTCGATTCGCTGGGCTGGGCTTACTTCCGTCTGGGAAAATATGAATTGGCGGAAGACAACCTGCTGAAAGCTGCGCAGAAGATCAATACCGATCCCACGGTCCACGACCACCTGGGCGATCTTTACCAGAAAACCGGACGCCTGAAGCTGGCCGCGAGCAACTGGGAGCGCGCTCTCAGCGAGTGGAACCGCACGCTTGCCGCCGACGTAGACCAGGCAGACGTGGCGCGGGCGCAGAAGAAGCTCGACTCCGCCAAGATGAAACTGGCCAGGGAAGAGGGCGCGAAGCCGTAGCCGATTGTTCGTGTGGGAAGCCGCTTGTTCGTGTGGGGACGGGCGTCTCGCGAGCCTGCCCTGAGCGAAGCCGAAGGGTCCAAGCTGAGCGTAGCTCGGCAGCTATCCGTGGTCACAGCAAAACTGGATTCGCTGCTAAACTCTTCTCATGCTCGCCGACTATGCGGTGCGCGTAGAAGACTCCCGCGGACGCCGCCACTTCGAGCGCCGCACGCCTATCGCAACGATTTTCAACGCGACCGCGACCGGATCGTCCATGCCCGCGCCTTTCGCCGCCTGGAAGCGAAGACGCAAGTTTTCACCCGGCGTTACTCCGACCACTTTCGCAACCGGCTGACTCATACCATTGAGGTCGCGCAGATTTCGCGCACCATCGCCCGGCAACTTGGACTCAACACCGATCTGGTGGAGGCGCTCGCCCTGGCGCACGACCTTGGGCATCCTCCGTTCGGCCACGCCGGAGAAAAAACGCTCGACGCCGCCATGCGCCAGCACGGGTTATCCTTCGATCACAACTTGCACGCGCTCCGGCTTGTCGAGGACTTTGAACTCCGTTACGCCGCGTTTCGCGGGCTGAATCTTACTTTCGAAGTGCGCGAGGGCATCGTCAAGCACTCGCACGATTACGATGCGAATTCCAAAGACCATCCTGAACTCGCTGAATATTTGCTTGATCTGCGTCCGCCGCTCGAAGCGCAGCTCATCGACCTGACCGACGAGATTGCCTACAACACCGCCGATCTCGACGATGGCTACGAAGCGCGGTTGCTCACGGTCGAGCAGATTGCGGACGGCGTGGATCTTTTCGCGAGTCATTACGGCGAGGCGAAAGGACGGTATCCGAACGCCGCCGAGAAACTGGTCTTCAACGAGGCGTTGAAAAGCATTTTCGACAGATTAGTCGGAGACCTGATTGCGAACACGGCGCAGCGCGTGCAAGCCGCGGGCGCGCGTTCCCTGGAAGATGTCCGCCGCCACAGGGAGCGGCTGGCCGCCTTCAGCCCGCCCGTCGAGGAAGCGCAACGGCGGCTGAAAGAATTTCTCTACGAAAATCTTTACTACAGCCCGGCGCTGGCGGCGGAGAAAGAAGACGCCGAGCGCATTATCGGAGAGCTCTTCGCCCACTGGATGGAAGAACCCGGCGACCTGCCGCGCAACTACCGCGAAAAATCCGGCCACGAGCCGCTGGCGCGCGTCATCTGCGATTACATTGCCGGCATGACCGACCCGTTCATCTTCCAGCAGTATGAGAAGTACTGCGGCGGGTAGCAGCGCGTGGTGCAAGCGCTATTCGTATCGGAGCATTGTCTTCACCTGTGCCGAGACCCCTGCACGCAGTTTTTATATCGCTTCCCGCCAAAATTGCCGCCAGGCGCCGCGCGCTGCAAAGAAATGCTGGAGTACAATACGTATGACAAAAAGCAATTGCATTCCGTGTCCGAATCGTGCCGGAAGGCGCCGGGAGTGGCTCTCCCACTTCCCACTTGGAGGAAGTTCAAAATGAAAAACCGCATCGTGTTCGCTCTCCTGCTGGCCGTAATTCTGGCTGTGCCAGCTTTCGCGCAAGACAATTCCACTCCCGCGACCGAGCCTGCGTCGGCACAATCGGCGCCGGCCCAACATCATCGGCCCAACCCACGTCCCAGACGGCCGCGAAGGCCGACAGCGCCACCGGCAAGGAGCCTTTACAACCGGAAACTCGCGAAGGCTTCTGGGGCCGCGTGAACCCGTTCGCGCGCAAGAAATACGTGGCGCGGCAGACGCAGCCGATCCGCGACCGCATCAACGAACTCGATGAGTTAACGGCCGCCAACAGCAAGGCGATCAAGGACACCGATGCGCGCGCGCAGCAGGGAATCCAGCTCGCTTCGGCCAAGGCCGGCGAGGCCGATCAACATGCCATCGACGCCGGCAACAAGGCGCAGGCCGCGCAGCAGACCGCGCAGCAAGCGAACACCCGGCTGAATACGGTCGAACAGGTGGTCACCAACATCGATCAGTACCAGCCCACGGCCCAAACCGAAATTCGTTTCAAGCCCGGACAGACCGTGCTGAGCGAGAAAGCCAAGGCCGCTCTCGATGAAATGGCCACTCCGCTGAAGAACCAGCGCGGCTATGTCGTCGAAGTGCAGGGCTTTGCCTCCGGCCGGGGGCAAGAGGCGATCGCGGCTTCGCAAAAGATGGCCGAGTCGGTTGTCCGCTATCTGGTGCTGAACCACGACATTCCGGTCTACCGGATTTACCTCGTCGGCATGGGCAACGCGCCCACTCCGGCATCAGCCTCCGCGGGCGAAGCCAAGCCCAAGCGCGCCATTGGCAGCCGCGTTGAAATCAGCCTTTTGAAAAACAATCTGGAGCAGCTTGCTGCGGCGAGCGCGACTCAGGATCAACCGCAACAGAAGTAGCAGTTTCCTCCCCTGCGGCCTCCCGTGAAAGCGGGAGGTTTTTTTGTGTGAGAATCATCCTGTGTGGGGACGGGGCTTTGCCCCGTCCAAGCGGGGCCCTTCGGCTTCCCCTCGGCTTCGCTCGGGGCTTCGACAAAGCGGGCAGGCTCCGCCCCGCTACCACACAGTCGAGTTAATTATCGTGTTATCCTCCACGGGTCATGGCAACTCTGTGAGACACTGCGGCCGAACGAGGATCATGTGCCCCATACCATCCGCGAACTAAGCCAGAAAATTCGCGACCGCGCCATCTCTCCCGTTGAACTCACCCGCGATTGCCTGGCGCGCATCGAGAGGCTCAACCCGGCGCTCAACGCCTTCATCACGGTCACGGCCGATTCCGCGCTCGACCAGGCGCGGCGCGCCGAGCGGGAAATTCTGCGCGGAGATTATCGCGGCCCGCTGCACGGCATCCCCATAGGACTCAAGGATATTCTCGATACCGCCGGCGTCCGCACCACCGCCGCCAGCGCGCTGTTTCGGAGACCGCAGTTCCCGCCGAAGACGCCGAAGTCGTCCGCCGCCTGCGCGCCGCTGGCGCAATCGTTCTCGGCAAGCAGAACCTGCACGAATTCGCCTACGGCGGCAGCTCGATGGTCAGCTTCTTCGGCGAGGTCCACAATCCATGGGACACGAAGCGCGTCGCCGGCGGCTCTTCGGGAGGCTCCGCTGCCAGCGTCGCTGCGGGCCTCGGCTTCGCCGCCGTCGGCACCGACACCGCCGGTTCCATTCGCCTGCCCGCCGCCTACTGCGGAGTCGTCGGACTCAAGCCGACGCATGGCCGCGTGAGCGCCCGGGGAGTCATTCCATTGTCGTGGTCTTACGATCACGTCGGCCCAATCGCAAATTCGGTGTATGACGCGGCCTTGATGCTGCAAGCGCTCGCAGGTTACGACCCAGACGATCCCGCCAGCATTGACGCGCCTGTGCCGGATTTCGTCGCCGCGATCTCTCAACCTATCACTCAACCCACACCCAGGCTGCGCATCGGAGTGCCGCGGAAATTTTTCTTCGACGATCTCCATCCCGAGGTCGCCGCCGCCATCGAAAAAGCAATCGAGGTTTTTCGCGAACTTCGTGCTGAGATTCGCGAGGTGAAACTCGAAGTCTCGACTGACCGCACGCTGGCGAGCGCCGAAGCCTATGCCTATCACGAGCCGTTCGTAACGCGCTCACCGGAGCTTTATCAGCCCGCGACGCTCGCTCGCATTCGATCCGGCGCGGGCATTTCCGCGTCCGATGCTCTCCGCGCCAGCCGCGATCTGCAAGCAAGCCGTCACGCCATCCGAAAGATATTTTCTGAAGATGAAGTGGACGTGCTGCTGACGCCGACTGTTCCGATCCCGCCGCCCGCGATCGCCGATCTGCGCGAACATCCCGACAACCTGCGCGCGCAAGAACTGATCATGCTGCGCAACACGCGCCCTTTTAATGTCTGGGGAATTCCCACGATTTCCGTTCCCTGCGGATTCACAAAAGACGGCCTGCCGATTGGCTTGCAACTAGCCGCCGCTCCTTGGCGTGAAGACGTGTTGCTGCAAGCCGCGTATGCCTACGAGCAAGCGACGGAGTGGCGTAAGAAGACGCCGCTTCCGCCCGAAACCACGTAGGGACGGACACGCCTTCGGCCAGCAGTTGCCGAATAGATGGTTGGTGGAACCAGCGGGTTCCACTGTAGGATTCCAAAACACGAGCCCAGAAATGCTTCGCGCAAAAAAGCAAAACCGCCAGGGAAAGAAAAGCAGGCGCATCCGCGTCGACGGCGAAGTCTGCCTTGACAACTCAAGCGTCGTTATAGACAGGATGACAGAACTTAAAAGGCTCCTTACAGCCAACGACGCCACCAATAACAGCAGCAGCGTGTTCAGTCCTCAAACTGAGTTGAATTATTACGTCTGTGACCCAGGTCACGGCGATTGTCGTTGCAGCGGGAACCGCTTCACCCTCACGGTGTCCGTGACCGTCGGCGCCGCCTGCCAGTATGTGTTGCCCGCCTGGTTTGCAATCACCGAGCACGTTCCCCTGCCGCTGGTCATGGTGTAGGTCGCGCCGGAATTGGTGCAAGAGCCCGAGCTGCTGAAAGTTACCGCCAAGCCCGAGGTCGCCGTGGCCGCTACCGTGAAGTTGCTGTTGTTGGCCGCACTCGCCGGAGGCGGCGGCGTGAACGTTATCGTCTGCGGCTGCTGCACCAGCTCGGCGGTATACTGGTAATCTTTGTATTGCCAGGTTCCACTCACTAAATAGGACCAGCGCGCCCACACAATGCTGCCGTCGGAGGGAAGCGAACTTACAGTTTGGAAAAATGTGGTAGCGGGCAGGCTGCCGGATTGGTAGTACTCGTTTCCTCCTTGTTCCTTACCGACGTTTAGCTGGTAAGCCGTAGCTCCATAGTCTGGGCCGGCACCGGGGGAAGAGCTGTCCCACGCGAACGTCGCCGAGGTACTGGTCAGATTGGAACCGTTAGCCGGACTGTACAGTCCCGGCGAGGCCGGAACGGCGCGGTACACCACGATCTGGTCGGAGGTAGTAGTGAGGGTGGCCGCGGTGTAGGTGGAACCGGACGCGGTAAAATTAGTGACCATATTGTACGGGGTACTTCCTCCTGGGGCCGAGTTGGCATTGAAGGCAGTAACCGGGACCGCCAGCGCAGCCTGTGCCGTCCCTGCCCAAGTGCCGTCCCCGCCCATACTGTCCGTGGTATATGGGGTTTCAAACTGGTATTCATACAAGTTGTAGGAAACACCGGGTGTAAGGCCACTCACCGTGGGTTGCAGGCCAAAGTTCGTCATCCAATGGCTCGGCGGAGTATTCGTACAGCTAGCAGGTCCTATCCCTGAAGTGGAAGTCCCGATGTAAGGGTATTCGTAGTCATACCCGGCCAGGGGATCCTCCGGATTCACAACGTTATTTTGGTAAGTCGGTCCGACGATGGCGCCAGGCTGGCCCGCGTTTGCTGCCGTGAGCGTAACCGGAACGGTCTCCCCGTATGTATCTAGAACACCGGTGATAGCAACCGCGAAATCGTTTGGCCCAGTGATCTTACCTGCGGAACCGGGCCCGGATTCCTTGCCGTTGAAACCGGTTGGCCACGAAATCGCCGAGTTGGCGGGAAGAACAATGGAGTACTTATGCTGTGCGATGGCGGCTTCAGTGGCTGTGGGAACAGTGGATGCCCCCATTTCCGCAAAGGTGTAACCGAATACGTACGGCGTACATTCCGTCGTTTGCCCTGTCGCCGGACCACCCAGCGAGCCCGGAGGAGGTGATATGGTAGTGAGGTTTGTGGCCTTAGTCCCGTTGTACCAGTAAACGCCCTCATCCATGATGAATATTTCGTCATCAGGGTAGTAGATCGGGTCCGTCACTGAGTGATTGGTGCCAATCTTGACGACATCAGCAATGTGATCGTACTGGTCGCCAGCTAAGGTGTTGTCCCCCAGCAAAACCCCAACAGCGACGATGTTGCCGTTGATCACTTGCTGCTTTACCCAGGACATGTACTGTTGATAGCCGGGACAGTTCGCCCCGGATGCTGTCGTTCCCGTGCATCCCATTGCGGGTTGCTTAGCCGCCACGCCCTGGTAGGGCCAATAGGTTGAGGCCAAGCGCATATTCGCGAGACATGTCGGAAACGATCCAAACACGTGCTTTCCGGTGACGCCAGTGTTCGGGACCTCCAAGAGTGCGTAGACATTGAAATTGGGGTAATAGCCATTCGAAGAGCAGTAGGCATTCGTGGTCACTGGCGCCCCCGACTGGCCCAAACCGGTACCACAGATGAGCCGGGCGTCGTATTGCGACATCCACTGCCCGTAGGCGAGTCCGGCAACAATCATGCTCGCTTCGCCGCAATAGCCTTGGTTGTTGTCCCAAAATTGAAAGGGCACTACTGGCACACGCGGGTAGATGTAGGAGGTGGTAGCCGGGGGCAGCCCGTCAATGAGCGACTGGTCACAAGGTTCCACTGAAGCTTGGACGGTTGTAATAAAGGCGAAGAACACGGCCAACGCGACGACCTGCATCAGAACACGGTTCTTGACCATGGCATGGTTCCTCCAAGCAATCATAGAATGATAGCCTTGAGGCTCCGCGCTATTTTCGTATGGTTCTCCTGCCAGGTCAAGGACAGGATCATGTCTTTGGTAGTGGACCCGCGCCGTGTGGCCCGTTGGGTTTTGCTGATCAGAGTGCGGGCGATCTCGGCGGAGAGATTCTCCGCTGTGCTTTACTCCGGCATGTTCAAATGCGTACCTTAACTTCCGGTCGCAAACTGTGCCATTCCTGCAATCGGCGCTGCAGCCGCGCCGATCGTTTTACGACCTGTACGGGCTGGCCCCCAGTTTTTTCACTTGCTCCGTGAAATCCCGCACCACCTGCCCAAACCTCGGTCCTTCGGCCGCCGAAACCCATTCCAGGCGAAAGCGCTCTTCCTCGATGCCGAAATCCGCGAGCATCAGCTTGATGGCATCGGCGCGCTTTTCCGTTTTGTAATTGCCCTCCTGATAGTGACAATCTCCCAGATGGCAGCCCAAGATGAGGACGCCGTCCGCTCCCTTGGTAAACGCATCAATCACCAGGTTGGGATGCACCATTCCCGAGCACATGACTCGGACAATACGGATCGTGGGCGGGTATTGTACTCGGGAAACGCCGGCCAAGTCTGCGCCGGCATAGGAGCACCAGTTGCAGCACAGGGCGATGATCAGGGGCTCAAAGTTGTCGTCCATTACGATACTCCCAAAGCAGCGTGAATCTGGGCCTCGATTTCCTCGAGGGTAAACCCATATATGAGTATGCCATTCTTTGGACACGTAGCCTGGCAGCAGCCACAGCCCTTGCAGGCGGAGTCGTTGGTTTCGACGACTTTCTTGATGCTCCCCTGCCACATGTACTCGAGTAGTGTGATCGCTTTGTAGGGGCAGGTGTCGATGCAATAGGCGCACCCGTCGCAGCTAGCGTCGACGACGTGCGATATGTTGCCTTCCAGCTCAATGCTGTCCCGGCAGAGGATGGTGGATGCTCTGGCGGCGGCCGCCTGGGCCTGGATAATGGATTCCTCGATGCTCTTGGGAGAATGCGCCAGCCCGCAGAGGAAGACGCCGTCGGTCATGAAGTCGACGGGGCGCAGCTTCATGTGCGCTTCGAGGAAAAAGCCTTCGCTGTTTAATGGTACCTTGAGAAGCTGCGCCAGTTGGCGATTGTCATCCTGAGGCTGAATGCCCGCCGACAACACCACCGCATCGGCGGCGATGGTAAAGGGCAGGCCGAGCGTCTGGTCGAAGACGGAAACCTGGAGCCCCTTGCCGTTTCGCGCTACTTCAGGTTTGCGGTCCCCGTTATAGCGGACGAATGCGACGCCTTGCTGCCGCGCCTGGGTGTAGTACTCCTCTTTGAATCCATAGGTGCGAATGTCCTGGTAGAGGACATAAACATGGGTTTGCGGCGAGAGTGCTTTGATCCGCAGCGCATTCTTGACCGCCTCGGCGCAGCACACCCGCGAACAGTACGGATGTTCAGCGTCGCGCGAACCGACGCATTGGATCATCACCACGGTTTTTTGCTTTCCATTCGCTTTCAGGAAGCCATCGCCCGAAACCAGACGCGCTTCGAGTTCTCGCTGTGTTATTACCCTTTCGTCCTGGCCATACAGGTACTCCTTGGGTTGGTGCTCCCGCGCTCCGCTAGCAACGATGATCACGCCATGCTTGACCACCGTGGTTTGGCCGCCAACGGCAACGGTAGTCTTAAAGTCGCCGATTGAGCCTTCGATTTTCTCGATCACAGCTCCGGTATAGACACAGATTCTGTCGTTGCGGTTGACCTCCTCCTGCAGCCGCTTTAGCTCGGCTTGCGGTTTGTCCCCGTTCAGCAGGTATTGGATGTGCTTCAGATTCCCGCCGAGTTCGTTCTGCTTCTCGACCAGGTGAACGTTGAATCCCTGATTGGCGAGCGCCAGCGCGGCCGTCATGCCGGCGAGCCCGCCACCGACGACCAGAGATGCCTTGTTGACGGTGATAGACATCCGGGTGAGCGGCTCCAGCAGTTGTGCCTTGGCCACCGCCATCCTCACCAGGTCCTTGGATTTCTCCGTGGCCCTTTCCGGCTCTTGCATGTGGACCCAGGAGCACTGGTCGCGGATGTTCGCCATCTCAAAGAGATACATATTGAGTCCCGCCTCGCGGAGGGTGTTCCGGAACAGGGGCTCGTGGGTACGAGGTGTGCAGGAGGCGACGACCACGCGGTTCAGATGGTGTTCGTTGATCCTCTCTTTAATCGTTTCCTGGGTGTCATTGGAGCACGTATAGAGGTTGGCCTCGGCGTATACGACATTGGGCAGCGTCTTGGAATACTCCAACACGGTGGGGACATTTACCACGCCGCCGATGTTCGTTCCGCAGTGGCAGACAAAGACCCCGATGCGCGGCTCTTCTCCCTTCACATCTCTTTCGGCTGGGTAGATCTCGGGCTTGATCAGCGTGCCTTTGGCTTCTCGCAAGAGCGAGAGCACCTGGGCGGCGGCGGCCGAACCCTGCATGACAGTTTCCGGAATATCTTTGGGCTCGGCAAACGGTCCGGCCACAAAGACTCCTTTTCGCGAGGATTCCGCGGGGTGGAATGTGTTGGTCCCACAGAAGTTAAATTTGTTCAGCGCCACGCCCGTTCGTTCGGCCAGCGCTTTCACGTCTTTCGGCGGATCCATGCCCACCGACAGCACGACTATGTCGTATTCCTCGTGGAGCCTCTTGTCGTTCTCGCCGAGATACTCGACGATCAGGTCGCGCGTCCCAGCGACTTCCTCGATCTTTGGCACGCGAGAACGGATATACCGCACACCGAGCTCTTCCGCTCTGTGGTAATACTGCTCGAAGCCCTTGCTGAAGGCGCGCAGGTCCATGAAGAAGATGTCGCACTTCAGGCCTTCGCCAAGGTGCTCTTTGGCGATGATGGCTTCTTTAGTGGCGTACATGCAGCAGACGGACGAACAGTAGTCGTGTTCGGCATCCCGCGAACCAACGCACTGCAGGAAGGCAATCCGCTTCGGCTGCTTGCGGTCGAAGGGCCGGAGCACATGGCCGGAGTAGGGGCCGGAGGCAGACAGAATTCGCTCGAACTCCAGGGCCGTGACCACATTCGGGAAGCGGCCATAACCCAGGTCTTTCTGCAGCCGGGCGTCTGAGATCTCGTATCCGGGTGCGAGGACGACGGCGCCTACCTGCAACTCCCTGATTTGCTCTTTTTGTGTGTAGTCGATGGCATGGGCCTGGCAGGCGTCTGCGCAGAGATGACAATCGCAGCAGATGCCGCAGTCCAGGCAGCGCTTGGCCTCGGCAATCGCTTGCTCTTCGGTGTAGCCGGTGTGCACCTCGTCGAAGTTCCTGCCGCGGGTGGCGGCGTCGAGAGAAGGCACCCGTATTTGGCGTTGCATCAGCACGCCGGCAGTGTCCACGACGTACTCGGTGTGGAACGGCGCTTCCAGCTCGCGTCCGGCCCGGAGGTCCTTTTTGTTGAGCCAGCGATCGATAGAGGTGGCGGCCTTTTTGCCCGCCGCCATCGCCGTCACCACCACGTCGGGACCGGTCACGCAATCTCCGCCGGCAAACACACCGGGCAGCGAAGTCTCCAGCGTTAAGGGATCGGCGCGGAACGTTCCCCATTTTGTGGTATCCAGACCGAGGCGCTCACCCAGAGCAGCCACATCGGGGACTTGGCCAATCGTGGCTACAACAAAGTCGCAGGGAATGACGAACTCCGAGCCTGGAATCGGTTCCGGAGAAGGCCGGCCGCTGGCGTCGGGCTTGCCCAGCTTCATCTTCAAACACTCCAAGCCGGCTACGCGCCCGTCGGGGCCCTTCTTGAACGACTGCGGGGCGGCGAGGAACATCAACTTGATGCCCTCGCGCTCTGCGTCTTCCACCTCGCGAGGGTCGGCGGGCATTTCCGCCCGCGTTCGCCGGTAGACGATGGTTACGTCTTCAGCCCCACAACGGAGGGCGGCGCGCGCCGCGTCCAGTGCGGAATTGCCCCCTCCCACCACCAGCACATGACGTCCCGGCTTTTCTGGACCCGAGATGTTCACACGCCGTAGAAACTCCACGCCACCAGTGACGCCCGGGAGATCTTCCCCCGGAACTTTGAGTTTGCGTTCCACGTGGGCCCCGATGGCGATGAAAACCGCCGCGTAGCCCTTGCGCAATTCTTCCATGGTAATGCTGCGGCCCACCGGCGTTTCCAGCAGGATCTCGATGCCGATCGCGCGCATACGGTCGATTTCGGCGTTCAGCAAGGGCCGTGGCAGCCGGAAAGCCGGAATACCCGCCGCCAACATGCCGCCGGCCACCGGGAGCGCTTCGAAGATCGTCGCGCCATAGCCTTTCTGCCGAAGTTCATAGGCACAGAGGAGACCGGCTGGGCCCGATCCCACGATGGCAATCTTCTCCGCACGGTCGGGCACGGCCGGTTGCGGCAGTTTGTAAGCGGGGATGCGGTCGGTAATGAAGCGCTTCAACGCCGGTATATTCACCGCATCGTCCACCTTTTTGCGCGTACAGGCGGTGGTGCAGGGGTGGGTGCAGACCCGGCCGCAGATCGACGGCAGCGGGTTGTCCCGAAGAATGACGTGGGCCGCCTCTTCGAAGCGTCCTTGCGCGATCAGAGTTACATAGCCATGCGCGCTTTGATGGATGGGGCATCCCGCCTCGCAGGGAGAGGTCCCGCGGCGCGAAATGGCGAAGATGTTGGGGACGGCTTGCGGGAACGGCCGGTAGATTGCCTTGCGCTCTGCCAAGCCCTGTTCGAACTCGGCGGACAGCGTTATCGGGCAGTTCTCCGTGCACAAGCCGCAGCCTGTGCATTTTGTCGCATCCACGAAACGCGGCTGCTGCTTGATCCCGACCGTGAAATTCCCCGGCTGGCCCTCGACGCGTTCCAGTTCCGCCAAGGTGAGAATTTCGATGTCCTTATGCCGGCCGAGTTCGACCAGACGCGGCGCCAGAGTGCACATGGCGCAATCGTTGGTGGGAAAAGTCTTGTCGAGTTGGGCCATGACCCCGCCAATCGCAGGGCCGCGTTCGGCCACATACACCTTGATGCCGCCGTTGGCGAGATCGAGGGCCGCCTGCATGCCGCCGACACCGCCGCCCACTACCAGGGCGGCGCCGACCGGATGGGTTTGTTTTAGTTCAGACGACATGGCTGATGGCCTCCCCGGCAGGCGCTAGCTGCGCGGCCCGCTCCTTGACCGCCAGGAAGTACAATGCCAGCGGTCTATAGATCATGTGCGCCCAGTTCCCGAAAGGCATTTCCACCAGCAGCATCGGCGTGGCGACGATCACGTGCAGGGCGTACGTGAAGTGAGCGCAGAGCGCAAAGCCTGCATATCTGAAGATGTGTGCGGCGAGTCCGCTGACCGCCGTGAGCAGGAGCAGGATGGGGAAGATCAGATCCTCCATCCGCGTTTCCTTATAGATTTCCTTCTTCGCCTGCGCCCGTCCGACGAAGATGTCGCCGACGCCGTAGAAGATGAAGACGGCGGCGAGGTATCCCAGCCAGCGCTGCGGGTGGTACAAGGGATAGATGTTGTCGGTTTGAAACCACCGCAGAGCGAAAATCTTGACGGCCAGCATCATGAACACGCCCAGGGCGAGCAGCCAATGTCCCAGCCACCGGCCTTTTTCCGAGCACTTCTTCATTCGCGGCTGGGCCACCGATTCGTACAGGTAGGTCCACGCCTCGACGATATAAACATAGAACGGGATGGACGGCCGTTGCTCACCGCCCATGGTGAACCGCCAGATGCGAAGGGCGTGGGTTAGCAGCAAGAACAGCGGGAATAGCATCACCACGAGCGTGAAATACGTCATGATCGGGAACATGTGTTCCAGCCCCATCGGGGTGGTAAACCCGGAAAGGGGCACACCATGCGACAGGTGGTACCAGACGATCAGCAGCACGACCAGCAGCGCGGTGAAGATCAGCGAGCCAAGGTGCCACGCCCGGGACCTGAGGATTTTGCCTCCCAAGCCCGTCCACTCATACTGGGCGCTCAGGAAGCGCCGCAGTGTGTGCATGGAAATTCTCGGCTCAGTGTGGCGCGGACAGGCGATGGAGCAATCGCCGCAGTCGTGGCAGATCCAGGGTTCGAGGTCCCCTAGCAGCGGCGCTCTCAGCCCGAGCAGCGCGAAGCGGATGCTTTTTCGCGGAAAGTTCGCGAGATCCGTGCCCAGATCGCAGGAGATCGTGCAACTGCCGCACTGATAACAGCCATCTGTGTCGAACTTCCCATACCGGCGAATGTCTTCCAGCAGTGTCGGATCGCTTTGAACCGGCAATATACCCACTCCCATTTGCCACCTCTTCCGGCGGTGCCCTCTACTGCACAGGGACTACGACGTCCTTGACAACCCTCCTGGTGTACACCAGGAATTTCCCGTCTTCCTCTACCACCTGGACCTGAAAGTTATCGTTCTGATATGACTGCCCCGCGCGTGTTGCCTCTTCTTTGCTGCCGTAGGGCTGCCCATCCCACAGGAACTTCTTGCCATCGCTGATGATTGTGAGATTCGGGTCCATACCATGCCTCCAGCCTGTACACACGATTCTGCTAAAACCTCCATCACGATAAGTGCCCCGAGGCTGTCGAGCAGTGACCGACCTCACGCTTGTTAGTGACCTGCGACACGCTTTTCGCGAGAAACCGCGAAGGTGGCCCCCTTTCAGTGGCAGGGCGCAAACGCTGCGAGTGGAACCGCGGCCAGCGCAGGGTAAGCAGAGAGAAATCCTCGCGCCCCGACAAGCTACAAAGCGCCTAACAGCCCGTGGTGAAAATCGGTGAGCAGCAGACATGTAACACTTTTTATGAATTGTCATCCCGAGCGCAGCGAGGGATCTACAGTTTGCCGCTAAAATGCAGATCCCTCCCCCTCGGCTACGCTCGGGGTCGGGATGACAAAAGTTGGTGGATTGGGGTTGGAACGACGGATTCTCACTTTCACCACAGGCTGCTAAGAACCTGTCCAAAAACTCAAGATTTAAGGGGACGGGCTTCAGAGTGTGTGTGAGGACTGGGTCGTCCCTCCGGGACTTTTATCATTTTTGCTACTTTACCCAGCGCTGAAGCGCTGGGCTAAGCTAGGCCGCCCCTCCGGGGCTGGATTCTAAGATGTTCCGTTCCACCGGATTGCTCGAAAACGAGTTCTCACACACTCGCTTCAGCCCGTACCCTTCAAGACCCAGCAGTTTTTGGACAGATTCTAAGAGAATCGCCGGCAGGCGGCCGGCTCGAATTACGCGCTGGCTGGGGATGGATCGCGTCGCAACGCCGTGGCGCCGGGGAAATACTCGCGGATCAGCCATTCTGCCGCCTGCGGCACGGCGGCGCCGACGGCTGGCGACAAACCCGGGGAGATTTCTTCCGGCAGTGGCCCCGTTTGGCAGGCCAGCACACGCACCTCGACGCCGCAGGTTTCCTGCAACTCACGCAGCAGGTTGGACGTGGGCAACTGGTGCATGGAGAAATCGTCGAGTTTGACCGGGGGAATGTCGGCGGGATTGATCTCGAATATCTCGCCGATTTTGCGTCCGGCATCGATCGCGTCCAGGATGAGCAAGCGCCCCGGACGCGCGGGGCTCAGGCAGAGAGTGAATAACAAGCTGCGCACGCCGGTGCCGGCGTCCAGCACGCAGACCGTTTCGGGCACTTGGTAGTGCGCCTCGAGGTAGTCAACCACCGCGCACCCGAAGCCGTCATCTCCAAACAGAACATTCCCAATGCCGAGCACCAGGGTCGGCGTCCGGCAAAAGACGGGGAGATCGGATGAATCGATCTCCCCTGGGCTTCCTGTTTTCCGCTGTGGTTCAGTTGGCAAGCGTGCCGACCAACTCGCCGTCCGCGTCGAAAATATCCAGCTTGACCGACAGCTTCCCGTCCAGCCGGTGGGTAGCGCAGGAGAAGCATGGATCGTAGGCACGGATCGACATTTCTACTCTGTTCAGCACTCCCTGGTCGTACTTGCCGTCATGGATCAAACTCTTGGCGGCCTGTGTGACCGACATATTGATGGGAGCGTTGTTGTGGGTAGTGCCCACCACCAAGTTGCAGTTGGTGACCAGGCCGTTGGCATCGGTGGTGTAGTCGTGGATGAGCGTGCCGCGCGGCGCTTCGGTGCATCCTATGCCTCGCGCTGCCCGCGGCGTGACCTTCACCCGGATTTCGGGGCTGGTGATGCCGGGATCGTCCAGCAAGCGGATGGCGTTTTCGGCGTTGTAGAGCAGTTCGATCAGCCGCGCCCAGTGATAGAGCAGCGTAAGCTGCGCGGGCCGCCCGAACTTCGCGCGAAACTCCTCCAGCTCGGCCTGCGCCAGCGGTGTGTCGATGAAGTCGCAGACGTTGATGCGCGCCAGCGTGTTGGTACGATACACGCCCTTGGGATGGTCGGCATCCATGGAGAAACCTTCGCCCCACTGTTTGGCGTAGGGGAACTTCAAGTAGCTCCACGGTTCAATGTGCTCGGCGATGAAGTCCGTGTAGCGATCGTACGGAAACTCCTGGTGTTTTCCATCGGGCGTCATCAGGCGCAGCTTTCCGTCGTAGAGGTTGAGCGCGCCCTTCTCCGTGACGGTGCCGAGGAAGCCGGTAGTGATCACTCCCAGCGACTTCACCACGTCAAGATACTTGGGGAAGACGTTCTCCTTGGCAAAAGCAATGGAGAACTTGGCGAGTTCGAGCGCCTCATCGGCCATCTTGCGCAGTTTCTCGCGCTCGGCGGGAAGCAGTGGCTTGCTGAATCCGCCAGGAACGGCAGTCTGGGGATGGATCGCCTTGCCCGCCAGGATTTCCAGCATGTGGGCGCACATGTGGCGCACTTTCACCACTTTTCTGGCAATGTCCGGCGCTGCCTTTAGGATGCCGATAACATTGCGGACGGAGTAGTCGGCATCGGGACCGAGCAGGAAATCGGCGCCCGCCAGAAAGTAGAAGTGCAGGATGTGCTCTTCCATGTAGGCGACGCTGTTGCACAGCTCGCGCAACTTCTTTCCCGCCGGGGGCGGCTCGACGCCAAAGACCGCGTCGCAAGCCTTGGCCGAGGCCAGGTGATGCGACCACGGGCACACACCGCAAATGCGCGGCATGATGCGCGGGAGGTCCTCCACCGGGCGTCCGATGCAGAACTTCTCGAAGCCGCGCAGTTCAATGACGTTCACGCGGGCAGTATCCACGTTGCCCGCATCGTTGAGCTGAATGGTCACCTTGGCGTGGCCCTCGATACGGGTGACAGGTTGAATGACCAGTGTTTTTGCCATGGATCACCTCTTGGGCATCGGCCGCAGACGGCCGGCGCCAGCAAAACGGTTGAAGGTTGCGGCCCGATCCGGAATCTGCTTGGGATCGAGTCCAATGGAAGAAAGCGCGCCCATCATGTCCACCATGGGATTGGCTTTTTCCGACATCGGGCCAAAGCAGCCCTCGCAGGGCATGTAGGCGCGGATGCATCGCGGTGTGGTTTCACTGCCGCCGCAGCCACCACGCGTCGCTGGCCCCAGGCACAGGATGCCCTGTTCCATCAGGCAGCGCATTTCGCTCAGTGGCGCTCCAACCTTGAATTCCGGCGGATCCAGGTGGCCCCTCACGCCCCCCCCGGCCGCCTTCTTTTCACGCTTGGTGGGACACTCGTCGCAAACGCTCTTCGTCGGCAGCACGGGCAGTGGCTTGCCTTCGATCAGAGCTAAAAGCGCTCCGGCCACCATCTCTGGCGTGGTTGGACATCCGGTCAGAAATGCATCCACCTTCACCACTTCGTGGAGCGCGTAAACCCGGTCGGTCAGAGGCGGAATCTGCTCGTTCGGTAAGCCGTCTTTCTCGGTGCTCACGCTGTCACGGTAGACCTTCTCCAGCAAATCCGCTGTGCTGTACTGATTTGCCAGCGCCGGAATACCGCCATAGCAGGCGCAAGAACCTAGAGAGACCAGGATCTTGCACTTCTTACGCATCTCCTGCGCCAGTTTTTTGTGTTCTTCGTTGCGGATTCCTCCAGATATCAGCCCGACATCCGCTGCGGGGATATCCATCTCTTTACCTTCGCCAGTCTGACCAAAGAGCTTGTGGTCCATCAGCACTGGCATGTGCACGATTTCTATTTGTTTGAGTACGTCGATGAGTGGTTCGCCGATATCGAGGATGGTTACCTCGCACCCTGAACATATGGCAAACCATTCTGCGGCAAGTCGAATTGCCATGCTATACCTCCTTACCGGACTTGAATTATTAGTGCTTCGTTCTCCTCTTCCGCAAACTGCTATTACTGCTTCAATACAGGTTCAAACGGAGCTTCCTCATCTGGCCCGCCATCTCCGTGGCCATCTGGGTACAGCGCAGCCCTTCGAAAGCCGAGACCCGCCCCAGCCGGAAACGCTCCGGTTGCACTCCAAAATCCTCCCGCACCAGGTTGAGAGCATCGGCGCACAAACCGGCCCGCAGAGTTCTTGCGGCGAGCCGCAATTGCGAACATTTTACCAATTCTGGTTAAAGCAGCGTCCACCCGTCAGTGATTCAAGTCACTCATTGACGTGACCGGGACGCGTCCTCTCTCCGGCGGGAACCATCCATTCTCGACCGAAGGCGCCATGCCGATCCATCACGATAACGGGGTGATGGCCATCACATCGGTCCCGTTCTGTGCCCGCTATGATGGCAATTAAGGATCTCCCATCCGCGCTGGCCCCTTCGTGTGTTCTTGGTGTCCCTATGCTCTATAAGACCCTGAGTGCCGCGGTTTACGGCATTGACGCTAATGTGATTGAGGTGGAAGTGGATGTGTCGGGCGTCAAGATGCAGGAAGACCACTTTCACACCGTCGGGCTGCCCGACGCCGCCGTCCGCGAAAGCCGCGACCGGGTGCGCTCGGCGCTGAAGAATTGCGGCTACGACATTCCACCCACCCAGATCACCATCAATCTGGCGCCGGCCGACATTCGCAAGGAAGGCTCCGGCTTCGATCTGCCCATGGCGCTGGGCATCCTGGGCGCTTATGGCGGGCTGAATAAGAAGGAGATTCCCGACGCGCTTTTTGTCGGCGAACTCTCGCTCGACGGAAGGGTGCGCGGAGTGCGTGGCGCTTTGCCAATCGCGATCGAGGCCCGGCGCACGAAGGTGAAGCGTCTGGTCGTGCCCGAAGTCAACGCTCGCGAAGCCGCCATGGTCGAAGGGGTTGAGGTTTACCCCGTCAAATCGCTGCTCGACGTTATTCACTTCATCAATTCCGGCAACGGCATTTCGCGCATGCAGATCGACACCGGCCAACTGCTCAGCCAGGCGCAGCAATTCCATGTTGATTTCAAGGACGTGCGCGGCCAGCAAACCGCCAAGCGCGCGCTGGAAGTCGCCTGCGCCGGCGGCCACAACATTCTGATGATCGGGCCGCCGGGATCGGGAAAAACCATGCTGGCAAAACGTATGCCGACCATCCTGCCGCCGTTCACTTTCGAAGAAGCGCTGGAGACCACGAAAATCCACAGCGTGGCGGGAGTGCTCGATGCGCGCGCCGGACTGGTGGGGACGCGTCCTTTCCGCTCGCCTCACCACACCATCTCCGACGCGGGCCTGATCGGCGGGGGCGCGATCCCCCGGCCGGGCGAGGTTTCGCTCGCTCACAATGGCGTGCTGTTTCTCGACGAATTCCCCGAATTTCCGCGCGACGTTCTCGATGTCATGCGCCAGCCGCTGGAAGACGGCACCGTCTGCATCGCGCGCGCCGCCATGTCGCTGACCTTTCCCGCGCGATTTATGCTGGCCGCCGCCATGAATCCTTGCCCTTGCGGATTCCACAACGACCGCACCCGCGAATGCCACTGCACGCCGCCCATGATTCAACGCTACATTTCCAAAATCTCGGGGCCGCTGCTCGACCGCATCGACATTCACATTGACGTTCCGGCGGTGAACTACAAGGAAATGCGCAGCCCGAGGGACGCGGAAAGTTCAGCCAGTATTTTGGAGCGCGTGGTCCGCGCCCGCGAGATTCAGCTCACGCGCTTTTCTTCCGCAAGCGAGAAACTCTACTGCAACGCGCAAATGCCGACGCAGTTGATTCGGAAGTTCTGCGAACTCTCCGCCGATTGCGAGCGCCTGCTGGAACGCGCCATGGCGCAGCAAGGACTGAGCGCCCGCGCTCACGACCGCATCCTGAAAGTCGCGCGCACGCTGGCCGACGTCGAGGCCATTCCACAGATCGAGCCCAAACACATCGCCGAGGCGATCCAGTACAGGACGCTGGATCGAACGTACTGGGCGTGAGTGCTGGCCGGGGGAAAGTCGCCGTCGCACCATGTGCCAACTTAAGGTAAGCATCTATTCCGGCAGACCACAGGGGGGACGTGCGTCGTCCCTGTTTTGCGGCTAGTATTGTTCTGTAAGTCTTGGTATGACCAAACGCAAATCCAAAGGCGCGTACATGATCTCGGCGGTGGCCGAGATGTATGAGATTCATCCGCAGACGTTGCGGCTCTACGAGCGCGAAGGGCTGCTCAAGCCGAGCCGCACCGAAGGCAACACCCGCCTTTATACGGATGAGGATTTGCAGCGGCTGGAGTTCATCTTGTCGCTGGCGCGCGATCTGGGCGTCAACATCAGCGGCATCGCCATAATTCTGCAAATGCGCGAGCGCATGGAAGAAATGCAGCGCCAGATCCAGGAGTTCGTGCAGTACATCCAGCACGAGGTTCTGGCGCGGGCCTCAGCCGCCGCCGATCCTTCCAAGGGAGCGATTGTCCCGCTGCGGCGGCCGCTCGTCCCTGCCGTGGATTCTTCCCGCCGCAAAGATTCAAAGCAGGGATAAAATCGCTCTTGGCTTTTGGCTTTTAGCTAATAGCTAACGGCTAGAAGCCAATAGCGTTTTTCTTCTCTACTTCTCGCGGTGGAAACGATAACGCCCGCCTCTGTCTTTGGCCAACTGCTCGGCCACTTTCAAAAAGGCTTGCCCGGCGTGCGACAGCGTGGATTCCTCCCGGTACACCAGGCGCAGCCGGCGCTGAAAATGCAGATCGCGCACCGGGACCCGCACCAGGTCTCCGCGGCCGATCTCGTTTTCCACGCTGATCTCGGGCACCAGCGCCACGCCGTTTCCCATGCACACAAAACGCTTGATGGCTTGCAGCGTGGGCAGTTCCACGTCCATGTGCAACGGGGTCTTGAGGCGGCGGAAGGCTGCAATCACTTTATCGCGATAAGGCGACGCCACGATGTGGGCGACGAACGACTCCACGCCCAGTTGGCGGACGCCGACTTCGCCCGCCTTCGCCAGCGCATGGCCGGGAGGAACGACCAGCACCAGTTCGTCCAGATAGACGACCGCCGAGCGCAACCGCGGCTCTTGCGGATCGTAGGAAAGGACGCCGAATTCCACATTGTGCTTGAGCACATCGTCGGGAATGCGGCTGCCCAGCGAACGCCGCACCGTGACCTTGATCATGGGATGGAGGCGGCGAAACTCGGCCAGCACCGGCAACAGATAGAGCACGGTAAATTCATTGGCGGCGATGGCCAATTGGCCTTTCTGCAGCTCGCGCATTTCCACCAGCGCCGTCTCGGCGTCCTGGCGCAGATTGAGCAGCTTTTCGGCGTATTCCTGCAAAACCCGCCCGGCGTCGGTGAGCACGCCCTCGCGCGAAGAACGGTCGAAGAGCGGCTCGCCGATTTCCAGCTCAAGCTTGCGGATGGTCTGGCTGACCGCCGATTGCGTGCGAAACAGTTTTTCCGCCGCCCGCGAAAACCGCCGCTCGCGGGCCACCGTGAGAAATACTTCGAGTTGCGATAGGTCCATGGGTTAGCCTCTGGCTCTTAGCTCTTAGCTCTTCTGGCTCCTAGTTATAGTACTAGCTACTAGCTTTTAGCTCTCCGATCAGATTAAGGTCTCAGACTTCGCGTGTTCGAGCGTACGCTCCGAAACAATACCTGTAAACCAAGAGCTAGAAGCCAGCAGCCAGCAGCATAATAGCATTTATCAAACATAGATTCTACATCAGCTTCTCTAATACTATCATCACCGCTAATGTTACTGTAAATATTATAACCTTTTCTTTTGCCCCTGTCTCCCGATAAAGTATATGAAGAGCAATTTTACTGGAGGCAGGAATCCATGAGTCAGCCACGCATCACCATCTTCGACACGACGCTTCGCGACGGCGAGCAATCGCCGGGTTGCAGCATGAATGTGCGAGAAAAGCTGCGCCTGGCCCAGCAACTCGACCGCCTCGGGGTGGACGTGATCGAAGCGGGATTTCCCATCGCCTCGGATGGCGACTTCGAAGCCGTGCAAAGCATTGCCGCCGCGGTGCGGCGTCCCATTATTGCGGGACTGGCCCGCGCTTGCAAGGGTGACATCGACCGCGCCTGGCAGGCGTTGCAGGGAGCGGCGCACCCGCGCATCCACGTTTTTCTGGCAACTTCCGACATTCACCTGAAGTACAAGCTCCGCATCACGCGCGAGCGGTGCCTGGAGCAGACGCGGGAAGCGGTGCGGCACGCGAAGTCTTTGTGCGCCGACGTTGAATTCTCGCCCGAAGATGCCACCCGCACGGATGTCGCGTTTCTCTGCCAGGTGGTCGAAGCCGCGATCGCAGAGGGCGCAACCACGGTCAACATTCCCGATACGGTTGGCTACACCATTCCCGAGGAATACGGCCAACTCATCCGCACGCTATGCGAAAAAGTCGCGGGCATAGATAAAGTCACGATCTCGACGCACTGCCACAACGATCTGGGCCTGGCCGTGGCGAACTCGCTGGCCGGGGTGCAGCACGGCGCGCGCCAGGTGGAGTGTACGATCAACGGGATTGGCGAACGGGCTGGCAATGCGTCGCTGGAGGAGATCGTCATGACCATGCGCGTGCGGCCGGACCGGTATCCTTACGCAACCGCGGCCGCCGGCGAGCACCTCTATCCCACCAGCCAGATGCTGGCGGAGATCACCCATGTTCCCGTGCAGCCGAACAAGGCCATCACCGGGCGCAATGCGTTTGCGCACGAGGCCGGAATTCACCAGGACGGCATGCTGAAGAACCCGCTGACCTATGAGATCATGACGCCGCAATCGGTGGGCGTGCCCGATTCACGCTTGGTGCTGGGCAAGCACTCGGGGCGGCACGCGCTGGCCCTGCGCTGCGAACAACTGGGACACAAGTTTGAGCGCCGCGAACTGGATGAGATCTATCGCAAATTTGTGGTCCTTGCCGACCGTATCAAGGAGGTCCATGACAGCCATTTGCTCGAACTGATCCAGGACTTCGGCAACAGCGGCAAGAAGTTCCCGCCCGCCGCTGTACCTTTCCCGCGCACCGCCTGTGCTGCCGCCGGAATTAATGCCGACAACGCCCACCCGGCTGAAGTATCGGGCAGCGCCGGCCCGGCACAGGCCCAGCCGGGTGGCGCTGTGCCTGCCAACTGGTTCGGCGGAGCGCCGTCTCCCCTCACCGAATCGTCATAGCGAGCAGGAAGACCATCTCAGGGGCCTGTAACAAGGGCGCAGGTGACAACGGTGCGTGTGACCACCGGCAATTAAAACTGTGGAACTCTCCCACTGAAGCGGGTCACCACAGCGGTCTTTCTTGGAACCTGTCCAAAAACTGCTGGGTCTTGAAGGGTACGGGCTTCAGCCCGTACGTACAAGCGCAAAATGACAGCGGGCTTTAGAGACTGTGTGGGAACCACGATCCCGGAGTCGCGGTGGAGCGAAACTTTTCGTTTTCAGCCGCGAAGCGGCGCAAGAATGCAGCCCACGGCGTAAGCCGTGGGCTGAAGTGGAAAATGAACAAGCCCCAACGGGGCGAAAGATGAGTTCTCACACAGTCTCTAAAGCCCGCATTTTCCCTGGATTTACGGCACGAGTAAACTCGTGCCCTTCCTAAAAACCTGCGGGAATCGGAGTTTTTCCGCAGCTTGCTAATATATACTGCCGAAAAGAAATTGGTGATTCCATGCGACTCTGTGTTACTTCCCTCCCCGGCGACGGCATCGGCCCTGAAGTTATATCTCAAGCTATTTGTGTGCTGGAAGAAGTGGCCAACGCTTTTGGCCACGATCTGGAACTCGCCGAAAAAGAGATTGGCGGAGTCGCCCTGGCGAAGTTCGGCAATCCCTTGCCAGACGCCACGATTCAGGCTTGCCTTGCCTCGCAAGCCGTGCTACTCGGGGCGGTCGGCAGTCCCGCCTTCGATGGCAATCCTCGCGAACTGCGCCCCGAAGCCGGACTGTTGCGGCTCCGCCAGGAACTTGGAGCGTTCGCCAATCTCCGTCCCGCCGTCTTTTATCCGGCGCTGGCCGCCTGCTCGCCGCTGCGGGAAGAAATCGTCAAAGGAACCGACATTCTCATAGTGCGAGAACTGCTCGGCGGATTGTACTTTGGCCAGCCCCGCGCCATCGAAGGCGCTGCTGGCGCGCGCCAGGCGTTCAACACCATGCGCTACAGCGAATCGGAGGTTGAGCGCATCGCCCGCGTTGCCTTCGAACTCGCCCGAACTCGCCGCCGACGCCTGCTCTCCATCGACAAGGCGAATGTGCTGGAATGCTCGCGTCTTTGGCGCGAAGTTGTTACTCGCATCGGGCGCGATTTCTCCGATGTCCAGCTTTCTCACCAATACGTGGACTCCGCCGCCATGACGCTGGTCCTCAAGCCCGCCGAGTTCGAACGTCATCCTCACGGAAAACATGTTCGGCGACATCCTTTCCGATCTTGCCGGCGGAATCGTGGGATCGCTGGGCCTGCTGGCGTCGGCCAGCATTGGAGGCGCGGTCGGCCTCTACGAACCCGTCCACGGATCGGCTCCCGACATAGCAGGCAAGGGCATCGCCAACCCGTTGGGCGCCATCCTCTCGGTTGCCCTGATGCTGCGCCATACTTTTCATCTGCCCAAGGAAGCCGAGTACGTGGAAACTGGCGTGACATCAATTTTGAAGGGAGGCTTCCGCACCCGCGATCTGGCGCGCCCCGGTGAGCGGGCCGTCTCCACCGATGAAATGGGCTCGCAGATCGCCGAGTTCGTGCGGGTAACCGCAAGCGCGAATCATCAAGCTCGGCTGGGCAGGTGAGGGCGCCTGCCCCTACGCAACCCTGGGCGGCAGAAGTTCGCCTTTCCGTTTATGATGCACTGAGTCCATCGAGGAAGAGGCCGCATGATCAACGGCAAACGCATAGCCGTCGTGCTCCCGGCATACAACGCGGAAAAGACGCTGGAAGCGACGGTGCGGGAATTGCCCGAACTGGTCGATATCCGCATACTGGTCGACGACCACAGCACCGACCGCACGGTGGAAGTGGCGCGGCGACTGGGCTTGCAGTGCTTCGTGCACGACCGCAACTACGGCTACGGCCGCAATCAGCGGACCTGCTACCGCGAAGCGCTGGCCGCCGGCGCCGATGTGGTCATCATGGTGCATCCCGATTATCAGTACACGCCGCGGCTGGCGACGGCCATGGCCAGCATGATCGCCTTCGGCGTCTATGACGTGGTGCTGGGCTCGCGCATCATTGGCGGCACGGCGCTGCGCGGAGGCATGCCGTTCTACAAATACATTGCCAACCGCCTGCTCACGGCCATTGAGAACCTGTTCCTCGGCGTCAAGCTCTCCGAGTATCACACCGGCTACCGCGCCTTCAGCCGCGAAGTGCTCACCCGCCTGCCGCTCGGGGAAAACAGCGACGACTTCGTTTTCGACAACCAGATGCTGGCGCAATGTGTTTGCTTCGGGTTTCGCATCGGCGAGGTCTCGTGCCCGACGAAATATTTCGAGGAAGCGTCTTCCATCAATTTCCGGCGCAGCGTGCAATACGGCCTGGGAGTGCTCCGAACCACGCTGCAGTTTGCGCTGCAGCGCGCGGGCATAGTCCGCAACCCCCTCTTTAGCGAAAAAGGAAAGACGCTCGAGGCCGGTTCCGAGGCCTACTACGCGGGGGAAACGGCGCCGGCGCCCGAGCGGCGTTGAAAAAATCGCAGTCGCTTACCAATCCTTTGTTTTTCCGCAACCGGTAAAGGCGAGCGCAGGCCGGCCTCTGTCCGCAGTCAAAGCGAGTTTGACGCCAGGGATTTCCGCGGGAAAAAGCGGCTGAAAAAAAGTGGCGCACCGAAGTGCGCCACTGGGTCGAATACCGCGTTGAACACTACTTCTTCTTGTTGTGGTTCTGTAGGTTGTGGTTCTTCTTATGGAGGTTCTTCCTGGGGCCTCCCGCCGCCACCGCAGAGAAGGTTCCGTTGGTTAGCTGGTTGAGATCGGTTTCGATCACAAAAGAGTCGCCAGCGGCATCGTACAAGTAGTAGTCGAAGGCGTCTTCCTGGGTGCCGCCAAGGGTAACGTCCAGACCGGTGATGGTGCCGGAAAAGACACCGTTGTCAGCGGCGGCGAAAGTGCCGGTCACGGGCAAATCCGGATAGGCGTCGCTTATCGGGTAGCCGTTGGTGTCTGTGTCGTAATCCCAGTATAGGTCGACGGCTCCATTACTAAGGGCACTGCTTCCGTCAGCTGTAATCGTGCCGACGGCGCCGATCTGCATTTCGTCGTTATAGTCAAAGCCAGTAATGTTCATGCCGTAGCTGCCGTTGAAGTTGTCGGCGGTGAATGAGCCGACGTTGCTTTGCTGGTAGGCAACTGCGGCGGTCGCGTCGTAGTCGTCCATGGTGATTACCAACGCATTGCCGTTGCCGTCCAAATAAAGCTGGAGGCTAAAGAAGTTGGTACCGTCGGTCAGGTTGGGTATGGTCACATCTCCGGTGGGATCCACCGAGTATGCGTCGCTCGAGACTGGATCCGCCACAGGCACCGTCCCGGTGAGGTCGTTGAAGTCCATGACGCCGTCAAAGGCGCCGGAGTCTTCAGTAAGCAGACCAGCCATCTCATCCATTCCATTTGCGTCATACCCAGATGGGGCGGAGGCGCCACTAGGTCCGAAGACGTAGCTATTGCCAGCAACGTCATCGGAAGTAAAGCCGCCAACGTTATCCGGGTTCTGGGTCAAAGCCGTGCCGCCGTTGATGCCCCAGTACTCTTCATCGTTTTCGACCAGTTCCATGCGGTTGGCATCCACGATGTAACCCGCCAGACCGATCGTGGCGAAGTCCGTAGAATCGTCGGGGTTGAGTGTCCACTGGACCCGCCCGAAGGAGTCAGGCGCCGTGACCGTACTGGCGTCCAAAACCTCAGCCGGGTAGAGGTAGCCGCCATCGTTGGCGTCGAAGATGCTGCCCGTGCCCGAGATTGTCCCGTCGCCGTCAACGTTGAGGACGCCGCCAAGAGCGAGTGTGTAGTAATTAATGTCGACACCCGCCACGTAGAAGGCGTAGCCTCCCGATGGAGTGTCAGCGATGGCAGAGGAGTCTTGGAATTGCATCGTTCCGTTGGCGACGGCCCAACCGTTGTCGGCGGTCCCATCGTTGGATTCGGTGATCGCGTACTGCGTGCTCGAAATCTTCGCCGCGACCAGCGTCTCCAAGCCATTGCCAGTGCCGCTGCCGATGGTGCAAGGAGTAGTATCGTCAGTTTCACCGTAACCGAGGCAATCGTCTCCGGTGTCGAGGTTGATTAGGATGGTATCGGTGCCGTCGGTGTTCGCAACGGCCGTACCCGTAAGTGAGTCTTGCGGTATCGCAACATAGTCATAGTCGGTGAAGTCTTGTTCGCCGGCGCTGATGGTTGTCCCGTCAGCTGCGACGGTGAACACTCCAGCGACGTCAAAGACAGAGCCATTCTCGTCGGCTCCAGCCAACGTGTACACATAGTTGCCGGCCGGCAACGGGCCTTGGCCGCCACCGGTGATGGTCATGACGGCGGTGTCGCTTGCAGTATCGTCCGTGGCATTGGCAGCCGTGACCGTGCAGGTGCCGGCGGTGGCGGGCGCCGTGAAAGTGGCGGCAGTGCCGGAGGCGGTGTTGGCGGGAAGAATCGTGCCGCAGGTCGTCGACCAGTCTACGCCATTGGGATCATTGGTGGTTGGGGTAATGTCCTGGGTCAGGTTGACCTGCACATTCGCCGTTTTTGGGCTCACCGAGACCGTGTATCCTCCTCCGGAGGTGATGGTGATGGAGGGGCTGGTGTCGCTCACACTGGTATCCGTGACCGAGGTCGCCGTGATGGTGCAGGTGCCGGCGGTGGCGGGCGCCGTGTAAGTGACGTCAACGCCGGTGAGGCTGGTGGTGGGATCAACCGAGCCGCAGGACGCCGTCCAGGTTACGCCAGCGCTGTCATTAGTGGTTGCGGCGACGCTCGCGGTCGCGTCGGTCGCCATAGACGACGGCGGTTCCGTGCTTATCGAGACCGTGATGGCCGTCTTATTGGAACTGCTGCACGCCACCAGGGCGGCGATCATGCACAAACTGACGAGAAGAAGTATTGATTTGCGGAATGTCATCGGGCACCTCCGTTGAGTTCAACCTGGGATTTTCTTGCGGTCTTGCGTTCAGGCTTGGAATGCCTCACGCGGGAAGGGTGCTCGCGCACAATTATTCCGTGCGGAGTGCGCACGGTAACGGTGCGGCCGCCGACGGTCAGCAGGCGGGCCAGGAACAATTCTTTTCCGTGCCGCGACACCGTGGCTCCGACGATGCGGACCGGCGCTCCGGCTTTCAGGGTCTCCACTGTCCGCTTGCTCAGGAAAGGTCCGACGTGGGTATCGACCACGCCCTGCGGGCCAGCCACCATGAGGTGGATCCCTACCGGGCTGCCGATCACGCGCTTGCTGACGACTTCCTTAATGGTCCCAATGAGGGTGGTTTCATGCGCCGCGTTGTAGTAGGCGGGGCCAATGCCATGCCGAGCGCGGGAAACGGGCGCCGTTGCAGCGCCGAGTGGAACAGCCAGGATCGCGAACAACAGGCCGATCAGCAGCCCCGCGATCATCAGAGTGTGTTTCATCGGACAACTTCTACTCATGGATTGGCTCCTTAATTGCCTAAGTTTTGGTAAACGGGAAATGTACCCGCACCCGGCTTGCGGTCGAGCGCGACGCTTTCTTACCGAGAGTGTTTTAAGCTCGCCCAACACTATACAACGTTTGCGGCTGGCGCACCAGTTTATTTCAATTTAAACTAACGGCCAGGTTATCGGACGTGGCACCCCACGCTCCGGAGCGCTTGAACCGCCGGTGAACTATGACTGTAACAGAAAATGTGGGCCCGCGCACCTTGTATGAAAAAATTTGGGACGCGCATGTGGTCGCGTCCCCGGCAGGGCGGGCGGCGCTGATCTATATCGATTTGCACCTGGTGCATGAAGTGACTTCGCCGCAGGCGTTCGAAGGGCTGCGCACCAATGGTCGGCGTGTGCGGCAGCCTTGGCGCACGGTGGCGACGGTCGACCACAACATTCCGACCACGCCGCGCGGGCTTCCCATCGCCGATGCGATAGCGGCGAAGCAGATTGCGGCGTTGCAGAAAAACTGCCGCGAGTTTGGCGTGCCATTGTTCGATATGGATTCGCCGGATCAGGGCATCGTGCACGTCATTGGCCCGGAACTCGGCCTCACCTTGCCGGGAATGACGATCGTCTGCGGCGACAGCCATACCTCGACCCACGGCGCGTTCGGAGCGCTGGCGGGAGGCATAGGGACCTCGTGGGTGGAACATGTGCTGGTCACGCAATGCCTGCCGCAATACAAACCGAAGACGATGCAGATCCGCGTCGGCGGAAAGCTGCCCAGGGGCGTGACGGCGAAGGACTTGGCGCTGGGAATTATCGGGCGCATCGGCGCCGATGGCGGCACCGGATATGTGATCGAGTACGCGGGCGAAGCGGTGCGCGCACTGTCAATGGAAGGCCGCATGACGCTGTGCAACATGAGCATCGAGGCGGGAGCGCGGGCCGGAATGATTGCGCCCGACGAGACGACGTTCGCCTACGTCAAGGGACGCCGCTTCGCTCCGAAAGGAAAGGATTGGGAAGAAGCGGTCGCGTACTGGCGAACTCTGGGGAGCGATCCCGGGGCGAAATTCGACCGCGTGGTGGAAATTGACGCGGCGTCGCTGGCGCCGTACGTGACCTGGGGAACGAGTCCGGGAATGGTGGCGGCGGTGGACGGGCGCGTTCCCGAGCTCAAGAGCTTCATCGAGGAGGCGGAGCGGCGCGCGGCGGAACAGGCGCTCGCCTACATGGGCCTCGATCCCGGGATGCCAATCGAAGCCATCGCCGTGGACCGCGTGTTCATCGGATCGTGCACGAATTCGCGGCTCGAAGACCTGCGGGCGGCGGCGCGCGTGGCGAAGGGACAGCATGTGCATTCCAAAGTTCGCGCCATGGTCGTGCCGGGATCGCAAGCGATCAAGCGCGCGGCGGAGCAGGAAGGATTGCACCGGATTTTTCTGGAGGCCGGGTTTGAATGGCGCGAGTCGGGATGCTCGATGTGCCTGGGAATGAATCCCAACGTCCTGCAACCGGGCGAGCGCTGCGCTTCAACCAGCAACCGGAATTTCGAGGGGCGGCAGGGGCGCGGAGGACGAACGCACCTGGTCAGCCCGGCAATGGCGGCGGCGGCGGCGATTGCCGGGCATTTCACCGACATTCGGAAGTGGCGATTTCAGTAGTTTTGACGGTGGAGCGACGGGCGTCTCGCCCGTCCCGCTTGCACCTTCAGTAGAGTCGAGGCCGGGCGGGAACGCCCGGCGCTCCACCGTCATGACGGCAGAAGGGTTAGAGACTATGCAACCGTTTCGCAAGCACACCGGCGTCGTTGTCCCGCTCGATAAGGCGAATGTGGACACCGATCAGATCATCCCCAAGCAGTTTCTGAAGCGCATCGAGCGCACGGGATTCGGCGAATTTCTTTTCTACGACTGGCGCTTCTCGGGAGCGGGAAAAAAGACGGGCGATTTTGTGCTCGACGAGCCGCGCTATGCCAAAGCGTCGATTTTAGTGGCAGGGAAAAACTTCGGCTGCGGCTCGTCGCGCGAACATGCCGTTTGGGCGCTCGATAATTTCGGAATTCGCGCGGTCATCGCATCGTCATTTGCCGACATCTTCGCCACTAACAGCCTGAGGAACGGACTGTTGACGGTGCGGCTGGGCGACGAGCAGGTGGCGGAGATCGCGCGCCGGTCGAAAGAGATCGAAAGATACGAGCTGACGGTCGATCTGGAAAATTTGCGCGTGGAAGACGGACGAGGATTCGCGGCGGCGTTCACGATGGAAGAATTCTCGCGCCATTGCCTGCTGCATGGGTTGGACGAGATCGGGCTGACGCTGGAACATGCGGCGGAGATCGCGGCGTATGAAGCCAGGCATCCGGCGCGTCCGGAGATGAAGGCGATTGCCGCCTTATGCCGGACCGGAGTGCGTTTATGAAGAAGCTTTTTTTTGTCGTCGCCATCGAGTTGCTGGCGCTGGTTGCGGCGGGGCTGGCCCAAACCATCGGATCGACCGTTGCCCAAACCGCCGCGCCCAAGCAACTCACGATTGAAGCGATTTTCGCCGCGGGCGGAATCACGGGACGCGCTCCGGAGACGCTGCAGTGGAGTCCGGACGGCACGAAGGTTTCTTTCGTGCAGCGCAACGATAACGATGCGGGCGAGCACGGCGAACTTTGGGTTGTGGATGCGGCGACGGGCGAGAAAAAAGTGCTGGCCAGCGAGACTAAGCTCGCGCAGCTTGCGCCTCCCGCGAGCAAGATCAAGGATGAGCGCGAGAAGGAGCGGGTGACGCGATACCACGTTGCCGCCTACCTGTGGTCGCCGGATTCCAAGCACCTGCTCTTCGATTCACAGGGGCAACTCTGGTATTACAGCCTGGACACGGGAACGGCGGTGCAGCTTACGTCGTCTCCCGACCCGAGCGAGGACCCGAAGTTTTCGCCGGACGGCAAGCGGCTCGCCTACGTGCGCAAGCACAATCTCTATGTGCATCCGGTGGCGGGAGAGGAAGGCGAGCGTCCGCTCACGCGCGACGAGAAAGGGAAAGACGCAGACAAAGATAGCGACAAAGACAAAGAGGACAACATCCTGAACGGCGAAGTTGACTGGGTTTACGGCGAAGAACTGGACGCGCGCAGCAACTACTTCTGGTCGCCGGAAGGGCGCGAAATCGTTTTTCTGCAGATGGATGAGACGCGCGTGCCGAGCTATCCCATCACCGACTGGTTGCCGACGCATCCGCGGGTGGAGCGGGAAAAATATCCGAAGGCGGGCGATCCGAATCCCACGGTGCGCCTGGGAGTGGTGGGCAGCAACGGCGGCAAGGTGCGCTGGATCAAACTCACCGATGACGACGATACGTATGTGCCGCGTTTTGGCTGGATCCGCGAAGGCTGGGCTTGGGCCGAGGTCCTGAATCGCAAGCAGGATACGCTGGATCTGTATTTCATCGACGCGAAGTCGGGCAAGTCGCGCAAAGTGCTGACCGAATCGGCCCCGGATGCGTGGGTAAACGTCAACGACGACTTTCGCATGCTGAAATCCGATGGCAAATCGGACGCCCGCTTTCTCTGGACCAGTTGGCGCGACGGCCACACGCATATTTATCTCTACAGTTTCAACGCGGCAGACCCATTGGCGGCCGATGCCAAACTCGAACGCCAGCTCGAAAGCGGAGACTATGAGGTGCTGGCGATCGACGGCGTGGATGAGGCCTCGAGCGATAAATCGTCCACAGTTTTCTTCACCGCCAATAAAAGCGATCCGCGGCAGGAGAAACTTTTTTCCGTGAAGCTGGACGGCTCGGCGCCGCAGGCCCTCTCCTCGGAAGACGGCAATTATTCAGCCAGCTTCGCCGCCGATGGCAAGCATTTCGTGGAAACGCATTCGGCGACCATGACGCCGCCGCGAATTTCGGTGTGCGCGGCGGGCGGGGCCTGCCAGAAGATTTGGGAAGCGCGCAGCGTGGCCGATTACGGTCCGATTGCGCCGCAGCCACTGGAATTCAAAGCCGAGGACGGCACGGTGCTGTATGGCGAACTGATTCTGCCGCGCCATTCGGGCGCGGAGCAGGCGGATGCGGGCAGGAAGATTCCGCTCATCGTGTACATCTATGGCGGCCCGTGGGGACAAACGGTGCTGGATGCCTGGGGTGGAACTCACGCGCTGTTCCATCAGATGCTGGCAAATGAAGGCTTCGCGATTTTCTTGGTCGATAATCGCGGAACGCCGAATCGCGGCAAGAAATTCTAGGCCGCGATCCGCAAGCAATTCGGAGGAGTCGAACTGAAAGACCAGCTCACGGCGCTCGACCAGTTGTATGCGCAGTTTCCGCAGCTCGATCGCGCGCGCACGGGCATTTGGGGATGGTCGAACGGCGGTTCGATGACGCTCTACGCGATGACCCACTCCGACCGCTTCAAGGCGGGGATCGCGGTGGCTCCAGTGACGAACTGGCGCGACTACGATTCGATTTACACCGAGCGCTGACTGGGTCTGCCGAAAGACAACGCGCACGCCTACGACGATTCCATCGTCAGCGCCGCCGGCAATTTGCGCGGGTCGTTGCTGCTGGTGCATGGGACGAGCGACGACAATGTGCACTTCCAGAATACGATCCAGATGACCGACGCGCTGATCAATGCGGGAAAACAGTTCCGGCTGATGGTGTATCCGAACAAGACGCATGGCATCGGGGGGACGGCCACCAGCATGCAGTTGTACCACATGATGGAAGATTTCTGGAATAAGGAGCTGAAGTAGCTGTTGGCTTTTAGAGCATTTTCATAGTTACTGTAACCCATCGGCGGTTTTGGGTAGGGCACGGCTTCAGCCGTGCCGCCAATGGCCAAAGATGATGTGGGCTTTAGCCCCTGAGGGACTGTCGGTGGCGCGGAGTACATTAGGGGTATATTAATGGTGAAAATGCTCTTAGCTCTTGGCTATCAGTCCCCATCTCTCGGCGGACGTGAGGTTTTACTGATGGCTGAGAGCTGTCTTTGAAGAATTCTTCCACTCGCGTGAGGATCTCCGCTCCGCTCTTTGCCTCGTAGATCGCCTTCCTGAGCGCCGCGCCGCCGGGAACGCCGTGGGTGAACCAGGAGGCGAACTGCTTCATCTTGCCTTCGGCTCCGGGTATTCCTTCTTCTAACAACATTTGGAAGTAGGTACGGATCATCTGGCAGCGGTCGGCTTCGGTGGGTTCGTCGTAAGGCTTACGCGAACATGAAACTTCCGATTTGGCCGGGGCCGGGAAGGGCACGACTTCAGTCGTGCCGTCAGCCATCGAAACGTCGAGGGCTTTAGCCCCTGAGGGGGACGGAACTTCAGCGGCTAAAGCCGCAGCCGAGTGTGGACCGTGTTCGGCACGACTGAAGTCGTGCCCTTCCCGGTATATCCCCCCATCTTCCCTGGCGCTTTCCATCCACGCCCGATATTGCTCGATCTGACGGAAGATCCACGGGTTTGCCGGGGCCATGCGGCCGATCATGACGGCGTCGCAGCCGGTTTGGGCGACCATGGCGCAGGCATCTTCGGGCGAGCGGATGTCGCCATTGCCGATCACGGGAATCTTGACGGCCTGCTTGACGGAGGCGATCCACTCCCAGCGCGCGCTGCCGCTGTAGCCTTGCTCGCGGGTGCGGGCATGCAGCGCCACCGCCGAGAGGCCGCAACTTTCGGCCATGCGCGCGAGTTCGACGCAGACGATTTCGTCGTCGCTCCAGCCGGCGCGGAATTTCACGGTGAAGGGAATCTTCACGGCGGCGCGCACGGCATCGAAAATCTGGCGGATCAGCGGCAGATCGCGCAGCAGGCCGGAGCCGCCGTTGCACTTCACGACTTTCTTGGCCGGGCAGCCGAGGTTCAGATCGACGAGATCGAAGCCGAGGTCTTCGACCAGGCGCGCGGCATCGGCCAGCACGCTGGGATTGCCGCCGAAAAGCTGGGCCGAGATGGGGCGCTCGTCTTCATAGAAGTGCAGGTAGCGTCCGCGGACGCGCTGGTTGCGCAGAACGCCGTCGGCCGAGGTGAACTCGGTCATGATCAGGCCGCATCCGCCCAGGCGCTTGATGAAGCGGCGAAAGACGGTGTCGGTGACGCCGGACATGGGGGCAAGCACGGTGGCGGGGGAGATGTCAACGTTGCCAATTTTTAGGGATGCGGGAAATACGCGATGCAGTGGAGCGACGGGCGTCTCGCCCGTCCCAGCCTGCATCCGGGTTGTCCCAGAACTTCTGCACAGCTTGATTCTACGTCCTTTGCAAGCAAAACAGATGCGAGTACTGGCCCGGCCTTTGCACAGAGCACGAAAGGCTGAGTGATGCCACTGACATCGGTCGATCGAGATGTGGTCTAATTCCCGCGGGCGCTCTCAACCCGCATAGCTATGCTGACAAACTGGAACTTTCAGGACGAGGAGGCCTATCAGCCGCTATCACGACCTCCAGACATTCCAGTCTGACGAAGCTCGTAAATCTTGTTGTACTCTGGACACCAAGCTCGCTTCGCTCGCAGGTGCGCTATCGCGCGAGGAAACGCAGCGCCTTCAGCGATTGGCTCCCGACCGAAGACAGTGGGGCTGTTGGGCGCTAGAGATTCACGCCTCTGGAATCCAGCGCAACCGCCAATATAGAGCCTATTTGATCTATTACGACGAACACGGCTCGATTCGCGAAACCCGATGGCGGTTGGTACATACATGATTATGGCGTCACTCTTGATCGTTGTGAGTGTCCGGATTTTCTTTGCCGTAAGCTGCCGTGCAAGCACATCTATACTGCTGCTTTTGTTTCCAAGGATTAGAGTCCCATTCACGGATACCGATTATGAAAACGCAAGAAACCAAGGGCTAGAAATTGTATTCGCAATTTCCGCTACTACCTAACAAGTGCGTTGTGCTCATCTTTCTCGGATTCTCGGAAATTTGCGGGTCGCCCCCAGAGTGTCAGTCTAGTCCCGTCGACGAGTGCCCATTTCTCACGTTTCCTCAAAAGCGAAGCCTCCGATGCTGGGGAGGCTTTCAGGAATCCCGCAGGTCCGCGGGGAAATTACTTCTTCGCGGCTTCGACTTTCGCAGCCTCGACTCTGGCAGCTTCGGCTTTGGCGGCGTCGCTTTTGGCGTACTTGCGGCGGAAGCGCTCGACGCGGCCGGCGGTGTCCATGAGCTTCTGCTTGCCGGTAAAGAAGGGATGGCAGGCGGAGCAAATTTCCACGCCGATATCGCCCTTGTGGGTGGAGCGGGTGACGAACGCGTTGCCGCAGGCGCAATGCACGCGGATCTCACTGTAGTGGGGATGAATAGCTGCTTTCATGGCAGTTCCTAAAACCTCAATTCAGTGTTTGATTTTACAGGAGTTGGGAAGGATTGAGCAAGGCGAGCATCAGCCATCAGCTTTCGGTGCTCTCAGGTTCAATGCTCCCTCGGAATCGATCCGATTGTTGGAAGGCGACCGGGGACTCAGAAGATGCCTGTTTTCTGACGGCTGAGACCGATGGCTGACGGCTAAAAGCAAAACGGCAGGGCCGACCCCCTGCCGTCTCGCTCGTATGCAAAAAATCCTGGGCCCCTACTTACTTTTGTTGACTACCTTTTTGAGTTCGTTCCCGGGAGTAAATTTGGCGACTCTACGGGCGGCGATCTTGATAGTGGCACCTGTCTGCGGGTTTCGGCCATTGCGGGCCTTGCGCTGTGAGACGGAGAATGTGCCAAATCCGATCAAGGCAACCCGGTTGCCTTTTCTAAGGGCAGCGGTAATGCTGTCCACAGTGGTGTCGATCGCAGTCGTTGCCTGCGTTTTTGAAATATCGCAGGCTCCGGCGATCCGTTCAACCAAATCAGCTTTGTTCATGATTTCTCCTGAACACTAGTAGTTCTCGGTTCCTACGCACAAGCCAGAGGAGCAAGCTTAAAGCGCAAGTACCGGCGAAGGCAATTTTCCTCTTTAGGAAGAGTTTGTCAAGGGAAAAGACGCATCCGTGGCCTGTTTTGACAGATAAAACGGTCAAATCCGTGGCGTTATGGGAGAATTTGTCAAAATCGGTGGTTCCGATCTGAGATGCCGTGTTTTCCGACACTTTCCACAAGCAGTACCACATCTCCACAAAATCTACACAGCTTGCGTGGACTTTCCTCTTGCGCGACTCACAACCGCCAGCGCATCCTTCAGATCATACCTAATAAATTTCATGGCCCATGCAAGTTTGAGTTCCCGGCGAAATCAACTCTTAGAGTGGTTTCCGTTCTACGTGCACCACTTTATCGGTGATGCACGGTACAAAGCTATGAAGGATTACCACCAAGCATGGTTCTTGAATTTACTGTTTGCATCATGGGTATCGGAGCGACCCGGCTATTTGCCTGACGACGGGCAGTTGTGGCGCCTCGCGAATGCGCGTACCCGGCAGTTCTTTGAAAAAGAATCTGCACCGGTAATGGGCATGTTCGAGCACGAGGGCACGATAACTGACGGTGTGGTCTGGATCTACAACCGAGTCGATACTTGATATCTACGATGAGCAAGTGCTGAAATTCCACAGAAAGAACCGTAAATCCTCTAAAATCCACAGATTATGAAAACAAGACTTCTTAACTCTCAAAGACTTACTTGAAGTGTTTAAAATAAAAGAAAAAAGAAAATGGACGAGAAAAGTGTTTTCGCGTCATCCGGAATCTCGGTTCTCACGCAGTGGGGAAGTTGCTGGGCCTGCTATGCAAGAAATTGTCTGAGCCTAACCATGCCGAAAGAAGGAGTGTATCCCGCCAAAACTGTCTGCGACTCTAGCTAGGAGGTAGCTGAACGAATATGACGAGATAATGTCCCGCCACTCAAAGCGCCTGATCAGCAGTGAATCCTGCCCACAATGTGGCTGGCACAGGTTGGAAAGAGGTTGGATCTGGCAAAGATCGCGCTGTGGCCCAGTTGTAACTGCTTCTTGCGAGATCCGTATTGACCGGCTTTTGGAATCGGCTGTGATTCCAGAGCGGTTCAAACACTGTGGATTCTCCGATTACAAGACTATCTAACGATTCATTGGCTGCCGCTAAAATCATCGTTGAAAAATGGGTCGCTGAGTATCCACTGGATCGGACTGGCCTGCTTCTTCTCGGCCCAAGCGGGCTTGGCAAGACACATCTTTCCGTGGCAGCGCTAAAAGAACTTACCCGCAAGGGCATTCACTGCCTCTTCTGTGACTATCGTGAACTGCTCAAACGTATTCAGAATTCTTATAACCCTCGTCTCAAACCACGGAACTCGAACTCTTGCGTCCGGTATTTGAAACCGAAGTCGTGTGCTTGACGATCTCGGAGCCACGAAGCCTTCTGTACTGGGTATGGGATCACAGTTACGTTCATCGGCATAGACAGTCACAGCGCCGCCGCTAGACCCTAGAATAGACTATGCGCTGCGGAGATTGGTGGCTTAACTCCCGCTACAATGCCAACCAACCAACCATCATTACCGCCAACTTCCTTGACGGGCCCAGTGCCGGTACTGAAAGTGTTCATGGAGTTGCCCGCACCACTCGCGAAGATACCTTGGGAGGACCGCGTCTGGTGAGCGCATGAGGTCGCGACTATTCGAGATGTGCCGGTTTATTCTCATGGACGGCAAGGACGTATCGCAAGCCGAATTCGCAGCGCAGGGACCCGCTGATTCTCTCCGCAATCAAATTGTAGAGGCCTGAGTTTTCGCCGTGCCTCGGCTGCCGCGAATACCTAGTGGTATCCACGCACGGCAGCTACACTCAGCGAGTGCCGAGTAAACGCATCGAGTTCCATCCCGAAACGGACGCCGAAGTTTTTTCCGCTGTGGCCGCGGCTCCGGCTGTGTTTCTCCTGCGAGGCGAGGATGCGAACTCCGAGCCTTACGTCGGCAAGACGGCCAACCTGCGGCGGCGGCTCGAACGGCTGCTTTCGGTCCCCGAAGAAAGAACGAAACGCCTGAACCTGCGGGATCGCGTCCGCTGGATCGAATACACGCCTGAGCGGCTCCGACTTTGAGTCGGGGTTTGTCCTATATCAAGCGCTGCGCGCCGCTTTCCCCAGGACCTACGCGAAGCGGCTGCGGCTGCGTTTTGCTCCTCTGGTCAAGCTGCATCTGGAAAACGAATTTCCGCGCGCGTCGATCACCACGCGGCTAGGGCGAATTTCAGGGAAGCGGATTCCCGGAAAAAACGTTTACTACGGGCCGTTCGCTGTCGCGCGCAGCGGCGGAAAAATTCCTCAACGACGCGCTCGATTTTTTCCAGATGCGGCGCTGCGCGGAAAACCTCCATCCCGATCCGGCATTTCCCGGATGCGTTTATTCCGAGATGAAGATGTGTTTGGCCCCGTGTTTTCGCGGCTGCAGCGACGACGAGTACCGCGCCGAGGTGGCGAGGGTCGAAAATTTCCTGGATTCGCGCGGCGAATCGCTGAAGCGGCAACTGGCGGCGGAGCGCGACGGCGCCTCGGCGAAAATGGAATTCGAGAGGGCTGCGGCCGTTCATGCGCGGCTCGACAAGCTCGCTCCCGCGTTGCAGCAGTTGCCGGAATTCGTCCGGCGGATTGACCGGTCACATGCGGTAATTGTGCAGAAGGCGCGGCAGGCGGAGAGCGTCGCCTTGTTCCGCGCCGACGCTGGAGCCATCGCGGGGCCGCTGGAGTTTCCGATTTCTGGCGGGGAACACACAAAGTCCCAGCGTTATCGCAATCGATGGAAGCCCGCATCCAGGCCGCGCTGGCGGCGTTCCCCGCGTACCAGCCGGCCAGCGCGACCGAGCGCATGGAGCACCTCGCGATCCTGAAACGCTGGTGCTATCGCGGCAGCCGCGCGGGCGAAATTTTCTTCGCCAATGACAAAGGGGAACTGCCGATGCGCCGCCTGGTGCGGGGAATCAGCCGCGTGTACAAAGGCGAGGCCGCAGAGGCGAGTGAAAGGGTTTAAGCTGCCCGAAGCTCTGCGTGCGGCGGTCTTTTTCGGAATACGACGCTAATTTCTTCGCGCCAGCGTTCGTCGATTCCCAGCAGTTCCCAATCGATCGCGGGCGACAGATAGCGCAGGATTGTATCAGTGGTGGGATGCACGCGCAGAGCGGGCGCGACCAGCAGGAGCAGAGGTTTTTGCGGAGAGATTTCGCGTCCGGGAAAATATCCGAATTGCGCGAACTCGCCGCGGCTTTGGTGCCAGGCGACGCGCGACCAGTAATCGACGCCTTGCAGGGGAAGGTGAATGTCCTCGTCGGCCTTGAGTTCGACGACGGCGAGGCGAGCGTCGCGAGTGGTGGCCAGAACATCGATCATGGCGCGGTCCGCGGCGGCGAAAGCGGGCACCTGCGCATAGACCGGCTCGGGCAGCAGACGGCCGTCGAGCGCCGCAATGTTCCGCGCGACCAGCGATTCCAGCCAGCGCTCGGGATGCATTCGCCACAAGGCATGGTTCTTGGGGCCGTCTTTGTGGCGAACGGACGCCGCCAGGCGCACCAGATCGGCGAACTGGGTTTCGTTCTGCGAGTCGAGAACGCGCTCCTCCAGCCCCACTCCGAAAACGATTTCCTGGTTGCTCTGAAAGTTTCGCGGATCGTGGGCAACTCGCGCCTGGGCGAATTCGAGGCCGTGGCGGCGAAAGGAAATGGACGCGGGCGAAAGAACGGCCACTTCCGCTTGCGGCAAAATGGCGCGAATGCGCGCGATTGATGACGCGAAACGCTCGCACGCCTGGCCTTCATCGAAGGAATGCACGAGGCGGGTCGTCAGGTTGCCGCAATCGGCGGTATCCAGAGGCGCGAGCGCATCTTCTTGTTGGTCGAATTCGTATAAGTGCCACTTCGCCGCCGTAGGATGCAGATGCGCCATGCGCTGCTTGGTCAGCGCGGCCATGCCTTTGGGCACAATCAGCGCCAGGCCCTCGACCACGCGGCCATCTTTCTGCGCCAGGCGGCACGCCTCCAGCCAAAGGATTCCGCAGGTCAGCGCGCCATCGACCGTCGCTTGCGTTTCCTGGTCGTTTACTCCGAGGACGGCGAGCGCGTGTTGCCCCTTGCGCAGCCAGCCGCGCAGGTAGGCTGGGCCGAAGGAGCGTTCGAGATCGGCGCTGGTCGTGAGCCGCGCTACGGCGAAGCCGGGAAAATTTCTTTCCAGTGCGCGGCGCAGGCGAGGTCCGTAGGCGGCGCGCGCCGCCCGTCGCGCGGCGGGCGAGCGTTGATCGCGGTCGCGGCAGAAGTCGAGCCGCGCCGGGCGATTCTGCCCCATGCGCTGCACCTGCAAACGGAGCGTGGTCGCCTTGACTTCCGCATCCAGCACCCGCCGCACAAAATTGCGCTCGCTCGACCACAAGTGCAGCAGGCATTTGTTGTACTCGCCGGAAATCGAATATTTCGACTCGGCCAGATCGAACGCGATGGCGCCGCCCTCCACCACCACGGCGGCGCGCGCGCCGTCGAGAAATTCGGAGAGCATCTGGTTGAGGGAGTCTGGAGTCATGCACAGATTCTTTAGCACCGGAGTGCTTTCGTCTGTGATCGCTGTACAGCGCAATTGTGTCGAATCGGCGAAGAACATATTCGTTGAGACCTTTTAGGGAACCTCTGATCAAGTGTGGCGCGGGCGCCCTCGCCCGCGAAAAAGCCGCATTTTCACAGTGCTCCTGAAGCAACGAGATACTTGTTTGCGGGTGGTGGGTGGCCCATTCTAAATTTCGCGCTCTTTGCGAAATTTAGAGTGGGGGGATTTGTGCCGCATGGGATAATGAGAGCGAGCGCCGCGCGAGTCGTTTGCAAAATCGAGCGCATCAAACTATGGTGACTGCCAACCAGAAACGTTTTTTCTTCGCACATTACGGACTCACGAACCACGATCTGGAGACTTATCTGGCCGCGGCGCTTTCGGCGGGCGGCGACTATGCCGATCTTTATTTTGAATACCTGACCTCGACCTCGCTGATGGTGGATGAATCGCTGGTGAAGTCGGCCTCGCAGGGAATTTCGGCGGGCTGCGGCGTGCGCGTGGTTTCCGGCGAGCGCACCGGATATGCCTACACTGACGATCTTTCTCCGCAGCGCATTCTTCATGCCGCGCGCACGGCGGCCCTGATCGCGAGCGCGCCGGCGAAGGCACGGTCGCGGGATTCCAGCGAGAAACCGGCACGCAGCTTGTATCCCGTGGCGCTGCCTTCGGTGGACGCGGACATTACTGCCAAAGTTGAACTGCTGATGCGCGCCGACCGCGCCGCTCGCGGATACGATCCGCGCATCAAGGAAGTGCGCGCTGGCTACGCCGATGAATTGCGGACGATTCTGGTGGTCGGCTCCGACGGCACGTTTGCGGAAGACTCGCAGCCGCTGGCGCGGGTGAATGTTTCGTGCATCGCGAAGACGGAGGCGAGTTCGGGACGCGAGTCGTCGGGACGCGGAACATCGGGCGGCGGGGGGCGGGTTGCGCTTGATTTTTTTTTTGGCGACAAGACTCCCGAATTCTTCGCCAAAGAAGCTGCGCGACAGGCGATTCTGCAACTCGATGCGCGCGAAGCTCCGGCGGGAGACATGGAAGTCGTGCTCGGCCCGGGATGGCCCGGCGTTTTGTTGCACGAGGCCGTGGGCCATGGGTTGGAGGCCGACTTCAATCGCAAGAAGACGTCGGCATTCGCGGGCCTGATCGGCAAACGAGTAGCCAGCGAAAAATGCACCGTGGTCGATAACGGCACGATGCCGTGGCGGCGCGGGTCTCTGAACGTGGACGACGAAGGCCAGCCCACGCAGGAAACAGTGCTGATTGAGAATGGCATTCTGAAGGGATATCTGAGCGACAAACTCTCTTCGAAGCTGATGGGCTTGGCCGATACGGGTAACGGACGCCGCGAGAGTTACGAGCATATTCCCATGCCGCGCATGACGAACACCTATATGCTGGCGGGGCAGGACGATCCCGCCGACATTATTCGTTCGGTGAAGAATGGCGTTTACGCGGTGAATTTCGGCGGCGGACAGGTCGATATCACGAACGGCAAATTTGTTTTTTCGGCGTCGGAAGCGTATCTGATCGAAAACGGAAAGATCACGGCTCCGATCAAGGGCGCAACCCTGATCGGCAACGGCCCCGATGTGCTGACGCGGGTTTCGATGGTGGGCAACGATTTGAAACTCGATGAAGGCGTCGGCACCTGCGGTAAAGATGGACAATCCGTTCCGGTCGGCGTCGGCATTCCGACGATTAAGATCGACCGGCTGACCGTCGGCGGGACTGCAAAGCGCGAGCCCGGCGGATTCATGCAGTGAGAGGATTGGACGAAGTGCCAATGAATCACGCAGAAATGATTGCAAAACGTGTTATAGAGGCATCCTTGCCAGGCGCAAGGATGGAGTATCGTTCTGACCAGTCCCACAGCGAATACGATTTTGTCCTGCATTACCCCAACGGATCCATTGCGGATGTTGAGGTGACCGAATCAGCAGATCAACATCAAAAGGAGACCAGCGCCGCAATTCGCAACAAGAAAAAAGGGGGGGCAGTTATCGAGGCGGAGAAGTGCAAAAAGAGCTGGCTGATCTTCCCAATGCCGAATGCCAATATTTCCAAAATTAGGGAGAAAGCTGACGCATATCTCTCCTCACTGGAACAAGCAGGCATTGAACGTTTTTCATTCCTTGAAGCAATTACTTCCCGGCGGGTAAGAGAAGCAGGCATCGAGAAATATGTAGGCCTTTCCGTGCCAAAATGTGTCGAGAATATTTGTTTTGACCTCCACATAGCAAACGGCTCGATTGTGGACGCAGGAGATTCCCCGATGAAGATATTCATCAATCATCCCGTCGGAGGCGGTGCGGTTGGCCCGAGCGTTGCGATCAAAGCCGGCGAACGAGAGGCCTTTAAGGACGACAACCGAAAAAAACGTGGTGCGGCAAACGCAGATGAACGCCATCTCGTGGTTTATGTAGACTTAGGCTTACCTTGGATTGCGCTTACAACTTTTGAACCACCATCCACGCTGCCTCAAATTCCAAAGGAAATAACGCACATTTGGCTGATTGGCCACTCCGGAGAAAACAAGGACGAATTTGTTGTTTGGCGTGCGAGAACAAAAGAGCCATGGCATAGCCAACGAGTGGTTGCGCCTCAAACAAACGCAACGCCTGCTCTTTGAACAGGTTTTATTAAATGACAACAGCAATTGAAACAACTTCGCAAGCATCCACTGACCTCAAGTCGCTCGCCACCGACGTTGTCCGCCGCGCGCATGGAAGGCGGCGCTACGGCGGCGGAGTGCGTCGTCCGCGAAGGCGACGAATTTTCCACCGTGGTGCGGCTGGGCCAGGTCGAAACGCTGAAGGAATCGGGCTCGCGCGCCATCGGCGTGCGCGTCTTCTTCGGACAGCGCGCGGCCAGCACGCATTCCAGCGATTTTTCCGCCGACGGTATCGAGCGCATGTTGAAGTCCGCGCTCGAACTGGCGAAGATCTGTTCCGAAGATCCGCACGCGGGAATTCCCGAGGCCGCGAAACTCGGATCGCTTACGGGCGACCTCGATCTTTATCACGAGGATGTTTACTCGCTGCCCGGCGCCGAGCGCATCGAGTACGCGCGCCGCGCCGAAAAGGCCGCGCTCGACGCCGACCCGCGCATCAAGAATTCCGAAGGCGGATCGTTCGACGCCGCCACTGGCAGAAAAGTGCTGGCGAATTCTCACGGATTTGTCGGCGAATACCGGCGGTCGTACTGTTCGGTCGCGGCGGTGCCGATTGCGCAGAACGACGATGAGAACGGCGGGATGCAGCGCGATTACTGGTATCTCGGTGGCGCGCAGCCTGGCGAAGCTCGATTCGGCGGAGCAGGTTGGGAAAGAAGCGGCGCGGCGCACGCTGCGGCGGCTGGGCGCGCGCAAGGTGAAGACCGCGCATGTGCCGGTGGTGCTCGACCCGATGGCCGCAAACTCCATGCTCGGACATATTTTCGAGGGCGTGAATGGCGATTCGGTCTATCGCGGAGCCTCGTTCCTGGCGGGCAAGCTGGGCGAGAAAATTGCCGGGGCGAACGTCACCGTTATCGACGACGGCACCATGCGCGGCGGCTTTGGCACCACGCCCTTCGATGGCGAAGGCATTCCCACGCGCCGCACGGTGGTGATTGAGAACGGAATTCTGAAGTCTTATCTGCTGAATACCTACACCGCGAAAAAGCTGGGCCTCGAGACCACGGGCAACGCCTCGCGCGGCCTTGCCGGCACACCCGGCATCGCTCCGGGAAATTACTTCCTCGAACCGGGGACGAAAACGCCCGAGCAAATAATCGCGGAGATCAAAGACGGCCTCTATGTGACCGAGTTTCTCGGGCACGGCGCGAACCTGGTGACCGGCGATTACTCGCGCGGCGCCTCGGGCCTGTGGATCGTCAACGGCGAACTCGCTTTCCCGGTGGAAGAAATCACGGTGGCGGGCAATCTGAAAGACATGTTCTGCAATATTTGTGCGATCGGGAGCGACCTGGAATTCCGTGGCAGCGTGGCCTCGCCGACGATTCGGATTGACGGACTTACCGTTGGCGGAGAGTAGGAAAGACTGGTGTGGGATGAGCGTTGCCGCAAGCGTGGAGGAAAGCCACTGGGCTTATCGCATCATGCGCCATGGTTTTGGCTGTTTAGACAGGCGAGCCCAGTTCCAAGACCGTTCCTTTGGTTGGCGTTCATGTACGCCATGCTGGCGGTAATACGCCCGGGCGGACAGAAATTGAGGGGGAATTCTCGACATATCAAACGCGGCGCCGCCCGACGCCAGCAATGCCGCAGTCGTATTGAAGTTGTCGCCGGCGGCCGAGCTGAAGTCTCCATCGCGGTCGAAGTCGCGAATGGCAATGGGAAGGGGCTCGTTCAATTCGCTGGCAAAGGCTTGCGCGGGAGCTTCCTCGATCGTCCTCGTCGGGGTGCCCACCGATTTAGGGCCGAGGGTCAGAACCAAAGCCGCCACGAACCTCGTCTCGACGGCCGGCCACACGATGGTTGCGAGTTCGGTCTGCGGCCGCTGCCACATGATCGCGGTTGCGAGTTCAGCCTGTGGCCGTTGCAACACGACCGTTGCGAGTTTGGCCTGCGGCCGTTGCAACACGTTCGTTGCGAGTTCGGCCTGTGGCCGTTGCAACACGACCGTTGTTGCTAGTTCGGCCTGCGGCCCCTGAGCCGGTCCTGCCGCAGCCGGTCCCGCCACAGCCGGTCCCGCAGCCGGTCCCGCAGCCGGCACGATCAGGAACAACAGAACCATTATCGAAGCAACCACACGCAACCGGGACATGACCTTCTCCGCACCTTTACCGTTAGGATAGCAGCTTAACCTAACTTAACCTGCAATGCAAGCCCTTATTTGGTCAATATCATACCACATTATTGGAGGTGTCCCCGTCTTGTCCACGATAAAAATGCCTTGCCGGAAGCCCTGGTCATTGGCGTGTACCGCTGTTGGGCGCGGCAGAACTCCCATTAGCGCTGGCGGACCATACGATTTTGCCGCCCACGAAAGTCTGCAAAACCTTGACGTCCCTAATGTTCCGTGGGTCGATCGACAGTATGTCATCGCTCAGCAGGACCATATCGGCGAGTTTGCCCGTCGAGATCGAACCTTTTTCCCACTCTTGAAACTCGGCATAGGCCGAGCCCATCGTATAGGCCTCGATGGCCTCGGGAACCGTGAGCTTCTGCTCGGGGAACCAGCCGTTGGGATTCTTGCCATCTAAAGTGGCGCGGGTGACAGCCGCATAGATAGTCTGCATGGGGTCAAGCGGGGCCACTTCCCAATCCGTTCCAAAAGCGAGACGCACACCGTGGTCCAGAAATGTGCGGAAGGCGTAGGTGCGGGTGGCGCGATCGTGACCGATATGCGCCTCGGCAAACCGGCCGTCGTCAATCGCGTGATAGGGTTGCACCGATGCGATGACGTGCAATTGCGCGAAGCGGTCGAAGTCCTTCGCGGCCATGTGCTGGGAGTGTTCGATGCGGAAGCGGCGATCGGCCGCGCCGTGCGCGCTCACCACGTCGGAATACAGATCGAGGATGGTGGAGATCCCCTCGTCTCCAATCGCGTGCGTGCAAATCTGTAGGCCGGCGGCATCCGCTCGTAACATGCGTTCCCGCATGAGCGAAATGGGATGCATCTCATCGGACAGCAGCCCGCGATTGCCGCCCTGATTCAGATATGGCTGATAAAAGTAGGCAGTCCCGGACCCGAGCGATCCGTCCGCATACGCCTTCACCGCGCCGATCCGCAGGAAAGGTCCCCCGAAAGAATGCCGGATGCCGATCTTAACCTGGTCGTCGACGTCTGTGATGAGAGGCGCCGCATAAATCCGAATCGTCAATTCGCCTTGCTGGAGCAGTTCGGAATAAACGGCGATATCTTTGTAGTCGGGATTCATGTGCTGAACGCTGGTGACTCCCAGGGATGCCGCATAAGCCATGGCGCGTTTGACTATTTTCACTCGCTGATCGTGCGACAGCGGCGGGATGACTTTGTCCATGTAATCCATGGCGGCGTCTTTCAAAGCGCCGGTGGGATTTCCGTGAGCATCGCGCACGATGACGCCCCCAGGCGGGTCGGGAGTGTTGGCGGTAATTCCGGCGAGCCGCAGCGCCACGGAATTAGCCAGCCCCATGTGCCCGTCGTAGCGGTCTACGAAAACGGGAGTGTCGGGAGTGACAGCATCGATCAGCTCTTTTGCAGGCATGATCGGTGGATTCCATTTAGTCTCGTCCCAATTGCCCCCGAGAATCCATTTGCCCTTCGGAGCAGCCTTCGCGCGTTCCCCAATAATGCGGGCGAACTCCTCAGGGCGGGCGGCGGCGTTAAGTTGAACGTTGTCGAGCTGCATTCCGCCCGATACAAAATGCAGGTGCGCATCATTAAAGCCAGGCAACAGCAGCTTTCGGCCAGCGTCGATCACCTGGGTATGAGGGCCGCGCCAGAGGCCGATTTCCGCGTTCGATCCAACCGCGACAATGCGGTCTCCGAGCACCGCGACTGCTTCCGCCGTGGGTAAGGACTTATCCACCGTCCAAATCTTGGCGTTCATGATAATAAGGTCGGCCGCAGGTTTCGCCTGAGCTTGGCTTGAGCCGGCGAACATGAGCGTGCATGCGCCCGCCAGCAGGAGCGCGAATAGAGAAATTCTTGCCCTCAGACTTTCGAGTTCGTATCGGGCGATCTCTGGATGGCATCGGGTCTGCCGGAGGGGTCCCCAGAAGGCGCCAGAAAAGAATGTGTAACCGTGTAACTTGCTCTGGTTTGGACTATCGGAGTTGCGCCGGCCGTCTCCGAGCGCGCCCACGCGGATGTCCCGCCGACTAGGACTAAGACCAGCGCAAAAACTTTCTGCCGGAGTCCGTGGCGGATCTCCCCCTCGATCAGGAATTTCCGTCGTAGCTAACAAGGACGTTATACATTCTTCGCGTTGTCTCATCTTTTCTCTCCATGTCATTCTCTAAATCCCTTCGCTCCGGCAATCCCAGATCTCCTGCACCCTTCTCAGGTTCACTTGTCATCCTGTTGCCAGTCAACGTCGACCCGCAGCCGGCGTGCGTAAGGCGCCCGCCGACCCGTTGAACGCCGTGTAGCTGTAATCGGTGTATTGCCAGGTTCCGCTGACAAAGTAGTACCAGCGCACCCAAGCCGTGCTGCCGTCGGACGGAAGCGAACTTACCGTCTGGGAAAATGTGGTAGTGGGCAGGCTGCCGGATTGATAGTACTCGCTCCCTCCTTGTTCCTTCCCGACGTTTAACTGGTAAGCCGTGGCTCCATAGTCTGGTCCGGCGCCTGCCGAGGAGCTGTCCCACGCGAACGTCGCCGAAGTGCCGGTCAGCGTAGAATTGGCGGCAGGACTGTAGACTCCCGGTGAGGCCGGGACGGCGCGGTACACTACGATCTGGTCGGAGGTGGTGACAAGGGGGTTTGCGGTGTAAGTGGGACCGGACGCGGTAAAATTTGTGACCGTATTGTACGGGGTGCTTCCCCCTGGGGCCGAGTTGGCGTTGAAGGCAGTCACCGGAACCGCCAGCGCAGCTCCCGTGCCGATGCCTAACGAGTCTGTGGAAGTCGGGGAATTAAACTGGTATTCGTACAAGTTGTAGGAAACACCGGTTGTAAGGCCGCTCACCGTGGCCTGCAGGACAAAGTTCGTCATCCATGAGGCCGGCGGACGATTCGTACAACTGCCAGGTCCCTCTTCTTCTATGGAAGTCCCGATGAAGGGGTATTCGTAGTTATAACCGGCGATGGGATCCTCCGGATTCTGAATTCCATTCGTGTAAGTCGGTCCGACAATGGAACCAGGCCGGGGCGATGCCGTGAGCACAACGGGCACGGTCTCACCGTATGTATCCAAGACACCGGAGATAGCCACCGCGTAATTGTTCGGCCCAGTGATAATACCCCAGGAACCCCTGCCCCAGTCCATGCCGTTGTAACCGGTTTCAGTCCAAATCTTAGTGTTGGCTGGAAGAACGATGGAGTAAACATGCCGTGCCTTGGCGGCTTGAGTGTCTGTTCTTCCCAATTCCGAAAACGTGTAACCGAAGATGTACGGCGTGCATTGCGTTGCGTTCGAGCCTGAGCCTGGTGGAGGTTCCGGGGCGGTATCGTCGGTGGCGGCGTGACCGTTGTACCAGTAAACGCCGTGGTCCTCGATGTACAAGACGTCATCAGGGTAGTAAGTTGGGTCCGATGGAGAGTGATTGGTGCCAATCTTGACGACCGAAACCACGTGATCGTACTGATCGCCCGAGGAAACGACATTCTTAATCAATACCCCCACAGCGACTTGATTACCGAAGATCACCTGCTGCTTCACCCAAGACATGTAAGATCGATAGCCGGGACAAACCGATGATGCTCTCGGTCCAGCGCAAAGGGCCCTGGGCTGCGAAGCCGCCACGCCCTGGTAGGGGAAGTAGGCAGCGTTCAGACGCATATTCGCGGCACACAGGGGCATTGAGCTCCACGCTTCCTTGGTTCCGGCGACGCCAGTGTTCGGGACCTCAAAAAGTACTCCGGCATTGTAATTAGCGACGTTCCCGTTAGCAGTGCAGAAGTCATTTGTGGTGACCGGCGGCCCCGACTGGCCCAGACCCGTGCCACAAATGAGCCGGGTGTCGTATTGCGACATCCACTCCCCGTTGGCAAGTCCGGCTTCCATCAGGCTAACCTCACCACAATAGCCGTAGTTGTTCTCCCATTGATAGAACGGCTGTACCGGCACGCGCGGGTAGATGTAGTAAGTGGTGGCTGGGGGCAGACGGTCGATGAGCGACTGATTACAAGGTTCCACCGAAGCCTGGACGTTCGCCGCTGCGGCGAACAAGGCAACAAGGCAGAACACGTGGATCACAACACGATTCCCGATCATTGGATACCCACCGGGATAATTACCGGAACTTCCTCTCTAAAGGCTGCGGAAAAAGTCCTCCACGCGCAAAAAACTCACCTCAGGCGCTGAAGCGCGGACACATTTTGAACGACTTGGCGGCACGAGTAAACTCGTGCCCTTCCCAAAACCCGTCCGAATCGGAGTTTTTCCGCAACCTGCCAGGCAACGACCTTAGTTTCGCGGATTCGGCTTCTGCACTTTCTGTTGCAACTGCTGCCGCTGCTGTTCGTGTTTCTGCTGCAATTGCTGCGTCTGCTGCTGGTGCCGCTGCTCCAACTGCTGTTTCTTCCCTTCATTGGCGTTCTGCTTCGCCAGCCGCTGGTGTTCCTGCTCCTGCTTCTGCTGGAGTTGCTCTCGTTCCTGATTTTGCCTCGTGAACAATTTCTCCTGCTGCTGCTGGTATCGCTGGTCGAGTTTCGGTTTGCCGGTATTGGGGGCGCTGGGCCGTTCCACCGGTGGCAGGTCGTGGGGGTGGACGGAGTTGCCCGGACGCCCCTGATTTCCGCCACGGGCGGCAGGAGTGTAAGGGGCCCCTGCCGCTCGGGCAGGCATGACGCCACGGCCGTTGAATTCTCCGGGCCGCGCTGTCGCTGCGACCGATGGCTTGCCCATGTTCGCCGAGGCGCGCATCTGCGGATTGCTTCGCGCCGCCTGCATATGCCGGCTCTGCTCCGCTACCGGCGCGATATGTCTCTCATGCGCCGCTGCCTCTTCTTCCCGCGTCGGACGCGCATTGATTCCACCGTTGCCGCCGTTGAAGCTCCCACGGTTCTCGTTGCGGTTAATCACGGTGGTGTTGTAAACGTTGTGAATCTCGGTGACGTTGATGTTGTTGACGGAACGGTTGTAGAAAAAGTGTCCACGATCCCAACGCCCGCCTTCAAAACCAGAACCGAAATAGCCAAAGCCGTAATTGATGCCGCCATAGAAACCGACGCGCGGTCCCCAATAGCCCTCATAGAAAACAAATCGGCCACCTTCCCAACCCCACCACCCCGGAGTCCACAGTAAACCGGCTTCCGGCGCCAGCACCCATGTGCCCGGCACCCAGTAGTAGTCGGCGTAGTCATAGTCGTAAGCCCAGTACCCCGGCACCCACAGATAACCGTCGCCTGGACAAATCGGTTGCTCATAGATAGGTATGGGAGGCGGGCCGATGGTAATGGCCAGGCCGATCTGCGCGAACGATGCAGCCGGCATCGACAACACAACCAGCGCCAACAATAGCGCAGGCAGTAACGCGGACGACAACCTACGGACGAAACGAATATGCATGGTTACTCCTCTGGCCGGTCATCCCTCGTTTACCCGGTGCTTCCGCTGCGCTTGCGGGCTTCGTGGATTGACCGGCAGGATTGCCGGGGCCGGAAGCGAAATTTCCTTTTTGACGCTAAGCGGGAATTTCTTTCTTGACCTCGAAAACGACACTATCATACGCCCATCTCGCCTGTTCGCGACATGGTGGAACGATTTCTCATCGGAGACCGTGCGCGGGTATCGGTGCTGCAGTGGGGAAGGGCCTCTCGCAACGCCGCCGCGGGCCTTGGACTGGTTCCCTCAGTTACCGCCTACTCCCCAAACAGCGCGCGATAGAATCCCCCCGCCAGCACTCCGCCTGCAATCGGAGCCAGCCAGAACAGCCACAATTGCGAGAGCGCCCATCCGCCCACAAACACCGCGGGACCCGTGCTTCGCGCCGGGTTCACCGAAACGTTCGTCACCGGAATCCCAATCAGGTGAATCAGCGTCAAACACAGCCCAATCGCGATCGGCGCAAACCCCGCCGCCGCCCGCTTGTCCGTCGCCCCCATGATGATCATCAGAAAGAAAAACGTCAGCGCCACTTCCGCCACCAGGCACGACAGCAACGGATAATGGCCCGGCGAATGCATTCCGTACCCATTCGCAGCAAAGCCGGCGGCCAAGTCGAAGCCTTCCTTCCCCTTCGCAATTACATAGAGCGTGCCCGCGCCCGCGATTCCTCCGAGCACTTGCGCCACCGCGTAGGGCAAGAATTCCGACGCCGGAAATCGCTTTCCCACCACCAGTCCCGCCGAAACCGCGGGGTTCAGATGGCATCCGGAAATGTGCCCAATGGCGAACGCCATCGTTAGCACCGTCAGCCCGAAGGCCAGCGCCACACCGGCATATCCAATGCCCAGTTGAGGAAATGCCGCCGCCAGCACCGCGCTCCCGCATCCGCCAAAAACCAGCCAGAAGGTCCCAAAAAATTCCGCAATGGCCCGTTTCGATAAGCTCATACCGCCTCCTCAACGAAAATTATTGGTGAGCGTTATTTAACTTTTCATGACGAGATGGGCGGACGAGGCCGCCCACCCCACGTAACCGGATTTCTACTGCAAAGACTTCGGATCGGACAAATTCTTCGGACTCTTCTTGTTCAAGCGCGACACCAACTGCTGCGCGCAAGCCGGAACCTTCACCTTGCCCTGGCGAATGATCTCTCTAGCGGTTAGTTTTTGGCCATAGAGTTTTTCGTTGGCGCCGCCATCCGAACGCAAGGTGGAACCTTCCAGCGAGACACCGGCGAACAGTCCCTTGGCGCGCGAATAGGACAGGATTTCGGCCTTCATGACGACGTCGGTTGCAGTCTCGGCGTCGCGCCCCTTGGGTCCGGCCGCGGCGGCGGCGTCGGCGCCCAACTTCACTTTGCTGTTGAGGAGGGACTCCGCGCCCTTTGGATTCATCACCAGCAAGACAAAGTCCGTGGCTTCGCCGCCCAATTGAAACCCTATGCTGATGCCTTCCAGGGCATACATCGCCGGAGCGCCCCAATGGCCGGTGTAATGCGGGCCGCTGCGGCAGATCATGACGCCGCGGCCGTAACTTCCTCCCACTCCGAACGCACCCTTCTTCACGGAAGGCAGAATAATTAGGCATTCCGCTTTGTCGATCAGTCCCTGCGGAATGGTGTCCGGGATATTCAAGATTTCGGAGAGTACCTGACCCGATTCCTGCACTCGTTTTTCTTCCTCGTTGACCGCAAACACTGCGGGAACGAAGGCGCACAGCAAAAACAGGACCATTAACTTTTTCATCATGTCCTCCAGTTGTGGAAGCCTTATTTTAATCCGGGTTCCCATGATCCTAGTCGCCGGTTTTCAAAAGAACAAGAGCCGGCTGCCCACGGACTTGGCGCGAACTGCCCGGCGCCATTGCTATCACCCTTCGTTATCGTCCGATGGCATCTCACCCGTCGAATTTACCCATCGCAACTGGCCCCGAACTCGTTATGCGGGTCCGTTCTGCGCCCGAATGGTATTTTGGCGATGCACCGGACAGAATTGTGACGGCGGACAGGTCTAAAATCGGCGCCGTGTTTGAAGCCAAAAAAGAGATTCCGGTTGACACGTTTTAATAAAGGGATTTTAATGTTTTTGACGGCGAGCGCTCGTAGTGCCGGAAGAATTTGGAGATCGGCCCCCAACCAGTTGTGAGTGGCAGCCCAGACGACTGGCGAGAGTGCTTTTGAGGAAAAGCTGCATGTGTTTTGTGCCGAATCGGCGAGGAGATGAGATATGAAAATTCGTCTGCCATATAGCATCGCAGTAGGAGTGTTAGTGCTTTCGGCGGCGTTCGCACACGCCCAGGACACCGCCTCTTTGACGGGAACGGTGCGCGACCCGAGCGGCGCGAGCGTGGCTGGAGCGCACGTGACCGTGTCGAGCGCCGAACGTGGAATCAAGCGCGACACCACCACCAACTCCGAAGGCGAATATACCGAGGCTGCCCTGCCAGCGCCCGGCTCCTACAACGTCGCGGTGGCATCGCCCGGCTTCAAGAAGTTTGAAGCCAGGGGCGTCATTCTGCGCGTTGCCCAGAAGACTCGCGTGGACGTGACCCTCCAAGTCGGCGGCGCCACCACCGAGGTGACCGTCGAGGGCACAACCGTCGCCCAGGTCGAGACCCAGTCTTCCGACCTTTCCGGCACCGTCACGGAGAAGGAAATCTCCCAGTTGCAGTTGAACGGACGCAACTTCACCCAGTTGGTGACCCTGGCCCCAGGTGTCAGCAATCAAACCGGACAAGATGAAGCGGCGGTCGGCATCATGGGCAGCGTTCAATACAGCATGAATGGCGGCCGCGTCGAGTACAACAACTGGGAGCTCGATGGCGGCGACAACATGGACAATGGGAGCAACGCCAGCTTGAACGTTTTTCCCAGTATCGACGCGATCGCCGAGTTCAAGGTGCTGACCTCGAACTACGGGGCGCAATACGGCCGCAACGGCTCCGGCACGGTCGAGACGGAACTCAAATCCGGGACCAGCACCTTCCACGGAGATGTCTACGAGTTTGTCCGCAACGACGATTTCAATGCCAGGAACTACTTCTCTTCGTCGATAACGCCGTACAAGAAGAACGACTTTGGCGCCACCATCGGCGGCCCGGTTTACATCCCCGGCGTTTACAATAAAAACAAACAAAGGACGTTTTTTTTCTATTCAGAGGAAGCGCGGCGGGAAGTCGAAGCCGGACAAAACTTCAACGTTGCCGTTCCCTACAGCGCTGAGCGTGGCGGCAACTTCAGCGATTTGTGCCCCAACCTGACGGTGCCGTCAACGTCGGATGCCTACATGGCGGATTGCCCAATCAATCCCTCGACTGGCAAACCATATCCGGGCAATACGATCACACCGACTCCTCAAAGTTTAGCCTTACTAGCACTAATCCCGGCGGCGACCTTGGATACTCCCGGCGCGGCCTACTATATTGCTTCTCCCACGCAGCCCACGACTTGGCGCGAAGAGCTGCTCCGCCTTGACCACAACCTTAACGAGCACAATCGGCTGTCCTTCCATTATGTCCACGATTCATGGGACCAAATCCAACCCTCCGTGCTGTGGAGCGGCGACTCTTTCCCCACCGTGCAAACTGACTTCAAGGGCCCCGCACTGAGCATGGTGGCGCACCTCACCAGCACGCTTTCGCCCACCCTGCTCAACGAGTTTATTGTGAGTTACACCACCGACCACCTATTCACGCATTCCACAGGCGACCCCAACCCAAACGCCTGGCAGCTTCCCACGGGCGGCATCCCGGGCCTGGGCTACCTCTTCAACAACGGATTCGGCGGGAAAATGCCCGCCCTCTCAGTCTCCGGAAACTATGTGTACGGGTTTTCGCAGGATGCGGACGGTGAATGGCCGGAGGGCCTGTACAACTCGAATCCGACTTACGGGTATCGCGACAACCTGACCAAAATTGTTGCGAAGCACAACCTGCAGTTCGGCGCTTACTTCGTGGCTGCGCAAAAGAATGAGCTCAGCAGCTCTCAGGTCAACGGCGCGCTCTCGTTCTACACATACTCTGCCGTGACCACGGGCAATGCCTTTGCCGACCTGCTGCCTGGGCTACATCGGGGACTACTCTCAAGGCAGTAACCAGGTGAAGTTCTATAACCGCTACAAGATTGTCGAGCCCTATTTCCAGGACGACTGGCGCGTCACCCCGCGCCTGACTCTGAATCTCGGATTGCGCCTTAGCCTGTTTGGGACCTATCGCGAGAAATATCGGCACGCTTATAACTGGGACCCGGCGGTGTATGAAGCAAACGCGGCCAACGCGGCCCTGCTCGACACCAATGGCGATGGTTTCCTGTCGAATGCCGGCGATCCGTCGCTGTTGACATCGCCTATGTACACTGGACTCGTGCAATGCGGGGTCACTCCCGGCGTCCCCGTCGGCTGCTCCAAGGGACACTTGTTTAATCCCGCCCCGCGTATCGGCTTTGCCTTCGATCCTTGGGGAGACGGCAAGACAGCCATCCGCGGCGGTTATGGAATCTTCTTTGAGCACACCAACGGCAACGAGGCCAACACCGAATCCCTGGAAACCCAATCCTCGCCGCTAATTCAAATGGGAGACCAGTACAACATTCCAAGTTATGGGGCCATTGGAGGATCGGGCTCGATGTCGCCGCTTTCTTTTGTTTCGATTCCCGATAAGACAATTTGGCCTTACGTGCAGCAGTGGCACCTTGACCTGGAGCGCGATCTGTCCCACAACACGGTGCTCACCGTCTCCTATGTGGGCAGCAAGGGCACACACCTTACGCGTCAGGGCGATATTAACCAGCTGCAGCCGGTGCCGTCGGGGCGGAATCCGTACAAGGTCGGCGAGGCCATCGGCGACGACGATTGCGAAACAGGGCTCACGCCCAGCGGCGTCGCCATCCCTGGCTACGTATACAATCCCAGGAATCCTGAAGGCAACCCGCTGGCTCAATCCGGGGTCGGCCGGAACATGTTCGTTGCTTGTGGCGGCGACGCGGATTATTTCCGGCCCTACTCCGGTGCTACTTCCATCACGCGCATCGAGTCGGCGGCATCTTCCAGCTATCAACGGCTTGGAGGTTTCGGCCCGCAGAACCATGGGAGGGCTTACCCTCGATGTCGCCTACACCTACAGTCACTCCATTGACGATTCTTCGGACCGATGCGACGCCGGTTTCGTGAACACTTATGACTGGGCCGCCAATCGGGCCAGTTCGAGTTTCGATCAGCGGCAAATGCTGAATATCAGCTACATCTATGATCTGCCGTTCTTCAAGAAACCCGGCCTCAGTCACACGCTCCTGGGCGGCTGGGAGTGGTCTGGCATTGCCGATTTTTCCAGCGGAACTCCATTCAGCGTCGACAACGATTCGACCTACGGCGACAACGCCGGTGTCGGCAACGGCGTCGGGAGTTCTTCGTATGCGGACCGGATCGGCAACCCCTACACCGATATCCCGCCGTCGCCCGGAGGCCCCCAGGTTGCCGGTTTTCTTTACAACCCCAACGCCTACACGGCTCCCCAGGGGCTGACCTTCGGAGACTCGGGCAGGAACTCGCTGCGCAATTCGCGCCGCACTAACTTCGACATGGCGCTCTTCAAGCGCTTTGCCGTGAAGGAAGGCAAGGCGTTCGAGTTCCGGGCCGAAGCCTTTAACGTGTTTAACCACACGGAATGGCTTCCCATGGCCGGCGACGCAGGCTCCGGCGCCGACAATATCAGCTCCGGAACCAACGGATATGGCGTTGTCAACTTCCTTCAGTTCATGGCGGCCCACAACCCCCGCATCTTGCAACTGGGCGCGAAGTTCATCTTCTAGGAGCGGTGACCGCATGATGATGAAGGCGTGGAAAGCGAGCAGCGCTGGCATCTTACTCGCCTTGCTGGCGTGTACCCAGCCCGCGCGGGCGCAGTCCGCCTACGTGCGCGTCAGTCAAGTTGGCTACGAAACCGGCGAGACGCCTTTTCGTGCGTACCTGATGTCCAGTACGGCGGAAACTGGAGCAACTTTCAAGGTGGTCAACTCCAGCGACGCCACCGCGTATTCGGGCCGCGTCGGCTCGTTGCTCGGCACGTGGAGCCATAACAAGGCAGTGACCTACAATGTCTACGCACTGGACTTCAACGTTCCCGGGGGCGACCTCTACACGATTTCGGTATCCGGGCCAGCAGCGGCGGCTTCGCCGCGTTTTGCCGTGGATGCGCCGGATGCGCTCTATTCCGGCTTGCTCTTGAACACTTTGTTCTTTTATGAAACGCAACGCGACGGAGCCAACTTCATCTCCAACGCGCTGCGCACTGCGCCTGGACACCTGAATGACGAGAATGCGTATGTTTACCTGACGCCTTCACTCGACCGCAACGACAATGTCAACAATAAGCCGCCGACACCGCCGTTGGTATCGGCGGACCTCCCGAACATCGATGCGTCTGGCGGTTGGTGGGATGCCGGCGACTACACGAAATATGTCGAAACGGTCAGCTATACCGCAGCCCTGATGCAGATTGGGATTCGCGACTTTCCCAACCAGATGGGCGCGAACGCTCCAGTCAACCCTGCCGCGCCACCAGGCTCCGTTTCTTATGCAGGCAGCAGCGGTCCGGGAGCGCCGCCGTCATCCGACTTCACCGGCGAAGCGAGCTTCGGAGTCAACTGGTTGATGCAGATGTGGGATGACGAAACACAAACCCTGTACTACCAAGTGGACAATAGTCAAGATTGGGATTATTACGGCGAAGGCGATCCCAGTTCGGCCACGGGCGATTGTGGCGGGACCTATCAGACGCCCTACTGCTTGATCACCGAGTACGACATCTGGACCCTCCCCCAGGCGGCCGACAATTACGAGCAACCCGGAGATCCGCAGCCTTGCGATCCCTACACGACGTTCTATCATCTGCTATCGTCCGGTCTATGTGGCAGGCCCCGCAGGTTCGCCCATAAGCCCGAATCTGGCGGGCCGTTTGGCGGCTGACTTTGCCCTGTGCTACCAGCTCAACCGAGTCGCGAATCCTTCTCTGGCGAATCAGTGCCTAACGAATGCCGAGGACATATTTGCGCTCGCGGATACCTCGTATCCGGACCCCGCGCCCACGGTGGATTCGGGCAACTGCGCGACTTGCCTGTTGACCACTACTCCATTTGACGGCTATCCCGAAAACGTGTGGGAAGACGACATGGAACTCGGCGCAACCGAACTTTACTTTGCTTTGCAATCCGCCGGGGGAGCCACGAACCTGCCAGCCGGACTGCCGCACACTAACCCCATGGACTACCTGCAGCAGGCGGCGCAGTTTGCCAAAAATTACATCGCGAACATCTACGCTGCCGGCTACACAGACACGCTAAACCTGTACGACGTGAGCGGCCTGGCGCATTTCGAACTGTACCGGGCGCTGAAGATGGCAGGGAATCCGGGCGGCTTGGCGGTTTCGCAACCGAGTATTGGCAAACAATTGCTGCGGCAAGTGGGTGGCGCGATCCGCCAAGCCCGCAACGATCCCTGGGGCTTCGGCTATCAATGGAGTTACGGCGATACCACTTCGCATGGCGCCGGTCTGTCGGTGATGGCCAGCGAAGCCTATTACCTAACTCAGTCCAGGCGCAAGAGGTACGACACCTACGCGCGGAAATGGCTGGCCAACGTTTTGGGCGCGAATGCCTGGGGCTCGTCGTTCATCGTGGGCGCCGGAAGCACCTTTCCGAATTGTATCCAGCACCAGGTGGCAAACCTCGCGGGCGCGCTGGATGGGACTTCCGGAGGTACGCCGGTGCTTTGGGGCGCGGCTGCCGAGGGCCCAGCCGATTATGCCGCTTCAGGCGCGCTCGATGGCATGATTCTGTGTCCGGCAAACGGAGCGGACACCTTCGCACAATTCAATGGAAACGCCGGCGCATTCGATGCGTCGCAAACGGCCGTGTATCAGGACAACGCGCAGTCTTACAGCACCACCGAACCGGGGATCGACCTCACCGCGACATCGTTCCTTATGTGGTCCTGGAGATTGGCTCAACACCCTGGCTTCTGAAGCAACTCCATCGCTGCTGTACCCCGCTTGTGTAGAGACGGGGCTTGCCCCGTCTCCGTCGGACGTAATTCGGCAGTCGCATGTGGTTACAGCGGTCCTGGATTCGCTTTAGGGAACCTCTGATCAAGTGTGGCGCGGGCGCCCTCGCCCGCGAAAAACCGCATCTTCACAGTGCTCCTGGGGCAACGAGATACTTGTTCAGAGGTTCCTTAGCGGAACCAAGCCGGCGTTGCCGCGGCGTCGACGGGCGGCCGCGGCAGACGTTTTTTTGTTGACAGAATATCTCTGCCGTATAGAATGCGAGTTAATTTTGTGGAACTGCGGCAGGGTAGTTCTACTCCGCGAGCCACAACTAGAAGCGGTTTCATAAATGGTTTTGGGTAGGGCACGGCTTCAGCCGTGCCGCTCAGTGCCAATAAAAATGCGGGCTTTAGCCCCTGAGGGTCAGGCAGCTTGCCCGGAAAACTATTTTGAGACCAGTTCTAGCCTTTGAGAGCGTGAATGAGGTCCTGTGTCTAACCCGCCTGCTGATGCCCCGCGCCTGCGACGCTCGCTCACCCTTTGGGACCTGATTCTCTACGGCATAATTGTGATCCAGCCCACGGCGCCAATGCCCGCGTATGGGGTCTTCAGCGATGCCGGCCAGGGCCATGTGGTCACTTCGATTCTGATCGCAATGGTCGCGATGGTATTCACGGCCATGAGCTATGGCCGCATGGCGCGAGTGTATCCAAGCGCCGGCTCGGCCTACACCTATGTGGGCCGCGAACTGCATCCCTCGCTCGGCTATGTCACCGGATGGAGCATGACAATGGATTACATGCTCAATCCGCTGATCTGCACCATTTGGTGCGCCAAGGCGATGTCCGATTTGTTGACTGGGACGCGCCTACAGATTCCTTATCCTGGTCTGTTTTGGCCGTTGTTTTTTGCCGGGTTGTTTACCGCGCTCAATCTGCGGGGCGTGCAAACCTCGGCGCGCATCAACAAGACCCTCTGCGCCATTATGGGCGCTGTGATTCTGGCGTTTTTCTGGTACACGGTCCGATATATCTTCCATCTGCCGCAATATCCGCAGGCATATTTTTTGCGTCCGTTTTATAACCCCGAAACCTTTACCGTGAACCGCGTGTTTCACGGGACCTCGGTGGCCGTGCTCACCTACATTGGCTTCGACGGTATTTCGACTTTGTCGGAAGAGGTCGAGGACCCCAAGAAAAACATTTTTCTGGCGACGGTGCTGGTCTGTGTCATCACGGGATTTCTCGCTGCCGCCGAGGTTTACGGCGCTCAACTGTTGAGCTTCCACCATTTCGGCAGGGACTTCGGTGTCTTCGCGGAATTTGGCGATGAGAACGTATTCAGCCACGTCGCTGGCATTGCGGGCGGAGTTCTCATGACCAAGGTCATTAGCCTGACCCTTCTGATCGCTACCATTGGTTCCGGCATGGGCTCGCAACTGGGCGCGGCGCGCCTGCTTTACGGCATGGGTCGCAGCAACGCCATTCCGAAAAAGTTCTTTGGCGCTATTCATCCCAAGACCCGCATCCCCGCCAACAACGTTATGTTTGTCGGTGCGATCGCGCTGATGGGAGCTTTCCTGATCACCTACGCTAATGGCGCCCAGTTGCTCAACTTTGGCGCGCTGATTGCATTCATGGGCGTCAATCTGGCAGCGCTGACGCACTACTACATCCGGGGCGCTGACCGCACTCTGGGGCAATTGGTCCCGCCGATTCTGGGCTTCCTCATTTGCTTATTCATTTGGATACACCTATCGAATCTGGCTCTGATCGCGGGTTCTATCTGGATGGCTGGCGGAATTGCCTACGGCGCCTGGAAGACGCGCGGCTTCCGCGGAGACCTGGTCAACTTCGATCTGCCCGCCGATGACGCCTAGCAGCCTGTGGTGGAAGTCAGCGCGCAGCGGATGGGTAACACTATTCATGAATTGTCATCCCGACCCTGAGCGTAGCCGAAGGGTGCCGTTTAGGGCCTGGGAAAATGCGGGCTTTAGAGTTTGTGTGAGAACTACGATTTCAGAGTCGCGGTGGAATGGACCTCACGGTTTTCAGCCGCGAAGCGGCGTGAGAATGCAGCCCACGGCGCAAGCCGTGGGTTCAAGTGGCAAAGGACCAAGCCCCAGCGGGGCGAAAGATGAGTTCTCCCACAGTCTCTTCAGCCCCTGAGGGAGTCAGCGGGTTACTCCTTCGGTTCATTATTAAGATGGCTTCTGCTAAATGCTGGGTAAATGGGACGACGACGAATCCCTATTTCAGGAAAAATCCCAACTGCTCGGGAGCGGGCAGTTGCTTGGTGCTCTCATACTGATGTTCTGCTTGTTGTAGCGCGACGATTTTCGCCTGCGCCTCCAGCGCCAGATTGTCGTAGCGGACCAGAACGTTGTCGAGCCAGTAAGGATTGTTCTCGCGCGCCCAGCCTTCCACGTACATCTTGCGCATCCCGGTGATCGCGTCGCGCAGACTTTCCAATCGCCCGTTGATGTCGATAATTTCGTCCATGTCGTCATGCACACGATCCTTGTCAGCCTGATTCTGATAAGCGTCCCAGTAAAAGCGGCTGATTTCGGATGTGAACTGGATCTTCAAGCCCAGGGTATCCAGATGCCAGGCGGCAATGAGCATGTCGTCGAGAGTTCCAGTATGGAGGTGTGCCTTGGCTCGATTCAGCATAAGCGATTCAGCGGCGCGTTCCGCGCTGAGGCGCAGATCGTGCGTAACCGGCAGCGCTTTGGCCGCCAGGTTGGCGCCGCCTTCGCTGAATGGATCGGCCCAGAAGAAGCTCGTGGCTCGCGTTGTCCAGTTTCACTCCGGCGAGCAGCGTGTGAGAGCGGTCCAGCTTCTCCATCGCCTCGGCAAAAGTCCTGTCGTCATTATCATTGCGGTAGAAGGCCCAGTCATAGCTGTTCTTGAAATCGTCGATGCTTGACTCGCCCGGCTGCCAACTGGCGGCCGCGCCAAAGATCAGGGCGGGCCAGGTCATGTCGAGGAGGGATTCACCGTCGTCGTTCCAGGTGGTGTTGAGCGCACCGATAGCCCCGTGCGCCTGGCCGTCGCGAACAAAATTCCGGATGTTCACGAAAGCGCTTTCCAGGTCCGGCCAGATTACGCCCCAGTTGCCCGCGCCGGGCGCGACGACAACGCGCAAACCGGCGTTAGTGTATGGGGTAATGATGTTGTCATAGCTGGGCTCAGGGTCGTACTCCCAGGGAACGGCGATCATATCTTTCGGAAGGATCGTCAGCAGTTCGGGGTATTTGACCGCGATATCGCCCCAGAACATGAGTTGCTTGTGATAAGGCTGCATGATCTCGAAGACTTTCTCGAGGTGTTCGAGATAAACGCGGCCGAGGCCTTCCCGGGCAGCCAGAGCTTCCGTCTGCCCGAGCCCAAGTTCGACGGTTTCGTCGGCTCCGATGTGGAAGAACGGGCCGGGAAACAAGGGAACGACCTCGCTGTAAATCTGACGAATGAAATCGTAGGTCTTGGGATTGGTGGGGGTGAGCACGTGTCCGTGGGGTGTTTCGGCTAGGTCGGAATAGATTTCGTACTTCAGAAACTGATGGAGATGTCCGAAGGCCTGCTGCTCGGGCAGAAGGGTTATGTAGTACTTGCTGGCGTAGGCGACAAGTTCCTTAATCTCGACCGGAGTTAATGCCGCTCCTTTCGGCGCAACGAGCGGCTGCGTCTGGAAGTCGAAAACATGCTCCATGTTGAACCCAACGAGGTTGATCTTGTACTCGGCCAAGGTGCGGATCTGCATCTTCAAATAGTCGAGCGTAGGGATGGGTCCGCGGCTGATGTCGTCGCTCACGCCCCGCCATTCCATGCTCGGCCAGTCGCGGATAACCAGGGCCGGGACCGCCAGCGTATTCCCTTCCCCGTGCAGCAACTGGCGAAGCGTCTGCACGCCATAGAACACGCCTTGCGCCGTGCGCCCCGCCACCAGCACTCCGGAGCCGGTCGCCCGGATCACATAACCTTGTTTGTCAAGATCATGGTTGCCAGGTTCGTCTCCGGCTTTCACTCCCTGCGATTCGAGATAAGATAGCCAGCCGCGGTCGGTCAAGCGGCTCAACAAAATATTCCCCGTCGTTGGCGCGGCCATCATTGTCTCGAGGGAGAACGTCTTGATCGGCAGCTTCATGCCGCTGCGGTCCTGAATCTCCTTTTGCAGCGTCTCAGCCGCGGTCCGGTCTTCGGAATTACCGATGAGGATGGTGGTCGAGGGCTTGATCGCCATCTTGCCTTCGTCTATACGGGCCTGCTTCGGCGCCGGCAGGACTTTGAGCGCGCGGACGGCGTCGTTGACCTGAGCGCCAGAAGCGAACGGTAAAAGGGCAAGGCAGGCGAGAGAGATCCATCTTGTGATTTTCATTGCTTGGGTGATAGAGCGTGTTTCACAAATTGGTTTTGGGTAGGGCACGGCTTCAGCCGTGCCGTTTAGGGCCAAGGAAAATGCGGGCTTTAGCCCCTGAGGGCCGCGCCTTCCGGCCTGAAAGGTATTTATGAAACACACTCTAGCGAGAATAGCAGGCGGAATCGGAAGGCGGCAAGTTCTCCCACTTGCGCTGCCGTGGGACAGCCAATTACGCTTGGCATGAATGGTAAAATGAATATTCATTCGTTTTAATAAAACATTTTAATAGTCCGGGGAATCTTGGCCAGTACCTTGAAAGGTGAGATGCAACATGATCGGCGGGGTTGATATTGGCGGCACCAAAATTGCGGTGGGAGTGGTCGACGAGTCGGGCCGTGTTCTGGCGAAGAACGAGTGCCCTACCGATGTACCGCGTGGCTTCGATCACGCCATGCGGCAGGTGGCGATGCTGCTGCATCAGTGCGCGGAACGGGCCCAGGTCAAGCTGCGCGGGATTGGGATCGGCAGCGCCGGCCCGCTCGACAGCGCCACCGGCGTCTTGGGAGACGTGAACAATTTGCCGGGGTGGAAGGGCGGCAATCCGGTAGATATTTTTTCGCGGGAGTTTGGCGTCGCGGCAGCCATGGAAAACGACGCGGATGCGGCCGCGCTTGGCGAACTGCGCTGGGGAGCCGCAAGGTCAAAGACGCGTTTTCTCTACGTGACCGTGGGAACGGGCATTGGCGTGAGCGTAATCCTGGATGGCAAAGTGTACCGCGGCGTTGACGGGTGCCATCCCGAGATTGGGCACCATATCATCGATCCCGCTGGGCCGCTTTGTACGTGCGGTGCGCGCGGCTGCTGGGAGACTTTGGCGGCCGGGCCGGCGATGATGGAGTGGTTCAGGAAAAGTTCGCCCGCAGCTTGCGGGAACGGCAATCTCAGTGCCCGCGAAATCTGCTTGCGGGCGCAAGACTCCGATGAATGGGCGCAACGCGCCGTGGAGCGCGAGGCATATTATCTGGGGCTCGGTCTGGCCAATCTCATCAACTTCTTTACTCCAGAAGCCATAGTGCTGGGCGGCAGTGTGATGAAAAGCGCGCACCTGTTTATGGATCGCATGCGCGAGGTGGTACGGCAGAATTGCACGCTGGTCCCCGCCGGCCGGGTAGAGATTATGTTGGCGTCGCTGGGAGCGGATGCCGGCTTGATCGGCGCTGCGCAGGTTTGGCACGACCGTTTCGAGCGGCAGGCGGGGTGAAGTTGGAGGATTCCTGCGCGGGTGCGGCTCGGCCCAGTCGCTGGTGTGTTTCCTGCTCCCTCTCAGAGCGTGTTTCATAAATCGGTTTTGGGAAGGGCACGACTTTACAGGCTGCGGAAAAACTCCGGTTTCGTATCAGGGTATCGCTTTAGCGATACCGCAAGTCCTTCGAAATCAGTCGCCCCTTTAGGGGCTGGGGCGCGAAATCAGACTTTTTCCGCAGCCTGTTCAGCCGTGCCGTTTAGGGCCAATAAAAATGCGGGTTTTAGAGACTGTGTGAGAACCACGATCTCGGAGTTGCGGTGGAGTGAACCTTCTCGTTTTCAGCCGCGAAGCGGCGCAAGAATACAGCCCACGGCGTAAGCCGTGGGTTCATGTGGAAAAGGAACAAGCCCCAGCGGGGCGAAAGACCAGTTCTCACACAGTCTCTCTAGCCCCTGAGAGCCGCGCCTTTGGACCTTAAAGGTATTTATGAAACACGCTCCACGCCCTGCGGCCGGCCTTTACGCTGGTTTGGCCTTGACAGCAGATGCGCTTATACATCAATATTCATACGTTTTAATAAACGTTCACCGGCCGGGATGCGGAAGTCCGCCGCTACAGGACCCGGCTAGAGGGGGATGCTTTGCTGAACATTCAAAAGCTCGGTCCGTCAGTTGGCCTTCCGCACTTTTTCCCGGCCACGGTTAGATTCCGGCTGTTTGCTTTCGCTGCTCTGTTCTTTGCCGTACGGTGCATGGCGGCCGATGCTCAGGCTGGCGATCGGTCCACAAAAATTCCACTCAGCCAGGATTGGCGGATTCAGTCGTCTTGCGAAGCGAAGGCCGGAGGCCGGGAGATTTCCATGCCTGGTTTTCCCGCCAGCGGGTGGCACAAAGCCGTCGTGCCCACCACCGTGCTTGCGGCGCTGGTCGCGGATGGCACCTATCCCGACCCTTATTTTGGCATGAACCTGAAATCGTTTCCGGGGATGAACTACTCATCCGCTTCTTTCTTTGCCAATCAGTCCATGCCGGCGGACAGTCCGTTCCGTTGCTCCTGGTGGTTCCGGACCGACTTCCAGGCGCCTCCGTCAGCCGGTAAGGGATCAGTCTGGTTGCATTTTGACGGCATCAATTACCGTGCCAACGTCTGGCTAAACGGCGAGAAGATTGCCGGCGCTGCGGAAGTTGCCGGCATGATGCGGAGTTTCCACTACGACGTGGGCAAGCATCTCGCCGTCGCGGGCCCCAACGCCTTGGCTGTTGAAGTTTTCGCGCCCGGCAAGAAAGACCTGGCTATGACTTGGGTCGACTGGAACCCAACTCCTCCAGACAAGGACATGGGCCTGTGGAAAGACGTTTATCTGACCACGACCGGTGACGTTTCTTTGCGCCATCCATTTGTCGCGACCAAGCTCGACCCGGATTACAAGACTGCCTCTCTCACCATCACGGCCGATGTGCGCAATGTTACTGAGCATCCGAGCACAAGCATCGTCAGCGCAGAAATCGAGGGCATCCGCATCAGCCAGACAGTCGAATTGGCTGCTTCCGAGTCCAAAACGGTTGTCTTCACGCCCGATCGGTATCCCCAACTGACACTCGCCCACCCCCGGCTTTGGTGGCCTTATCAAATGGGCGCGCCAGAAATGTACACGGCCCGGCTGCAGGTTGAAACCCACGGACAAGTATCCGATTCGGCGGATGTGCGTTTCGGCATTCGTGAAGTGACTTCGCAACTGACCGCGAAAGGCTATCGCTTATATAAGATCAATGGCCGCAACCTGCTCATCCGGGGAGCGGCCTGGGCGCCAGACATGCTCTTGCGCTGGTCGCCCGAGCGCGCCGCCGCTGCCATGGATTACATGCGGGGCATGAACCTGAACGCCATCCGCCTGGAAGGGCGTATGGAGCGGGATGAGTTCTTCGACATGGCCGATCAACTCGGCGTTCTGATGATGCCGGGATGGACTTGCTGCGATTTCTGGGAGAAATGGAAGAAATGGACGCCGGAGACCGTCAAGATCGCCGCCGCCTCACTTTCCGATCAAGCCGTGCGCCTGCGCAACCACCCCAGCGTTTTCGTCTGGCTTTATGGCAGCGACAATCCTCCACCCGCCAAGATTGAAACTTTATACTTGCAGACTTTGAAGGACGCCAACTGGCCAGTCCCCTTGCTCTCATCCGCGTCCGGCGAAACCGCCACCATAACTGGCGCATCGGGGGTAAAGATGACGGGGCCCTACGACTACGAGCCGCCAAATTACTGGCTCACCGACAAGAAAGCGGGTGGGGCATTCGGATACAATACCGAAACCAGTCCCGGTCCGGTGATTCCGACGTTACCGAGCCTGAAGCGATTTATTCCCGCCGCGCACCTGTGGCCGGTTGACGATTACTGGAACTACCACGCCGGCCTGGAACGCTTCACCACTATAGACAAGTTTGTGAATGGCTTGCAACAGCGTTATGGCAAACCCGCCGGCCTGGAAGACTTTCTTCGTAAGTCGCAAGCCATGAACTACGAAGCCCAGCGCGCTATGTTCGAAGCGTACGGCCGCAACAAATACGAGTCCACCGGAGTAATTCAGTGGATGCTGAACAATGCCTGGCCTTCGATCATTTGGAACCTGTACGATTACTATCTCGTCCCGTCCGGCGCCTACTTCGGAACCAAGAAAGCGTGCGAGCCGCTCCACGTTCAATACTCCTACGACGACAACTCAGTGGCCGTGGTTAATGGTTACGACCACGCTTTCCCCGGCAGCCGCGTTAAAGCGACTATCTATGACATCAACGCAAAAGTAAGGGCTTCCCAGGATGTTACCCTCGACATTCCCCCGGATAGCAGCGTCCGCGCCTTGCCGTTACAGCCGGTGGAAGGCATTTCGCCAACTTACTTTCTGAAGCTTGAGCTGCATGACGCCTCCGGCAAACTGGTGAGCGATAATTTTTACTGGCTCTCGACTAAACCCGATGTGCTCAACTGGGCGAAGAAGTTGGATACGGTCTACACACCACAAAGCGCTTACGCTGACCTGAGCGGATTGAATGCCTTGCCGCCGGTAAAGCTCGAGCTTCGCAGCTCAATATCGCAAGAGGGGAAAGAAAGCGTGGTTCATGCTTTCGTCGAAAACCCAAGCTCCAGCCTGGCCTTCATGGTGCATCTGCGCGTGGCCCAAACCAGGGGCGCGGAGGCGGAGGACGTGGCACCCATCTTTTGGGATGATAACTATTTTTCCCTGCTGCCGGGAGAAAAGCGCGAGATCGGCGCACGCTTCGAGTCTGCCAAAGCCCAGGGCGGCGATCTCATGCTGACCGTCGATGGGTGGAATGTGGTGGCCGCCGGTAATCCACTTACAGCCACGGGAGGGCATTAGAAGCGGTTTTATAAATGGATTTGGGTCGGGCACGTCGTAGCCGGTTACATGTAGGTCGCGGAACTCGCTCCTTTACAACATCTTTTGGTTGTATAAACCAATCAATTATTTCAGGGCTGGGACCCCAAACAGCGCCTCGATTAGCTCATTATTCCATTTGCAATTTGAGGTTGCGGCGTTGCCGGCCAGTTGAAGCATAATCCGGCCAGCTTCTTCCCGAGAAGGTTGCGGACCTTTTCCGCTCACGTAACGCAGTATCTGGTCATAGCCGGGCGGCTGGGGAATGGAACAGGCCTCGGTAGTCTTATTTATTTTCTTATAAGTCCACCAACTCCATCCGACGTTATTCGCAGCCATAAGATCGACCATGTTCTTTGCCCACTTATTAGTGTTCTCGCCGGTTTCTCCATTCCATAGCGGAACGTTGTATTGCTTGCGGAGATCGAGGTATCCCTGGATGTCTTTCTGAGTATTCGGGTCCCAGTATTTGTGAAATACCAGGACCATGTTATCGTCCCACGCGGGCAGCATTGCTCGCACGCCAGCCGGGGAGCCGCACCATGAGGTGCCACAGGCAAAAATGATGTGGTGGGTATCGACCGAGCGAATGGCTTGTGTCGTCCTGACGTAGAAGTCGCGCACCTTCGCGCCGCCTTCCACGGGATGGCGCTCATTTAAGATAGGCTCATCCAGCAGGTCGTAGCCGCCGACAGTGGGCTCGTTGGCATAGCGTCGCGCAATCGCTTGCCAAAGATGAATCGTCCAGGGCTGATAGACCTCTGGCTGGGTCCATAGATGAGGCTGGCCATCGGCGGTGTCAGACATCAACTCCGGGTTCTGCGCTCCGGGAGCGGCGTGCATGCACAGAATGACGTAGATGTGATGCGCCTTGCACCAACCGATGATTTGGTCGATCCACTGCCAGCCGCTGTCCAGATACACGCCGTCCGACGGCGATAGCCAGTGATAGTTGATCGAGATGCGGATGGCGTTGACTCCCCAGCTCTGCCACCTGGCGACGTCCGATTCCGTGACCATGTTTGCTTGCCACGCCTGCCAATACTGGCGGGCGGCTTGCTCGCCCATCAGCGTGTCGAGCGTGCTGTGGATTCGCGTGTATCCGTAGTACCAGAGGTACTTGCCTTTCCGGTCCGGCCATTGAAGCATGTAGGCTTCCGTGTTCGTCCATTCGCCAAGGCCAAGTCCCCTGAGCACGAAATTGTTGCCGTCCGCATCCACAATGTTCTGACCGCTGACTTTGAGTCCGGGCCAGGCTTGGGCCGGCGGCTGGGTTTGGGCCGAAGCCAGAGCGGCCCCCATGATGGAAGCGATCGCTAAGGCGTGGAGAAGGCTGAACCGTCGGAATAACTTACTGAGCATGAGCACGATGAATCTCCTTTGACCTCGAATCTCCTTTTGCAGTGCTGCTTTGCCGGAATTATACCGCTCGTGCACGGGGGTCATTGGGCCGTTCGTGCCACTGTAGCCGTCAGATCAATTTGCGCGGCGGAGTGTGCGACATAGATGTTGAAGTCCCCGTCATCCGCGGTCCAGTCATGTTTGCCGCTGTCGTAGTAGGAAAATGCCCTGCGGTCGAGCGTTACCGAAACGCGCCGGGTTTCGCCCGCATTCAATTGCACCTTGACGAATCCTTTCAGTTCTTTTACCGGCCGCGGGACGCTGGGATGCGGTTCGCCGACGTACACTTCAGCAACTTCGGCGCCCGCACGGTGGCCGGTGTTGGTGATGTCGAAGCTGACCCTGAACACCTGGTTACGTGAGGCGCGCGTCGTACTGATGGTGAGGTTCTTGTAGGCAAACGTGGTATAGGAGAGGCCAAAACCGAACGGGAACAGGGGCTTGACCTCCGTTTTATCGAAGTGCCGGTATCCGAGAAACAAGCCCTCGGCGTAGGCAACCTTGTTCCCCGCGCCTCTGGGGTAATAGTTGTCATGAACGGCGTTGTCCTCCCAGCGGCGCTCGAACGTGACGGGAAGTTTGCCGGACGGGCTGTATTCGCCAAACAGGAGTTGTGCCAGGGCAATGCCGCCCGCCTGCCCGGGATACCAGGCCTGGAACAGCGCGGGCACGCGATCGAGCCAGGGACCCATGTCCACGGCGCCGCCGGACGTAACCACGACGATGACGTTCTTATTTGCGGCGGCAAGCTGTTTGATGAGCTCGTCCTGTGCCGGAGGAAGCTGGAAGGTGCGGTCGCTGCCTTCGCTTTCGCTGTCGGGATCGAATCCCACAGCCACGACCACCGCGTCGGAGCTTGACGCGAGCTTGGCCGCGTTTGCGCTCACCACCGCCTCGGGACGGATAATGCCTAACTTCACTTCGCCCCAACCCCAATGCTCGAAATATTCGAATTTGATCTTGTGCGGCCCCGCCGCCAGCGGCAAGCGCACTTGACTTACCAGCGAACGGGAGAGTTCCCAGGTGTCGATCGCGAGTTTGTCGTCAACGTAGAGGCGATAGCCGCCGCCTTCGCCGGGGCCTTGCACAAACAGAAGGTGCTCGCCCGGATTGCTGGGCGTGAAATATCCCGACCAGCGGGCCGACACTTCATTTTGATTGGCGCCGTCGCCCGGCGAGTGCTCGGCGTTGATGTGTTGATCGGTGCGATGGACCGCGGGTGTGCCACTCAGGTTGGAATTGTTGAACGCCTCCAGTTTGATGCCCGGCTCTTTGCCGGCTGCATCGATCGAGAAGACCGTGGCATCGGCCAGTTCACCCAGGGATGGAACTCCACGATCGTAGTAAACGGTTGCGCCGCTTCCCAGGTAACCAGCCAGGCCTTCCAGGTAGCTCACGGCGGTAAAGGGACCCACACCGGCGCTGCCTCCGCCGACCACTTGCGCCGGATAGGCATCCGGCCCGATTATCGCGATGGACTTGATCTTCGACTTGTCCAGGGGCAGAAGATCGCCTTCGTTCTTGAGCAGCACCATGCCCGAGCGCGCCGCCTCGAGCGCGACCTGTCCGCCCGGCACGTTCAACAGCGGGATGGACAGATCGGTCTGCTCACGATCAAGCCAGCCAAAACGAATGGCCGTTCGCAGGATGCGCCGCACTTTGTCGTCAATCGTGGCCTCGCTCACCAGGCCGGACTTCAGGGCCGGCAGCAGCCCAGCGCGATTCATGAACTTGCCGGAAGGCATTTCCAGATCAAGCCCGCCATTGGCCGCAGCCACGCCGTCGTAGGTCGCATCCCAGTCGGACATGATGATGCCGTCGAAGCCCCATTCTTTCTTGGCCACGTCGTTGTTCAGATGTCCGTTCTGCGTCATGTGTTCGCCGTTGGTCAGGTTGTAGGAATCCATGATCGCGCCCACATGCGCCTCTTTCACGGCCGCTTCGAAGGTGGGCAGGTAGATCTCGCGCAGGGTGCGCTCGTCGATGATGGAATCGGCGCCATGGCGCAGAAATTCCTGGTTGTTCCCCATGAAATGCTTGATGGTCGCGCTCACGCCCTGGCTCTGCATGCCATCGATGTATGCGACCGTCATGCGAGACGCAAGAAACGGGTCCTCGCCAAAGTACTCGAAATTCCTGCCGCACATGGGGGCGCGATAAATGTTCACTCCCGGTCCCAGCATGATGTGAACGCCGCGGGCGCGCGCGTCCCGACCGACGACCGCTCCCATGCGCCCGGCAAGTTCCGTGTCCCACGTGGCGGCCAGGCCGATGCCGCCAAAAGTTGTGGAGGGCCCGTAGTTGCGGACACCGATCGGTCCATCGGACATCTTCAAACGGGGCAGGCCAATGTGCTTGATGCCGCGAATGTAGAAATCGTCCACGCCTCCGATGAGATCGATTTTCTCTTCGAGCGAGAGCTGCTTGAGCATCGCGTCGGCGCGGGCTTCGATGGCGGGAGTGGCGGCAGAAGGCGTCTGGGCCCAGGCGGCGAGGGCGGAAACGATCAAAAGAAGAATGGCGGCGAATTTCAGTTTGCGTGTCATGATAGACCTCGGTGGAAATTTTACCTCACGCTGGAAAAACCCCCACGGCCGAAGCCGGGGGCGTTTGGAGATCGCCGCGCCCCTCGATTTGACTGGAAATCGGTTGCGTCCATCGTGTAGTTGTAAATACGCCGGTATATTATTGCAAACAAACCAGGAGAATGCGATGGAGAAAACCAGGCGAGAGTTTTCACTATCATTGCTTGCGGGATTGGCAACTGCCGCAACGGCCGGGGCGTTACCCATGTTCGGCATGGAGGACACGACAGGGCAAAGGGAAGAGATCGCTGCCTGGGTCACCAGCGAGGGCCATCGCTTTACCCGCCAGAATGGGCTTCGCTGGCGGATCCCCGCAGCCAAGCCTGGCGAGTCAGCGATTGTTCTCAACCCGGAGAAGGAATTCCAGCCAATTCTCGGTTTCGGCGCCGCGTTTACTGACGCCGCCTGCTACATGTTCAATCAGCTCTCGCCGTCTGCGCGCGAGCGGTTGTTTCATGAGTTGTTTCATCCCGCGGAGATGGGGCTCAACGTTTGCCGCACGTGCGTCGGATCGAGTGACTATTCGACCAAAGAGTACAGTTACGACGAAGGAGAAGCCGATCCGAATTTAATGCGCTTTTCGATTGAGCAAGACCGCCAATACATTCTTCCGATCTTGCGCGAGGCTCGTAAGGCGAATCCGGAGCTTTTTCTTTTTTCGTCGCCGTGGAGCCCGCCGGGCTGGATGAAGTCCGGAGGGTCGATGCTGGGCGGTTCGATGCGGCGCCGCTACATGCCGGCTTACGCCCGCTACTTCCTGAAGTTTCTTGAGGCCTATGCGGAGGAAGGCGTTCCGATTCAAGCCGTCACCGTGCAAAACGAAGTGGACACCGACCAGGACGCGCGCATGCCGGCGTGCATTTGGCCGCAAGAGTACGAAATTGAGTTTGTACGCGACCACCTGGGGCCTTTGTTCGCGCAACAGGGTCTGGCGACGAAGATCTGGATTCTCGATCACAACTACAACTTATGGGGCCGCGCGGTCGCCGAACTCGACGACCTAGGCTTGCAGAGATACTGTAATGCGATTGCCTGGCATGGCTACGCCGGATCTCCGGAGATGATGACAAAAGCGCATGAGGCCCACCCCGATGCGGAGATGCATTGGACCGAAGGAGGTTCGGACTACACCAGCCCGGACTATTTGACCGATTGGCCAAAGTGGGGGCAGACTTTCACCGCGGCCCTGCGCAACTGGTGCGGGTCGGTCACCGGCTGGAATCTGGCACTGGACGAGCTCGGCCGGCCGAACCTCGGGCCATTTTCTTGCGGGGGCCTTGTGGCCATTCATTCCCAGACCCGGGAAATCGTCAGGAGCGGACAGTACTGGGCGTTGGCGCACTTTTCGCGGGCCATTCGCCGGGGCGCGCGCCGCTTCGATTCCCAGAGCGCGCTGATGCGGGTCAGCCACGCGGCCTTCGCAAATCCCGATGGCACGCGGGTGCTGGTGGTGACCAACTCCGGACCCGCCCAGACGGCAACGGTGCAAATGGGAGCGATGCAGGCGGACATCGGCCTGGAGAAAGATTCCGTGACCACATGGGTGTGGTCGAACGGACCGTGAACACGGTGAATGCTCCGATGAAAACAAGAATGGTTGTGTGAAGGTTGAAACATTGAATCAAGCGTGATGATATACACCTATGTTTTCTTCACTTGAAGTTTCGCGCAGAAGATTCATGCAGTCGGCTGCACTGGTGACTGCGGGGATTGCGGCTCCCAGCTTCTGGTTGCCAAACACGCTGGCCGGGGCCCCGGCGCTCCAGCCGCTGGAGCAGTTTGATTACGGCGATGTAGCGCTGGCGAGCGATCTTCATGAAAAGCAGCTTGCAGAGACTCATTCCGTCCTCATGGGATTGAGCGACGACAGCCTTCTGAAACCGCTCCGTCAGATGAGCGGCCAGCCCGCCCCCGGCGACGATCTGGGTGGCTGGTACCACTACAATCCCGATTACAAGTGGGGGAAAGACGCAGATGGCTTTGCTCCCAGCTGTACTTTCGGTCAGTGGGTCTCGGCGCTGGCGCGCATGTATGCCATCACGCGCGACCCGGCAACGCGGGACAAAGTGCTGCGCTTGAACCGCTTGTATGCCCAGACAATTTCCGGCGATTACTACGACAAGAACCGCTTTCCCGCTTACTGCTACGACAAGTTAGTCTGTGGGCTGATTGATTCGCACCGCTACGTGGGTGATCCCAATGCTTTCTCGATTCTCGAACGCACCACTGCCGCAGCGTTGCCCCATTTCCCGAAGCATGCCGTGGAGCATGGAAAGGATTGGCGGCCAAATAAGGACAAGACTTGGACGTGGGATGAATCCTACACGATTTCAGAGAATCTCTTTCTGGCATATCAGCGCGGCGCCGGGGAACGGTATCGCGAGCTTGGGCGTCAGTATCTCGACGATGAGTATTACGGTCCGTTGGCCGAGGGTCGCAATGTGCTGGCCGGCAGACATGCCTATAGCTACGTAAATTCGTTGAGCTCGGCCATGCAAGCGTATCTGACTTTAGGCAGTGAGAAACACCTGCGCGCAGCCCAAAACGCTTTTGCCATGCTCTCGCAGCAAAGTTTTGTTACGGGAGGCTGGGGGCCGGATGAGACGCTTCGCGCCCCAGACAGTCCGGATGTCGCCGCCAGTCTTACGGAGACCCATAGCAGCTTTGAAACTCCCTGTGGCTCGTATGCGCACTTCAAGCTGACCCGCTACCTGCTGCGCGTGACCCGGGACTCGCGATATGGCGACAGTATGGAGCGCGTAATGTACAACACCGTGCTGGGCGCGAAGCCGTTACAGGCCGACGGTCGAACTTTCTATTACTCCGACTACAATTTCAAGGGACATAAGGTCTACAAGGAAGATCAGCACTGGGCCTGCTGCTCGGGCACGCTGCCGCAAGTGGCAGCCGACTATCGCATCAATACCTACTTTCGCGATTCGCAAGGCGTTTACGTGAACTTGTACATACCATCCACATTGCGATGGACACAAGATGGCGCCCAGGCGCTGCTAACGCAAAAAAGCCTGTACCCATTTGACAGCCTTGTGCAATTTGATGTTAAGACTTCGCAGGCAACGGATTTTACCGTGAGTTTTCGGATCCCGGCATGGGCAACAGGGGCCTCGATTTCGATAAATGGCCGCCGCGCGGACACACCCGCAACTCCTGGAAGTTTTGCGGCTATTCATCGCCAATGGAGCACGGGCGACCGCGTCGAACTGGATTTACCAACGACTATGAGACTCGAACCAGTCGACCCGCGGCATGCGCAGACCGTGGCGCTGCTATTCGGGCCGCTCGTACTGTTTGCCATTACGGACACTCAACCGTTGCTGACGCGCGCGGATTTGCTGGCTGCCAAGAGGATGGACCAGCGAAGCTGGCAGGTAAGAGCTGCCGGTGCGCCAGTCAAGATGCTGCCGTTTACCGATATTGGAGAAGGACAGTATTCGACGTACCTGCACGTCACGTAGATCATTGGCGCCGCTTTAGGGACCGCGCTGCTTCCCCTAGCGAGCGGCGGCTTCTAGTTTTGCCGAGCGCGGAACTGCTGAACTATGTACTCGCTGGTACGGAGCGAGAAGGTCAGAATCGAAAACGCCGGCGGTTTGTCGGTAACGTTGACGAATACGCTGGCGTCGACGACATATAAGTTGGCCACATCGTGCGTCTGGCCGAAACGGTTCGTGACAAACTTTGCCGGCTCGTTTCCCATGCGGCAAGTTCCGATCTCATGCTGGCTATAGCCGGGGCTCTCCGGCTGCTCGGCGGCGTATTCCACTACCCCGCCAGCGGCGTGCATGACATCCGCGCAAACTTTCTTCGCATGGTCCCACATCTTTAGTTCGTTTTCGCCCCATTGAAAATGGACGCGCGCCTTCGGTATGCCATATGAATCCTTGGCCTGGGGATCGAGATCCACGTAGTTCTTCGGCGAGGGAAGAGTGGGGATCTGCGTCATCATGCTCACCGGCGTCGGATACCTGCGTTTCATTTCGCGTTTGAACGAAGAACCGAATCCCTCGATCTGATCGTGATAGGTGGGAAACTCCCAGCATCCGCCGTCGGGATAGACCGAGTACCCGCGAACGAATTTCTCTTCGTGGGGATGATTCAGGTTCTGCCAGCGCGGCATCCAGGCGATGGAACTGTCGGAAACATTATCGGGGAAGCTGGGCTGACCCAACAATTGCGGCAGGTATCCGGAAACCGCCGTGCCATAGATGTGATCGCACAGGTTGCGTCCCAACTGGCCGCTGGAATTTGCAATGCCAGCCGGCCAGTGCCGCGACTTCGAGTTCAGCATGATGCGCGTGGTCTCGAGGCACGATGCCGCCATTACAATCGCGCGGCCGTAGACCTCAACTTCTTGCCTCGTGTTGCGGTCAATATAGGCCACGCCCGATGCCCGTCCCTCTTGATCGACCAGAAGGTTCCTGGCCAGAGCGTTGGTCCGCAACTCCAGGTTTCCGGTGGCTTGGGCGGATGGAAGCAGGAAAAAAGGCGTGGAGAAGAAAGCGCCCACCTCGCATCCGCTGGTGCAGTCTCCGCAATAATGGCATTGCGGATGGTCGCCGAGAGGAACTGTCAACTGCGCGATGCGGTCCGGAAGGTAGGGCACGCCCACTTTTTCAGCGCCCTTCTGCAGAATCATGTCGAAGCATCGAAAATTCATGGCTGGCAGATAGCTGCCATCGGGGTTGCTGGGCCGGTTCTGCACCGTGCTGGCCACGCCCACCATCTTTTCAACGCGCCGGTAGTAGGGCGCCATCTCGTCATAGGTGACCGGCCAATCCACGTCGCGCCCGTCGAGCGATGCCGCGCGAAAGTCAATGTCACCGAAAATCGCCGAACTTTTTCCCCAGAAGTTTGTTTTGCCGCCCACCACCGAACAACGCGGCCAATTCCACTCCGTGCCCGGCGCCGTCGTGTACGCCCGCTCGCTCTCCCAGGCGCCTTGCACGTACTCGGTTTGCCCTTCGAACTCGGAGTCCGGCCCAGGGCGCGTCTTCGGATCGCCGAAACCTCGATACTTCAAATCCCAAGGCATGCGGTGATTGCGAAAGTCTTTCTCGGGATCTAATCTGACCCCGGAGTTCAGGGCGCAGACCTTCAATCCGGCTTCGCATAGCGTCTTGATGGCCATGCCACCGCCAGCGCCGGTTCCAATCACAATGACGTCATAGATCTGTTTGGGCATAAGTGTCTACCATTGCGGCGGTGGAAGATGACGATGCTCTGGATCATCCTTGTGGGGACATGCCGGCGACTCTGAGTAAAGCTGGAACCCTGGGAAGTCCAGTTCCTTGAGGCCAATCTCGCTGGTGTAGAAGCCCATCACCGTGTATTCCCGAAAAAGTTCAAAAAAATCGCGCCCCGGCTCTTCGCCCGGCCGATGTTTTGCCTTGTAGGCGAATGGTTCGAGCAATGCGGCTTGCTGCTCGCCAGTGAGCGCGAGAAATGTCTTTCCATTTCGCCTGCTGCTGTGGGCGTTCAACCACGTCAACCCTGTGCGGAACCCGTGTTGCAGCGTTGCGTCCCTTGAGGCCATGAGGTCGATGAACTCGGAGACGCCTGCTTCGCGAGCGCCCGGTGTTCCGTCTGACGGGATGATGATGTCGGTCAGCCGCTCCACCAGAGCGTACTCCTGTGCATGAAAAAACAAAGGCCGATAGGCAGCCGCCTTGATTTGCGTGGGCGCGTCGCCAGAATGCCCGCAAGCGAACGTCCACTTCTGGAAGCCTGGGAACCTGGCGGCGGCCGCCGCCATGGCTAGAATGCGTAGAATTTCGCGGCGTTCAACGCCCTGTCCTGCCATTGCCATGCTCTCCGGAGACAAAGAAGCGCATTACACAAAGATATGAACACTAACTCTATGAACATCGCCTCTGCATCACACTATTGGCTGCGCCGCAGTCTTCCTTAAGTCAATTGTAGCATTGGCGATTAATGGTTTCGCCCAAAAGCCGATGCTGAGAATGATTCCGTAGGTCAGATAAAGGAACGTCATGCCGTTCCGCAACCCTACGTGGTCGCCGATTCTCCCGATGATCACCGGTACCACTGCCCCGCCAATGCCCATTGCGGTCCCCAGGATTCCCGCAAATGAGCCGTGGTGCTCGGCTACGGAATTGAGTGCCAGCGAAATCACGATCGGCCACATCACCGACGCGAACAAACCGATCGCGGGAAACGCGAGAAGTGAGACTCCGGCCGATCCAAACAACGCCGCCGATAGGCAGAGCAATGCTCCGACCGAGGCGACGATCAGGACCCTGCGGCTGTCGAAGATCTTCAGCAGCAGCATTCCGGCCAAACAACCGGCCGTCATCAAGCCCCAAAACCACGAGACGGCGTCCGCGCCGGTGGTGTGGGGATCGAAGCCGTGGTACTGCGCGAGAAATTTTGAAATCCAGTCTGCTGTGCCCTGCTCGCAGCCCACGTACGCGAGCATCGAAATAAAGTACGCCCAGACAACCTTCTTTTTTGCCAGGCTAAGGTACATCTCCCAGGAACCGGCGCTCTCTTCTGTCGTGTGCTGCACTCCGGGAAATTTCGACATTGCCAAAACGGCAATCATCAGCAGAGTCGATACAGCAAAAATCCAGTAGATCGAGGCCCACGGCAACCCCCGCGGAGTCAGCCGTCCGAGCACGCGCAGGAGCAGGTTGACGTTCGGCCCACGCTTCTCCAGATTAAGAACAAGATACGAGTAGATTCGCGGACTTAGGAACGATGCGGCGCCGAAAACAAACTGGGCCAGCGCGCAGTAAAAGGCGTAGTGCTCTTCACCGCCCGAAACCCGCAGCAACGGATTGATCGCCACTTGCAGGACCGCCATTCCTGCGCCCATGACGAAATAAGAGACGAGCGCCACGCGATATTCCGGGTAAAGTGCGAAGCTGAGCGACCCGAGCGTGCCGGAGAGAAAGGCCAGTATCATCACCGGCTTTTCCGTCAGCCGCTCGACCAGAAAGCCTGCTGGAATCGACATCACGCCGTAGGCAATAAAGAAAGAGAACGCCAGGAAGGCGGCCGCCGTCAGGGTCACATGAAAGCTGTTAATGATGTCCGGCACGAGGGGTCCGACAACATTAGTCAGCAATGAGATCACGAAAAACGTGACCATGACCAGGGCTACCATGTAACCGTTTTTTGGCATAGGGAGTTCGAGAGACTGCGTGTTCACTCCACTTACATACTTCGATTCAGCAAGCGCTATTCAGCGCCGGCCGCGCTGCGCGATCAAACCGGTAATGCCAGACCCTGGCCGCCCCAATCAGATTAGCGTCCTCTCCCAGCGAAGCCAAAGCGAGTTCCGTTTTCTCCTGCGGGACAAAGCGGCAGCCCCGGCTGATTAGTTGGCGAATGCCTTCCATAAAAAGCGGCGCGCTCCGCATCACGCTGCCGCCCATGACAATCCTATCGGGAACAAAGAGGTTGATCAGATTGGCGATGCCGAGGCCGAGATAATAGGCCTCGCGTTCGACTGCCCGGCAAGCCAGTTCGTCTTGCTCTTCAGCCCGCTGGCAGATTTGCTGGGCCGTGCGATAGGAATCATTCGCTGGCGCCTGGCCCTGGGCCCATGCTGCCATGGCCGGCCCGGCGGCCAGCGACTCCCAACATCCGCGAAACCCGCAGGAGCAAGGCGGCCCGGAGGGGGCAATCACCTGGTGGCCGACTTCAGGATGACTTCCACCCGCGCCGCGATAGAGTTCTCCATCCAGAATGATGCCGCCGCCAATGCCGGTACCAACGGTAATATAGATGAGCCGCGACTTTCCCCGCCCCGCCCCCCAAGCGGCTTCCGCCAATGCGCCAGCGTCGGCGTCGTTTTCCAGCGCGACTTTGACTCCGAAGAGCTTTGCCAGGTCTTGTACCGGGTTCTGCCACCGCCAATCGGGAAGAAAATCCACCTCTCCAAATTCGCCGCTCAGGGGGTCGACGGGGCCTGTCGAGCCAATGCCGATGCCGGTGATCTCGACCCGGGCCTTCTGCGCCATTTCGCGAAGCGCGCTGGAAATGTTCTCGATCCCGCTCGCATAGCTGGAATCGGGACCGGTAGGAAATTCCTTCCTGGAAAGCACGATTCCCGATTGGTCGACGATGCCAACCGCGACCTTGGTCCCTCCAATGTCAACTGCTCCAATCATGAGATATTCCTGGCTGATTCCGAACACGCCCAATCGGCTTCACGGGCGAAACTCTCAGAAAGTGATTCGCAGCGCGAACTGCAGCACCCGCGGCATGTGCGCGCCATCAGCGTAAAGAAAATTCTGCGTACCCACATAGGGATTTACTGACGACCATTGCGGATGGTTAAAGACGTTCGAACCCCTCCGCCCGAAATTGCACTTGCACTTTTTCGCTTGGCTTGAAGATCTTATACACCGACATATCGAAGTTGGTGCGATGAGGCATATTGAGACTGTTCCGGCCCGAGTTGCCGAAGGTCAGGCCCTGGGGTTGCGCAAAAGCGGTGCAGTTGAAAAGCGGGTAGGCCTTGACATCGGCAACGTAACAGCTGGGGTCGGGGTGCGCATGCGGATTACCAATCTGGTCGGCGTACGAGCCGTTGCCCGTAATCCCGTCGGCTACGCCGGCGTTGTCGCCGAAGATGCCGTCAACCACAGAAAAAGGTCCGCCGCTCTGCGAGGTCATTATGCCGGCATACTGCCATCCTCCCAGGAAAGTGTGGGCAAGTCCTTTGCCCCCGAAGTAGGGCTCTTCGTAGACCCAGGCCACGGTCAGAATTTGCCGCTGATCGAAGTTTGAAGTGGCATAGTTGCTGGGAATGTCGTAAGAGTTCACGAAATTCCCATCCGCGGCGTCGGATGAATCGTCAAGCGAGTGACTGTAGGTGTAGGCCACGTTCAGCGTAAGTGGGCCATCGGTTTTTCGCAGCGAAAACTGCAGTGCATTGTAGTTCGAGTTGGCCTCAGGCTCCACCCGCTGCAGGGAATCGAGGCTGTAATACGGACGAAACGGATTCGGATCGTTCCCGCAGGCAATGTCCAGGTTGATGGCCGGTTGGCCGGTCACCTTCTGGCCATTCACTGTGAAGTTGGGTGTAAGGGGCCCTCCACCCTGACTGTCGCAGATGTCGCCGGTGAGGGGCTGGCCGGGCAAGAATGGGTTTTCCGCGGCCGGCGTCGGGTGCAATGCATTATATTCGTGCTGCAGGGTGAGGTGTGTCCCCTTGGAGCCGACGTAAGCCAGCGTCGCCACAATATGCTTGATGAAATCGCGCTGCACGTCCAAATTCCACTGTTGAACGTAAGGCCATTGCGTCCTGTCGGGAATTGTCTCCGTCGCCAGGGGAAACAGCAGCCCTAACCCGCCAACATTGTTGTAGCCAACGATGTTGTATTGGGTTGGCTCCTGCACCACCGGAGGCGTGCCTTCCAGATACTCCGCGTTGCCTTCCATGCCATTGGTGTGCTCGAAGAAAACCCCGTAGCCGCCGCGCACCGCCATTTTGCCGTTGCCAAAAGGGTCCCATGAAAACCCAAAGCGCGGGGCCGGATTAAACAGATGTCCCTTCAAGCAGCCGCGTGGTACGGACCCCACGCCACATTGCACCAAGCCATCGAACGGAGTGATTGTCGTCGGTGGCGGTGGAATGATGAGTGCGCCTTCCTGTCCGGTCACTCTGCCGGTCACGTCGATCTCGGGAGCCACGGCTGGGTTATAAGCCAATGGGTCCCAATTATATATCTGATGGGCCCTCTCCCAAAAAGTGCCTAACAGACTGACCCGCACTCCCAAATTCAAGGTCAGATTCTTGACGATGTGATAATCGTCCTGAAAATAGGGCTCGAACGTCTTGTAGTTGACGTGATACTTCGGCTGCGCGCTCGCCTGCTGAAAGTCGGCTATGTTTCCCATCAGCATGTCCGCGAAAGCATTCCCGGTGGAAACCGGCACCGTGCTGTCGAAATCCAGATCGCCGCCCAGGTCGGTCCAGGCCATCTCATTCTTTTCGGCGTTCACGAAGTAGCCGCCGAATTCCAGCTTGTGCTTGCCCAGACTTTTGGTGACATTATCTCGATAGGTGAAAGTCGGGTTCGAATTGAACCAGGGGAAAGCGGTGGGGCCTTCGCAGAATCCGCCGCCATATGCCCCATTTGTAGACAGGCAGATATCGGGCAGCTTGCCACCATAGTTTGGGAACAGCCCGGGCATGGTGAAGTTGGTGGGGGTGCGCGTCCATACCGAAGGGTTAGTGTTGATCTGGCTGATGTGGTCGGTGGTATAGCTGGCGGTAAACTCATTGAGCAAGGTCGGCGAAATCGTGGCCGTCAGCTTCGCCACCATTGCCACACCCGGCCCGATGACATGCGTCGGAATCGTTGGGAAGCTACCGCCTTGCCAAGCCCAATTGGGGTACAGCGTATCCCAGGAATCGTGAATCAAGCGGTAAGTAGCGCGCAATTTGGAGTTGAAATCGTGGTCGATGCGCAATAAGTTTTCCAGCCAACGCGTCGGCTGGGGCACGGCTGCGGCAAAAAGCGGTACCGAAACATTCCCGATATTAGCGCTGGTATTCGCCCGAGGAATCATGGGCAGCAGGGCCAGCGCATTTGGATCGATGAATGGAATTTGGTTATCTGGAAATGGATTGCCTTTTGAGTCAACCGGGCAGTCGGTTGGATTGGGGTTTATTGGCGCACACTGATCGCTGAAGTTTCCCTGGCGGTTCGCATCCGAGGGGACGAAATTGTAGAAGTTATAAGGAACTGTCTCGCGCCGCCAGTTCTGTAACCAGAAGAAAAACGTATGGTTCTTCCAGATCGGACCACCCACGCTGTAGCCGAAATCGTGTTTGTGGTAACCGGCTTTGGGCGTCCCAGGGATGTCGAAATAGTTGTGCGCGTTGAACGCTTCGTTGCGCACAAATTCCCAGACTGAGCCGTGAAATGCGTTCGTCCCCGATTTGGTTTCCACTTCGACCGTGCCTGAGCCGTTGCGCCCGTATTGCGCTCCATAGTTTGAAGTCAGTACCTGGACTTCACCAATGGCCTCCACACTGGGGTAGACGTTGAGCGTACCGTTGCTGCCGTTATCCAGCATGTCGCCGCCGTCTACTTCCCAGTTGTTGTATTCCGTGCGGCCGCCGTTGACGCTGTAACTGACATTGCCGCCCACACCGACCACGCCCTCATCTTGTCCAGTCTGATTGCTCACGCCGGGCACGAGTGTTATCAACTGCGTAAAATTGCGGCCATTCAATTGCAGTTGGATCAACTCCTTGCCGGTAATTGTGCCGCCTAGCTGCGGGGACTCCGTATCCACTTGGGCTAGGCCCTCTCCTCGAACCGTCACTTCCTCCTGGACGTTGCCAACTGCCATAGTGACGTCAATGCGGGCATTCTGGGCCACGCGCAGCGTGACCCCTTCGGCTTGATATTTGCGGAATCCGGGGGCTGACACCGTGACGTTGTACTGTCCCGGAGCCAGGGCCGCGGCCAGGTATTCGCCGTTGGAGTTGGTCACCAGGTTGCGAGTCGTTCCCTGAGCGATGTTCTTAATAACGACGCTCGCTTTCGGCAGTACTGCTCCGGTCGCGTCCCGCACCGTCCCCGTGAGAGATGCGGTATCTTGCGCCGTAGCAAGGTGGACAAAAAACAGGACCCACACGAGAACACCCGTACCCCCTGCGCGACGCATCATGGCAGTCCCTCCGGAACGAAAACCTGAAAATACGGAAGCGCTGAAACAACCGGCGGCACGCGCTGCACGTGCCTGGCGCGGCCCCCTCAACTTACGGTCAACTCTTAATAGTTCTGCTTGCCTCATCCCAATGCACGGCCTGTTGACGGAAATACGCTTCATTGGCCATGTGGCAAGCCAATGCCGCGTTATGGCCGAACACCGCGTCCTCTACGACGGGCTGGCGCGAGCGCACGGCCTCGAAGAAGGTCCATAGATGTGGTTTCACGTCGTCGTAATCGGGGCCTTTGAAGGAAACGGTCTCTGGCATCGGTTCTTGTCCCAGCTTCGGTGTGTTCTCCTCTCGCCATTGTTTCTCGTACTCTTCGCGCATGGCATGGGGGAAACTGGCGTCGTAGTAACTGGGCGCCAAATCCGTACCGGGTTGCGGAGTGAAGCTCAGGCCGAACTCGGTCATTTCCAGAATGCCCTTCGATCCCTGGAAACGATAGGTCTCCGGCATCTCGGTGCCAAGGTTCAGTCGCATGTAAACGGGGATATCGCCGTACTGAAACAGGCTGGCGTGAACGTCCGGCATGTTGCGTCCATCTTTCCAGCGCAAAATTCCTCCCAGCGCCGTCGCACTCTTGGGCGGCTCGTTCCAGCCGAGGACAAACATCATGCCGCTGATCAGGTGTACCAGCAAATCGCCGGCGACACCCGTGCCGTATTCCTTCCAGCACCGCCAGCGCGCAAAAATCTCGGGACTGAACGCCCGCTTCGGCGCCGTCCCCTGCCAGGTGTCCCAGTCGAGGTTCTGGGGCGAGAGATCGAACGGGGCCGGATACTCCCACGCTCCGGTCGGATCGTTACGGCCGAGCCAGCCTTCCACCAGCATGAGATCGCCTAGCATGCCCCGATCGACGATTTCCTTGGCCTTCTTGCAGATCAGCGAACTTACGCGTTGCGACCCAATCTCAATGATGCGGCCGGTGCGCTTTTGCGCCTCCGCCATCGTCACACCCTCGGCGGCCGTATGCGACATCGGCTTTTCGCAGTAGATGTCCTTGCCCGCCGAGACCGCATCCACCACGATCTGCTGGTGCCAGTGATCGGGCACCGCCGCAACGATGCAATCAATGTCCTTGTCGGCGAGCAGTTCCTGGTAACGGCGCGTCACCGGCAAATCCGGTTTCTCGGTGATCTCCCGAGCCAGCGTGTGGCGTCCGTCGTATAGATCGCAGGCCTTCGCGCACTCCACGCCAGGCAACTCGATGGCGCTTTCCAGCAGCGCGCTCCCTTGCATACCAATCCCGATGATCCCAAAGCGGACCCGATCGCTCGGGGCCACGGGAAGCGCCGATGCCAACAGAGGCTCGGGCTCCAGCAAGATCGTTTTCGCTGCCAGCGAAGCGCCCGCCGCCGCGGCGCTAATGCCAAGAAATTGACGGCGTGAAAAAGAACTTTTCTTCATAAAAAACCTCCTGTGGCGGCACCGTTATTTCGGATGGCTGCCGCTCCATTTTCGCTGCCAGTCTTGCTTGCGGAAAAGTGGCGAACTGCGCCGGCCCACTCCCGACAGGTAATCGATGGCCCGCTCCAGCTCTTGCGGCTGCCGCGGTATGTCTTGCGGAAAGTGGGTCATTCACTGCCTTCTAAAAACGCCGCTTGAAAGTGGCCAGTGCTGCGATGTCCCGACGCCGCAATCGGCTACTCTATTGCCGGGGTGACTATGATGTTCCGAAAAGCGACGTGGCTGTTCTCGCTTCCCTGGAGATAGATCGGCCCCGGCAGTTCTTCGTGACTATCAAGCGCTCCACCCGTGATTCCTGGGATTTCCTGATGATCGATGATCGTTGTCCCATTCTGGATGACGGTGACGGTCCGCCCGATTAAGGTGATATCGAAGGATTGCCATTCTCCCGGCTTGCGCGGCATCTCAGGCGAGGGCGCCAGGAAGCCGTACACTCCGCCGGTATGATGGCTCGGCGGTTCTTGGATGGAATTGTCTTCGATCTGGACCTCGTAACGGCCCCGCAGGTAAACGCCGCTGTTGGCATTCGGGGAACAATTGAACTCGATGTGCAGCTTGAAATCCTGGAACTTCTGCTGGTTGACGATCTCCGGACCTTCTCCCGGGCTGATCAGCGTCCCGTTCTCCACCTTCCAGACCGTCTCGGGTTTCGGTTCGCTCATTTTCCACCCAGTCAAATCCTTTCCGTTGAACAACGACACTGGCTCACCCCACTTGGGTGTGCCTTTTGTCTGGAGAAGCGGCGCCCGGCGGCCCGTCCATGTCCAAGCCCCGCTTTTTGGTCCGGTGACAGATCCGGACAGAGTATCCCCGGTCAGCTTTCCGGTAAAAACCATGTCGGCGGGCAAATCTTCTTCTTCCTTGGGCGAAACGAATGTGAGACGGCCATCGGACAATTCAATCTTGGGCAGGGGGCGGGCATTCCCCCAGCGGCCGACCATCTGTGCCGCCAGTTTGCCATCCTCCAGCCGAATCTCCAGCCACGAGGGATACTCGCGGCCCGGTGCCTTCAGCGTCAGGTCCCAACGGCCGAGGAACAGCTTGGCGGCAGCCGGATCCAGAGCGGCGCTTTTCACCGTAAAGGGTGCGCTTGCGAACGTGGCGTGGACTGGCGCCAAAAGGGCGCCGAGGATGGCGGCGATGAGAAGGGTCTGTAAATGTCTCGGCATAATTTTTCTCGCTGTGGAAACCGGTTTCCACAACTTTTTATGCTGCCGCCCCCCGCTTTGTCAAGTTCTATTTCGCGCCTCGGGTTGTCCCGGGAAAAAATGCGGGTGACGTAAAGTCGATTGTGTAAAAGCGAGAGGGTGTAAGTTGGCTTTTTGCCTGACAAGCAGAAGCCGATCCGAAAGGAGACCTACACCCCATGGCGAAGATAATCCCGATCACCGAGCATTTCCAACATTTTCTGGCGGAGATGAAGGAGAGTTTTTGGGGCGACCTGCAAGGCGAGGTGCAGCGGGCGGCCAAGAAGTTCTTCGAGTTGTTGAGCGAGCGGCAACGCGACCGGTATATGGTGGATCGGCGCTATGGCCGATCGTCGGCCCGCAAGGATCATCGCAACGGATACTACCTGCGGGATTTTGTCACCCGCTTCGGGACGTTGCGCTTGCGCATTGCGCGCAGCCGCAAACGCGGGTTCCTGCCCCAGGTCATCGGGAAGTTTCAGCGGCGGGCCGACGAGGTCTGCCTGCTCATCCGCGAAGCGTTCCTGCGCGGGATCTCGACGCGCCAGGTGGGACGGCTCGTGGGCACGCTGACCGGAGAAGTGGTGAGTGCGCAAACCGTCTCGCGGCTCACGCGCGACCTGGACGAAGCCGTGCGCCAGTTCCATCAGGCGCCGCTCGAAGACGAGTGGGCCTACTTGTTTCTGGATGGCGTGAGTTTGCGGGTGCGTCGGCCGAGCGGCCGGCAGCGGGTGCAGATGCTGGTGGCCTACGGCGTGCGGCGCGACGGCTCGCGGCAACTGTTGGCCTTTCTGCGCAGTTCGGGCGAAAGCCAAAGCGCGTGGGAGGGGTTGCTCGGGGACCTGTATCGGCGCGGACTGCGGGGCGAGAATCTGCTGCTGATCGTCACCGACGGCTGCGCCGGACTGGCGGCGGCGATTCCGACGGTCTACCCGCGGGTGCTGCATCAGCGCTGCTGGGTGCACAAGATGCGGAACATTCTGGAGCACGTGCGCAAGCGCGACTATGACGAAGTGAAACGGGATGCCCAGGCGATCTATGGGGCCGACAGCCGACGCCAGGCGGAAGCGGCTTTTCGTCACTTTCGCCGCCGCTGGCAGCGCGACTACGGTGCCATGGTGCGGCGACTGGAGCGCGATCTGCCCGAGTTGCTCTCGTTTTTCACCTTTCCCCGACACCTGTGGAAGAAGCTGCGCACCACTAACATCATCGAGCGCTGTTTTGTGGAGGTGCGAAGACGGACTCGGCCGATGGTGTGCTTTGTCAACGTTGCCAGCGTCGACCGAATCATCTATTCCATCTTCCAGCGCTTTAACCTGGAATGGAAAAACCGCACCCTCAAGCTATTTACACAAGCAGCTTGACGTCACCAAAATGCGCTGGCCGTGGCCTTGGCCGCAAATCCGTGATAGGTTCAGGTGTCGTGTAATCGGTTTCAGAATCCGCTTTCATCACCTGGCCCGATCACACCCCCACTCGGCAAGGGATTCGCGTCAGCGCCGTTCCCGGGTGTTTTTTCAGGCCAGAGAAGTTCCGCGATCCGGGAGGGCGCGCTGGCTATGGTCCACACCATGAGCGAAGTGGCCACGCGAGCCGGAGTTTCCAAGGCGACGGTCTCGCGCGTACTCAACCGTACTCACACCATTGCGCCTGAGACGGAGCGGCGGGTCTTGGAAGCCGTGCGCCAGTTGAAGTATCACAAAAACATCCATGCGCGCCGCCTGGCCACCGGCCGCAGTGATCTGTTTGGTCTGGTCATATCGGAGATCGTCAATCCTTACTTCCCGGAAATCATTCGCGGTTTCCAGGCGGAAGCGTGGGACCGCGGTTTCGACGTCGTCCTGTGCAACACCGAATACAACTCGCAGCGCAGCCTGTCGATCATTCAGAAGCTCATCGAGAGCGATGTTCGCGGAGTGGCCATTATGACTTCGTCCCTCGACAAGAGCGACACTTGCGAATTGACCGCGGCTGGAATTGGCGTTGTCTTTTGCAATCTTGCTCCCGCTAAGAGGCTCGTTGGCAATATTTCCATCGATTACCAGCGGGGAATCGCGCAGGCCATTGAACATGTCGTGCAACTCGGCCATCGCCATGCCGCGGTCATCGCCGGCCCAGAGGACAACCGCACTGCCGTGATCATCAAGCGGGCGCTGGTCGCCGGGCTCAAGCAACGTAAACTCAATCTCTCCGCCGTCGTCAACAGCGACTACCGCGTGGATGCGGGCGCGTCCGCCGTGCGCGCTCTGGTGGCTGCACCCGAGCTGCCAACCGTCATTTTTTGTGGAAGCGACCCGATTGCCATGGGAGCAATGAACGCTCTGGAAGAGGCGGGAGTGCGAATTCCCGAGGACGTCTCGGTCATCGGCATCGATGATATCTCTTTCGCTTTTCTGACCCGCCCGCCTCTGACCACAATCCGTGTTCCACGCGAACGTTTGGGCAGGATTGCATTTCAAGCGCTCGACAAGATGCTGAAGCTGAAACGCCGCCCAGGGGCCGACTACTATTTGGAAACGGATTTGGTGGTTCGCCAGTCTACCGCTCCGCCCCGTAGTCGCGGATAGCGCCATGCCGGCCTCTTGTCGGCGCGCGCTCGTTAGAACTGCGGCGCGATTGCCTTCGCTTCCTCAAGCGTGATGCGCTGCCTTCGCCGGTATGACAGGTTGGCCATGTGCACCGCCAGCGCCGAGCGGTATCCAATCTCGACTGGCGCATTCGGCCCCCGGCGCGTTCGTATGCATTCCACCCAATTCGACATGTGGTCCTGGTCTTTTGTCTTGCCCGTAAGTGTTGCCGCGCGCGGCCGATTTACCTTTTCCGGATAGCAGCGGATATACTCTCCCTCCTCGCCGTTCACCATGTCGGATTCCAGCCACCCATGTTCGACGGTGCCGTCACTGCCCAGGATGCGCTCGCCCAACCCATAATGGCGGTTGTTGAATGTGGACTGCCAGGTCATGACCAGGTCGCCGGGAAAATCGTACGTCACGGCGATCGTATCCGGGACCTCCCGTCCGTCCTTCTCCGAGAAGATCCCGCCCGACATGTAAGCCGCCACCGGGAGCGGCAGGTCGAGCGCCGTCATGATCCATGCCATCTGGTGGACCAAATTTTCGGTGACGTTCCCGCCCGAGAATTCCCAATACAATCGCCAGTTGATGAACCGGTAGGGGTCGAAGGGGCGATCGCGACGGCCGTCAAGAAACGCGCTCCAATTGACGTTTTGCGGAGTACAATCCGCGGGCACCGGACGCACCCATTGTCCTTTTCCATGAGGTGTGTTCCGGCTCATCCAGGATTCCACTTGTGCGACCTTTCCCACCGCGCCGTTCCGAATCCATGTCCTCGCGTCGGCGAGCGCTCCTGAACTTTGAAACTGCAGGCCGATCTGGATTACGCGGCCGGAATCCTTGCTTGCCGCCAAACACCGCTCAGCCTCGGGAATCGACCAGGTCATGGTCTTTTCTGCATATAGGTCCTTCCCGGCAGACAGCGTATCCAGAAAATGCCGGGCGTGCGTGTGCAATGGAGTGGCCACGATGACGGCGTCAATGTCCTTCCGGTCAAGCAGCCGCCGGTGATCGTCAAAGGTCGCAATGCCCGGCGCCAGCTTCTTAGCTGCGTCTCGTTGCCGGCTGTAAACGTCGGCGATCGCCACTAACTGAACTCCGCGGACCGCTGTCACCTCCTGCAGAAGATCTTGTCCGCGGTTTCCCACACCGATCATGCCGACACGCACACGATCGTTTGCGCCCAGCACCTTCGCCGGCGGGAAGGCCACCAAGGCAGCCGTTCCCAGGGCCGCCTGCTGCAGAAAGTAGCGCCTCGTCTTTGCGGTCATAGTTCGTTTCCCCTGGTCCGTTTTCGTTAGTTCAAATCGTTACAGAGCTCCGGCTTCTTGCAATATCTTCTTCATTCCCAACCAACTTTTCCGCGATGACTGTTCCGGAGTGCCGCCGCCATCCCAATGCGTCTCCAGGCTCACAGCGTAATGATACCCGTCGCGCTTGAGTGCCTTGAACTGTCCCACCCAGTCGACGATTCCGCGGCCCATCGCCTCCCATTCATACTCCTTGCCGCGCTTGACCGCGTCCTTGCAATGGCAGTGGCCGATCCGTTCTTTGGGCAGCGCCGCATATCCGTCGGGATAGGGCTTCTCGCCGCAAGCCGCTGCGTTGGCGGCATCCCAATTCAACATCAAGTTTGGCGACTTCACCGATTCCAATACCTTCGCCGCTTCCGCCCCGGTCGATGTATTGCAAGCCTCTTCATTTTCCAGCAACAGAATGACGCCTTTCCTCCCCGCCTTCTCCGCTGCATCCCGCAGCCGCTCATTGATTGCGTCACGATACGGTCTTTGGTCCTGCAGCCGCCAGAAATCGAAGCAGCGCACACGATCGGTCCCGAAGACTGCTGCCGCCTCGAGAGCGCGTTCCAGCACTTCGTCCTGCTGCTTGAAAGTGAAGTCAGCCTTGAACTCGTCGCGCTGGCTGTATTTGGAAGTTGGAGCGCCCGGCCAATCCACCTTAAAGAGCGGACTGGCAATGTCCGTCACACGCAATCCATACTTTTGCAGAATTCGTCGCGCTTCCGCGACTTCATGCGCATCCAAATTCAGCGCATTCTTGTCCCACAGCTCGCGCAGTTCGATCCATTCCATCCCGAATTCACGCGCGGCCACTTCGCAAGCGCGGCCAAAATCCTGTGCGATCTCGTCGCTGATGACGCCAATTCGGAATGTCGAAGAGATGCGCTGGACCGGGACCTTGGACTGGTGGGTTTCCTTCTCATCGTCGTTTGCCAGGTTCATCCCGGGATGGACCGCGGCGGCTGCAACTTCATCCCACCCACGAAGAACGCGCGTGCTGGCTGCCACGACTCCGATCCCGGCAATAAACCGGCGGCGTGAAATTGACATGGATTCCCCCTCTTCTATTTCATTGCAGCAGCCCAGGCTGGCTTGACCGATCTTACTAACGCTATCGGTTGACATCTTCGCAGCCGCTGGCCGCGTTCAACCGCCCGATGCTGCCACGTATCGAAAGATCTTAGCAGCCCGTGGTGCAAGGTACCGATCCGGCCAACTTCCACTGCGACGGAGGCGCAGGTGATGCAGAAGCCAGGAACGGAGGATTAAGAACCTGTCCAAAAACTGCTGGGTCTTGAAGGGGATGGGCTTCAGCCGGTACGTACAAGCGCAAAAGGACAGCGGGCTTTAGAGAGTGTGTGAGAACTACGATTTCAGAGTCGCGGTGGAATGGACCTCACGGTTTTCAGCCGCGAAGCGGCGTGAGAATGCAGCCCACGGCGCAAGCCGTGGGTTCAAGTGGCAAAGGAACAAGCCCCAGCGGGGCGAAAGATGAGTTCTCACACGGTCTCTTTAGCCCCCGAGGGGCGGCATGGCTCGCGAACCCATTCCCTCAGCGGCTGAAAGCCGCATCCTTCTGTAATATTGAACGGACGGGCTGAAGCCCGTCCCCTTCAAATCTTGAGTTTTTGGACAGGTTCTAAGAGGGAAAGACCTATGTCTTGCGGACTGATATGACGGAAGCGGTGTAGCGGTCCGCTCGCAGCAGCGAGACACTGTATTCAATCGGGACACGCTGCACGTCGTAGGTTGTCTCCTTGATCGAAAGGAGAGCGCTTCCGGGCGATGTCTGCAAAATACGCGCCTCCTCGTCGCGGGCGGTGACCGCACCGATTACTTCTTCGGCCCAATGGAGTTTTCGCCCGTAGACATTTTCGAAGACGTGGTAAAGCGATTGCCGGGCCAGGTCTTGCTTTTCGATTCCAGAGAAAAGGCGGGCCGGCAGATAACTGGTGACGACGGCCACCGGTTTCTTGTTCACGAAGCGAAGGCGCCGCAGGCAGTACGTTTTTTCGTCGGCGGCGAGTTTGAGCGCTTGCGCCGTTTCAGGGTCTGGCTCTTCGAGTTCCAGGGCCAGGACTTTGGCGGAAGGCACTAGCCCGCGTCGCCGCATTTCTTCACTGAAGCCACGCAATTGCTGGAAGTTCCAGGGGACGCGTCCAGACCCGATGATCGGCCGCTTGCCTTTGGCCATAATCAGCAGACCTTCCGAGCGGAGCTTTTGGAATGCCTGCCGCACGGGCATCTTACTGATACCGAGCGTGCGAGCAACCTCGCCCTCGGAGCAGAAGATCTCTCCCTCGCGAAGCAGACCGTCTTTGATCAGATTGCGTACTCGATCCACGATTTGCTCGTAGTAAGGAACGAAACTGCTGTTGTCGATCACCAGCCCCAGAGATTCGGCTTTGGGTGCCACGCCGGAGGCGAGATCGGGAGCTGCCACTCGTCGAGCACACATACACACATAGTATACAACGTATGCATGTTCTCTTAAACAAAAAAGCAGCGACTGCCCGCTGGTTTCTTTTCCGGGCGCAAAAATTCCGCTAACTATCACATTATTAAGCACTAATATGAATCGTAGCCGGGCGCGTACGGCGGTTCTGGCCTGCCGGTCAAAAATAAGAGTTGACAACATATATACATATGATGTTTCCGTGTTGGTATCCCGACATGGGAACCGTGACGTCCGCAAGTTGGTGATCCCGCGAACTAACGTCCGTCACAGACCCAAAGCGTGGAGAGAGTGAGCATGTCGATGCGTGCGAAATACGCGATGGTCGCGGCGCTCATCTTCTTGGCGTGTCTATCAGCCGTCGCGCAGGACTGCTCGCGCCCCAAGCTACGGGGTTCGTTTCTCCAACCAGCGCTCGGTGACGCGTGGACTTTAAGACAGTGGCGTAACGAGTTCCACTACATGAGGAAAGCTCGGCTCGATCGGCTGTTCATACAGTGGACAGCCGACAGCAAGGAGAAGACCACGATCTATCCGTCCGGCATCTCGGGTTACACACAGAACACACAGCATGACGTGATCAAGCGGGCTCTTGAGACTGCGGATGCGAGTGGTGCGCAAGTTTATCTGGGCCTGCAGATCAACGACGACTGGTGGAAAACTACATTTCGAACAGGCCGTGGCTGGAGAACGAGGCAAGGGTGGCCAACGCTTTAGCCGACGAGATCGAAGTGCGCCAGTAGAATGGCGAACGCAGAAAGCAGGAGGTAAGCACCGTGCAGAAGATCGGAGTTCTCCGCTTAGTAGTAATTGGAACAATTGCCTATTGGGCCCTTTTGTTGTTGCAGCCAGGGTTGAGTTTTGCTCAACCGGCGAGTCCCACGGCAACTGCTTCGAGCGTCAAAAAGTTGTCGCCGGTTCATCTCGATGGCCAATACTTCATGCGCGACGGCAAGCGGTTTCTCCCCGTTGGCGCGCACTGGGTTCCGGCCAAGGCGGCCATGCAGTGGCCGGTACAATGGGACCCGAAGGACATCGAAGCCGATTTCGCGAAGATGCATGAACTCGGCTACAGCATTGTCCGCTTCGACATGATGTGGGCGTGGTTTGAGCCCCGTCCCGGAGACTACAACCCGGTTGCATTTCAGCAGCTCGACTATTTTGTTTCGCTGGCGCACAAGTATCAGATCTACCTGCACCCGTCCTTATTTATAGGGGGCGAAGTGGGGGAGGCGTATTGGGACGTGCCTTGGCGGCACGGGCGGAATCCCCACACCGACCCGGAGATGCTGCGTCTGGAAACGAACTTGGCGGAGGAGTTTGGCCGCCATTATGCCAACGAAACCGGCATCATCGCCTGGGACCTGACTGACGAGCCTCCGTTCTGGATTTTGAGCGGCATAACCGACGCCGCAGCCATCAACTGGACTCGCCTGATTGTCAGCGGCATCCGCCGCTACGACAAACTTCATCCCATTGTGGTTGGAACCAGCGGACAAGAAATCAGCCATGGGCCCTTCCGTTCCGACATGATCGCGCCGGAGGTCGACTTCTTCAGCGTGCACCCGTTCACGATCTATGCCCAGGATCTCTTTCCCGATGCCATGCTCTCCGAGCGCGGAACCTACGGCGCTGCGTTTGAGATTGCGTTGTCGAGCGGCGCCGGGCATCCCGCGATGATTCACGAAATGGGCGGCTCGACCGCGCAGTATTCACCCGAAAGAGTTGCTCTCTATGATCGCCTGCAGATCTACTCCGGCCTCGCAGCGGGCTCGATCGGCGTCGATCTCTGGTGCTACAGCGACACGTCGCCGCAGCAATATCGCAAAGCGCCGTACCTGCGAACTCCGCAAGAAACACAATGGGGGACGGTGACCTGGGACCGGCAAGATAAACCGCTGGGAACCGAGTTCAAGAGATTCTCGAAAATCGTGGGCCAGTTGGATCTGGCGAACGTCTCGCCCGCTCCGGCTGAAATTGCCATCGTCATCCCCGACGAATGGGCGAAGCCGCACGGAGATTTTTCGCGCTTCGGACTGACCGGGCCCGAAGTCACGCCGTACATTTCGCAGATGGATGGCGACGCCATGCCCGGTCAGGCGCCGCCGGATACGAGCGCCGCCAACGAGTGGCTGATGGGCTCCGCGCTGAACACGTTTGTGCTGGCTCATCGCGCGGGGCTGAAGTCGGACTTTCCGCGCGAGTACAACGACTGGTCGAAATACCCGATGCTCTTCCTGCCCTCTCCACTCACCAGCACGACCAGCAACATTGTCCACGTGCACACCGACTTCTATGAGAAAGCAAAGAAGTACGTTGAAGGCGGCGGCTTCCTCTATGCGTCGGTCGCGGCCGACGCCGGCATCCCCGATATGGAGAAGATTTTCGGCGCGCGGCTGGCCGATACCGTCGTCGCCTCAGAAGTCACGCTGAAAATCGTCGAACCCTTTGGTGGCCTGAAGCCCGGCGACACATTTCACTACTCGGTCCCCGGCGCGAACCCGCGCGTCTGGGGTTCTCTGCTCGAAGTGATGGGCGGAAAAGTGATCGCCGTCGATCAGGACGGTCGGCCTGCATTGGTCGCGAATACCGTCGGCTCAGGCAAGACCCTGCTGTCCGCCTATCCGATTGAAACCTATCTGGCGAATACTCCGGCGGCCTTTGAGAAAGGGGAGAGCACACATCGCATCTACGAGGCCTTCCGCAACTGGACCGGCGTGAAGGCCGCTTTTCAAAGCGATCAGCCCTCGGTGGAAGTGACTTCGCTCCGCGGAAACAATCGCGGCTATGCGGTAGTCGTGAATCACAGCGCGCAGGCTTACAAAGTGACGATCTCGACGTCGTTGCCGGTAAAATCGGTGCGTCAGATTGGGGCCGATAGTTCCCAAGCGCTGCCCGTTGAAGGCTCCGCTTGGAAGATGGAGCTGGAGCCCTACGAAGCGGCCATCATGGAATGGAAATAAGGTTTGGCCGGGAAAGAATACGTATGATTGGTGCAGTTGACATAGGCGGCACAAAAATCGCGGTGGGGCTGGTTGATGACGATGGCCGTGTGCTGTCTCGCGCGGAATGTCCTACCGACGCGGAGCGCGGGTATACAGAGGCGCTGGCGCGTACAGCGCGGATGTTGCGTGACACTTCTGCAGCGTCCAATGCCGAACTGACTGGCATTGGCATAGGAAGCACCGGTCCCGTCGATCCCTTCACCGGCGAGATCGGGGACGTCAATTTTTTCCCCACATGGCGCGGACAAAATCCAGTGGCCGGCCTCGGCCACATCTTCGGTGTGCGCGTGGCAATGGAAAACGATGCCGATGCCGCGGCACTCGCGGAGGCGGCGTGGGGAGCGGGAAAAAACAAGAAGCGCCTCATCTATGTGACCGTCGGCACTGGTATCGGCGCCGGAATTGTTTTTGATGGACAGCTTTACCGGGGCGTGGATGGCGCTCACCCAGAGATTGGCCATCATGTCATCGACCTTTCCGGACCCCTATGTATGTGCGGCTTTCACGGATGCTGGGAATCCCTGGCGGCGGGTCCCGCCATGGTCTCGTGGGTTAAGAGCAACATGCCGAAAGACTACCCGCACCGCGACCACCTGACGGCCAAGCGGATTTGCGATCTTGCGCGCGAGGGCAACGAATTGGCCCGCCAGGCGGTCGACCGCGAAGCTCGCTACTTGGGCCTTGGCCTGGCCAATCTGGTCACGCTGTTTGCGCCCGATGCCATCGTGCTCGGAGGGAGCGTGATGAAAAGCGCGGTTCTTTTTCTGGAAGAGATTCGAGAGACCATTTGCCGTTGCTGCCGTTTTGTTCCCCACGAGAAAACGGATCTGACTCTGGCTTCTTTAGGCGAGGACGCAAACCTGATCGGCGCTGCGCGGGTGTGGCATCACCGCTTTGCTCAAGAGGGAGGGCGCCATGCCTGAAGATCTTGCAATCATCGAAGGCGAATATCTTCGGGACCTTCTTCATCAGCCCCAGGCTCTGCAGAATACTCTGGCCACACTGGAAACGTCGAAGCCGCTGCAGGACGTGGCGGCGCGGCTGAACCAGGGCAAATTCCAGAGAGTGGTGCTGACCGGCATGGGCTCGTCGTTCCACGCCCTTCATCCGCTGAACCTGGAACTCATCAGCCACGGATTTACCGCCCTCATGGTCGAGACCTCCGAACTGGTGCACTACAAGAACCGATTTTTCGATCCCAAGACTCTGATTGTTGCCGTATCGCAATCCGGACGAAGCGCGGAGATGGTGCGGCTGGTGCAAACCAACCATAAGTGCTGCACCGTAATTGCGGTGACGAACACGCCCGGCAGCCCGCTGGCCAAACACGCGAATGCCGCCGTACTTACCCAGGCGGGTACTGAGTTCTCCGTTTCCTGCAAGACCTATGTGTCCGCACTCATGGCGTTGCAATGGCTGGGAGACGTCCTCTGCGAACGCGACCTGCGCCGCACTGGCCGCGAGTTGAAGCAAGCCGCTCCCGCCGCCGCCGCCTACCTTGCCGGCTGGAAGGACTATGTTCACACCCTGGCCCACGTACTCAAGGATACCCGCCACCTGTTTCTGGTCGGGCGCGGCGCGTCGTTGGCTACGGTTGGCACTGGCGCATTGATCGTGAAGGAGTCTGACCACTTTCACGCGGAAGGCATGAGCAGCGCAGCCTTTCGGCACGGTCCGTTTGAGATGCTGGGAAGCGAAACCTTCGTACTGGTCTTCGCCGGCGACACCAAGACACGAGACTTGAATCGCCGTTTGCTTCACGACATTCAACAGCAGCAAGGCCGGGCCGAACTTGTCGACACGGATGCTTCCTTACCTTGCTGCCGCATCGTGGAACACGGTTTGAGCGTGCGGCAAATTCTGGAGATCCTTCCGGTGGAGATGATAACGCTGGCGCTGGCGCTACAGGCTGGCCGCGAACCCGGCCGTTTCGAGTTGGCGAGCAAAGTTACGACTACAGAATAAGGGCGGGCACAAAGGACTGCTATATGGCAAGAAACCGCTACATGGTCGGCTTGGTCTTCCTGACATTTTTCGTGATGTCGCTGTTGACCAACATTCTGGGGCCGATCGTGCCCGACATCATCAGCAGCTTCGGCGTGAGCCTGACGGCCGCGGCTCTCTTGCCCTTCTCCTTCTTCATTGCCTACGGCGTTATGTCGATTCCGGCGGGCTTCTGGGTGGAACGCTTCACGGAAAAGCCCGTAATGATCGCGGCTTTTCTGGCGGGCACAGTCGGGTCCCTGAGCTTCGCTCTCTTCCCTGCCTACCACGTCGCCGTCGCGTCGTTGTTCGTCATGGGCGCAGGCATGGCTACGCTCCAGGTTGCCATCAATCCACTTTTGCGTGTGGCCGGGGGCGAAGAACACTTCGCATTCAACTCCGCATTTGCTCAGCTCATCTTCGGTACCGCTTCATTTGCCAGCCCGCGAATTTACTCCTATCTCGTCGAGAATCTGGGCAAACCTTCCGCCCGGGGCAATCTGCTGCTGGAGACTCTCGGCCGGCTCACTCCGCCCGCACTCCCCTGGGCCTCGATGTACTGGATCTTTGCCGTATTCACGGTGGCGATGATTGCTGTCCTCGTTTTTACGCGCGTCCCTCGCGTCGAACGCACCAGCGATGAAGCAGCCGGTTCTCTCCAAATGTATGGCAGCCTTCTTCGCAAGCCAATGGTCTGGGCTTTTTTCCTCTGTGTCTTTGCTTATGTGGGTTGCGAGCAAGGTACTGCCGATTGGATCTCAAAATTCCTCGCGCAATATCACGGTTACGATCCGCATACGACGGGCGCCTCCGCCGTTTCCTGGTTCTGGGGAATGCTCACTGCCGGATGCTTCGTCGGCATGGGACTGCTCAAATTATTCGATAGCCGCAGAGTGTTGATCGGTTTTTCCGTCGGCGCGCTGCTGTGCCTGACGGCGGCGCTGTTTGGTACAGCGCGCGTGTCGCTGATCGCGTTTCCGGCCATCGGCCTTTTCGCTTCGATCATGTGGCCGGTATTGGTTTCGTTGGCATTGAACTCGGTTTCAGAACACCATGGCCCTTTCGCCGGAATCTTGAGCACAGGAATTATGGGCGGAGCCGTAGTACCCGTCATCATCGGACGCATCGGCGATTTTGCCGGTCTTCGCGCCGGCGTGGCTTTTCTCTACGTCACTTTCGGATGCGTTCTGAGTGTCGGTTTCTGGGCCAAGCCGATCATCACGAACGCCACGATTTTGCATCGGGAGAATGTGGTTGCGGCGGCGGATGGACCCAGGGTGTGAGGCGGAAATAAATGATGCCGGGAACACATCACGGCGTAGAGAGCGGCCGCCAGATGCAATCGTCGTCTTTGGGGGCCGTGATCGTCGCCGTTTTGTTCTGTTGCACGATCTGCGCGGATGCCGCTGCGCAGGCGCTTGTTCCCGGGCCGATTCATGGGGTAACCGTCGACGACACCCACGACATTCGCGACGGTGCAGTTCTGACAAAAGTGCTTGACTCACTGAAGCATCTCTCGGTGAAACCAACCGTCAGAATCGTCTACACACCGAGCGGCAAGGATGGACGCCCCATTCCCGCCACTTCGTACCTGGACGCCACCCGGCAGATCAAGAGCGCGGGATACGTCTTTGGCCAACCGGTGGATTCTTTCTACATGCGGTGCTTCACTCCGGCCGAGCACCTCAATCGTTTCAAAGATTATGTGACCACGGTGGGGGCATTCGTCGACATCTGGGAAGTGGGAAACGAGATCAACGGCGAATGGCTTTTCGGAAAGACGAAACGCTGTTCGCCGAAAGCGTCGGCGAATTCCACCTCGCAGGCTGACGTTGTGATCAAGATGGTCGAGGCCTATGACTACCTGAAATCTCAGGGCAAAGTCACGGCCCTCACTCTTTACTACAACACGCCGTGTCGAAGGCCCGCTGCCAACGAGATGTTTGCCTGGGCCAACGCCAACATTCCCGGCCGCATGAAGACCGGTCTGGATTACCTGCTGGTGAGCTACTACGAAGTAGACTGCCGCGGGTACAGACCCGACTGGCAGCAAGTCTTCAGTCGGCTCGCGACCATGTTTCCGAACTCCAAGCTGGGCATTTCTGAATTTGGCTGGTCCAACAAGAGAACTTCAAACTCGATTATTCAGGATTTGGTGCAGCGGCATTACGCCATTCATCCTAGTGTCGCGAACTGGGTAGGCGGAGGTTTTTATTGGGAGTTTGCCATCGACATGGTCCCCTACGATCCAGCTTCAGGTTCGTTGTGGAACACGATCAATACGGCGATGGCAAATCAGAAGTGAAGTGAACAAGTGAACTAAAAAGCATGCCGTCAATTGCCGATGAGGAGCGTACATGTTCAGCCCGATTCGTAATCTTAGCGTTCTGATCGTAGTCACCCTTTGCATGTTTGCTGCTGGAGTGGCGCTTGCGCAGGAGCAGCCCAAAACTGTCCCTTACCTCAAACTGACCACCCCGCGCCGCGTGCTTCCCGACGCCCAGAAGTGGGAGAAGAACGAGTTTCCTCATACCATGTCGGTGCTGGAATTAAAGCGCGACGGGTTCCGCTATTGGGGATGGTATGGGCTGAATGAGGGCGAAGGCATCGGACTGGCCCGCAGCAACGATCTGGTGAACTGGACCAAGTATGATCAGAATCCGCTTTGGACAAACGCGCGCTGGCCTTCGGTTCTCGCCGGCGCCGACCCGAAGCATGCCGACCTGCTCTACTTCGCGATCACCCGTGAATACGACACTCCGAGCAGCCACATCGTGCTGGCCTCTTCGCGCGATGGCATCCATCTGACTGAGGAAAAGGTCCTAGTGGCAGGCGTCCCCAACCAGCGCAACCAGAATCCGAACCTTTTCCGCGATCCGCGATCCGGCCGGTTCTATCTCACGTTCTACCGCGGCAATGACAAGGATCATTTCGAGATCGTCAGCAAGAGCGCCGATTCCGTCGTAGACCTGGACAAGGCCCCGGAAAAAATCCTGCTCAAATCCACAACCACGGTGGCCGCGCCCACCCTGCTTTACCTCAAGGATGCGATGAATGCCAGTGGCAAGAAGACCGGAGTCTACTATCTGGCCACCGAGATCTATCCGCACCGTTACACCGACGATCCCGAAGGCGAGTGGCAGGTCAAGATCTTCGCTGCGGATTCGCCGGATGGCGATTTCCAGCCCGTGGAAGGTAATCCCATTATGCGCGGCCAGCGCGCCTGTTTGTTCCAGCACATTTTTAACGATCGATTCTATGGCTATGACTGTCATTTGGAAACACCCGATCACTGGGTGCTTGAGGAAGTCGAAGCGCCGTTGCCCTAAGCACAACCACGCCGCTCAGGCCGGCGCGCAAGCAAAATTTTGGAGAATCAAGGAGACCGCGATGACTACAATCACAATGTCCGATGTCGTATCCCAGGGCGACGCTCAGCGAGGACCCCGCATCCTGGCTGTTGCCTGCCGCGTGTTGGCATCTTTTGCTTTGGCCTTGCTCGTCTCATTCGCGCTCGTCGCTCCGGTCAGGGCCCAGCTCTATGCCGGTTCCGTCACCGGCGTGGTCAGCGACCCGACGGGAGCCGTGATTGCCGGCGCCGACGTGACGCTGGTGGATGCGGAGAAGGGTTTCACTTTCACCGCCAAAACCGACGACAAGGGACGCTATCTTTTTCGCTCGGTGTCCCCCGGTGTGTACAACCTGTCGGTCAAGGCCACTGGATTCAAAGACCAGGCTCGGAGCGGAATTAAAGTCGACGTCACTCAGAACGTAGGCGCGGACTTCGCCATGCCAGTCCTGGGCACAATGGAAACGGTGAACGTCTCCACGGCCGCCCCGGTGCTGAGCACGCAGGATGCGACCACCGGGCAGGTGGTGGATCGGAAGTTCATCAACGACCTCCCGCTCGACGGAAGAAACGTTTGGAATCTCGTATTTCTCACTCCTGGAGTCACGGAGGTCGACGGCGGATGCATGGGGTGCACGGCCAACAACTTCATCTCGAACGGCACCCGGAACGCCACCGCCGACATACTCATGGATGGAGTGACCACCACGAACTACGAGCAGAACAGCGGCATTCGCGAGAACACCTACACGCCCTCCGTCGATGCCGTCGAAGAGTTCAAGGTGCAGGAAACGAACTTCAGCTCTGAATACGGGTTCAGCGGCGCCACCATCATCAATATGGTCACGCGCTCGGGCACGAACGCGTTCCACGGCAGCGCGTATGAATTCCTCCGCCACTACAAAACGGACGCGAACTATTGGTTCAATAATCAGCAGGGAATCCCTCTCCCCGCGCTGCGCCGCAACAATTTCGGTGGAACCATTGGCGGGCCGATCATCAAGAACAAGACCTTCTTCTTCTTCGACTACGAGGGCGTGCGCCAGACCTCGCAAGCCGGACCGACTTTCTACGGCGTACCCAGCGATGCCGAGCGCAGGGGCGACTTCGGCGAGCTCTGCGGGTACGCCAGTGGGACCTTCGATGACCAGGGAATATGCTCCAACCCGAGCGGTCAGCTCTGGGATCCATATTCCGGCTACTATGACCCCGCGGTTGGCGGCGCGAGGCGCCTCGTACCCATCCCAAACAATGACCTGACGGCCTACACCAGCACGGTGGACGCGCAGCATCCGGCCAATCGAGGTCCTTGCCAACAATCCCGACGGCGCCCCTTACCGATTGCCGGGTGGGCAGGGTAACTTGATCGATCCGGTCGCGCAAAAGTTGATGCAGTACTTTCCGGAACCGAACTACAACGTCGGCAGCGCAAACTACAGCCCGTTTATCAACCGGGTGGATTCGGGAGCGACGAGGGATAGAAACGATCAGTGGGACCTGAAGATCGACCACCGCTTCAACCAGAAGAACCTGCTGAGCGCCAAGTATTCGCATCAGTATGGCACCGACACTGGGTTCAACTGCTTCAACAACGCCGCCGATCCCTGTAGCAGCGGCCCCAGTAACAGCAGCGCGCATATGTTTGCCATCAACGACATGCACACTTTTACTCCTACTACGTTACTGGCGGTTTCCTTTGGCGTCTCGCGGGGTACTTCTTTCTACCCTGGCGTTGCCGCCGCCTACCCGAATGTGTCGCCGGTCGACGCGATTGGGGAACCGCAGTACATGAAGGAGTCCGGCTACAACTGGTTCCCAGCGGTTGGCATCGGGGAGTATACCGCTGCGGATGGCCAAGCGTACAACATTGGCGGGAACCCCTGGAGCTACGCCAGGCTGGGGCAGGAAACGTACCATCTGATTGGAACTCTGAGTTGGGTGAAGGGCACTCACGAGTTCAAGTTTGGCGGAGAAGGACGGATGCACCGGCTCAACTACACCCAGCCCAATTACGCCCCCGGCGGCGTCTACAACTTCGATCAGACCGGAACCGCAAACTACGATCCCAACTGTACGCCCGGGGTGGACTGTTACCCCATCGGCGGGGACGGCATGGCCAGTTTCCTGATCGGCGCGCAACCGAACGACTGCTGCGGACAGTACGAAATTCCCAACTCGGTGGCCAGCCAGAATTTCGAGTTCGGCGGATTCGTGCAGGACAACTGGAAGAAGAGCGACAAGCTGACTCTCAACCTCGGCCTGCGCTACGAGGTTGTGCTGCCCCGGACCGAACGGCACAACGAGTTGAACTACGTTGATCCCAATGTGCAATCTCCGATTACGTTGGATGGCCAGCACCTTACCGGCGGCGAGGTCTTCGCCAGTTCCAGCGACCGCCATTCCTACGTGACCTCCTTCAAGAATGTTCAGCCTCGCTTTGGCTTCGCCTACCGTCTGCCTCACAACACGGTCGTCCGCGGCGGTTACGGCATCTATTTCTCCGCCTGGAGAGGGGCGGTGGCTGGAACCTCAGGCATCGGACAACAAGGCTTCGATCAGGTGACGAACCTGGTCGCCTCATTCTGGGGTGACGGCGCCACGCCCGCCGCGAGGATGAGCAATCCCTATCCCAACGGGCCGATCAAGCCTCCGGGCAGCAGTTTGGGCTTGCTCAACGATGTCGGCTACGACGCCTATGGCCCGATCCGCAACATCAGCAACAAAATACCGAACGAGCAGAGCTGGAGCTTCGGTCTTCAACACGAGACCAAGTGGAATCTGGTTTTCGACGCCAACTACATCGGCAAGAAAGGGACCCACCTCTACTTCGCAGATGCTGGCGTTTACAGTCACTTGGGACCGGAGATCGAGCACTATACCACAGATCAGATCGCGGATCTGAATTCGTATGTTGACAACCCGTTCGCCGATCCCACTCGGTCGAACGCGTCGCAGCTCCTCCCTGCCGACAACCCTCTGCTCTATTCGCAGGTCCAGAAGCTGCAACTTTTAATGGCCCACCCGCAGTTTTATGGATTCTGGGGTGATGAACCTCCCATCGCAAATTCGATCTACCATGCACTTCAGCTCCGGACGGAGAAACGTTTCTCCCAAGGACTGGAATTCCTGGTAACTTATACTTTTTCCCGATCCTTCGACGACGCTTCCCTGACCAGCACCAACAACGGATGGCTGGGCAGCTTCGCCAGCCTGCAGAATCCCAATAATCCCGGCGGCGAGCGCAGCCTTTCCAGTTTTGACATCCCGCATGTTTTGCAGTTCAGTTACACCTACGAACTTCCCATCGGCAAGGGCAAGTTGATCGGGGGCAACCTGAACCCGATCCTCAACGGAATCGTGGGCGGATGGCGCACCAACGGCATCTGGCGCTTCAACAGCGGCCGGCCCATCGAGCCGGCGCTGTATCAGTCCAACAGCCTCCCGACTTACGGAACGCAACGCCCCAACCTCATCGGCACGCCACATCGAAACGGCGGAAAGGACTCGGTCTGGATCAACCAGTATTTCACTACCGCCGACGGCAGCGATTTTCTGGCTCAGCCGGCGCCGTTCACGCTGGGCACGGCGCCTCGTACCCTGGGCAAGGTGCGCGATCCGGGCGCGGACAATGCCGACCTGTCCATGTTCAAGGAGTTCGGTCTGGGTGCGATTCACGAAGGGATGAGTCTCGAGTATCGTCTGGAGAGCTTCAATACCTTCAACCACCCGCAGTTCTGCCCCCCCGACGCCACCTTTGGCAGTCCAACGTTCGGGCAGATCTACTACACCTGCAACAGCCCGCGTCAGTTGCAAATGGCATTGAAACTGTACTTTTAGCGAGCGTGAGGTTAGGGGATGACGTGCGCGTTGCGACACTAGAACCGGTCTCATAAATGGCCTTGGGTAGGGCACGGCTTCAAAGCCTGCCCTGGTTTGCCGAAGCCCCGAGCGAAGCCGGGGCCCCCAGCGCGCCCGCTTTTGGCGCGATGGGGTGGGGGAGCCGAGGGGGAAGCCGAAGGGTGCCGCTCAGGGCCAATAAAAATGCGGGCTTTAGCCCCTGAGGTACTAGATGAAAATGCTCTAGCAGGCTGCGGAAAAACTCCGATTCGGATGTGTTTGGGGAAGGGCACGAGTTTACTCGTGCCGTAAATCGCTGAAAATACGTTCGCGCTTTAGAGCATTTTCAGAGTTGCTGTAAGCCACAGCCGGAATCGGGAAGGGCACGGCTTTAGCCGTGCCGCTAACGGCCGCCAGAAATGCGGGCTTTAGCCCCTGAGGGATTGTCGACGGCAAGGCCAACAGCAACCGTGAAGATGCCTTGTCTTACACTATCGGTGAAAATGCTTTAGCGCCTGCGGTAAGCTTTTTGCGCCGTGGACGACTTTTTCCGCAGCCTGCTAGCAGAATTGCGGCCATTTTCCGCGAAATGCAGCCGGGATTCTCTGCAGCGCAGATTGTCTGGCGGAGAGGGAGGGATTCGAACCCTCGATAGAGTTGTTAGACCCTATAACGGTTTAGCAAACCGCCGCCTTCAGCCTCTCGGCCACCTCTCCGGCGTGTTGAAATTGTAGTCTACCATCGGAGCGCCTTTACAGGCTGCGGAAAAACTCCGATTCGGACGGGTTTTGGGAAGGGCACGAGTTTACTCGTGCCGCTAAGTCGTTCAAAATGTGTCCGCGCTTTAGCGCCTGAGGTGTGCTTTTCGCGCTCTCGATGACTTTTTTCGCAGCCTGTTTAGGCGCTGGTTTTCTGTGCTGTGGTTTCACCACAGGCTGCTATTCCTACTCCATGTCGCGCCAGTTCGGCCCCACTCCGATTTCCACCACCAGCGGGACCGCCAGCGCGCGTACGTTCTCCATGTGCTCCCGCACCAGCGGCTTCATCGCCTCCACTTCGCTTTCCGGCGCTTCGAACACCAGTTCATCGTGCACCTGCAAAGTCATGCGCGTTTTCATCCCGCGCTTGCGGATTTCGTCGTCGATCCGGATCATCGCCACTTTGATCAGGTCGGCGGCCGTTCCCTGCAGCGGAGTGTTCACTGCCGTGCGCTCCGCAAACCCGCGCTGGGTGGCGTTTTTGCTGTCGATATCCGGGATCGGACGAACGCGCCCGAACAGTGTTGTCACCTTGTGGTCGCGCCGCGTCTGCTCGATGGTTGCGTCTATGAACGCCCGCACTCCCGCGTATTTTTCAAAATACGCGTCGATGAATTTCCGGGCCTCGCCCGGATCGATGCCCAACTGCTGCGACAGCCCAAACGCCGACAAGCCGTAAACTATCCCGAAATTCACCGCCTTCGCCTGCCGCCGGTGTTCCGGAGTGACCATCAGCGGCGGCACGCCAAACACCTGCGACGCCGTGAGTGTGTGAATGTCGTCCCCGCGCCGGAACGCCTCCACCAGCAGCTTGTCTTTGGAAAAGTGCGCCAGCAGCCGCAATTCGATCTGCGAATAATCCGCCGCCAGCAGCACATGCCCCGGCTCGGCGATAAATGCCGCGCGAATTTCCCGCCCCATTTCCGTGCGAATCGGAATGTTTTGCAGGTTCGGATTCGCCGACGACAGGCGTCCCGTCGCCGTTCCCGTCTGCCCAAACGTCGTATGCACGCGCCCGCTCTGGCCGCGAATCAGCGCCGGCAATGCGTCCACATAAGTCGATTTCAACTTGGTAAGTTGCCGGTACTCCAGCACCAGCCGCGGAACTTCGTGGTCCGCCGCCAGCCCTTCCAATACATCGACCGCCGTCGATATCTTTTTGCCTTTGCCATATTTCGACGGCAAGGGCAGCGCCAGCTTGTTGAACAGCACATCGCCCAGTTGCTTCGGCGAATTGATGTTGAACTCCACGCCGCAGCGCTCGTAAATGTCCCGCGCCTTGGCCGCGGCCTCGCGCTGCAACTTCACCGACATCTCGCTCCAGCGCCCCGAGATCGATCTTCACTCCCGCATCTTCCATGCGCGCCAGCACCGGCACGAGCGGCGCATCGATTTCCTCGTACACCGAAGTCAGACCCTGTTCGTCGACTTCTTTGCGGAGCGCGCTCCCCAGTCTGCCCGTCACATCCGCCGCTTCCGCCAGGTTACCGCTCATCTTCAAGTTGAATTTGCGCAGCGCCACTTCCGCCAACGAATGCGACGAGTAAGTCGGATCGAGCAGATAGGAATACAGCATCGGATCGTGTCTAACTCCAGCCAGCGCAATCTCCGTCTCGCAAAAATGTTCCCTAAAAAAGTGCAGCGCCAATTTCAAATCGTGAATTGTCTTCGGCACGGCCGCGTCTTCAAGCGCGCTTTTTACGCGATCGGCGAGCGCCTTGTCTTCAAGCGCGACCACCGCCCCAGATCCCGGCGCATTCGAAATGGCAATGCGCTTCATAGTTACGGCACTCTGCGTCTCCGCATCGGCTGATTGCAGAGCCAGAAACCCGGATTGCGCGGGCCGAGGCGCATCGTCTTCCACGGCGCTCTCGGCGTCACTGCTCTCCGTGTCCTCCGTTGGAATTGCCAGCGCAAGCGGCGCGCCCTCGCTCAATCCGCTTAGATACTCGTCGAACTCAGCCACCGACCTGATTTCCCGGTAGTCGCTCTCGGTCGCTTCAACCACGGGAAGCAGTTCCTTCAGCAACGAAGTAAATTCGAGCTCGGCAAACAGCGCGCGCAGAGATTCCACGTCCGGCTCGCCCACTTTCATCGCCGCCACATCCAGCTCGACCGCAACATCGCAATCAATTGTCGCCAGTTGTTTGCTGTACAGGATGTTGTCGCGATTATTTTGCAGCGACTCCCGATACGTCTTCTTCTCCACTTCCGCCGCGTGTTCCAGCGCCTGTTCCACGCTGCCAAAGCGCCGAATCAGCTCCACCGACCCTTTGTCGCCAATCCCCGGAGCACCCGGAATGTTATCCACGGCGTCGCCGCGCAGCGCCATCACCTCCACCACTTTCGACGGCGGCACACCCAGCAGCTCTTCAACCTTCGCCGTATCGCAGATCAGATTGTCTTTCGGCGGATTCAGCACCTGCACTTTGTCGTTCACCAACTGCAGCATGTCTTTGTCGCTCGAAACGACAAACACCGTATGCGATTCCGCCGCCGCTTTTCGCGCCAGCGTTCCAATCACATCGTCGGCTTCGTAACCCTCGAGCTGCAAAATCGGGATGCGATATCCCTCCAGCGCCCGCCGAATGTAGGGAATTTGCTGCGCCAGGTCCGCGGGCATCTCGGCGCGGTTTGCCTTGTAGCCGCCATATTCCGCTTCCTTGAAGGTCTGCGTCTTGATGTCGAACTTGCGGATGGTCGTGATCGCTTCCGCCTGCTGACTGCGGATGGTCGGCGCGGCCACATCGAACACCGCCGCCAGATACTCGGGAGAAAAATCGTCGCGCAGCTTGCGCAGCATGTTGACAAAAACAAACGTCGCCGCCGTCGGGACGCCCGTCTTGGTGGACATCGGCCGCTGCCGCGCCATGGCATGATAGGCGCGAAAAATAAACGACATCGTATCGATCAGGAAAATCCGGCCTTCGCCGTGAACACGACCGGAAGCGGACGCAGGCGCAGCACTCCCTGGCGGCGATTTCTTTTTCTTAGTCAACCGGCCAAGTTTAACAGTTATGGAATTCTTTACCACAGAGGGCACAGAGAAACACGGGGGACATCTTGGTTCACCTGTCGAATTGATGGTGGTAGCGCACGTTTTCCTTATGTCCTCTGAGCAGGTCCCTGGCTTCGCTTGAATGAAAACCAGAGGTTTGCGAACGACGAACAGCAAACAACTAGGGCTGTGACCGCGTGGTTGTTACTACGGTCGATTCATCCTTTTGTGGTGGAGCGCCGGGCGTCCCCGCCCGGCGGGACGGGCGAGACGCCCGTCGCTCCACCGTATGACTCATCACGCGGTCACGGTATTAGCTACTAACGACCACCGGCCAACGACTCCCCACTCTGTCGCGACTGCTAAAATAGCTGCTTACGCTATGTTCGAGAATCTCCAGGAAAAACTTCAGCGCGCCTTCAAGTCTCTTCGCGGACAGGCCGTCCTTACGGAAGAGAACATTTCCGAGGCGCTGAAACAGATTCGTCTGGCGCTGCTTGAGGCCGACGTCAACTTCAAAGTCGTCAAAGACCTCATCGACCGCATACAGGCGAAGGCTGTCGGACAGGAAGTGCTGACCGCGCTCTCGCCGGGCGAACAGGTCATCAAGATTGTCCGCGACGAACTGGTCACGACGCTCGGTAAAGACACGGCCAAGCTGAAGTTCGCCTCGCAGCCGCCGACCGTCGTGCTCATGGCCGGGCTGCAAGGCTCCGGTAAAACCACGACCTCGGGCAAGCTGGCCAACTGGCTCAAGAATGGCGGACACCGTCCGCTGCTGGTCTCGGTTGACGTTTACCGCCCGGCCGCGCGCGAGCAACTCAAAGTGGTGGCGGCGGCGATCAAAGCCCACCTCTACGAAGGCGCGGTCGGCGAGGCGAATACGGCGACCGTCGAGCGCCTGGCCAAAGAGGCGCGGCGCGAGGCCATCAACTCCGGCTGCGATGTGCTCATCGTAGATACTGCCGGCCGTCTGCACATTGACGACCAGCTCATGGAAGAGATGCAGTCGCTCAAGCGGCTGCTCAATCCGCAGGAAATTTTGTTCGTCGCCGATTCCATGACCGGACAGGACGCCGTCCGCTCGGCCGACGAGTTTCATAAGAAGCTCACGCTCACCGGCGTCGTGCTGACTAAGATGGACGGCGACGCTCGCGGCGGCGCGGCGATTTCCATCCGTCAGGTCACCGGACAGCCCATCAAGTTCATCGGCGTCGGCGAAAAATACGACGCGCTGGAACCGTTTCATCCCGACCGCATCGTCTCGCGCATTCTCGGCATGGGCGACATTCTTTCGCTCATCGAAAAGGCCGAGTCGCAGATCGACAAGAAGAAGGCCAACGAACTTGCCTCCAAGATGCTGGCGGGCGACGGCTTTTCGCTCGAAGACTTTCGCGACCAGTTGCGCCAGGTCCGCAAGATGGGATCGCTGCAAAGCCTGATGGGCATGTTGCCGAACATCGGCGCGTTTTCAGGGATGCAGAAAGCCGCCGACAAGGTGGACGAAAAACAGATCAATCGCGTCGAGGCCATCATCAATTCCATGACCGGATACGAGCGCAACCATCACGAAGCCATCAGCGGCAGCCGCCGCAAGCGCATCGCCCGCGGCTCCGGCACCAGCGTGCAGGAAGTCAACAACTTGCTCCGCCAATACGCCCAGATGAAAAAAATGTTCAAGCAGATGGGCAAGCCCAGCTTTGCGCGCAGAATGGCGGGGATGAAATTTCCGGGCATGTAGTAAGTCGTTGGTCGTTGGTCGTTCGTCGTTCGCGAGCCTCGGGAGTTCGCAGCACCACAGCGCCTGCGGCGACCTGCCCCAGTTCAATGGCGGGCCCAGCTTGGAGCTGTTCATCGCCGCATTAAGAGCCAGGATTGCCCAGGATGGGGTTTGCTGGGGAGAGTGGGCGTCATTTATACTTACCGCTTGCCTGACGCAAGTCGATTCAGTTGGCGATTCAACTAGGGAGCAGGGATTTTCGATGCCGAAACGTACATTTCAACCCAACCGGCGGAAGCGGTCGAAGAAGCACGGGTTCCGCACCCGCATGAAGACAAAGAGCGGGGCCGCCGTGCTGTCGCGCCGCCGGGCCAAGGGGCGCAAGCGCGTCTCGGTGAAACCGGGTTTCCGCGAGTAGTTTTCCCACAGATGCTACAGCGTGTTTCATAAATCGGTTTTGGGTAGGGCACGGCTTCAGCCGTGCCACTACAGGCCGGTAAAAATGCGGGCTTTAGCCCCTGAGGGCCGCGCCTTCCGGCCTGAAAGGTATTTATGAAACACGCTGTAGTACCCAGTGTCCAGTACCCAGCGAAAGCGGGTCGGCATACTGAGCAACCGTGTACTCCTTTGCCGGAGGGTAAGCGGGTGAGCGGCGACGCTTCGGAGCGGCGCGCAGAGCAGTCCGCGACAAAGGCGGGCGGGGGATTTCCTCGCGCGGCGCGGCTCCTGAAACACTCGGACTTCGATCGCGTGTACAAGCAAGGACGGCGGCATTTTTCCTCGCACCTGACGGTGTTTTACCTGCGGCAGGCGGAGGGCGCTTCGCGGAAAGGAAGCGCGCGGGTCGGGTTCACGGTGGGCCGGGCGCTGGGCGGGGCGGTGGAGCGGAACCGGATCAAGCGGCGCTTGCGCGAAGCGGTGCGGCTGCGGCGGTCTTTGTTTGAGCTTGAGCTCACGGGCACGGGCGGCACGGATGTGGTGGGCGTCGATGTGGTAATCAATCCGAAGAAGTCGGTGCTGACGGTGGAGTTTCAGGTAATGCTCGAGGAAGTGGGGCGGGCGCTGGATGCGATCGCGAAGAAGCTGCTGGATCGACGAGAAATGAGAAATGAGAAATGAAATCTCTGGCGCTCGGGCTGCTGCGATTTTATAAGCGGTGGATTTCGCCAGTGTTTCGGCCCGCGTGCCGGTATGTGCCGACTTGCTCGGAATATGCCACGGAGGCGGTGGAGCGGTATGGGGCGCTGCGCGGCTCGGCGATGGCGGGTTGGCGTGTGTTGCGATGTCATCCGCTGGCCAAGGGCGGGTATGATCCGGTAGTGAAGGATGCGGGATTCGTCGCTTCAGCCCCTGCATTTCCCGTAGAGACGCGGCTTGCCGCGTCTCAGAACCTGTCCAAAAACTGCTGGGTCTTGAAGGGTACGGGCTTCAGCCCGTACGTACGAACGCAAAATGATAGGGGGCTTCAGAGACTGTGTGAGAACTCGTTTTCGAGCAATCCGGTGGAACGGAACATCTTAGAATCCAGCCCCGGAGGGGCGGCCCAGTTTAGCCCAGCGCTTCAGCGCTGGGTAAAGTGGCAAAAACGATAATAGTCCCGGAGGGACGACCCAGTTCTCACACACACTCTAAAGCCCCTGGTTACGGCAACGGGTTGCGGCGCGGCTGAAGCCGCGCCCCTTCAAAGCGACTAACTTAAAAATGGCGAGCGACTGCATTGGCTGAATTTCATAATCCGCAGCAAGAACCGGGGATGGAGCGCAAGCTGTTGCTGGTGTTTGCGCTGACGTTCCTGGCGATCATGCTTTTCCAGCCGCTGTTGAAAAAGTATGGGCCGCAGCCGGCGGCGAAGCCGGAAAGTTCTGCGAGGACGGGCGAGTCGCCCGTCCCCACACAGCCAACTTCGCAAGCGCCCACGCAACTTCCCACGCATATTGCGAAGGCGGCGGGCAGTAAGGGCGCGGCGGCTGCCAGGACAGGGCCAGCCCCGTCTCTACAGGCGACTAGCGAGTCGGAGACGGTGATTGAGAACGACGTCTACCGCATCGTGTTCACCAATCGCGGGGCGCGGGTGAAGTCGTGGGTGCTGAAGAAGTACACCGACGACAAGGGTGGGCAGCTCGAACTGGTGAACCACGCGGCGGAGCAGTATGGGTATCCGCTGACGCTGTGGACGTATGACGTGGGGCTGCGAGACAAGGTGAACTCGACGTTGTATGTGGCGGCTGCGAGTTCTCAGTTATCAGTTCTCAGTTCGCAGAAAACCGATTCGCCTGCTACTCCTACTTCTTCTTCTGGTACTGAGGGTGGACGGGCGGAGACGCCTGTCGCTCCACCAGAAATTAAGTTTGTGTATTCCGACGGCGGCGTTTCGGTCGAAAAGAGCTTCACGTTCGATCGCGCGAGCTATGTGGTTGGGGTGCGGACTTCGGTCGAAGTGAAGGGCGAACCGGTGACGGCGTTTCCGATGTGGCCGGCGGGCTTTGGCGCCGACATGACGGGGCCGCAGTACGCCACGGGACAGATCGTTTATCAGTACGACAGCAAGGTCGAGCGGCTGGCGATCAAGAAGATCAACGGCGGCGGGACGCTGCCGGGGCCGTTCCACTGGGCGGGAGTATCGGACCAATATTTCGCGGCGGTGTTTGTGCCGGCCGACCCGCAGAACGCGGCGCTGGTGACGCTGCGGAATGCGATTGAGATTCCGCATGGCGGGTCCGATACGAAGCAGATGGATAAGGCCGACGTGCTGGGCGCGGCAGTGGGCAGCTTGCGTGGCGCGACCGAAGCGCGGATGTATGTTGGGCCGAAGGCGCTGGCCGATTTGGAATCGGTCGCGGTGCCGGGGATCACGGGAGCGGAGCCGGATCTGCGCAAGATCATCGACTTCGGCTGGCTGGGAATCATCGCGCTGCCGCTGTTCTTGTGGTTGAAGTGGATGTACGGCCACATCGTCGCCAATTGGGGCTGGGCGATTTTGCTGCAGACGCTGGTCATCAACGTGGCGCTGCTGCCGCTGCGGCTGTCGCAGATGAAGTCGATGCTGAAGATGCAGCGCGTGGCGCCGCAGATCAAGCAGATCCAGGAGAAGTACAAGAAGTACAGCCTGCGCGATCCTGAAAAAGCGAAGATGAACGAGGAGATTTCGGCGCTCTACAAGAAGGAAGGCGTGAATCCGGCGGGTGGATGTTTGCCGCTGCTGATCCAAATGCCGTTTCTGTTCGCGTATTATCGTATGCTGAACGTGGCCATGGATTTGCGCCATGCGCCGTGGCTGTGGATTAAAGATCTGGCGGCGCCCGATCCGTGGCACATTCTGCCGGTGGCGATCGTCGTCACCATGCTGGTGATGCAGCGCATGACGCCGCAGGCGGGCATGGATCCGGCGCAGCAGAAGATGATGAACATCATGATGCCGGGAATGCTGGGCCTGATGAGCTGGAACCTGCCGGCGGGGCTGGGCTTATATTGGTCGGCGGGACAGTTGATTGGGATCGTGCAGCAGTCGGTGATGAACCGGACGTCGCTGGGGCGCGAGATGCGGGAGATGATGGCGAAGCGGGCGCGAAAGAAATAGCTGTCAGCCATCAGCCGTCAGTAAAACCCTGCCCCTAAAGAAACTGTGTGAGAACTACAATTTCAGAGTCGCGGTGGGATGGAATTAACGGTTTTCAGCCGCGAAGCGGCGCAAGAATACAGCCCACGGCGTAAGCCGTGGGTTCAAGTGGAAAAGGAACAAGCCCCAGCGGGGCGAAAGATCAGTTCTCGCACAGTCTCTAAAAGGGGGCGGTCGTTTTTGAGGAGTTGCGGTATCGCTCAAGCGATACCCCGATACGAAACAGAGAAGTTGCCATCCGTCGTTAGCCATGGGTCGCCAGCGCACCATGCGCTGGTTTACCTGATGGCTGATGGCTGACGGCTGAGAGCTGATTATGCCGATTACCGACAAGGTTGCTGCCGCTAAACAGATTGGGGAATTTTTGCAGGCCGTCATTTCGCATGGCGGCTTCAAGCTGAAGTACCGGATCACGGTGGACCCGCCGCTGGCGGAGCAGCGCGACTGGGAGCATCCGGAAATACTGGTGGAGTTTGCCGGGCCGGATTCGGCGCTGTTGCTGGAGCGGAGCGGCGAGTTGCTGCGATCGTTCGAGCTGCTGGCGTCGGAAATCCTGCATTTGCAGGGGAACGAGCACGAGAAGATTTGGTTCGACTGCAAGAACTTCCGGGCGCTGCGGATCGAGGAGTTGCAGATGGCGGCGCGCGTGGCGGCGGAGCATGTGCGGCGGACGAGCGAGCCGTACCGCTTTGGGCCGATGTCGTCGCGCGAGCGAAGGATCGTGCATCTGGCGCTGCGCGAGGAAAAAGATTTGCGCACGGAGAGCGACGGCGAGGGCGGACGGCGGTCGGTGGCGGTGTATCCGGCGGATCACAAGACGTTCGCGCCGGCGCGCCGGGAACGCCGGACGGTTTCGTAGGCGCGGAGCGGCGTTCGGATTGGACGGGCGAGGTCGCCCGTCCCCACGCGAAAATCTCAATTGCACAGTTTGTGCGGCAGTTAGATTCTCGACACTTGACAACGGAAAAAAATCGCGCTTGCATGTAGCGGCAACGGGAAAATATTTTTTTGTGACCGTACCGACAAGCGAATTTTTTTGTGCTAGTATCCCGTTCATCTCGTAATAAATTTCACAGACAACTCGTGCGGCAAGACAGATTCAATTCGGCAACAAAGAACTCATAAATTTCCCGAGACGGGGCTGCCCCGTCTCCACGGCAATGTTGGTTTTTCCCGGAAGTTCCGCTCCGGCGTATTCGGTTATTCTGGTCGAAAATGTCTCTTACCAGTTCCGCCGTCATCCCGAACCCCTGGGTGCGCATCCTCGACGCCCTGGAAAAGAAAATCAACCGGCACTCATACGACACCTGGTTGAAGCCGACGCGCTACAGCCACGCCAGCAACGGAATTCTGTTCGTGCGCGTTCCGACGGCGGAGTTCCGCCATGTGAGCGACAAGTACGCGGACCTGATTCAGGAAGCGCTCGACAATCTCGAGCTCGGATACCAGGATGTGAAATTTGTCACGGCCGAGGACGATCCCTCGAACACGCCGGTGCGGCATAACGGCGGGCTGTCGGCTCCGAGTTCGGGTCCGCAGGCGGTGGCCGGGCTGCATCCGGCGCAGGCGCGTTTCGACTGGGACAGCGCCGCCCAATTGAATCCGCGCTATACCTTTGACGCATTCGTGATCGGAAGCGGGAACCAGTTTGCGCACGCGGCTTGCCAGGCGGTGGCGGAGCGGCCTTCGAAAGCCTACAACCCGCTCTTTCTGTACGGTGGCGTGGGCATGGGCAAGACGCACCTGATGCAGGCGATTGGGCATGAAATCAAGCGGCGGATGCCGCAGGCGGCGATCTGTTATGTGTCGAGCGACAAGTTCACCAACGAGATGATCAACTCGTTGCGCTACGACAAGATGATCAGCTTCCGGGACAAATACCGGACGATGGATGTGCTGCTGCTCGACGACATCCAGTTTCTGGCGCAGAAAGAGCGGACGCAGGAAGAGTTTTTCCACACCTTTAACGCGCTGCATGAGGCGATGAAGCAGATCGTGATCGCGAGCGACCGTCCCCCGAAAGAGCTGGCGGAATTTGAAGACCGCTTGCGCAGCCGGTTTGAGTGGGGGCTGATTGCCGATATTCAGCCGCCCGATTTGGAGACGAAGGTCGCCATCCTGCAAAAGAAAGCGGAGCAGGAGCGGGTGACGGTGCCGACCGATGTGGCGTTGTTTATTGCGTCGAACATACGGTCGAATGTGCGCGAGCTGGAAGGCGCGTTGATCCGGCTGGTGGCGCATTCGTCGCTGATTGGGGCGGATATTACGCTGCCTTACACGCAGCAGGTGTTGAAGAACTTTATCGATTCGCAGGCGCGCAAGGTGACGATTGAATCGATTCAGAAGGCGGTGGCCGAGCAATTCGGGCTGCGGCTGGTGGAAATCAAGGCGAAGAACAATTCCCGCTCGATCGTGTATCCGCGGCAGATTGCCATGTACCTGACCAAGCATCTCACGGAGGCCTCCCTGCCTGAAATTGGACGCCAGTTCGGGGGCAAACACCACACGACCGTCTTGCATTCGGTGGGCAAGATTGAAGAAGTCCGCAAGAACGACAAGGATTTAAACCGGCTGCTGAATAAACTGACCGAACAATTGAGCGCGTAAACAGAGGTTGCCACCGGCCTTCCCACTCATCGGGCCATGCTCCCTTCCGTTAGAGCATTTCTCGAGTTGCTATAGAGGGAACCGGGAACGGGTAGGGCACGGCTTCAGCCGTGCCGTTAGGAGTTATAACGGGTTCCGGCTTTAGCCGCTGAGGGTGGGCACTCTACACCATCACGAAAAATGCTTTAGGTTGTGGAGTGTTTGTGGAAACCGTGGAAGGCAAGATTGAACCATGGAATGGGCGCTCGTGTTAGGATGGCTTTCGCCGGGGCGCGGACCAATTCTTCACATGCAGGGTGGATGTGGGACTGGTTGAACGGCAGGAAGGTGGGCTTGTTTCCCGCTTCTCCAAGCGTCCAGGGCTACGACCGCTTAATTCTTACGATGTAGGGACGGGCGTCTCGCCCGTCCTGCCGGGCGGGGACGCCCGGCTCTCCATCGAACAAATCATACGGTCACGGCACTTGGGCTGCTACTGGTTTTATTGGTTTTGTATTTGATATAAGAGGAGAATAGAAGTAGAGCTGGTTTGGGATTTTTTTGAGGATGGAAGGCGACCCGTAGAAGCTAAAGCCGAATATTTACGGAGTCTGGTGGCAGAGCTAAAGCCCTGCTCTACCCAGACCGGCTCCAGAGGGTGGCTGCTCAAAACCGATTTTTGAAAACAGCTCCAGAGTTGGGAGATCCAATATGCCGGTGGAAAGCGCTCCTGCCGTAGGGACGACGGCCATGGAAATCACGGTTGGCAAAGTCGAACTTCTTCGCGAACTGACAGCCACACAGGGCGTGGTGGAACGCAAGACGACAATTCCAATCCTCTCCAATTATCTTTTCGAGGCGGCAAAAGACAAATTGTCGCTGACGGCAACCGACCTCGATTTGAGCCTGCGGACGTTGTGCAACGCCAAGGTGAAAAAAGAGGGCGCGTGCACCATTCCGGCGCGCAAACTTCACGACTATGTGAAGCTGCTGCCAGACTCCGACATCACCATAAAACTGCTCGAGAACCACTGGGTCAGTATTCGCTGCGGGCGCTCAAACACGAAGATGGTAGGCATGGCGCAGTCGAATTTTCCCGGGCTGCCGGTGTTCCCGGTGGCGGGTGGAATCAAGATTCCGGCGGCAGTGTTGCGCTCGATGATTGCGAAGACGGGATTCGCGATTGCCAACGAGGAGTCGCGCTACACCCTGAATGGCGCGCTCATGGTGCTGAAGCCGGAGTCGATCACCATGGTGGCGACCGATGGACACCGCCTGGCGCATGTGGAGCGCGCCGGAGAGAAGTTTGAAGGCGTATCCGGCGAAATGAAGACGCTGATTCCGAAGAAGGCGATGGACGAGTTGAAAACACTGCTCGATTCGGACGTTGAGTCCATCGACTTCGCCAAGGACGATGCCACGCTGTTCTTCCGCGTGGGCCCGCGCTTGCTGACGTCGCGCCAACTCACGGGGCAGTTTCCGAACTACGAGGCGGTGCTGCCCAAGGACATCACCAAGTCGATCGCGTTGCATGGCGAGGAACTGGGAGCTGCCATCGCGCGCGTGGCCCAGTTTGCCGACGAGCGCTCACGCGCCGTGCGTCTGCGTTTGGAGAAAGGCGAGCTGAAACTCTCGGCGTCGTCGACCGAAATTGGCGAGTCGGAGGATTCCATCGAAGTTGCCTATGACGGCGAGCCGATCGCCATCGGATTCAACGCGCAATACCTGCTCGACTTCATCAGAGCCACGGGATCGTGCGACGTGAAGCTGGAGCTGAAGGACGCGCAGTCGGCCGGGCAGCTTCGTCCCGCGGAAGGCGAAGACTACAAGTACCGGTACATCGTGATGCCGATGAGGATCTGAGGCGGCTGGGGGCTGCGAGATACTGCTATGAGCTACGAACCGCGAGCTACGAGCGCGGCTGAGATGGCCGACGCCCTTTTCATGAATTCTCTAGCAGGCTGCGGAATAACTCCGGTTTCGTATCAGGGTATCGCTTTAGCGATACCGCAAGTCCTTCGGAATCAGTTGCTCCTTTAGGGGCTGGGGCGCGAAATCAGACTTTTTCCGCAGCCTGTTGGGGAGGGGGAATCCAATGCTATCCGGATTTAAGCAATTCATTTTGCGCGGAAGTGTGGTGGACCTGGCGGTGGGCGTGGTGATTGGGGCGGCGTTTGGCACGGTCGTTACCGCTCTGGTCAAGGACCTTATCAATCCCACCATTGCGCTACTGGTGGGCAAGCCCGACTTCACAGGGATATCTTTTAGAGTCGGAAGCACGCTGTTTCCGATTGGCGATTTCATCACCGCAGTGGTCAGCTTTCTGCTGGTGGCGGGGGCGGTTTACTTTTTTGTGGTGACGCCCATCAATGCGCTGATCGCGCGGACGCGGAAGGACCCGGCCCCGGCGGATCCGACCACGAAGAAGTGTCCAGAGTGCTTGAGCGAGATTCCGCTGGATGCGCGGCGCTGCAGTCATTGCGCGCAGCCGGTCGCGGGCAAGGCGGCGTAGCAGGCGACGCTTAGCCCCTAAAGGGGTGTCTTTCTAAAGCCTTGCGGCGTGGTGAAAGTGAGGATTCTTCATTCATCCTCAATTGACCAGATTTTGTCATCCCGAGCGAAGCGAGGGACCTGTAGTTCGCCGCGAAAATGCAGATCCCTTGCTTTGCTCGGGATGACAATTCATAAGGAATATTGCTCATCCACCACTTCCCGACTTTTACCACGGGCTGCTAGCATTGCGAAAGCCGTGGCGGACTTTTCCACCTTGGCGAAATCGAAGGGAATCCTGTAAAATCAAAGTTTCGGCAACAGGCCTGGAAGGATTTAGAGTTTATGGCACGAGTTTGTGATATCTGCGGCAAAGGGCCGCAGTTCGGAAATACCATCAGCCACGCCCACAACGTCAGCAAACGGCGCTGGAACGTCAATCTGCGCCCGGTGCACGCAAAGGTGGGAGCGGCGACGAAGCACATGCGCGTTTGCACTTCTTGCCTGCGCAGCGGCAAAGTGGTCAAGGCGTAATAAGATCCGAGCCCGCGGAGATGTGGAAATCCCGCGGGCCTTTGTGTGCCCACACGAAGCGGCGCGGACAGAAATGTCCGCAGCCGCCAATTTGCGCTTGGCCCGAGCATTTCTCCATTTACTGTAGAGTGGCCGGGAACGGGTAGGGCACGGCTTCAGCCGTGCCGTCAGGAGTCGCAACGGGTTCCGGCTTTAGCCGCTGAGGGCGTGCACTCTACACCATTACGAGAAATGTTCTGGGACGGAGCACAGCCACATCCCACACGGCCTACTTCACGTCTATCAGTTGCACGTCGAAGATCAGGGTTGCGTTGGGCGGGATCACGCCCGCAGCGCCCTTGGCTCCATAGGCCAGGTCGGGCGGGATGCGGAGCTGGCGCTTGCCGCCGACCTTCATGCCCGCCACACCTTCGTCCCATCCCTTGATGACCTGGCCGCCGCCGAGCAGGAAGTCGAAGGGATGGCCGGTGCCCACGGAGCTATCGAACTTTTTGCCGTTGGTGAGCCAGCCGGTGTAATCGACTTTGACTTGGTGGCCGGGTTGGGCGACTGCGCCGGTGCCAACTTTGATGTCCCAGTATTCCAGGCCGCTGGCGGTTTTAATGGGCGCGCCGGTGACTTTGGTGGGGCCGCTGGCTGCGGGCTTGGCCGCGGTTTGGGCCACAGCCAGGACGGCCAGGGCCAGCAGTGCGATGGTTACAATGACGATTACAGTTTTCATGGGTCCTCTTTTCTTGAATTCAGAATCTCACTTTCTCAAAATTTTTCCTGCCTATTTCTGTCGCGAATTCAGAGTTGCTGCCGCATGCATTCTTCAGCATTGCGCGATGACATCGATTTCCACCAGGACGTTTTTTGGCAGGCGGGCCACTTCCACCGTCGAGCGGGCTGGTGGCGATTGCTTGAAGTAGCGACCGTAGACTTCGTTCATGAGTGCGAAATCTCCCATGTTCTTGAGAAAGACAGTGCAGCGGACAACCTCATCCATGCGGCTGCCCGCGGAGCGCAAAACGGCGGCGAGGTTCTTGAGCACTTGGTCGGTTTGGGCGCTGACGTTGCCCGCAACGATCTGGCCGGTGACAGGGTCGAGGGGAATTTGTCCCGAGGTGAAAATCAGGCCCTGGGCTCGAATGGCTTGCGAATAGGGGCCAATGGCTTTGGGGGCCTGTCCGGTGGCTATGACTTCACGCATGGTTCCTCCGGTGCGTCGCGCTTGGCTGATTTGATGAACGACGTTTGCTGAACGGCGAAGGATGATTAACGCAGATTGCGGCGGGGGAAGTCAACCGGAGCTGCGGGCTGCGGGCCGCGAGCCTCGGGCAACCCTGGTTTTTCGCAGCTCGTAGCACGCAGCTCGAAGCCTCTTCGCTCGGCTGGGCGGGTCCTGAGCGAAGTCGAAGGAGTGCGTCCGCTCCTACACGATCTAGCAGGCTGCGGACTCGATCTCGCGCTTGTTTTTGGGTGGCGCAGCGCCGGGGCCCCCAGCACGCCCGGCTTTGGCGTGATGGGGTGGAGCGCTGCAGAGACTGTGTGAGAACTACGATTGCAGAATCGCGGTGGAATGGAATTCACGGTTTTCAGCCGCGAAGCGGCGCAAGAATACAGCCCACGGCGTAAGCCGTGGGTTCAAGTGAAAAAAGAACAAGCCCCAGCGGGGCGAAAGACCAGTTCTCACACAGTCTCTGTAGCGCTGCGGTAAGTGCATTATTTTGAGTGCGGCTTTAGCCGCTGAGGTCACGGCTCTTGCTTGGGAAAGACTTTTTCCGCGGCCTGCTAAAACAACGAGCTTTGCCGCCGGTTGGGAGTGATGCCGAAATGTTCGTACGCCAGTTGCGTGCAGACGCGGCCGCGAGGAGTGCGGTTCAAAAATCCAATCTGAATCAGGAACGGCTCATAAATCTCTTCAATCGCGTCGGGCTCTTCGGCCAGGGCCGCGCCCAGCGTATTCAACCCGACCGGCCCTCCCTGATATTTTTCGATGATGGTGAGCAGCAGTTTGCGATCGACTTCATCGAAGCCGTGGCGATCGACTTCCAACATGCTGAGCGCGGATTGCGCGGTGGGAAGATCGATGGAACCCGAGGCGCGGACCTGGGCGTAGTCGCGCACGCGACGCAGCAAGCGGTTGGCGATGCGCGGTGTGCCACGAGAGCGGCTGGCGATTTCTGTGGCTCCGGGGCGATCGATGCTCACGCCAAGAATCTCAGCCGATCGCTCGACGATGACGCGAAGATCGTCGTGGGTGTAGAACTCCAGGCGCAGCAGCAGTCCGAAACGCGAGCGCAGCGGGGCGGAGAGCAGGCCGGCGCGGGTGGTGGCGCCGATAAACGTGAAGGGCTTCACGTCCATGGTGTGGGTGCGCGCGGACGGGCCCTGGCCGATCATGATGTCGAGCTTGTAGTCTTCGAGCGCGGAGTAGAGGATCTCTTCCAGCGCAGCCTGCAGGCGATGCACTTCATCAATGAAGAGCACCTGGCGGTCGCGCAGGTTGGTGAGGATGGCGGTGAGGTCGCCTTTGATTTGCAGCGTGGGGCCGGAGGTTTGCTGAAAGGGGACGGCAAGTTCGTTGGCGATAATATTGGCGAGCGTGGTCTTGCCGAGGCCGGGCGGGCCGTAGAGCAGGACGTGATCGAGCGCTTCGCCGCGCGACTTGGCGGCTTGAATGGCTACGTCCAGATTTTCTTTTACTTTGTTCTGGCCGATGAATTCCTGCAGCCGCTGCGGCCGGAGCTTCAGCTCAAACGAGGAATCGTCCTCGACCGGCGCGGCCGAGACCAGCCGGTCCTTCATTTGTGGAGCGGGCATTTGGGGAGCGGGGAGGTGGAGCGCGGGATTGTCTTTACCGGCGGACACTAGGGCGATGGTAGCAGTTCTCGGTTCGGGGTTCTAGCAGGCTGCGGAAAAACTCGATCTCGCGCTTGTTTTTGGGTGGCGCAGCGCTTCAGCGCTGCGTAAGTGCATTATTTTGAGTGCGGCTTTAGCCGTTGAGGTCACGGCTATTGCTTAGGAAAGACTTTTTCCGCAACTTGCTAGAGCCTCTTGGATTCGACGTAGCATAAATACATCTTCGCGGTTGTATTCAAGCAACTCCTTCAGTAATTTGTTGCACCCAGTGGTTTCGTATTTCTTCCAGGTTACATCCGCCCAAGCTCCATCCCTTCCTGGTAGATTTCGCTTCAATCCCAGCGTTCGTTCGACTGCCTTTTGGCCTCCCCAGAGACCATGCTGCCAGCAAACTGGACAGAGGTCCACATGTTTGAATTCCTCGTCCAGCACAATCCCAAGTTGCGCGGCAATCACCGGAAAATCGAATCCTATGTGGCCTTTTATCTTGTCCGGGATCGAACGCCCGTTATATGACACTAGAAGATCCGTACCCCTAAGCGCACTCAGCAGTGCTTCCTTGGATATGTCCTCGCTGATGAGCTGAACGAAGGATTCTCTATCCTCCTGCATGATTCGCATACCGAGAACCGTAATGCGGTGATTCTTGCAATCACTGAACAGCCGCTGGTCGGTGAACTTTCCGGTGTAACTGGTTTCGATGTCGAGGTATGCGATTTTCATGAAGGTTCATCTGATGATTGGAATGGGGAGCACGAGAAAACCTCGGGCTTCCGCCCGGGCTGATTCGTACAAATATTCCTGCTACTGCCCAATCACTCCCAGCCGCACGCCTTTTAGCTTTCCCGCGTCGAACCATGCGATCTTTTGTCCGAACCACGTCTTGCCGCCGTTGAGCTTGTACTTTTTGTTGGCGGCTGCGAAGTCGCGGGTGTTGAGCAGGATGGCAACCGGGGACTCGCCGTACTTGGCGAGGCGATCCGAAAGCCAGCCTCCGCCGGCGGGAGCCGCCAGAATGACAGGCTCGCCGGGGAAGTACGCGAGCTTGCCGAAGTCTTTCTGGGTTTCGACGAGAGGTTCGGTCCAGCCGTAGGCCTTGTGGAACAAGGCAATCGCGGCGTCGAGATTGCTGACGCCGAGGACGACGCTTCCGACGCCGGCCAGCGGCGATCCCTGCACGCTGGCCGAGGTCTGTGCGCGCCACGCATGCGGCGTCACGTCCTCGATAAGGAAGGGCAGCGTGGCGCCCGACGTAGAGGAGCCGATGTCGGCGGTGTTCCACTCGATCGACATGCCGTCGGAGCGCTTGCGGCTGCCGGGCTCGGGAGCTTTGACGGGAATTCCAGCTTTCTTCAGGCGATCCAGTTCCTGCTGCAACCCGCTCACGCCGGCGGCCCAGTCACAGATAACGGCATCTTCGGACATGAACTTCGCCCAGGGGGAGCCTTCGGCCGCTCCCGGTTTGATGGGCGCAATCAGCTCAATGTAAGTTGAGTCGTCAAAGCCCACGCTGGCCATCTGCGTAATGCCGTTGGCGTGAGCGCCGCCGGGGTCGGGAGTCAAGCCGGCATCGGTGAAGGCCTGTCGCAGCGTGTCGAGGTTCGCTCCGCAGATGGAAACGTGGTCGAGCTGCAGCGGAACGCTCTTGTTGTCCTGGGCCGTGGCGGTTTGAGCCATGGCAGTTTGAATCAGGGCAGAGCCGGAGACGAGTAAAAGAACGAGCGCCGCCAACGACAAGCGGCGGCGGGTCAGGGAATTTCGCGTGGTCATGCCTACCTCCTAATAGCGGTTCCAGCGTTGCTGTACCCGCTCGTGTAGAGACGGGGCTTGCCCCGTTTTCGTCGGACGTAATTCAGCATTTTTCCGTGGTTACAGCAATCCTGGATTCGCTATAGGAACCAAGCAACCAGAATGGTGCGTCAGAATTCGCGATCGGGGGACGATTTTCTCGAACGCGAACCTGCTTGACGAACGGATTATAGAGCATTTTCAGGGTTACCGTAACCCGCTCGCGTAGGGACAGGTGCCCCCACCTGCCCAGCCGAGCGCAGCTCGGCAAATGCCTTGGGTTACACTATCTGTGAAAATGCTATAGCAGGCTGCGGAAAAACTCCGATTCGGACGGGTTTTGGGAAGGGCACGAGTTTACTCGTGCCGTAAGTCGTTGAAAATGTGCCCGCGCTTCAGCGCCTGAGGTGTGCTTTTCGCGCTCTCGATGACTTTTTCCGCAGCCTGATAGAGAGTGTGCGAGAACTCGTTTTCGAGCAATCCGGTGGAACGAAACATCGCAGAATCCAGCCCCGGAGAGGCGATCTAGCTTAGCCCACCGCTTCAGCGGTGGGAAAAGTGGAAGAAACGACTCAAGTCCCGGAGGGACGACCCAGTTCTCACACACTCTCTTCAGCCCCTGAGGGCCGCGCCTTCCGGCCTGAAAGGTATTTATGAAACACACTCTAAACTTGTGCGATAGGCGCAGAAGGAGAATGCCAGATCAAGTCGAGACGGGAACACATCATACATTCCTCCACAAACCCTCCCGCGGGTCTTCGGGATTGAGTTTCGCCAACTCCCGCAGCAGTTCTTTCGTCTTCTCGTCGCGCGGCATCGGAACCGTAATCTTCACTTCTACGATCTCGTCGCCGCGCACTCCATCTTTCGTAGCCGAGGGCACGCCTTTTTCCCGCAGCCGCAGCTTCTGCCCGGACTGCGTTCCCGGAGGAATCTTCAACATGCTGCGGCCATCAATCGTCGGCACTTCGATCTTCGCTCCCAGCGCCGCCTCCACCGCCGTCACCGGCACGGTGATGTGGATGTCGTCACCTTCGCGGTGAAAGAGCGCGTGCTCGCCGATGCGGATGATTACGTAGAGATCGCCGGCTCCGCCCCCGCGCACTCCGGCATTGCCTTTGCCCGCGATGCGAATGCGCTGCCCGTCTCGCGTCCCCGCCTTGATGCGGGTTTCCAGCGGATCGGCGCGCTCCACGCTGCCTTCGCCATGGCAAATGTGGCAAGTGGAAATATTCTTCCCCGTTCCATGGCAGCGCGGACAGGTCACGTTGAACTTCATGCGTCCGCCCGTCTGCTCAATCGTCCCCTTGCCCTGGCACTGCGGGCATTGCCCCGGAGCTTCGGTGAATCCCTGGCCGCGGCAGTTTCCGCAAACCTCGCGCCGCGCGATATTCAGCTTCATTACCCCGCCGCGAATCGCCGTCCAGAACGGCACGTTGACCTGATACTCGAGATCGCTGCCCGGTTCCGGGCCTTGCGCGGCAGCCTCGCCACGTCCGCCGCCCGCTGAAAATGCTGGAGAAAATATCGCGGAATCCGCCGCCCGCGCCGCTCGAACTTTTCCGTCCGCCGCTGCGCGCCGCCTTCAAACAGATCGGAAAAATCGAAGCCGCCGAAATCCACGTTGCTGGGGCCACCGGGCGGGCGGCCACCGCCGGGGAAACCTCCGGCAAAGCTTCCGCCAAAGTCGCCCGTGCCGGGCTGTCCGCCGCCGCGCGCGTAGGCCTCGGCCGTCGCCGCATCGATGTTGTCGGAGTAGAACCCGAGCTGGTCGTAAATCTTCCGCTTCTTGGGATCGCTGAGAACGTCGTTGGCCTCGGAAAGCGTCTTGAACTTTTCTTCCGCCGATTTGTCGCCGGGATTGACGTCGGGATGATACTTGCGCGCCAGTTTGCGGAACGCCTTGCGAATGTCGTCGGTGGAGGCCGACTTCTTTACGCCGAGCACGCCGTAATAGTCTTTGTTAGCGGTTGTCGCCATTTTTCAGCAATCGGCTTTAGCAGCCCGTGGTGAAAGTGAGATTCATCTCTTCAACGCCCAATTCACAGATTTTGTCATCCCGAGCGGAGCGAGGGATCTGTAGTCCGCCGCAAAATGCAGATCCCTCGCTCCGCTCGGGATGACAATTCATAGAAAGTTTGGCTTGCGCGCTACTCCTCGACTTTTGCCACGGGCTGCTAGCAATCAGCAATCGGCTTCAGCAATCAGCTCTCAGTCATCAGCGCCACAACTTTCAATTCTGTCATCCTGAGCGGAACTTTGTCATTGGCGAAGCCAATGACAAAGTGGAGTCGAAGGACCCCTACCTTCCAAGCTTAATTCACCACTTCTTTCGCCTGCTCGTCCACCGCTATGGTGAACTCCGCGAATGGCGCGGTGTCCATCGACACTGGGATCCTCTGCATTCCCGTCGCGGTCGGGGCGAAGCAATACCAACGCCCCTCTTCGGGAACGAAGTTCACAAAAAATACCTGGCCGTTGACTTCGAATCTCAATTTGCTTTCCTCTTTCCCGGACCGACTACAGACTCTCCCCTCCGCGACGCACCCATTCCGCATGGTCGACAGATTTTCGCCGTGTTCCTAGACCTCTTCCCGGATGGAACAGTGGATACTCGGTTCTCGATTCTGGACCGACCGAACATACTCCTCAGCCTTTTCCAGTGAATCGAACACCTCTGGCAGCGGCAAGCTGAAAGAGTTAATCTGCCCCGGAATTCGCGGCAATAGGTTTGAAGGGATGCAAGTAACCTCGAATTTCTTTGCCATGACTCCTCCGAATCACACAATCTCTTGGGACGCCCGGGCGTCCCAAGAGCGTCCAGCTTATTTTTTGTCTTCCACGTCCACGTACTCGGCGTCGATCACGCCCTCATCCTTCTTCTTGCTCTCGCCATTTCCGCCAGACGCCGCGCCCGGCGTCGGCCCCGCTCCGCCGCGCCGCGCCCGGCGCCGCCTGCGTTGCCTTGTACATCTGCTCCGCCAGCTTGTGCGATGCCGTGGTCAGCTTCTCGCGCGCCGCGTCCATCTGCTTCTTGTCGCCGCTTTCGATGGCTTTCTTCGCGTCCGCCAGCGCGTTCTCCACGTCCCCGCGCTCCGTGCCCGAAATCTTGTCGCCATGCTCTTTCAGCATCTTCTCGATGTTGTAAACCATCGAGTCGAGCTGGTTCTTGGCCTCGATCTCGTCGCGCCGCGCCTTATCTTCGGCGGAATGCGCGTCGGCTTCCTTCGCCATGCGCTCGACTTCTTCCTTCGACAACCCCGAAGACGACGTAATCGTGATCTTCTGGTCCTTGCCCGTGGCCATGTCCTTCGCCGTCACGTTCAGGATGCCGTTGGCGTCAATGTCGAACGTCACTTCGATCTGCGGCACGCCCCGCGGCGCCGGCGGCAGCCCCGTCAAATGGAACTTGCCCAGCGTCCGGTTCTGCGCCGCCATCGGGCGCTCGCCCTGCAAGACATGCACTTCCACCGAAGTCTGACTGTCCGCCGCCGTCGAAAACGTCTCCGTCTTCTTCGTCGGAATCGTCGTGTTCCGCGGAATCATTCCCGTCGCCACCCCGCCCAGCGTCTCAATCGACAGCGTCAGCGGAGTCACGTCCAACAGCAACAGGTCTTTCACCTCGCCCTTGAGCACGCCGCCCTGGATCGCCGCGCCCACCGCGACCACTTCATCCGGGTTCACGCCCTTGTGGCCTTCGCGCCCAAACAGTTCTTTTACGATCGCCTGAATGCGCGGCATGCGCGTCTGTCCGCCCACCAGCACCACTTCGTTGATCTTGCCGGCGTCGATGCCCGCATCCTTCATGCACTGCTTGCACGGCCCGACCGAGCGCTGCAAAATGTCTTCGATCATGGTTTCGAGCTTCGCCCGCGTCAGCTTCTTGACCAGGTGCTTCGGCCCCGAAGCGTCCGCCGTGATGAACGGCAGATTGATCTCGTGCTCCATCGTGGTCGAAAGCTCGATCTTCGCCCGCTCCGCCGCGTCCCGCAGACGCTGCAACGCCATCTCGTTGCCCTTGCCGCGCAAGTCGAGTCCTTCATCCTTCTTGAACTCGTCAATCAGCCAATCCACCAGCCGCTGATCTATGTTGTCGCCGCCCAGGTGCGTGTCGCCGTTCGTGGCCTTCACTTCAATCACGCCTTCGCCGACTTCGAGAATCGAGATATCGAACGTGCCGCCGCCGAAGTCATACACGGCGATGGTCTCGTCCTTGCCTCTGTCGAGTCCGTAGGCGAGCGCCGCCGCCGTCGGCTCGTTAATGATGCGCTTCACTTCCAGCCCGGCAATTCGCCCCGCATCTTTCGTCGCCTGCCGCTGCGCGTCGTTGAAATACGCGGGCACGGTAATGACCGCCTCGGTGACTTTCTCGCCCAGATAATCTTCCGCCGCCTTCTTCAGCTTTTGCAGGATCATCCCGGAGACCTCGGGCGGGGTAAAGTTCTTGCCCTGCGCCACGATCACCACATGGTCGCCGTCGCGCTCCACCTTGTAGGGGACCATCTGCATTTCTTCGCTGACCTCGTCGTAGCGCCGTCCCATGAAGCGCTTGATCGAGTAAACCGTGTTCTCCGGATTGGTGATGGCCTGCCGCTTGGCCACCTGCCCCACCAGCCGTTCGCCGGTCTTGGTGAATCCGACCACCGAAGGCGTAGTCCGCCCACCTTCTTCATTAGGGATAACTTTCGGCTCCCCGCCCTCCATAACCGCCACGCAGGAGTTGGTAGTCCCCAAGTCAATACCGATAATCTTGCTCATAAAGCTCCTCCGATATTAGATAAGTGCTTTACAATCAATGCAATATGATGATGATTACGCTCTGGGCTATACTATAACTTGAGCGTATCGTTGTCAAGGTTTAGATGCGGAAAATCGCCAATTGGGCTCTCAACAGACACGCTATCTTCCGCTGCCTATTTTGTCCGGCCAGCCTCCAGACTGATTTTGTACGCATCTAGAGCGAATTGCGCGTCGTTGGCTAGGAAATAGCGCAAGAGCATGTCCGGAGTCCCGTCCTCGATGCCGCAGCCGCGCCTCTTCCACAATGACCAGCCTCCTAGCACGGTGAGCAGGTATGGAACAATCAACAGCGTGAGTCCCATAATTCGGTGCGTCGCCAGAAAAGTTGCCAATTCCAGCATGGCGAGAACCGCGAAAAAATCGAGCACGAAGCGCCATCTGAAAAGCGGCCAAATCCTTCCAGTTACTATTCTGACCGCCTTGCGGAGTACTCCATACCAACCATAGGGCCATCCGAGATATGATGCAGCCTCTGTGACGACGGCGGGACGAAGGTCGTCAGGGATCACCGGCTTGCAGACAAGAAGTCGTCGATCAGGCCCAAACAGGGCCGTTACGGGCTCGGTTATTACCCCCGAGAACGTAGCGTGCGTAATGTTTCCATCGCCCAGGTACATTGCCGCGTGGCTAACTTCGGAGTCGGTAAAATACATAACTGTCCATGAAAGCAGAGAGCCAAATGTCTCGACAAATATGAGATCGCCTGGCTCCAAAAAGGCGAGCGCCTTAGGCGGTAATTCCGAGTCAAAGGCGGCGGCCATCAGGCTATGGAGCCCGTCGCGAGCGAATCGTCCCCGCCGCCGCCGATACGCCCAGTAGTCCCTAGCAGCGAAAATCACGTCATCGCCCCCATTTCCAACGATACGCCTGCCATCTCGCTTACGCTGAGCATTCGCCGTGGGCGGGTGGCCCAGGCAACCGCACCCCGCTGAACTCTCGAGGGTGCCCCACCCAAGCTCCGCTTGGGTGGGATTTCTCTCACCTAGTCCGTATACGAGCAGTTGGAAAAATGCCGGGCGTCACAATCGCGCCCTTTGCGAACGTATGGACCTGCGCTCCGCCCCACTTCTTTCCCGCCCTCCCAACTTCTGTCATCCTGAGCGCAGCCGGATCATGCGCTTCGCGCATGATCCGGCGGAGTCGAAGGACCCCTACACTCAGTTGGCAAGAACGCGTCCGGGAGTGCTCCGATAAAAAAAGTCGTTTTGCAATATCGCGAACCGGCGCGCTGGGTGTACAATTATTGCGTTTAGAAATCAACAAAAAACCCGGATAATAAACTGATCCGGCGAGGGCTGTTTCGGCTGGGCCTGCGAATTCCCTGCGAGAGAAGCTCGCGGGAAGCAGCCTCCTTAACTGGAAATGCGCCCTCGTGATGGAACGCTCTCTTCGCTTCTGGAACGTTCACAGACAAGTTTTTTTTGCAAAGGAAAAGGTCTGGCTATGGGTGCGATCATTGGGATTCGCAGGGAAGACAAGAACAAGTGGGAACGCCGCGTGCCTCTGGTCCCGGCCGATGCGTCCGAGCTGCAGACGAAGCGCGGGGTGCGGGTCATTGTCCAGCCCTCCAATGTGCGTGTCTGCACGGACGATGAGTACCGCTCCGCTGGAGTCGAGGTAAACGAGGATCTTTCCCCGGCGGCGGTCGTCTTTGCGGTAAAGGAAGTGCCGGTACACTTGCTGTTGCCCGGAAAAACCTACGTCTTTTTCGCGCATGTGGCCAAGGGGCAACCGCACAACATGCCCCTGCTCCGGCGTTTGCTGGAACTGGGCTGTTCCCTCGTGGACTACGAAAAAATCACCGACGATAAGAAGCGCAGGCTGATTTTCTTCGGCCGCCATGCCGGCTATGCCGGAATGATCGAGACGTTGCGCTGCTTCGGGCAACGGCTGACTGCGTCTGGAGCGTCAACGCCGCTTGCCAAGGTGCGCCCGGCCTTCGAGTATCGGGACTTGCCTGAGGCAAAAGCTCACATCGCCGCGCTGGGCGGCGAAATTGCGCATCCGGCGGGAGCACGCCCAGTGATCTTTGGTTTTGCCGGCTATGGTAACGTTTCGCTGGGCGCGCAGGAAGTTTTCGACTGCCTTAAACCCGTGGAGGTGTCCGTTGCGGATCTGCCTGCCGCGGCCTCCGCGGCCACGGGCCCGCGCTTTTTGAAAGTCGTCTTCCGCGAAGAGGACATGGTCGTACGCAAGGAACAGAACCTCCCCTTCAATCTGCAAGAGTATTATGACCATCCGGAACTATACCAGGGCTGTTTTGAAAAGCACTTGCCGCACCTTGATGTCCTGGTCAATTGCATTTATTGGGAGTCCCGATATCCGCGTCTGGTCACGCGCGCGTGGGTCGGAAAAAACTACCGCCCGGGTCATGCCCCGCGCCTCAAAGTAATCGGCGACATAAGCTGCGACATTGAAGGCAGCATCGAACTCACCCTGAAAGTCACCGAGCCTGATCATCCCTGCTACGTTTACCTCCCTGAACACGATTCTTGCCGCGACGGCGTCGAGGGAAATGGGCCCGCCATCATGGCTGTCGACAATCTCCCGTGCGAGGTTCCCCGGGAATCCTCCCAGTACTTCAGTTCCGTGCTGCGCGACATGGTTGTCCCCCTGGTGAACGCCTCCTGGCAGGTCCCCTTTGAAAAGCTCGACCTGCCGCCCGATTTGAAGCGGGCCGTGATCGTGCATCGGGGGCGTCTGACCCCCGACTATCAGTACATTCAAAAACATTTGGAGGCGCATTCGTGATGCTGCGGATGGGCCTCGAAACCATGCGGAAGGGCTTAATTAAGCGCCTTCCCGTTATCTTACTTTAGGAGCCGAATATGAAACGTGTTCTGGTGTTAGGGGCCGGGCTGGTTGCCAGGCCATTAGTGCGGTATCTGTTGGACAAGGATTATCAGGTCATTATGGCGAGCCGGACCGTAAGCAAGGCTGAAGCCATGATTGCCGGTCATCCCCACGGTAAGGCACTCGCTCACAATCTTCAGGATGAGGCCGTGCTGGCGCAGTTGATTAAGGATTGCAACGTCGCAGTCAGCCTCGTTCCCTATAACTTCCATCCGGTGGTGGCAAAGATCTGCATCGCCAACAAGAAGCACATGGTGACAACCTCCTATGTTTCGGCCGCGATGCAGGAACAAGACGGCGCTGCGAAGAAGGCGGGCGTCACGGTCCTGAATGAAGTCGGCGTCGACCCCGGCATCGATCACATGTCGGCGATGCGGATCATAGATAGTGTCCGCAACCGCGGCGGGCGCATCGTTGCCTTCAAGTCTTATTGCGGCGGCCTGCCCGCGCCGGAAGCCAACGACAATCCCTTTGGCTATAAATTTTCCTGGGCCCCCAGAGGCGTCCTGCTGGCCGGCCGCAACAACGCTATGTATTTGGCGGACGGCCGCAAGGTCGATGTACCCTCGCAGCGCCTCTTCCGCGATATGCATCTCATGTCGGTCCCGAACCAGGGGGACTACGAAGCCTATCCCAATCGCGATTCCATCGGCTACATCGAAGTTTACGGCCTGCAAGGCATCCAGACGATTTTCCGCGGCACTCTGCGCAACATGGGCTGGTGCGATTGCCTGTATAACTTCGGCAAGCTGGGCCTCCTCGATCTCGAGGAAATCGATGCCCGTGGGAAGACCTATGCCGACATGATGCGGGGCTTGGCGGGCGCTTCCGCTGGCGACGACCTTGCCGCCGCGATCGCCAAGAAGCTGGGCATCCCCAAGGAGTCTTTACCAATCCGCAATCTGGAGTGGCTGGGTATGTTCTCCAATCGCAAGCTCGGCGCCGAGAAGATCAGCCCCCTCGATGCCATGGGCGATCTGATGTACGAGAAGCTCGCATTCCGTCCCGGCGAGCGCGACATGATCGTTTTGTTCCACGACTTCCGCGCCGAATTCCCCGGTGGCAAGAAGGAACGCATCGTCTCCGAACTCATCGACTACGGCATCCCCAACGGCGATTCATCCATGTCGCGGACCGTCTCCCTGCCGGCTGCGATCGGCGTGGACATGATTCTCTCTGGCCGGATTAAGGCGACTGGCGTCCTGCGGCCCGTTACCCCGGACATTTACAATCCGATTCTCGACGAGCTCGTTAAGCTCAATATTTCGTGCAAGGAACGGACCGAGACATTTTGATGTCCCGGCGCCTTGCGTAGATTGGTTGTAGATCTGCTTTAGCATTTCGAGTTGTTATAGAGGGAACCGGGAACGGGTAGGCACGGCTTCGCCGTGCCGTAAGGTTCGCGGTCCCGTTTCCCTGGGTCGCCTAACCATGGGCGCGAAGGCTTTAATGGCGCGGGCGGCCTTCCGGCCGCCCCTGCCCCTGTAACAAGCTGTTCCCAAATTCTTGGAAAGGGTATTGATATGGCTGATAAAGAGAAGATTTTCAACTCATTAGGTTTACGGGCGTCCATTTCGGGCGCGAGTTACGGAGACAAGTGGTTTGCGAGTAGCGGTGACTGGATCGAAGTCCACAGTCCAACCACCGGGGAATTGCTGGCCAAAGTCGAACAGGCGAGCGAGGCCGACTACAACACGGTTATTGGGCAGGCGATGAAAGCCTTCGAGATCTGGCGCTCTATGCCTGCTCCCAAACGAGGCGAAATCGTGCGTCAGTTTGCCGTCGCCCTGCGCGAGAAAAAGGAAATGCTGGGACGTCTCGTCTCGCTCGAAATGGGCAAGATCCTGACCGAAGGCCTGGGAGAAGTGCAGGAAATGATCAACGTCTGCGACTATGCCGTCGGTCTCAGCCGCACGCTTTCCGGTCCCACCCTCCAGAGCGAGCGCCCCATGCACCGCATGATGGAGCAGTGGCACCCGCTCGGGCCCATCGGTGTCATTACCGCCTTCAACTTCCCGGTTGCGGTCTGGTCCTGGAACAGCGCCCTGGCTTTTATCTGCGGCGATCCGGTGGTGTGGAAGCCTTCCAGCAAAACACCGCTCTGCGCCATCGCCTGCCAGAACATCATCCGCGAGGTCTTCAAGGCCAACGGTGTTCCCGACGGTGTGTCCTGCGTGGTCGTCGGACGCGGTTCGACCGTCGGCGAACGGATTCTCGCCGACAAACGGCTCATTCTCATCAGCGCCACCGGTTCCACCCGGATGGGCATACGGATCGGTGAGGTTGTCGGCGCCCGCCTCGGTCGCACCATTCTCGAGCTGGGCGGCAACAATGCCCTCATCATTTCCGACAAGGCCGACTTGACCGGAGCGCTGGCATCGGCATTCTTCGGCGCCGTCGGCACCGCCGGCCAACGCTGCACTTCCACGCGCCGGCTGATCATTCACGAGAAAGTTTACGACACGTTTGTTCAAAAGATGATCGCGAATTACGAAAAGGTGAAAATTGGCGATCCCCTCGATCCTAAGACCCTGATGGGGCCGCTCATCGATGAAAGCGCCGTATCGGACTACGAGAAAGCCCTGGTTGCCATCGGCAAGCAAGGCGGAAAAGTCCTTTACGGAGGCAAGACCCTCGATCCTCCGCCGTTTGGCAGAAAGACTTTCGTTCTGCCCACCATTGTCGCAATCAAAAATGAAGCCGAGATTGTGCAAACCGAAACCTTTGCTCCGATCCTTTACGTCATGAAGTACCGGACCATCGAAGAGGCGATTGCCTTGCACAATGCGGTTCCCCAGGGCCTGTCGTCGGGCATCTTCACCGACAGCGTGGCCGAGGCGGAAAAGTTCCTCAGCTTCAAGGGGTCCGACTGCGGCATCGCCAACGTCAATGTGGGCACCTCGGGCGCGGAAATCGGCGGCGCCTTCGGCGGCGAAAAGGAAACTGGCGGCGGGCGTGAGTCCGGTTCGGATTCCTGGAAGGCCTACATGCGGCGGCAGAACAATACCATCAATTGGGGTGGTGAAATTCACCTGGCACAGGGCGTGGAGTTCCATTCCTAATCCCAACCTGTGACAGCATCGCGGGCATCCCGTGGAGCGACGGGCGTCTCGCCCGTCGCTCGTGTGGGGACGGTCGTGTAGCGACGGGCGTCTCGCCCGTCCAAGCCGAGCGCGGACACAACGGGCCAGTTTCAATCTGATCGCGGACACAACGGGCCAGGACAAGCTGATCACGGACACGTTGGCTGAATAACGTGTTCGTGATTTTTTTTGCCAGAGCGGATTAAGCTTTACTCGTGTGGTGACGGGGCTTGCCCCGTCTCTAAAAAATGCCGTGTAGCGCCGGCATCTTGCCGGCTATCCTGTTGTGTGGCGACGCTCGCGTAGGGACAGCCGCCCTCGGCTGTCTAAAGCAAAACCAAAGTCGCTGTATCCCGCTTTGAAGGGGCGCGGCTTCAGCCGCGCCGTAAGGAGCTTTTGTCATCCCTCGCGGGCTTCAGCCCGCGAGGAATCTGCTTTTTTCTTTCAGGGGCTACACCTGCTCTGGTTCTGCTCTAAACTTCAGCGCCCGAAAAAAATGCCGTGTAGAGACGGGGCTTGCCCCGTCTCGCGCCACCCATGGACCATATTCCAGCAGGAAGGGGAAAACCGCGGCCTTACAGGCTCCGGAAAAACTCCGATACGCGCAGGTTCTGGCATGGGCGCGAGTTTACTCGTGCCGCTAACGACCGTCAGAGATGCGGGCTTTAGAGACTGTGTGAGAACCACGATCTCGGAGTCGCGGTGGAGCGAACCTTCCCGTTTTCAGCCACGAAGCGGCGCAAGAATACAGTTTTCAGCCGCGAAGCGGCGCAAGAATGCAGTTTTCAGCCACGAAGCGGCGCAAGAATACAGTTTTCAGCCACGAAGCGGCGCAAGAATGCAGTTTTCAGCCGCGAAGCGGCGCAAGAATACAGCCCACGGCGTAAGCCGTGGGTTCATGTGGAAACGGAACAAGCCCCAACGGGGCGAAAGATGAGTTCTCACACAGTCTCTATAGCGCCCAAGGCCAGTTTCTTGCCCCGTCCCTGCTCTCGTCCCAGCCGCCCATCCATCCGCCCAATGTCCAAAACATCGCCCAATAAAAAACCCCACCCTCCGCATGACTGCGTTGGATGGGGCGTCGCGTATTCGCGGCGATCTAGAACTTCTTCCGCCAGCGGCTCGCCCTGCTGGGCCGCCTCCGGCAGCGTGCTTCACATGCTCTTAAGCCCCGTTAATTCACTGGGAAACCATACAGGAAAATGTTGAACTTTTGCGTCAGTTTGTATTTAGCTGCCGCAAATTTCACCGTCCAAACGCCTCCTGGGCTGACCGTGCTGCCTTTCGGCGCCGCGTTCGCTTTGTATGACCATGTCGGGGTTGCCAGCGAGGTCAACGCGGTTACCGTGGCAAGCCCGTTAACCGGCTCGACGCAAGTCTTGTTGGCTGCCACAACATACGGCCAGTCGTAATAGCCATCGTTATAATCGGTAATATTTTCCGGCCACCCGCCCGCATAGTTGGGAGACGTTAAGGCGGGATCTGGGCAGTTGTCGGGGTTGCCGGCGCACGTCGTGGGCGTTTTGTAGGTTGGCCCTGGCGGCGCGCAAGTCGCCATGTTAGCAACGGGACAGCTGTCTGAGGTATGGGTGGCGTCGCAGCAATAAACTGGGTACTGGTAGCTCGCCATGCAGTTGCCGTTGTTCAGGCCCGTCTGGCCCAGCGTGCCCAGGTTAAAGGACTCTGAATCCACACTGGCATCGGGAGGAACATCCCCTCCCAGACCGTCGTAATTGGAATCGTTGACGCCCCAGTTCTCGGTGCCACTATCGTAAATGATCGCAGTCCCCTGCGCGATTGTGAGGAGGAAAAGCTGGTCGTCGGTGGTGTCGTTCGACTCATCTTCGTAGGCGGCTATAATTTGGCCGCAGGGAATGTAGTCGGGATCTCCACCTACGCTGCTTCCGTTGGTTTTCCCGTCACAACCTATGTCGTTATATGTATAGACGTAACCGGAATCGTTATTCAAGTTATAGAGATACTGGGGGTCAGCCACCAACAGAGTCTCAGTGATATCGGGGAGGGGGTTACCGTCGTCGTCGTTGATCGCCATGCAATCGAAGTCATACCCACCCCAGCACGGAAGTGCATCATAACCATAGTTGTCTGGATAGGATGGATTGCCAGCCCCGTAGTAGAGGCTGTACAAACCCAAAGTCATACCGCCGTAAATGGGTGCTGCGTTCGGGTGGCCTATGGCTGCGTGCCTCTTAATTATCACTCTGTGATGGTGCTTTGCAAATTGTGTAGGATGTGTTTTATGTGTTTTTGCGACCGCTAGCTGACTGCATGCGCAGACAGCGATGATCGCTATTAACGCTACCAACAGAAACATACGCGACTTCATTCAACTACCTCCCATGGGATTTCTAACAATTCGACACCTTAAGCCATCGGATTTCCTCCGAAAGCTCTCCGCTGCCCAGTATCCCCCCCCCCACCTCCTCTGTCAATAGAAAACTCGCCTTGAGGTTGATTATTTACGTCCTGTTCAAGGTGCGCGCGAGCTCTTTTCACCCTCCCCCAAATCGCCCTTCCCCAAAGGCCAGCCCCCCATCGGCCCGCCACTGAAAAATGCCGTGTAGCGACGCTCGTGTGGGGACGGGCGCCCTCGCCCATCCAAGCCGAGCGTAAGCTCGGCAGTTTCGGGGCTTGCCCCGTTTCCCGCCACCCTTGCGCCATGGTTGCCTGCGGTTACGGCAATTCTGGATTCACCCTGGAATTTCTCCAGCTTCTCCATAAACACGCCGAAGCATAGCGGAAACAAATCGAAACAGAATCTCGGACCAGGGTGCTACCTTATTACCGAGAACTGAGAACCGAGAACCGAGAACTGAGAACTGGCAACTGGCAACTGGCAACTGACAACTGCTCTCCATGCGCGCCGCCCAAATCGCCGCTCTCCTCGCCCCTTTTCTCGAGCAACCGCTCGCCTCATCCCAGCTCCGTCAAATCTCGGCCTACCTCGATCTCTTGCTGCGCTGGAACGCCCGCATCAACCTCACCGCCATCCGCCATGAAGACGAAATCCTCGCCCGCCACTTCGGCGAGTCCTTTTTCCTTGCCCGCCACCTCTTCCCAACCGAACGTGTGGCGCGGGCACCCTCGCCCGCGGACCCCGGCAGCGCCCCACCACCGGTTGATGCCCAACTCTCAAATCCTTGTCATCCTCTAAATGTTTGTCATCCTGAGCGCGCGGGTGCCCCACCCAAGCTCCGCTTGGGTGGGGGTGTTAGCGGTTCTATTGAGAACTGGGAACTGAGAACTGAGAACTGGGAACTGACCACTGACCACCGGCCACTGGCCACTGACCACTGCCCTCCCCGCGTCCTCGATATCGGCTCCGGCGCCGGATTCCCCGCCCTTCCCCTCAAGCTCTGGGCCCCCGGCATTCACCTTACCCTGATCGAATCGAACCACAAGAAGGCCGCTTTCCTCCGCGAAGCCGCCCGCGCCCTTGCTTTAACAAACGTCAATGTAATCGCCGCCCGCGCCGAATCCCTTCCCGCCCGCCCCGCCTTTCCCAAAGCCGCCTTCGTCACCCTCCGCGCCGTCGAACGCTTCCCTAAAATCCTCCCCCTCGCCGTTTCCTTCCTCGCCCCCAACGGCACCCTGGCCCTCCTCATCGCCTCCGCCCATCTCCCCCTCCTTTCCACCCAGACCACTATAAGATGGAGCCCTCCAATTCCTATCCCACAGTCACATTCAAACGTCCTCGCTATAGGCATAAAAACTTAAAGTGGAAAAATTATCCCAATACAAACCTATAGTGGAAATTCTAGCCAAATATTAAACTATATTAAATGACAAAGTGGAAAATATTTCACATAGTCTCAATATGATACACACCCGGTAAAAGTGTTTCACGTGAAACACTTCTCCATTTCACCACCCCACTCACCCCTCCTGCCCCGCTCAATCTAAGATATGTTTCACGTGAAACATTCGCCGCAATTGCACCAAAATCTGGCATTGATTTCACACCCCGCCTTCGCATATCCTTACTCGCTGCACAACAAATATCATGGGACGCATCATCGCAGTCGCCAATCAGAAGGGCGGCGTCGGCAAGACCACGACCGCCATCAACCTTGCCGCCTCGCTCGCCGCCGCCGAAGTCGACACCCTGCTCGTCGATTGCGATCCGCAGTCCAACTCCACCAGCGGCTTGGGCCTGATGAAGGATCCCGAGCGCATCAACACCTACGACGTCATCATGGGCGCGGCCTCCGCCGAGGAGGCGCTGCAACTCACCGCGCTTGCGCAGCTATGGCTGATTCCAGCGCACAAAAATCTGATCGGCGCCAACCTCGAACTGGTCGCGTCGGAGCGGCGCGAGTATCGTCTGCGCGACGCGCTCGCCAGCTTGCCGGACCGCTTCCAGTTCATCGTCCTGGACTGTCCGCCGGCGCTCGATCTGCTTACGTTGAACGCGCTGGTCGCCGCGGATAGTGTGCTGATCCCCATGCAGGCGGAGTATTTTGCGCTCGAAGGCGTGTCGGAGCTGCTGGACACCATAGAGAGGATACGCGCCGAGCTGAATCCGGCGCTGACGCTGGAGGGCGTGCTGCTCACGATGTTCGACGAGCGGACGAACCTGGCGCAGCAGGTGGCGGAGGAGCTGAAGAAATATTTTGGAGAGAAGCTGTTCCGGACGACGATCCCGCGGAACATACGGCTGGCGGAGGCGCCGAGCCACGGGCAGCCGGCGCTGATGTACGACGTGCGGTCGCGGGGGGCGGAGAGCTACATACGGCTGGCGAAGGAGATCGTGGAGCGGCAGGCGGCACCACCCTTCCGCAAAATGCGCGGAAGGATGGGGCACCCGCGAAGGGGCCGGTGGAAGCGGCATAGATTGATGGACGTAAATATTTATATGCGTCGATATATCTTGGAAAGTTCTCAGTTCCCAGTTCTCAGTTCTCAGTAAACAAGTTAATGCGAAGGAGATTCTTGGATGACTACATCGAATTTGGCGGTGGATAAGACGGCGGCCAAGACGGGTCCCGAGAAGGCTGGCGAAAAGCTGGCGGAGAAGCGGCGAGCGTTGGGGAGGGGGCTGGAGTCGTTGTTGCCGGGACCGCGGATGGCGCCGGCTGATAGTTCTCAGTTGTCAGTTCCCAGTTCTCAGTTGTCAGTTCTCAGTTCTCAGGGATTGGACTCGCCGCATTCTTCTTCTGGTGCTGAGGGCGGACAGCCGGGGGCGGATATCGCTACGAGGCTGGCGCCGAGCCGCGCTCGGCTGGGACGGGGCAGAGCCCCGTCACCACACGGGCGGTCACTACACGGGTCGATGGTGCGGCGGGGACGGTGGACATACTGCAAGCGGTGGCGGCGGGGCAGGCCGGAGATGGGGAGCAGGTGTTTCGGCTGGATCTCGACCAGATCGACAAAAACCCGCACCAGACACGGAGGGAGTTTGAGCCGGGAGCGATCGAGGAGTTGGCGCAGTCGATCAAGGTGCAGGGGGTGTTGCAGCCGATTGTGGTGCGTCCGGGGAAAGAGGGACGGTTCACGCTGATTCTGGGCGAGCGGCGGATACGGGCGGCGTTGATGTTGGGGCAGACGACGATTCCGGCGGTCGTCAAGCGGGTCTCGGAGCAGCAGGCGGCGGAAATGACGCTGGTGGAGAACCTGCAGCGACAGGACCTGAACTGCATCGAGCAGGCGGAGGCGTTCGCGAACTTGAGCAAGGAGTTCAAGCTTACGCAGGAGGAAATTGGCGCGCGGGCGGGCGTGTCGCGGGAACAGGTATCGAATTACATGCGGCTGCTGGCGCTGCCGGAAGGCGTGATCGGGGCGCTGCAGAAGGGAAAGTTAACGTATAGCCACGCGCGGACGCTGTTGCATCTGAGGGACAACGTCCAAATCTGGAAGTACGCGCAAAAGGCGATTGAGGAAAAGATGTCGGTGGCGAAGCTGGAGGATCTGGTGCTGGGGGTGAGCGCGCCGGCCGGATTGGGCGATACGAAGAAGGGAAGCGGGGCGCGGTGGATGGATCCGAATGTGAAGGCGGCGCAGCGGTCGCTGGAGACGGTGCTGGGGATGAGGGTGCGAATCCGCGACCGGAATGGGAGAGGGAAGATCGTGATTGAGTATGGGACGCTGGAAGATTTCGACCGGGTGGTGCGGATGCTGAAGGGGAAGTAGCCAGTTGCCAGTTCTCAGTTCTCAGTTCTCGGTTCTCAGTTCTCAGTAAAACCGGCACCTTATCAGATTTGAGATAGGGATCCCAGGTCTCGAAAAGCGCGAGATGTTGGGCACACGCCGAACACGAAGTATGACCTCAGGGGCTGAAGCCCGCATTTTTATTGGGCCTAAACGGCACGGCTGAAGAGACTGAAAAAATAGGCGGCAGTGAAAAAAGCTACCGCAGGCGCTGAAGCGCAACACATTTCCAACAATATACGGCACGAGTAAACTCGTGCCCTTCCCCAAAACCCGTCCGAATCGGAGTTTTTCCGCAGGCTGTAAAACCCGTGCCCTACCCGTTCCGGGTTGTCTCGATAGCAAATCTAAGGACTGCTCCAGTTCCAAGGAATCTCCGATTGAATCCGTGTGGGTCATGAAGGCACGAACGGAGTTGGTGGTGGAAATTCCCTGTAACGCCGCTGGTGACGCGGTTAAATGCATAGGTCCTTCCCCTTCGCTCCGCTCAGGGTCAGGATGACAGCGGGAAGTGTTTTGACTTAATCAGAGGTTCCCTTAAAAGCCGAGTTGTTCCGCAGCGTGCTAGACTTTTGATCCAGTATGGCGGAGCGAGGACAAGGCGAAGTCGGCGGCGAAGGTGGGTCGGGGGCGGAAGGGCGTTGTCCGGTTTCCATGCACGACAATCAGCCCTGCGGCAGGCCCCTACACCATGCGCCGCCCGGCGTGGATAGAGAGCCGGTGTGCCTGATGCACTCCCGCGACCCCGAGAAGAGTGATGCGCAATTCCAGGAAGAGTTTGAACGCATCCTGCGCGAGGCTGGAGATGGACTGGCGGATTTTACTGGGTTCGTCTTTCCAACCTCGAACTACTGCGACCGCCTATTCACGGTGGAGTGCGACTTCAGTGATGCCGAGTTCACGCAGAAGGCCAACTTTAGCGTGGCCGAGTTCACGCAGAAGGCCTACTTCGTCGGTACCACGTTCACGCACGGCGCCGACTTCGGTAGCGCCGAGTTCACGCAGGAGGCCGACTTTAGTGAGGCCACATTCATGCAGAAGGCCTCTTTCAGAGTGACCACGTTCACGCAGAAAGCCAGCTTCCTCGCAGCCACGTTCACGCAGGAGGCCGATTTTAGTGATGCCACGTTCACGCAGAAAGCCAGCTTCCTCGCAGCCACGTTCACGCAGGAGGCCGATTTTAGTGATGCCACGTTCACGCGGGACGCCGATTTCCGCGAAACCACTTTTGCGGGGATTGTCGACTTTCGGGGTACCCATTTTGCAGAAATTGCCCAGTTTGTGCAGACGAAGTTTAGGCGCGATCCTCCGGGGCATGACAATGAACCCGGCCCGATCTTCGCTAATGCGAAGTTTGAGAAGTTGAAGAATGCCATTTTTTATCAGACATATTTCGGGCAGGCGCTTTTCCACAATTGCGACGTTTCAGAGATGAAGTTTTCTGACGTTATCTGGCGCAAGCGTGACAACGGGAAGTGGATGGTTTTCGACGAGATTGTTGATTTGGAGTACTTTGGGACGGAAGCTCTACAACCTCCGAAAGGCAATCCCAACCCGCGCAATTACCGACTTGTCGCGGAACTTTATCAGCAGCTCAAGAAAAACTACGACGACCGGCGGGACTACTGGACGGCGGGGGACTTCCACTACGGCGAAATGGAGATGAAGCGGCTGGCCAGCGATCACCACAACAAGGCGGTGCGCTGGCTGCACAGCAATTTGGGGCTGGTGGCGTGGTACAAGTACGCGAGCGAGTACGGCGAAAGCTATGTGAGGCCGGCGCTGTGGCTGGGGCTGGTGCTGTTGGTTTTTATGCTGCTTTATCCGGTGACGGGTTTGCAAATGGATGCGGGAGGGAGCGGCGCGTCTACGCAAGCAAGCGCACAGAACGCGAAGGAGTCGAGCGCGCGGCTTACGTATTGGCATCCGTGGCAGAGTGGCGGCGACACGGGTTCGGGTTGGCGGGCGCGGCGGGATTTGGTCGGGCACAGCTTGGTGACGACGCTGTACGTTGCGGCCTTTCAGAAAGATTTGACGTATCAGCCGAGTTATCCCTGGGGACGGCTGCTGGCGCTGGCCGAGGTGCTGCTGACTTCGACGCTGGGCGCGCTGTTTTTGCTGGCGGTGCGGCGGCAGTTCAAACGATGAGCGCAAGCGATCCGCGGATTCGCGGATGGGAGCTGGGTCGTCCCTCCGGGGCTTTACTCAATGGCTGCATTTATCCCAGCGCTGAAGAGACTGTGTGAGAACTGGTCTTTCGCCCCTCCGGGGCTTATTCCTTTTCCATTTGAACCCACGGCTTACGCCGTGGGCTGTATTCTTGCGCCGCTTCGCGGCTGAAAACCGTGAATTTCATTCCACTGAAAACCGTGAATTCCATTTCACCGCGCCTCTGCAATCGTAGTTCTCACACAGTCGCTGAAGCGCTGGGCTAAGCTCGGCCGTCCCTCCGGGACTTTCCTAAATGGCTGCACTTTTCCCAGCGCTGAAGCGCTGGGCTAGAGCGAATCCAGAGTTGCTATAACCACCGGCAACTGCCGAGCTGCGCTCGGCTTGGACGGGCGAGGGCACCCGTCCCCACACGAGCAGGGTACAACAATAGTGAGACCGCTCTAAGCTCGGCCGTCCCTCCGGGGCGGGGTTTCGGGTGCTTTTCGGGTGGATTTTGGGTTTATACGGTTATCCGCACGTCGTTTTTTACGCAGTTTGTCCCACTTGTTACTTTGCTGATTCTCCCTGGAAGCGAAGGCCGGGCTAGCGGCGAATCCAGAATTGCTGTGACTGCAGGCAACCATTGCTCATGGGTGGCAAGGGACGGGGCCAGCCCCCCGATGATCGCAGCAAGAACGGGAGTCAAAATCCCCACCCTAACGTCGCAAAAGGCGCGACGTTAGGGTGGGGCACCCGCATTTTTCAGGGGCAAGAGACGGGGCAAGCCCCGTCCCCACACGAGCGGGGTACAGCAACGCTGGAAATGCTCCAAGCTCGGGTGTCCAAGCTCTATGCCACCGCTGCTGCGGCGAGCTGCGGCGGCTGACTCACGACTTTGCCCACGCCCTGCGCCACCGCCTGCTCCAGCGCGTGATCGGCGCGGTTGACCACTTCGGTCACAATATCCACGGGATCGAAATGCGGATGCATCACCGCCTGCGCCAGTCCGGCGCTGAACTCGACTGCCTTGTCCCTGCCCGGGAAACGCACTCCCTCGAGCAGCCGCCGCAATTTCTCCACCGCCAGCAGCGATTCTTTTTCGCCCGTATCTCCCAGCGCCAGCGCCACCGTGGTCGCGTCATAGCGGAAGGCCAGATCGTTGGTGCGGATGTTTGCCGCAAACAGCCGCCCGATCTGCTCCATCGCCGCCGTCACCGCCGGCTCGCCATGTTCCTTGAGGAGCGCGTTGCGCCGTCCAAACTGCATCAGCAAAACCGCGACCGGCGTGCCCTGCTGCAGCCCCCGCCGGATTTCCGCCTGCAGAAGATCGAGATACGAAGCCCGCTTCAGCAGTCCCGATTTCTCGTCCGTCACCGAAAGATTTTTCACCAGCCGCCGCAGCCCCGCGTGGTTGAGCGCAATCGACACCTGGTCGCTCAACGTGCGGATCACCAGCGCCTCCGCAGGCTGCCACACGCGGTCCCGGTCCCGGGTCAGGACCAGCACGCCGATCTGATCGGCGCCATCGGTCAGCGGCAAAGCCAGCAGCGATTCGATCTGCAACTCCTCGATGGGACCGCGCGCGCCCATTAACTCCGGGGCCCTTTTCGCCTCGCGCACCGTCACCGTGCCGCGCGCCACCGCCAAATCCTGCAGCGTTTCCACCAGACTGGCCAGCGCGGCCGGACTCGCCGGAACCAGTCCGTCCGCGCGATATTCCTGGACGCTCGAGGGCGGCAGACCCGGCTTGCGCAAGGCCGCAATGCAGCGCGCCGCGCGCCAGTGCGATCCGATCTCGCGCGCCGCCGTTTGCAAAACGCCTTCCGCGTTGCCCTGGTGGCAGAGCTTGCGGGTGATTTCCGCGGCCTTCGCCAGACTGCTGACATCGGCCGCCTCGCGCGCCGCCGTTTGCGCTGCCGGACCGGTGGTTTGCTCGCCGCTCGCTGCCGCCGGCGCAGCCACCGCCGCCGGCTTCGCATACTGCGGCTCGATGCCCGCCGAAATGTACAGCCGCTGCAATTCCGGGTTGCGTTCTTCCTCCCGCGGAAACAGTTCCTGAATGCGCTGCAAACGCTCGATCGCCTTTGAGCGCATCCCGTACTGCACCAGGATCTCGGCTTGCAGCATCAGGTCCTGCAGCGCCGCCGCTCCCAACGTCGGCTCGGAAGGCTTGACCGGCTCCTCTTCTTTCCTCACCGGCGTGAAGCGCGAGGCGATTGCGTTGAAGCGCCGATCGTCGATCTTGCCCCGCAGCCCCTCCAGCCGTTTCCGATGTTCGGGCTCGTACGGGTCCACTTCCACCGCCCGGTCCAGGCACTCGCCCGCTTTCTGGTAATTGCGCTTCGCGCAATACAGATCGAACAGTTTCACCAGCGCCTGCGCGTAGTCCGTTTCACGGTTCGAGGCATTGAACAGCTCCGCCAGAAATTCCAGCATCTCCGCCGACGGACGGCGCGAAGCCAACAGTTCCTGCATGGCCACCATGACCGACCGGCGTTCCCCGCGCCGCCGCTGCAAGGCTTCCAGCTTGCGCGCCAGCGCCACCGCCTCCGCATCCAGCTCCGAGTCGATCATCTTTCCGATCAGGCCCACCACCTGGTGCATGCGCGCCGGGTCCTGCTCGAACATCTGCCAGATCAGCGGCTCGCTATCCACGTACCGCCCGGTTGCCAGCAGCGCCTGCGCATAGAGGTCGCGCAGCTCCGGCGATGGCTCCCCGGCCTGCGCCAGCGGCTCGAAAACAAAAATCGCCGCTCCCGGTTCGCCCCGCGACAACAGGCCCTTGCCATAGGCCATGGCGATCTTGGCGTCCGCCGGATTCTCCGTGTACGCCCTTTCGAACCACGGGGCGGCGTCGCCCTTAGCAGCTTCTATCAGTTCCGCCAACTGCAGAAACGATTGCGCGGCCAGCGCGTGCTCGCCCATCGCCGCCGCCAATTCCGCCACCCGCAAATGGTTGCTCTCGGATGGCTCCAGACTCACGATCCGCCGCAAAACCAGCAGCCCTTCCTCTTTTTTGTCCTGCCGCTGCAAGTCTTCCAGCGCATTCTCATAGGCCTCGATCGCCAGTTTCTGGTTCGAATGCTCCAGCAGTTGCCCATAGCGCACTTTCTGTTCCCACTCCGGGTTGATGTAGCGCGCCAGCTTCTTGTAGGTCAGGCCGGCGCGGGTCGCGTCCGCCGCCGCCACTTGCCGGTCGAACAACTCGCCCAGCAACCGCACCGCTTGCTCTCCCTTATTTAAGGAGAGACACAAATCCGCCGCCATCTGCCGCACATTGTCGTTTTCCGGATCGCTTTCCAGGATTTGCAGGTATTCCGCCAGCGCGTCGGCCGTCTTTCCATGCTGCAAGAGCTTCTCCGCCTTTTCCACGCGGCGGGCTAATTCGGCGCGATTGGGGATTTCCGGCATAGGCGGTCTGGCGACAGAGTGCTCCGCTTTGATTCTAGGGGCCACCCCGCGCACCGGCAACGCGGTCATCCCTGTGTTCGATTACGAAAGTCATACGATCGGCTTGCCGTGTAAGGACTGGGCTTGCCCCGTCTGTGCAGACGACGAGAGCCGCGCCTGTGTAGGGCGGACACTCTTGTCCGCCCTGCCGAGCGCAGTCGGCAGCCGCTGTGAAGATGCGGTTTTTTCGCGGGCGAGGGTGCCCGCGCCACACTTGATCAGAGGTTCTCTAAAGACCCAAATTAGTTGAGAAGTTGCCTTACTTCCCGGCGACCGATTGCAAACAGCGCCCGTAGAGTTCCAGCAGATGCGCGGCATATTCCTCGGGCTTGTCGGCCGCGCCCCCCTGGAAGCCGACTCCGGCCCCAGCCGTCTTGCCGTAGCCGGTCGTCAGGGCGATGAATTTCATGAGGTCGAGCGCGATGTCTTCATTGCGGCGGGAGCCGAGAGGAAGAGCGGCCGTTTCCATAACAAAAACCTCTTCGTAAAGGGTGAATTCCGCCGGTCATCTGGTCATACCGGCCCTGCCGCGATCATAGCAGAAGGAAGTGGAGCGAGAGGTGGAACCCTGGGCAGATCCATCTATTGAAGATCGCACATTATAGTGATACTTCGGTGGGTAAGGATGCACGCGTCAGGAAAAAATTGTCATTCCGAGCGCCCGGTTTTGGCGCGAGGAATCTGCAGTTATGCTGCGGGTAAAATGCAGCTCCCTCCTCCTCGGCTACGCTCGGGGTCGGGATGACAAAATGGGGTGAATTGAGGGTGAAACTGCGGGTTCTCACTTTCACCACGGGCTGTTGGAATGACCTTGACACCCTCTGCTAAAATAGATTCATAGCAAACAGAGATTTGCCGGGCAAGATTCGTTCTTTGACAATTTGATCGGCGTCAAATCGGCGTCAATTTGCCTGTAGGGAACGGAAACTGCGTTTCAGCAATAGGGAAAGCAACTCCTTATTCTGCAATACTTTACATTTAAGTCATTTATCTTGAATACTTTACAGACAAAACCCGTAAAACAGCAATTTTTGGGCCGTTAACTCCAACGCGCTCAAGACTTTACCTATAACTCCCTTCCGCTCAAGACTTTGCCAGGAATTATTCGCTAAGTCAGTGATTCCAATATACCGGGGGGTAGGGGGGTAGGGGGTACCAACTGATAAAAATTTGCAGTGGCAGACGCAGTTCTCGGCAAGGTAGTCCCCGACCCAAGGGCCTCGCCTCAGCTCGATTAGTGCGTAACTGACCTCCCTCACGCCATCGTTCGCAAGCACCGTCGCAGCCGCAGCAGCACCGCTCCCAGCGCCGCAACACCGGCAAGCCAGACGGCTAGCACCACATTTACCACCCAGCCCGGCGCTACTCCCACGCGCCGCAGAACGAACGGCAGAAAATTCCACGTCGTGACGTGGACGTAATCCCACGGGTCCTGCGTCATCGGGATGTTGGTCAAGCCCCAGGCATCCATCTTGCCCAGAGCGAAGGCGGCGATGTTCTTGCAGCGCAGAGCGATGACAAACGTCGGATGCCCCAGCGTCTCCATCTGGTAAATTTCCAGCGATAACCAGAATGCGAGCGACGCTAACTGGATCGCCAAGCTGACCAGGATCAGCACGCATCCCGCGCGCCAGATCGCCGCTCCCAAATGCTCTCGATAGCGCATGAGCAGCGGCACACCGATAAGTGCCGCCAGTTCCGCCGAGGTCGAGACATAGCGGTCTCCCCAGGCGAAGTCGCCGCTCCAGTAAGTGTATCTCGCGTAAAAGCAGATATAAGCCAGTAACAGCAAAAGCGAAGTCACTCCATAGGCGCGCACTTCTGGAGTTAGGCGCTTCCATAGCAATACCAGGAGGACAATTGCCAGCACGAGAAGAGGATCGAAGAGAAAAATGGACTTCTCCGGCTTAAAGAGAGCTCCGAGAAAGCCGACGTGAAAGGGCGTGCTCCAGGGGAAGTTCGCCGGCAGCGTGGGATCGATCTGGCGCTGTTCCCGCGCGAATAGCGGCACGTATGTATTGGTGAAAGATCCGAAACGGTAAAACTGATAAGCGCGATCAATCAAGAGAAAGAATAAGTAAACCGGCGCGGCGACTTTGCAGTAAACAACAAGACGCCGCCATAACGGACGACTGAGCACCGCTTCGAGCGTTGGGTTTGACGGTGGAGAGCCGGGCGTCCCCGCCCGGCCGCCAAACTGCGCGACTGTCGAGACGCCCGTCGCTCCAGTTGGAGCTCCAAACCAAAGCGCGAGTAAGACGAAAACTCCGCCTGCAATAAGATCCAATCCCGTTGTAAGTCGCGTAAGCAGATTCAGCCCCAGCGCGCACGAGCCCCACCATAGCGCCCGCCGGCTGCCCGTGCGCAGCCACTCGTACTGAAAGGAAAATCCAGCCAGCGTCAGCAACATGATGTAGTTGTTCTCCATCATGTTCTGCGTGTAATGAAGATGCGTGGTGCAGAACAGCAACGCCAGCACGCCCGCCACCGACTCCTTCGCGCTAAAACGTAATTGACCGAGCAGCCGGAAGGCGATGAGCGCGGTGAGCACGTCCACCAGAATGCTGGTGCTGGTACTGACCACGATGCTGCGCACGGCCGGGTCGTTTTCGTACTCCGAGAAGACGGGCCAGTGCGCAATCCACGTCCCCACGAGATCGGAGGGCAGCATGAGCAGCGATTGCCCAATGCCATACCAGCTATAGAGACGCCCGCCGCGGCCGTGCAGGCCAAACTCAGGATACTCGTAGGGAAAAACCTGCGGCTCCGAAGTCCAGAGCCAATGCGTGGTTTGCAGCCGGTGCGTCGTGTCGGACGTCCCCAACTCGCCCGACTGCACCACAAAAGCAAGCAGCCCCGCCGTCAGGCACAAAAGAAAAAGCGGATCGCGCAACCAAAGTCCAAAACGAGAAGTCATCGCTAGAATGGTAAATTGAAAGCGACAGTTTAAGAAGCATCAGAGCGCAATTCGGTGTGGTTGGTGAAATCGTCTATTAACGTCAGCTAGCCGAGAACCGGCCGAGCAGTCCATTCTTGGTCTCTGTTTGTACTAGAGACTACACTCGAAGGGCTAGAATTGTGGAACGTAAAAGATAGCCAAACGACTACTGAAAACGTGGCTTGCTGTAGCACTTGGCATCGTTGTGCTAGTAACAGTGGCATTCCTCATATACGGATACTATTTGCGCCGGGAAGCCCGGTCGGTGCTCGATGACGTGTCCGCACTGACTTCGGTTCCAGACCGTGATGCCGCATTCGCCACCATGAGGCAAAAATACGGTGATAGATTGACACCCGTCGAGGGCTGCTCGGCCAACATCTGCTCATACCAAGTAACGGTGTCAAACCGTCTGCTTTCCGCACTTTTTCGAATTCCATACACAGAACTGAACGCGAGGTTCGACCTGAGGGGCAAAACAGTTGTTCTGGTTTATATGGAATATCGATCAGCTCAAACAAACCGAGAAAGCCCGGTCGTTGATGTCCAAACAGGTTTCAAGTGTGGAGGATCCTGCGATTTTTTCGTTCTAAATCCTTGGGCTCAGTCATCCAGCCCCGAGCGATGGAACGGAGATGTACAAATGGGTTTTGCCAGTGCTCCAGAACTGCGACAAGCTGCGCTATCGTTCAACACAAACTGCCTGACGAAAATGCGTGGATGCACTGACATTGCTCAGCTTCTCCCTCGTGTCTGGAGCCCCACAGCAACTGGCGTCCGATGTGTCATTGCGAATCACGAGGGCATGGCGCAGTGGTACGGTGAAAAGATGTAGTTGTTGAAATATCGCCATTTCACCATCAACGCTCAAGCTGACTTTTTGGTGAGATGCGGTCCTACCCCACCTCCACCAGCCCGTAACTAGACGCCCAGCGCGACCGCATTTCCCGCAGTGCCCGGTCGGTTTCTTCTTTCGATATCTCCGCATTCGGGCCGGAGATCACAAAGGCAGCCTCGCGTTTGGCGGCTTCCAGCAGTTGGCGGTCACGAATAATGTTGGCCACGCGGAAGCTGGGAATGCCCGCCTGCCTGGTGCCGAAAAATTCGCCGGGGCCGCGCAGTTCGAGATCGAGTTCCGCGATCTGGAAGCCATCGTTCGAGCGCACCATGGCGTCCAGCCGCCGTTCTCCTTCTTCGGAAACTTTTTCGCCGCGCATCAGCACGCAATAAGATTTCGCCGCACCGCGCCCAATGCGTCCGCGCAACTGGTGGAGCTGCGCCAATCCAAAGCGGTCGGCATGCTCGATTACCATGACGGTAGCGTTCGGAACGTCGACGCCGACTTCGATCACCGTAGTCGCAACCAGAATTTCGATCTTGCCCTGCTGAAATTCGCGCATCACATGTTCTTTCTTATCGGCGTCAAGACGGCCGTGCAGCAATCCGACATGCAGGTTGGGGAAAATCTTTTCCCGCAACTCGCGGTACATTTGCTCGGCGGCCTTCAGTTCGCGCTCTTCGTTCTCTTCAATCACCGGATAGACGACGTAAGCCTGATGTCCAGCGGCGATTTGCTTGCGGACGAACTCCCAAACTTCGGGCGCGCGCTCGTCGGGCAGCGAGCGCGTGACCACCGGCGTGCGTCCTGGCGGAAGTTCGTCGAGCACGGAAACGTCGAGATCGCCGTAGAGAGTGAGGGCCAGCGTGCGTGGAATGGGCGTCGCCGTCATTACCAGCACGTCGGGCTCAAGATCGGTGGAGCGCCGGGCGTCCGCGCCCGGACGGCGAGACGCCCGTCGCTCCATGATCGTCCGTTTTCTTCATCAGCTTCAGGCGTTGCATCACGCCGAAGCGGTGCTGCTCGTCCACGACGACCAGACCGAGCTTTTCGAATTCGACGCGGTCCTGAATCAGCGCGTGCGTGCCGATGACAAGTTGCGCGTTGCCCTGCGCGATGTGGCGGCGGGCGTCGCGTTTGCGGCCCGCTTCGAGCGAGCCGGTCAGGAGCACGATGCGGTATCCGGCGCGTTCAAGAATCTGCCGCGCGGAAAAATAATGTTGCTGCGCCAGAATTTCCGTGGGCGCCATCAGCGCCACCTGGTAGCCGTTTTCGATGGCCACGATGGCGGCCTGGAAGGCCACGATCGTCTTGCCCGATCCCACGTCGCCCTGCAACAGACGCCGCATGGGGCAAGGCGTCTGCATGTCACCGGCGATTTCTTTCAGCACCCGCTTCTGCGCCGCCGTGGGATGAAACGGCAGTATTTTTTTGATCGCTTCGCGCACGCCGCCATCCAGCCGGAAGGCGATTCCGGTCCGCGCCTTCTGCTCGCGCCGCTTGAGTTCAAGGCCGAGCTCGATGAAAAACAGTTCATCGAAGATCATTCTTATGTGCGCCGGCGTGCGCGACGCTTGCAGATCGGCAAAACTTTCTCCGGCATCGGGCCAGTGGACTTTCCACAATGCTTCGCGTGGAGACACCAGGCTCAAGTGCGCGCGCACCGCGGCCGGAATGGCATCGGGAACATCGGGACCCAAATTTTCGAGCGCCGCGCGAATCACGCGCCGGAACCAGCGCGGCGTCAGTTTCCCCTGGCCGGTCGATTCGTAGATGGGAACGATGCGTCCGATCTCGAGCGAGGCCGCCGCCTTTTTTTCGGCTTCGCCGGCGCCGCCTTCTTCATTGATGTCGCCAAGAATCTCGAATTGCGGCTGCACGATTTGCAGTCCGCCGTCGCGGTCCTCTTCGACCTTGCCGTAGAGCGCAACCATCTGTCCGGCTTGGAAGCGGCCCTCCAGATACGCGGCGTTGAACCACAGGCACTTCAACTTTGCGCGGCCCTGGCCGACCGTGAGTTGGAAGATGGGCATGCGGCGCGTGCGAAACAGGCCCGAGTTGCGGACTTCGGCAATCACCGTGGCCATTTCTCCGGCGCGCAATTCGGCCACCGAGCGCGGGTTCAGCCGGTCTTCGTAGCGAAATGGCAGGTAGTGCAGCAGATCGTCGACGGTCGAAATGTCCTTGGCGCGCAACACCTCGGCCAGCCGCGGGCCGATGCCTTTGACATACTGCACTGGAGTGGACGGATCCAGCATCGTAAGCGATGGTAACAGGAGATGCCAGCGCGAGCGGAGGCGCTGGTCCGGTTGTGGGCAGGGCACGGCTTTAGAGACTGTGTGAGAACTCGTCTTTCGCCCCGCTGGGGCTCGTTCATTTTCTACTTCCGCCCACGGCTTACGCCGTGGGCTGCATTCTTGCGCCGCTTCGCGGCTGAAAACGAGAAGATTCGCTCCACCGCGACTCCGAGATCGTAGTTCTCACACAGTCTCTATAGCCCCTGACGGACGCGCCTTCCGGGCTGAAAGGTATTTGTGAAACAAACTCTAGCGGGCGGGGTGGGCTTCCATCCAGGATTGAAGAATCAAGATGGCGGCCATGCGGTCGACGGCCTGGCCGCGCTTCTTGATCGAAAGATCGGTTTCGCGCAGCAAGCGGTTGGCTTCGGTCGAGGTCCAGCGCTCGTCCCACAAATGGACGGTCAAGCCGAAGTGGGCGCGCAGATCGTCGGCGAAACGGCGCATCTTTTCCGATTGCGTTCCCTCGGCGCCGCTCAAGCGCAGGGGCAGGCCGACCACAATCTCTCGCACCTCGTACTTCGCCAGCACTTGTCGCAAGGCTTCCAAATCGCGGCGTTTGTTCTGCCGCTGGATCGTATCCAACCCCTGAGCGGTGATGCCCAACGGGTCGGAGACGGCAACTCCGATTCGTTTCGAGCCGACATCGAGGGCCATGATGCGGCTGTGGCCGGGGGTCGCGGGCGCGTCCATCCGTCAATTGTAGATGGCAGAGGCGGGAAGGCTGGTATTGAGAAATCTTTAACGCGGAGTTCGCAGAGTTTGCGCAGAGGACGCAGGCCAGGACGGCTTTTGGCTCTTGGCTTTTAGCCAAAGCTTTTCTCTGCGATCTCTCCGCGTTCTCTGCGTTGAAGAACTCATTGCGCAGCCACCCAGTACAAATCCACCTTCTGCGCGGGAATGCTGGTCAAGAATGACACGCGGCGTCCGGCGGCGAACTGCGCGATTTTGGATCGCGTATTTTGCGCCGCGATCAGCACGTGGGCCGCGGCTGGGATGTCTCCGCTGTCGTAGGATTGCGCCGGACGATCGAGATAAAACTCCAGTCCGTATTCCTGCTCGCGGTGGATGCGATAAAGCGCGACCGGGACCGGCTCGCGCGAAAAGGAACGAATGCTCTCGGCAATGGGACGCGCGGATTGCGTCGCGTCAATGGCGGGCGCGGCGAGACGAATGACGGCGGCAACGCTGACGACGACCGCGAACAGGGTTAAGGGACGCAGCAGGCGCGATCCGGCGCGAGAGGCGAGCGCGGCGGCGATGCCGAGCGCGAAGACGGCGGCAATGGCAGCCGCGAAATAAGTTCCGCTGCCCCGCGGCAGGTGGCGATATTCGGCAATAGAGGCGACGGATAGCGCGGCGAAGATCAGCAATCCGCAAAGAATTCCATGCGCGGCGGCGAAAAGGGGCGAAAACTTTCTTTCGTCCTGCGGCCTCCGCGAGACCTCAGCGCCCTCTGCGTTAAAAGGTTTAACACCCTCGCGGGTAGCCAGATATTCGGCGACCAGCAGCGCTCCGGCGGGAACGGCGGGCAAGATGTAGCCCGGCAGTTTCGATTGCGATGCGCTGAAGAACAGGATGGGCACGAGCATCCAGATAAAAAGAAACAGCGGCCAGGAATCTTCCGGGCTGGAAAAAGCTTCCTTGCCTTCGGCCCAGATCAGGCGAATGCGTTCGGCGGCGGCGAGCGCGAGCACGAGCGCCCAGGGCATCATGGCCAGCAAAAACACGGGCAGGTAGAACCAGAAGGGCTGGCGGTGGTGATAAGCGTCCTGCGAGAAGCGGGCGAGATTGTGTTCCAGGATGAAGAAGCGGAAAAATTCCGGGTTGCGCATTTGCACGGCGGCATACCAGGGCAAGGCGACGGCGAGGTAGAGCGCCATGCCGGGAATCCAGAGCGTGCGCTGAAGGGCGCGCCAGTCGCCCTTTACGGCGGCGAAGAGAACGACGACGACGGCGGCGAGCGCGGGCGCGACCGGGCCTTTGGCCAGCGTCCCCAGCGCCAGAAAAGCATAAGCGGAGGCAAGATAGATGCGGCGCTGGCTTTCGTGCCAGGCGAACCAGGCGAGCAGGGCAAGGGAAAAAGTGGCCGCGAGCGGCATGTCCGTTGTCGCGGCGTGGGCAAAGATAACGACGCCGGCGCAACTCGCGGCGATGAGGGCGCCGTCCAGTTCGCTGCCGGGCCGGAAGCGCCGGAGAAAACAATAAATTCCGGCGATGAGCAGGGCCGCGTCAATCGCGGCGGGCAAGCGCGCAGCCCGGTCGCTGACGCCCGTGGCGCGAAACGACAGCATCGCCTGCCAGTAATAGAGCACAGGTTTTTCCAGCCACGCTTTGCCTTCGAGCGTGGGCGTCACCCAATCGGAGCGGTCGAGCATTTCGCGCGCCACTTGCGCGTAGCGCGGTTCGTCGGCGCCGACGAGACCGAAGGCCCCGAGTCCATAGAAGAAAAGGAATCCGCAGAACGCCGCCAGCAGCAGCGCGTCGGTTCGATTTCGTGGATTCGTCCGCGGGTCCGTTTTTTGATTCATGGGTCGCGCTCGCTACCTCGTGGATCGGTTCGCATTCAAGACTACAGAGACTGTGTGAGAACTCATCTTTCGCCCCGCTGGGGCTTGTTCCTTTTCCACTTAAACCCACGGCTTACGCCGTGGGCTGTATTCTTGCGCCGCTTCGCGGCTGAAAACCGTGAATTTCATTCCACTGAAAACCGTGAATTTCATTCCACCGCGACTCCGAGATCGTGGTTCTCACACAGTTTCTACAGCCTCCGCCCGCAGGCGATCCGCGATTCGCGATACGGCAACGGCCAGAGGGCCGTCGATGGCACATCCGCTGGCGCATCGGTGGCCGCCGCCGCCGAAATACTCGGCCACGGTGGCGACATTCACCCCTCCCTTGCTGCGCAGGCTGACGCGCAAGCGGCGATCGGCGAGTTCGCGAAAGAAAATGGCGACCTGCACATCGCCCATGGAGAGCGCGTAGTTGACCAGGCCCTCGCAATCCTCTTCGCGGGCGCCGAGGCGCTGCATCTGCTCCTGCGTGACCCAGATCCAGGCGAGCGGCCCTTCGCGATGCAGGTTGGAAAGCGCCGCGCCCAGCAGGCGCATCTTGGCCGTGGAATGCCCGAAATAGATGGGGCGCGCGCACTGCGCGGGGTCGGCGCCGGCGAGCACGAGCTCGCGCGCCACCGTGAAAGTGTGCTCGTTGGTGCCTTCGAACATGAACGAGCCCGTATCGGTCATGAGCGCCGTGTAAAGGCAGGTGGCAATGTCGCGATCGATGGGAACGCAGGCGCGGCGGGCCAGTTGGTAAATCAGTTCGGCGGTGGCCATGACGCTGGAATCGATCCAGTTGACGTGGGCGAAATTGCGCCCGCTCACATGATGGTCGATGTTGATGAGAAAACAGTTTTCCAGGCCTTCGAGAAGCGCATGCCCGGTGCTGTCGCATTCCAGCAGGATGACGGCGTCGTTCGCAAGAAAGTTCGCGGGAACGGCATCGGCGTGAACCACGCGATCGGCGAAGGGAAGGTTCCGATAGATGCGAGGCACGCCGTCGTGCATGACAACTTCGGCGTCTTTGCCCATCGCGCGCAGGATCTGGCCGCAGGCCAGGGCCGAGCCGATGCCGTCTCCGTCGGGCCGGGCGTGCGAGGTGACGACGAAGCGGCGGCGCGCGCGAATTTCTTGCAGAACACGGTCTAACATGCGTTGCTCTTAGCTCTCGGCTGTCGAGTTCTCAGTTCCCGGTTCTCAGTGAGTAAGCGCCAAGGAACTTACTGAGAACTGAGAACTGAGAACTACCCTTTTAGGGGCTGGGATCCGCATTCTGCCGGCTCCGTTTCTTGACGCGGCCCAGAAGTTCGTCCACCCGGCTCTCGAGTTCATCGGCGCGATCGATCTGGAAATAAAGATCCGGAGGCCGTCGCAGCCGCAGCCGTTCCGCGAGTTCGTGGCGGACGTAATTCTTGGCGGCGTTGAGCCCTTTCAGCGTGCGCTCGGCTTCGGCCTCATCGCCGGCAACGTTGACCATGATGTGGGCCGAACGCGCGTCCTCGGCCATGGCCACCGAGCTGACGCTGGCCAGCCCGATGCGCGGATCGCCCAGTTCGCCTTCGAGGATGGTCTCGATTTCCTCGCGAATGGCCTCACTCAGCCGTCCGCGATGATACTTCCGCCCACGATGCTCCACAGCACACTCCGAATCGAGAAAACGTTTAAGATTATCAGAAAGGAGATGCCCGTGGAGCATGTCAATACCGGCTAGTGGGCAGGTTCCGTATTGCCGAGCTACGAGCTTCGAGCTACGACTTCGAGCCAGCCGCTTGCCCGCAGCTCGTAGCTCGGAGCCCGCAGCTTTCTTCCGTCACAAAAACTCTACAAATGAGTCGGTCACTTCGGCGCCCGCGTTGTTGGCGATGCGGGTGGCGGCGCGTTCCACATTTTTCATCAGGCCGTCCAGGTAATCGCGCGAATCGGAGACGCTGACCACGCCGATGGTCGCCTGGTTCCAGAGCAGGCTGGGATCGAGTTCGGCGACGGCGACGTTGAACGAAGACCGCAGCCGGTCTTTAACGCTGCGCGTGACCTGGCGCTTGTCCTTGAGCGAGTGCGCCGCTTCCATGCGGAGTTCGAGCGTGAGGAAAGCGATCATGAGCAAGGTATAGCTTAATTCATCGAAAGAAAGCGAACCCAAGCTCGGTAGAGACGGGGCTTGCCCCGACTCAGCCGCGGCCAGCCGCGCCTCTGCGGAAAGCTCGCCCACCCCCCGTACTAAAGTTTTCCGCCTTTTCCCTGTTGGTTGTGCTACACTACAAGTGCTAAGTTTGACTCACCAGCAGTTGCAGGCCGGTACCGCCAACCAGCGTCAACCCCCTCCACAGCAGCGAATCTTCTCAGCACATTTCAAGAAACAAGAATAGGACATCAATGGCAGAACAAGGAACAGTGAAGTGGTTTAACGACGCCAAGGGCTATGGTTTCATCAGCCGTCAGAATGGCGAAGACGTTTTCGTGCATTTCTCAGCGATTCAAGCGGGCGGCTTCAAGAGCCTGCAAGAAGGGCAAACCGTGCAATTCGACGTGACCAAGGGCCCCAAGGGCTGGCAAGCGGAGAACGTTACCGCCGTCTAGGCAACCACGCTTTCTGGACATTTCCAATGCCCGCGATTCGCAAGAAGCGCGGGCATTTTTGCGGGTGGAATCGCCGCAAGTTCTCGTGGCCCAGCAGGGCACGCCGGCGATTGTGGTACATCATCCGGTCTAGACATTTTGTGGGATAGGCGGCTCACCATTCCGGTACTATTTGGGTTTGGCCTCACAACCTGTTTTGGGTTATTCCGCGCCCGGCCTTAGTGTATCCCCGTGACCAAATCAGTGTTCACCCGCAGACATGAACGCCTTCGCCGGTTGCTCGTAACTGCGCGCAAGAATGCAAACCTCACACAAATGCAGTTAGCCAAGAGATTGGCGCGCCCACAGTCGTTCGTTTCTAAGGTCGAACGAGGAGAGCGCCGACTCGACGTTGTAGAGTTCTTCGAGGTTGCCGAGACCATTGGCCTCGACGCGTATGCATTTTTGCGGGCGCTGTACGAAGAAGGCGGGCCACAGGAAGGTGGAACCCGTCGTGAAAATCGTTCGCGAAGAAATCCTGATTAGTTGCGTCGAAAATCTGCGTACGGCCCGTCGGCTCCTGTCCATTGCTGGACTATGCGGCCCAACGCCCCGAGTATGATCCCTTCGTGGGCAGCAGCAACGGAGTGACGGCCTTCACGCCGCGTCGGGCTCCGGGCTGATCCTGCTGGAAGCAAAAGCGAAGATCTCAGGTGACCCCGAATCGCTGACATCCAACCCGAAGAGAGCGTCACGCTTTTCAGGATCACCCTTGCGATGCGCCCTAGCAGTGGCGACTCTCATTCGCTAGTCTTGAAGGGCCCTTCCAGGCAGGGCTCAACGTCATCCAAAACAACAACTAGCCAGCGCGTCATTTTTCCCTTCCTCTTGGACACAGGTCTTGTCGGTCTTGCGTCACCGTTGTATTTCGCAGACTTCGATCAGTAGCGCTGAGCAACGATTGCTCCCATTGCTGGGCTCACTATAAACGCGTGTTCAAGAAACGCTGATGCCATTCCAAAACATTAGCGTACTCGATGAAACTGCAGATCTCAGCTAGCCCGCTTTTCTTAAACGTTGGGCGAAACAACTGACGCGAAAATAGGTCTCGCCTTGTGTCATTGGATACGATCGAAAATCGTGAAACCCTCGGGTCGGTCAATAAAATATCGTTGAAACGCAGAAGCCCCGAGTAAACGGGGGTAGAATGCTCTACCTCATAAAGGCCTTCCAAAGTGCTTCGGCCAGACGCGACCCAAATCACATCATTTCAGACAGAATGGAAGAAACCCGTTCAAACCCCGAAGGCAGGGTTGGCCGGAGAGCGAAGCGCGTGGTCAACGACCAGTCGAGCCGGCCGATGTCGCTATCAGGCACACAGACATCGTACCCTTTGAAATGCCCAAGGCCAGCCAGGAGTGTTTGCACTTGAGAGTGTGACAGGGCATGGGCTTGACGCAATCGCCCGGCGTCCATACTGGCTTCCATCGCTCCTAGTCCGACGTATCCCTCGACGTTGAATCGACCCTGCCGAGCGATATAAAGCTGCAAGGCGCCGTCCTTGTAGAGCTGCACCTTGTACTGCCCATCTTTGGCGGGTTCGGCATCGTGAAAAACCTCCTCGAAGTCCGCGTAGGGGATGAAGAGGGGCGGCGAACCGTCGTCTAGCAAAAGGCAAAGGTAAGAATTGTGGCCCTCGAGCTGTCGAAGATCAACTTCGCGCAGCCCGAAAAATGTGCGCCCGCCGGGGAATACTTTTGAGTAGCGGAAGTAAATACGTGCCGCCTCGTCGCCAACGATCAAAAGCGATTCGCTACCCTTCATTTTTCGCGTTTCCCCAAGCGTTCCCGGAGCGACTCGATTACCTGCGACTTGTACGGATTAGCCATTTGTACACACTGTATAGCACAGAGCAGGTCACGCCGTCCGATGGCCGCCGATAGTCGTCAGCTTCCCCGCCGCAGTCGCCTGCATTTCGGGAGAATTGGCGTACGAATTCGACGGAAGGTTTTCGGCTTTCCCTTGGAATAGTAAAGCAGACTGTAGTGGCTCGGGTGGAGACGGCCCGGAATCGGCAAGCACGCGCTGATCTCGATGCTGATCCAGTGTCGGAACTCCATTCCCAATTCGTTCAGATATGCGCCGGTGGGAATGTTCCACTTCGGTAGGTTGTAAACGAAGAGCGAGCCGCCGGGTCTGAGCACCCGCACACACTCTTTAACCCACTTCTTGCACCATTCAATGTAGTGATCATCAGGAAGGCTATCGTTGGTGTTCTCGCGGTACTTTTTCCCAAGGTTGAAGGGAGGGTCGGCAAAGACGGTATCGATAGCTTCATCGCGCAGCTCGGGCAAAACCTTCAAGCAATCTCTTGCGAAGAGCGCTCCCATAGAGGTCACGTAGTCTGGTCGCGTGCCATTTGTGACGAGTTGGGAAACGTCGAAGTCGTGCGCTTTCCATTGCAAGACGGACTGCTTCAAATGCGGCACTCCTAATAACCCAATATGGGTTATTGTATTGGTTTATTGTCACGAATTCAACTCGATTATAACGTTTATCACGCCTGTACCTCGCACGATTGGCTACGGTCCTTCATCGGTTGAATGCAACACGGGATCAACGACGGGCCGGTACTCCACGTCTCGCCGTTTTCGAGACCTGGGCGCTGCAGAGTTTTCGCTCCTGCAATCTGACGCCTGACTTTTTTCATCGCAAACCGACCGCGACCAGAATTACAGACTCCCAACCCGCCCTGCGCGACAACCATTTTGGTCATTTGCTCTCGACAATGAATCGTCAGTCGGGCATTCTGGTGATAGTCCATTCGATTTCCTGGCGAAATCCGATTGCTCGTCACAACCAGCTTCTCGCGTTCAGATCGCATGGGCAACCTATTGAAATTTCGCAACTAAGGACGGGCAAGAGCCTGCCCTATTGAGGATCGCACATTATAGTGACACTTCGGTGGGAAGGATGCACGCGTCAAGAAAAAATTGTCATTCCGAGCGCCCGGTTTTGGCGCGAGGAATCTGCAGTTATGCTGCGGGCGAAATGCAGATCCCTCCCCTTCGCTTCGCTCAGGGTCGGGATGACAATCCTGAAAATGTCACTATAGAAGGTCTGATTAAGTGCTCAATGGCGAGTTGGGCTGCTTTGGGACCTCGGCCCTCAGCGGCTAAAGCCGCATATTTGGCGGGCTCTAGCGGCACGGCTGAAGCCGTGCCCTACCCAAAACCATCCGAACGCGAACTTAATCAGAGGTTCCCTATATTGTGCGAACCTCAGTAAGCTTGCCGAAGGGACGCCCGTCGCTCCACCAGCCCCCAAAGTGCGAGGCCAAATGCCCAGCCAGTCAGCCAATTCGCTCTTAGGACTTGACCTCGGGGAACTCACGACTCTTGCGCTGCGGTCGGGGCAGCCTGCCTACCGGGGCCGGCAATTATTCGCTGCCGTGTACCGGCAAAGGACCGAGCGGCTGGAGTCTGGTTTCAACGCTGCCGCTTGAGTATCGCGCCCGTCTGGCGGAGGAAGGCTGGGAGATAGGGTTTCCGGCCATTGCGCGCAAGTTTGTTTCGCGCGACGGCACGGTGCGGTATCTGGTGGAACTCTCCGACGGCGAGACGGTGGAGACGGTCTGGATGCCGGAGGGAGACGGCGGCGAGAGCGGCGAAGCGGGCGACGAGCGACGGCTCAGTTTGGAAGGGACGCGAGCTGAGGGCACAATTGCTGCCGGCGAAAAGCAGGTCCTTCCCCTTCGACTCGCTCAGGGTCAGGATGACAATTCCATATTTTCTGAAGAGGGCTGGCGCCGGGCCACGATTTGCGTATCGAGTCAGGTGGGATGCGGGCTGAATTGCAAGTTTTGCTTCACGGCGCTGCTTGGGGCCAAGCGCAACCTGGAGGCGGGCGAAATTGTGGGGCAAATCGCGGCGGTGCTGCGCGAGCAGGGAGTCGAGCCTCCGCGGCAGCGGGTCAACATCGTATTCATGGGCATGGGCGAACCTTTTCTGAACTATGACAATTTCATGAAGTCGGTGCGGCTGCTGGTGGCGGGAGTGGGGATTCCGGAGTCGCGGATGACGGTGTCGACGGCGGGGATCGTGCCGCGCATCCGCGATTTTGGGCGGGAGGCGGTGCGCCCGAGGCTGGCGATTTCGCTGAATGCATCGAACGACGCGTTGCGCAGCGCCGTGATGCCGCTGAACCGGAAGTGGAACCTGGTGGAGTTGATGCAGGCGGCGCGGGAGTTTCCGCTGCGGACGCGGGAGCGGATGACGTTTGAATATGCGCTGATCGAGGGGGTGAACGACGCTCCGGAGCAGGCGCGCGAAGTGGTGGAGTTGGTGCGGGGGATGCGGGCGAGAATCAACCTGATTGCGCTGAATCCGGGGGCGGAGCTGCCCTATCGGACGCCGGACGAGGGGCGGGTGGCGGCGTTCCGGCAGATATTGGTGGCGGCGGGAATTCCGGCATTTGTGCGGCGCCCGCGCGGGCGCGACATTTTCGCGGCGTGCGGGCAGTTAAATAGGACAATGGAGGTGGGCTCCGATATCCGGTAGAGGCGCGGCTTGCCGCGTCTCCACCAGCAAAGGAAATTATGCGAGACCCGGGTCTTTCGGCAGCCGGCTCGCGTGGAAGCTGACGGCGGGCATCGCGGAGCCTGCCGCGATTGACAATCGCCGTCCGAGCCGTCATTATTGCGTAAACGACGTTACGACGACATTTGCTTGTTTAGCGCGGAGGACCTATGGGGGCGTTTTTCCGAAGTATTTGCAGCGACGAGCAAGGACAAGACATCGCCGAATATGCGGTCATGCTCGCCGTTATTTTGGTACTGGTGATCGGGACGGTGAAGTTAATCGGGGGCAACGCCAACAACGTGTTCTCCAGTGTTGCCAGTTCCATGCCGCAGTAATTTCGGTTACACTAGCTTTTGCAGCAGACCGGCATTGCAATTGTTACGGTATAATATCTCTATGACTCGATTTAGCATCTTCCGTCTGTTTAGCCGCTTTTGGTTTACATTCGCGGCGGAGGTGCAGGATCGGAGCCATTCACCAGCGTAAAAAAGAAAGCTCAAAAGATCCCGCCCAAGCCGCGATAGAATCGCGGCTTTTGTTTTTGGCGGCAAAAAGAAAGGAAGGTAATTGCCATGATTGTGAATATGTCAGACAACGCCACCGAAGAGGAGATCAACCACATCATTCAACGCGTCCGGGAAGCCGGATTTCAGCCCCACGTCACGCATGGCACCGAACGCACCATCGTTGCCGCCGTGGGCAGCGGAGGAAACCGCAACGAAATCGAAGCCCTTTCGGTCGCGCCCGGCGTGGACAACGTGGTCGCGATCGCCCAGCCCTTCAAGCTCGTCAGCCGTCAAACGCGGCCGCAGCCGTCGGTGGTCAACGTTGGCGGCGTGGAGTCCGGGGTGAAGATCGGCGGCCCCGAAGTGGTTGTGATTGCCGGCCCCTGCTCGGTCGAGTCGCGCGAGCAAATGCTGGAAACGGCGCAAGGGGTGAAGCGCGCGGGCGCCACCATGCTGCGCGGCGGGGCTTACAAACCGCGCAGTTCTCCGTATGAGTTCCAGGGCCTGGGAATTGAGGCGCTGAAGATTTTGCGCGAAGCCCGCGAACTCACCGGCCTGCCGGTCGTGACCGAGGTCATGAGCACGGAGGACGTGGACCTGATCTGCGAGTACGCCGATATGCTGCAAGTCGGCGCGCGCAACATGCAGAACTTCGCCTTGCTGCGGCGGCTGGCGACCGTCAAGAAGCCGATCCTGCTCAAGCGCGGCCCCTCGGCCACGATCAAGGAGTGGCTGCTGGCGGCGGAATACCTGCTTTCTGGAGGAAACGATCAGGTCGCCCTGTGCGAGCGCGGAATCAAGACGTTCGAAACCGCGACCCGCAACACTTTCGATCTTGCCGCCGTGGCCCTCGCCAAGGAGCTTTCGCACCTGCCGGTGGTGGCCGATCCGTCGCATGGCACGGGCAAGCAGAGCCTGATTGGACCGGTTTCGCGGGCTGCGATTGCCGTCGGCGCCGACGCCATCATTGTCGAGGTGCATCGCTGTCCGGAGCGCGCGCTTTCCGACGGGCCGCAGTCGCTCGACCTGGCCCAGTTTGAGCGCATGATGCGCAGCTTGGGCGCCCCGTTGCGCCCGGTGGCCGGCCGTGGCCCGGCGCAGGCATAGGAGGGCCGTGGCGCACGTGGATCCGGGCTGCTGCGGCCGCTGGCGCTGTCTTGATTGCGGCTGGTCCGGCCCCTGGAGCGTGTTTCAAAAACGCCTTATAGCTTTGAAGGCGCGTCCCTCAGGGGCTAAAGCCCGCATTTTTCCAGGCCCTAAACGGCACGGCTGAAGCCGTGCCCTACCCAAATCTATTTTTGAAACACGCTCTACTTAACATCTCCGCAAGCTGGGCCGAGGTACCTGGAACTGAACGTCATGTCGCTGTTCGTCTTATGATCGCCGGCGCTGGAGACGACATGCATTGTGCCCTTGGTGGCATCGGAACCAACGGCTTCGATCACGAAGGTGCCATCGCTCGCCCCCTGCTTTTGTTCGCAGTGGATCTTCATTTCGATTTTGTTGCTCGTGGAATTCACGACGGTGCGGGTGCATTCTCCGTTTTTATTGGCGTTGAAAGCGGAGGCTTTTTCGAGCTTCTCTTTGGTGATGCATTCTTTTTGGACGATGGGCTTGTTGCCCATCATGCCCTCGAGGCGGGCGCGCTGCTCCGGAGGCATCTTGGCGAGGGCCTCGGGAGGAATCGACATGGCTGGCAGTCCGGTCATGGAAAAAGTAACAGTCATTTCCCAGAGACCTTCCTTGATGTTGAGGGGCGTGATTTTGTCGGCGGCCCAGAGGGTTAGCGAGGAGAACACGATCAGCACAAGAAGAGATTTGGTTCGCATCGGGATGCTCCTAAGTGTTGCTTGATGTGCGTGCGTTCAACAGGATTACACACTAAGAGTTGTGGAGCAAATCAATTGTGGGGCAAGTTGCCGGCAGCCGGAGCGCCGGCGAAGAGCCGCGTCCCGGCGCGCGAGAACACCCCAGCTTTGCGCTACCAGCTTTGCGCTACAATGGAACGGCCATGATTGCGCAGGATTTGCTCGGCATGCTGGCCTGCCCGGTGTGCAAGAAGCCGGTGCTCCTGAATGCCAACGGGAAAAGCCTGAAATGCGGCGAATGCGGCCGTGTGTATCCCATTCAGGACGACATCCCCATCATGCTGGTGGACTCCGCCACCAGCGACGCAGCATGAAGCCGGAGCCGATAAAGTCTGGTTTCCGCCCATTACGAGACGCATTTCGTGTCATTCCGGCAAGGAATGGCGTGGTTATGTCACTCGCTGGCCCGCGTTACCATCGCTGCAACCATTGGCAAGATCTTGGGTTCTAAGAGCTTAGGGGTGGCGAGAAACCGCCTCTGGAGCGGTACCGAAGTTATGGCCTTCGGATTGCATGAAACAAGATTGGTTGCCGATGAATCTAATTGAACAACGGTAGGGAAGCCGAACATGCGAATGGCCAGTAAGGAAAGATTTTCGGCGACGGAACTCTGCGCCTTGCGAAACGATCTAATCCAGGGCGGGATGGTGGATTCGCGCGAAGCCGCGGAACTGCTGCAAGTTTTCCTGGCGGGGCGGGGCTATGGCGTTTCGCAGATCGCCGCCATCGACGCCGCCGGACGGGTGGAAATGGCAGGCTGTTCTCTGCCGGTGCTGGAGCTCGAACTGGAACGGCTGGCGCTGATGGTGTGAGGGTTTCGGGCGGAAATTCAAAAGAGGTTAACGGGAAACCGATCTAGCTCAACTCAGCCATCGACGGTTTCTCACCAAGAAGCGCCGGGCTCAATCGCCCGGCCTTTTATTTTAGGGACGAAAGGCTGCCGGACGAAAGGCTGGAGTGAATTCTCCAGCAGCCGACTCAAGAGACTGTGTGAGAACTCATCTTTCGCCCCGCTGGGGCTTGTTTATTTTCCACTTCCACCCACGGCTTACGCCGTGGGCTGCATTCTTGCGCCGCTTCGCGGCTGAAAACCGTGAATTTCATTCCGCACGCTCGGAGGCACGAACATAGAATGCGATTGCGCCGCTTCGCGGCTGAAAACGAAAAGTTTCGCTCCACCGCGACCCCGGGATCGTGGTTCTCACACAGTTTCTAAAGGGGCGGTTGATTTCGAGAGATTTATGGCATCGCTAAAGCGATGCCCTGATACGAAACCTTGGTATTTCAGTGGCCGGTTATGCTGCCGGCATCATGAAATCCAGCGCGCGGGCGATGTACGCCTTCAGGTCCTTACGCACGACGATGGCATCGAGCATGCCGTGCTCCAGGAGAAATTCCGAGCGCTGAAACCCCGGCGGCAGCTTTTGCCGGATTGTCTGCTCGATCACGCGCGGCCCGGCGAAACCAATCAGCGCGTCGGGTTCGGCGATATTGAAGTCGCCCAACATGGCAAACGACGCGGTCACGCCGCCGGTGGTGGGATCGGTCAAAACCGAGATGTAGGGGACGCGCGCCGTATCCAAACGCGCCAGGGCGGCGGAAATCTTCGCCATCTGCATCAGGCTGATCACGCCTTCCATCATGCGCGCGCCGCCCGATGCCGAAACGATGATAAGCGGCGTCCGCGTTTTCAGCGCCTTTTCAATCGCCCGCGTAATGGCCTCGCCCATCACCCCTCCCATACTCCCGCCGATGAACGAATATTCCATCGCGCTCACGATCACCGGGCGCCCGTTCAGTTTGCCCTGGGCGTTAATGATGGCGTCTTTCAGGCCCGTCGCCGCCTTCGCCTGCTTCAGGCGCGACGAGTAGGCCTTCAGGTCCACAAATTTGAGCGGGTCGTTGGAGGCGAGGTTGCCGTCGAAAACTTCGTACTTGTTATCGTCGAGAAGCTGCGCCAGGCGGGCGCGGGCATCGATGCGGAAGTGCTTGCCGCACTTCGGGCAGACGTTGAGGTTCGCTTCGAGGTCGCGCTTCCAAATGATCTGGCGGCAGCCCTCGCACTTTACCCACAAGCCCTCGGTGAGCACTTTCTTCTCGCCCGAAGTGTCCAACTCGCCGGATTGCCGTTTGAACCAAGCCATAAGAGCAGTTGCCAGTTGCCAGTTCTCAGTTGCCGGTCACCAGTAAAACCTGCTCTTACTGGTAACTGGTAGCTGGCAACTGGCAACTAGTATTCGATTCCTCTCTGCGCCATCACGCCTTTTTCGTAGGCATGTTTGACCTGGCGCATTTCCGTCACCGTATCGGCCAACTCGACAATTGTCGGATGCGCGTTCCTTCCGGTCAAGATGACGTGGACCATCTCCGGCTTGCGCGCCAGGGACTCGGCCACTTTGGCCGCGTCCAGCATACCGTAGGCGATGGCGTAATTGATTTCGTCGAGCACCACCAGGTCCCATTCGCCGGAATGGATGGCCCGCTCGGCCTCGGCCCAGGCTTGCTCCACCATGCGCACGTCTTCCGGGTCGGGCTTTTCGGCGCCGGCTTTCACGAAGCCGCGTCCCATCTGCTTGATGACGAACTTGCCGCCAAACGCCGCGACCGCGTCGAGTTCGCCGTAATGCCACGAGCCCTTCAGAAATTGCAGCATCAGGACGCGCATTCCCTGGCCCACGGCCCGCAGCGCGGTTCCCATGGCCGCCGTGGTTTTGCCCTTGCCCGCGCCGGTATTCACGATGATGAGACCACGACGAAGCTCCGGCATATAGCGAATGTTCGATTGTACGCGGACTGGAGTGTCCGCGCCACGCTCACCCTGTAATGCCAGGGCAATCGCATGAAAGTCGGGCGAGGCCGAAGAAGGAGCAGCCCCGTCCGCAACCGGAACTGTAAGCCTCGCCCAGCGCGTCCGCGAAATCATGACGCAAGAAAACGCCGGCGAAAAATCCGCCCTAAAAAAGCGGCCAAGGAACGCGGCATCGGGAAGAGCGAAGCGTATCGGGAATGGCAGAGGGGCAAGTAAAAGACGCCCGGCGACTTGTCTGTGAGACCACCGAAATCTAAGGCTTCCGTTTTGCGACGTTCTTTGCTCTATGTTCGGCCCCTTTTCGTCGCTTTGACGCCTTCATATCAAAAACGACTTTCCTCTGCCCTGACAAGAACCAACTGACGCACTCTGCGATGTTGTCCGTCCATACGTCTGAACGATTGCGGCTCACGGGTTGCATGATCTCGACTAACCTTTTGTCCCCAGCTCTCGGCATCAGCCAAACACCGATGGTGTACATGAAGCGCGTCCAGTCTCGCGTGGAAGGTTGCATGTTTACTGCGATGATGTCGAAATCTCCGAACTGGTAGGGCCGTGTTTTCTCGGGCGCAGTTGGGGACGATTTAGGTGAGGCAGCCTTGTTCCGTTTGCGTTTTGTGCCGCTACGGGTTTTTTGCACTTCGACAATAAACGTGTCCGGGCCAAAGACGCTTCGTGTGAGGGGCACGCCTTTCTGAGTGCGCTGTAGCTTCACCTGGATCTTGATTTCTCTTCCGTCCGAGTCCCGCTTGATATTGAAATCGTAGGGAAGATCGCCAATGACCGGTACAGAGCGCCAGCCTTCGATCGCGGGCAAGACCTTCGCTTCGAAGACTGCTTCGGCGATAACGCCTCGGACTCCGCGTTGAACGATGTCTTGTGAACGGTATATCGCATCAAGAATCAACTCGTAGCCGATGCCCCATTTGTCTTCGAGTGGATGTTTTGGAAGTTTCGAGCGCAGGTACGAGGTGAGACTCTCCAACTCGGACGGAGTCAGACTTTCGATTAGCCTCTCAACGTTTTTTATCTTTTCGCTCATGCGGGGGACGGCCCGGACGCTCATTCCGGTATTCCTCAACTTCGGTTCGTCTCAACAACAACCGGCCGGCAACTTCAAGGCGCTTAAACCTGCCTTTGCGGATCAATCGCGCGATGGCTTGTCTCGAAACACCCCGGATGCGCGCTGCTTCCGCCTGAGATACCCATTCCTCGGATTTGAAAGTTCGCTCCACAAAAAGGGTTGACAATGTAAACCTATTTCTAGTACGCTACTTTCGGCGATACTGGTGAGTAGATGCCTTCAACCCAACGTAAAAACGCTGAGGTCAAGAAACGGAGACCCGAGCGTCCAAATACAGAGCATCCCGAGAATGCGGGCTATGTTACTGGCACGAACGTGCCTTCCGACCATGTTCGCGCCCTATTGCCGAATGCTCCGTACTACATTACAAGACTCGGTGCCGCATACTTGGGCAAGTCTCTTGAAATGTTGCAGGCACTGCCCGATGCATCCGCCCATCTGGTTCTGACTTCGCCGCCTTATGCCCTCCACTTTAAGAAAGAATACGGCAATGTGTCGAAAGATCAGTACGTTGAATGGTTCCTACCGTTTGCAAAAGAGGTTCGCCGAATCTTGACCGAAGACGGCAGCTTTGTGCTGAACATCGGTGGGAGTTGGAACAAGGGAACCCCCACCCGCTCGATCTACCACTTCAAGTTGATGGTTGCTCTTGTTGAAACCATCGGTTTCCACCTCGCCCAGGAATGCTTCTGGTACAACCCAGCCAAGATGCCAGCGCCTGCGGAGTGGGTTACAGTCCGCCGCATTCGCGTCCGGGACTCAGTTGAGTACGTATGGTGGTTCTCAAAGTCGCCGTGGCCCAAGGCCTCTAATCTCAACGTGCTGAAGGAATACAGCCCGGACATGATCCGGCTAGCTAGGAACGGGGTCCGAGAAACCGTTCGACCCTCCGGTCATGTGATTCGCGGCAGCTTCGACAAGATTAGCTCAGGCGGGGCAATTCCGCCGAACGTAGTTGAAGAGCGCTTTGCCGAGAGTATGCTCAAGCTCGGCAACAACGCTGCAAACGACGAATACACTACGATGTGCAAAGAAACAGGCACGAAGATTCATCCGGCTCGCTTTCCCGCAGCCTTGCCCAGTTTCTTCATCAAGCTACTCACGCAGGCGAACAACCTCGTGATCGATCCATTTGCGGGCTCAAACACGACAGGTTCCGTAGCTGAACAGCTTGACCGGCGCTGGCTTGCCTTCGATGAGGTAGAAGAATATCTCCGGGCCAGTAGGTTTCGCTTTGATCTGAAGCAGAGAACTCTGTTCTGAGCAAAGTGCTCATTTCCCCGCCACTCTTTCTTCACCGCCTCGCTGACCACCTTGCCATCCACTCGCATCCCGGCGGCGGCGAAGCGCGCCATGGCGGCCTTCATTACCATTCCCATGTCTTTCATGGCGGGAGCGGGCGTCATTTCGGCGATGGCGGCGCGGACTCCGGCCACGATTTCTTCCTCGCCGGCGGCTTTGGGCAGATAGGTTTCGATCAGCTTGATTTCGGCAGCTTCCTTGTCGGCCATCTCCTGGCGTCCACCCTTGGTGAACTGCTCGACCGAGTCCTTGCGCTGCTTGATCAGGGTGGAGAGCACTTGCTGCGATTCCTTGTCGTCGAGCGGCGCCATCTTTTCGATTTCTTTGTTTTTGAGCGCGCTCTTGACCATGCGCAGCGTGGAAAGCCGTTGCTCTTCGCGCGTCTTCATGGCGGCGGTAATGTCTTTTTGGATTTGCTCAATCAGGTTCATAGTGAGGCCATTATAGCGGTTACGCAGGCGGAAGAACGTGTCCGCAAGCCGCTGGCAAGATCGGGGGAGGCCCCATATATTTCCACCGAAAATGTTTGCGTTGGGGGTTTGTTCCGGTAGACTATCAGGAAATCCTATCGCCAAGGACTCATGCCATGCTGCTAAAGAACCGCCTCTTTACTCCCGGCCCCACGCCTTTGCTGCCTGCGGCGCAGACGGCCATGGCCTCGTTCGCCATGCACCATCGCACCGCCGATTTCCGCGCGCTGGTCACACGCGTGTTGAGCGACATGAAGGACTTCATCGGCACGAAGAACGACGTGCTGGTGCTGGCTTGCTCGGGCACCGGCGTGATGGAAGGCTCGGTTTCCAATCTGACCTCTCCTGGCGACAAGGTGCTGGCGCTCACCGCCGGAAAATTCGGCGAACGCTGGCGCGACCTGGCCAAGGCCTTTGGCTGCGCGGTCGAGCTGGTCACGGTGCCGTACGGTGAGACGTTTTCGCTCGACGAAATTCGCAAAAAGCTGACGCCGGACATGCGCGCCGTCTATGTGCAGGCAACGGAAAGTTCCACCGGCGCGCGGCATGACATTCAAGCGATTGCGAAGCTGGTGCGCGCGCAGAGCGACGACACCTTGTTCGTCGTGGACGCCATCACCGGTCTCGGCACGACCCACTTCGACGTGGACGCCTGGGGAATCGACGTGATTATTGGCGGCTCGCAAAAGGCGCTCATGATTCCTCCCGGCCTGGCTTACGCGGCTTTCAGCGAACGCGCGTGGAAGCGCATGGAGACGGCGAAGTCTCCGCGCTACTACTTCGACTTCCGCAAAGAACGCAAGAACGCGGCCAAGGGAGAGTCGGCTTACACTCCCGCGACTTCGTTGTGGGCGGCCATGGGCGCGGCCTTGGATTTTGTCCGGCAAATGGGCGGCGGCGACGTGGCCGCCGGACGCAAGGCCCTGGTCGACAACGCCGAGTTGGCTGCGGAGATGACCCGCGCCGGAGCGAAGGCGCTCGGGCTTACGCTTTTTGCTCCATCGTGCCCGGCGGCGGCGCTCACCGCCATCAACGCTCCCGCGGGACTGAATTCCGGAGCCATCGTGAAGGAGTTCCGCGAAAGCTTTTCCGCGGTTGTGGCCAACGGACAGGGCGACATGAAAGGCAAGTTGTTCCGTATTGCCCACATTGGCTACTTCGACTATCTGGACACGATTGGAATACTGGGCGCGCTGGAACACGTGCTGACGCGCGTGACCGGGAAACCCGTGCAATATGGATCGGCCGTGCGCGCCGCCCAGGAAGTCTATGCCAGGAGCCAGGCGGAGCGGCCGTAGCCGGGCGGGGTGTAACCCGGCAAGTGGAGGGACGGGCGTCTCGCACGTCCAACAGTTCGGCGGCCGGGCGGGGACGCCCGGCACTCCATCGGCAAGTTTGGATCGACAGCCGCGACTGCTAGACTGTACTGCTCATTTTTCGGACAGACTTATTTTCGGACGCACTTATTTTTGGACACACTTATGAAAATCATCGTAGCGGAAAAAATCTCTTCTTCTGCCGTGGACCTGCTTAAGGAGCCGCAGTGGACCGTCATCACCCATGACCAATTGGACGGCAAACTGGCCGCTGAACTGGAGTCGGCCGATGCTTTGATCGTGCGCTCGGCCGTGAAAGTAGATGCGGCGTTGCTCGAACACGCGCGCAAGTTGCGGGTGATTGGCCGCGCTGGCATTGGCGTGGACAACGTCGACCTCGACGCGGCCACGCGCAAAGGCATCTGCGTCATGAACACGCCCGGCGCCAACGCCGTGGCCGTGGCCGAACAAACCATCGCCATGTGCCTGGCCATGGCGCGGCATTTATGCCGGGCCGACGCGCTCATGCACGCCGGCAAATGGGAAAAGAAGTCGCTGCAAGGGACGGAGCTGCGCGGCAAAACCCTCGGCATCGTCGGCCTGGGGAAAATTGGCATGGAAGTGGCGCGGCGGGCGCGCACCTTCGGAATGGAAATCATGGCCCATGATCCATTCGTCTCCCCGTCGATCGCGAAAGATCAAAACATCCGCATGGCATCGCTCGACGAAATCTACGCCGCCGCCGACTACCTCACACTGCACGTCGGCCTGACTCCGCAGACCACGGGCATGATCAATGCGGAATCGCTGAAGAAGATGAAGAAGGGAATACGCCTGGTGAACTGCGCCCGGGGCGAGCTGGTGGATGAAGCGGCCCTGGTGGAAGCGCTCAAACAAGGCCATGTGGCGGGCGCCGCGCTCGACGTTTTTGTCCACGAACCTCTCAAGGATTCGCCCCTGGCGGCGTTACCCAACGTGGTGCTCACGCCGCACATTGGCGGTTCCACGCATGAAGCGCAGGAGGCGGTGGGCATCCAGATCGCGCAGCAAGTGAAGGAATACCTGAAACACGGCGTGATCCAGAATGCGGTGAATGTGCCGTCGGTTTCGCACGAGGAATACCTGGTATTGCAGCCCTTTACCGTGCTGGCGGAGAGGCTGGGCGCGTTTCTTGCGCAAACCAGCGAAGGCACGATTGAGGAAATCTCGGTGCGTTACAGCGGCCACATCGCGGAAGGCAAGACGGAGCTGATCCGCAATGCCGCTATCAAGGGCATCCTCAATCAGGGGCTGGAGGAGGAAGTCAATCTGGTGAACGCCGCTGCCATCGCCGCTTCTCGCGGTTTGCGGGTGCACGAAGCCAGTCAGCCCAAAAGCTCCCGCGGAGAAAGCGTGATTTCCATTTTCCTCAAGACCAGCCAGGAAGAACATTTTGTCAAGGGCACGGTTTTGCACGGCAACATGCCGCGCCTTTTGCACGTGGATGGCATTGATGTGGAAGCGCCCCTGGAGCGCGATTTGATCTACATGCGGAACCGGGACGTGCTGGGCGTGATTGGGCGGGTGGGTACGATCCTGGGCGAACACCAGATCAACATCGCCAATTTTTCCCTGGGCCGGCCGGCGGAAGGCAGCAGTGCTGAAGCTTCCGGCACTCCGCGTGAAGCCGTGGCGGTGGTCCATGTGGATGGACAAGTGCCGGAAACGGTGCTGGCGGTTCTGAGAAAAGTGCCCGCCGTCCAGCGGGCCAAGGCGATCCGGTTATTCTAGGGCGTGTCATCAAATGAGCCAAATGACGGTGGCGGCGAGGTGGATGGCGGCGAGGAAGTTGCGCGCGGTTTTATCGTAGCGGGTGGCGATGGCGCGATACTGTTTGAGTTTGGCAAAGAAGTTTTCAATCCGGTGGCGCGCCTGATAGAGATCCCTGTCGTATTCGCGCTGGATTTTGCGGTTGGCTTTGGGCGGAATCACCGCCACTTTGCCCGCCTGCGCCAGCGGAATCAGAACCCGCTCATCGGCATCGAAGCCTCGATCGGCGAGCACGATGTCGGCCTCCACCAGCGGCAGCAGCACGTCGGCTCCCTCCAGATCGCACGCCTGTCCGGGCGAAAGATGAAACCCGGTCGGGTTGCCGAGGGCATCGACGGTGGCATGAATCTTGGTGCTCAACCCGCCCTTGCTGCGTCCGATGGCCTGGTCCGAGCCCCCTTTTTACGCGCCCCAGCACTGTGCTGATGCGCGCGCACGATGGTCGAATCGATCATCGCGTATTCGTTGTCCGCATCCGCCGCCAGATGCTCGAATAACTTCTTCCACACCCCGCGCCTCGCCCACCGACTGAACCGCGTATGCACGACGCGGAAGTCGCCAAAACGTTCCGGCATGTCCCGCCATGGAATCCCGGCCCGATAGCGATATAACACGGCCTCGACAAACAACCGATTATCCTCGGCCGGACGGCCCACCGAACCCCTTCGACCCGGCAACATCCCTTCGATCCGCTCCCACTGATCGTCCCGTAACCCGTAGCGCCGCACTCCCATCCCACAAATCTATCGGCAACTACTCCTCACCGCATATATCCAATTTGATGACACGCCCTAGGAATCCAGCGCTCCCCGGCGCAATTTTCGGCTTTCGGCCAAAAGCGCCATGGAGTGCATCAGGTTCTGCAGGGTGACGATTCCCACCAGGCGCTGTTCGTCGACGATGGGAATGATGCTGAGATTGCGGGCGGAAAGCTTGCGGAAGGCGGAGGCGAGCGACTCCTGCTTGGCGGCCACTTCGAAAATGCGGTTCATCACAGCCTGTACATAACCGTTGCCATCGGCGCGCAACGCTTCGAGAATTTTTTGCCGCGAGACGACGCCCACCATGTCGCTGCCGCGCACCACCGGAAAATCGTCCTGCAGCGTGTGCACGGCTTTCTCGATCGCGTCTTCCAGCGTGTCGGCGGGCGAGAGCGTGGCGAAATCGGTGAGCATGACTTCTTCCAGGCGCACGCTTTGCAGCACCGATTGAAAAACGGCCGAGCGCTCTTCGAGTTGCGCGCCCACGAAGAGGAAGAATCCGATCATCACCAGCCACCAGTTACCCATGAGAATTCCGGTCATCATGAACAGGATGGAAAAAACGTGGCCGATGCGGACGGCGCGCTGCGTGGCCCGGACCATATCCACGCGCCGCGCAAACACGGCGCGGAGAACGCGCCCGCCATCCATGGGATACGCCGGCAGCAGGTTGAACAAGCCGAGGTAAAGATTCGACCAGACGATGCTCCGCAGCAGCGCGCTCGAATGGAGAAGCGGCCTTGCGGTCAGCGAAAATCCAGGCACGGCCGCGAGCAGCACCAGCGCGGACAATCCGGCGATGACCAGATTCACCAGCGGCCCCGCAACCGCGATGCGGATGTCGCGTTTCCAGCCGTTGATGGGGTCGGGAACGGCGCGCGCTTCGTCGAGGATGGTGATTCCGCCGATCGGCAGCAGGATGATGCCCTTCGCCGGAATGCCCGAGCCGCGGGCCACCAGCGCATGACCCATTTCGTGCAGCACCACGCTGCCGAAAACGATGCCAAACAAGCCCAGGACCCGGGAAGCGGCAGCCGCATTCTGCGTGGCGGCTTCGGTGCTAAACAAGAAGACCAGCAGAAACAGGAACGTCAGATGAATACGAATTTCGATTCCGAAAAGGCGTCCCAGCGGGATGGACCAACTGCGCATTGACATGCCTGCCAGTATTCTATCTGTTTAGACTCCGGTCGATGCCGATTCGATGCGAGATTCCAAATCGGAAGGGCTGGGCCGGAAGGGGCATTGAGCTGGCGTGGCTCGGTGTGGAAGCGGGGCTTGCCCCGCTTGAGACGGGGCAAAGCCCCGTCCCCACACCCCGTCTCTACAGGAGAATTATGCGAGTGATCGCGGGACAATACCGGCGCCGGAGGCTGCGTTCGTTGCCCGGGCTCGAAATCCGTCCGACGGCGGACCGGCTGCGCGAGACGCTGTTCAACGTGCTGTCGGCGGGCAATCCGGCGGCGCTCGCGGAGACAACGTGGTTCGATTTGTATGCGGGCACAGGCGCGGTGGGCATTGAGGCGCTGAGCCGCGGCGCGCGGATGGTGCATTTCGTCGAGTCGTCCAAAGCAGCGGCGGACCTGATTGCCGCAAACTTGAAGTCTTTGGGAATTTTTGGGGGGATTGCGCGCGGCTTCCAGATCGTGAAGGCCGACGCCGGGAAAGCCTTGCGGCAATTGGAAGCGGCGGGGAGCGTTGCCGATTTCGTGTTTCTCGATCCGCCATATTCCATGCAGGAGGAGTACGCGAAAACGCTGACGGCCCTGGCGGAATCGAAATTGCTGCGCGAGACGAGCGTGGCCATCGCGGAACATGAGAAGCGGTTCGATCCGGGAGAGGCGTTCGGGGAATTGCGGCGCTATCGCAAGCTGGCGCAGGGAGACGCGGCGCTGAGCTTTTATCGGCGGCAGTAATACAGCTATTGGGTGGAGCGACGGGCGTCTCGCCCGTCCAGCAGTTCGGCGGTCGGGCGGGGACGCCCGGCTCTCCATGGCCGAGTCGCTATAATCACTACGACATGTCTAACTTTCCACCGGTGGACGAACAACTCGCATATCTCAAGAAGGGCGCGGCGGAGATCGTCAAGGAATCCGAACTGCGCTCGAAGCTGGAACGCTCGCTTGCATCGGGCAAACCGCTGCGCGTGAAGGCGGGCTTCGATCCGACCGCGCCCGACCTGCATCTGGGGCACACGGTCTTGCTGCGCAAGCTTAAACACTTTCAGGACCTTGGCCACACCGTAATTTTCCTCATCGGAGATTTCACCGGCATGATTGGCGATCCGACGGGGCGCTCGGCGACGCGGCCGCCGCTGACCCGCGAGCAGATTGTGGAGAACGCCGAGACCTACAAGGCGCAAGTTTTCAAAATTCTCAGCCCGGAGAAAACGGTCGTCGATTTCAACAGCCGCTGGTTCTCGAAGTTTTCGGCAGAAGATTTCATCCGTTTGACCGCGAAAGTTACGGTCTCGCAAATGCTGGAGCGCGAGGACTTCCACAAGCGCTTCCAGGACGAGAAGCCGATTGCCATGCACGAGCTGTTGTATCCGCTGGCGCAGGGATACGACTCCGTCGCGCTCGAAGCCGACGTGGAACTCGGCGGCACCGACCAGAAATTCAATCTGCTGGTGGGCCGTGAGTTGCAGCGGGCGTATGGCCAGGAGTCGCAGGTAGTGCTGACCACACCTATCCTCGAAGGCCTCGACGGCGTCAACAAAATGTCGAAGTCGCTGGGCAACGCAATCGGAATCCACGAGCCTCCGCTGGAAATGTACGGCAAAGTAATGTCGATTTCCGACGAAATGATGTGGCGCTATTACGAACTGCTGACGGATGTGCGAGTGGACGCCATCGCGCAAATGAAGTCGGATGCGGCGAGCGGGAAAGCGCATCCCATGGCGCTGAAGAAAGAGCTGGCGCGGGGGATTGTAGACGACTTTTACTCGGCGGAGGCAGCGGCGAAAGCGGCGGAGGATTGGGCAAAGCAGTTTCAGGACAAGATATTGCCCGACGCACTATCACAGCGTTCCGCCGAATACGACGAGGTGGGTGCCACAAGAAGGCTTGGCGACATGCCAGTCTTGGACCGCCAGTCGGCTAACATCTACGACAAAGACGGAGCCAGCGTCCAGTACAGCGAGGTGGCCCACCTGTGGGAAGAGCCAGCCATTACCTTCAAGCAAGATCTTCCTGGAATTAGACTCGATAAATTGCTAGCTCGCGTGGGTCTTGTCTCATCCGTTGCCGAGGGGGCGCGCAAAATTAAAGAGGGTGCCGTGAGAATCGGACCAAGCAGCGTAGCACTTGGTCCGTTGATCTTCGTCGAGAGCCTACCCGCAACTTTGCCGATCCGTATCGGGCGAAAGGCGCTGAAGGTTACGATTTCACGCGAATCAGAACCCATGTCATCCTGAGCGGAGCGAAGGACCCATGCATTTTATGGCGGTGGAATGCGTAGGTCCTTCGCTCCGCTCAGGATGACATTGTGGCTTTATGTCTTGAACTTCCGGGAAGCGACACCAGGGCATTCCACAACCGCCTCTGATATTCTCCGGCAAGCGACTTCTTAGGCGACTTTTCAAATGACTGCGACTGCCCTGCCTGCGACAAAGACGAAGATCGCTCCCGATGAACGGCAGCGGGAAGCCATCGGACACGTTCACGGGCCGATGCTGGTGATTGCGGGCGCGGGGACGGGGAAGACCACCGTGCTGACGCAGCGCGTGGCCAGCCTGATCCGCGAAGGCCACGCCCGGCCCGACGAAATTCTTGCGCTCACCTATACCGACAACGCCGCCGAGGAGATGAATCGGCGCGTCCGCGCGGAACTCCAGGGCAGAAACTGCGACGGCCTACAGGCTTGCACATTTCATGCGTGGTGTTATGGACTGCTCCAGCGTCGCAGCGCTGATTTTGGCGTGCTCGACGAAAAAGATCTCTGGGTGTATTTGCGCCGCCGCATTCGCGATCTGCACCTCAAGCACTTTGTGCGCGCGGCCAACGTCGGTCAGTTTCTCGACAGCCTGCTGAATTTCATGCAGCGTTGCCAGGATGAACTCATCGGCCCCGCTGAATATGCGCGCTACGTAGAGCGCCTGGAACGCGGCGAGGTTGCGTTGCCGCGCGTGGCCCGCTCGAAGAAGCAAGCAGAATTGGAGGACTCGGAGATTCTTGAGCGCTGCCAGGAGATCGCTCGCGTTTTCGCCACCGTGGAAAACATGCTGCGGGAAAAGAACCTGGGTACTTACGGCCACATGATTAGCAAGGCCTATCGGTTGCTCAAGGACGATCCCGCGTTGCTCGCGGAAGAACGGGGCCGCGCGCGCTTCCTGCTGGTGGATGAATTTCAGGACGTGAACTTTGCCCAGGTTGAAATTCTCGCGCTGCTGGCGGGGGCGGCGGCGAACGTTTTTGCCGTGGGCGATCCGGACCAGGCGATCTACCGGTTTCGCGGGGCTTCGAGCGAGGCGTTTACGCTGTTCGCCAAGAATTTTCCCGCGGCGCGAGTGGTGGTGCTGGAAAAGAACCGGCGCTCGCTCGCGCCGATTCTAGGTTGCGCGTTCGGCATAGTAAATGAGAACCCGGCAGTGTTCGGACCGAAGTTCGAACCAAAGTCCGCACCGACGCTCGGGCCAACGTTCTCGCAAAACGGAGTTTCAATTTCTTATCAGCGCGCGCCGTTGGAATCGCTGCGCGCGGAGCGGGCGAAGCAACGAGGAGAGATCGCGGCTGCGCCGCCGGTCGAAATTGTTATCTGGAAAGAAAAAGAAGTCGAGGCCGCCGACCTCGCCCAGCGGATCGAGCGGATGCATCAAGAGCCGGGCTGCGAGTGGAAAGAATTTGCGGTGCTCTATCGCGGGCACAACCATCGCTATGAGCTTGTCCATGAACTGGCCGAACGCGGCATTCCATTTTCCATCGAAGGCCTGGACGTGCTCGACACAGCGGAGGTCCGCGACGTGGTGGCGTGCCTCGCCGCCGCTCGGTCGCCGAACGATGCCGCCAGCCTGTTTCGCGTGGCGGCGCTGCCGCGGTTCGGCATCGACCCAACGGAATTGCGGGCGGCGGTGAGGGCGGTGCGGCGGGAGGAACTCGATCTGCGCACGATATTGGGAAAGCTCGCGGGCGGCGCGGCGGTGCTCGGAAGCGTGGAGAGCGCGCGCCGCGAAGTGGAGAAGGACGGAGTTCGCGCGGTCGCTGCGGTGAACATTGTGGTGCGGCTCTTCGGTCTGCCGCAGTCGGCTTCGCTCGACACATTCGCGCAATTTGTCGAAGCATGGCAGAAGAGACCGATTGCCGAAACTGGGAGCGCGTCCGAATTTCTTGAGTACCTCGATTATTTTGCGCAGGCGAAAGGGAAGATCGAGCTTCCGGTCGTCGAGGGAGATGGTGTGCGGCTGCTGACCGCGCACGCCGCCAAGGGGCTGGAGTTCCGGCATGTGGCGATCATTCGCGGCTCGTCCACTTCGTTTCCAACCGTATATAGGGAGCCGCTGGTTGCGTTTCCGGCGGAGCTGCGCCGGCCGGACGCGGCTGCCGGCGACGACAAAACGTTGCACGAAGAAGAAGAGCGCCGACTTTTTTACGTTGCCATGACGCGCGCCAAGGACACGCTGGCGATCTATGCGCACGAGGGCAGGGGCAAGAAGGACCCGAAGCCGACGCAGTTTCTACGCGAGTTCATGGCGAACCGGGCCTACAAGAAATTCTGGGTCATGCGTCCAGCGGCGTTCACGCGGGATATCGCCGCCCGGGCAGAACCCGGAACTGCCGTGCCGCAATCGAACGTGGCGGCGTGGCTGCTGATGCCGCCATTGGCAAGCTTCATCACGGGGCTGAGCGCGTCGTCCATTGACGATTACGAAAGATGCCCGCTGCGCTTCAAGCTGGAAAGGGAGTGGAACCTGCCGCGCGAGACCCCGGCGTCGCTGCAATACGGAGCGGCCATGCACCGCATTCTGCGCACGTTTTACGATGCGCAGCGTTGTGGGCGCGAGATGGGCGACGACGAATTGATCGAGCAGTTTCGCGCCGACCTTGCTTCGGCGGGCCTTGCCGACCGCTATCAGTATGAGCTGTACCTGCGGCAGGGGATGGAGCAGTTGCGGCAGTTTTTCGAGGCGGCCCGCAACGCGCCATTGCCCGAGGTCGTCGATACCGAACGCCAGTTCGAGTTGAAAGTGGGGGCGGCGAAGTTGACCGGGCGCGTGGATCGCATCGATCGCACTGGGCCAGATACCGTTGCCATCGTGGACTACAAGACGGGCAAGGCGAAGTCGCAAGAAGATGCCGACGGGAGCCTGCAACTCTCTTTGTATGCGCTGGCGGCGAGGGAGATATGGGAGAAGCGCGCCGACCGGTTGGTTTTCCATAACCTCGAAAACGGCACGATGATCTTTACCACGCGGTCCGACGCGGACTTGGAAGCGGCGAAATTGCAGGTGCGGGAAGCGGCGGACGCAATCGCGCGGGGAGAGTTTGGCGCGAAGCCGGGTTATCACTGCGCGTATTGTCCGTATCGCAATCTGTGTCCGGCAACGGAGAAGATGGTAGCGGCTGGGCAGAGAAAATCGGGGTCTCGCGTCAACTAGTGGAGTGACGGACGTCTCGCCCGTCCAGCCGGGCGAGGACGCCCGGTGCTCCACCGAAAAAATTTCGTTCAGGGGACCCAACGGAAGGGCGATGGGAGTCTGGAAAACGGCGTAAAAACTTTGGGGACGCTCATCGCGTCCCCTTTGTCGTTGCCTGTTGCAGGTGCTTAGTGCTTTTTGGTGGTTTTCTTTTTTGCAGCTTTCTTTTTGGTTGCCATGGATCTATTCTCCCTTTCCATTCTTCATGGAATTCCGCAACGGTGTTTTGTTGCAACTGATTGATGTATAGAGTCAACGCGGAACGAAGTCAAGAGAAAAATGATAGGAACGGGTGCGCGCAACGCTGTACGAAAGTCACCTGCGCGATGGCGCGCGAAGTGAAGTTCGCGCGGCATCGCGATTCGCTCTCACGCGTTCCCCATCGCGAGGTCATCCGCCGCGAGCGCGTTACAAAAGAGCGGGTGGTCGCGATGCCGGACCGATTGCGCGTCGCGGAGCCCTTCGCCGTCTATAATGAGTGACGATTTTTTGCGGCGCGATGCATGCCGGAGCGCATCGAAAGAGTGCGTCGAAGGAGCGTAAAACATGGCCGGTTGCAACGATGTTGTGATCGTGGCGGGATGCCGGACGGCGATCGGAAAATTTCAGGGAAGCCTGAGCGGCGTGAGCGCGCCACAATTAGGCGCGATTGCCGTGCGCGAAGCGGTCAAGCGGGCGAAGCTCGATCCGCGGCAAGTCGACGAGTGCATCATGGGCAATGTCGTTTCCGCCGGGCTCGGTCAAAATCCCGCGCGGCAGGCGGCGTTATTCGGCGGACTCGCGCCCGAAGCAGGTGCCATGACGATCAACAAGGTGTGCGGCTCGGGATTGAAAGCGGTCGCGCTGGCGGCGCAGGCCATCGAAACCGGCAACAGTTCGATCGTCGTCGCCGGAGGCATGGAGTCCATGACCAACGCGCCGTATCTTCTGCCGAGCGCGCGCCAGGGATATCGCCTGGGCAACGGGCAATTGGTGGACTCCATGGTGCACGACGGACTGTGGGACATTTACAACGACTATCACATGGGGGTGATGGGCGAGAACGTCGCCGAAAAATATGGCATCACCCGCGAAGAGCAGGACGAGTTCGCCGTCAATTCGCACCGCAAAGCCGTCGCCGCGCAGAAGGAAGGGCGCTTCAAGTCGCAGATTGTTGGCGTCGAAATTCCGGCGAAGAAGAAAGGCCAACCGCCGGTAATTTTTGACCAGGACGAAGGGCTACGCGAGGACACGACCATCGAAGCGCTGCGCGCGCTCAAACCGGCGTTTAAGAAAGATGGCACGGTGACGGCGGGCAACGCTCCCGGAGTCAACGACGGAGCGGCGGCGCTGCTTGTGACCAGCGGCGCGCGAGCGAAAGAACTGGGCGCGACTGCGATGGTCCGCATTGTGGCGCAGGCGACCAGCGGAATCGAGCCGAAGTGGGTGATGATGGCTCCGGTGGGCGCGGTGCGGAAAATCTGGGAGAAAACGGGCTGGAAGAAAGACGATGTGGATCTCTACGAACTGAACGAAGCGTTCTCGGTGCAAGCGCTGGGAGTGTGCCGCGAGCTGGGCCTCGACATGAGCAGCGTCAACGTGAACGGAGGCGCAGTGGCGCTCGGGCATCCCATCGGCGCCAGCGGAGCGCGCGTGCTCGTCACCCTGATCTACGAAATGATTCGCCGCGACGCGCACCGCGGGATTGCGGCGCTGTGCCTGGGCGGAGGGAATGCGGTGGCGATGGCGGTGGAGCGGTAGGATGGTCTCGAATCTGGTTTTGAGTGTAATGGCGATGTTTCGCCAACAACCGCAAAGTTTCCGGTTTGCCGACCCACCAGAAGTTGAGGCTCAATTAACGCGGAGGCGGCTTCCATACGACGAGGTGGCGCACAGCACCAGAGCAAGCACGCGCTGCTACTCTACCTCAGTCCAGCCCACATAGGCGATCGCAACCGGGGCCGTGCAGATCCATCCAACGTTGGGGCTGCAAGGGTGTGGTGGGTATTTCCCGGAGCCGAAATCGGTTCTGCACTGCGAGGAGCCCTTTAGGCCTCCTTGTAAAGCGCAGCTCCCACAACCGTCCCGGCAACCAACTCGACAAGGGCTCCGAGCGTTGTATACAGCGTCAGGTGGCACGAGAAAAGGCCCGCGAAACACATGAAACTGAGGTTCGGCAGCAGCGATCCAACGACCCACACGGCCAGCCCGGCGTAGATCGCCGTCCTCGGTCCGGCGCCGAAGCGAGGCCGGATCGCAGCATAAATCCAGACCGCAACAATCCCACTGACTAGTCCAAGCAGATTGAACCAGATCCACTGGTTCGGTGAAAATTCGGAATGTCCGAGCGCCTGCATCCCTGCGGCCCATCGCGGAGCAAGCATCACTCCATCAACGAGATACCCCAAGACATCTGCAACGATCCCGGCAACGATGCCACCGAGGATCAAACGGCTCCAGTTGATCTTTCCCATAAAGCCTCCTTGTGGAATCGCCACAGTATACGCGCCCAAGGGCCGTGGGAACAATGACGATCCACGAGGCCAGAAGGAACAACCAGCAGGGCACGCATTGCAGTCAGTGCAGGTGGAAGGAACCCGGCCACATGCTGGGAGAGGAGGCTGGATTGTTGACGAAAGCAGGCGTTTGCGCTCAGAACCGCGCCGGAGTGAATTGCAAGCGGCTAGGAAAGATACTGGATGGTCTGTTCGATCAGCCGTGCCGTCGGCGCGTAGGGTTCACCCGGCGCGTCGAATTCCATCGAGCAGTAGCCTCGATAGCCGCTGGCCTTCAGGATGTAGAACGATCTTTTCATGTCAATACTAAACAGCTTGCCGTCATCGCCGGCTACGCCGTCTTTCACATGGCAAATGCTGTAGGCGTGCTGAAACATCGCTTGCAGCGCCCGGTAGTTGAAATCAGCGTTGCCCGTCGCCATGGAATTCGCGAAATCGGGCAAGCGTGAAGATAAGGATGGTTGACGGTCTCGATCACCTTCACCACGAAGAACGCATCCTCACTGACCAGATCGTCGTTCTCCAGATTGACGACGACATTTTTCCCGGCACCATACTCGGCCACTTCCCGCAGGCTTTCCGCCGCGCGCTGCACATTGGGCGATGAGTTGGAGGGCCGCTGAATGTGGGTGCGGATGCTGGGGGATCCGATCTCGACGGCTACGTCCACCCACTTCTTGGCATAAGCGATTGCTTCTTTGCGAGTGGCAGGATTCCCGTCATAAAAGCTCGCCTGCTCCATCGACGGCGATATCCACAACCTTTACGCTCGCCTTTCCCAACGCTTCCCGGAAACTGCCTAGATACGCGGGATCCAGCGAACGAAAATGATGATTGTGAGGCTCAATGTTGCGGACGTTAAACTTCTTCACCACCTCGGCGGGAAAGCCAGTGAGATCCATTCCCGGCAAACTGCGGTCGCGGTCAGAGTTAGTGGGACTTTCGATGTAAGCCCGAAACGGATACGATGCAACGGAGATGCGATCCCGCGGGGCGCGCGGCAACAATATGTGGGGCTGGGAGACAGCTAATTCATCCGATCGACCAGCTCCGAAGGCCTCCCTTACCCCGCTCGCGACCATCCCGCCAGCCGTTAGAGCGGACAACTTTCCGAGGAATGCGCGGCGAGTTAGCGAGTCCACGTAGCTGAACCTCCAAGTCTTCGCATTATACTCGGGCTGTCGAGTCTGTAGGAATATGGAAAACGGAAATCGGCACATATGGAAGGTAGTTCGTTTCAGCGGAGGAAACTCGGATTGCGGGTTGTCGCGGATGGAAGAATTCTTTCGGATCAAGCCACACCGAACCCAACGAAGTCCTGACCAGCGGACCGCCACTGCGGCGCTTTGGCAGTCGCGTCTGGATCACAGGCTACCGGAACCAGCTGTCCCAAGCGGGCCTTTGCGCTCAGAGCCGCGCCGTAAGCGAAACCGCCTTACTTCGCGGCCGCGCCCGATTCCGCGGCCGTCACCGGCAGGGTGATGGTGAAGACTGCGCCGCCGCCTGGGGCCGAGGCGGCTTCGATGTTGCCACCGTGCTCGCGCAGCACGGTCTTGCAGATGCTCAATCCGCGGCCGGTGCCGCGGCCGGGGCGCTTGGTGGTGAAGAAGGGATCGAAAATGTGCTCCAGATTTTCGGGCGTGATGCCGGGGCCATCGTCCTGAAAGACGATCCAAACGGAGCCGGGCGCGCGTCCGATGCGCACGCGGATCGTGCCTTTCTCGCGGTTTTCGCGGATGGCCTGCTCCGCATTCAACAGGAGGTTCAAGAAGACCTGCATCAGTTGATTGGGATCGGCCATGATGGCGGGGACGGCGGGTTCGGGGAGGAAATCCACGGTGATGTTGCTCTTGCGCAGCGGATACGCCTGCATCTGCATGGTGCGCTGCACGAGTTCATTGAGATTGACTTGGCAGCGTCCCGGAGCCGGCGGCCGCGCGAAGTATTGCAGGTTCTGCACGATTTCGGCGGCGCGCCGCGCCTGCTGGTGCAGAATGCCAATTTGTTTGCGAGTGGCTTCGCTGGCCTCGCCTTCCTGCAGCAGTTCCGCCATGCCCAGAATGCTGGTCAGCGGATTGTTGAGCTCGTGCGCGAAGCCGCCGATCATCTGGCCCATGGCGGCGAGACGCTCGCTCTGAACGATCTGCTGCTCCAGTTTCTTCTCCATCGTCACATCGCGGACGGAGACGATCACGCCGGCTGGTTTGCCTTCGGCATCGAGCAGGGGACTGGCCATGCCCAGCATGGTGCGCCAACTGCCGTCGCGGTGGCGGGCGCCGTATTCGCACGAGGTCAGCGAACTCTGGCCGGTCGAGACGGCGCGGCAAAGCCCGGCCAGCTCCGGTGAAGTATTCTCCGCATCCTCGACGTTCTTGCCCATGAGGTATTCCGGCCCGTAGCCGAGAAGCATCGCCGATGCGGGCGCTCACAAACGTGTATTGTCCCTGTAGATCGAGCACCAGAATCAGATCGGGAAAGCTTTCGAGCAGGTGGCGGCGGAACTCCTCCTGGTGGCGCAACTGCCGCTCCATGGCGCGCTTCTCGGTGACGTCGACCAACGTGCCCTGGTAACGGACAACCCGTCCCTCTTCCATGACGCCGATCGATGAATCCACGCAGATGGCGACACCGCCATCTTTTCTTTTCAGCCGGACCTCGCGAGTGCGGGCGCTGCCGCTCTGGCTTCCCACATGTCCCAGCACCGGCCCGCCGCCGGCATCGGCGTTCAGTTGCCCGGGGGGCAGGGCCAGTAATTCTTCCTTGCTGCCGTATCCCAAAATCGCCACCAGCGCCGGGTTCACTTCGAGCAGCTTGCCTTCCGGATTGGCGATGTACACGCCTTCCTGGAAAGATTTCGAACAACTGGGTGAAGTGCCGCTCCTTCTCGCGATGTCCGGTGATGTCGCGCGCCAGCACACTCGCCCCGGTCACCTCGTCGCCCTTGACGATGGCGTTGACCACGCAGTCGTAGTAACGCCGGGAGCCATTCTTAAGGTGGGCCTCGACCACTCCCGACCAGTTGCGCTTTTTCAGGAACCACGCCAGGTCTCTGGACGCCTCCGTATGCAGCGGCGCGGCAGGGAGCGGAAGTCGCAGGCGGCGTCAGCGGCGGCGCGAGCGAAGCGCTGGTTGTAGTCGGCGCAGAAGCGGTCGAGCACGCGATTGGCCTGCTCCAACGTGGAGGCGCGGGCGAGGCGGAGTTCGCTGACCAAGCGGTCCTGAAAGGTGCGCCAGGCGCGCTCGATGCGGCCCTTGGCTTGGGGCGAACAGGCGGGGATTTGTTGGATGCCAAGTTCTTCGAGGGCGCGTCCGAGTTGGGTGGGAGATTGTTTTCCGGCGAGTTGTTCGGCAAGGGTCCAGTGCGGATCGTTGCGCTGAAAGATGCCGTGGCGGTCGCGGTAGAGGCTGAGCGGGACGCCGTGCGCGAGGATCATGGTGCGCAGCGAGAAGAGATAGCCGAGGGTATTTTCGGCTTCGCGTTGGAAGTGCGCGGCGAGGATCTTGCTGGTGGCATCGTCCTGAAAGCCCAGGAGGGTGAGCGCGGGGCCGCGGCTTTCGAGCCAGTCGTGGCGGCTGGCATCGGTGAGCGCCATCATGCCGAAACGCGGGCGGGGCGGGCGTCGAGAGCGGTATTGGCGCGGGCGGCGCTTTTGCGGAGAGGCCAGCTTGGCGGCGCGCAAGATGCGGCGCACGGTCTCGCGGCTGAGGGCGAGGTCCTCATCGTCGCGCAGTTTTTCCGCCAGATGGGAATCGTTGAACCCCCGGTATTTGCCGCGGGCCAAGTTCAGGATCAACTGCTTCTGGGGAAGTGAAACGGCCCAGGGCATGGAGCGTCCGCGATTGCCGTGCTGCACCCAGCCCACGGAATCGGGCCGATAGCGGCGCTTGAGGCGCTGCACCTGGCGTTCACTCAGTTGCAGCAGGCGGGAGGCTTCGCGTACGCTCAGCCTCCCGCCTGCTGCATTCTCAATCACTTTCACCCGTTGGAACTCTTTCTGACTCATCGTCACCATCCCTATAGGGTGACAAAGTCTGGTTGCAGTTAAGGGGTGACATTATCTTGGAGCATCTACAGACGATTTCGCTTACTGAGGTTCGCACAATATAGTGACATTTTCAGGATTGTCATCCCGAGCGAAGCGAGGGATCTGCATTTCGCCCGCGGCAAAACTGCAGATTCCTCGCGCCAAAACCGGGCGCTCGGAATGACAATTTTTTCTTGACGCGTGCATCCTTCCCACCGAAGTGTCACTATAATGTGCGATCCTCAATAGAACCGCAACATGCGAGACCAGATTCCGAAGTGGTAGCCTTCGCTGGAGGACGCGAGTTCGCCCAGCGGACGAACTCGCCGCCAGCCACTACCCACTTGCTTGCCGATCTTCCAACCCGCATCAAGCAGAGCGCGCGCGACGCTGGGTTCGATCTCTGCGGCATTGCGCCCGTCCGCGACTTCGCTGAGTTGCGCGTCTTTCCCGCATGGATCGCCGCTCGGAAGCACGGCGAAATGAAGTACCTCGAAGCCCGCAATTTAGGAGCTTGCAATGAGGACGATGCCGGCAGTCTCAAGCGCGCATCGCTCGCCCAAGTCGCGCCCTGGGCGCGCAGCGTGGTCGTCTGCGCCATCAACTACAACACCGCGCATCCCTACTCCACTCAGGCGCAAATGCAGATGCCAGCAAACGAAGCTGCCAGCCGAGGCTGGATCTCGCGCTATGCCTGGGGCCGAGAGGATTACCACGACGCCGTCCTGCGCCGCCTGAAGCATGTGGAAGACGAGTTGCGCCGCCTGCTCGACGCCACTGGCAACCGGCCGCTGGCAACTGGCAACTTGCACTTCCGTTCCTATGTCGACACTGGCCCGCTCATCGAGCGCGTCTACGCCAAATACGCCGGCATCGGATGGATCGGCAAGAACACTTGCCTCATCAACCAGCAGCTAGGATCGTGGCTGTTTCTGGGCGTGATCCTTTGTTCGCTCGATCTCACGGACCTCGATTTCACTAACGATGACCTGGCGCCCGGCCGGCTCGCGCCCGATCGTTGCGGAACGTGCACGCGCTGCATCGCCGCCTGTCCCACGCAGGCGATTGTTGCCCCCGGCGAATTGGACGCCCGGCTCTGCATCTCCTATCTGACCATCGAAAAGCGCGGTGCAATTCCAGAAGATTTACGCTCCCGCATGGGACGCCACGTCTTCGGATGCGACATCTGCCAGGACGTTTGCCCGTGGAACCGCCAGGCGCCCGCAACTTCCGCGGCGGAGTTCCAGCCGCGCCCAGGGCTGGTCAATCCCGCGCTTGATTGGCTGACCGAAATGCGGCAGGAGGAATTTCAAACTGTGTTTCGCGGATCGCCCGTCCGCCGCGCCAAGCTCTCCGGAGTGCGGCGCAATGCGGCGATTGCCATGGGAAACAGCGGCGACGGCAAATTTGTGCCCGCCCTGAAAAAACTATGCAACGATTCCGACCCCTCCGTCGCCGAACACGCGCGCTGGGCCGTGGCGGCACTCGGCCAGGGTTCTTAGAACCTGTCCAAAAACTCAAGATTTGAAGGGGACGGGCTTCAGCCCGTCCGTTCAATACTACAGAAAGGATGCGGCTTTCAGCCGCTGAGGGAATGGGTTCGCGAGCCATGCTGCCCCTCGGGGGCTAAAGAGACCGTGTGAGAACTCATCTTTCGCCCCGCTGGGGCTTGTTCCTTTGCCACTTGAACCCACGGCTTGCGCCGTGGGCTGCATTCTCACGCCGCTTCGCGGCTGAAAACCGTGAGATCCATTCCACCGCGACTCTGAAATCGTAGTTCTCACACAGTCTCTAAAGCCCGCTGTAATTTTGCGCTTGTACGTACCGGCTGAAGCCCGTACCCTTCAAGACCCAGCAGTTTTTTGACAGGTTCTTAGACAGCGCGCAACGGCCAGTGCCCAGAACGGCCTGCGCCGGACGGCGGCAATGAATGTCGCGCGCTTCCAGTATGTTCTGAGTTCCCCGCAAAAAACGAAAGCGTCCGGACTCGGTTTGAGTCATCGGACGCTCGTCGAACAGCCCTCCCCCGAAGTCTGCTCAAGAGCTACTCTACGTACCCATCGCCATGGTGTGAATGGCACGAACGGGCGACGGCATAGGACATTCTGGTAGGCCCGGCAGGAATCGAACCTGCAACCGTCGGATTAGAAATCCGATGCTCTATCCACTTGAGCTACGGGCCCCCGCCAACACGGGACTCCGACTACAGATTATAGGGGAAGCGGGCCGGGCGTAGGTTGTGTAAAGTGGAAGCCGAGCTGCGCTCGGCCTGGACAGCCGCGGGCGGCTATCCCTACGCAACCTTGGACGGGGCCCCGGCGATGGCGGCTGTCCCCTACGCGAGCTTGGACGGGCGAGGGCGCCCGTCCCCACACGAGCGGGATACAGCGACTTTGGTTCCGCTCTAATCTTTCAGCGGAACCATCACTTGATCGCCACGGCAGAAAGTCGCAACTTTAACCGGCATGCCGGACGCCTGGAGCATGGTCACCACCGGGCCGTAGCAATACACGGCGTGCCCATTGGCGGCGAAGTACCATTGCCCGCCCTTTTTCCTGGCTGGTTGCTGGCTGGGGGTGGGGGAGGGCTGCCTTGGCGGCCCCAACCTGGGTATGGGAAGAGACAGGATTAGGGCGAGGGCTAGGGTCTTCATGATTGGGTCTCGTTTGCCTCGCGGCCCCACAGAAGGCCGCGCTTTTCACAGAACCGTTATTTTTTGTAATCTTTTAGAATCTTTTTACAACCCGGCCCGCTTTCGTGAGCCCGCGCTGCTTACCCGACTAGGGCCGTTAGATCGTGTGCGTCGAGCGCCGCACATCCTCCAGGTCCGCAGGCGGCTTCCCAGGAGCTTGTTCCATGGAGGGGGCCGCTTTGTCCGGCCGCTTTGTTTCTTTGCCCGTTCCTTGTGCCCCTGCCGCCGCACTGCCGGGGCTGGCGCTCTTCTGCTCCGCCGGCGCCGACGCCTTGTCTTGCGTCCGATTGTTCTCGTCTCGCGCCAGCTTGTTTTTCAGCGCATTCAATTGCATGCTGTCCTGGAAAATTTGGCGGATCAACACGCGTTGCGAGTCAATCGTCCGCCCCTGCTCGAAAACCAGCAGGGTCAGAATGCCGTAGGAGACGATGAACAAAATCACCAGCAGCGGCATCATGCTGAGCGGCTGCCGCGCCGGTTTTTGCAGGGCCATGCACTCGGCGCTGTAAGCAATGGTCAAAGTTCGCTCCCTAGGCGGGCCCCATACGCTCTGGGCCTCACCCAGCCCTAGTGCATCCCAAAAACCATTCAAGAGAGAAAGCGTAAGTGTTTGTGCCTAATGGACTTAGAAGGAAGAGAGGGAACCTTTCCGGGCCGCCGGGTGCAAGCGTCTGCACTTTATGAGTAACCGACTCAACGTTACCATCCTATGCCGGTCGTAATAATCGCCCAGAACCAGCGCCGGGCTAGCCTTTTCGCGGCACGCCGCCTGATCTCATAACGACGCTGGATGATAAACCCGCCGCGGAGATACCCCCTTCGGCTGCGCGTAAGGCAGGCTGCAAAGAATTTCGTTTGACCGCAATATTCGGATGGCCCGCGCGCCGCGACTGCCCTATGTTGTCCGCATGGCCGCCAATGCGATACTTACAGAAGAAAAAGCGATGCCGCCAACTTCACAACCAGTCCCGGCACAAACGCTGGAACGAATAAACGCCCGCCGCTGGCAAGCCGTCGTCGAGCGCAACCGCTCGCTCGACGGCGCATTTGTTTTCGCCGTGTCTAGTACCGGCATTTTCTGCCGTCCATCGTGTCCCGCCAAGCGCCCGCGCCCGGAGAACGTTAGCTTCTTCGACAACGCAATCGCCGCCGAGCAAGCCGGTTATCGCGCCTGCCTGCGTTGCCATCCCCAGGCCGCCGGCGGAAACCCGCAATCCGCGCTGGTCCGCGCCATCTGCCGCTATATCGAACAGCACGTCGCCGATCAACATGGCGCGGATCGCCCCATAGAAGCGCGCCTGACCCTCGGCCTGCTCGCGAAAAAGTTTCGCCGCAGTCCGTTCCACCTGCAGCGGACTTTCAAATCCGCGCTCGGCGTCTCGCCCAAGGCCTACATGGACGCTTGCCGCCTGCGCCAGGTAAAACAAAATTTGCAGGCTGGCCACAACGTGACCACCGCGCTCTATGCCGCCGGATACGGCTCCAGCAGCCGCCTCTACGAGCGCGCCGCTACGCAACTCGGCATGACGCCGGAGAAATACCGCCGCGGCGCCGTCGCTGCCGTTATCCGTTACACCATCGCCGGCTCGCCCCTCGGACGCATGATGATCGCCGCCACCGGCCAAGGCATCTGCGCCATTCAGTTCGCCGATTCCGACCAGGAGCTGCAGCAGGGCCTTATGCGCGAGTTCCCTTTCGCCACTCGCCGCCGAGACGACAAAGCCATGTCCCAGTATCGAGAGAATCTCAACCGCCTCATCGCAGGACAAGAGACCAATCCCTCGCTTCCGCTCGACATTCGCGCGACTGCCTTTCAACGCCGCGTCTGGGAAGCCTTGCAAAAAATTCCCTGCGGAGAAACGCGCTCCTATAGCGCCGTAGCCCAAAAAATCGGAATGCCCAAAGCCACCCGCGCTGTGGCCCGGGCCTGCGCCACTAATCCCGTAGCAGTAGCGATTCCCTGCCACCGCGTAGTGCGTCAAGATGGCGGTCTAGGCGGCTACCGCTGGGGCATCGAGCGCAAAAAGCAATTGCTGGCGATGGAGAAAGAGGCAGGGGTTTAGCAGGCTGCGGAAAAACTCGAATTCGTGTGGGTTTTGGGAAGGGCACGAGTTTACTCGTGCCGTAAATCGTTGGAAATATGTCCGCGCTTTAGCGCCCGAGGTGAGCTTTCTTCTCCGCAGAAGAGTTTTTCCGCAGCCTGTTAGAGCGTTGTTGGCATAATGGCGTTTTGCGCCAATGATCGAGGCTTAGAGCCTCTCACACAGCCTCCAACGTGCTCCAACCCACGTGCGGAATCATATCACACCGAACGGTGATGCCTGCCTATTGCAGAAATTAGCCATAGGAGTATACTTCTTTTCGATTAATCGCCTCTCCGAAGAGCAGTTCCCGCCCGTTGAGACGCACACCCCCTGAGGCGAAGAACCAATCTCCTTACAGTAGCGTTTATCCATCCTCAGTTCGTAATGGGGGTGTCTGATTCGCCTCAAAACGTTTCCCGAAAGGGCAGGAGAAAAATTTATGCAAAACCAGAATTGGTGGTTCTTCAGCAAAGTGATCATTGTAGCGACACTGACAGTATTGGTCGTGAGCTTCACAACCTTCGCGGCGGCGCAAAGCGACGCGGTGCGGGCAATTTATGACGCCTCCGCCACCGTAGCCACGAACATTCCCGGGATTCGCACGTTCAATGCGCCGCCAGCCGGCTACAATCCGGTGACTGCGTCGGACGAGGAAAACGCCACTTACGGTTTCCCACCGCGGCCCGACAAGCAGAACGATGCAGCAGGTTACGCGCTGTGGGCAAGGGCCATGGCCGCTGCGAAGACCCGCTGGAATGGAGAACTCAAGGTCACTGACCTCTACAGCAAGCCCGCGCGTGCGGCCAAAGCGCCGCCGGGAGCGGCTGCTCTATCGGCAACGCCCACGACCAAGTACTATTACAACTGGAGCGGCTTCATCAACACCAACACGCTCAAGAAATACAACGTCAATACCTCGTTTTACGCGATCTGGTCCGATTTCAATGTGCCAGTCGCGCAGCAGGCCTTCAACGGCTCGGGCGGCAACATCTGCGACGGCGGATGGGACGAGGAGGTGAGCTGGAATGGTATCGATGGCAACCAGAATCAAAATGCCTTACTACAGGGCGGTACCTTGTCAGGAGCATACTGCAATGGGACCACCTTCCTCACCAGTTACTACGCCTGGATTGAATGGTGGCCAGCCTTCCCGATCATCAAGGAGTTTAACATAAATCCTGGCGATGATTTCTTTGTTGAGACTTGGGACACCAGCGCCACTCAAGGCTACGTGTATCTACAGGATTTGACCCTGCAGATGGCTGGCATTTACGCCATTTCACCCCCTGCGGGGCAACCTGGTCTTATTGGGAATAGTGCCGAGTACATCGTCGAGCGTCCCTGCTGCCGTTGGACGAACGTAGATTATCCGCTGGCGAACTACGTTTGGGACTTTTGGGCCAACAGCCTTGCGTACAACTTCACTAATTACAACAATGCCAAACCTACTCCGTCCTACCCTGGATCGACGGCGGCCTCCACCATTCTCGCCATCATGATAGACGACGGTGACACTCAAGATATCTCCGTTCCGGCAGCTGAGGGGAAATACGGCATTTTCTTTCAGGATGCGGGCTGCGCCTATTCCGGTGGCTGCGTGCCGTAGCCGCATAGCGCCTGTCTAACTTTTCGTGCACCTCAAGGCCTGCCCGGTTGGCAGGCCTTTTTTCAGCAGCATGAAGACAGGAACGGTCGGAATTAGTCCACCCTTCGATCTATAATGAAGTGGTTTCCCCCAAGACATGAGATTGGCAGACTTCCGTCGGATACTCATGCTCGCCATGCCCTGGCCACTGCTCGCCGGTTCGGCTGCTGCTCAAAATTCATCGTCTGGCGGGCGGCCCGGGCCATCGTCGTCACTTCTTCTCATGAGGGTGGCCTTTGACCTTTTTCATTACCAATGTCTTTGACATCTCAGCGAAATCTAGACTTTTGCCTGGCTTGGTAAGTAGCAACTCCTTTATTCTAAAGGGAAAGACTCTCCGCGCCCCCAGAAAATGATCCCTAACTCCTTATTCCAGGATACTTTAATATAAGTCCTTTAGATTCAAAGACTGAAGCAAAAAATTCCCGCCAACCCTATGATTCCAAAAGACCGGGGGAGGGGGTACCCCTACTAATTGGTTATTGTATTGAAAGTAAACAGGAAAGAAAGGAACAGAGGAACACAGGTGCCTACTCCGCCTGTTTCGTGATGTTCAACAGCACGCCCACGCACATCAGGGTTACGAACAGCGACGAGCCGCCGTAGGAAACGAACGGCAGCGGAATCCCTTTCGTCGGCATCATGCCCAGCACTACGCTGATGTTGATGAAGGCTTGCAGCACGATCATGCTGGTGATGCCGACGGCGAGGAAGCGGCCGAAGTTGTCTGGCGCGCGCAGGGCGGCGCGGGTTCCGCGCCACAGGAAAATCGCAAACAGAATAACGACGGCGAGCGCTCCGACCAGTCCCAGCTCTTCGGCGGTGACGGCGAAAATAAAATCTGTGTGCGGTTCGGGAAGATAAAACAATTTCTGTTTCCCTTCCATCAGGCCGAGTCCAGTAACGCCGCCGGTCGAAACGGCAATCAGCGACTGAATGATGTGAAAGCCAAATCCCTTCGGATCGGCGTAAGGGTTCCAGAAAGCCAGAATGCGGTCTCTTCTATACGCCACATGAAAGATGAGGAAATAAAGCGGCAGCAGAGCGGCGGCGAAGGCGTATCCGAAATAGCGCAGGCGGATGCCGGCGATGAACAGCACGCAAGCCGTTATGCCCGCACAGGCAATGGCGGTGCCGAGGTCGGGCTGAAAAACGATCAGTCCGAGAAAAACCACGGTGGGCGCGACAGCGGGGACCAGCGTATTGCGCCAATCGTCCATGACCATGGCCCTGGTCTTATCTTCGAGAAACCATGCGAGAAACAGGATGAGCGCGGGCTTGGCCAATTCCGAAGGCTGCAACGAAACCGGCCCCAGGTGAAACCAGCGGTGCGTGCCGTGCGCGCGGTCAAGGAAGAAAACGGAAATGAGCAGCAGCGTAGTAAGGCCGAGAAACGAGAACACCAGCGCCGGATGTTGCAGCCGCTTGTAATCCACCTTCATGGCCACGACCATCGTGGCGAGTCCCGCAATGGCCCACACCAGTTGCTTCAGCAGAAATTCGTAGGCCGAGCCGAAGCGCTCCTTGGCCATTACCGCCGAGGCGCTGAAGACCATGACCAGTCCGATAAAAACCAGGATTGTGGTTACGGTGAACATCCAGCGATCGACGCTGACCCGCTTCGCCATGGTGAATCCATTTCATCACGGAGACACGGCGATACGGAGGAGTTTCGTCTGTGGATTTTGCGGAAGGGGATTACTGAGTTGGTTCCAAATGGAGGATTCGCATTAGGATATCGCCTAAGCGATGACGCTTACACAGCCCCTAAAGGGGCGTTTAAGGCCAGAAGTTTCGGTATCGCTAAAGCGATACCCTGATACGAATCGCACATTACGTGGCCCGAGCCATGGCCAAGGCATGTACCGCTTCCTTGAACACCCGGCCGCGGTGCTCGTAGCTCTGGAACTGGTCGAAGCTGGCGCAGGCCGGAGCAAGAAGAACCACATCGCCCGCGACGGCGGATTTGCTGGCGCGCTCGACCGCGTTAACCAGAGTTTCCGCGTGATCGATTTCGGCGGCGCCCTGAATCTGCGATTCGATCTTCTCGGCCGCGGCTCCGACGGTATACACGCGCTTTACGCGCTGCCGCAGCAACTCATTGAGGACCGTGTAGTCGCTGCCCTTGTCTTTGCCGCCGAGAATCAGGTGCAGGTGCGGAGGAATGTCCGCCGGGAACGCTTCCAGCGCCTTGATGGTGGCGTCCACATTCGTGGCCTTGGAGTCGTTGTAGTAATCCACGCCCGCGACCGTGGCCACAAATTCCAGCCGGTGTTCGACCGCCTTGAAATTCCGCACGGCTTGGCGAATCTCGTCGGGCTGGCAACCGGCGAGAGCGCCGATCGAGACTCCCGCGAGCGCATTTTCCAGATTGTGCGCGCCTTTCAGCGGGATTTCCGCCACCGGCATGATCTCGCGTTGGCCGTGGCCGTCGCGGAAATAAATATGCTCGCCACGGACAAATGCTCCCTTTTCCACTTCCCTCTTGCAGCTGAACCAGAACAACTGCGCGTGCGTGCGGCCCGCCAAGCCAGCCGTAGTGGGATCGTCGGCGTTGAGGATGGTGAAGTCGTCCGCGCGCTGGTTCTCAAAGACGCGCGCTTTGGCATTGACGTAATTGGCGAAAGTCTTGTGGCGATCCAGATGGTCGGGCGTGATGTTCAGGATCACCGCGATCCGCGGACGAAATTCAACGATCGTTTCCAGCTGAAAGCTGGATATTTCAAGCACGATCCAAGTCGCGGGCCCGGCCCGATCCACAAAACCGATGGCCGGCGTTCCGATATTGCCGCCCACCAGCGTGGGGAATTTCCCGGCGGCAAGGATGTCGCCCGCCAAGGATGTGGTCGTGGTTTTGCCGTTGGCTCCGGTAATGGCGACAATCGGACCGGGCAGAAATTGCGCGGCGAGTTCGATTTCGCCGATGACCGTCTCGCCCAGGCTGCGCGCCTGCACCAGTTGCGGCGCATCGAACGGGACGCCCGGACTCACCACGATCAAATCTTGCCCGCGAAAAGTGCGGTCGCCGTGGCCGCCGGTTTCGATCGTGATCCCGTGCTCCAGCAGCGGCAGAATTTCAGTGCGCAGCTCGGTTTCGGGCTTCGTGTCAGACACCGTGACGCGGGCGCCGCGCGACTTCAGGAAAAGAGCGGAAGCCACGCCGGACTTGCCCAGACCGACGACGAGCACGTGTTTGTTCGTGAGTTCCATCAAACCTATTTCACCAGAGACACCAGCTTCGAGCTTCGAGCCGCGAGCCGCGAGCGGACTGGTTGCTCGAAGCTCGAAGCTCATGGCTCGTAGCTATTTCCTCTCTCGTCGGTTCATCGCAATTTCAATGTCGTCAGCGCAAACAGCGCGAATACCAGCGATGCGATCCAGAAGCGCACGATCACCTTCGACTCCGACCAGCCCAGCAGCTCAAAGTGATGGTGGATTGGCGCCATCTTGAAAATGCGCTTCTTGCGCAGCTTGTAGGAACCGACCTGCAGGATCACCGAGAGCGCCTCGACCACGAAGATGCCGCCGATGAACGGCAGCAAAAGCTCCTGCTTAATCATAACGGCCACGGCGCCGATCGCGCCGCCCAGCGCCAGCGAGCCGACATCGCCCATGAACACTTCCGCCGGATGCGCATTATACCAGAGGAATCCGATGGCGGAACCGACCATGGCCCCGCAAAAAATCGTGAGCTCGCCGATCTGCGGCATGCGCTGCAATTCGAGGTAAGTGGCAAACGTGGCGTGGCCGCTGACGTAGGTGAGCACGGCCAGCGCGCCCGCCGCGATCACCGTGCAGCCGATGGCGAGCCCGTCGAGGCCGTCGGTAAGATTCACCGCGTTGCTCGATCCGACAATCACCAGCACCACGAAGCCCACGAAGGGCAAGAAAGCCAGCGGCCAGAGGTGGGGATGAACCAGCAACCTCTGGAACACAAGGTCCGGTTGAAACTGCTTGAAGAACGGGACCATGAGCCGGGTGGAATATTCTCCGCGGTGCTGCAAAACGATCAGTGCGATGGCAATCAGGATGCTGGCCTCGATCTGATAGCCAATTTTGGCGCGCACGGTCAGTCCGAGGTTGCGGCGATGAACCGCCTTAAGGTAATCGTCGGCAAAGCCGATGGCGCCGAAGGCCATCGTGGCAAACACGGCGATCCATACGAACGGATTGCTGAGATCGGCCCAGAGCAATGTCGGCACCAGGATGGCAATAGCGATCAGCAAGCCGCCCATGGTCGGAGTGCCCGCCTTTTTCTGATGGGCCTGCGGCCCGTCTTCGCGGATGTACTGCCCGATTTGAAAATCGCGCAACCGCCGTATCACGATGGGCCCTACGATGAGGCCGGTGAAAAGCGCGGTCAGGCTGGCGAATGCCGTGCGGAACGTCAGGTAACGAAAAATGCGGAATGGCGGAAAGTAATGGTAGAGCTTCAGGTAGAGCAGCCAGTAGAGCAATCCGCCTCCAACACCAGTTCTCGGTTCTCAGTTCTCAGTTCTCAGTTTCCCTGCGCCTGGGGCGTTGGGATTGACGCTTTTTTGTTGCCATGTCTCCAGCGCTTTTTCCAGTTTCACGCCGCGCGACGCTTTCAGCAATACCACATCGCCTTCGCGAGTCTCGCGCTTTAGCCACTCGCCCGCGTCTTCCGGCGTAGCGACGAATTCCGCTTCCATCCCCGCTGCGCTCGCCGCTTCCACCATGGACTTCGCTAAACCGCGCACGCCGAGCAGGAAGTCAATTTTACTTCCGGCCTGACTTCCCGCCATATAGCGTCCGCACTCGCGATGCAATTGCTCGCCGGTCGCGCCGAGTTCCAGCATTTCTCCGGCGACCACAATCCGCCGCCGGGCGGGCATGGCAGCTAAAGTATCCACGGCAGCCAGCAGCGCCTTCGGACTTGAATTGTAGCAATCGTAGAGCACGGTGATGTTATCCACTTTGACGACCTGCCCGCGTTTGTCGGCGGGCTGCAACATGGGCAGGGCTGCCGCGATCTCCGACGGGGTGATGCGATGCTCCAGCGCGACCGCGGCCGCGGCGAGCACGTTGTACACGTTGTGCTTGCCGAGCAGCGGGCTCCGCACCGGCTGCCGCATTCCCTGGCTGACCAGATCGAAACGCGTGCCTTCGGGGCCGAGAATTTCAATATTTTCCGCCCGCACGTCTTGCGGAACACCTGCAGTTGGCTTCAATCCAAACAGAACCACCTTGCCTTTGAAATCGCGGCCAAACTGCGCCACGTATTCATCGTCGGCATTCAACATAGCTGTGCCGCCGTGCGGAAGCGCTTCGATCAGCTCATATTTTGCGCGCGCGATTCCGGCGATCGAGTCGAAGTTCTCCAAATGCACCGGGGCGACGTTGGTGACCACGGCCTGGTTGGGCAGCGCGATGCGCGCCAGCGCCGAGATTTCGCCGGGGTGCGACATTCCCATCTCAACCACGGCCACGTCGTATTCCGGCTCCAGCGTCAGCAGCCCGAGCGGCAGGCCAAAATGATTGTTGAAATTTCCCTTGCTGCGATGCACACGGTACTTGATCGCGAGCAAATGGGCCAGCGCTTCCTTGGTGGTGGTCTTGCCCATCGAGCCGGTGATGGCGACGGCGGTCTTGCCCCAAATTTTTCGCACCGCCGTCGCCAGCGTCTGCAGCGCGGCCAGCGTGTCTTCGACGGCGACGAGGCCAGTGGCGCTGGCATAGCGCGCCAGTTGCCGCTTCTCGACCACGGCGGCAATCGCGCCCCGGCCCAGCGCCTGCTCCACGAAGTCGTGGCCGTCGAGCCGTTCACCCTTCACCGCAAAAAAGAGTTCGCCGGGCTGCACGGTGCGGGAATCGATGGAGTATCCCCGGGCCATCGCGCCACCATCGTATGGGCCGGCCGCAGTTATGAATTCGGCGATACGCGAGAGAAGAAGTTTCATTGGGGAATTATCCCTTTAATTCCCTTAATCTTCATACTCGTAGTCGGAATCGCTGACTTTTTTGAATCCGCTTATGCGTTCGATTGTCACCCCTTGTTCCTGGATTTTCGAAAAACTCAGCCTCGCGCAGGAACCCGGTATTCCGTTCAACATCAAGCCTATCCTTGTAGATCGCTCTTCCTATTATGAAAAATCTTCCTTCACGTTTATAGATTTCTTTATCAGGTCTGTTTTGCTTTTCCCATTCGAGGTTTGTAACAGATTGGGTGCTAATGCCCCCTGGTTTTATGGAAGTAACGACAGGAAGGTTTTGTGGAGAATTCTCAAACCGGGAAATAACATCAGAAATGTTTTTCGTCCACAAATAAGCGCAAGATATTCGTATATCTTTAGCGTCGGAATCTCCAATATTGAAAATATTAAATTGAAGATCGTAAACCAGTACTTGTCCGAAATTAACAGCGGAAAAATTCCTTATCCTGAGCTTCGGGCGATGAGTAGCAATAAATTCATTACGCGCAGCCCACCATAAAAGTGCCGTAAATATCCAAAGCGCAGCGGTGGCGATAAACAAGGCGAAAGTAGACCAAGCTGTCAACCACTCTGGGCACACACTCATGCGGTTATTGTACCGAAACCAGCAACCACTATAGGAAGATTGTTGTGAAGCTAAGTGGGCGCTCATTTAAAGCTAAGGGAATTAAAGGGATAATTCCCTTTCATTGGGTTTTGCCCTTGGCGTCCACGTTTGTAGCACCGTTGCAGCCGAAGCCCAGGGCCTTCAGGCCCTCGCGCGCAACCTCCACATCGTCGAACGGAATCGTTCCCTCTTTTATGGTCTGCACTTTTTCGTGGCCCTTGCCCGCGAGCAGCACGATGTCGCCGGGGGCTGCCTGTTGCAGCGCAAACGCGATGGCCTTGCGGCGGTCTGGCTCAAGGGAATATTTTGCGCCAGACTTTTTCTCGGACTTCTGCAATCCAACCAGCGCGTCGTTCATGATGGCCAGCGGATCCTCGGAGCGCGGGTTGTCGGAAGTGAGTACCACGAAGTCGCTGCCCTGGCCCGCGGCCTCGCCCATCAGCGGACGCTTGGCGCGATCGCGATCGCCGCCGCAGCCGAACAGCGTAATGACTTTGCCGTTGAGTCCGGCGCGATTCACGAAATCGCGGGCCAGCGCCGTGAGGTTGCGGAGCGCGTCGTCCGTGTGCGCGTAATCCACGACTACTGTATAAGGCTGGCCGCAATCCACGCGCTCAAAACGCCCCGGAACGCTGGCGAGATCGAAGATTCCTCTGGCGATCGCCTCCGCCGAACAGCCGCGCGCGTACCCAGCCGCGGAGGCCGCGAGCGTGTTATACACATTCACCTGGCCAATCAGCGGAGACCATATGGCGATCTTCCCCGACGGCGTCGCCATTTGAAAACGCGTTCCGCGCGGCGTGATTTCGACCGACTCGGCATGAAAATCGCCCGACGCCAGACCGTAGGCAAACGTCACCGCGCTCTTCTTCTCGACGACCTGCAGCAGTTGACGGCCGTATTCGTCATCGATGTTGACCACGGCGGCGCGCGGAGGGTCCGTTCCGCAGCCTTCGAAAAGCGTTTGCTTGGCGCGAAAATACTCGTCCATCGTGCCGTGATAATCGAGATGGTCGCGCGTGAGGTTCGTGAAAACGGCCACGTCAAAAGGAATTCCAAAAACACGCTGCTGCTCGAGCGCGTGCGACGACACTTCCATCACCGCTTCGCTGACCCCTAGGCCGAGGCCCTCCGACAGCAGCCGGTTCAACTCCAACGCTTCCGGCGTGGTGTGCGGGGCGGGAAGAATTTTCCCCGCCACATGATATTCGATGGTGCCGACCAGCGCGGTTTTGCGTCCAGCCGCTTGCAAGATGGATTCGATCAGGAAGGCGGTCGTGCTTTTTCCATTCGTGCCGGTGATGCCGGTATTGGCAATGCGCTCGGCAGGACGTTTGTAGAAATTCGCGCTCAGGCGGGCGAGCGCGCGGCGTCCATGCACGACTTGCGCCCAGGCAACCGCGGGGCGCGGCGTTTCAGCCGCGGAGTCGGTGACGATGGCGACCGCTTCGGCGGCGATGGCTTGATCGATGAAGCGATTGCCGTCGCTGGTCTCGCCCTTCATGGCGACAAAAACCGTGCCGGGGCGCACCCGCCGGGAATCGTATTCCACTCCGGCAACGGCCGCGTTTCCGCTTTGCGAGAGGACCTCGGCGCCCTGCAAGAGTTGTTGAAAAGTCATTGCCGTGATTATAAATAGCCCGCTTTTCCGTTTCCTCCGTAAATCTCTGTGTTCCCAGTGGTTGAGAATTTCGAGGTTCATGCCAACCAGTGCCCATTTTACGAGTAACGGTAAAACCCGCGGCCGCTCTTGCGTCCCAGCCAGCCCGCATCCACCATCTTGATCAGCAGCGGACACGGCCGGTACTTCGGATCGCCCAGCCCGTCTTGCAGCACGCGCATAATGTCGAGGCACACGTCAAGCCCTATAAAATCCGCCAGCGCCAGCGGCCCCATCGGATGCGCCATCCCCAGCTTAAACACTTCATCCACCGCCTCCGCCGTGGCCACGCCCTCCATCACCGCGTACATCGCCTCATTGAGCAGCGGCATCAGCACCCGGTTCGAAACAAATCCCGGAGCGTCGTTCACTTCCACCGGCGTCTTCTCCAACTTCACCGCCAGCTCGCGCACCGTCTCAAACGTGGCCTGTGAAGTGGCGAGGCCGCGAACCACTTCAACCAGCTTCATCACCGGCACCGGATTAAAGAAGTGCATCCCTATGACCTTGCCGGCGCGCCCGGTCAGCGCCGCCATCTTCGTGATTGAAATCGAAGACGTATTCGTAGCCAGCACCACCTCCGGCTGCATGATGCGATCCAGTTCGCGGAAAATCCCGGCCTTGATCTCGAACTTCTCCGTCGCCGCCTCGATGGCAAGATCGCAGTCCGCAAGCTGCGCCCGATCCACCACCGCCGCAATCCGAGCCAGCGTCGAGACCTTATCGTCCGCCGTAATCTTGTTCTTCGCCACTTCGCGATCCAGGTTCTTTGCAATCGTGGCCAGTCCGCGATCCAGAAATCGCTCGTCCACATCGCACAGCGCCACGTTGAAACCGCATCGCGCCAGCACATGGGCAATACCGGCGCCCATGGTGCCCGCCCCAATCACGCCCACACGCTGGATCGCCATATTTGTCTCACCCCGATTCCCTCGCCAACGATTGCATCGCCAAAGCGGGAAACTGGAAAGTTTAGCAGAACGAAACTGCATCTCACCTTCCGGGAGCACTGGAAAAGGCCGATAATGTTCCGCAGCATGAACTCATTCGTTGGCAGGCCGGGGCTCCTCGCGGCAACAGGCGTTGTGCTGGTCTTTTTTTGTCTGTCGTTTTGTCTGACGCATTTTCCCGCTTCCGCCCAAACCCAGGCCCACCGGCTCATTCTGAAAGATGGTTCGTACCAGCCCGTTACCAAGTATGAGATCCACGGCGAGCGCGTCCGTTACTTTAGCGCCGAGCGCGGCGAATGGGAGGAAGTCCCGAAATCGCTGATCGATTGGGACGCAACCAATAAGTTTGAGCAAGGCCGGCTGCAGGGTCCTCCCGCTCCGGAGGCGGTCGAACTCGACAAGGAAATCGAAGCCGAACGGAAAGCCGAACAAGCCCGTTCCCCGCAGGTCGCGCCCGGCCTGCGCCTGCCGGACGAAGGCGGCGTCTTTCTCCTCGACACTTACGAAAGTCAGCCGCAGTTGTCTGAGTTGCAGCAATCCGGCGGAGAAGTCAATAAGAGCACGAAGACGAACATTCTGCGGACGACGATCAATCCGCTGGCTGGCGTCAAGCAGACGATCGAACTTCCGGGGCCTCATGCCAAGGTGCAGTCGCACACGAACGTGCCTTCCCTTTACATCAACATCGACTTAAATGAGGGCGTGCCCGCGACTGCGCAGGCGCCCGGCGGGCCTCCGCCGCCCGCGCCCAGCGAACGCTTCAAGATCGTTCGCGTCGAGGTCAAGGGCGGCAAGCGCGTGGCCGGCGCAGTTAAGACCGCAGCCACCGAAAAAACGAAAACCGGCGAACGTTTTGTCGCGGCCACCGCCACGGCCATGACCGGAGGCTGGATCGAGCTAACTCCCATTGAGCCTCTTGCCGCGGGCGAATACGCCGTGGCCGAGATGATGGGTAAAGAAGAGATAAATCTCTATGTGTGGGACTTTGGCGTGGACCCTTCCGCCGCCGCCAACCCATTCACTTACAAACCGGACAAGCAGTAGCGGTTGCCAGCCGCGAATCGAACATACAAGCCCCTGAGGGCCGTGCCTTCCGGCGCGAAAGGCATTTATGAAACATACTCAGGGCGAATCCATGGGTCACTCTATTAGGTGATTGCCGTCACTGCGCGGCCGGCGAACGGGAGCGAGAATCGCCGGCAGCGAGGTAAAGCTATGCCGATGTGGCCGCCGCTGTGAGCCACGGCGATGCCTCTCCCCTTGACGCAAACTTCCGCTTCCCTGGATCGAAGACCGCGTGGCGACGGCGCGCATTCCGTCGGTAAAGGAGAACCATTTATGAGCACGCTGGGACACGACAAAAGAGCCGACCTGGCCGGGCCGGGAATCGGCGATTACAAAGAGTTAGAGAAAATTCTGCCCCACGATTACCGCTCGTTGCTGACCGCGAAAGAGACGCAACAGGCCATCTTCCAGGTCAAACGCTATATCGCAGACAACCTATGCAAGGAACTCAACCTGGCGATGGTCGAAGTGCCGCTCATCGTCGACGTGGAAAGCGGCGTCAACGACATGCTCGATCGCGACGGCTCGCGCACGCCCATCCAGTTCCACATATCGAACGACCGCGACCTGCATCCTATCGAAGCGCAGGTGGTGCAGGCGGCGACCAAGTGGAAACGAGCCGCGCTCAAGCAGTTCGATTGCCAGGCCGGCGAGGGCATTTGCACCGACATGCGCGCCGTTCGCAAGGACTACTTCCTCGATCACGACCATTCCGCCTACGTCGATCAGTGGGATTGGGAGCGCGTCATGACCGCCGAGCAGCGCAACCTGGACTTCCTGAAAGGCATCGTCACCAAGATCTGGAAGGTGATTGTGGGAGCGGAGAAGTTCGCGCAATCGCTGTTCCCGCAGTTGAAGGACGCTCGCTATCCCAATCTGCCGGAGAAACTCACCTTCCTGCACGCCGAGGACATTCTCGACATGTATCCCGAGCTGCCGCGCAAGCAGCGCGAGACCGCCGTCCTGCAAAAATACCCGGCGATCTTCATTATCGGTATTGGCTGGCCGTTGAAGGACGGCTATCCGCACGAGATGCGCGCCGCCGATTACGACGACTGGGTCACCGACACCAGCGAGCAGACGGGCAAAGACACGCACGGGCTGAATGGCGACATCCTGGTCTGGAACCCGGTCACGAAGCGGCGACATGAACTTTCGTCGATGGGCATACGAGTTACCGCCGAGACCCTGAAGACGCAGCTTACGATGGCGAAGCAGCTCGGCTTCATGCAACTGCCCTATCACCAGGCGATCCTGACTAATAAGATCCCGCTCTCGATCGGCGGCGGCATCGGACAATCGCGCACCTTGATGCAGTTACTCCGCAAAGCGCATCTTGGCGAAGTTAGCGTCACGGTGTGGCCGAAGATACTGAAAGAAATGTGCGCCAGCAAGAATATTTTCGTGCTGGAGTAAGGTGGTTAGTGGAAAGAAAGCGCGCGACCCAAAGCCTGCCCTGAATTTGTCGGGGAAACCTACAGGGGTGTCGGGAATGCCGACACGTAACGGCGGAAATTCCTCGTAAGTTGTTGTATTTACTTGATGGTATTTGGATTGCTATTTATTGAGTAGCCGCTGCTCTTTAACGGCAAGGAGGTTGAACACAATGACTAGCGATTGGACATTTTGGCTACAGATGACGAACCTGGTGTTGGTTCTGGTCACAGTTTTGGCGGCGGTGGTGGTGACGAGCGCGGTCGGCTGGGACTTGTGGAAGCGGTGGGCGAGCAAGGCGCGAGCGGCAGGCCGGTTTGAGGCGAAAAGGTGGACGCTGTCGCCAGCGGACTCGCACACGCTATCCGTGCCTGGGTTGGGGCTTACGATGGCGGACGGAGGCGAGAAAGTCGAGCCTGCGAAGGCAGAGTCTGCGGAGGCCGAACCTGCGGAGAAGAATCCGCGGCGGAAGTGAGCTATGGCGTGCCCATTTCTTAAGGAAGGGCGAGCGCGATACTGCCATGCCGCGCCCGTACAGAAGTTGATTCTGGACGGGCCGGGAGTGGTGGCCGACGGCGGGCTCTGCACCTCAGCGGAATTCCGGCAGTGCGAATTGGCCGATAAGGACGCGGCGCCACAAAAGCGCTGTCCCCATCTGGAAGAAGTCCACGTGCAGTATTGTGGCGCTTCGCCGGTGACCAAGCTAGTGCCGTTCAGCGACTCGCAACTCTCGTGTTGCGCGAGCAACAGCTACCGCTACTGCGATTCCTATTTGGCGCTGGCGCGGCCCCAGGAAAAGGCGCCGCCAGCCGATCTTTTCTACGCTCCGAACCATTTCTGGCTGGACGCGGAGGAATCGGGGTTGTGCCATGTGGGCATTGACGGGCTGCTGGCCAGTGTGGCGGGCAGAGTGGACGGGGTAACGTTCATAACGCCGCACGGGAGCCATTGTCCGGCGCTGACGCTTACCATCAATGGAGTGGAGTGGCCCATGAGTTTTCCCAATCCGCTGCTGATTGAGAAAGTGAACAGCCGGGTGCACAGCGATCCGGCGCGGTTGACGGCCGACCCTTATGGCGGAGGATGGTTGTTCGAGGGCTGGGAGCTGCCGCAGCGGACGCGGGCCGGGCTGGTGTCTGGAGCGCCAGGAGCGGCCTGGCAGGCTGAGGAAGTGGAGCGGCTGGCGCGGGAAATCCACGAGACGCACGCCGTGGGCTGCGATGGCGGCGTGCCGGTCCGGGGAGTGGCGCAGATGCTGCCGCGGCAGCATCTGGTATGTTTGTTACAGCGGTTCTTTTCGAAGCAGGGCTGGGCGGTAGAGGAATAGAAGAATGACGATGGGGCGAAACACCCTGGTCTTTGGACTGGGGCTGGCGGTGACGCTGTTGGCGGGGTGGGTTGCGTTCCCGCGCGCGCTTTACGAGCGACGGCAGGAGCCGCTCGTGTTTCTACACAAGACGCACGCGGAAAAATCGGGCGTCACGCAATGCAGCGATTGCCATGCTTTTCGCGATGACGGCACGTTTATAGGGGCGCCTCCGGCGGCGACTTGCGCCGCTTGCCACGCGGAGCGGATGGGAACGAGCAAGGACGAAGCCATTCTGGTGGACAAATACATTAAAACTGGACAAGAGGTGCCGTGGCTGGTGTATGCGCGGCAGCCGGCGAACGTGTGGTTCTCGCACGCGATCCATGGGAAACGCGCGGGCCTGACCTGCGAGGAATGCCATGGGGCGTATGGCGAGAGCGACACGAAGCGAATTTATGAGCAAAACCGCATCAGCGGATACAGCCGCGATATTTGGGGACACTCAATGTCGCGGCTGGGGCGCGCGCCGGGCGACGGCATGAAGATGAGCGATTGCCAAGATTGCCACCGGCGGCACAAGGTCGAGGTGGGCTGCCTGGGTTGCCATGAGTAAGAGTGTGTTTCATAAGTACGATTCAGGCCGGGAGGCACAGCCCTCAGGGGCTAAAGCCCGCATTTATCCTGGCCTAAACGGCATGGCTGAAGCCATGCCCCACCCAAACCCGATTTGTGAAACATGCGCAAAAGAAGGAGAAGCATGAAAGTAACACGGCGAGATCTGCTGGGGTGGAGCGCGGGAGCGACGGCGGGTCTGGTATTCAGTCCGGTGCCCTGGAAGCTGCTGTCGGATGTTTCCATCTGGACGCAGAACTGGGGATGGATTCCGCAGCCGACACGCGGCCCAGTGGAAGTGAAGCAGTCGTTCTGCACGTTGTGCCCAAATGGATGCGCAGTGCGGGTACGGATGGCGGCGGGATGGCCGGTGGGGGTGGCGGGCGTAGGGAGCGATCCCATTAGCCGGGGAGCATTGTGCCCGCTGGGCTTCGGAGCGCACCAACTGAACTGGCATCCGCAACGGTTGCGCACGGTGCGTCATAGGGGAAGCTCCGCCTCCTGGGAAGAAGCGCGGGCGGCCTTTGCCAAGGCGTGCGGCGAGGGCAAAATCGCGATCATTGATGGCCAGCCGGGACGCGCGGCTTCGGCGGCGATGAAGACTTTCGTGGAAAAGCGGGGCGGCAGTTATCGCGTGGCGCTGGGGCCGGAGACGCAGGCCTTAACGCCGTACGAAATGTGGAGCGGCGTGGGGGTGGCGGGGTTGGGTTATGACCTGGAGAACGCGCAGACCATCGTGAGCTTTGGCGCGCCGTTGCTGGATGGCTGGGGCAGTCCGGGACGATTCACTCGCTTGTGGGCGGAGCGGGCGGCGGGCATGGCGGAGCCGCAACTGCGGCTGATTCAGGTGGAAGAGTCGTGTTCGCGGACGGCGGCGCGGGCGTGGCGATGGATTCCGGTTCGAGCGGGCTCTGAGGGGGCACTGGCGGCAGGACTGGCGCGGGTGCTGCTGGAGGAGCGCCTGGTACGGGCGCGGGGGCCGATGCCGCCCATGACCGTCGCTGAAGCGGCCGAACAGACCGGGCTGAGCACGGGCGCAATCGTAGATTTGGCGCGGACAATGGTGGCGCGGCCTCCGGTGGTGGCGATCGCGAACGACGGCAATGCGGCGATCGCGGCATTGAATGTGGTGCTGGGCGCGGCCGGAGGGCGCGGCGGCATCGTCAGGCGAGCGAAACAAGCGGAGAAGTATGCTTCCGCCGAGGGCGCGATGGGCGCGGCGCGGGCGGTGCTGATTGATGCCAGCGTGCCTTGGGATTGGGATTTTGCGCCGCAAACCGATGCCGAGGTCTTCCGCTTCGCCGGGTGGGATGGCGGAGCGAGCAAGGCCGATTGGCTGTTGCCGGCGCCGGGTTTTGTGGAAGAGTTGACCGATGTTCCCACGGCGCCGACTTCGGCGATGGAGACCTACGCGGTTGCGACGAGCCTGGTGAAGGTGCCGCCGGAAGCGCGGAGTGCGGCAGAGTTCCTGGGCAGCATCGATCCGGCTGCGATCGGGGTAGAAAAAATCATTCACCAACGTTGCGAAGATCTCTTCCGCGGACGCGCGGGAAATGTGTACGGGCAGGAGACGACACCAATCGCGAAGTTCGCGTCGGCACAGAAGCTGGAAGAGGAACTCTGGAAGGGAGCGGTGTGGGTCGGGGAGCCGCCGCGTACGGGCGAATTTCGCTGCGAGTTGAAGGCATGGCCGGCGACTGGCAGCGCCGCGAGCGTCAGCCGGTCAAGTGCGAACTGGTCAAGCGAGTGGCGGGCGGCGGTTTTACCTCCATTGGCGTCGAAACTCTACCGGGAGTCGAACTTGCGTGAAGCGCTGGAGGGGAGGAAGGCATGAGCGTCCGCTACGGCATGGTATTTGACCTGGACCGCTGCACGGGTTGCGGCGCATGCATGGTGGCATGCGCGGCGGAGAACAATGTGCCGCCGATTCCACAAGCGACTCCTCGAACCGGGGTGACCCAGATGCTGGTGCGCCAGGTGTCGAATGGCATGGAGGGAGGAGCGCGGCGCGAGGTGTTCATCCCGATCATGTGCATGCATTGCGAGCATGAGACGCCATGCGTGCATGTGTGCCCGCAGCAAGCCGTGGAAGTGGACGAGGCCACCGGCATTGTGGTGCAAATGCCGCAGCGCTGCCTGGGATGCCGGTATTGCATGACGGCGTGCCCTTATCACGCGCGCTACTTCAACTGGTGGGACCCGGCGTGGCCGGCGGGAATGGAGAAGAGCCTGAATCCGGGGGTGGCGACGCGGATGCGGGGAGTGGTGGAAAAGTGCAATATGTGCCCTGAGCGGTTGCATGCCGCGAAAGAAAAGGCCGCTGCCACGGGAAAGCGGGAAATAGATGCGGCCGACTACGTTCCGGCTTGCGTGGAGGCTTGCCCGACGGCGGCCATACGGTTCGGTAATTTGGCGGACGAAAACGATCCGGTCTTTCGCGAGGCGCATTCCCCGGAGGCATTCCGGTTGCTGGCACGGCTGGGTACGGAGCCGAAGGTTTATTACAAGTCGAAGGAGGCATGGGTGAGAGAGCTGGCAGAGTCGAAGTCCGGCCGCGGTCCGGAGGTCAAACATGGCTAGCACGGCCGTGGCAGACAGCCGCTGGATCGAGCGAGGCGCGCAGCGGACCTCGCTGCCGCAATTTCTGCTGTGGCTGACTCCGTGGGCGGCGATGCTGGCGCTGGGGGTATACGCGGGCGGGCTGTGCCTGTACTACGGATTGAACCAGACGCACTTGGACAATCGCTTCGCCTTCGGCCTGTGGATTTTTCTCGATCTCGGTCATTGCGGGCGTGGGCGCGTTCTTCACGGGATTTCTGGTTTACATACTGAAGCGCGCCGAACTGAGGCCGATCCTGAACAGCGCCGTGGTCATGGGCTTCATCTGTTACAGCGGCGCGGTTGCCATATTGATGGTGGACGTAGGGCAGCCTTTGCGCGGGTGGTTCACCTTCTGGCATCCGAACACGCACTCGATGCTGACGGAGGTGACGTTCTGCATTACGTGTTATTTGCTGGTGCTGAGCCTGGAATACGTGCCGATCGTGCTGCGCAACCGCCAGTTGCGGAAGGTGCCATCATTTTTTGTTTTTGAACATCAGCTCCACAAAGTGGTGCCAGTGCTGGCCGGCGTGGGCACGTTGCTCTCGTTCTTTCACCAGGGATCGCTGGGCGGGCTTTATGGAGTGTTGCGCGGCCGTCCCTTCGCTTATCGGGGAGGATTTTTCATCTGGCCGTCAACGTTCTTCCTGTTCATTTTGTCGGCGATTGCCACGGGGCCGAGTTTTCTGATGTTAGTGACGGCAGTGGCGGAGAAAATAACCGGCCGGCAGCTGGTGGAGCGGGAGTGCTGCAGCGTCTGGGATTTATTTCCGGCGTGCTGCTGGGGATCTATGTCGTGGCCAAGTCGATTGACACGCTGATATGGCTGAACTTCACTTCGCCGTCGGTGGGCTTCGCCGCGTGGCAGTATTACAACTATAAACCGTTTGGCACACCGATCTTGTTTTTGGAGATTGTGGTGTTTGGGCTGCTGCCCGCATTTCTGCTGACCTACCGCCGCACGGCGGCGCGGCGGGGATGGCTTTTGAGCGGGGCGGTGCTGGCTTGCGCGGGAGTGCTGACGAACCGCTTCGTGATGACGGTGAAACCCTGGCGTTGCCGACGCTGGCTTTCGACGAGTTTCTGCATTACACGCCGAGTTGGCAGGAGGTGGCGAGCTTCGGTGGCGTGCTTGCTTATGGGGTAATTGTCTACTCCCTGTCGTATCGCTACCTGCCGTTGTATGCACGGCCAAAAGGAGAGGATTCGCATGTTCCCGGGGATTGATGGTTTCCATTGGACGATCGGCCACGTCTTGTTTATATCGCTGTTCTTTATAGTGGCGCTGACCATTGCGACGACAGTTGTCTCGGCGGTGTGGCGGACGGTGCGCGACTTCCGGGCGCATCGAGCGATCGAGTCCTGCTGGAAGTCGGAGTTTGCGGAGTTGCCGGAGACGGAGCGCCGCTGCCGTCATGAACTGGCGGGCAGAGTGATTTCCAGGGTGTGCGACAACGGTTTCGATTGCCGCCAGTGCGACAAATACGCGCAGTTCGCGGTGCTGCCGGAGCGGGGAATCGTGCACGACCTGGGGATCGGTTATTTGAATGACCGCTTCTATCACCGTGGCCACACCTGGGTAAAGCGGGAAGAAGACGGCACGCTGACCATCAGCCTCGATGAGTTGGCCGAGCGTCTGATCGGCAGTCCCGATTCCATCCAGATGCCGGAGCTGGGCAGTGAAATCGAGGTCAATGGAAGCGCCTGGCGCATGAAGAAGAACGGGAATGAAGTGCGGGTGCGAGCGCCGATTGACGGGACGGTGGTGGCTATCGGAGGCCCGAAGGAAGGCTGGTATCTGAAAGTGCGCCCGCGGCGGGATGCAAACGACCCGGCCACGCTGCGTCATCTTCTGCGTGGAGCCGAAGTCCACGGGTGGCTGACGCGGGAACTGGAGCGATTGCAAGTGCAACTCCGGCCGCCCAACACTGCGCCCAGCCTGGCGGACGGCGGAGCGCTGGTGAACGACCTGATGGACGCCGTTCCGGAAGCCGACTGGGGTACGGTGCTGGCGGAAACGTTTCTGGAGGTTTGACGGCGGGGCGCTTATGGCGAATGCAGGATTGCCAGAGCGACGGGAAAAAGTTTAATTGGGTGCGACGGAGACGGGGCAAGCCGCGTCTCTAGAGTGTGTTTCATAAATGCCTTTCGGGTCGGAAGGCAC
>CAVYVX010000006.1:0-360354 GCA_963772155.1 uncultured Acidobacteriaceae bacterium | reverse complement strand
GCATGGCGCGGCAGATTTTGATGCGATCAAGCGCCTCGGGCGCCAGCGCGACCTGCTCGCCATGGCGGGCGATGGCAACCAACTGCTCGATGCTGAGATGGAAACCGTCCAAAACGATGTGCATATTTGACTCCTTATGAAAAAATCCTGGTGAAATCTTCGCCCTTTCAGGCTCGCAGTCCGGCAAGTTCACAACGCCGGATCGTTCAAGAAAGACCGATCACCTGACCGGTTCGGGTGTCTAGATCGATTTCGGGCGGTCTTCCCCCGGCCCGGCGGGCATGTCTGTTCGCCGGTAATCGGATAGCTACGATCGCCCCTGGCAGGCTGCGGAAAAACTCCGGTTTCGTATCAGGGTATCGCTTTAGCGATACCGCAAGTCCTTCGCAGTCAATTGCCCCTTTAGGGGCTGGACGGCGAGTATTGAGTTTTTCCGCAGCCTGCTAGCTCGTAAAATATTGAATTTCCCGGAACTGTTGAAGTGGTTTTGCTGGTATTATTGGATGATTTTCCGTGTAATCAATTGAAAGGCCGAATATGGACAGCGTAATCGACGGACTAACCGACGAAATCTCACGGAAGATTCTGAGGGAGCTGCAAAAGAACGCCCGCATGTCGTTCGCCGAACTGGGAAGGCAGGTCGGCCTATCTCCTTCGGCCACGGCCGAGCGCGTTCGGCGCCTTGAGGACGAAGGCATTATCCGCGGCTATCGGGTCGATATCGATCCCCGCGCTCTTGGCTATGGCGTCATGGTATTCACCCGGATGGTGTGTGGCGGCGAGAAGTACAACCAATTCCTCGCCTACATCAAGACCGTGGATGCGATTCGCGAATGCTACCACGTCACTGGAAGCGATGCCCTGATCATGAAGATTTTGGCGCATTCGATCGAGGAACTGAACGATATTGTGATGAAGTTCCTCGCCTATGGGACGCCCAACTCGAGTGTTGTCATCGCCGATCTGCTGGTCCGCACGGACTACGATCTGAATCCGCCGAGGCCCACGAAACCCCCTGGCTTCAGCCGTGCCGTTAAGGGCCAGGGAAAATGCGGGCTTTAGAGTCTGTGTGAGAACTCGTTTTCGAGCAATCCGGTGGAACGGAACATCTTCGAAATCCAGCCCCGGAGGGGCGGCCTAGCTTAGCCCACCGCTTCAGCGGTGGGAAAAGTGCTCTCTTTAGCATCTGCGGGCCGCGCCTCCCGGCCTGAATGGTATTTATGAAACACGCTCCAGTCATTGTCGCTTCGCCCTCATATTGAACTCACCGAAAGGTTGGAGTGAACCCCCGCTTCCAATAAATACACTTTCGTCTTATACTCTGCCGATGTGCGGCCGCTATCGCCTCGCCCGGAGCAAGGAGGTTCTTGTCCAGACGTTCGAGGCTGAGACTGACAATGAGGTGAACTGGGTCCCTCGCTACAACGTTGCGCCGGGGCAGAATGTGGCAGTTGTCCACCAGGATGCATCGCGGCCGGTCCGCTCGTTTTCGCTGATGCGTTGGGGGTTGATTCCTTTCTGGGCAAAAGACGCCAATGTCGACTATCAGACGATCAACGCCCGCGCGGAGACGCTCACCAAAAAGTCGGCATTCCGCGAGCCGGCGCAATCCCGCCGCTGCCTGATTCCCGCCGATGGATTTTATGAATGGGCGAATCAGGGTAAGGAGAAGTTTCCCTACTGCTTCACGCTGGCCGACGATTCGATCTTCGCTTTTGCCGGAATATGGGAGCGATGGAAGAGCCCGGCGGGCGAGCCGGTTGTGGCATGTTCAATCATCACGACCGCCGCCAATTCGCTGGTGGCCAGCATCCACGACCGCATGCCGGTCATACTCGAGCGCGACGCTTACGACGTCTGGCTCAATCCTGGCATGAAGAAGGCAGCCGACCTTCTCTACCTGCTCCAGCCATACCGGCCCGGCTTGATGCGCCGATATCGCGTGAGTTCTCGCGTGAACTCGGTGAAGAACGACGACCCCGCTTGCGCCGAAGAATATATCCCCGGCAACTTGTTTAAGGCCGGATGAGTGACCGGGCCGGTCTCGGGCCAAAATCCCGCCAACCCGCTTCCCTTCTCCGCTCCCGCGCCCTGCGCCGTTACTGCGGCTTCTTGTCGTCCGCTTTTTGCTCGTCGTGGTTCTCGTAGATCGAGTACTGCCCGCTCGGATGCTTCAGCTTCACCGTGATCTCCAGCGCCGGTTTGTCAATCTTGTAATCTTCGCCAAAAGTCTGGAAATGCGGCGCCAGCACCTGCACCCGCAGCGGGCCGTACGGAATCCCATCGACGCTGGCGCGCCCGTCCGCGTCCGTCTTCAGTTCGATCTCCTCTTGCGCCTGCTTTCCCTTGCGCTTCACCGGATGCAACACCACCGCCGCGTTCCTCACCGGCTTGCCGTCGGAATCGCGCACCACCACGAAGCGCACGCTCGACGCCGGCCCCTCATCGTCATTCTTGTTCTGGGCCCGCGCCCACCCAGCCATGCCGAAGCCGAGCCCGATCGCCACCATCATCACCAGCCAAACATTTCTTTTCATTTGGAACCTCAACCTGATCTCCGCTATCGCGTCACTGGATGTCGCCGCCGGCCACCGGCAGCTAGAGTAAAACCAAAGTCGCCGTATCCCGCTTTGAAGGGGCGCGGCTTCACAGGCTGCGGAAAAACCCCGATTCGGACGAGTTTTGGGAAGGGCACGAGTTTACTCGTGCCGCTAAGTCGTTCGAAATGTGTCCGCGCTTCAGCGCCTGAGGTGTGCTTTTCGCGCTCTCGATGACTTTTTCCGCAACCTGTTCAGCCGCGCCGTAAGGGGCCTTTTAAGTTTTGTCATCCCGAGCGGGCTTCAGCCCCGAGGGATCTGCTTTTCCCTTTCCGGGGCTGCACCTACTCTGGTTCTGCGCCGGCTACTGCGGTTTCTGCTCCGGCGGCTTGTTGTCGTCGGCCTTTTTCTCGTCGCCGCGATTCTCGTACGCCGAGTACTGTCCCCGCGGACGCTTCAGCTTCACCGCAATCTCAAACTCCGGCTTGTCGATCTTGTAGTCTTCGCCAAAAGTCTGGAACCCCGGCGCCAGCACCTGCACCCGCAGCGGGCCATACGGGATTCCGTCAATGTTCGTCCGTCCGTCGCTGCCCGTCTTCAACTCCAGGCCGCCGCGCGACTGCTTCCCCTTCCGGTTCACCGTATGCAACACCACCGCCGCGTTCCTCACTGGCTTGCCGTCGGAGTCGCGCACCACCAAGAATCGCAAATTCGAGCTCGGCCCTTCTTCGTCCTGGGCCCGCGTCAATCCCACCAGGCCCAACCCCAGCGCCAGCCCCAACGCGCACGCGAGCAAGAGACTCTTCTTCATAGCCGTCCATTTTAGCAGGCTGCGAAACAAATTCGGTTCGGACGGGTTTGGGGAAGGGCACGAGTTCACTCGTGCCGTTAAGTCGTTAAAAATATGTCCGCGCTTGAGCGCCTGAGGTGAGCTTTTTGCACCGTGGGTGAGTTTTTCCGCAGCCTGTTAGAGCATTTTCAGAGTTGCTGTAAGCCACAGCCGGAATCGGGAAGGGCACGGCTTTAGCCGTGCCGCTAACGGCCGCCAGAAATGCGGGCTTTAGCCCCTGAGGGATTGTCGACGGCAAGGCCAACAGCAACCGTGAAGATGCCTTGTCTTACACTATCGGTGAAAATGCTTTAGAACCGGAGGCATAAACAAGCTACCGGTGGTGTCTGAAAAGTGCGTTGCTTCTCCCGTATATTCCCGTACTTTCCCGTATTGTTGGCTATTCTCCGGCCTTGTATCCAGCTAAACGGGATGCTCTGTGGACATGGGGCACAGCCATCCTTTACCATTGGATTGTGCTCCTAGATGGTTTTAGCGAAGCCCGCCTGCCAGCGGGTCTTTTGCTGTATGCCCTAATTTTCCAGTTTATTATACGCCGCGCATGAGATAATTCCCCGCTGTGAAGGAGGAGGATGCTGTGCTAAACCTCGGACTCCCTTGGAAAGTGGATTCAGATGGCCTCACCGTAATAAATGCAGAAGGAACGGTCATAGCACGCGCTCAAGATACGACCGTTGCGAATGCAATTATTTTGTTGCCGATCCTCTTCGCAAAGTTCTTCGAGAGAACCAACCAAGGTCGAGCGCACCAGCTAGTACGGCAAGCGATAAAGGATGGCAGCTTAAAAAGGCAGCCTTGCCATATTTGCGGAAGAGTGCCAACTCAGGCACATCATACTGATTACTCCAAAGTACTAGAAATAGAGTGGCTGTGCGGCACCCATCACCGTGCTGCGGATAAGGCCAGAAGGGACGCTGAAGCAAAGTTGCGAATGAGTCATTCAGCAAATCCAAAATGATGCGAATCAATCTACTATTAGTTGTATTGTTGATCTTGAGCAATCTTGTTTGGTTTAGAGTGTACGAAACCGACAAGCGAATTTCACGTGATGAAATGACATGGCGGCATCAGTTGGAACAAGAGCGGGATTTTTTCCGAGAACAGGCTTTCGATGCTGTAAAGCGATGCCATGCTCGACAGTGATTATGGGTGTGGCAAATATAAAGGCCACACGCCAGGAGCATCAACGCACTTTTCAGACACCACCGAAGCCACCAAGCGTCTCTGGCAAGTGGTATGCCTGCGCCATTTCTTTTTTGCGGATGGCTGTGGAGCCTTAAGCCCTAACCAGGCTCTTCAGCGCCGGGCGGTTATGGATGATCAACACCGAGCCCTTCAATTCCGCCATTTGATTCCGTCTGAACTCGGAGAGCAGGCGGGTAATGGTTTCGCGGCTGGTGCCGACCAGCTGCGAAATTTCTTCGTGGGTCATCGCCAGCCGCACCCGCACCGTGCCGTTGCTGACCTTGCCGACGGCCGAGGATTCCAGCAGGAACCGGGCAAACCGCTCCGAAACCGAGTGCGACAGGCCGATCGAGCGCACCACTCCATAGGCGTCCGAACAGTCCCGCGCCAGTTGCTGCGCAGCATGAAGCGAGGCGTCGGCGTGCTCGCCGAGGTAGCGCAGCAGGTCGTCGCGCCCCACGAAATTCAGTTGGCAGGGCTGCATGGTCTCGACCGTCAATTCGTAGGGCCCGCCGGTGACCACGGCGTGCAGGCCGAGAATTTCACCGCCTTCCGCGATCCCCACAATCAGCGTTTTGCCTTCGCGCGAGGTGGTCGAGAGCTTGGCGCGTCCCTGGCACAGAATGAATATTCCCCACGGATTTTGTCCCTCGACAAGGACCACGGTGTGCTCGGGAAAAACGGCGGCATGTTTTATCCGGTTGAAATCCGCGATCGAGTCCGGGGCGAGGTCGCAGAAAAAATTGCGGGAACGGAGATGGCAACTGGAACAGTCTTCGACGCAGTTCAAGCCCGGCATGATCGCTCCTCTACCCTCCGGGGAAACACGCCTGCGGCCAACTGGCGAGCAACCATTCCGGGCAACTAATCATTGAATCTCGTGCCGGACAGACCGCCCCTGCGGAAGGTAACGCGATAACCGTGCACGCCGCCTGCCACGCCGCTCCGCTCCATTTTGGCCTGAAACTCAATGCTTGCAGCATGGATTCCGTCTGCGGTAAATAACTTTAGCCGGAGCGCTGGCAGACCCGCCGAAAGTTGGGCACACTGGCAGCTTTCAGCCGTCAGCTCTCGACGCGGCCGGAACCATCACGCCGCCGAGGCGCGGAGTATCGAATGCGCTCCTAGAGCATTTTCCGATCTGCTATAGAGGGGGCCGGGAACGGGTAGGGCACGGCTTCACAGGCTGCGGAAAAACTCGATCTCACGCTTGTTTTTGGGTGGCGCAGCGCCGGGGCCCCCAGCACGCCCGGTTTTGGCGTGCTGGGGTGGAGCGCTTCAGCGCTGCGGTAACTGGCTTGTTTCAAAGGCGGCTTTACAGGCTGCGGAAAAACTCCGGTTTCGTATCAGGGTATCGCTTTAGCTGTAAAGTTCCACCACATCCTTTACAGATCGTTCTCACCACATCCTTTACACTTTTTCGAGTTCAGCGGCGTTCCCGACCGAGCGTAGCGAGGGCGGGAACGCCGCTGAACTCGAGTCCACCAAGTCGATCTCCCGCACCAGGGTCTGGCAGTAGTACACCAGCACCCGTTCCTGCACCCGTTCTAACTGCACCGCTTCTCCCGCCAGGGCTTCGCACACTGGCCACCAACGCCCGGCCAGTTTCACTTGCCCCTGCGGCCCCAGCCGCTGCACTTCGCGGCCACTGCCATACTCCCACTCCGGCGGGTTCGCTTCGTAGCGCCGGACACTGGGAAACCATACGCTGGCCGGAGTTTTCATCCCCAGCGCCTCGTGCGGGCGCACCTGGTTGTATTCCTCGCGAAACTCATCCAGCCACTGCTGCTGTAGTTCCGCCACCGGAAGTCCCCGCCGCCTGCGCGCCTGCTCCAGCGTGCCATGAAAGCGCTCCACCTTGCCTTGCGTCTGCGGGTGCCGCACGCCGCTGAAGCGCAGCCCGATGCCCAACTTCATCAGCCACACCGTCAGCCGCGTCCAGCCCCGCGGCCCCTGCCCGCTCCACCACGGAATGCCGTGGTCCATCAGCATCTCCAGCGGCATCCCGCAGCTTTGAAACGCGCTCTCCAGTTGCTCCCGCACCGCCTCCCCGCGCGTCGTCCAGATCCCTCGCAGCAGCACCGCATAGCGGCTGCAATCGTCCAGCACCGACAGCGGACCGACCGCATGATTCCATCCTTTCGGACTTTTGAAATCCATCTGCCACAACTGATTCGGCGCCTCCCGTTCGAACCGTTGCGGCGCGGGCCGACGCCGGTCCTGCTCCCGCACCATCCCGCAGCGCAGCAATACCCGGTGGATCGTCCCCGCCGGCAACTCCACGCCCCGCCCGGCCAGCAACACCTGCAGTTTGCGCGCTCCCCAATCCGGACGCCGCCGCCGCAACTCCACAATCTCGTTCTCCACCTCCGGCGGAGTGCGCCCCGGCACCTGCTGCGGCCGCCGGTTGCGCTCGCACAATCCCTGCACTCCCTGCGCCTGATAGCGGCGCAGCCACACATAGCCGGTCGGCCGCGAGATCCCAAACTCCCGGCACACGGCGGCCAGATTCCCCGGCTCCTGGCTCGCCTGCAGCACAAACCGCACGCGTTGTTCGGCCACGGCCATCGCTTTCCACGGCATTCTACCCCCTGCCCAGCAGGGCCCCGTTACCTTCCCGCCCTCGCTGCGCTCGGGCCGGAGTGTAAAGGATGTGGTGAGTACAATGTGTAAAGGATGTCATGAGACTGAACAGCTTTAGCGATACCGCAAGTCCTTCGGAATCAGTCGCCCCTTTAGGGGCTGGAGCGCGAAATCAGACTTTTTCCGCAACTTGTTTAGCCGCTACGGACGATACTCTCATGAAGTTGTTCTATTATGTTGATTGTAAATAAGTTACAGCACGACGTTGGGGAACGCTTGACAACTTGCCACGCAAATTTCTATAATTGGCACTCATGGGGCTTGAGTGCTAGTAGGCCTTGGTTCTGGGCCCGTTCCGAGTTCGTTTCAAACTAATCGACAACTCTTGAAAGGAGTATGCAACTATGGCAACTAAATTTACCCCGCTGCACGACCGCATCCTGGTCCGTCGCGTGGAAGAAGCCGAAACCACGCGCGGTGGGATCATCATTCCCGACTCCGCGAAAGACAAACCGCAGGAGGGCGAAGTGATCTCCGTCGGCAAGGGCAAGATCAACGAAGAAGGCAAGGTCCGGCCGCTCGATGTAAAAGCCGGCGACCGCATTCTGTTCGGCAAGTATTCCGGCACCGAGATCAAGATCGATGGTGAGGACTTCATCATCATGCGCGAAGAGGAAGTGCTCGGCGTCCTCACCGGCGCGGCCAAGAAAGAACCCGCCGGAGCGCGCCGGTAGCTGTTTGTGAATTGCTGGCTCGCAGCTCGCAGCTCGTAGCTCGCAGCCCTAACTTTTCGCAGGCGCAGCCTGCACCAAAACACATTAGGAGAGGAAAAAATGGCAAAGCAAATTGTTCACGGAGAAGAGTCGCGACAGGCCATTCTCCGCGGCGTCAACCTGCTGGCTGACGCTGTGAAGGTAACACTTGGCCCCAAGGGCCGCAACGTCGTCATTGAAAAGAAATTCGGTTCGCCGACCATCACCAAAGACGGCGTGACCGTAGCCAAAGAAATTGAATTGCAAGACAACCTGGAGAACATGGGCGCGCAGATGGTCCGCGAAGTCGCCAGCAAAACCAGCGACATCGCCGGCGACGGCACCACCACCGCCACCGTTCTTGCCCAGGCGATTTATCGCGAAGGCGTGAAGAACGTGGCCGCTGGCGCCAATCCCATGGCCATGAAGCGCGGCATCGAGAAGGCCGTCGTCCTCATCACCGGCAGACTCGACAAGGAAGGCAACCACGAGAAAGGCGCGCTCGACGCTTTCTCCCAGAGCGTCAAAGAGGACATGAAGAAGATCGCCGAGGTGGGGACGATTTCGGCGAACAACGACGAGACCATCGGCAAGATCATTGCCGAAGCCATGAAGAAAGTCGGCAAGGACGGCGTCATCACCGTGGAAGAATCGAAGACGCTCGAAACCCAGCTCGAAGTGGTCGAAGGCATGCAGTTCGACCGCGGCTATCTCTCTCCTTACTTTGTTACCGACCCCGAGCGCATGGAAGCCGTCCAGGAGAACGCTTACATCCTCATCCACGAAAAGAAAATCAGTTCGATGAAAGACCTGCTGCCGCTGCTCGAGCAGATCGCCAAGAGCAGCAAGCCGCTCTTGATTATCGCGGAAGACGTGGAAGGCGAAGCGCTCGCTACTCTCGTCGTCAACAAACTGCGCGGCACGCTGCAAGTCGCGGCCGTCAAGGCCCCGGGCTTCGGCGACCGCCGCAAGGCCATGCTGCAGGACATCGCCACGTTGACCGGCGGCAAAGCCATCACCGAAGATCTCGGCATCAAGCTGGAGAACGTCCAAGTTGCCGATCTCGGGCAAGCCAAGAAAATCACCATCGACAAAGACAACACCACGATTGTCGAAGGCAAAGGCAAGCCCGGCGATGTGCAAGGCCGCGTGAAAGAGATTCGCAGCCAGATCGAAAAGTCCACCAGCGACTACGACAAAGAAAAATTGCAGGAGCGGCTGGCGAAGCTGGTCGGTGGCGTGGCCGTGATCAAAGTCGGCGCCGCTACCGAAACCGAAATGAAAGAGAAGAAGGCGCGCGTGGAAGATGCCATGCACGCCACCCGCGCGGCAGTCGAGGAAGGCATTGTCCCCGGCGGCGGCGTGGCCCTGGCGCGTTGCGTCGCGTCCCTCGACAAGCTCAAGGTCGAAGGCGACGAGCAGATCGGAGTCAACATCGTGAAGCGCGCTCTGGTCGAGCCCTTGCGTCAGATTGCCGAGAACGCCGGACAGGAAGGCGCCATCGTTCTGGGCAAGATCCTCGATTCCAGGGAAACCAACTTCGGCTTCAACGCTCTGACCGACGAGTACGAAGACCTGGTCAAAGCGGGAGTGCTCGATCCGACCAAGGTCGTGCGCACCGCGCTCACCAACGCCGGCTCCATCGCGGCGCTGATGCTGACCACCGAGGCCTTGGTAGCGGAGATTCCGGAAGAAAAGAAGAATTCTCCGATGCCCGGCGGCCACGGCGGCGGCATGGGCGACATGTACTAAGACCAGCTATTAGCTGTTAGCTCTTAGCTGTTAGCTTGAATCGAAGCCCCGCTCGCAAGAGCGGGGTTTTATTGTGTGGCGCGGGCGCCCTGCCGCGAAACCTGGGTGCCCCACCCTTAACGTCGCGCTTTTTGCGACGTTAGGGTGGGGATTTTTTTCGCCCCTCGCCAAATTGTCATCTCAAATTAACCCGATATTGTCATCCTGAGCGGAATAACTGCTTCGCAAAGCGAAGCAGTTATGGAGTCGAAGGACCCCTACCCCTCCGACAGCCGCTACTACCGCTCATCACCCGCTCACCCCTCGCCGCGCACAAAATGGGGAATCTCGGCCGGAATTTCCAGCGACAGTTCCACAAACCCGCGATACGATCCATTCCTATACCAGGGAGACTGATAGATCAGCTTCTTGATTCCCTTCTTTTCGATGGTGTAAACGTTCGTGCACCCAGCCTTCAGCAACTCCTTCAACCTGGTGCGCGATAGTTCGGGATGGCAATCGAACAGATTCGAGCCGATCAGCGCGGCGCCGCCGCTATCCTGAAAAGTCCGAATGGACTTGTCGTTCATCGCCAAAATTATCCCATCGCAATCGCAGACGGTCACGGCTCCAGGAAACTCCTGAATCCAGGCAAAAGCTTCATCATTGGACATTCCATCGCCTCGTAAATCATCTTATGGAAACTCTGCTTAAGTGTAGCCTGCCGCGAATCGAAACAACCCAGCCCCGCTCGAAGTTCTAAAGAGCGGGACTTTTTTGTCCTTGGGCGGATGTTTCACGTGAAACACTTTGCAGTATATTTTGTACGTATATATATGTAAGATTATCGACGCCAAATGAAACGGAAGAAAAGAGTTAAGAGGCACGGGAGGATCGCCAGCCTTCGGGCTTCTGGAAGTGTGGAACATGGGCGTTCCACAAACGACGGGGACCCATGGCGGGAGTGGCGGGAACGGCAACTGGAGCTTAAGCGCTGGCTCCGGTTGCCCAAGAAACGGGTCACGCTGAATCTGGACGCCGATGTGCTGGCCTGGTTCCGGGGGATGGGGCAGGGATACCAGTGGGAGATTAACAAGGCGCTGCGGAGGGTGATGGAAGAGGAGCGGCGAGCTGGCGATGGTTAGTACGTTAGGTTCATAACTTCCCCACTCAAGCCAAAAGCGGGCTTGAATGGGGCACCCAGCATCTTTGTTCAATAGAGCCTGGAGATCAGATTTTCGGGTCTTCCGCCCCCAGCATACGAGAGAACTCGTGTACAAGCCGCTCGGAGTTCTGCCGCATTGCGCCAGCCGCCCGGATCATGTCGGAATAATCTCAACCAACTCCACGTCATAACCGAGCGGTCGAAGAATCGTGGTGATAATACGCTCTTGGGTTCCTTGTAATTCGTCACCGGGGGCTTTCACCTCCTTAAAGACCACATCTTGGCCTCGCCAGAGGGTAAGGTCAGGCCAACCGCTCCGTTGAGTGTAGGGGTCCTTGGCAAACAGTCTCGCGATGGCGTGAAGGCGTTCATTCCCGAGTGCCGCATACAGGCCGAGCATTTTGGACAGGGTCAATGTGGGGAAATATACTAGCGTGAGAGACGAGGGAGAAGTCATCGCGAGGAAGTTGGCTGCAATTCGGGCTGGGTCAGATGCTAGGATGTTTCGGAGCAGCCACTCTTGTTCGCACTTACGTTCCTCAGGCCACACGTTCTGGGCATAAATCGCCTCAACGAATGTTGAGCAATCTGCCGGTGGTATCTCCGGGAATGACGCCGCTTTGACGAGGGACAGGACAAGACTGCGTTCTTGGGCGTGTCCAGCCCATCCGTCGGCCTCGAAATAAGCCAGCGTAGCTTCTTCAACCGATTGCCACCGAGACGACGGCGTATGCCGCCACAACTTTCGCTCGCCAGCCTCAAGCCGAAGCTGACGATATCTTATGCCCAATCTGGCGGCTGTTCCGTTCATCATTTATCTGAGCGAATGATACATATCGGGATGCGCTCAGCGCTACCTCGCTCTAAGCTGCTCCAGATCGAGTTCAAGTGTTCAAGTCTCGCCGCACTTCGAAATCGGAACGCGCTAGGCGTGGTGTGTGTGTGTGACCGTTGGTGGCCCGGAGGCATCAGGTGTCGAGGAGGTTCTTTAGAAAGTAGTATTCAAAAGCGAAGCGACTATTTGGTGTTTCTGCATCACTGTTTGGGTCAATCTCTTTTGGGACTGTACCGGGGTCGATTTCTTTGAATCGCTCTCTAATCTGAGCAATCTCGGCTTCACTGAAACTCATCCGAAGATGTGGAAACTCTGCCTTAGCTTTTCGCATTCCGTTCCGCTGTTCTTCCGAGGTAGCTCCAGTGACAGAAAACTTGTTCGAAATGCGTACTTCTGCCGCATCAAGTTTTCTCTTCAGTGCTTCATCCATTTGTAAAGTATAAATGGTTTTTGGGGCTCTTGGGTCTGAAACAATGCGACCACAATTCATTGCCTTTCAGGAGCACGGAACCGGGAAAGGCGGCGGCATGTGGTCAACGATGTTCGGCTATTTCCAGTATCGGCGTGGAGAATTTCTGGCGCACTATCACAAGCGTTCCACCGTGGAAACCACTTTCCATGGTTAAGCGGGATTTCGGGGACGGTCTGCGGAGCCGAACCGAGGCGGCGATGAAGAATGAAACCCTTTGCAAAATCCTGTGTCACAATCTCGGTGCTGATCCACGAAATGGCGGGTGGCCCTGCTTATTGCGTCTGAATGAATCTAGAAATCTTATCGGAACCCGGAAGGTATAGCCGCGAAGCGGCGGAAGAACGAAGCCCACGGCGTGAGCCATGGGTGAAAAAACAATGATGTGTCAAGCTCCGGAGGAGCGAAAGAAAACTGCGTCATAGAGCGAGCAGTATCTGTCCTCGCTAAGCTCCCACATAGCGCATACGATGAATGCTAAATCGGGGTCATTTCTTTCGCCCCTACGGGGCTTACGTCGGTTTCGCCTTGCACCCACGGCTCACGCCGTGGGCTTCGTTCTTCCGCCGCTTCGCGGCTGCACATCGCGCTGGAATCCACAGCTAATCCCAAATATACCGTTCATCGTATTGGATATTATTCTTTTTCAGGAACGCCACGTATTCCTCCTGAAATGTCCTCTTCTTGTGGTGCTCCTCCTGCACCGCAATATATTGGGAAACGGCAGGCACGCTCGATTCGCTGACACTGAAAGCGCCATAGCCGGTCTGCCAGGCAAATTGCATGTTCCCCTTCTCGCGGACCCAGCGCGACGAGTTGGTCTTAACGACGCGGGCAATCTCCGCCACCGCATGTGCCGGACGAATACGGACCAGCATGTGCACGTGATCGACCGTACCGTTAATGATTAACGCGGTGCCGTGCATCTCGCGGACGATGCCTCCGAGGTAGGCAAAGAGATCGGTACGGATTTCAGGGGTTATTACAGGGCGGCGGCCTTTCGTGCTGAAGATCAGGTGGATAACGAGATTGCCAGCGGTGTGAGCCAATCTTCTTTCGCTCCTTCGGAGCTTGGTACTTCCTGTGCCCTCGTTCCCACGGCTTGCGCCGTGGGCTGCATTCTTGCGCCGCTGCGCGGCTAAACCGATTTTCAACTGTGAGGCGATGTGGATGCGGTGACAGCAGTCACAGTCCGTCGGGTCGGATAAGTTCCCACGGCTTGCGCCGTGGGCTGCATTCTAGCGCCGCTACGCGGCTAAGTCGATTTTCAACTGTTAGGTGATGTGAATGCGGTGACAGCAGTCACAACCCGTCGGGTCGGATAGCTAACAGCCCGCCATAACGGCCTCATCGAAGTTCGAGGATTTAACCGAGACGCCTGGTGTCGCAACCCAACCGCTTCAGAAACTATGGCAGCCGATCCTTCATGAAAGCCGCAAAGCGGCGTAAGAACGCAGCCCACGGCGCAAGCCGTGGGTGGATTTGCAGGCAACGGCGGAAGCCCCGGAGGGGCGAAAGAATCCAGGCGCAGCGCCAGTGGATCCATCGGCAGTTTTACAGCACCTTCCGCCCGGAACCATCCACGCCTGTTATCGTCCCGGACCGCAGCGGCCAGAGCTGCGACCAGAGATGAGGCCACAATAGACATTCATCCACTGTTCGCGGACGGCTTGCCAGGTGTATTTTTGCGCTTCAGCGTGGGCGTTCCGCGCCAGGCGAGCGGCGAGCGCGGGTTCGCGCAGCAAGCGGACGACATTTGCGGCGAGGGCTTTTTCGTCGCCGACCGCCGACAGCAATCCCGTGCGCTCGTGTTCGACAAGGTAAGTCATGCACTCCGGCGAAGTCGTGACCACGGGAGTTCCCGCCGCAAAGGCTTCGATCACCGACAGCGGCATGTTATCGAGCCACGAGGCGTTGATGAAAATGTCGGCCTGGTCGTAATAGCTGCCGATTTGCTTGACGCGAGGCGACGCCGGCGAAGTTGACCCCGGTGAGATTCAAGTCCCGAACCAGCTTGCGAATGTCCGCTTCGAGCGGGCCGTTGCCGACCAGATCGAGCTGCGCTTCGGGATATTCCCTTTTCACTTCGGCAAAGGCTTTGACGACCACGTCGACGCTGTAATACCTGGAGAAGCCGCGGGTGCAGACCAGGCGCGGGCGCAGCGGAATGCGTTCGCGATAGCGGAACTCGGAGAGATCGACGATGTTGGGCACAGCGACGGCGCTTAGTCCGAACTCGCGAAAAACGCCGACCAGATAGCCGGAGGGCGTGACGATCTTATCGGCGCGGGCGAGAACGAACGCGGCTGAGCGGAAGCGTTGCAGGTGGTCGCGGGCCTCGCCACTGTGGTAGTTGATCAGGATCTTGCAGCCGCGCATCTTGCGATGAACCACGCGGGCGCGGGAGCGAGCAGGAACGACCAGTAGGACGCGGAAAAGATGTGAGCGACGTCGACATTCTTCAGTCCGCGCCAGAGGCGCCAGAAGTAGATGGGCTCGCGGAGAATGGTGCGCAGTCCGGGAATGCGCTCCGCCCAGGCGAGGGCACGGGGCAACGGTGGATCGACGGCGAGAAAGCCGATGTCGATGCCGGGATCGCGCTGCCACAGCCGCACCAGCAAGTCGGCTTGCGCGGATTGTCCGCCGACATAACGCAGGCTGGGCGCGACGATCAAGACCCGCGGGCGCTGCGACGTACTGGGGTTGACGAGTGTGCGTGAGAACTGTGTCGTCCCTCCGGGACTTGACTCATTCTTCTGCTTTTCCCAGCGCTGAAGCGCTGGGCTAAGATGGTTCGCCCCTCCGGGGCTGGATTCGCGGGTATTTTTTTCCACTGGATTGTCCAAAAACGAGTTCTCACGCTCGCACTTGACGGGTGCGCTCATGCCGGGTTCCCTCGGCGCTTTTTCTGGAGAAGCGCGACATAGAGTTCGACGTAGTTTTGGCGCACGCGAGCGAGGCTGAAGTTCTCTTGCGCGAACTTGCAGGCGTTGCGGCCCAGTTGCTGGCGAAGCTCGGAGTCGGCAAGGAGCTTTTCGAGGGCATCGGCAAACGCCGCTTCGTTGCCGGCGGGAACCAGGACCCCGCGTTGCGGGTTGAGCAGCTCGGAATTTCCGCCGACATCGTAGGCGGCCACGGGCAAAGCAGCGGCCATGGCTTCGAGAATGACGTTGGACAAACTTTCGGAATCGGAAGTGAGCACGGCAACGTCGAGCGAAGCGAGCACGGCAGGCATGTCCTGGCGATCGCCGAGAAAGACGGCGGAAGCGCCCAGGCCGAGGCTCGCCGCTTCCCTCTCCAGCTCCTGACGCAGCGGGCCGTCGCCGGCGAGAACGAACTCGACCTCGGGCGCGCGGCGATGGATCGCGGCGGCGATGCGCAGAAATCCGGAGTGGTTTTTGTAGCGATGATTCATGCGCGCAACCATGCCGACGCGAACCACGCCGGGCCGCTTCGGCAGGGCCGCGGGCGTGGCGACGAAAGCCTCGTCCGGCAAGGCGTTTCCGATGACAGCGATTTTGCCGGGCGAGAGGCCGGAGGCGAGGAGGCGATTAGCGGCGGCTTCGGAGTTGCAGATCACGGCATCGCAGCAGCGAAACGCGACGGCCTGTGCGCGGAACTGCGCGGGCGTCATCAGGTCTCCGAGTTGGCGATGGCTGCCGACGACAACGGGCACGCGGGCAAGTTTGGCGGCGGGAATCAGCGTGAGATTGGCGTAGAAATCGAAGGCGTGCGCGACCTGGATTTGGTGCTGACGCAGGTGACGGATCAACTTGAGGCGCGCGCCGAGCGACTGCCATCCGTAGAGGCTGCCGCCGAGGGGAAACTGAGGAACGTCGGCGAAACGCTCGGCCCAAGCACCGCGGCGGCACATACATCCCAAATGAAGTTGAAACGCGGGCGCGCCGAGGTTTTGCGCGAGCACGGTGAACTGGCGCTCCGATCCGCCGGTTTCGAAGGTGTTGACCATCAGAAACAGGCTGATCGGCGGAGCGGTGGGACGAGTTGTGTTTATGCTGGCAGCGTTCGCTTCGCCCACTTCGTCATCCTCCCACCGGGGCAGATGCCAACGCCGGAACGGGCGGCGGTTTTCTGCGCGAGTCGGCGGCCACGGCCAGAGAAAACAGGCCAGCGGGCTTGACGAATTTTTCCAGGAAGTTGCGGTGCCACAGCTCGAACATGAGCAAACGCCATATACGCGCGGTATTCCCGCGGTTGCGGACAAGGTGGTCGTCCATCAATTTGCGCACCCCGGCGGCGGCAAAGTAGCCGCGATCCAGGGTGCGGGGCTCGAGCAGGACCATTAACATATCTTTGAGTTCATGGCGCATCCAGTGGGTGAGCGGAAGCGCGAACCCCTGCTTCCTGCGGTAGAGGGCGGCGCGCGGCACACCCACGCGTTCGGCGAGTTTCAACAGGATGTATTTCTGCTGGCGGCCGCGCATCTTCCATGCCGACGACAGGCCCACAACCCATTCGACGAATTCGTGATCGAGAATGGGAACACGCACTTCGAGCGAATTGAGCATGCTCATGCGGTCCACTTTGGTGAGGATGTCGCCCACCAGATAAGTTTTGCTATCGACGTAGAGAAGCTGGCTGAGCGGGTCTTGGGCGGGAGTGTGGGTAAAGTAGCGGCGCAAAGCGTTCGCGGGATCGTCGCCGCGGCGCAGAACGTCGCGAAAGCCATCGGAGAGCAGCGGCAAGTCGCGTTCAAAACCGGGCACGAACGAGAGCCCATCGACATAGCGCTCCTGCCAGGGCAGCGAAACGTTGTAGCTGAAAGCGCGGCCGCGCATGGTGTGCGGCAGGCGGGGAAAGATTCGCCGCCGGAAAAAGCGGCGCGCCCACTCGGGAACGCGTTCGAATACGCGGCGGCCGGCGTGAATCGCGTAGCGATCGTAACCGGCAAACATCTCGTCGCCGCCGTCGCCGGAAAGCGCCACGGTCACGTGCTGGCGGGCCATCCGCGAAACGTAGTACGTGGGCAGCATGGAAGAATCGCCGAAAGGCTCTTCGAGCGAACTGGTCAAATGCTCGACGGTCTGGACGACGTTGGGTTCGAGAATGAGTTCGCGATGATCGGTCGAGAATTTCTCGGCGACCATGCGAGCGTAGCGCGCCTCGTTGAAATCGTCCTTGGTAAAACCGATGGTGAAGGTCTTGACCGGGCCGGAACTGGCGCGCGCCATCATGGCGACGACGGTGGAGGAATCGATGCCGCCGCTGAGAAAAGCGCCGAGCGGAACGTCGGAGATGAGGCGGATGCGCGTGGCCTCGAATAAGCGGCGCTCCAGTTCTTCCAGGCATTCTTCTTCGGATTTGGGGAAATAGGTATCGTAGGGCGGCAGGTCCCAATACTGGCGAAGGGCGATCTTGCCGTTCTCGAATTCCAGCAGATGCCCGGGCGGCAGCTTGTGGATGCCGGTAAAGGCGGTGATGGGATCGGGAACATAGCCGAAGTAGAGATACTCGAGGAGCGCCTGCGCGTTGACTTGGGCGAGTTCGGGGGCGACGGCCAGGATCGATTTGATTTCCGAGGCGAAGTAGAGATTACCCTTGTGGAGCGCGTAGTGCAGTGGCTTCTTGCCGAGACGATCGCGCGCCAGTGTGAGTTTGCGCTTGACCTGGTCGTAAATGGCGAGGGCGAACATGCCGCGCAGTTTCTGGACGCAATCGGCGCCCATTTCTTCGTAGAGATGAACGATGACTTCGGTGTCGCTGTGGGTGGAAAAGCGATGGCCGCGGCTTTCAAGCTGGGGGCGGAGTTCGGGAAAGTTGTAAATCTCGCCGTTGAAGACGATCCATGCCGTGCGGTCTTCGTTGAATACGGGCTGATGGCCGCCGGAAAGGTCAATGATGGAGAGGCGGCGCATGCCGAGACCGGCGCCGTCGGCGACGTGGACTCCCTCGTCGTCGGGGCCGCGGTAGACGATCTGGCCGCACATGTGGCGCACCAGAGCTGCGGTGATGTTGCTCTCGCGAGTTGCGCTCACCACTCCGGCGATTCCGCACATGGTCTTGGTTTTTACCTTTGCCTGGCCCCTAAAGAGACTGTGTGAGAACTCATCTTTCGCCCCGCTGGGGCTTGTTCTTTTTCCACATGAACCCACGGCTTACGCCGTGGGCTGTATTCTTACGCCGCTTCGCGGCTGAAAACCGTGAATTCCATTCCACCGCGACTCTGAACTTGTAGTTCTCACACAGTCCCTAAAGGGGCGTCCGATTTCGGAGAAACTACGGTATCGCTAAAGCGATACCCTGATACGAATCTGGCTTCGTTCGATGCCCAGCGCCCAAAGAGCGTGCTTGAAAATTCGGCCGTCCCTCCGGGACTTGGAGCATTTTCCCCACTTTTTCCACCGCTGAAGCGGTGGGCTAAGCTGGATCGCCCCTCCGGGGCTAGTTTCCATAGCTAGCTCGCTTGCAAGGGTTTACGGCCACGCACGGCGATGGCGATCTCGCCCACGCGCATGTCTTCCATGCCCATCGCCGCGAACCATTTGAACACCTGCTCATAGGTGTGCTTGGACTGATACTTGGGAGAATACCAGTCGAAGGTGTCGAGCATGCGGGCTTCGGGATCTTTCTGGCGGTTTACCGGAAACACATGATGAACAATACCCGCAACGGGACGGCCTATCAAGGGTATGCGGCGCAAGAGCTGTTGCAGATTGTAGAAGAACGGGACCGCAACTTTCAGAATGCGGTGCAGGGTCTCGGGCTTCATCTTGTGGGTATAGCGGCGCCAGAAATCGCTAAAGCGGTACCACTTGTTGTATCCGCTGTAAAGCCAGACGACGAGCAATCCGCCGGGCTTCAGATATTTGCCGAGCACCTTGACAGCGGCTTCGCAATCGGGCGTGTGGTGGAGCACGCCAATGCTGTAGATGATATCGAAGCTTTCGGGGGCGAAGGGCAGGGCGAAGACATCGGCCTGGAAAGCGACAAAGTCGCGGCCGGCAAGGTTCTTGGCGGCAACCTCGGCGGCAGCGCTCAGGTCAATGCCCACCACGCGCGCGCCCCAGCGGGTGGCGACTTCGGCGAAGCGTCCCATGCCGCAACCGACGTTGAGAACCAGTTTGCCCTTGAGCTCGTCGGGGCGGAGAGCGGTCTTCAGCAAAAAGTTCCGTTCCGATTCGCGGACCTCGTCTTTATCATTGTCAAGCTGCGTCTTCTGGTAGCGGTGCCACTGAAAACCGAAACTGGCGGCGTAGTACTGGGCATCGACAAAGCGCGCGATGCCCTGTAGGTTGGGATAGACGCGTTTGCAGGCGGGACAGAGGAAACCCGCGGCCGCGTCGCTTTCGAGTTTCGAGCCGCAACCGAGGCAACGCAAAATCGCCTGCAAGTCAGCGGCCAGGGGAAACTGCGCTGGTGGTTCCGTAATCGGCATAAGCCTCCAGGAAATGCCGCGGCCTTTTCGGCGGCGGAGGCGCCGCAGCGGTTCCTTCTTCTTGCTCCTTGATCGTCTGCAACAACACGGCCGTAAACGCCACGGCGAAATAGGGGAAGTACTGGTAGGCCTCGGGGGCAAACAGCGCGCCCACGGCGAAGCCGACCAGCGAACTGTGCAATGCGCCGATGAACAAAACTATATCCGGATCGAGGCCCTTCTTCTTATGGAGGAGCCTTAGATTCACAAATCCGCGCCAGTAAAACATCAGATAAAGGATGAGGGCGGGGATGCCGTCTTCGGCGCCGATCTGGAGGTAGGCCATGTGCACGTCGTGCCAGATCAACGAGTAGGGACGGAAATCCTGGCAGCCAAGGCCAAAGATGGGGTAGTATTCGATAGCAGTGACGGCGCGTTCCATAAGATACATACGGGCTTGGTACGATCCGTAAGCGGACTGCTCGGTGGCGCTGCCGCCCTGCAAGGCGGCAAAGCGATCATAGAGTTTCCCGCCAAAGGCGCCCATCACCACGGCGCCCAACAGACCAGCGGCCACAATCAGGTAAAGGCGTCTGCCTTTAATGCCGAAGTAGTAGAGCGCGACACTAAAGGAAACGACGAGGTCGACAAACCCGGCGCGCGATGCGGTCAAAAAAAGGGCGACCAACATCGCCAACATTCCGCCCAGCCAAAACACTTTAATGGCAGTGTTTTTGGCCTTGATCATGAAGGCCAGCGCAAAGGGCAGCGTTAACACGATGGCGAATGCGAAATCGTTCGGATTCCCATAGAATCCACCCAGCACACCTTCGAGGCGGGGTGTGTTGTGGCCCTTGGCGATGGCGATAATGCAAACGGCGACCACGCAAAATGTCTGGATAAAGACGATCTTCCGCAAGCGGTCGAAGGTGGTAATCAGGAGGAAAACCAGCACCCATGCGATGTAGATTTTGGAAAAATCCATGGCGTGGAGCAGCGCGCCGCTTTTCCAGACCGGAGACAAAGGCGCTCCCAGATAGAGCAGTCCGATCATAATCAGGAGGTATTTTGCCTCCTTGGGCAAATCCTTGTATCTGCGCTTGGTCCTGCCAATACAGTTTAACAAGCCCCAGATGGCCATGATGGCGGTGATCTTGGCAAGCGGGATGTATTCGAGGTGAAGATAGTCTTCCGGGCGGGCGCAATACACCACAAAGAAAGCGCAGAGCCAGAAGAACGCTCCCTTGGTCGGGTCCGCGACTCGGAAGAAGGCCCGCCTACCCAAGACTTCCGCCGGTACTATGTTGCCGTTATCGCCGATGGCCACAAATTCCTCTTAATTCTGTCGAAGATTTCTTTTCCGCTACCGACTGCAAGACTTCGCTGCAACGCTCACCGATCGGGGGCCAGCCGTAACGGGCGCCGGTCTTGACGCCGTCCGGCGCAGCCGCGGACCAGATGACGTATTTCATCTTCATTGCGCTCATTATTGTGCGCCCCGGCGCAAGAGCACCGTCTTCACCGTCTGGAACATAATCAGCAGATCCAGGCCAAGCGACGCGTTCTTGATGTAGAACAGGTCGTACTGAAGTTTTTCGCGCGCATCTTCGACGGTGCTGCCGTACTTGTAGCGGATCTGCGCCCATCCCGTGATGCCGGGCCGCACCATGTGGCGCATGCCGTAGAAGGGGATTTCTTGCGACAGCCACTTGACGAATTCGGGACGCTCGGGACGCGGGCCGACGAATGCCATATCGCCTTTGAGCACGCACCACAACTGGGGAATCTCGTCGAGACGGGTGGGGCGAAGAAACCTGCCAATGCGCGTCACCCGGGGATCGTTGTCGCCCGCCCACTGGGCACCGTTGGCGGCTTCGGCGTCGTGGCGCATGGTGCGGAACTTCACCACCTTGAAGATGCGTCCGTTCTTGCCCACACGCGCCTGGGTATAGAACACAGGCCCCATGGAATCGAGGCGGACCGCGAGCATGATCAACGGAATCAAAGGCAAAGTGACGATGAGGCCAATCAGCGAGATGACGATCGAGACCACGCGGCGGGCGAAAATGAAGCTGGCGCTGCGGCGAAATCCCTGGCCAAACACGATCGAACTGGGATAGAGATTTTCGACCTCGATCTTGCCCGACATTCTTTCCAGCCAGGAGGTGGCTTCCTCGATCTTGACGCCTTTCATGCGGAGTTGGAGCAGTTCCGGCATGGGCATGGTGCCGCGGCGATCGGCCATGGCCACAATGACGCGATGGACCTTTTGCTTGTCCACGACATCCATCAGGTGCGCCGCCATGGACTCGCGGTCCACCGCGCCCTCGATCTTGCCCGTCCAACTGGCGATCTCGACGCCAATTTCATGGTTCTGGCGCAGACCCTGCACCAGGCGCTCGGCGCGTTTGCCGGTGCCCAGGACGTAAACGCGCTCGACCAGAATCGGCAACTGGGCGAGCCAGGTAAAGGCGAGCCGCCATCCGAACAAACCCACCGTAAGGATGATGAGGCCGACGGTCGAAGAACCGTTCCCCAAAAGATAATTTGGCCGCACGCAGGAAATGGCCGCCAGGATTAAGGCCAACACACCGGGAACCATGAGCAAGCGGAAATAAAGTTCGCCTTTGGCATGGGCGCGGGCGGAGTCGTAGAGATCAAGCCCGTGCAAACACAGCAAGGCCAGCACGGTAACTGCGAAGATCTTGAGGTAGCCGCTTTCGTAAGTGAGCTCCTGGTAACTGTGTTGGCGAAACTGGAAAACCGCACCCAGCAGGAACGAAGTCCAGACGATGAGGGCCTCGCCGAACAGCAGGATCAGCGTGCGCAGCGGGTAATAGACATGAAAGAGCCGGATCAACGGGGCCTCGGTTCGTCTTCTTCTTGGGCATCAGGCTGGGCTTTTCACGGCCGCGCCATAATAACTAGTTCGACTGCGCAAGCTCTGCCGCCGCGGCGCCGTTCAGCACCACTCCGAGCAGCAGCTTGTCGGGAAATTCTTCGCGGGCGCGCTGGGCCAGATCGGCAGGCGTCACATTGGCGCGCACGACCAGGAGGACGCCGTCGCAGCAACCGGCGACCACAGTCGCATCCGACACGGGGACCACGGCCGACGAGTCGAGAACGATCCAATCAAACAAGGGACCGAGGCGCTGCAGCAAGAGCTTTAGGCGGCCGTTAGCGAGCAGTTCCGCGGCAACCGAAACGGGGCGGCCGGCGGACAGAAAGAACAAGTTTTCCATGGGCCCGCGTTGCAGCGTGGCGAACTCATCCGCTTCGCCCAACAGGTATTCGGCCAGGCCGGGCGACTGGGCCGCTCCCAGGCAGCGGTGCAAGCCGGGGTGGCGCAGATCGGCGTCGATCACCAGCACGCGGCGTCCCTGCTGGCGCACCAATACCTGGGCCAGATTGGCAGCCACGAAAGATTTCCCTTCCTGGGGCAGCGCGCTGGTAATGAGCAGACGTTTCAGCGGCAGCTTCTCGCGGATCTGGTAGAGGCGGGAGCGCAGGGTGCGGAACTCTTCCGCCCCGGCGCGGCTTTCGTCTTCCTGAAAGAAGAGCATGGTGCGCGCATCCGGCTGCCATGCGGTCAGGGGACAGCGGGCGACCAGCGCTTCGTAACTCAACCCGGAGGCCAGGGGTGGCATCATGCCGGCTCCCGCTGGTTGCAGCGAAGGCATGGCTTCGCCTTGCCCTTCGGGTTGTTCCAGCAGGGGATCAACGTGCGTCCCCGCGGCGGTTGCTCTTTCCTGCTCGGCGCGTTTCAAAGCGTCATGGATGCGGCTCATAGTTTCCTTTCCTAGGGAAGATCTTGCGGTTCCGCTTGGCGCAGCCGGTCGGCCAGCGCCGCCAAGCTGCGCAAGGCGTCGCCCAGATTGAATTTTTCGGAGGGCGGCGGCGCGGCATTCATGGCTGCGGCGGCGGCGCCATCGCTCAGATCGAACTCGCGGGCAACCGCATCGACGACCTCGGCCGAGACCGTCTTTTTTTGATCGACGAAGGCGCTGACCAGGCAATGCTCGCACAGCAGGTTGACGATGCGTGGAACGCCCAGCGCGTAATGGAAAATGGCGGCGCTGGCATCGGCCCCGAAAATCTCATCGCCGTTCGAACCGGCCACGCGCAGGCGCTGTTCGATATAAGCCCTGGTTTCCTCCAAATTGAAAGGATGGGTCTTGGCGCGCAGGCTCAAGCGCTGGCGCAACTGGCGCAACTGGGGCCGCTTCAGGCGCAGTTCGAGTTCCGGCTGTCCCACCAGCACGATCTGCAGCAGCTTTTCGGTGAAGGTCTCGAGATTGGTCATCATGCGGATTTCCTCGAGCACTTCGTCGGAAAGGTTTTGCGCCTCGTCGACGACCAGCACCGCCGTTTCTCCGGCGCGATAGCGGTCCAGCAGCCAGTTATAGAGCCGCTGCAGAATCTGGCTCTTCGACGGGCTTTCGCAGGGAATGCCGAAATCGGACATCATGTAATCGAGGAGCTGGGGCATGTCCATGCGCGAGTTGAAAATGAAGGCGGTCGCCACCTGCTGCAGGCGCAGCCATTCCATCAATTTGTTGATCAGTGTGGTTTTGCCCGTGCCCACCTCGCCGGTCAGCAACACGAAGCCCTTGCGGCTTTGTATGCCGTAGGTGAGGCAGGCCAGCGCCTCTTCGGTGTGCCGCGTCAGAAACAGGTAACGCGGGTCCGGATTGACGTTGAACGGGTTGGCGCGAAGTCCAAAAAATTCCTTATACATAAGCTTGCGCTAGACCTCGATGTTCTCGCGTGCGGCCGGCGATGGCGGCGTGGTGCGGCCCCAGAAGCTGCGGCCGCCGCCGCCGGCCTCCTCCTCGTCCTCGTCCTCGCCCAGCCAGGGCACGGACATCAGCAGGGGCAGATCCATGCTGGCGACAGCATCTTTCTCGGTGCGGATCGACTTGTCGCTAAACTCCAGAATGACTGCGATGAGCAGGCCGAGCCCCAAGCCCACGCCCAAGCCGCTGGCGGCCAAAATCGGGCGGTTCGGGAAGCTGGGAGCTTCCGGCAGGTCAGCCGTGTCCAGAATGTGCATCTGTTCGCCCTCCTGCTGGTTCTCCATGCTCGTGCCCAGGGCGGCGGAGCTTCTCTTGGCCAACAGGTCCCGGTAAAAGCTCTGAGCGTTATCGTTGTCGCGGGTCAGCAGCTTATATTGCTCCTCGACATCCGGGCTCGTGGCGGTGCGGCCCTGGTAGAGGTTGATCTCGCCTTGCAGCCTTTTCTGGTCGACGGTGGCCTGGTCGATCGCTTCTTGATACTGGTGAATCTGGAAACGGAGCTGGCGGACCTCCGGCGGTTCGGCGGCGTTGGCCTTTTCGCTGCTGGCGGTGGCGCTGGCGGCTGCGGCGTTGACTTCCTTCAGCTTCCTCTCGACCTCGGCAATGTCGGACTTGGTCTTGATCACGTCGGGGTGATCGTCGGTATAGCGCGCCTGTAGTTGCAGCAACTGCGCTTGGAGTTGGGCCAATCCTTGTTCCAAGGCCGCCGGATTGATACTGGACAAAGAATTCTTCCAGGCGGCAATTTGCTGCGCCAGTATGCTTTCGCTGTAGGCCCTGTCCTGTTGGGCGCGGCCGAGGGTCTGGGTGGTGGCATCGAGTTGCGAGTTCAACGACATCAGCATTTTCATGTTGTTGTCGATGTCGCCCGGTAACTGACCCATGTACTGCTTCTTGAAGGCGGCAAGTTTGGCATCCTGCTCATCCAAGGCGCGCTTGGCGTCGTCGACCTGGCGGCTGAGAAAATCGGTGGTGCTCTGGGCGACCTCGGCGCGAGAGCGCAGGTTTTCCTCCACCATCAGCGAGGTCAAGGCATTGCAGATTTTTTGTGCGCGGGCCGCGTCGGTGTCGGTGTAGGAGAGATTGAACCCGGGCACCGGCTCGGCATTGGCGGATGCCTTCTGTTTCTTAACGCCGGGAGAACTGGAGGCGGCTCCGCTCATGGAGGTGATTACCGGCTGGACCTGCATGTTTTGCTGGATGTCGGAGATGAGCTTGGTTTCGTCATCGGGTTTGACCACCGCCAGGCTGTGAATCACGGGACGCAGACGGGTGGGGCTGAGGATCTCCTGGCTGAGGGTCTGGACGCGCTGGGTAAAATCGGCAGTGATGACCGGCATGACGTAGCTGTCGGGCACCTTCTGGCTTTCCACCAGGACCGTGGACTGGGTAGTATATCTCGGCGAGAACACATAAGAGATCAGAAAGCCCCCCAGCGGGGCGATCAGGGTCGGGATCAAAATGACCTTAAGGCGCCGCCGCAGCATTGCCAGATAATCGTCCATCGTCAATTCGCGATTTTCACTCATAACCATTCACCAATCCGGCCGCCGGAGACGGCCAAAATTTATTCGATAGGAGTCGGCGTGGGGTGCCACTCCACCCCAATGGCGCCGACCTGCCGCTGCCCAATCCTGCCGGTCGTGCCACCCACGCTAACCGGGACGTTGAAGGCGGTCACGCCGAAGTGATACGAGGCAATGAAGTCGTACGTACGCCCCAGGTGTTTGCGGAGGATGGCGGAAACAGAACCCTCGTTGTACCTGGACGCATTCGCACCCAAAGTGATGCCCTCGAATGTAGGCCACGCCTCGATTCTCGTGTGCTGCGAGAAGGCCGCCGCGCCCGAAAAAACCCATGTGCGTCGCAATGGGCGCCTATACCCGAACGACGCAGTCTGGACGTTGGAGCCGAGGAAGAAGCCCGATCCTGTCGAAGTGAATTTTTGATACATAGCAGTGATCGCGCCATGGCCCAGCTTGTAGTTTAGATGAATCCTTGCGTTCCACGACCAACGCGTATAGTAGCCACCCTCTTCCAAGTAGGTGTACTGCGGACCGGCTGCGGCCAACAACGTCATCCTGCCGCTGAGGGTATGGCTCCAGCGCAGGTTCGCGATGTTGTTATAGATCTGGCCGCCGGTATATTGCGGAAATTGAATTAGTTGAAAGGCATAGACTGCGCCCATCTGATCGTGACGCCCAAGCACACGGCTATAGCCGCCTGCCAGGAGGAGCTGATCGCTGTCGATCAGGGTATCGGTGGGATCGAAAAAGTGAGCGTTGCTGAATCCGCCGGCCACGACGATGGCTGAAACCGGGCTGATGGCCTGGACCGCATCGAGAATCGCCGTGTTCGCGATCCGGGGAATGCTACCGACCGAACCGAACTGACCGTTACCCCACTGCAGGTTGGCGGGCAAAACACCACCCTGTATACCCGTGCCCAAACCGCTGGTGGCCAGACCAAACCCTGGGAGGATGCCCACGCCCCTGAAGAAGGAACCGTCGGGCAGGTAGTTAAAAGCATCGCGCAGCGTCACCTGGCCCGTTCGCCAGCGCGTCACCGCCTCCAAGCCGGCGGCTTGCACTTGCTTCACTGTAGATTGCTTCACATTAGAAGGACTGCTGTAGAAATCTCCGCCACCCAGGTACTCGAGAAAAAGATCGGTCCTGGGCCAGAATTGCTGGAGGTCGAGAGCTCCGAAAACGCCGGTGACAGATCTTAAGCCGCTGCTGCCGAGTTGGTTGTTCGGGTTCGTGTTCGCCGCTTCGCTCACCGCCAAAGTGGGTGAGACGAAGCTGCGGGTGGCCTTGTGCAACTCGAGCCCGGGCTCGTCCAGGCCAGCCACCGGAGGGTTCTCTGGATTCAGCACCGGCGGCGCGTTCTGGCCGAAGGCGGGCGCCGGTGCGGCCTCCGGCGGCGATGGCGGATTGTTCTGGGCGGCCGCGCAGACGCTCATGCCGACGACCAGCAGCGCCCAACGGATTGTTCGCGCTTTTGCCATGCTTTTTACGCGTGCGCCCTCTTACCGCTGCGTATTTCCTTTAAGGGACGACAATTGTATCCCCCGGCTGCAGTGCATAATTCTGTTCCATGTTCTGGCCTTTGACCAGCTTGCGGTAGTTCACCGGCAGCTTCTGTTGTTGGCCGTTCTCGGTGCGCAGGATGTAGATCTTTTTCGTGTTGGCAAACTGGCTCAATCCGGCGCTCGACAATGCTTGCAGAACGGTCATATTGGGCAGCATCGGTATGGCGCCGGAGCGCCCCACCTCGCCGACCATGAAAATCCGCTTGCTGTTGATCGCGGTCACGATCACCGTGACGCGCGGGTCGGCGACGTATTTCTTCAGCTTCTCCGTCAACGACTCGGCCAGCCGCATGGGAGTCAGGCCCGCGGCCTGCACATCGTCGAGCAAGGGAAGAGAAATTTTGCCATCGGGACGCACCGGCAAAGTAACGGTAAGATCGGCCTCCTTCCACACTGCGATGTGGAGCGCATCGTCGGGGCCGATGACATACTCGGGTCCGGCTGGGCTGTTGGAAGCTGCATTGCTTGCCGGCTCGGAAGCGGTCTTGGCGGAAACTGAACTGGCGGTTGGCGGAGCGGCCGCATCCTGTGCCATTGCCATACTGCCGGTCAGGAACAGTGCCACAACCGCCGCTTTCCACAGGGATCTCATATCTTCAAGTACTCCTCTCAGATCCTAAGGTTTCAAAGTTTCAAGGTTTCAAAGTTTCAATATCCACTCGCTGCCATTCGCCACACGATTGATTCTTTTGTTCTTTGAAACCTTGAAACCTTTTGCTCTTTGAAACCTCGCTCTTTCTCAAGTTCCAAATTCTTCGTAGCCGATCTGCTTCAGCTTGTAAAGAAGCGCCTTGTAGCTGATCTGCAACTCCTGGGCGGCGCGCCGCCGGTTCCAGCGGGTGCGGCTCAAGACCTGCAGAATGATTTCCCGCTCGGCTTCGCGGGAGGCGGCGCGCGCGGCCTCTTTCAAGGAAATCTTCTCGCTCGTGGCGCCATGCCCGGCGCGCCGCAATAACGAACGCAATCCTCCCATGGCCAGGGTGTCGTCGCCCAGCGCGACAATGGCGCGCGCCGCATCCTTCAGTTCGCGAATGTTCCCCGGCCAATTGTGTTCCACGAAGAAGTTCTGCGTCCCGGGACTGAGCGCTGGCACGGCGCGGTTGAAATCGCGGGCCGCGGCCGAGAGAAAACAGTCGCGCAGAACGGGAATGTCTTCTTTCCGCTGGCGCAAAGGCGGCAGCCGCAAACACACGGCGCTGATACCGTAGTAGAGGTCCTCGCGAAATTTCCCGGCCTTCACCTCCGGCTCCAACTCGCTCGAGGTGCCGCAGATGTAACGCGGCATGCGGCGCTGGGCATTACTGTTGCCCTCGCCATTCAGCCCGATCTGGCGGGCCAATTCCCGCTGGGCCGCAGCCGGGAGGTCGCCGACATCCTGAACATAGACGGTCCCACCCCGGCCCCTGCAAACCGCCAGAATTTCTTCGCTGGTCCCCCGCCCCTGACAGACCTGAAACGGCCCCGCCGAACGGCTGGAGAGCGCGTGAATGCGCGCCGCCGCCGCCGCCTTGCCCGAACCGTGCTCGGCCACCACCAGCACCGGAACGTCATTCTGCGACAGCTCGCGGATCACCGCTTCGACCGTGCGCATGCCGGCGCTGACGCTTTCCACCCACACCCAACCGCCGCTGTTCGCCGCTTCTCCGGCGCGTGCCGGAATTTCGCTTTGGCTGAGACCAATTTTGTTGCGCTTAATCATTTCACGGCCAAAACAGCGCGGGATTTCTTGACGCAATGATTCATACCGTCCATGGGTCTGTCGGGATTAGCGCTTGCACTACTTAGGAATCCACAAGTTGTGCGTCTTCGCGTGCCTGTAGGTCAGTAGTTCTTCGTTTTCAGGACCTCACTTACGACAGATTCTCAGAGCACACTCGTTGCCAATCCAAGGCGAACACTCGCCCATCATGGGAACGCATGTGCATGTCTTTTTTAACGACTTGCGATTTATTCCTCAATTGCAACGCGCATAACACATTACCACATTGCGGACAAATAGGAAAATCATTGCCCATGGCAAAAGGTAATATTTGGGCATTCTTCCCACCCGCTTTGGGCATAAATTCTTCCATCCTCGCTATCGCAAAGCGGCTGGCAGTTCCCAAAAGCGGACACGGAAGCCGTGCCCTACCCAGAACCCGGCCGCAGCCTAGGCAACTATGAAAACGGTCAAGGAGCGAGAAGTGACAAGCCTCGTTGCCGGTTTCGCTTTGCGTCAAGCCGCACTTTCGCATATTCTCGGATCGAAGTGCGTGCTCTATGAGTAAATCAGCAGAGGCAGTTCCACTCCTCCCGGCGAAGGAGGGTCACTGGCCCTCCAGCTTGACCCGTTGGCAAAGCGTGGCGCTGCTGCTTCTCATCGGCTGGCTTTACGCCTCGATTCTCGCCCGCCTCTTCCTGCAATGGGTCGGGCCCCACCACGATCCCAATTTCGAACACGGAATCTTCGTCCCGTTCTTCGCTCTGTTTCTGCTCTGGCAAGACCGCGGGAAATTGAAAGCCATTGCGCCGTCCCCATCCTGGACTGGCCTTCCACTGCTGGCGCTGGGCCTGCTTATGCTGGCTCTCGGGGTGCTGGGCGCGGAGTTGTTTTTCTCGCGCTCCTCGCTGCTGGTCGTTTTGGCGGGCCTCGTCCTTTTGTTTCGGGGACGGGCGTTTTTTCGCGCCATCCTTTTCCCCTGGGCTTTTTTGTTTCTGATGGTTCCCATTCCCGTCCTGGTCCTGCAGCAGGTAACCTTTCCTTTGCAGTTGCTGGCCTCAAGGCTGGCCACGGCGCTGCTGGAACTCGCCGGAGTTCCCGTGTTGCGGCAAGGAAATATAATCGTGCTCGCCGCCATGCCCCTGAACGTCGTGGAAGCGTGCAGCGGAATCCGTTCTCTTCTAACTCTCGTAACGCTTGCCATCGTCTACGGCTGCCTGCTGGAATCCCGCAAGTGGGTGCGGGTGGCGCTGGCGCTCATGGCGGCGCCGATCGCAGTGGCCGCCAACAGCTTGCGCATCTTTGGCACCGGGCTGCTGGTGGAGTACTGGGACCCGGACAAGGCCGAGGGATTTTTCCACAGTTTTTCGGGATGGCTGATCTTCGTGGTGGCGCTGTTCATGCTGTTCGCGGTGCACGGCGTCATCTCGCGCATTTGGGGTGGCCCGGAGAAGCCCGGGCCGGAGGTGAAATCCGCATGAAAACCGGCCCCCTGCGCTTCTGGATTGCGGCCGCGCTCATGCTGGCCACGGCGCTGGCGCTCCAGATCCATTCCCACAGCGAGTCCTTTCCGCCGCGTGCGCCTTTGAGTTCCCTGCCCCTCGAGATCGGCGGTTGGACGGGAAGCGACAGCACGCTCGACCAGCAGACCCTCGAAATCCTTGGGCCGGGCGACTTCCTGCAGCGCGATTACGAGAACGCCAGCCGGCCGCAGTCCCAGCCCGAACCATGGATAGATCTCTTCATTGCCTACTTCCCTTCGCAAAAGACAGGCGACACCATCCATTCGCCGAACCACTGCCTGCCCGGCGCGGGCTGGGTCCCCACGGCGCGCGAGATCGTGCAACTGAGGCGTCCCGACGGCTCTTCGTTCCCCGTCAACCGCTACGTGGTGGCAAAATCGGGAAAGCGGCAACTGGTGCTGTACTGGTATCAGGCGCATGGCCGCGCCGTGGCCAGCGAGTACTGGGCCAAATACTATCTGGTGTCCGATTCGATCCGCATGAATCGCAGCGACGGCGGCCTGGTGCGCCTGATGACCCCGATGCTCGAGGGCGAGTCCGCGGATGCCGCCCAGGCGCGCATCATGGAGATCGGTTCGCGCTTAATTCCGCTGCTCGATAGCTGCATTCTACGGTAGACCCGCTGCGCAACCGCTTCCCCCGGCGGAGACGCGCTTGAGACTGTGTGAGAACTCGGTCGTCCCTCCGGGACTTGAGTTGTTTCTTCCACTTTTCCCACCGCTGAAGCGGTGGGCTAAGCTGGATCGCCCCTCCGGGGCTGGATTCTGCGATTTTTTGTTCCATAGGATTGCTCGAAAACGAGTTCTCACACACTCTCGCTGGCCCCGTTTGCTTGGCCAGTCCGCGCGGTTCACGTCAGCGTAGGCGTTGCGCCAGAGCGCGGCCAAGATGAACAACGGCGGTTTGATTTAGGATGGGCGCATGACCACCACATCCAAATTCAGCGATCGGAAGGTTGACGAAGTCCGCCAGGAAGCAGCCCGCTTGTCTTCCCAAGCGCGCTCGGCGGACCAACTGATGAAAGACATCACGCTTCTGCTGCACCGGGAAATGCCGAAGTACAACTGGGCCGGCTTCTACATGCTGGAGCGCGGAGCCAATCCGCCCGCGCTGGTCCTCGGAGCCTACCAGGGCGCGGCCACTCCGCACACTCGCATTCCTCTGGACCAGGGCATCTGCGGCGCGGCAGCATCATCGGGCAAGACGGTCGTGGTCAATGACGTGAAGAGCGATGCGCGCTACCTTGCCTGTTCCATTGCAACCAAGTCCGAGATCGTCGCCCCTGTTTTTGCGCACGGCCAGGTGGCGGGCGAACTCGATATCGACAGCCACTTTGCGGCGGCCTTCGACGACGGAGACCGCGCCTTGGTAGAATATTGCGCCCAGCTCGTGGGCAAGCGCCTGGAGAACGAGTAACCCATCGCCAGCTTTTTCGGCAGGTGTTTTCGGGCATACTGGACATCATGAAACAAGTCGTAGCCGCGCTGATCGTGAAAGACGGACTCATCCTCGCCTGCCAGCGGACGAAGCACCAGGCCATGCCGCTCAAATGGGAGTTTCCCGGCGGCAAGATTGAAGACGGGGAACAGCCGCGCGATGCCATGCGCCGGGAACTAGAGGAAGAGCTGGGGATCGTGGCCGAGGTCGGCGGGCAAGCCGCCCGCATCGTCCATCGCTACCCCAGCGGCGGCACCGTGGAACTCCGCTTCTTCGCCGTGCGCCGCTACCGGGGCGAATTGGAAAACCGTATCTTCCGCGAAATCCGCTGGGTCACGCGCCAGGAACTCCTGCAACTCGACTTCCTCGAAGCCGACTTGCAATTGGTGAAGGACCTGGCGGCGGGAAAAATCGTCTGACCTTCTCACATCCGCTGCGCGCCACGAGATGTCTCGCTTGATATGCCGGAGAAGGAGTTCAGCCGCATCTCCGGCAGGGCGCATGTGCGCGCCGCCGCGCAGACACACTCCGCACTCCGCCGCCGGATCGTCGGCCGCCCTCGAAAGTCTCCCTGGAAGCGATGGCTGGAACCGGCCGAACTATTTTTTAATGTGTGTTTTTCAATGTGCGTTTTTCAAGCTGCGAATGTACGCTACCAATCCCTGAACCTCTTCCGGCGTCAGGGATTTGTGCGCGGGCATCTTGGGGGCCTTGCCGTCGGTGATGACCGACGCTAGATCCGCATCCGATTTCTTCCGCACGCCGGCGCTTTGCAGATCGTGGCCCGCCACTCTTTTTCCGTCAGCGCCATGGCACATGACGCATTTTGCCTTGAAGAGCTCGGCTGCGCCTTGCGCATGTGCCGGGAGGGAAAGGGCGAAAACAATCGCCAACGCGGTTGCGACGGTCAACGCGGGAACGCAAATTTTCTTCATCGGTCAGCTCCATCATAGTGGACTGTTTGCGGACGCGGTTCTGCGCGGCAAATCGCATCCGCCTGAAAAATAATGTTTTCCGAAGACTAGAAGAGAGAATGGCTTCGCGTCAATAGTGAACACATGTTTCCGGATTCGGGTCACGCGGAGGGTCGGCCAAGTGGAAGTCTTTGTTTTGGAGCAATCATGGTGTAGTGTCTTTAATAGTAGTCAATCTGCTAAATGATCTGGGCCGCTGACCAATGAAACCCGCCCTCTCAATCAAAAAACTTCTCGCGGAGGCAAAGGCATTCTCCAAAGCGGAGAGCACCCACGATGAGCCAGCGCTGTTTGGGGTGACGGATGGAAAGGCTGTTGGGACTTATCTGGAACATAAGTTCACCGCGCGCTTGATGGACAAGTATTCATTCGCGGGCGGCAACTCGGCGTCCGGCATTGACATCCCGAGCCTCAGTGTTGACATTAAGGTAACCAGCATTGAGCAACCGCAGTCCTCCTGTCCATTCAAATCGGCTCGGCAAAAGATTTACGGCCTCGGCTACGGTCTCATCGTATTCGTGTATGAGAAGTCTGACGACGCTGCGCACCAGACTGGCCGGCTCGATATAAAGAACACGATTTTTGTGGAGAAACAGCGCACAGGCGATTACCAAATGACGCGTGGGCTGCGCAAGATCATCGAACGCGACGGAAACAAAGAAGACCTGATTGCCTTCATTCAGGACCGCAACCTTCCGGTCGACGACATTGAGGCTAACAATATCGCCGAACGACTTCTTCGCGAAAAACCAGAACAGGGATACCTAACAATCTCAAACGCTCTTCAGTGGCGACTCCAATATGGACGGGCCATCCGGGAGGCGGGGATAGTTGTAGGCATCAAGCGAGTCAGGTGATGGCTGGAGCAATCAAGCAGATCAAAACCAAGGGTATCGCAGCGTTTGGGGATTTCCAGACCCCTCCGGCACTCGCGCTTGCGGCCACACAGATTCTCCGTAGACTTGGCATTCGTCCGCGCTCGATCCTCGAGCCTACATGTGGGCGGGGAGCGTTCGTGTCGGCTGCTGCCGTCAGCTTCCCCGAAGCCGATTCGATCATCGGAATCGACATCAATCGCAGGCACCTGCTAGCAGCCCAGAGTTATGGGGATCCGCCCGATCGTCGTATTAAGTTTATCCGAGGCGATTTCTTCAAACTTGACTGGGAACTCATCGTCACCAAGGCCGAAGGCCCGTGGCTGATTGTAGGCAACCCTCCCTGGGTTACCAGCGCAGATTTGGGCGCTATTAAGAGCGGCAATTTGCCGGAGAAGTCCAACTTTCACGGGAGGAGAGGCATCGAAGCCATCACCGGAAAAAGCAACTTCGACATCTCCGAGTGGATGATCCTGCGCTATCTGGATTGGCTCGAAGGCCCGGGGACGATTGGCGTCCTCTGCAAGCGGGCGGTCGCGCGCAAGATATTGCTACACATATGGAAAAAGAAAAGGCATAACTCGCTGCGCTCGGCGCGCGTTTACAAGATCGATGCGCTCCGCCACTTTGGCGCAGCAGTTGACGCCTGCTTCTTCGTGCTCGAAACCGATCCCGAAGCCCATGGGCTTCGGTGTGACGTATTTGACGCTCTCGATGCGCGGAAGCCCTCGCATACGTTCGGGTACGTCGACGGCCACGTCATCCGTGATGAGACGGTGTTCAGGGCGCACCGCAACCTCTTGGGACCGGAGAAGCGGTATGTCTGGCGCTCCGGCGTGAAGCACGATTGCTCCAAGGTCATGGAGCTAACGATCACGCCCGATGGTTATGTTAACGGGTTAGGGGAAAGGCTCACCATTGAGCAGTCCCTTTTGTTCCCGATGCTCAAGAGCTCCGACATTGGCAATGGTCGTATCCACTGTCGGCGTGTGATGGTGGTGACTCAACAAGTCGTCGGGCAGGATACGGAGCACATCAAGTCCATAGCTCCTAAGACGTGGAAGTACCTTGAGCGTCACGCCGCACTACTGCGTAAGCGCGGAAGCAGCATCTACAAGAATAGACCTGCCTTTTCCATTTTCGGAGTGGGACCGTATACGTTTGCCCCTTGGAAGGTGGCAATATCCGGGTTCTACAAAAAGCTGCATTTCGTGAAGATCGGCCCTGTCAATGGCAAGCCTGTCATATTCGACGACACCATCTATTTCCTTCCGTGCTGGTCGGAGGAGGAAGCTAGCTTCGTTCAAGGCTTGCTTCGCTCCCGAGAGGTGGAAGCGTTTTTTGATTCTATGATCCATTGGGATGAAAAACGACCGATCACGGCTGAGATACTGAAACGCTTGAGCATTCAGAAGCTCGCTGCAACGGTCGGCCGCGAGCAGGACTACTTCCGCTTTACCGAACCCAACGATCTCCCGCTTTTCGACGGGTGGAAACCTCTCGATGCTTTACCTCCCGCAATCTGACTTTTGCTTTTTTTCCATCACAAACGCCGTGTGCGTAGCATCACAGACAACTAACCGTCTGTCGACGATAGAAGGGAAAAACGGTTTCCTACTCGCGCAGCTCCGCCGGAAGGCCGCTGTTGATCGCCGCTCGCACTTTGGCCATCAGGCTGTCGCGGTCTCCAAAATCGGAGGGCTCGATCGGGTCGTGAAATTCGACCGTCACCGTCCCCGGACGAATCGCAAAGCGCGCCTTCGGCATGACTTTTTCAGTCCCGGAAATCGTTATGGGCACGACCGGCACGTTGCACGCTTCGGCGAGATAGAACGGGCCCTTTTTGAAGGGCAGCAGCCGGCCATCGAACGAGCGGCGCCCTTCCACGTAGATGGTCATGTTCAGTCCCTGCGCGATGGCCTTGACCGCGTCGCGCACCGCCGAGATGCCGGCATCGCGCTTTCCGCGATCGACCGGCACGAGCGATCCGATGCGCATGATGCGGCTGAGAATTGGGACCTTGAATAATCCCTTCTTCACCATCACGGAAGTGCGGCGCGGAATCATCGGCAGGGTGATCGGCGGATCGAGATTGGAGATGTGGTTCGACATGAAAATGTAGTTCCGCGCCGGATCGATTTTTTCCAAGCCGAGCGTCCGCACCTTCACGCCCGCGATGCGCACGCCCGTCCCTGCCGCCCACATGCAGATGCGGTAAAAGAACTCGATGTCTTTGGTCAGATAGATCCAGGGAAAACCCACCAGCGCGGCGAACGGCAACGCCGCGGCCCAGAACACGAGCATGAGAATGGTGCGAAGCACTTATCAGTCCGTGGTGAAACTCGAATTTCCAAACCCAGCGCCTGAAGGCGCGGTCATACTCATGCACTTGTGGCACGCCTGAAGGTGTGCCCTGATACGAATCTCAATTGCACCACAGGCTGTCATGCTTTCACCACGAGCCCGCGCAATCGTTCGGGCAGCTTCTCATAGATGCCGCCGAAGCCGCCATTGGAGAGGATCGCAACCACGTCGCGCGGGCGCAGCTCGGGCGCAATCGCGTCCACGATTGCATCGGCGTCGGCCAGAATGCGCGCTCGCTTGCCGCGCCGCTGGATCTCGCCGGCCACGCGATGCAGATCGAGCCGCTCGGATGCGGGGATCGCCTCTGGCTTGAATATGGCGGCAATCGCAACTTCGTCGGCGAGCGCCAGACTGCGGGCCAGCGCGTCCTGCAGCAGGTTGCGGCGCATGGTGTTCGAGCGCGGCTCCAGCACCACCCACAGACGCGATTGCGGATAGCGCGCTCGCAAGGCGCGAATCGTCTGCTCGATGGCCGTCGGATGATGGGCGAAGTCGTCGATGACCGTTATTCCATTGACCTCGGCCTTGACCTCGAGCCGCCGCTTCACGCTGCGAAAGGTTTTGAGGGCCTCGGCAATCACGTCTTTCGGAATTTCATAATGCGCCGCCAGCGCCGCCGCTGCCGTCGCATTCCACACGTTGTATTCGCCGCCCAGCGCGAAATCGAAGTCGGCCCACGGCTTGCCATCACGCACCACCGACCATGAAGTTCGTTTCTCCTGCAACTTCAGATTTGTAATGCGCCAGCCCGCGCGGTCAGACGCGCCATAACGTTCGACTGGGCAGAATGCCTTCTTCAGACAACGGGCAAGGCTTTCACCGGAATCGAAGGCGACAATCCGTCCGCGCCGCGGAACCAGGTTCACCAGGCGCTTGAAAGCAGTCTCGACCGCGTCGAGGTCTTTGTAAATATCGGCGTGGTCGAATTCAACCGAGGTGAGAATCACGGAATCCGGGAAGTAGTGCATAAACTTCGGACCCTTATCGAAGAACGCCGTGTCGTACTCGTCGCCTTCCAAAATAAAATGCTTGCCTTTGCCGAGGCCGAAGCTGCGGCCGAAGTTTTCCGCAATGCCGCCGATCAGGAATGAAGGCTTAAGGCCCGCCGTTTCGAAAATCCACGCCAGCAGCGACGTTGTGGTTGTTTTGCCGTGCGTTCCCGCTACCACCAGAACCTCTTTCCCTACCAGGAACTCATCGTGCAGAATCTGCGGCAGCGAGCAGAATGGAATGCGCTCGTCGAGCACGCGCTCCAGTTCGACATTGCCGCGGGAAAGCGCATTGCCCACGACCACGAGATCGGGCCGCGGATCGAGATTCGCCTCGGCAAACGGCTGCGCGACGGGAATGCCCAAGGTTTCAAGAAAGGTAGACATCGGCGGATAGGACGCGGCATCGGAGCCGGTGACGCGAAAGCCGCGCTCTTGCAACATGCCGGCCAGCGAAGCCATCGCCGTCCCGCAAATGCCGATAAGATGAATGTGTTTGGGTTTCATTGTATGTGCATTATGGAGCGGCGGGCAGTTTGCTATTAGCTTTTGGCTCTTAGCACTTAGCTCATAGCTTTTGGCACTTAGCCCGAAGTCCTACGCGTCCTCCGCACTCCCTTTGCGTCTGTGGTGGAACTGAAATCGCGCCCTCAGCGGCTAAAGCCACATGTTTGGCGGGCTCTAGTGGCACGGCTGAAGCCGTGCCCTACCCAAAACCATTTATAAAACCAGTTCTATTCCAGATTCCAGCTAGTCAAGTATTTCGGCTACACGCAGTGAGGATGTTACTCACTTGCTTGTCGCCGCTTCCAGAATCCGCAGTTCCACCGAATCGTCCACGGTCAGTCTTGCGCGCACTCCGATGGGCAGCGTGATGTTCGCGCGCGAGACATGGCCCGAGCGCAGGCCAAACGCCACCGGAATTCGCAAGTCTTCGACTATCCGCAGAACGACCTCTTCCAGCGTGTAATCCTGATCGGGACTCTGACGGCAATCCAGCATTTCTCCGAAGGCGATGCCGCGCACGTCTTTCAATTTGCCCGCCAGCTTCAGTTGCATCAACATGCGGTCAATCTGGTACGGCTTGGCGGCAACGTCTTCGATGAAGAGGATCGTGCCCGCGGTGCGAATCTCGTGCTCGGCGCCGAGCGACGCCGCCAGCATGGAGAGGCAGCCGCCATAGAGGATTCCCTCGGCTTGTCCCGGCACGAGCGGCCTTGCTCCCGAGCCTTCGCCAATTTCCCATTCCGACGCGCCACTCACCGCGTTCTGCCACGAGGCCAGATCGACGCCATCGGCTATGGCAAAATCCTTGGCCACCATGGGGCCGTGGAAGGTCACGAAGTTCGCCACGTCCGCTATGCAGCACACCAGCGTCGTAATGTCGCTGTAGCCCACCAGAATTTTGGGATGTGAAACGATTTTTGCCGGATCGAGCGCCAGCGGGAGGTAGTTCGATCCGTAGCCTCCGCGCGCGCAAACAATGGCGCGGATATCGTCGCGCGCGAACATGTCTTCCAGTTCCCTTGCCCGGCGCTCCACCGAGCCGGCGAAGTAGAGATCGCGATCCAGGATCGACGCGAAATAAAACGGCTCATAACCGGCTCGGCGAAGGCCGTCGCAACCCGCCTCGAGCAGCTCGCGGCTAACGTTCGACGCGGGCGCAACAATTCCCACCTTGTCGCCCGGACGGAGCGCGCGCGGCTTGATTCGCGGATTGTGAGGAGCGGATACCATCTCAATATTTGTCATCCCGAGCGCAGCGAGGGATCTGTAATTCGCTGCAAAATGCAGATCCCTCGCTGCGCTCGGGATGACAATTCATTGCTGACAATTCATTATGGATGAAAATTCATCAATGTCGATCATGTGCCGCTTGGCATCGGCCTTTCGTTAACGGCTGCTACACTCGATCTTAAATGAAAAATTCTCCGCGGCAGACGAGGGTCGCCGGACCGCGCAGATAAACTTGATTCTCCCAGCGCACGGTCTGTGGACCGCCGGGCGCAATCACGGTCACCGGCGAAGCGGCCCGTCCGCTGGCAATCGCAGCTACGGCCGACGCGCACGATCCCGTACCTGAAGACTCGGTTTCGCCCACGCCGCGTTCAAACAGGCGGATTTCGATTTCATGCGGGCCGCGGTCATTCTCAGTTCGCACCACCACATACTCCACGTTCGTGCCCTGCGGAAACTGCGGCTGCGCCCCGATCAATGCAGTTTGGATCACTGCAGTCTGGATCAATGCCGCCTGGCGCTGCCATCCCTCCGGAAATTTTTCCACGAAGATTACGTAGTGCGGATTCCCCATCGAAACCTTCGTTCCCACCGCCCGCACACCCGCCGTCTCAATCGCCATCTCGCCGCCGACCTCCGGCTGGCCCATCTCCGTTTCGAATTCAAACGTGGAGGCTTGCCCCTGCCCGTTCCGACCGATAAGGCGGCAGATCCTCAGCCCGGCGCCGGTGCGAACCACAATTTCTGTTTTGTCTTCTGTCTCCTGCGCGAACAAATCTCCGCCGCGACACAGCGCGTGCCGTTGCCGGAAATTTCCGCCTCCGAACCATCGGCGTTGATGAGGAGCGCCTTTACGTCGGCCTCCGCATCGGGAAACAGCCATTCCACGCCGTCGGCGCCCACTCCGCGATGGCGATCGCACAAGCGGCGCGTGAGCGCGGCAAGATCGCCGGAAACGCGCGCGCCTTCGACCAACAGAAAATCGTTGCCGCAGGCGGACGCCTTGGTGAAAGGAATTGTCACGCGCCGCTGGCGGCCGTTCTTACGATCGACATTCCGCGGTGCGCTCATTCGTGCTCCGTAATCCCAAGCGATGTCACGGCGCCAAACACGGCCGATTCGTGGAGCCGAATGGAAAACGCGCTCTGCTGTTCGCGCTCGCAATCGACCGCGAAGACCATGCGGGAATCCGGGTCGCCGGACGCGACGTGCACGCTCTGCATAGTGAGATGCTCCGAGTCGAGAAGGCGGTTCAGTTCCCGCAACATCGCGTCCACATTGCGGCCTGTCACCTCATAAGTGGTGATAAACGACTTGAGGAAGAACGCGGCCTCCAGCCGTCCCAGCAGCACCAGGGCAAGCAAAATGATGAGTGTGGCGAAACAGGCCGTCAGATACAGGCCTCCGCCCGCAGCCATGCCCACCGACGCCACGACAAACAATGTCGCCGCCGTGGTCAGGCCGGTCACCGACCCGCGGGTGTGCAAAATCGAGCCCGCGCCGATGAAGCCGATGCCCGTGATGATCTGCGCCGCAATGCGCGCGCTGTCCGCCGGAGTCCCCGCGAGTTGCCGCGATAGGATCGTGAACATGGCCGCGCCAAAACAGATGAACATATTCGTGCGCAGCCCGGCCGGCTTGTGGCGCAGTTGGCGTTCCAGGCCGATGATGCCGCCGAGCGTCGCCGCCAGCAGCAAGCGCGCCAGCGTCGAACTCAGCACCACGCCCAGTTCATTACGCAGCAGTTCGACAATTGAATGGATTGAGTTCATAGTTGTTCCCCGGCTTCGCAGGCTGCGGAAAAAGTCATCGAGAGCGCGAAAAGCACACCTCAGGCGCTGAAGCGCGGACACATTTTGAACGACCTAGCGGCACGAGTAAACTCGTGCCCTCCCCAAAACCCGTCCGAATCGAAGTATTTCCGCAGCCTGTTCGGCCCCGCAGCGGATTCTATCACCGCGATCCGGCGCTTTCCGCGCCGCTGGGCGGAAAAGGTCAAGGCGATTGGTTTGGGGCGCTCCCGGTGGCGTAGATGCGCGCGCGCGGCTGGCCGGTCGCGTGAATTTCCGTCAGCAGCGTGAGATTGGCCCAATGCACGTTTTGGTCGACCGCATCGCCATCGAAAGCAACGACAAAATCCACGTAGCGCGGCGGATCGGCCAGCGCGCGCTCCCACAGGCCTTCGGGATCGGACGGCCGCTTCCAGGGACGGTGATTTTCGGTATTCACCACCTGCCGCAGAGGAATGCCCGCCTGCTCCATGACGCCGACATGTTCTCCGAGGTCCATCAGGAAGCGCGAGTGTCGCGGCAATCGAGCGACCACACGCTCGACGGCGGAATTCAAAGGGCTGCGGATTCTCCAGTTTCTCCGCGCCTCCTGCAAGCATTGCGGCTCCGCCTTCCACAGCATTGCGTAACTGGCCGCCATCAGCGCCGCCAGCAACGCGAGCATCGCCACCTGGCGCCAGCCCTTGCCCAGAAGAAAGACAGAAGCCGCCAGCACTCCGGCCGACACCGCGAACATGGGCAGCAACTGGAGTCCGTAGCGCTGGTTGAAGGTGGCAAACGGCCACCAAGTGGAAACGTGAATCGGCACCGAGCCATAGGCGATCGAAAGCGAGTAGAAGATCAGCGGCACCCACAGCAACAACAGCGGCGTCGCTTGCGGACGCAGCTTCCACGCTGCGATGGCCAACGCCAGGAAGGCCGCCGCCAGCCAGAAGCGGCCCCAGTTGCCATTCGCCATGTTCAACTGCGCCGATTTCAAAAAATAAATGGCCGCGACTCCGGCATGGTTGAGCGCCGGATTCGGCGCGCCCACGCGCCGCTCAATCGCCTTGGCCGAGTAGGAACCGTTGGCGAACTCCAGCGCGTTGCCATACACCGCCCCGTTGTACGCGAGCCAGAGCACGGGAACCACCGCGACACCTAACAGGAACCTCATTGCATTCCGTCGCAATTTCCGATTCTGCGGGCGCCGCAGGGCAATGACGACGACCGCCGCTGCCATCGCGCCCGCCAGAAACCATGCGTCGTAACGCGTGAGTTCCGCGCCCGCCAGACAGCAGGCGCAGCGCATCAGCGGAGTGCGCGCGCGGCCTGGGTCGTCCCTACGGGACTTCGATAATTTTCCCCGCTCTACCCCGCGCTGAAGCGCGGGGCTAAGTTGGTTCGCCCCTCCGGGGCTGGATTCTCGCCTATCAGCGTCCTCATTTTTTCGCCTGTCATTTTCCGTCTTCTTCAGTGCGCGAATAAATTCTGCGAAGTACACCACGGCCCAAATAAACAGCGCCAGATAGATGGACTCCGTCATCGCCGTTGCCTGCATGTAAATCAGGTTTGGATTGGCTCCATAAGCGAATGCCGCGGCCAATGCGCCAACTCCAGCCGCCGGCGCCGTGCGGGAATCTGCCCGCAACATGCCGCGCACGAGGCGGAATATTCCGACGACTCCGAACACGTAGGCGATCATCGAAGGGATCGAACCGCCGGCGCCGCTGCGCCACATCGAGTCCGGCCAAAGGAACGGAATCATCAGCAAATGAGGAAGCGGCAACCACACCGTACCCAATTGCAGCAGGCCGGGAGTCTGGGAATCGAAGACGCGGCGCGCGATATTGATGTGCGCGACCGCGTCGCCATAGAGAAGAAGGTCGCTACGCTGAAGGTAGTAAAGAAAGGAAAACAGCGACACAAGAACGGCGATCCCGGCCACGCGGGCCGCGCTGCGGTCGGGAGCGGGGGATGTTTTCACGCTGTATTCAACCTCAATCCGCGCGACCTGTGGGACTGTGGAAAAAGTCCTCCACGTCGCAGAAAGCTCATCTCAGGCGCTAAAGAGACTGTGTGAGAACTCATCTTTCGCCCCGCTGGGGCTCGTTCATTTTTCACTTCCGCCCACGGCTTACGCCGTGGGCTGCATTCTTGCGCCGCTTCGCGGCTGAAAACGAGAAGGTTCGCTCCACCGCGACTCCGAGATCGTGGTTCTCACACACTCTCTAAAGCGCGAACACATTTTCAACAACTTACGGCACGAGTAAACTCGTGCCCTTCCCAAAACCCATCCGATCCCAAAACCCATCCGAATCAGACTTTTTCCGCAGCCTGCTGTGGGACCTGTTTCTTGACTATTCCAGGTGCGTCAGTTCGCGGAACACCTGAAAGCGCGCGTCGATTTCCCCGCGCGTGAGATTCTGCAGGCGCTCCGTCCCAAAGCGTTCCACGGCAAACGATCCCATCACACCGCCGTAAAACAAGGCGCGCTTCAGCACCTCGCGGCTAATCTCGCCCTCGCTCTGCGACGCAATATATCCCATGAATCCACCGGCAAACGAATCGCCCGCGCCGGTCGGGTCTATTACTTCTTCAATCGGCAAGGCGGGAGCGCGAAATGGATGCGAGCCAAGGCCGAAGGCCCCCTCGCGGAAAAAAATGGTCGCTCCATACTCGCCGTGCTTCACCACCAGCGCGCTCGGCCCCATGGCCAGAACTTTTTTCGCCGCGCGCGGCAGGTTCTTCTCCCCGGCCAGCATCTTGGTCTCGGTGTCGTTGATGAGAAGAACGTTCACCAGCTTCAACGTTTCCGCCAATTCCCTGGGCGTACCCTGTATCCAGAAATTCATGGTGTCGCCGCCCGTCAGGCGCACGCCATCCATCTCCAAGCGCACCGCCGCTTGCAGCGTGGGGTGGATGTTGGCAAGAAACAGGATCGGCGTACCCGAATACTCTTTCGGAATGCGCGGCTGAAATTTCTCGAACACGTTCAGTTCCGTGAAGTCGGTCTTGGCCTCGTTCAGGTTGTCGAGATACTGGCCGCCCCAGCGAAAAGTTTTCCCTTTAGTCCGCTCGATGCCGCGCGTGTCCACGCCGCGATTGGTGAGCACGGCTTCGTGCTCGGGCATAAAGTCTTCGCCCACCACGGCCACCACGCGCACCCCGGTGAAGTAACTGGCCGCCAGCGAGAAATAAGTCGCGGCCCCTCCCAGAATATCTTTTACTTTGCCGGAAGGCGTGGCGATCGTATCAAAGGCCACCGAACCAACCACTAGAATGCTCATGAGTCTCCGTAAGGCAGTCGTTGGTCGTTGGAGCGCCGGGCGATCGACTCGCCCGTCCCTCCACCAGCGACTATTTCAAATACTTTCCCAATATCAACCGCAGCTTCTCTTTCGTCGCCGCCGGAACCTTCGCCGGATCGGTCAGAATCGCATGCGCCAGCGCCGATCCGCACTTGCAGGAGCGCGCTTTCGGCAGCGCCGCCACCGTGGCCTTTACGACTTTCGCGGCGTTCTCCGCATTCTTTACCAGCACGGAAACAATCTGCTCCACCGTCACCGAATCGTGGCGCGGATGCCAGCAGTCGTAATCGGTCACCATGGCGATGGTGACGTAGCAGATCTCCGCTTCGCGCGCGAGCTTCGCTTCCTGCAAGTTAGTCATGCCGATTACATCCGCGCCCCAACTGCGATAGACGTTCGACTCCGCCTTAGTGGAAAACTGCGGGCCCTCCATGCAGACATAAGTGCCGCCCAGCTTCCCGGTTACTCCCGCATCCTTGCAGGCGGCGGCGACGACCTTCGCCATCTCGCCGCACACGGGATCGCCAAATGCAATGTGCGCCACAATGCCGTCGCCGAAAAAAGTGTCCGCGCGATGCCGCGTGCGGTCGAAAAACTGGTCCGGAACCACGAAATCGAGCGGCTTGTGCTCTTCCTTCAGCGACCCCACCGCCGAAACCGAAACGATGCGCTCCACTCCCAGTTGCTTAAAGCCGTAAATGTTGGCGCGGAAATTCAGTTCGCTCGGCAGCAGTTTGTGCCCGCGAGCATGGCGCGCAAGAAATGCCACCTTGCGGCCCTCAAGCGTGCCCAGAATGTACGCATCCGAAGGGTCGCCAAATGGCGTCCGTTGCGCGACCTCGCGCGCGCCGCTGAAACCCGGCATGGAATACAAACCGCTGCCGCCGATTATGCCAATCTCTGCCTGTTGCAAGTGCGCTCCCGATGGAGCTGAAAATGACTAGCAGGTTGCGGAAAAAGTCTGATTTTGCGCCCCAGCCCCTAAAGGGGCAACTGATTCCGAAGGACTTGCGGTATCGCTAAAGCGATACCCTGATACGAAACCAGAGTTTTTCCGCAGCCTGTGAAGCCGTGCCCTGCCCAAAATCGATTTATGAAACGCGCTCTAATGACAAAAGATTTCCTGAACTCGCGATTATACAAGACGGGAACTCACGGCTTGGCGGGCGCGGCTTGATCTTTCGGGTTTTCGGCGGGCCAGAAGTCCGCCTCCACCCGCTTCGTCGTCTCGTCATCCATACTTTCGCTGATCAGCGCCTGGTCGCCGCGCACTTCAATCACCACAACTCCCTCTTCCGTCAGCCAGGCATGGCGGCCGCGCAACGTGCGCCAGGAATCCGCCGGAGGCGCGTCGTCCGCGACTTTGCCGTCCGCACCCAGCCCTTGGTGCTTTTGATACCGCTCGGCCAGCGATTTCGCATACACCGCCGCGAACTCCGCCGCCTTCGCGGCACTCGACCAACGGGAAACGTACAGCACCCCAATCGGCGCCGACTTATCGCCCTGCGGACGCCCAGCGTAGTAGTATCCGCCGCGCCACGCCGGATACATCGCCTCGGCCTCATCCCGGCCCGCATACTGCTCCACCAGCACATCAACGTCAAACTCGCCCATGCGCGCCGATATCGAAAGCATCGTAGCCCTTGAAGTCCCGCGCCATGTCAATCGTCTTCATCGGCTCCAGCTTCTCGTGCGTCAGATACGTTTGCGGCTCCATGATTTCGCGCGTTGTCTTGGGCGGATCCTTGAACGCGCCCGCATACGCCAGTTCCTTCCCGCCCGCCTGCAAGAGCGCGCCGGTAAAGTCGAGCCCGTAGCGATAGGGGAAGGTCAGCTCCTCTTTCAAAAAAATCGGAGCGTCGCGAAACGCCGGAGAATCCGCCGTCCCCTCCAGCATTTGCCGCTTGAGCGCGTCGACAATCTGCGGCGAATCGAGCAACGTCTTCCCGCTCCGGCGCCAGCGAATAATCGAGCAGCACGACCATCGCCTGCCCCTCAACCACGGCCTGCCGCGCGGACGATTCCTCGTCATTCTTGATGTCGTCTGGACTGGGATCATGCTTTTTATTATCAGTATTTCCGCCGATCCCTTCATCCACTTCTCGATGCCAAACGATTGGTCCTGGAGGGCGTGCGTCAGTTCGTGCGCCAGCACCGGCTTCTGCTGCTCCACGTCCACCCAGTTCAGCAAATTCACGGTTTTCGTTTTGGCATCGTAGTAGCCCGCCACCTGCTCCCGCAGCATCGCCACCAAAAAGCTGGGCAGGTCGAAGTTGCGCGGCAGCAAGCCAAATTTCTTCAGCACCGCCGCCGACCGCTCCAGCCGCTTCGCGTCCTTGTCCTCCTTCATGCTCTTCTGGATGTAGGACTGCACCTCGTCGCGCTTGGCCAGCCTGCGCTTGACTTCGTGCTTGATGGGAAGGCCGGTGTCCTCGCTGGCAAACTTCAGGATCTCGTCCACCGAGCGAAAAAGTTCCTTCGCCTCTTTGGACGAAACGATGGTTTCCTGTGTGGCGAGGGCGCCCTCGCCTGCCGGGCGGCTGAGACTGCGGCGCCTGATCCTGCGACGCCGCGCCAGAGCCGCCCGCCGCTTGCCCCCAGAGCGTGCCCAGCATCAACACGAGCAGAGCAAAAGTTCAAAACCATCGCGGAGCTTTTTAGCAACCACCTTGACATTGTCCATTGCTATCGAGTTTATACTGTCGCATGGCCGTTAATCTCTGGACCAAGACCGATCACGCCCTCGACTACCTCGGGCGAGCCGACTCCATAGCGCATCGCGCCGAAGGTGAATCGTCGTTGCTCGAGTTCATTCCCCAAACCACGTGCCGCATTCTCGATCTGGGCACGGGCGACGGGCGGTTGCTGGCGCTGGTGTTACGCGAACAAGAAAAACGCGATCATCCGGACACGGAAGCCATCGCCATTGACTTTTCCCCGGCCATGATCGCAGCCGCCGGAAAACGCTTTGCCAGCGATCCTTTAGTTGCAGTTGTGACCCACAACCTCGACAACCCGCTTCCCGACCTGGGCAAGTTTGATGCGATCATTTCCAGCTTCGCCATCCATCATCTCGTGCACGAGCGCAAGCGCGCACTCTACTCCGAGATCCATGGATTGCTGAATGCCGGGGGTGTCTTCTGTAATCTGGAACACGTCGCCTCGCCCACGCCCAAGCTGCATGAGGAATTCCTGCACGGGACCAGCCATACACTGGAAACCGAGGACCCATCCAACAAGCTTCTTGATGTAGAGACCCAGTTACTCTGGTTGCGCGAGATCGGATTCGCTGACGTGGACTGCCACTGGAAATGGCGCGAACTGGCGCTGCTGGCCGGCAGACGGGTATGAGTCGCCCTTCGCTATAATCGGAGCTTGGACCCATGACTTCGACGACAATATCTGGGGCGGACCCAACGGAGCACAGCGGCGCGGCTGGCGCTACTGCACCCGACTTCGGCGACGCTCGCGCCGAGTTCCAGACATTGCTTTCCGGATGCGGCCTCTATGACCTGAGCTGGCGCGCCAAGATCGCGGTGACGGGCGGCGACCGCGTCCGCTGGCTGAACGGCATGGTCACGAACAACGTTCGCGATCTGGCCCCCGGCCACGGCGTCTATGCCTTTGTGCTGAACGCGCAGGGCCACATTCAGGCCGACCTCTACGTCTTCCAGCGCGGCGAGTCTTTGCTGGTGGATATGGAACGCGGGCAGCGGGATAAAGTGTTGCAGTGGTTCGAGCGCTACATCATCTCCGACGACGTTGAGATCGCCGACATCAGCGACAAACTCACCGCGCTCGGACTGACCGGGCCTGAATCGCGCAACGTTCTGGAACGCGCCGGCATTGCCGTTCCCGATCTCGCGCACTTGCAATTTGCGGATGTTCGCTGGCAGCAGCACGTCGTCACGCTCCTGCGTTCGGGCGAGGAGGCGCGCGAGTCCTGGCAAATTTGGCTTGCTCCCGAACACACCGGCGAACTTTGGAGCGCTCTGGTCAAGGCGGGGGCGCGGCCCACGGGCACGGCCGCGCTGAATCTTTTCCGCATCTCGCGCGGCATTCCGCAGTTTGGCGTGGACATCCGCGAGCGCGATCTGCCGCAGGAAACCGGGCTGATGCGCGCCTTGAATTTCACCAAGGGCTGCTATCTTGGCCAGGAGATCGTGGAGCGCATCCACTCGCGCGGCGGCGTGCGCCGGCAGTTCACGGCATTCGCGGTGGAGGGCGCGCTGCCCGAACCGGGCGCGAAAATTTTGGCAGAGAGAAAAAGAAGTTGGCGAGATCACCAGCAGCGCCGTTTTGCCTTTGCCCGGCGGAGATCGCCCAGTTGCATTAGGTTATCTGCGGCGCGAGGCGGCGGGAAAAGAATTACGCGCGGGAACGGCGGCGCTGAAACCGGCATCGCTTCCCATAGCCTGAATTTCATAAAGACTTTCAGGCGGCCGGATCGATTGGAGACCAGGTAAACGATATGGCGCAAAAAAGAAAAGAAGAAAGCGAATTCACAGTGAGCGACAGGCGTTTGTTCACCTCCGACGGCGAACTTCGTTCCGATTCCGCGGAAGAACAAACGACTGCGCCAATCGCGGCGACGCCTGCGACGGCGGTCCCGACGACGGCGACGACGGCTGCTTCCACCCACCCGGAAGCCGCGCCCGCTTCCGAATCCGATATCCCCGAGCCGCCCACCGCCTCCGAACAGCAGGCCCAGCACGATGCTTACAAGCAGTCGTCGCGCGATTTGGACACGCGCGTCGAACTCGGCGGACACTCGGCGAAAGAATTCGAAATGACTTTTGAGCGCTTCATGGCTTCGCTCTACATGACCGCCATGATGCAGCTCGGCCTGATGCACGAACAGGGCGGCCAGCCCGGAGTCGACTTGATCGGCGCGCGGCAAACCATCGACACGCTCGGCATGATCGCCGAAAAAACCAAGGGCAACCTCACTTCGAAGGAGCAGGGATTCCTGCAGAACTGCCTCTACGAATTGCGCATGGCCTACGTCGAAGTAACGAATGCCGTCGCGCGTCCTCCGCAGACGCCCGGCCCAGTTACAGGCCAGATACAGGTAAGATCGGCTGATGCAGGCGACCCTGACGGTATTGGGCAGCGGCACGTCGATGGGAGTGCCCACCATCGGCTGCGACTGCGCCGTCTGCCGCTCGCTCGATCCGCGCGACCGGCGCACGCGGCCTTCCGTGATGATCGGCTACAACGGACGCCAGATCATGATCGACAGCACGCCCGACTTTCGCGAACAGGCGCTGCGCGAACACATTACGTACCTCGATGCCGTGCTCTATACGCACACGCACGCCGACCACATCCTCGGAATCGACGACCTGCGCCCGCTGACTTACCGGCACAAGCCGGGTAAGCTGCCGCTTTACGCCACGCCGCGGGCCTGTGACTTCCTGCACAATATGTTCCGCTACATCTTTGAAGCTGAGTATAAGTTTGGCGGACTGCCGCTGGTTGACTTGCAGCCGATCGACGGCCCGGTAGAATTGTTCGGCGCGCGCTTCGAGCCGGTGACCGTGATCCACGGCGAAACCCCGATCGTTGGTTTCCGTTTCGGATCGGCCGCCTATCTGACCGATCACAGCGATGTACCCACCGAAACTCTGGATAAGCTGCGCGGCCTCGACATCTTGTTTTTGGACGCGCTGCGCCACACGCCGCATCCCACGCATTCGACCGTCGAGCGGTCGCTGAAGATCGTGGGCGCGGTGAAGCCGAAGCGCGCGTTTTTTACGCACATCTGCCACGACCTGCCGCACCAGGCGACCAATGCCGCCTTGCCGCCCGGCGTGCAGTTGGCGTTTGATGGAATGAAGCTGGAGTTTGAGATTTGAGTATTTGCTTAAACACCCTAGAAATTGTCATCCCGAGCGAAGCGAGGGATCTGCACTTCGCCGCAAACTGCAGATCCCTCCCCTTCAGCTACGCTCAGGGTCGGGATGACAAATCGTGGCAACTTTTCGGATGCTGACTTTCCACAAACCGAACGACGTTCCCCGCGACTTTGGTCCCGCGCTGGTCAGCGTCGGCAACTTCGACGGCGTACACCGCGCTCACCGCCATGTTCTCGACGAGATCGTGCGGCGAGCGAAGGCCGCCAACGCGCAATCGGTGGTGGTCACCTTCGAGCCCCACCCCGCCCGCATTCTGCATCCAGATCGCAACCTGAGACTGCTGACTCCGCTTGCGGAAAAGTTGCGCCTGCTCGAAGCCTCCGGCATCGACGCGGTCCTGCTGCTTCCCTTCTCGCGCGATCTTTCGCTGATGACGCCGCATCAGTTTGCCCACGAAATTCTGATGAAGCGCCTCCATGCCCGCGAGGTCCACGAAGGCTACAACTTCCACTTCGGACACAAAGCGGCGGGAAACATCGAATCGCTGCGCGATCTGGGACGGGAAATGGGATTCGAGGTGCGCGTTTATCCCGAGATGCGCCTGCGCGGGGAGCGCGTTTCAAGCAGCCACATCCGTAAGTTGCTCGCCGAAGGCCGGGTGAGCCGCGCGCGCCATTTGCTGGCGCGTCCGTTCAGCATTCTCTCCACCGCCGGGCGCGGGCGCGGTTATGGGGCGAAGTACACCGTGCCCACCATCAACTTGGCGCACTACGAAGAACTTGTCCCCAAAGATGGCGTTTATATCACTCGCGTCCGCATTGGCAGATGTCAATGACAACGACTGCTTCGATTCGGTCACTAACGTCGGCAATCGTCCGACGTTTGGTGGCGATTCATTCGCCATCGAGTCTCACCTGCTGAATTTCCATCCCGTTGAGCTTTCAGCGGAGACGGAAGTTGAAGTCCACTTCCTCGACCGGCTGCGCGACGAGATCAAGTTCCCTTCGGTTGAGGCGCTGAAAGAGCAGATTGGGCGGGATGTGGCAAAGGCGAAGAAGTATTTCCGAAGAATGAACGCGCATGAACGTAAATCTGGGGTGTCATCCTGAACGAAGCGAAGTATCCCCGCATTTCGACTGCGCCAGCAGAATGCAGGGGTCCTTCGCTTCGCTCAGGATGACAAGAGTTTGGAGAATTGAAAGCTGAAAAGCGGGATTTCACTTTCGCCACGGGCGAATCGAGACTCACTCAATCGGCTCTACCACTAACTCCTCTGCCCGAGTCGCTCGTTCTGGCAACTGGATCAGCACAATCGCCACCAGCACCAGTACGATTCCGACGGTCTGCAGCGGACGCAGCAACTCGCCCAGGACAAGCGCCGCGATCAAGATGCTGAACACCGGCTCCAGGCAACTGGCGACAATGGCGCGGGTCGGCTCCAAATGTTGCAGCCCGGCAAAGTAAAAGGAAAACGGCCCGAGCACGGAAACCAGCGAAAACACCAGCATGAATTCCCACTGCGCGCGGCCATAATGGGCGGCGATAATTTTCCACGGAGGATTGACGAAGAACCAGAATGCCGAAGCCGCCGCCAACACCCACAGCAGCACTTTCCAGCGGTCGTAGCGCGCCAGCACGCTGTGTCCGCCGACGTTATAAAACGCGAAGGAGAACGCCGCCAGCAATGCGGCCGTGACGCCGACTGCGTCTATATTCATGCGCAAGCCGCCCGAGCCGGCAAAGCCGACGGCCAGCGCGCAACCCACGACGGCCAGCCCCACCGCCGCGCTTCTCCGGAGCGAGGGCCGCTGCGCTCCGCGCACCGCGGTATAGAGCAGCACCCAAATCGGCGCCGTGTATTGCACAATGATGGCGGTAGCGACATTAGTCCGCTGAATCGCGAGATAGTAGAAATAGTTCGACGCCGCGACTCCCAGAATTCCGAGCAGGAAAAACCGCGCCAGGTCGCGCCCGGGAACACGCAGTGCGGACGCTCCTCGCCGCGCCAGCAGCACCGGCAAGAGCACGGCCAGCGACAACGTCACGCGGCTCTGCGACAGAATCAGGGGATCGATTTTTTTCAGTGACGCGCCCAGCGACACCCCGCCCGGCAGCAAATGCCCGGTAAATGCCGCGCGTCCGAGCGTCGCCGAAATCCCCCACAGCAGGGCCGCAGCGCCGATGTAGAAGTAACCCCGCAGCGGATGAGGGCCAGCCTTCATGGAACACGCTCTATGGTGCAGGTGGTTGCTGAAGCTACAATCATTGTGTTCTTTCGTCCCCGAGTGGTTGGTCGTCCCTCCGGGCTCAAGTCAATTTGACACGTTCCCAGCGCTAAAGAGACTGCGTGAGAACTCATCTTTCGCCCCGCTGGGGCTTGTTCATTTTCCACTTCCACCCACGGCTTACGCCGTGGGCTGTATTCTTGCGCCGCTTCGCGGCTGAATACGAAAAGTTTCGCTCCACCGCGACTCCGGGATCGTGGTTCTCACACAGTCGCTGAAGCGCTGGGCTAAACTGGATCGCCCCTCCAGGGCCGCAATATCGCTAGCGCCGATTGTCCGTTCCCGGCTCGGGATGTATCAGCACGCGGAACAGTTGCGGCGCGTCGTGTTTGAAACGGATCTCGAGCGAGGTCTGAAGGTCGTGCACCCGCGCCAGCGGCATATCGTCGGGCAGGGTGCAGTGGCAGGAAACATAGAGCCGCCCGCGCACCTTCTTGAACTGGAATTCGTGCACATCAATCACCTCGGGAAACTCTCGCACAATGTCCTTGAGCCGCTGTTGCAACTCCGGCTCGCGAACGGCCTCCTCTCCCGCTTCAATCGTCGCCGGCTCACTTTCAATGTGCGTAAGGATGGTCGCAATTTCCGGGACTTCGGCGCGCATCTCGGTTTCCAGCCGGGTGACTTCGTCGTGCGCCTGCTTCATGGTGAGTTGCTCGGCGAGTTCCAGATGCTGTTCCACATGCAACTGCCCATGCAAATCCTGCACGCTGATGTCGTGGACGTTGAAGTTGTGGCGGGTGGCGACGGCGCGGATACGGTCAAAAATATTTTCCGTGCGACGGGGCCGCGGGACCGAGTGCACGACCACGTCGGCATCGGGCAAAATCTCGCGCACGCGCGACCTCACCGCATCGGAGACCTGCTCCGAGCGCTGAAACGTGAAATTACGTTCCAGTCCCACGGAAACGTCAGCGAAATAGCGGTCCCCAGCTTTGCGCAAGCGGAGCCACTCCACTTCCAGCAGGCCATCGACGGACGCAAGCTGGTCGAGTATCCGGTTGCGCACGCCGGCGGGCGCCGCATCGAGCAGCGCATCCGCCGTGCGGCGCGCCAACCGCCAGCTCACGGAAACGACCACGCCCGCCACGCACAGCGCGGCAATGGGATCGGCCTGCCGCAGCCAGGTCACACGATAGGCGCGGCCTAAATTGCTACGACCCAGCCAAACCAGCGCCAGGCCCACGACCACGACTCCGCTCGACCAGATGTCGGTGGAAAAGTGCAGCGCGTCGGCTTCGAGCGCCTGGCTGTCGTACTTCACCGCCATGCGCCCGAGCGCGCGGGAGCGCCAGGCGTCGACTGCCATCGACAGCGACATGACGAGGAACGCCGCCACGCTCGGCTCAATTTCCACGCTGTGAAAGAACAGCCGGCCGATCGCTTCATAGACGATCCAGACGCAGGTCAGCAGCAGCAGGCCGGTTTCGATGAAAGCGGAAAAATTTTCGAACTTGCCGTGACCGTACTGATGATCGGCGTCCGCCGGCTTGCCGGAAACCTGCACCGAAAAAAACGTCACCAGGGCCGCGATCAGATCCAGCCCGGAGTGCGCCGCCTCCGATAAAATTCCCAGCGATCCGGTCGCGATCCCCACCACAATTTTCAGGCTGGTGATCACCAGGGCCGCCAGCACGGAGTTGCCGGCAACGGCCCGCTTTTCCCGGCGCATGGACTCGGCGCTGAAGCTGGCCCGGATTTCTGGCATAGACGACATTATCGCTTTGGATCCGTTCGCCGCCAACTCCCTGCGACGTCTTTTCCGGTTTTTCCCGGTTTGCCGCTGAACGTGCTACGATAGCAAGCGTCGTAATTTCTCCCTGGAGGATATTGCCTCATGCGTTCCCCGTGTTTCGTATGTCTCGTATGTTTCTTGCTCGCGGGCTTGGCCTTAGGACAAGCCGCGCCAGCAGCCGCACCTCCCGCCGCCGCAGTGAAGGCGGAGCCAAGCGCTCCCGCGCAGCAAAGCGCCCCCGCCCCTGTAGCCACGGCGGAGCCAAGCGCCTCCGCCACGCCCGAGAAGGCCCCCGAAACCAAGGCGCCCGAAGTCCAGATTCCGCCCGATGAGACGGTGATCACGCTGAAAGGTTTCTGCGCCGACCCGACCAAACAGGGCGACGCCTGCAAGACCGTGATCACGCGCGCGCAATTTGAAAAGCTCGTCGATGCCATCCAGCCGGGAATGCCCCAGCCTAAGCGCCGGTCACTGGCAGACTACTATGCGCAGATTCTTAAGATGTCGTCTGCAGCGGAAAAACGCGGCCTCGACAAGGATCCCACGTTCGACGAGACGCTGGCGTTTGCGCGCAAGCAAGTTCTTTCCCAGAAATTGCGCCGCGCACTGCAGGATGATGCCGAGAAAGTCTCCGACGCCGATATCGAAGACTATTACAAGAAGAACGAAAGCTCTTACGAGGAAGCCACTCTCGCGCGGATTTATGTTGCCCACAGCAAGCAAATCGTGACCGCCCCGGTAAAGCCCACGGCCGAGGCGAAGGCCGGCGCAAAGCCAGAAGCGAAGGCCGCTGCGAAAACCAGCGCGCCGCCGCCGCCCACCGAGGCGCAAAAGAAAGCCGCCGAAGAGGCGATGACAAAACTCGCGGACGATCTCCGCGCCCGCGCCGTCAAAGGTGAAGACCCCGATGCGCTGCAAAAAGTGGCCTTCGCCGCCGCTGGATCCAAGGGAAGCGCCCCTAGCACAAAAATGACCAAAGCAAGCCGCAAGTTCCTGCCGGCGAGCGATAAGGAGGTCATGGATCTGAAGCCCGGCGAGGTGTCCGAAGTAATCGACCGTCCCAACGGCGACCATTACATCTACAAGATGGTTTCCAAGGAGACGACACCTCTGGACGCCGTGAAAGAGGACATCCGGAAGACGCTTTCCAAGCAGCGCATGGAAGACGCAATAAAGGCTTTCCAGGGCGATGTCGATTTGAACGATGCCTACTTCGGCCCGGCGCAAACTCCGGCCGTACCGCGACTTTCAATGGGACCAAGGCCGCCTGTTCAGCCAGCCCCAAAGCCCAACGAACACCAGTAAATGGATACAAGGCCGGCCATTGTAGTCACCGGCGTTTCAGGCGATCTTGGCCAGCGGCTTTTGCCGCAGCTCTCGGATTATAAAGTGGCGGGCGTGGATTTCACGCCCCCCACTCATTCCCCGCTCGACCGCTTCGTTCCACTCGACCTGGGAAGAGAAGCATCCACCCGCGAATTGCTCCTGCTGCTGCGCGAGTGGCAGCCAGCGTCGGTTGTGCACCTGGCGTTTGTCGTCGATCCCCAGCGTTTCGGGGCCCTGGATGCCGACCGGATGTGGCGGATCAACGTGGCCGGCACATCCCGCGTGATGGAGGCCGTTGCCGAAGCCAACCGGAATCCCAAGCCCACGATTCGGCAGTTTATTTTTCCCAGCAGCGTCGCGGTGTATGGCTCCGACTTGCCCGCTCCCGTCGCGGAAGACTCGCCCCTCGGCGCTCACACGCTGCCCTACGCCATCCACAAGAAAGAATGCGATCTCGTCGTGCAGCGGCGCGCGCCTTCCCTGCGCGGCTGCGGCGTGTTCATTTTGCGTCCCCACATTTTTGCCGGAGCTGCGGTCGAAAATTACTTACTGGGGGCCTTTCGCGGAACGCCCAATGGCAAGGGTGAGCGCGCCGCCCGCATGCGCCAGTCGGCGAAGCGCCTGCCCTGCCTGCTGCCCTTCGGCCAGAAATATCTGGACAACAAAATTCAGTTCGTCCATATCGACGACATGGCGCGGCTGCTCCTGTGGATACTGAAGCGCGAGCCGGAGGCGCAGCGGCTGACCATCCTCAACGTTGCCGGACGCGGAGATCCTTTGACCTTCGCGCAGTGTATCGAGATGGCGCACGCCAAATTGCTGCGCGTCCCCGGACGGTGGGCCATGCGCCGCGCTTTGCAGTTCTTGTGGGATTGGAAAATCTCGACGATTCCGCCGGACGCGGTCCCCTACCTGACCGGCCAGTGCATCATGAACACCGGCCGGCTGAAGAAATTTCTTGGCGGCGACTACGAGCGGGTGATTGAGAAAACTAATTCCGAGGCGTTTGCGGATTCGCTTCCCACAAACTTCACAGCCGAAACTCAGAGTGCGCCAGGAAATCTTTAGAACAATTCTTAAATTCCTCTGCGTCCCCCGTGGTTCAAGCTTTTGCTCTTCTCGGCGTTTTGGCGGTCAAGCGTTTTTCACTCCCCGGTACAGCCCGGCTACGCCAAATGTATACGGAGTCCAGGAAGCTTCGCGAAAGCCCGCCTGGCTCATGCGGGCGAGCATTTCGTCAGGCGCGGGAAAGCGCTCGACCGACGCCGGCAAGTACGCGTACGGACCGCGCACTCCCGAGAGCGCAGTCCCAATGGTGGGAAGAACATTCTTAAAGTAGAAGCGGTAGCAGTGTCCGATCAATCCGCCCGGCTCTCCGAAATCGAGGATGCCGCATTCTCCGCCGGGAGCGAGCACTCGCGCAATTTCACGCAAGCCCGCGTCGTAGTCGGCCAGGTTGCGAAAACCGAACGCCGACGTCACCAGATGAAAATGTCCATCGGGAAAGGGCAGCCGCAGCGCATCCGCCTCGATCCAGCGGATTGTCGCGCCTCTTCCCTTCCCTTTCTCGGGCGCTTTCGCCGCCGCGCGCTGCAGCATGGCGTGAGAAAAATCCGCGCCGACAATTTGTGCTCCGCCCCCGCCAGCGCGGCGGCACAAGGCAAAGGCCATGTCTCCGGTACCGCAACAGAGATCGAGGGCGCGAGCGTCGGGACGCTTCAGAATCGCATCGAACTTCCGCGCCGTGCGCCACCACCACAGGCGGTCGAAGTTGATTGAAAGAACATGATTCAGCAGGTCGTAGCGCGGCGCAATCGAGGTGAACATCTCGCGGACCGCCCGTGCCGCCGACTCGCGGTCTAGCGCACCGGCGGGAGCCGCGCCCACGATCCGCTCATTCGTTTCTTGATTCATAGGATTGTTGCCGGTGGAGGGCCGGGCGTCCTCGCCCGGCCGGACGGGCGAGACGCCCGTCGCTCCACTAATTCCGCGCCAGTTTTCGAATCTCGTCCACCGCCAGGCGCACTACCGCTTCCGGCACATCGCTCGCGATCTCGACCTTGCCAATCTCGCGCGGCAGAATGAAGTGGACCACCCCCTGCCGCGTCTTCTTGTCGGAACGCAGGCGCTTCAAGACGCTCGCCGTCCGCAACGTCATGCGAGGCAGGCGGCCGAAGCCGAGGATCGAGTTCGTGATGCGCCCCGCCGTCACGCTATCCAGTTTGCCGGTGGAAAGCGCGATGTGCGCGGCCGCGATCATTCCCCAGGCCACCGCCTCTCCGTGGAGCAGTTGCGTATATCCGGTCTCGGCCTCAAGTGCGTGGCCGATGGTGTGGCCGAGGTTGAGCACCTGCCGCAAGCCGCCTTCGCGTTCGTCGGCGCTCACCACCGACGCTTTCAAGCGCACGGAATCGGCAATCACTTTTTCCACCACAACCGGATCGCGATCGAGGATCTCGCGGCGACGGTCTTCAAAAAGTTTGAACAAACCGGAGTCTCCGATGATGCCGCACTTCAGCGCTTCGTAGAGGCCGGCGCAGTATTCACGCGCAGGCAGCGTTGCCAGCACGGCGGGATCGACCAGCACCGCGCGCGGCTGATGGAACGTGCCCAGCAGGTTCTTTCCCGATACGAGGTTGACGCCAGTCTTTCCGCCGATGGCGGCATCGGCCTGCGCCAGCACAGTGGTCGGCACATGGACCACATCCACGCCTCGCATATAGATAGAGGCGAGAAACCCGGTCACGTCGCAAACTACGCCGCCGCCGAGAGCAATCAGGGTTACGCCGCGGTCCGCGCCCTGCTGCACGAGCTTCTCCGCCAGCTTCTCAAGCGTGGTGAGTCGCTTCGAGCGCTCGCCATCGGGCATTTCTAGGAGGTGGGTTTCTATTCCCGAGGCCGCGAGCGATTTCAGCAGGACCTTTGCCCAGCGCCGCCGCACCGGCGGGACGGTGACGACAAAGGCGCGGCGGTTTTCCACGATCTTGCCGAGGCATTCTCCGGCGCGAGCGAGCAGACCGCTTCCGATGAGCACTTCATAAGACCGCGACGAAGTAACGACGGGAATGCTAATCATGGACATTCATCATAACGTATGCCGCACGACGTCCTATGGTTGAAGGCTCTGACGCTGCGAGCCATTGAGGGCTAGTGCGGCTTCTTTGGCGCTGGAAGTTCTCCCAAGAATCCTTCCAGAGCGGCAGACGGATCATTTGATCCCTCAATTTCATCGTAGATGTCTCTGAATTTCAGTCGCACGCCTGCCAGCATCTCTTTGTCTGTCAGAAGGCGTTCTAGCAGCTTTTGCCAGTTTGCAACCTCATGATGTTCAAGTACCAATTTCAGAGCGATGTTTTCAAGGAATAGGTATTCAGTCGCACGGAGGACAGCGGAGAGGCGCTTCTTCTCTTCTTTTGTCATGGCAAGGAAAAACAGCTTCGGTAAACAGTCTAGCGCGTCGAACGTTTCGTGGGGCGCGCTTTCGCGGACAAGAGTGTCCGCGCTACACGTCCGGGCTACCCGGCCAGCTTCTTTTGGGGATGCAACAGCGAGGCGAAAATCGAGGCTCCCAAAACGAAAACCACGACTGCGAGCGCCCATGCGGTAGAAATCGTCACATAGTGCGACGCCAGCATTTTGAACCCGACAAAAATCAGCACCAGCGACAATCCGTAGTGAAGATAGTGAAACAGGTCCATCATTCCCGCCAGCGCAAAGTAGAGTGAGCGCAGGCCAAGAATGGCGAACACATTCGAGGTATAAACAATGAAGGCGTTCATGGTGATGGCGAGGACGGCGGGGATGGAATCGGCGGCGAAAAAAATATCGCTGGCCTCGACCACCAGGAGCGCCACCAGCAGCGGAGTCGCGTAGAGTCCGCGCCTTGGCATAGCGGACTGCCGCGCAAAGAACTGCCCGCCCACATATTCCTCCGTGACTGGAAACACTCGGCGAAACAGGCGCAGAATGGGATTTCTATCGGGATGGATTTCCGTTTCGTTCTGGCGCAGCAGTTTGACGCCCGAATAAACGAGGAAAGCGCCGAAGCCGTAGGCGATCCAACTGAAACGGTGGATGAGGCCCACGCCCGCCAGGATGAACGCGCCGCGCGTGAGCAGCGCGCCGAGAATTCCCCAGAACAGCACCTTGTGGCGATATTCGCCGGGCACTTTGAAATGGTGGAAGACGACCAGAAATACCAACAGGTTGTCAACACTGAGCGACAGCTCGATGACGTAGCCGGTGACAAACTGGAGCGCCTGAGCGCGTCCGTGCCAGAACAACACGAGCACGGCAAACGCGGCGGCCAGCGCGATCCAGAGCGCCGACCAGGCCAGCCCTTCACGAAAGCCGACGCGGTGGGCGCGGCGATTGAGCACACCCAGGTCGAGGGCCAGCATCGCCACGACAAACAGGTTGAACAGAATCCAGAAGACGAGCACAGCAAATTTTACAGCAGGCGCCAGGCCTCAGGTGTCAGGTGTCAGGTCTCAGGTGTCAGGAAAACCCAGGCCATCGACGGCTAGTCATGACCCTCGCCCGCCGCCAACAGCGGCCGCACATTGGACCCGGATTTCTTCTTCTTGCCGGTCTTCTTCTTGCCGGTCTTCCGGTGGCTGGTCTTGGGATGGGAATCGGCCTCGGACCCACGGCTGATCAGGTCGGCGAGCGTGGTGTTCTCGAGAATCCTGGCGGCGGCATCCCGCACTTCCAGAAACACCCTGTAGAGGGGGCTATGGTCGGTGTCGCGATCGATCAGGACGCGCAAGTGCTCCGCATCCCCAAAGGGAGCGAGCGGCCCGTCCACCAACCGCATGATTTCGCTCAAGCGAATCTTGGACGGAGCGCGGCGCAAGCGGTATCCGCCATTGGCGCCGCGCACGCTTTCGACCATGCGCGCGTTCTTCAATTCGAGAAGAATGAGCTCGAGAAATTTTTCCGGTAAATTCGCTTCGCAGGCAATGTCGTGAATGCGGATGGCGGACTGGGTATAGCGCCGGGCGAGCACCATCATCGCCTGCAACGCGTACAGCCCTTTTTGAGAAACCTTCATCTCAGCGCGCCTCGGGACCGTCTACTAGTGCTGTGACCGCGTGATTGTTACTACCGTCGATTCATTTTTGTTGGTGGAGCGCCGGGCGTCTCCGCCCGGCGGGACGGGCGAGACGCCCGTCGCTCCACCGTATGACTCATCACTCGGTCACAGCACTAGGTGTTCAATAGGCATTATAAGAAGGGCGCGCGCAATGCCCAAGCGCTAAATTGCCGGGCAGGAGGCCCAAACGGAGCGCGTGGGCGGACGGTATTGGCGAGAAGCCTGTGGCGACAGTCTAATCTCCGCACTCATCGCTCGCAGGCGCTTTCGTCAGCGGCTTTTTTCACGGCTGGCGCAGCCGTACAATACGGCCATGACGGACGCATTGATGGTCGCTGGCCGGCAGTTCCGTTCCCGCTTGATTGTGGGGACGGGCAAATACAAAACTTTTCAGGAAACCGCGCGCGCGCTGGAGGCAAGCGGCGCCGACATGGTGACGGTGGCCGTGCGCCGGGTGAATCTCGACCGCAGCAAGGAATCGCTGCTCGATTACATCGATCCGAATAAATACTTCGTGCTGCCCAACACCGCCGGCTGCTACACGGCCGACGACACGATCCGCACGGCGCGCCTGGCGCGCGAGGTTGGACTGTCGGACTGGATCAAGCTGGAAGTGATTGGCGACCAGGCCACGCTCTATCCCGATGTGCAGGCCACGCTCGAAGCCACGGGCGTGCTGGCGAAAGAGGGATTCACGGTGCTGGCCTATACGTCGGACGACATCGTGTTCGCGAAACGGCTGGTGGAGGCGGGAGCTGCGGCGGTGATGCCTTTGGGCGCTCCCATCGGCAGCGGGTTGGGCATTCAGAACACGGCCAACCTGCGCATTCTGCGCGAGATGATTTCGGGAGTTCCGCTGATTGTGGACGCGGGCGTGGGCACGGCGTCCGACGCGGCCATTGCCATGGAGCTAGGCTACGACGCCGTGCTGATGAACACCGGCATCGCCGGCGCGCAGGAGCCGGTGCTGATGGCGGAAGCGATGAAGCACGCGGTGCTGGCTGGACGACAGGCGTACCTGGCGGGACGAATGCCGCGCAAGCTTTATGCGACGGCCAGTTCGCCGCTCGAAGGCGTGGTGCGGTAACGCCTGAACGCGTGGGGATGGGGCTTTAGAGACTGTGTGAGAACTCATCTTTCGCCCCGCTGGGGCTTATTCCTTTGCCACTTGAACCCACGGCTTGCGCCGTGGGCTGCATTCTCACGCCGCTTCGCGGCTGAAAACCGTGAGGTCTATTCCACAGCGACTCTGAAATCATAGTTCTCACACAGACTCTTTATCCCGTCCAGGCCAAGCGCAGCTCGGCCTCTGCCTGCGCCCGCGCCAACTCTGGATGCGCTATAAGCCTGCGGCGCCAGCCCGGCAAAAATTCTCTGCCTTTTTTTGCAGAGCCTTCCTCAGTTTTTCCACAGTCCGGCCCCTCGAAAACCGGCTCTGGACAAGGCGTCTAGCGCACACTGAAACTGTCAACACTTTTTTGGCGCAACGGTGTTTGCCGCAACCTGGCGCATGTGATCGTAGTCGTTGACAAATTTTATACGATGATTAGAATCAGCGAAGTTTTTTCCCGGTGCATTTACCCATGAGTCCAGAAATTCCAGACTCCGTTCTTTTACGGACGGACTATCCCGAATTGGAGCTGCACACGAGCGGCAAGGTGCGCGACGTCTATGCGCTCGACAGCGGCCACCTGCTGTTCGTGGCCACCGATCGCATCTCGGCCTTCGACTACGTGCTCGCGACCGGCATTCCGCATAAGGGCCGGGTACTGACGCAGATTTCGCTTTTCTGGTTCGACTTCCTCAAAGACATCGTTCCCAATCATTTGGTCGCCGCCGACGTGGAACGTTACCCGGCGTCGGTTCGCAAGTATGCCGATGAACTGCGCGGCCGCTCCATGATGGTCAGGCGCGCCGAGATGTTTTCCGTCGAGTGCGCCGTGCGCGGCTATCTTTCCGGCTCCGCCTGGAAAGAGTACAAAGCCACGGGCGCCGTCTGCGGCATCGCGCTTCCTTCCGGACTAAAGGAATCCGAGCAACTGCCGGAGCCGCTGTTCACTCCCGCGACCAAGGCCACCACCGGACACGACATCAACATTTCATTCGCGGAAATGTGCAAGCTGATCGATCCCAAGTTGAGCCTCCAACTTCGCGACCTCACCTTGCGTATTTACAAGAAGGCCGCGGATTATGCGCGGCGGCGTGGCATCATCATCGCCGACACCAAGTTTGAATTTGGCGAGACCGCCCAGGGCATCATCCTGGCGGATGAAGTGCTCACACCGGATTCCTCGCGCTTCTGGCCGGCCGACACTTATCAGCCGGGCAAGGCGCAGGATTCCTACGATAAGCAGTATGTGCGGGATTACCTCGAAGAAATTCGCTGGAACAAACAACCGCCCGCGCCAGCCCTCCCCCAAGACGTTGCGCGGCGCACCAGCGAAAAGTACCTCGAGGCATACCGCCAGTTGACGGGACGCGAGTTGGCGATCTAGCCCGCGTGCCGGTGTCATTGCATTCGATCGCAGAACTTCGGGCCACTGGGTTTCAGCCGTTGAACTTACATTGAAATTACATTGAACCATGGGCATTGCGGATTGGATCATCCTCGGCTTTCTGGTATTTTCCGTGGCTGCGGCAGCCATGGAAGGCTTCTTCCATGAAGCCTTCAAGCTGGCTGGCTTGGTCGTGGGATACCTGCTGGCCGCCTGGCAGTATCGCCGCGTGGCGAACTGCTTCGCGCCTTATTTGAAATCGCCGTGGCTGGGCGAGATCGCCGGTTTTCTGATTATTTTTTTCGCGGTCCTGCTGGTTGCCGGCCTGGCCGGACGGATCGCGCGCTGGGCCATGAAGAAGGCCGGCCTGAGTATGATTGACCGGCTTCTGGGCGCAGTCCTGGGTTTGTTGAAGGGCGCGCTGGTGGTGGCGGTCGTGCTTACCGCCATGGCCGCTTTTGCACCCGCCGCGAAGTGGCTGGAGGGTTCGGAGCTGGCTCCGTACTTTCTGGTCGGCGGCAGGGCCGCGATCTGGCTGGCGCCGGCGGAATTGCGCCACCGTTTCTACCAGGGTTTGGATTACATGCGGCAGGCAAATTCGGCAAAGGACAAAATCCGGCCGCAGTTGCCCACGCCAGCGAAATAGTTTTGTCTGGGGCTTGTCAGTGAATAATTAATAGGTTGTGAACGCGCGGAAACGAGGCGGCAAGTGAAAAATCAACTCGAAGCACTCATTCTTCAGATGTACCGCAGCAACATCCTCTATTCGGAAGCGGTCCGTGAGTTCAAGAAACGATTCATCGTGACCGTGCTTGAAGAAAACCGCGGCAATCAGTGCAAGGCGGCGCGGCAATTGGGCATGCACCGGAACACGCTGAGCCGCACCATGCAGGAACTCAAGATCGATGTCCGTCCGCTGCGCGCCGGCGCCAAGCGTCCGCCGCGCAGCGCGGGTCCAGTTATGATCGAGAGAAAACAGGCCCGCTAAACGACGCTCGCGGTCTAGCAGGCTGCGGAAAAAGTCCGATCCTGATCTTGATTTTGAAGGGGCGCGGCTTTAGTCGCGCCGTAAGTCCGTCGGAACCAACGGCCCCTTTAGAGACTGTGTGAGAACTCGGTCGTCCCTCCGGGACTTGAGTTGTTTCTTTCACTTTTCCCACCGCTGAAGCGGTGGGCTAAGCTGGATCGCCCCTCCGGGGCTGGATTCTGCGATGTTTCGTTCCCCCGGATTGCTCGAAAACGAGTTCTCACGCAGTCTCTAAAGGGGCTGGGTGGCGAATATTGAGCTTTTCCGCAGTCTCCTAGGGCAAGACACGCCACAGCGAGCAATCTTCTGGCCCACAAAAACCAAGGCGCTCCCGGTCGGGACCGCCCTTGTCTTTCCTCTTACCTCTTACAGATTTTTCGCAGCCAGGATTTTTCTGAGACCTGCAGCCTGAATCTCAATTCGCCGCCGGCTTTTTGTGGCCCGGAGCCGGCTTCGGTGGCGCCTTCACCAGCAACGCCCCTTCGTTCAGCGTCATGACAAACGGCTTGGCAACGTAGGAAACCGGCGTTCCTTCGAAGGTGAAGTCGGTGTCCTCCTTTGGCATCTGAGCCTTCGGAATCGCCGCCGACATGGTTAGTTCGATGTCGGCGCGCTTGGCTTCGACATCGTCCTCACTACCAGCCAGTTGCAATTTGGTTGTGGTTTTGCTCGAGGAGTCGATACTGACGATGTGGGCCAGCATCTGCTGCGGCTTTCCCTTGATCGCGGCCCAAACCTTTTCGGCATCCTCAGGCGCGCCTTCGGAGAGGACCATCTGCCATTCAGCGAAGCTCATGTCCTGCACTTTCTTGCTCTTCACTAAATCCGCAGCTTGCTCGGCGGGAGTCGGCGGCACGTACTTCTTGATGGCGAATCCAGCCGGAGGCAACTGCGTGGCAGCCGTCTGCGCCAGCAGTTCTTTCCATCCCTCGTCGCTGCCGTGGTACTTGGTGTACTTGCTCTTGCCGTACTTCGCAATCTGGTCCTTGCCCGCACCCTGCGCCAGATTGACAGCGCGCGCGATAAAGAAAAGTCCATCCACGTATTTTTCGTCCGTATCCACGGCCAGGTAAGAGCGCGCCAGGTCATAGACGTTAAGCAGGTTGGCCGGATCCGCTTCGACCGCAGGCCGCAAATACTTCTCGGCCTTCGCATAGTCAGTACCCTTGGCCTGAGCCGTCGTCTGGAAAGCGCTGACTCCGGCCGCGCCGTTGAAGATTGCCCCCGCCCCATCCTTCAGCTTCTGAAAATCCGCATCCGTCGTGCCCTCCGGCTTGACCGCGGTTTGCAAACACTGCAAGCCTTTTTCGCCAATCTGGCCCGCCTCGGTATAACTCTGTTGCGCGCCCTTGGAGTAGGCCAGCAGCGCCAATGTCCGGATGTTGCAGGCGTTCACCTGCAAAATCTTCTGCGCCGTTTCCAGCGTCTTGGCCGAATTGCCCGTCTGCTGGTAGGCGCTCATCAGGAGTTCCAGCGCGTCTTCCTTCATCACACTGTTGGGATACTGTTTGACAAACGCTTCCAAGCCGCTGACCTTGGCTGCGGCTTCCGTTTGCTGCACCGCGCCCATGTAAGCGTTATATTCGGCCGCGTCTTTGATTTCTTTCTTCTGGGGCGCTGCCGGAGCAGCAGGTTGCGCTGGCGCTGCCGCAGACGGCGGGGCAGCTTGTGGCACTGGCGGGACAGCGGTTTGAGCGACGGCGGCAACTGCGGCAACCAGCAATATCGCGAGAATAGTCTTCTTCATTCCTGTGGCTCCTTGACTCTTTGAGAAAGCTGGAGTAAACATCCTGCCCGATTCCATCCTAATCCTGGCGCCGGGCCAGCACCATGAACCAGTCCTTCACTCACACTTACAATGACCGGCCCCGAGAATCATGCGCGCACCGGCCCATTCGCCGCAGCTAAACATTATTCCGGTGAGCGGATTATAAGGATGTGGCCGCTCTAAGGCAAGCGGCTTGTGCGCGATTTCTCCTGTTGCCAGTTTCGATGCGGGAAACGCCGGCCACGTTGGCTACTCCTCCTCCCTGCCTTGGTTGCGCCATTCGTCCAGTACAAAACCGCATCTCCTCGCTTCTCACCGCGTAGGCCATCTTTCACCATGGCGCCAGCAGCCAGGCCGCCCGCGCCCCATTGCCTCCTTACGGCAGCGCCACGTTCATGTTGAGGCTATGAGCGACAAACGCCCAATCGTCCGCCGTCTCTTCGATGACGCTTGGTCATCGACTTGCCCGCGCCGTGGCCCGCCTTGGTCTCGACGCGAATCAACACTGGCGCCGCTCCCGCCTGGTCCGCCTGGAGCGTGGCGGCGAATTTGAAGCTGTGGCCGGGAACCACGCGGTCGTCGTGGTCGGAGGTGGTGACGAGCGTGGGCGGATACTTGACTCCAGGCTTAAGGTTATGCAGCGGCGAGTAGGCGTAGATAGCCTTAAACTCCTGCGGATCGTCGGAAGAACCAAAATCCGAAGTCCAGCCCCAGCCGATGGTGAATTTCTGGAAGCGCAGCATGTCCATCACGCCAACTTCCGGCAGCGCGGCTCCGTAGAGTTCGGGATGCTGCGTCAGGCATGCGCCAATCAGCAGGCCGCCGTTGCTCGCGCCGCTAATGGCCAGCTTCGGAGTAGACGTGTAATGATTCGCGATGAGCCACTGCGCGGCCGCAGTGAAGTCGTCGAATACGTTCTGCTTGTGCAGTTTCGTGCCCGCCAAATGCCAATCCTCGCCGTATTCGCCGCCACCGCGCAAGTTGGGTTGCGCGTAAACGCCCCCCATTTCGAGCCAGACGAGATTGGGGACGTTGAAAAAGGGAGTCAGAGAGATGTCGAATCCGCCGTAGCCATACAGCAGCACGGGGTTCTCGCCATTGAGCTGGAGTCCCTTCTTATAAGTCAGAAACATGGGAATGCGCGTGCCATCCTTGCTGTTGTAGAAGACCTGCCTGGTTTCGTACTGCGCCGGATCGAAATCGACCTTAGGCTGGCGGAAGATGGCGCTCTTGCCCGCTTGCGGGTCGTAGCGATAAATGGCGACCGGAAAGGTGAAACTGGTGAAGACGTAGAAAGTTTCCTTGTCCTTGCGTTTGCCGCCAAACCCTTCGGCACTGCCGATGCCGGGCAGGTCCACATTGCGCAGAAACTTGCCGTTGAGATCGTAGACACGGACTTCGGTGGCCGCATCTTTTAGATATCCAAGAAAGAATTGGTCGTCCACAACACTGGCGGACTCGAGCTTGTCGGCGCCTTGCGCGACCACCGTCTTCCAGTTGGCGCGCTCGGGATGGCGCGTATCGATGGCCAGCAGCCGGCCGCGTGGAGCGTCAAGATCGGTTTGAAACCAGAAAACCGGACCGTCATTGTCGATGAACGAATATTGCGCGTCGAAATCGTCGAGCAGCTTGACGATTGGCGAATCGGGCTGGGTGAGGTCTTTGTAGTAAACGCGGTTCTTGGGTTCCGTGCCCTGATACACCTGAATGATCAGATAGTGTCCGTCATCGCTGACATCGCCGGAAAATCCCATCTCCTTATTGTCGGGCCGCTCGTAGATGAGCTTGTCTTCCGACTGGGGCGTGCCCAGAATGTGGTAGTAGAGCTTATTGAAATAATTCGTATCGCGCAGCGCCGCGCCCTTGGGCTCGGCATAGCGGCTGTAGTAGAACCCCTTGCCGTCTTTTGTCCAGCCAACGCCGGAGTCCTTGACCCACTTGATCAGGTCGGGGAGGTCCTTCCCCGTACCCACATCGCGCACATGCCACTCCGTCCAATCCGAGCCCGAAGCCGACAGAGCGTAGGCCATGAGCTTGCCGTCGTCGGTGATCGAAGTGCCAGCCAGCGCGATCGTGCCATCGGAGGACAGCGTGTTGGGATCGAGCAATACGCGAGGCGTGGCGTTGAGCGACTCGGCCACAAACAACACACTTTGATTTTGCAGGCCGTCGTTGTGCTCGAAAAAGTAACGTCCGCCTTTCTGCTCGGGAACGGAGAAGCGCTCGTAGTTCCACAACTTGGTCAAACGATCGCGTATCGCTTGGCGATATGGAATCCGCTCCAGATAGCCGAAGGTCAGCTTGTTCTCGGCCTCTACCCAGGCACGGGTCTCGGCCGAGTCCGTGTCCTCGAGCCAGCGGTAGGGATCGGCGACCTTGACCCCATGGTAATCGTCGACCTGATCGCCGCGCCGCGCTTGCGGATACACCAAAGGCGACGATGGGCCGTCGGCCGGCAGCGTCCAAGCCACTACGCCGAACACAAAAAACGAGAGTGCAATTGCAGCGTGTCGAGCCAAAATCATGGAGAGTTTCCTTTCAATAGAATTCGATGACGCACTACATTTTACCGGACGAATCTTTACCCGGCGAAGACTACCAAGCTACGCTGAGAGCTGAGAACTCCCGTCAGAGATTGTGTGAGAACTGGTCTTTCGCCCCGCTGGGGCTTGTTCCTTTTCCACTTGAACCCACGGCTTACGCCGTGGGCTGTATTCTTGCGCCGCTTCGCGGCTGAAAACCGTGAATTCTATTCCACCGAAAACCGTGAATTCCATTCCACCGCGACTCTGCAATCGCAGTTCTCACACAGTCCCGTCAGTCCTTGAACAGATTGTCGAACGCCGCGCGCGCGTCATTCGGACGCTGGCTGCTCGTGCTCGATGTTTCTTTTTCCACCATCACGCGAATGGAATACAGCGAGCAGTCGTTGCCCTTGTCTTTGGGCGAGATCCTGGCCGGAACCGGCTGATTGCATTCGAAACGGCTCGACGGGTCGAAATGTTCGCACTGTTTGCAGGCGTGCAGGTCGAACCCGCACTTCGGGCATTTCCCGGCCGCCTCCGGCAGGTTCTGCAGCAGCGCGCCACATTCGGCGCAGCGCGAAACGGTACGCGTTCCCGGCATGTTTATCGGGCGCGGTCCAAACGTGTTCTCTTTTTTTGCAGCCGTCGGCTTCTCGAACTCTTTCTTCGCTCCACTGCCAACGCCGGAATCCTGGTATCCGCGTTGCCTGTACTTGCGGTCGGACAAAAAGCGCCTCCTAAAAACGCCCTATTTTGCGCCTTTCGCGCGTTCCGCACAAGAGTTTCTTTGGTTCAGCATGACTTGGCGAAGGAGGCCGCGGCCCTCAAGCCTTCCGCCGAAAGACATAAATCACGTACTGAGAGAGTGGTTGGTAGCGGGACGATTCTTCCGCCCAGCGATATTCCGTGTGGTCGGGGCTCTGAACGTCCGCGACACCCACTCTTTCGTAATGGGTCGGGATGTACTGCTGCATCCAGGTGAAGATGTGCCGCTGCGCCTTGGGATAAACGGTCCAGGAGGAGGGGATATTAACAAAAACGATAAACTCCGGGCGAACGGCTTCGATCTCCGAGATCATCTCCTGTTGCATGGTGAGCGCGTAGGGCTGCTCCTCCATGAGGGGATAAGTGTAGATGTATCCGGTTGCGGAGCGCCTCTGCGCATAGAAGTAAATTTCGGGCTCCGATCCGAGGACGGCGATACGAGCGGCGGGGTCGCTGTGGCTGCGCAAATATTCGGCTACCTTGATAGCATCCTGCAACGGGTTCACTCCATAGATCGCTCGTGACGCCGTGGCCATATCCATTTCAAACAAAAACTCTCGCTGCCCAAAAATTGAAATCGCGAACGCGACCAGGAATGCCCCGACGGGAACAACCCTCAGAAACGCCGGCTTGTTGCGCTCCGCCAGAGCGGAAGTTGCCGAATTCACCGCAACGGCAACCAGCAAGGACACTGCCGGCAACAGCAAAATGAAGTAATGCGGAGTAAAAAGGAACCCGGGACAAACCGCCAGAAAAGAAAAGGCCAGAAATCCCAAGCACATTAGTCTATGGCGGCGTGCCTTGGCATCCCACCAGAGGGCCGTGAGTCCCACCGCCGCCATCAACCAAACCGGAATGGAGGGTTTGACCAAACGAGGGAACTCATAGCCCAACATCTGGATGCCATCGGCGAGGCCTGAGCCGTAGTGGCGCGCATAGGTGAAGGTCCAGAACCAGAACTTTCCGAATATGCCAGCTCTCCACAAAATTAAACACGTTAGTCCGTAGGGTATGACAACTCCCAGCGCGAAGAGTCCGGAGCGCGTGAGCAGGTTCTTCGGTTGAACTGGCTGAGCCCACTCCCTCCGAAGCAGGTAGAGGCCCGCAAACATCGCTAAAAAGATCCCCGGTTGCTTCATCACGAACGCCAGACCCAGCAGGAGACCGCTGAGAAAAAACAGACTGGATCGCTTACGATCAAGGGCCTCTAGTAGCACAAGCAAGCCGGCAAGGGCTGGGAAAACCACGAAATGCGTGGCATGACCCGCAAGACCCAGAACTGAGGCACTGTTGGACAACAGGCCGTAACTCGCGGCCGCCACCAGACCTGCAAGTCTGCCGAAAAGGCGGGCTGCCAAAACATACATGAGCATGATCGTGCCTGCGTTGATCAGCAATACGCCGAGGTGGATTCCGGCCGGGGTTTGACCGAGCAAGGCCATGATCAATGCGTACGCCGCGTACGTACCGGGAAGCTTCATGTTGTAAACCAGTTGATAAGGAAGCACACCTTGCAGGATCAACTGGCCGGCGTAGGCATATTCACCCTCATCTCGCTCCAACGGCATGTCCCGCAGGCGGAACCGGATGATTGCGAAGATCGCGATTACGGCGAGGAGAAGGGCCGCGCAGAGACGAAGAGAAGGCTGCCACGGCACCGCTTGCTTCGGTTCGAGACGCTTTGATTTCCTTTGCCGGTGTGATGTTTGTCTCATCGAGGTTTCTTTATCGGTTTTCTGCTTTTACCATCCGACTTACCTGGACTACAAACCGCCGATGAAGAAGTTCTCGAACGGCGGAGCCAAGAGGTTCCCGAACGTCAGCACAAATGAGGGTAATCGATTACATACCACATTCAAGTACACCTGCCCAATCATCCTGTCGATGTTGGAGAGAATGCCTGCAAAGGATTTTATCCGAAGGCGTTGTGTGGTGCGCTGTTTCGGCGGCCAATGAGGGGGAAGGAGTTTTCCTCGCGACAGTCGAGAACGGTGAAATTATACTCCCATGCAGCCGAGCTGTCATGACCTGCCGACAGAAGGTGACGTTCAAGCTGCTTGTGTAAATAGCTTGAGGGTGCGGTTTTTCCATTCCAGGTTAAAGCGCTGGAAGATGGAATAGATGATTCGGTCGACGCTGGCAACGTTGACAAAGCACACCATCGGCCGAGTCCGTCTTCGCACCTCCACAAAACAGCGCTCGATGATGTTAGTGGTGCGCAGCTTCTTCCACAGGTGTCGGGGAAAGGTGAAAAACGAGAGCAACTCGGGCAGATCGCGCTCCAGTCGCCGCACCATGGCACCGTAGTCGCGCTGCCAGCGGCGGCGAAAGTGACGAAAAGCCGCTTCCGCCTGGCGTCGGCTGTCGGCCCCATAGATCGCCTGGGCATCCCGTTTCACTTCGTCATAGTCGCGCTTGCGCACGTGCTCCAGAATGTTCCGCATCTTGTGCACCCAGCAGCGCTGATGCAGCACCCGCGGGTAGACCGTCGGAATCGCCGCCGCCAGTCCGGCGCAGCCGTCGGTGACGATCAGCAGCAGATTCTCGCCCCGCAGTCCGCGCCGATACAGGTCCCCGAGCAACCCCTCCCACGCGCTTTGGCTTTCGCCCGAACTGCGCAGAAAGGCCAACAGTTGCCGCGAGCCGTCGCGCCGCACGCCGTAGGCCACCAGCATCTGCACCCGCTGCCGGCCGCTCGGCCGACGCACCCGCAAACTCACGCCATCCAGAAACAAGTAGGCCCACTCGTCTTCGAGCGGCGCCTGATGGAACTGGCGCACGGCTTCGTCCAGGTCGCGCGTGAGCCGCGAGACGGTTTGCGCACTCACCACTTCTCCGGTCAGCGTGCCCACGAGCCGTCCCACCTGGCGCGTCGAGATCCCGCGCAGGAACGCTTCGCGGATGAGCAGGCAGACCTCGTCGGCCCGCCGCTGAAACTTCCCGATGACCTGGGGCAGGAACCCGCGTTTGCGGCTGCGCGCAATGCGCAAGCGCAACGTCCCGAAGCGGGTGACAAAATCCCGCAGGTAGTATCCGTTGCGATGATCCTTGCGGGCCGACGATCGGCCATAGCGCCGATCCACCATATACCGGTCGCGTTGCCGCTCGCTCAACAACTCGAAGAACTTCTTGGCCGCCCGCTGCACCTCGCCTTGCAGGTCGCCCCAAAAACTCTCCTTCATCTCCGCCAGAAAATGTTGGAAATGCTCGGTGATCGGGATTATCTTCGCCATGGGGTGTAGGTCTCCTTTCGGATCGGCTTCTGCTTGTCAGGCAAAAAGCCAACTTACACCCTCTCGCTTTTACACAATCGACTTTACGTCACCCGACAGAAAGTCAATTGACAAATGGCCTATCCGTGGTAGCATGAGTTGCCTTACAATTGCTTACTGTAGGGCAGCGCCGGATCATGGAAGCGGGTCCGTCGAAGTCCGGGTTTCTCGCTCGCGGTGAGATTTCTCCTGGCGACGCCGGATCTACGGCTTTCCTTCGCGTAGCGGCCTGACCGGTTGCGGAATGGAGCTTTGGAAAGATCTAGAAGATACGAATAGTGGCTAGCGGGCGGTAGATTGCATTCGGAGATTTGGAGTATGTGCGGCGAATTGCAATAAGTTATTGATAAACAAAAGCAATTTGCTTTGGGTTGTTGTGGGAGGACAAGTGCGCAAAGCGACTGACCCTTTTTGCGCTAGTTTTTTGGCAAATGCGGGTCGAGACAACAAAAGAACAACATCCGGGAGGAAAATAAAATGAGGCGAGCGGTAGTGATCAGCAGTCTATTGGCCCTGCTGTTACCAGTCATGGCATGGGGGAGTGGAATCGATCTAACGAACCAGCTTGGCACGGTCAACATCGGCACAGGTGGAATCGTGTCGAGCCGTTCTGAGCTCATGAGTTTCGGCAATGTATCGGCGGCTACAGGAAACCTCGGCTGGGTGTACTTTTCAACCGGCGTTTTCCAGGGTACCAACTTCTGGAGCGGCGGAACGTTCTCCGACGTGGGCTCCAGCTTCATCGTCACCAGCCCCTTGGGTATACCCGGCGGCGGACCAACGGGAACCATTTTTAACGGCGCTTTCATCAACGGGCCGATCCAGTGGACGTTGGTCAGCCACAACGGCACGAACAGCTACGTCTTTAATCTCTCGGGCACGATCGGCGGGGACAACTGGAATGGCATCTATGTGACCGGAACTACATCGCAGACTATTAACATAGCGAAGAATCAATGGTACCAGGTTGATTCGGGGAGCACCACGATCAAGAACCCTGCCCACATTCCCGAGCCCGGCACCCTGGGACTTCTCGGAACGGGGCTGGTAAGTATAGCTGGAATACTTCGTCGCAAACTGATGAAGATATGATGTGAGCTTGTTGGTTCGCCCGGAACGCTCGACTCATGGCCCCGCCGCAAGGCGGGGCTTTGGTTTTTTAAGCACATGTTACTCGATCGCCATCGCAGGGGAAGGTAGTGCCCTCTGCCGGCCCGCCTTCAGTAAGGTTGCGACTGCCTTGCGTCCCATGAAGTTCAGCGCGATTCCAACTCCGCTTTGAAAGTGCCATACCCTTCTGCGCGGTTACCGCGGTAACGGCCCCAAAGGGCGTAGCCGTTGACCTGATCTTTGTCCAAATCTAAAGTGAGGCGCAGGGGGAAGCATGAAAGATATCCACGAGGTTTTGCGCCACAAGCAAGCGCAGTACATGCAGCTCGGGAGGCAGATCGAACTGCTCCAGCAGGCCGCCGAGAAACTGCGGGAAGTGGCGCCCTTGCTTGCCGAAACCGACACCAAGGACGATATCCCGGTACTGGCGGAAGCGGGCGAGGAGAACTCCAATGCCATGGCTGCCCAAGCCAGCGCCCAGTCTTCGCCGCTCGTAACCAAGCCCGTCCGTAGCGCAACTCCGCGCTGGCCGTAAAAGCGCCGAGTTCAATGTGGGAGGCCCCTTTCCATGATATTGCAGGCACCGGTGGAGTCAGGGACGGCCTGACTGCGGCAACGACGCCGATTCCGACGGGCCCGAACCAGCCGCTCTGCCGATTGCAGCGTGGATCGAGACACAGCCGAAGACGCGGCTGGGCCAGCAGATATAATCCCCTGTGGTCCTCCGTGTTCGCTGTGTTTCAACCTATAGCTGATGAACACAGGGGACACGGGAAAACCCAGAGAACACCGGCAAAGGCTGGCGAGAGTACGCAAAATGCAACGTTGCGTTCTGGTGGCAACCTCAAATTCCGGCAAACTTCGCGATTTCGCCGGAGCCGCTGCGCCCTTCGGCATCGTGGTGGCAAACCTCCCGAACCTTTCTTCCCTGCCCGAGGTTGTCGAAGACGGAATTACCTTTGAGGAAAACGCGCGCAAGAAGGCGGAGTCCTACAGCCTGGCCGTTCCTGGAGAACTGGTGATCGCCGACGACTCCGGCCTGGAGATCGACGCGCTCGGCGGCGCGCCCGGCGTTCGTTCCGCGCGCTACGCGGCGGGCGAACCGCGCACGGCAGAATGCAACACGGAGGACGAAGCCAACAACGCGTGCGTGCTCCGCGAACTCGCCGGCGTTGCCGAAGAGAAACGTATCGCGCGATTCGTCTGCGTGCTGGCCGTGGCCCGCGATGGGCAGACGCTGCAAATTTTCCGCGGCGCCGCCGAAGGCGTTATTCTCGACGCGCCCCGAGGGCAGAACGGTTTTGGGTACGATCCGATCTTCTACTTCCCGCAAATCGGCAAGACTTTTGCCGAACTAAGCGCGGCGGAAAAAGCTCGCTACAGCCATCGTGGCGCAGCTTTTCGCGAATTCCTGTCGTGGTATCAACATGTTTATTGACACCTCTTACCACTTTGGCATACATCTGGGTTGACCACTCGGGCCGCTTTCACCCTCTCCCCAATTCACGGCCGGGTTGTCAGAGATTTCAGCCGGAGATTCGGGGCCAGTAAAGACGCCAGGCTGAAAATCTCGGCAGGAAAAATCTCAGCTTAAGAAATTTGAGCGGTGGGCGGTGAGCATTAGGAGCGGCGTCCTGGGGACAAGCCGGGGCGGCAGCGGAATTGGGCTTACCAAAGGCTGGGCGGGGAGGAATGTGGCAAGAACGGAGCACCAAATGGAGCGATTCCGACCGTGCCCGTGCAAATGGCAGACCGCTGGGCGGGCCTCGACAAAAAATTCGGTTCGCAATCTTGCGATCAGGCGAAATGGGCGTATGATGGTATCGTTTTTGAGGTCAAAAAGGAGATTCCAGATAAGCGTTCGCAATATTCCAAAGGAACACCTGCTGCCACGGCGGGGCTCTCGTTTCCAGGAGAAGAAGTCATGAATCGCAATGTTTCGATGATGCGGAATGCCAGCGTTGTACCCGCCGCGCTCTTTGTGCTCATCCTATTATTCGCGCAAACACTGGCCGGACAAGTTGGGGCCACTTACTACGTGTCGACGACCGGAAGCGATAACAATACTGGTACGTTCTCCTCGCCTTGGTTGACCATTCAGTACGCGGCCGATAAGGCCACGGCTGGCGCCACGGTGTACGTCATGGGGGGAGTTTACAACCAGTCTGTGAACTTCCCGAATTCTGGAACGGCGGGGAAGCCGATTACATTCGAAAGCTATCCCGGACAGACGGCAGTGATCGACGGAACGGGCGTGAGTTGCTGCGCATCGTACGGGGAGCGCGGGGATCTCACACAAGGCCTGGTCAATATTGTGAACCAGAGCTACATCACCATCAGCGGATTTGAAATCCGCAATTACACTACCAGCAACGAAAATGACGTTCCGACTGGCATCTGGATCACGGGCTCGGGCACTGGCGTCCAGATTCTGAACAATCTGGTGCACAACATCACGACTACATCGGAAACGAACGGCAACGCTTTTGGCATCTCCGTATACGGCACGTCGCAAACTCCTATCACGCAGCTGGTTATCAGTGGCAACGAGGTTTATGACCTGATGACCGGGAACAGCGAATCGGTAAACGTGGATGGAAACGTGACCTATTTTCAAATCACCAATAACCTCGTCCACGACAATGACAACATTGGCATCGCCGCGATTGGATACGAGGGCGTGGGTTCCGTAGGTTACGACGAGGCTATGTATGGGGAAATCAGCGGGAACACAGTCTATAACATCAGCGGAATAACGAATGAAGGTGAGGGCAGCAGCTACGACGCCGATGGTATCTATTGTGACGGGTGCGCCTATGTCACCATTGAGAACAACTGGATCTATAACGCCGATGTCGGCATCGAGGTGACCAGCGAAAATCAAATCTGCCTAGCCAATGGCACCGAGTGGTCTGGCCCAAACAATACTGGAACCCCCGGCACAGGCATTTACCCCTGTTATGGCCGGTATGCTACGGTGCGCAACAACATATTCTCCAACTCGGCAAACTTTGGCATTGGCATCGGCGGTTATGCGGCCGCGTCCAGCAACGGCGACCTTAGCAATGGAGGAGGCAGCAGCTACGACGCCGTCTTCGTCAACAACACGCTATATAACAACGTTAAGGTGACGGCCGTTAATGATACGAGCTCCCCAGGTGGCGAATTCCAGATTAGCTACCAGATCGGCAGCTCCCAAGATAACTACTTTGAAAGCAACCTCGTCTACGCTGGTTCATATAATCACTGGATCTACAGTTCTGTTGCATCCTCGACGTCGTACCCTGCCCCGCCGGCAACGCTCAATTACAACCTGTACTACTCCACCGCGGGCTATGTAAAAGGAAAGTCGATCGATTGGGATAATGTGAGTAGCTACACGAGTTTTGCGACCTTTCAGAGCACAACAGGAGAAGATGGAAGCTCGATGGTATCGAATCCCGCCTTCGAAAGTCTGACAGCTACTCCTAGCAATTTTGACATTACCGCTGCTTCGCCGACGGTCAATTACGGTGGCACCAGCCTTTCATGCAGCATCGGCTGGTGCGATCCCAATGGTAATTCCCCCAGCTCCATCTATGGCGCCACGGACTTTCTCGGTAATCCTCGGATGACCAGTGGGGCGATTAACATTGGGGCGTATCAAGTTACTGGAATTGCCACCAACACACTGACGGTGAGTCTGACTGCGGGGACGTATACTCTGCAGGCAGGTCAGTCGACCACTCTGACGGCTACGGTCTCAGCCAGTCCCGGCGGCGGCGGTGCGCCCAGCGGTACCGTGAACTTCATGCTTGGGTCAACCTTGCTGTCAACGCAAACGCTGCTGCCGACCAGTGCGACGACGACCGCAGCCAGTATGCCGTTCAGTGCGTCGCAGCTCGCAGCTGGCACCAACACGTTAACGGCAGTGTACTCGGGGAATACGATGGGAACCAACTGCTGTACTGCGACATACCCACCAGGAGGAGCAACCCAGGTGGCGTGGTACCCCAGCGCGACCTCATCGGAAATCACAATGACTGGGGCAAGTCAACAGCCCCAGACCATCTCGTGCACTAATCCACCAAGCAGCGCAGCCTACGGCAGCCAGTTCACGATGTCGTGTACCGCCACTTCAGGCTTGGCGGTGACATACACGTCTTCCGGGTCGTGCAGCAATTCGGGCGCGACTTATACCATGACTAGCGGCACGGGAATATGCTCGGTGATTGCGAACCAGGCAGGCGACGGCAACTATTTGGCGGCGCCGCAGGCGACAGCGTCCGTGACTGCGACTAAGGCGACGCAGACCATCGTGTTCACGTATGTGCCGAGCAGCGCAACCTACAACAGCAACTTCACGGTGACGGCCGCTAGCGGCGCAAGCCCGGTGGTCTTTGCGAATGACGGGAGCGGGGTGTGCAGCAATTCGGGCGCGACGTACACCATGACAAGCGGCACGGGAACCTGCACGGTGATTGCGAACCAGGCGGGCAACGGCAACTACTTGGCGGCGCCGCAGGCGACAGCGTCCGTGACTGCGACTCGGGCAAAGCAAACCATCGCGTTCACCACAAACGCACCGGCGACGGCGATCTACAACAGCAACTTCACCGTGGCGACCACGGGCGGCGCAAGCGGGAACCCAGTGACCTTTACGAGTGGCGGGTCGTGCAGCAATGTGGGCGCGACTTACACCATGACGAGCGGCACGGGAACCTGCACGGTGATTGCAAACCAGGCGGGCAACAGTAACTACTCGGCGGCACCGATGACAACAGCGTCAGTGAACGCGGCTCCGGCCCCTCAGGCCATCACATTCAGCACAAGCGCACCGGCGACGGCGGCCTACAACAGCAACTTCACCGTGGCGGTCAGCGCCAGCTCGGGCTTGGCGGTGGGTTACACGTCTTTCGGGTCGTGCGGCAATGCGGGCGCGACGTACACCATGACCAGCGGCAGCGGAACGTGCTCGGTGATCGCCAACCAGGCGGGTAACAACAACTACTTGGCGGCAACGCCGGTCGCGCAGAACGTGACTGCGACTCCGGCGACGCAGAGCATCACGTTCACCCGGAACGCACCGGCGAGTGCGGCGTATAACAGCAGCTTCACCGTGGCGGCCAGCGCCAGCTCGGGTCTGGCGGTGACTTACACGTCTTCCGGGGTGTGCAGCAATGTGGGTGCGACTTACACCATGACGAGCGGCATGGGAACGTGCTCGGTGATTGCCAACCAGGCGGGCAACAGCTACTACTCGGCGGCGACGCCGGTTACGCAGAGCGTGATTGCGGACAAAGGCACGCATAGGCCGCGAAAGCTGGTGGACCGACGGTGAGCTTCACCGGCGCGCCCGCCAGCGCTCCGTACCAGTCCACTTACCAGGTAGCCGCAACGACGAACGCCAGAACTACCCCGACCATCACGGCGACACCGGCCAGTGTCTGCACGATCAGCGGCACTACCGTCACGATGGTTAGCGGTACTGGGACGTGCAAAGTGGCCGCGAAGTGGGCGGCGGACAGTAACTACTTGGCCGCTACCGCCACACAATCCACCACCGCGTCGTTGCTAACCAGCACAATTAGCTGGACGGCGCCGGCGGCCATTACTTACGGAACGCCGTTGAGCGCAACCCAACTGGATGCGACGGCGAATGTTGCGGGCAAGTTCACATATTCGCCGAGTGCAAACGCATTGCTGGCGGCGGGCACGCAGACTCTGTCGGTCACGTTTAAGCCGACACCCAGCAAGAACTACGCGGGGGCGGATGCCAGCGTGGAGCTAACGGTGAATCCGGCTAACACCACCACCACCATCAGCAAAGCCACGGCTCCGAAGGCGACGCCTCTAGTGGTGACGGTGACCTTCGCCGTGGCCTCGCAGAATGCGGGGAGCAAGGCCCAGCCAACGGGCACTGTGACCGTGACCGACGGCGTCATTGACCGCAACCTACTCGGGCGATGCCAACGACAACGCGAGCGCCTCCACTCCTGCGTTCCCTGTGACGGTGCAGTAGATTAGCTGCGCTGAAAAGACTGGGTGAGAACTCATCTTTCGCCCCGTTGGGGCTTGTTCATTTCCCACTCCCGCCCACGGCTTACGCCGTGGGCTGTATTCTTGCGCCGCTTCGCGGCTGAAAACGAGAAGGTTCGCTCCACCGCGACTCCGAGATCGTAGTTCTCACACAGTCTCTGAAGGATTGCGGCCCAGGAACCACCCCTGGGCCGCAAGGATTTCGGCAATTCGCCGTGACTGTCAAAAACATGGTGGCCAGGGACGGAGTTGAACCGCCGACGCCAGCCTTTTCAGGGCTGCGCTCTACCACCTGAGCTACCTGGCCACTGCTTCTCCGCGCATCTCGGTCCGCACCGCTTTTCCGTCAAGACGACCGCCGGCCGATCTGGCCGTGCACTGGGCACTCTCACTGGGCGGGCGCCGCGAGCAAAACAGCCGATGCGCTGGGACTGCGCGGAACTCTTGAATTATAACAACGGCGCGCCATGCGTTCAAAATGGCTGCCGGCGATTTATTGCCGGGCCATTGTCTCGATCGCGTTTTTTTCAAGAAGAAAGCCGGCCGCTGGGCGCGCCGTTCACGATCGTCAGGGCGCAGCGATTGGCGCCAAACCAGTACGGGACCTCGCGATAGTCGCTCGCGTCAAACACGGCCAGGTCGGCGTCCTTGCCCGCTTCCACGCTGCCTTTGCGGTTGGCCAAGCGCAGCGCCCAGGCCCCGTTGATGGTTGCCGCCGCGATCGCCTCCGCTGGCGACATCTTCATGTGCGTGCAGGCCAGCGACATTGCCATCGTCATGTTAAGCGTTGGCGAAGAGCCTGGGTTGTAGTCGGTGGCGAGCGCGACCGCTGCGCCGGATTCGATGAACCGGCGCGCGTTTGGATACCTCGATAAGCCGAGAAAATAATTCGCTCCCGGAACGAACGTTGCGACCGTGTCACTCTGGGCCAGAGCGGGCAGATCGGCGTCGTTCACGTAATCCATGTGGTCGAGCGACGCTGGCCGGAAACGAAGCAGCGGCCCGAGCCGCGTTTCGCTGAGTTGCCCCACATGGGCGCGGACGGAGAGTCCAAATTTTTCCGCAGCCGCGAAAATCCGCGCTGCTTCTTCGGCGCTAAAGGCCCCATGATCGCAAAATACGTCCACGAACTGCGCCAGCTTGCGCTTCGCAACCGCCGGCAGCATTGCGTTGCAGATAAGTTCGACATATTCCTTGGAGCGTCCGCGATACTCGGGCGGGACCGCGTGCGCGCCCAGAAAAGTGGCAACCACGGTTCCCGGCCACTGGCGCGCCGCGGCGCGAATGGCTTCGAGCGACTTCACTTCAGACTCAAGGCTCAGGCCGTAGCCCGATTTGGCCTCGACGGTCGTGGTTCCGTGACGGGCCATATCCGCCAGCACCGCGGAAACCTTCTGCGTCAGCGCGGTTTTGCTGGCCTGGCGCACGCCGCCGATGCTGGAGCGAATGCCTCCGCCAGCCTCGGCGATCTCTTCGTAATTGGCGCCGGAAATGCGCTTCTCAAAATCCACCAGCCGCGGCTGCGTGAATGCCGGGTGAGTATGCGAATCGACGAAGCCGGGCAGAACCACGCGTCCGCCGCAGTCGATCTCGACGATCTTCTTGCGATTTTTCTTGAGCCACGGATCGCGAAGCGCGTCTTTCGTCGTGCCGACCGAAACTATCTTGCCACCCAGACAGAGCACGGCAGCGTCTTCGATGATGCCAAGCTCGGAAAGAGAAGCGCCGCGCCGCGGGCCGTCCGCCGCCGAGCGCAGCGTGAGGAGTTGGCCGATGTTCACGAGCAGTAGTGTGGGCACTTTACGCATTATTGCTCCGTCTGAACAAAATCCACCACGGAGACACATAGAAGTCGAATGATCATAGATTGAATAGAGCTTCTTCTTGCCGGGTATCTTTCGTCATCCGAGTTTGCCGAAAACAGATTCCTGTCCCTCAATGGCATTCAGCAACAGATCTATCCGGTTTATCAACATCGTATTGCACACGGCACGATGAGGCGTGCCGACCCGACAGGGCGAGTCGAATTTCGTCTTCGTCTTCGCCTTGATCCTCAGAGTCTGACCAAACCGTGTACTCATGCCCAGCCACAGAATAGGCAACTTTGTATTCGGCCCTCCAGAGTAAAGGCGGGCTTCCTTTCGACTCACTCCAATGTTCGGACACAATCCTTGTGTCCGCCAGCGATCCCTTTACTGATGCCCACCTGGTGGACGGATACATCCACCGAAGGATGCCGTAGAATGTCAAGCTGAGTGCAACTGCCGCGATTGCTATACGGATAATGGACCTGTTGCGCAACGTCCACCACTGAGTCACGGATGTACGGAGAGCATGCTTTTCCATAGTTGTTTCGGAGAGAAGTCCGATTTTTCTCCGTGCCTCCGTGTCTCCGTGGTAGGTGTTCATGGCCGCGCCATCGGAATGCGAACGCCCGTCTTCCTCGCGAACTCCTTCGCCTCGTCATATCCCGCGTCCACGTGGCGAATCACGCCCATGCCTGGATCGGTGGTCAGCACCTGTTCGATGTCACGCCTTCACCATAACAGGATTGTCATCCCGACGCAGCGAGGATCTGCAGTTTCTGACGGCTGATGGCTGATGGCTATTTCCCCATCGGCACCTTCACGCCCGCCTTCTTCGCGAACTCCTTCGCCTCGTCATACCCCGCGTCCACATGGCGAATCACGCCCATGCCGGGATCGGTCGTCAGCACGCGCTCGATACGCTTGGCCATCATGTCAGAGCCATCGGCGACCGTGACCTGCCCGGCGTGCTGCGAATAACCAATTCCCACGCCGCCGCCGTTGTGGATGGAAACCCACGACGCTCCCGCCGCCGTATTGACCAGCGCATTCAGCAGCGGCCAGTCGGCTACCGCGTCCGAGCCATCCTTCATGCTTTCGGTTTCGCGGAACGGAGAAGCGACCGAGCCGCAATCCAGGTGGTCGCGCCCAATCACGATGGGAGCTTTGATCGTACCTTTCTTCACCAGATCGTTGATGGCCAGCCCAAAGCGCGCGCGCTCGCCATATCCCAGCCAGCAGATGCGCGACGGCAATCCTTGAAACTTGATGCGCTTGCGCGCGAGTTCAATCCAGCGGTGCAGGCTGCGATTTTCGCCAAAAAGTTCGAGCACGAGATCGTCGGTGACGGCGATATCCGAAGCTTCGCCCGAAAGCGCGGCCCAACGGAACGGCCCGCGGCCTTCGCAAAAGAGCGGACGAATATAGGCCGGAACGAACCCCGGAAAATCGTAAGCGTTCTTCACGCCGCGCTGAAAGGCGAACGTACGAATGTTATTGCCATAGTCGAACGTGACCGCGCCCATCTTCTGCAAGCGCAACATGCCTTCGACGTGCTTGGCCATGGCGTCGAGCGAGCGATCCTGATAAGCCTTCGGATCGCGCTGGCGCAGTTCGAGCGCCTCTTCCAGCGTCATGCCATTGGGCACGTATCCGTTCAGCGGATCGTGCGCCGAAGTTTGATCGGTGAGAATGTCGGGAACGACTCCGCGCTCGGCAAGTTCCGGAATAATGTCGGCGCAATTGCCCACCAGCCCGACGGAAATATTTTCTTTTTTGCGGACGGCATTTTTCAAAATGCGCAACGCCTCGTCCAGCGTGGTGACGAGGAAGTCGCAATAGCCGGTCTTGAGGCGCTTTTTGATGCGCTCGGGATCGACGTCAATGCCCAGGAACGCCGCGCCGGTCATGGTGGCCGCCAGCGGCTGCGCTCCACCCATGCCGCCCATGCCGCCGGAGACGATCAGCTTTCCGCTCAGATCGCCGTTAAAATGTTTATCGCCCGCCGCGTTGAAGGTTTCGTAAGTCCCCTGAATAATCCCCTGCGAGCCAATGTAGATCCACGATCCGGCCGTCATCTGGCCGTACATCATCAGTCCGGCGCGCTCCAGTTCGTTGAACTTTTCCCAGTTGGAAAAATGCCCGACGAGATTCGAGTTCGCGATGAGCACGCGCGGCGCGTACTCGTGCGTCTTGAACACGCCCACGGGCTTGCCCGACTGCACCAGCAGCGTCTCGTCGTTCTCAAGGCCCTGCAACGAGCGGACAATAGCGTGATAGCAATCCCAATTGCGGACCGCCTTGCCGGTGCCGCCATAGACGACCAAATCCTGGGGCCGCTCGGCGACTTCTTCGTCAAGATTGTTCATCAACATGCGCATGGCCGCTTCCTGCTGCCAACCTTTGCAGGAAAGCGAGTTGCCGCGCGGGGCGCGGATGCGGGTGTAAGAAGATGCGGGAGATTCGGTGTCAACGGGCATGGGGATATGGTAGTTCTTCCGGTGCGGAATCTTCAATCGGAAGGACGGTCGCCAGCACCCTTCCAATTTTGTCATCCCGACCCTGAGCGCAGCCGAAGGGGAGGGATCTGCATTTTGCCGCGGACTGCAGATCCCTCACTTCGTTCGGGATGACAATTTGCGAAGAGGGGGAAAACTCATTCCCATTCGATTGTCCCCGGCGGCTTCGAGGTGATGTCATAAACCACCCGGTTCACCCCGCGCACCTCATTCACAATCCGATTCGAAATCGTCTTCAGAACTTCATACGGCAGCGGGACCCAGTCAGCCGTCATGCCGTCCTCCGAATGCACGGCACGGATGGCACAGGTGTAAGCGTAAGTCCGCTGATCGCCCATCACGCCGACCGACATCACCGGCAAGAGCACGGCGAACGACTGCCAGATTTTCTGGTACAGTCCAGCCTTCTTGATTTCGCCCACCACAATTTCATCGCAGTCGCGCAGCAAGTCGAGGCGTTCTTTCGTCACCTCGCCCAGAATACGCACGGCCAGCCCCGGCCCAGGGAACGGTTGCCGCTGCAGGATCTCATCGGGCATGCCGAGATCGCGGCCAATCCGCCGCACTTCATCTTTAAATAAATCCTTCAACGGCTCGATCAACTTGAGCTTCATCTTCGCGGGCAGTCCGCCGACGTTGTGGTGCGACTTGATGACCTGCGAGGGGCCGCGCACCGAGCGCGATTCGATCACGTCGGGATAGAGCGTCCCCTGCACCAGCCATTCGACTTCGCCTTCTTCTCTTTCGATGCGGCGCGCTTCGGCGTCGAAGACCTCTATGAACTCGTTGCCGATGATCTTGCGCTTCTTCTCCGGCTCGGTGACGCCTGCCAGTTTCCGCATGAAGCGTTCGGTGGCATCGACCGCAACCACGCGCAGTCCGAGATGGTCGCGCAGACTCTGCTGGACTTTTTCGAATTCGTTCTTGCGCAGCACGCCGTTGTTGACGAACACGCATGTCAGCCGCGATTTGCCGGGCCCTTCGACTCCGCTCAGGGCAGGCGCATCGCGCAGGGCACGATCCACCAGCACCGCCGCAACGGAAGAATCCACGCCGCCGGAAAGCCCGCAGATGGCGCGTCCGTTGCCGACTTGCCGCTTCACCTGCGCCACGGTCGCGTCGATAAAATGCTGGGGCGTCCATAGCGGCTTCGCGCCGCAGATGCCGAGCGCGAAGTTGCGCAGAATGTCCGAGCCCAGCGGCGTGTGGCGCACCTCGGGATGGAATTGCACGGCCCACATTTTGCGCTCGGGGTTTTCGATGGCGGCAACCGCGTTGGGAGTTTTCGCCGTCAGCCGGAATCCCGGAGGCAACTCTTCGGCCGAGTCGCCATGCGACATCCAAACTTCGAGCAAGTGGGGCAGTCCCTGAAAAAGTTGCGAGCCGGGTTCCTGGATCTCGACTTGCGCGTGGCCGTACTCGCGTTTTGCGGCGGGGCGCACTTTTCCGCCCAGCGCATATACCATGAACTGCAATCCATAGCAGATGCCGAGCACGGGGATGCCGAGTTCAAAAACGCTCTTATCGGCCAGCGGCGCGTCTTTGTCGTACACCGACGACGGCCCGCCCGACAGAACGATTCCCACCGGCGAGTAGCTGCGAATTTCCTCCAGGCTGGCGTTGAAGGGCAGAACGACCGAGAAAACTTTCTGTTCGCGGATGCGGCGCACAATCAGTTGCGAATACTGCGCGCCAAAGTCGAGGACTACGATGGACTGGGTTTCCACGGATGAGTGTCTCAGATTGACGGTCGAGTTTGCAATGGGTGAAATGCTACGAGTCTGCGAGCAATCCGAACCTTCCGATTCGACTTGTTCGCTCGAAGCTCGTGGCTCGTAGCTCGCAACCTTCCTATCGCACCACGATATTTACAAGTTTCTTGGGTACGACAATGACCTTCACCACCTGCTTCGCGGCAATCGCCGCTCGCACCTTATCGTCGGCGAGCGCCGCTTGCTTGATTTGGTCCTCGCTCGCGCCCGCCGGAACTACTACCACGCTGCGCAGCTTTCCGTTGACTTGCACGGGGATTTCGATCTCGTCCTCGGCCGCCAGCGCCGCATCGTACTTGGGCCACGGAGCTTTCAGCAGATTGCTCTTCTCCCCGGCCATCTCCCACAATTCGTGCGCGAAATACGGAGCCATGGGCGCGAGCAGCAGTGCGATGTTGCGTTGCACCTCGGCGAGCAGATCGGAGGGGATCTCGGCGGGGACCCGCCCGCCGATCATCAACTCCGCGTAGTTAATTTCGTTGACCAGTTCCATGATGGCCGCGATGCAGGTGTTGAAGTGCCAGCGTCCCTGGAAGTCGTCGCTGACGCGCTTGATTGTTTGGTGCAGCTTGCGCTGGAGTTTCCGCGCCGCCGTTTCCGTCGCTTTCGCCGTCCTTTCCGCCGTCGCGATGGCACATTGCGCATAGACGCTTTGGGCAGCTGCAAGGAGCCTGCTGAATCTCCGCCTTCTTCTTCTCCTCCGCCTCCGCCTCCACGCGCGCCCGCACCGGGTTCCGCGCATAGAACCGATACACTCGTCCTAAAAACCTCTGAATGCCTTCGATCCCCGACTCCTGCCAGTCGAGATCGCGGTCGGGAGGCGCGGCAAACAAGCTGTACAGGCGCGTCGCGTCGGCCCCGTAACGCGCCACCATCTCATCCGGCGAGACGACGTTGCCCAGGTTCTTCGACATCTTCGCGCCGTCCTTGATCACCATGCCCTGCGTGAACAAGCGCGCGGCGGGCTCGTCGTTTTTCACCAGCCCCATGTCGCGCATGAACTTCGTCCAGAAGCGCGAATAAATAAGGTGGAGAATGGCGTGCTCCACGCCGCCAATGTATTGATCGATGGGAAACCAGTAGGCGATCTTAGCGGAGTCGAATGGAGCCGTGTCATTCCGCGCATCGGCGTAGCGGTAAAAGTACCACGACGAATCGACGAACGTATCCATGGTGTCGGTCTCGCGCCGCGCCGGGCCGCCACATTTCGGACAAGTCGTATGCAGAAATTCCGGCACGTTCATCAGCGGAGACCCGCCCGCCAGCGTTACCTTCACCTTGTCCGGCAAAATCACCGGCAAGTCTTTTTCCGCGACCGGCACCACGCCGTCCTTATCGCAGTACACCATCGGAATCGGCGTGCCCCAGTAGCGCTGCCGCGAGATGCCCCAGTCTTTCAAGCGGAAGGTGACGGTCGCCTGGCCGAAGCCTTTTTCCTCGGCGCGCGCCGACATCTTACTGAATCGCGTCCGCGCAGCTCAATCCGGTGAATTCGCCCGAGTCCACCAGCACCCCGTCCTCCGCCGTAAAGGGAAGCTGCGCCTCCGCCGTTGTCGCCTTCGAATCCGCGCCCGCCGGCAGAATCACCTGCCGGATTTGGAGCTTGTACTTCCCGGCAAATTCGTAATCGCGCTCGTCGTGCGCCGGCACGCTCATGATCGCGCCCGTGCCGTAGTCCATCAAAATGTAGTTCGCCACCCACACCGGCACGGCTTCGCCGTTATACGGATTCTTCGCGTAGCGCCCGGTAAACACGCCGTGCTTCTCGATGGCGCCGATGTCGCCCGCCTCTTTCGCGCGGCGCTGCTCGGCGATCAACTCTTCCACCTGAGTGCGCAGCGCCGCATCTTTATTCTGGGCAATCATGCCGGCGACCATCGGATGCTCGGGCGCCAACTGCACCGAGGTCGCGCCATAAATCGTATCCACGCGCGTGGTGAACACCGTGATCGCCGATCCTACTGATCCCGCCGGCCCCACAGGACCATCCAGCTCGAAATCCACCAGCGTGCCTGCGCTGCGTCCAATCCAGTTCTGCTGCATGGTGCGGACTTTTTCCGGCCATCCCGGCAACTTCTCCAAGATCGCGCAGCAACTCGTCGGCATACTTGGTGATGCGCAAAAACCACTGTTCGAGTTCGCGCTGAGCGACTGGAGTGTCCTCATGCCGCCAGCAATTCCCGCCCACCACCTGCTCGTTCGCCAGCACAGTCGCGCACTTCGGACACCAATTCACCTTGCTCTTCTTGCGATAGGCGAGTCCCGATTCGTAGAGCTTCAGAAAAAACCACTGGTTCCAGCGGTAGTATTCCGGCAGGCAAGTAGTGACCTCGCGCGACCAATCGTAGGCAAAGCCGAGGCGCTTCATCTGCACCTTCATGGCCGCGATGTTCCCCAGCGTCCACTCCTTGGGAGGAGTGTTGTTCTTGATGGCGGCATTTTCCGCCGGCAGCCCAAACGAATCCCATCCCATGGGATGAAGCACGTTATAGCCGTTCATCCACATGTAGCGGGCCAGCGCATCGCCAATCGAATAATTGCGCACGTGTCCCATGTGCAGCGCGCCCGAAGGATAAGGAAGCATCTCCAAAACGTAATATTTCGGCTTGGCCGAATGGGTGTCGGCGGCATAGAGCGACGGATCGCTTTGCCAGCGCTCATTCCATTTGCGCTCGATGCGCTGCGCGTCGTAGCGCTCATCACGCGCCGGAGGGATAGGGTTGTCTTCTTGTGGCATAAAGATAAATAAGATAGTGCAGTAAAGAGTAATCCTTAGATTTTACAACCGGCAGAGCGGCGCGTGGCCCGCCCCTGCGTAAACCGGTTACGACGCCTGCGACAGTTTCTTTAGCGACTCGACATACGGCGCGCGCGCTATACCTCGCTCGGTGACGATGGCGGCTATGTATCTTGCTGGAGTTACGTCGAAGGCCGGGTTTTCGATGTGGACTCCGTCGGGCGTCATCTGCTTGCCGGCAATGTGCGTGACTTCTCTCGGGTTGCGCTGCTCGATGGGAATCTGGCTGCCGTCGGGCGTGGCCAGATCGACGGTCGAGACCGGCGCGGCCACGTAGAACGGGATGCCGTGCTCTTTGGCGAGGATGGCCACGCTGTAAGTGCCGATTTTGTTGGCCACATCCCCGTTGGCGGCAATGCGGTCGGCGCCGACGGCGACGGCCCCGATTTTGCCTTGCTGCATCATCGCTCCCGCCATGTTGTCGGAGATGACAGTGGTGGGAATGCCGTCCTTCATCAACTCCCATGCGGTGAGGCGCGAGCCTTGCAGAAAGGGGCGCGTCTCATCGGCATAGACGTGAATCTTCTTGCCCTGCTCGACGGCCGCGCGGATGACGCCGAGGGCGGTACCGTAACCGGCGGTGGCGAGCGCTCCGGCATTGCAGTGCGTGAGCACGCCCCCGCTCGCGGGCATGAGCGCGGCGCCGTATCGCCCCATCGTCCGATTGGCCGCGATATCTTCGGCGTGCATGAGCTGCGATTCTTCGATCAACGCTTGCTGAATCTCGGCGAGGGGGCGGGCGCGAAGAGATGCAAATTTGTCCGTCATGCGGCGGATGGCCCAGAATAAGTTAACGGCGGTGGGGCGCGTCTGGCGAATGGTTTCGCAAATCCCGTCGAAATCTCTTTTGAGACCGGCAGTGTCGGCGGCTGTGGAATTCTTGACGCCCAGCGCAATGCCCATGGCCGCGGCAACGCCGATGGCGGGGGCTCCGCGCACAACCATGTTGCGGATCGCGTCGGCGACCTGCTGGTGCGTGGCGCAGGTCACATAAACTTCTTCGGTGGGCAGCTTCGTCTGATCGATGAATACTACGCCGCGGGGAGTCCATTCGAGAGTTTGGATCATAAGGTCAGTCGTTGGCCGTTAGTCGTTGGTCATTGGCTTCTTGTCTCCGGCGCCACTTGCTTCATTCTGGCACGCGGGATGGAGCTGAACTCTCAAGATTAACGGATAATCGGGAAGTGTGGCGCGGCATCTTCCGGCAGAATCCCGCGAAGGCGCGGATCGTCGGCCACCTCGATTGCCCGCTTGTAGGGACGGAAGCCGCACTTGAGGTAGAAAGTCAACGCCGATGCGGCGTCGAGCGTGCAGGTGTGCAACCAGACGCGCGCCGTCGAGCCAGCCCATGCGCGGCGCAGCAACTCTGTCATGAAAGGCCGCCCCAGGCCCTTGCCGATCGCTTCGGGAAATAACGCGAAATTCGTGATCTCCACATTGGGAGGCTGTGAACGGTCCAGTTCCACGAGTCCAATCTCGCGGCCGTCGCGCTCGGCCACAAACAATTCCGTGGTCGAACGGTGCAGCACCGCGGCCAGTTGCTCGCCGCCCATTTCCAGACGGCTGAACCACAACCATGGCGCGCCCGCTCGAAGATATAGGGCGAGATACCAATCGGGATCGGGACGTTCAATCTGCCGCAATCGAACTTCGTTCGATGAAACCGCACTCGATGAAACGCCGGGCAGCGGAGGACGTTCGAGCATCTCAAGGTAGGTGACAACGGATGCGACTTTTCCCGGAGCGAGGCCGGTGTATCCGTCGGGGATCATAAAGCCTGTCGTTGGTCGTTCGCTGTTCGTCATGCGCTATGCACCGTTCGCGGCCCGTGGTGAAAGTGAGAGCCCGCAGTTTCACCCTCAATTCACCTGATTTTGTCATCCCGAGCGCAGCGAGGGATCTGCAGTTTGCCGCGAAAATGCAGATCCCTCGCTGCGCTCGGGATGACAATTCATGAATAGTGTTACCCATCCGCTGCGCGCCGACTTCCACCACGGGCTGTTAGCGGCCAAATGCTAAGTGCTAATTGCTAAATGTTTTTTCCGCACCTCATTCGCCGTAAAAATCGAAACGAAGGGCGCGGGCGCGGCGGCTTTTTCCACGTTGGGACGGCCGTGGGCATCCTCGCGCTCGACCAGGCACATCACGCCGACGACTGCAAAACCGAACTCGCGGGCGGCTTCGAGGGCTTGCACGGTGGAAGAGCCAGTGGTGCAAACGTCGTCCACGACCACCACGCGCGCGCCCTTTTCGCGGAAGCCTTCGATGCGCTGGCCGGTGCCGTGCCGCTTCTCCGCTTTGCGCACGAGAAAGCCATGCAGAGTTCCACTGGTGACGGCAACGGACACGACGATGGGATCGGCGCCCATGGTCAGTCCGCCAATGGCGTCGGCGTGCCAGCCCTGGCGGCGCATCTCATCGAGAAAGACCGCGCCCACCAGTTGCGCGCCGCGGGCGTCGAGCGTGGTGGCGCGGCAGTCGATGTAATAATCGCTCGTGCCGCCCGAGGACAACTGAAACTCGCCCAGGCGAAACGATTTCCGCGCCAGCAGCTTTAAGAGTTCTTCTCGCGCCGTAGACATCGGTTTCTACGATAGCACGGAAGATGAAGCACCGACGGATGGTGTCATCGGTAAAATACTTTAACCACAGGGGGCACAGAGAGACACAGGGGAAACACCAGAAACGAGATTGAATCAACTTCCCTGGTACGCCGAGCCGACGCGAATGTTGCGGAAGCGGGCGGGGCTGGCGCCGTGTCCGGTGCCGACGACCTGCTGCGGCTGGCCCTTGCCGCAATTTGGGGTTCCCCACAGCGTCCATTCGTCGCGCGAGCAGATGGCGTCCAGCGAATTCCAAAACTCGGTGGTGATGCCGGAATACGAGGGATTTTTCAGCATTCGCACGCGCTTGCCGCGCTTGATCTCCCATGCGATTTCGCATCCGAACTGAAAGTTGTAGCGCTTGTCGTCGATCGACCACGATTTATTGGTCTGCATGAAGATGCCATCGCCGGTCGCGGCAATGAGCTGCTCCAGACTCAGCGGCTCGTTGCCGGGCAGAATGCTGATGTTGGTCATGCGAATCAGGGGCAGGCGGTTCCAGCCCTCGGCGCGCAGCGTGCCGCCGGAGCGCGCGGCGCCGATGGTGTGGGCGGTTTCGCGCGAAGTCAGATATCCCGTGAAGAGTCCATTCGTAATGATGGGCGTCGCTTGCGCGGCCACGCCTTCGTCGTCGTAGGCGAAAGTTCCGAGGCCGGGGCCGTGCTCCTGACGGGCGTCGGCCACGACGTTGACCAGATCGCTCGCATAGCGCAGATTTCCCAGCTTATCGAGAGTGAGGAACGAAGTGCCGGCAAAATTCGCTTCCATGCCGAGCACGCGGTCCAGTTCAATCGGATGCCCGATGGATTCGTGGATCTGCAAGCCCAGTTGCGAGCTGTCCAAAATAATTGTGGCCGTGCCTTCCGGACATTGCTCGGCCTTATGCAAGGCGACGGCTTCTTCCGCCACGCGCCGGGCGTTCTCCAGCAACTTCATTTCTTCGATCAGTTCGTAGCCGCGGTTTTGCCATTGCCCGCCGAACGAATTCGGATAGGACCGCTTCTGGATTTCGGAACCGGCGAACGCATAGGCCGCATAGCCCGCGCCGCTCGAATATTTTGTCTGGTGGATTTGAGCGCCTTCGGAGGAAAGAAACCACGACTCTTCGCGCTGGAAACTCATGCCGGTTTCGGCGAGCGTGACGCCGGCGACGGCGCGCAGCTCGGCGTCGATTTTCAGCAGCAGATCGAGATTCCGCTCGACCGACGTGGTGAAGGGATCGATCTGGTATGGCGTCGTCCACTCCGCGACCGCCGCGGGTTCGGGAGCGAGGCGAACATCTTCGCGCTTTACCCGCGCCGAAGCTTTTGCAATTTCTACGGCCCGCGCGGCGGCCGTTTCCACGGCAGCGCGGCTCAAATCGGCGGACGCGGCGAATCCCCACGCGCCTTCGGCGATGGCGCGCACACCAATGCCGAGCGACTCGGACTCCGCGGCGTGACCGACGCGTCCGTTCTTGGTGGCGAGCGAGCGGTTGCGCACCGCGACCACGCGGGCGTCGGCATAAGTCGCGCCGCGCGCGGATGCGGTGTCGAGAGCGAGTTGGGCAGCGGCCTTCATGGCAGAATCAACGTATCACGAGTCGAGATCGGCTGTTAGCTCTTAGCTCTTGGCTATTAGTTTTTGGCTCTTAGCTCGTGGTGCAAGTGAGAATTCTCCATTTATCCTCAATACACCAAATTTTGTCATCCCGAGCGAAGCGAGGGATCTGTAGTTTGTCGCGAAAATGCAGATCCCTCCCCCTCGGCTACGCTCGGGGTCGGGATGACAATTCATAAGAAGTTTGGCTTGCGCTCGCTGGAAGAGCCAATCTCAGTGCATCCCCGGCGCGGCCATCGCCAGCGGCGCTCGCTGACGCGCAACGTCTATCAGGAAGCGGCCGCCCTGCAAATGGTCTCCCCTGGCACTACTTGCATTCGCGCCGTTTTCGTTCGCGCTGCCGGGATCATTCCACAGCGCGCCGATTTCCACTCTGCCATTGTCCGAGCCCGCCACTTTGCCAGGCTGGCGACGCTGCTTTTCGACGTATGCCTTGACTACTTGCGCCGTCGCCCTGGCGGCAAGATAACCGTGCTCCCCTTCTTCGAGCAAAGTGCAAACGACGATTTCTGGATTCCTTCTCGGCTCCACGCCGACAAACCATCCATTGTCCTTGTATTTTTTCCCGCCCGCGCCCAGCTTCGCCTTCAACGCATTGCTGATGGTCTGGGAGCTGCCGGTCTTGCCGGCGAAATCGATGCCCGGCAAGTGCGACAGGCCAGCCGTGCCTCCGGGGTTCACCACATTCGCCATCGCGTCGGTGATGGTATTCCATCCATTCGGGTCAATCGGAATGTTCTTTACTTCAGTAAAGTGCGTGGTTTCAACGAATTCCGGCGGCAAGTTCGTGGGATTGATGACATGCGGGACGACCATGCGGCCACCCATTCCGATGGCGCCGACGGCGCGCATGAGTTGCGCGGGAGTGATGGCCACCGCGCCCTGGCCGATGCCGACCGAAATCGTTTCCCCGGCAAACCACTTTTGCTTGAAGTTGCGGATTTTCCATTCTTCCGAGGGCATCACGCCACTCACTTCGTTGGGCAGGTCGATGCCGGTTTTCTGCCCCAGGCCCAGAGCGGTCGCGTATTTTGCGATGCGATCGATGCCGAGCTTTTCCGCCAGCGTGTAAAAGAAAACATCGCACGACTGGGTGATCGCTTTCGATATCTCGACCGCGCCGTGGCCGGTTTTCACCCAGCAGGCGAAGCGCCGGCCATAGAATGTGGCGCCACCGTTGCAGTGCACATGGAGGGTTTGGGCAATCCCTTCCTGCCAACCGGCAACCGCCATGATGACCTTGAAGGTCGAACCGGGCGCAAGCTGGGCCTGAATGGCTTTGTTGAGCAGCGGCTTGTCGGGATCGTCGATCAGCTTGTTCCACTCGTCCCGCGAAATCTTCACCGCGAAATCGTTGGGATCGAAAGTTGGACGGCTCACCATGGCCAGGATTTCTCCGCTGCGCGGATCCATCGCCACAATCGCGCCGTTCTTGCCTGCGATGGCCTCTTCCGCCGCAATCTGCAAATCCAGGTCGATGGTGAGCTTGAGCTGCTTGCCGGGCTCGGCCGGCGTTTCGTCGAGCCGTCCGACTTCGCGCCCGTGGCTATTGACGATTGCGCGCCGGAATCCGTTCTTGCCCATCAGGATGTCGTTGTACTGCTTTTCGACTCCGCTGACTCCAACCATGTCGCCGGGGCGATAGAGCTCGAACTCTGGCTGGTTGAGCATGTCTTCGCTGACTTCGCCGACATAGCCGATGAGGTGCGCCATGAAGCCGTTGCGCGGATACAGGCGGCGGTGCGCCATGATGGTTTCAAGTTCGGGAAGCTCGTTCTTGTGCGACTCGATGAAGGCCAGTTCGCCGGGCGTGATGTCTTCCTTCAGGTAAATCGGTTCGTACTGCGGCATCCAGGCGGAGCGCTTGATACGCTGGCGGACTTCGCCAGAATCCAAGTGCAGGCCTTGGCAAATGGCGTCGGCGTCGGCATTCAGGTCGCGCGAAGAATCGCGCAGCAGCAGCGCGGAAAACGAGGGGTAGTTGTCGACAATGATGCGGCCTTCGCGATCGAGGATTTTGCCGCGGGGCGCAAGAATCGGCACATTGCGAATGCGGTTCTGCTCCGCCAATTGCGCGTACTTGCCGCTTTCCATCACCTGCAGCCGCCACAACCCGTACGCCAGCAGAAGAAATATGCAGAGCACGGCGTACTGCGCGATGGTGAAGCGGACGCCGGAAATTTTTTCCTGGTAGCCGAACATCAGTCCTCTACTACTACAGCGGTCCCCGCGCTCTTTTCTGCAATGGTTCCGGCAATCCGCGGTCCCTGCCAGCGGTGCTGGGGCTCAAACTGGTATCGAAATCGTCGCTGGCGACAAGCACGGATAGCTGCTGGAAATGTTGACTGTATTCTAACTCTTGCTCGTCTCTACGGGAGCGGATGGTTGCGCGAAGCTCGCGGCTCGAAGCTCGTAGCTGCCTCTACGACAAGCCCGCCTTCCACGCCAGATAACTCGCGGCTTCGCGCATCACGGCGGCAAAGCGCTCCCACAGGGAGCGGGGACGCGATTCCGGCCTGGGCGCAAGCTCCACTTGCACGCCTTCATGCTCAAGCAACGCGCGAATGCGGAATACGTGATACGCATCGCTCACCGCTATGCAGCTCTTCATGCCGTTGGCGCGCATGATATTGGCCACGCGCGCCGCCGACTTCGCGGTATCGGAGCCTTGGGTCTCGGCAATCAGCGCCTCCTCCGGGACGCCGCGCCGCAGCAGATAATCCCTGCCCACGCCGCCCTCGCTGAATTCCGGGTCCTGGGCCGCCCCGCCGGTCGTGATCACCACCGGCGCCATTCCCTGCTGAAACAGTTCGTAGGCGTGGTCGAGCCGCGCCCGATATACCGGCGACGGCCGTCCGGCGTACTCGGCGGCCCCGAAAACGGCTATTACATCGGCTTTATTCGTGGGCGCTTCGGCGGCGGCGCCCACGATGCGCATTCCGATAATGCCGAAAAATAAGAGCAGCGCCCCTACCACCGCCAGCAAGAACAGCAGCCACGGACACATCGGTTTGGAACTAGGTCTCAAGGTTTCAGAGTTTCAATGGTTCAAAGTTTCAACGATTCAAGGTAAATCAGTCGGACGGCTAATCAGAGTATCAAGTTAAAGATTGAGACTTTGAAACATTGAAACCTGACTCAAGACAAGGCTTCAACAATGTCCCTGGAGGCAATCGCGCCTTCGCGCAGAATCTGCCAGGAACCGTCTTCCTTGAACTGCACGATGGTTGATGAGATGGTCCGCGGAGACTGGCCACCGTCCACGATGATCGAGATGCGTCCGTGCAACTGTTCCAGCACCTGCTCGGCGGTGGTGCATTCCACCGCGCCGCTCAGGTTGGCGGAGGTGGCCGTGATCGGGATCCTCGCCGCCCGCACCACCGCCAGCGGAATTGCGGCTGCCGGCACGCGCAGCGCCACGTTCTCGGTATTCGCGATGACCTTGAGCGGCAGATGCGGCGCGGCCGGCACAATCATGGTGAGCGGCCCGGGCCAAAAACGCCGCGCCAAAAGATGGAAATCGTTGGGTAAGGGGCGGGTGAATTCTTCCGCCTGGTCCACGCTCTCGATCAGCAACGAGAGCGGCTTATACCGCTGGCGCGACTTGATCTCATAGACGCGCTCCACCGCACGCAGGTTGAACGGGTCCGCCGCCAATCCATAGAACGTGTCGGTCGGCATGCCCAGCACGCGCCCGGCTTGGATCTGCTCGGCGGCATACTTGATCAACGATGCCTCGGGCATTACCGCATCGATTTTCAGGATTTCCGCGCGCACTCCGTTCCCTTCCCCGTTGTCTGCTTAAACAATGAAATGTACCATAGTTGAGCTGCGAGCTACGAGCCGCGAGCTTCGAGTTGCGAGCAAAGTGGTTGCGCGAAGCTCGCAGCGCGTAGCTCGAAGCAATTTTGCTCGACAACGCGGCATCAGCCACTGCCGGATACTGGAATCGACGAATGAAGCAAGACGTGAAGGCCGGGCGAACTCGCAATCAAGCGGACCGCTTGCGCCCCGTCGCCGGCCGCCACAATCAGCGGCTGAAAGAATTGCGGCTCGCCTTCCGCCGCGCCGAACTGACGCCCCAGGGCGAGTGCGCCATGGAAAGCGTCAAGCTGCTCGAAGAAGCATTGCGCAGCGGCCAGCATCTGGAGAGCGTTTTCTTCAGCGAAGCGGCGCGGCCGCTGGCCGAAAAACTTCTGCCGCAGATTGGCGCCCGCACCGAAACGCTGATTTTGCCGAATGCGCTCTTCAACTCGATTGTGCCGAGCGACGCGCCCCAGGGCGTGGCGGCACTGGTCAAGCTGCCGGCTTTCTCTTCCGCCCAGATGCTTGAACGCGCCAGCGACGGCCCCTTCGTGGTGGCCGCCGGCTTGCAGGACCCCGGCAATCTGGGGACGATTCTGCGCTCCGCTGAAGCCTTTGGCGCGGCGGGGATTTTTCTGACCGAAGGGACCGTCAGCGTTTACAACTCGAAAGTCCTGCGCGGTTCCGCGGGTTCGATTTTCCGCTTGCCATTCTTGCGGATCGCTGCGGCGGAACTCGTCCCGCTGCTGCGCGCGCGCGGCGTTCGACTGCTCGGGACTTCGCCGCATCGGGGAACTCCGCTGCCCCAGATCTCGTGGACTCTGCCGCTTGCCATCTTCATCGGCAACGAAGGCGCTGGACTCTCCCGCGAACTCACGCGGCAAATGGATGAAACGCTGGCGATCCCGCAAGCCGCGCAAGTCGAATCGCTCAATGCCGGAGTCGTTGCCAGCATCGTGTTGTATGAAGCCGCGAGAAACCGAAAAAACAGTTCCCAGTTCTCAGTTCCCGGTTCCCAGTCTATGCGGAGAACGGGTTCACTGAGAACTGAGAACTGAGAACTGGGAACTGATCTTGTGAACCTTTTCTCGCCCACTCCGAACGACGCTGCCGCCGCGCTGGGGGCGCGGCCGCTGGCCGACCGCATGAGACCGCGCACGCTCGATGAGTTTGTCGGACAGGAGCATCTGGTCGGGCGGGGCAAGCCGCTGCGCGTACAGATCGAGCGCGACGACCCGGCCTCGATGATTTTCTGGGGCCCCCCGGGCACCGGCAAGACCACGCTCGGCAAGATCATTGCCGGCATCACCAAGGCCGATTTCATCGAGTTTTCCGCCGTGCTTGCCGGCATCAAGGAAATCAAGCAGGTGATGAGCGATGCCGGACGCGCCCGCCAGTACGGCACGCGCACCATCCTCTTCATCGACGAAATCCACCGCTTCAACAAGGCGCAGCAGGACGCTTTTCTGCCGCACGTCGAAAAAGGCAGCATTCGACTGATCGGCGCAACCACGGAAAATCCGTCCTTTGAAATCAATTCCGCGCTGCTTTCGCGCTGCCGCGTCTATGTGTTGAACCCGCTCACCGAAGATCAGATTGTCGTGCTTCTGCGCCGCGCGCTCGGCGATATCGAGCGCGGCCTCGGCGCGATGCATCTCGAAGCCTCCGACGAAGCGCTTCGCAAAATCGCCGCGTTTTCCAGCGGCGATGCGCGCGCCGCCTACAACATCATCGAGGTTGCCGCATCGCTCGCCGTGGAAACGCGGCGGGGCGCGGCCCCGGCTGGAACCGTCGCGATCACCGACGCAACCATTCAGGAAGCCGTGCAGAAGCGGGTCCTGCTCTACGACAAAGGCGGCGAAGAGCATTACAACATCATTTCGGCGCTGCACAAATCGGTGCGCAACAGCGATCCCGACGCCGCCCTTTACTGGCTGGCGCGCATGATTGAAGCGGGTGAAGATCCGTTGTACATCGCCCGCCGCGTGGTCCGCATGGCGGTAGAAGATATCGGACTTGCCGAACCGGCGGCGCTCGCCTTGTGCATGGCCGCTCGCGACGCCGTCGATTTCATCGGCATGCCGGAAGGCAATCTCGCGCTGGCGCAGGCCATCGTCTATCTCTCGCTTGCGCCAAAGTCGAACGCGCTTTACACCGCCTACGGCGCGGTCCGGCAGGACGTGGAGCAGACCGCCGCCGAGCCTGTCCCGCTGCACCTGCGCAACGCCCCCACCAGCCTGATGAAAGACCTCGGCTACGGCAAGGGCTATCAATACGCGCACAACACGAAGGACAAGGTCGCCAACATGCAGTGCCTGCCCGACAGCCTGCGCAATCGCGTCTATTACCACCCAACAAATGAAGGTGTGGAAAAGCGGATCCGCGAACGGCTGGAGGAGATCAAGCGGATCAAGAAGATCTGATGCGGCTAGTGGCCGCTCCTTCCAGCCCTCATTTCCATCTTCTGCTTATGCAGGCGCAGCGCCGCCTTGCGGATCGTGTCAGGGACCTCTTTGTTATCCATCAGATTTTTCAGGTCCTGAACCAGCAGGCGCTTGACCAATCCCAGCGAGAGATCGATCGGCGAGCGCGGATTGAAGACCAGGTTCCGCACGATGGCGTAATTCTTAAGAAAGCGCCGGTTCAGGGGGATCGCGCGCAGCACTGAATCCAGCACATTCTTCTGCTGCGCGAATCCTTCCACCTCGCGCTCGGAAACTTTGGGCGAAGTCAAAACCGCCAGCGCCACCAGTTTGGTGCCATCGCGAATCAGGATCGAGCGCGCCTCCTTGTCGCCGCGGATGGCCAGCGCGATCCGGCCCTTGACGTTGAGCTTGGCGATTTTCTGCAGCATGCTTTCGCGCCGTTCCTCATGCACCGGATGCGGTTGTTTTTTGGCCTGGGCAACGGCGTCAACCGCGGACGCCGTGGGCCTTCCCGGTGCGGCCTCCGCCGGCTTTCCGGCTGCGACACCCGCCTCCGCAGGGGCTTGCCGCACAACTTCACCCGCCTCGCCGGACCCTTCTTCGCGCGTCATGCCAATCGGATGGAAGGGCTTGTCAGGATCAGCCGCCAACTCGGCCGCGTTCTGTTCCAGATAGTTTGTGACGGTGCTCTCGACCGCTTCATCGGTTGCGGCGGCGGCGCTGGGCTCCGCTGCCGGACTGGCTTCCAGAGCAGCGAGTTTCTTCCCAATCTCAGCCAGTTCGCCCGGACGCAGGTAGGCATTCGATTGCAACGTCTGCAAAAGCCGCGAAGATTTCGCCACGCGCGCGCTCGCCAACAGCTCTTCGACGATGGAGCGCGACCCAAGCGGCCGCCAGCCGGTCAAGCGACTCTTCGCTGACCGACGGATTCTCGGCCAGCGCCAACAGCAGACCGGGCCGCAGATTCTCCGGAGAAACTAAATATCCCAGCACTTCGGCGCTGGTCGTGGGATCGGCAGCGGCGGCCAGGCTGGTTTTTTCATCCCACCCGGCCAGCGTCAAACGCGCTTGCTGACCAAACAATTTGTGATGGAGCGCCAGATAAACCAGGATCTCAATCGTCTCTCCCGGCGGCAACGAAAGCGATCCACGCGCCGCCGCTTGCATTAGCTGCGACGAGACCTCTGAATTGCGGATCAGATCGAGCATTCGGGGCATGATTTACCTCCCAGAATCGGCTGCGACTTTTTTCTTCGCGGACTTCTTCGTCGAACTCTTTTGGCGGCCGCGGCTTCTTGTCCACCGCCCGTTCCAATTCCGCGATGGCAATTTCAAGTTCGCGCGTGATGCGGTTCGGACTGCGCCGCCGGTACTCGTCGCTTAAAGCGCGATAGTACCAGAGCGTGCCTTCACGCCCGCCGTTGAACCGCTTCCAAATGGCTTCGCCATGCTGGCGGTAATCGGCCAGAATGGTGCTGACGTTATGCAGTTTGTCGGAGGCCGAAACCAGCCGCGTCTCCGCGCCGGCGCACCGCACTTCGCGCAGATAATCTTTCTTGCGCTCTCACCCACTCCGGCTTCGGCTCGCCGAAAGAGTCCGTGCAACCCTCGACGATCTTCGCCACGCGCGCGCCAAACCGCTTGCGGATTTCGCGCAACCGCGGCATGCCGCCGCAATCTTCGACCACATCGTGCAGCAACGCCGCGATCGCCAGGTCCTCGTCGCCGCCCGCTTCCAGCACCAGCGACGCCACCGCCAGCAGATGCGAAAGATACGGCACCGCCGACTGCTTGCGCGTCTGTCCGACGTGTTTTTCGGCGGCATAGCGGAAGGCGCGCTGCAGGCGGGGGCCAAGATACGGCGGTTTCAGCGAAATTCTCTCTTTCAAATTCATGATCGCCATCCAGTGGAGCGCCGGGCGTCCCCGCCCGGCTCCGCAGGCATTCCTTTGGCCGCGGGGTCGCCCGGCGCTCCATCGTTGGGTCATGCCTTTTTCTCGCCCCGCCGCATCCGCAGATACGCTTGCATCAGCGGCCGCAGATCGCCGTCGAGCACGCGATCCACGTCGCCGATCTCCAGTTTCGTGCGGTGGTCCTTAATCATGCGGTAAGGTTGCAGCACATACGACCGGATCTGCGAACCGAACCCTATATCGAGTTTCGAATCTTCGATTTGTTTCGTGACTTCGCGTTTTTTCTCCAGCTCGAACTCATAAATTTTCGAGCGCAACATGCTCATCGCCTTCTCTTTGTTCTTGTGCTGCGAGCGCTCATTTTGGCAATTGGCTACCAAGCCCGTGGGGATGTGCGTGATCCGCACCGCCGAATCGGTCGTATTGACGTGCTGTCCACCTTTGCCGCTGGAGCGGTAGGTGTCAATGCGAATGTCATCCGGCTTGATGTTGACTTCAATGCTGTCGTCTATCTCGGGCGAAACATACACGCTGGCAAACGAAGTGTGCCGCCGCTTCGCCTGATCGAAGGGCGAAATCCGCACCAGGCGGTGCACTCCGATCTCGCCGGTCAAATAGCCGAAGGCATACTGGCCGAGCACGGAAAATGTGGCCGACTTGATGCCGGCTTCTTCGCCGGGCTGGTAGTCGTACATCTCGGTCTTGAAGCCCTGGCGCTCGGCCCAGCGCAGATACATGCGCAGCAGCATCTCGGCCCAGTCCTGCGACTCGGTGCCGCCCGCGCCGGGATGAATGGTCATGATGGCATTCAGGCCGTCGTTCTCGCCGGAAAGCAGGGTCTCGGTTTCGACGCGATCCACCAGCTCGCGCAGAAAATCCATCTCGCGTTGCAAGTCGGCGGAGACCTCTTCGCCTTCGCCGGCCAGATCGAAATAAGCGGCGATGTCGCTGCTGCGGCGCGCCAAGTCGCCTTCGAGCGCCAACAGGCTTTCCAGGCGCTTACGCTCGCGCATTACCTGCTGAGATTTTTCAGGATTCGACCAGAGATTGGGGTCCGACGCCTGCTTTTCTATTTCGGCGAACTGCCCGCGCAGCTTACCGGCGTCAAAGATACTCCCGAAGGTCGTGGACCTTGGTCTTTAAGGAAGTGTACTGCTGTTCGAGTTCATCCAACATTGCTTATCGCTCGCGATCGCGAAATACAAAACGCGCCACAAGAGCGCCCGCTGAAATTATCGCACACAGATATGCGAACCAGTCGCCATGCCGCGTGTAGAACGTGGTACTCGTGTTCAGCGCGTAAGGCGCCGCGAGCGCCGCGCGGACGTGGCGTGGAGTTGCCGCCACGATCCTTCCGTAAGGATCGACCGCTGCCGTCATCCCCGTATTCGTCCCGGCCAGCAGCCAGCGGTCATTTTCAATCGCCCGCATTTCGGTCTGCTGCAGGTGCTGCTTCCAGGCGCCGCTGTCGCCGTACCAGCCGTCATTGGAAATATTCAGCAAAACCTGCGCGCCCTCGAGCGGCCCTTGCCGCACTTCGTCGGGAAAGATCGACTCATAGCAGATAAACGTTCCCAGCCGCTCGCCTCCGGCATTCAGCGGCGCGCGCGACGCGCCTCGCTGAAACTCTCCCACCTCCTTGGTCAAACCTCCGGCAAAAGCAAACAGTCGCGGAAACGGCAAATATTCGCCGAAGGGCACAAGATGCACTTTGTCATAGCGTCCGGCCCACTCGCCCCGCGGATCGACCAGCGCCGCGGAGTTGAAAATTTGCGAGCTTTCTCCGCCGCTGCGCATGGCGGGCGTGATGCCAATCGCGCCCGCCACCACCCAGGTCCCCGACTGACGCGCCAGCGCGCTGACGGCATCGCGAAACAGAGGATCGTTGGTAAAAAACGGCGCAGGCGACTCGGGCCAGACAATCAAGTCGTAATGCCGCGCTGTCACTTCTCCAGCCGCATTTTTTCCGGCGGGATGCAAACTCATCGCCGTCAAGTCGCGCAGCGTGTCCTGAAAATACTGCCGCGTCCACAGCGCGCCGTCTTGAATCGGAATATCCGGCTGCAGCAAAATCGCGGTGCGATCGGCCGCGGCCTGAGGAGGCGCCAGCCATTGCCCCGCCTGCAAGATCGCCGCCGCCGCGGATGCCGCCAGCAGCAGCCACTTCCGCCGCCGCTTGGCATCCGCTCCTACTTCCGCTCCCGTGGACGCCACCAGAAACGCCGCCGCGAACACGCTGTTTACCAGCACGATTTCAAACGAGAGTCCGTAGACGCCAGTAAACGTCGCAATCCGCGTGAGCGCAAAATTCGCGGTTTGCGAGTATCCCAGAAGCTCCCAGGGAAACGCGGTGACCCGCGTCCGGGCAAGTTCCACCGCGACCCATAGAAACGGAGCTGCCGCCAGTGCGCGCCGGATCGAAGCTCCCGCAGCGGCGACCTTGATCGGTCAGCTCTGTTCCGCAGCCTTGTTCTCTCCGGCGACCCAGGCCAGCAGCAGCCCGAACATCCCGTGATAAAGCCCGACATACATGCAGAACAGGACCAGCGCCAGCACGGCCGCAGGAATGGGCAGCCCGCCATAGCGGCGCATGGTGTCGAAGACCCAGTAGCACGTCCCGGCGAACCAGAGAATTCCGCACAGGTAGCCCAGTACGAACCCCTGCCACGGCGTGGCGGGCAACAGGAGCGCCCGGCTCGAAGAATGATCGTCGAGTTGCAGTTGCAGTGGGAAAGTTTCCGGAGCGCGCGCCCGCAAAATCGCGACCAGCAGCGGAGCCACCGCAATCCAGGCCAACCCATACAGCCCGAGCAACGGAAAGATCACAACCTGCAGGGCCGCCGACACCAGCACCAGCCCCCACGCGCTGCGATGAATGTTGAGCACGCAACAGGATAGCAAACAGAATTCGATCCGTCGCCAGCGAATACGCTGCGAGCCACGCGCCCCCGACCGGCGGACGCGCCCTCCCCATCCTTGACATTGGTCAATCTGCCTCGTTTCAAATAACATAGTTTGCTTATGGGTCTGAAGATCGTCACGGTGCTGGTGCGAGTTCTCGAAGGGATGTTCGTCGTTGGCGCCATTGGTTCCTTTGTCGTCCTCGTGCTCAGCGGGATTGAAGATCTCAAGATGCTCTTTGGCCGGGAGGAAGAGAACCACTCCTAGTTGGCATGTCATCCTCGTTCCAGCCCCCGTCTCCGTCGAACCGTGTCCGCATCGTCGTCGCTACTTCGGTGATGCTCACCTTCATCTCCTACTGGCGGGCCGCCGCCATCGTGCTGAACGACCTTGCCTCGTCGGCCTTTTATGCCTGTGGGATCGCCGAGCAAGCGGTCGGAAAGTCCGCGCCCTGGTTCATCGTCGCGGTCATGCTGTTTTCGTTCACGGTGCGGGCGGTGTACGTGGAAAGCTGCTCCATGTTCGTCCGTGGCGGCGTGTACCGGGTTGTAAAAGAGGCGTTGGGCGGCACCCTGGCCAAGCTCAGCGTCTCGGCCCTGATGTTCGATTACATTCTGACCGGGCCGATTTCCGGGGTGTCGGCTGGCCAGTACATCGTAGGGCTGATCAATGAAACTTTTGTCACCGCCGATCTGCACGGCTGGATCCCCCGCGCGATCCATGGCCTCTTCAATGGCGCCCCGCACCTCAACGTCAACTGGACATCGGTAGTCTTCGCCCTGGCCGTCACCATTTATTACTGGTGGGAAAACACCAAGGGCATCCAGGAATCCAGCGAGAAATCTCTCCGCGTCATGCAGATCACCACCGTAATGGTGGTCATCTTGCTGGCCTGGTCGGCGCTCACCCTGTTCAAGTCGGGATACCACCCCGTCCCGCTGCCCACTCCGCAGAACCTTCATTTCTCCAAAGAGTCTCTCGGCTTTCTGCGGCACAGCTTTCCCGATCAAAGTCTGGCCAAGATGTTCGGGTTGCTCGGAATCATGATCGCCTTCGGCCACTCCGTGCTGGCCATGAGCGGCGAGGAATCGCTCGCCCAAGTCAATCGTGAACTCGCCCATCCCAAGCTCAAGAATCTGAAGCGCGCGGCGATCGTCATCGCCATCTACAGCTTCGTTTTCACCGGCCTGTCCGCGCTGCTGTCCGTCATGCTGATTCCAGACGCGGTGCGGGTCCCAGTTTACAAAGACAATCTCATCTCGGGCCTCGCCATGTCCATGTGGGGGCCTCAGATCCTGCGCCTGATCTTCCGCGGATTTGTCGTAGTGGTCGGGTTCCTCATTCTCTCCGGCGCCGTCAACACCGCGATCATCGGCTCCAACGGCGTCCTGAACCGTGTCTCCGAAGACGGCGTGCTCGCCGATTGGTTCCGCTTTCCCCACCGCAAATACGGGACCAGCCACCGCATCATCAATTTGGTCGTCTTGCTGCAGGTCGTCACCATTCTGGCGAGCCGCGGCGATGTTTATGTCCTCGGTGAAGCCTACGCCTTCGGAGTGATCTGGAGTTTCACGTTCAACAGTCTGTCCATGCTCGTCCTGCGCTTCAAGTACAAGGGTGAGCGCGGCTGGAAGGTCCCCCCGAACGTCACCATCTCCGGAATCGAAATACCCATCGGTCTGATATCCGTCTTCCTCGTTCTACTCTCGACGGCCCTCGTGAACCTGGCCACCAAATCCGTCGCCACGGTCGCCGGTGTTTCCTTCTCGGTGGTCTTTTTCACGATCTTCACGGTTTCCGAACACACGAATCGGAAAAAGCACGCGCTCGCCAAAGAGCAAATGAAGGACCACTTCCAGTTACAGCAGGCGGAAAGCGTCGAGCGGGAAACCGTCGGCATCCGCCCCGGCAACATGCTCGTCCCGGTCCGCGACTACAACACGCTCAACCACCTGCGCTGGGTGCTGGAGCGCACCGACACGCACGAGCAGGACGTGGTCGTCATGACCGCCCGCATCAGCCAGTTCGGGAGCGGCGACTATGGCCTTTCCAGCGAGCAGATCTTCAGCGATTACGAGCAGACGCTGTTCACGCGCACCGTCTCGATCGCCGAAAGTTTCGGCAAGAAGATCTCGCTCCTGGTGGTTCCGGCGCGCGACGCCTGGTCGGCCATCGCCCAGACCGCCCACAATCTGGAGTCCTCCGGCGTCGTCACCGGCCTCTCCAGCAAAATGACGGCTGCCGAGCAGGCATTCGCCCTGGGCAGCGCCTGGGAAGCCATACCGGAACCGAAGCGGCAGTTTGTATTGCAGATCGTTCAGCCCAAAGATATCGTCGACACCTTCCGCATCGGGCCGCACTTGCCCACCATGAAGAACGAGGACGTCGTCCTGCTGCATCGCTTGTGGCTGAATATCACCCAGGAACCGGGTTTGGAAGACATCCACCACCACGACATTGTGACCGAGGCCCTCACCCGCTTCGCCCACGACTATGGCGCGCGCGACCGCGAAGACATCGTGAAGGAATTGCGCCGCCACGGCACCAAGAGCGGCCCGCTCCCAGTCCGCCGCGTCGCCGATCAGGTCCCCACCGTCCAGCCCGCACCGGCCCGGCCCGAGCGCGACGATGGGTCATCCAAGCCCAAGGGCAGCGGCTCGGATTAGAGCAGTTCTCGTGATGGTGTATAGTACTCGCCCTCAGCGGCTGAAGCCGTATCTCGTTGCGGCTGATGGCGGCACGGCTGAAGCCGTGCCCTACCTGTTCCGGGTTCCCTCTACAGCAACTTGAGAAATGCCACAGCCTTGCCCCACAAGGGCGCCACTGCATAGAACTTGTGGGCGACCTGCGTTCGCCCGGGCAGCCGCGGGCGGTTGTCCCACGGTGGGCCTTACAACATGAACGCCCCGCTCACTGCACTTTCGGCGAATCCAGGTCCGCGGGCTTTTGATCGTCCGCGTGAATCGCGCCATCTTCTTCGGCGTAGAAGGAGCGGTGTTCGCCGTCCATGCGCTTGGGCGTCATGGTGAGCGCGAAACCGCCGCGATGGGGACGAAAGCCGGCCGTGTAATCGCCGCGGTCGGTGGTATGCGCCATGCGCTTGGTGAGGGACCCGGTGCCCGCCAGCGCCGCCAGCGACTCCGCGTACACGCCATGCCGTTTCTTGTAAGCGTGTTGCGCGCGGAGCACTGTCCGCATGTAGCCGAGCGCCTGCGCTTCCGCTTCCGAGCGCGCCGGATCGCCCGCAAACTTCGGCTGATATGCCGCTGACGGCCGCGCCGCAGGTTGGGCGGAAGGCTGCGTTTGCGCCTGGGCCTGCGTCGCCGCCAGCCCCGCCGCCATCATGCCCACCGCGAGAATCCCCTGATAAAACCCCTGCATCCGCCTTCGGCCCACGGCCAACCCTCCTTTGGTGCCGAACTTTGGGGGGGTTACCCCCGTAATTTGCTCCGGTCGGCAATCGTTCCAATTCTGTGTTAGTTCAGGCAAACTGGTTCAGGATGCAATCCTAACAGGGATACCTTCATGAAAGCAGCCGTTGCCGTCGCCAAAAAACCGGTGATCCGTATCGCCGTGGTGGAAAGCGATCCACTGCGATTTGTGGGGTTCCGTGCCCTCTTCGATACCGAACCCGATCTCGAGCTGGTCTCGGCTGCGCTCGCCGACCTGGGCCAGTTGCAGGCCATCGATCTGGCCCTGCTGGGCAATCGCGGCGGCCAGAACCTGTACGACATCATGGCCAGCATTAAAGCTCTGCGGCCCGACCTGCGCATTATCGTGACCGGTTCCGGCATGGACGATGAAAGCGTGCTCAAAGCCCTGGCCACCGGCGCCAAGGGCTATGTGGACGAGGCTGCCTCGCCGGCTGAATTTATCCAGGCGCTTCGCGTCGTGCATCAAGGTTCAGTGTGGGCCCCGCGCCGCGTGCTCTCGACGTTCATTGAACGCGTCAGCTCATCTCCGGGCCGCATTTTCCCCGCCGGAAGAATTACCTTTACCGACCGCGAGAAAGAGGTCCTCGAAATGCTGGTTGCCGGCCGCTCCAACAAAGAGATCGGCTCGGCCCTCGGCATCGAAGAGCGCACGGTGAAAGCGCACGTCGCCAAACTGATGCGCAAAGTAGGTGTGCAGAACCGCATCGCGCTTTCGGTCCACGCCATCACCCATTCGCTGGTGACGGCGAGGTAGCTAAACCAGTTTTTGAGCGATGGTCTCGTCGAGAATTTCACGGACAGTGAACGGGACGATCACGCGGTGCTCGCGGCGAAAGAAGGCGTCGATCTCGCGGAGCGCGTCGCTGGTAAAGTCGAAGGCAACGATGAAACCTTTGGTGCGGTCCTCTCGCATCAATACGGCTTCGAACATATCGATATCGGGCCTGCCTGCTTTGTCTTTCTGCTTCACCTGCAACGGGTACCAGACGTCCATGAAGTCGAGTTCGCCGGCCGCTTTGCCACTTTTCTGCGGGATCGAGGACAGCGGATAGATGCGTCCGTCGATGCCCATGTCGCCGACCTGGGCTTTGTTGGGGATACCGCCGAGCGCGATGACGGCCCAATTTTCAAACTCGAACGGTGGAATTTTGCGGAGCTTCTCGACGGTCCACGGCAGATCGCGGACGACGAAGCCGCGCCCGATGCGCCAGAGTTTTTCGTCTTCGTGGAGCTTGCAAACGTCACGTAGGCGCTTCGCCATGACGCGACACGAAGTAGGTGAAATGTCTATTCCGATCCACTGGCGGCCGAGTTGTTGAGCGGCGACCAGCGCGGTCCCGCACCCGCAGAAGGCGTCTAGCACAATGTCATTCGGGTTGCTGCTCGCTTTGATGATGCGCTCAAGCAACGGGAGCGGTTTCTTGGGTCGGATAGCCGAGTCGTTCTAGGGCGCCACCAGCGAGCGGCGTAATATCTCCCCACCAGCTTTGGAGGCTCACGCCGGGAAGGTCCTTCAGGAACACAATGCGGCATCTCTTTCTTGGTCGGCCATCCGCGCGCAAGAGAATGCGTCCGTGACTATTTGGCACTTCGGTTTGGGGCGCATTCCACAGAGCCATCATCCCATCTAGATTTGTCCGCCAGCGCGCGGTCGTCCCCATGAAGTCGAATTCGTCCATCTTTTTTTGGGGGTCAAGCATGTTCTCGCCCTTAAAGAATTCCCCTGATGGAAGCTCTTGCCACTCCGAATCGATATAGTCTTTGGTGTAAGGCGTGTACTGGGGGTTCCACGTGTAGTCCTTCTTTGAGCCAGTGTAGAAGAGGATCGTGTCGTGGATGTTCCCGTACTTGCGCGGGTCGTTGTGTGCGCTCGCTCGTCTCCACACGATCTCATTCTTGAAGTTGTTCTCTGCGAAAATCTGATCAAGCATGACCTTCACGTAGTGGCTGGCGTGCCAGTCGCAGTGATAGTAGAAGCTCCCGGTGACCTTGAGGACGCGGGCGAGTTGCTCGCAGCGCGGGCGCATGAATTCGATGTAGGCCTGGGTGGAGGCGTGGCGGTCGTCGAAGGAGCGCTTCTCCTTGGTCTCTCCCCAAAACACTTCATAATTGCGGTTTGAATTGAAGGGCGGGTCGATGTAGATCAGGTCGATGCAGTTGTCGGGAAGCTTCGGGAGTTGGTCGAGGTTGTCGCCGCAGTAGATGACGCGGGTGTCGAGAAGAGATGAAGGCTTGCGGGCCACGACGGGAAATTATCTCATGTGCGGCACAGTCAATGCAGTTTCCCGCCCTTTGTGATCAGGGCCGACGCATATAAATTTTCAGGGGTCAGAAATTACTACCTCGATCCCTTTCGGGGGAGTTTGGCAGCCAATTTCGACTGGCACATCGCCAATTGAGTGAGGACTTGTCTCTCCTTCTATGCTGACGTACGACGAATGTCTCTCATTACAGCGATATTCGGCCAATTCGCAGGCTTCCATAGAGCTTTCTCCAAAGTACGAACCTGCTGAAAGAATTTATATGCGTCGGCCCTGCCTTTGTGATCGACCCGGCTCTTGGCACCCCCGGTTACCAAGGGACAGTGACCTCGGTAATCTTGTCCCTATTTTCCACCTGCCGCATACTGACTTCACCTACCACAGAACCTGGGAGACGGGGCTGGGAGCGGAGATTAGGGTCGCCGCTGCCGGCCCCGCATTTTTTTGCCTCACACCTAAGAAAAGCTTGGCCGACGCTTCGCATTTACGGTTTCCCCTGTGTCCCCCCTGTGGTTCAAGCTTTTTCTCCGTGACCGCAACCCGTCTGAGGCGGACGCGATTCATGGTTAAAATCCAACTGAGAACTGAGAACCGGGAACTGGGAACTGTGATTGCCATGACTCACCCTGATTACTCCCCCACATCCTCCGGTCCGCTCCCCGCATCGAATAGAATCAGAAGCAACAGGTTCCATATTCGATCTCCCAAGTGAGGCAAGATGAAAAATCTCCTCGTTGTGCTGCTGGTTTGTTTCCTGACATGTTTCCAAACGACGATTCTTTCCGCTAATCCAGATGCCGACACCAAGGCTGCGAACGCCGACACCAAGGCTGCGGAACGTGTCGAAGCCGCCGGCACGGTGCTCGACGAAATTCAGGCCGCTCCCGACCAGAGCATCCCCGAAGAAGTGCTCGCTTCCGCCGAATGTGTGGCCGTGGTCCCCTCGCTGCTCAACGGAGGATTCGTCTTCGGCGCCCGTTATGGCAGAGGCGTGGCCAGTTGCCGCACGCCAAAAGGCTGGAGCGCGCCCGCTTTTTTCACCATTGGCGGCGGCAGTTTCGGCTTGCAGATCGGCGGCCAGGCGACCGACGTGGTCATGCTGATCATGAACAAGAACGGCATGAATAACCTGCTTTCCAGCCATTTCAAGCTCGGCGCCGATGCCAGCGCCGCCGCCGGCCCCGTCGGACGCCACGCCGCCGCCGATACCGATTGGACGATGCGGGCGCAGGTGCTGACCTACTCGCGCTCCCGCGGTCTTTTCGCCGGACTCGAACTCAACGGCGCTGTCATTAAGCAGGACAAGAGCAGCACCCGCGAATTCTATGGCCGCATGGTGCCGTTCAGGACCGCCCTCAAGGGAGAGATTGAAGTTCCCCCAATCGCTTCCCCATTCTTGAGCACGCTTGCCAAATGGGCGCAGCAAGCGGCGAAGAAGTAGAGTACCCAGTTCCCAGTTCTCAGTTCTCAGTAAAAGCAAAACCTTAGTTCCTAAGTTCTTGGTTCTCAGTAGAAGCTAAAATCTTATGGTTCGTGGTTTTACTGAGAACTGAGAACTACCAACCGTGCGCGAACGCCTTGAGTACGCTCTAGTCTGGGCCTGGGTCAAGCTCCTGGGCCTGCTCCCGCGCCCGCTGGCGCGCGCCATGGGGATCGCGCTCGGCTTGACCGTCTACGCGGTCCACGGACGCCTGCGCCGCGTCGGCCTGCGCAATCTCGCTCTCGCCTTCCCTGCCCTGCCGCCGCGCGAGCGCCGCCGCATCGTTCGCGGCGAATTCATTTCCCTGGGACGCCAGCTCGCCGAAGTTTGCCTCTTCCCCCGCTACACCCGCGAAAATGTTTCTCGCATCGTCGTCTATGACGGCTTTGAAAATTTCGAGCGCGCTCGCGCTCGCGGCAAAGGCGTTCTGTTTCTCACCGGGCACCTCGGGGCCTGGGAACTTTCCGCCTTCGCGCACTCGCTGCAAGGTCATCCGCTGGCGATCGTCATGCGTTCGCTCGACAATCCCTACGTTGACGCACTCCTCCAGCGCTACCGCACCATGCACGGCAACCGCACCGTCGACAAAGACGATTTCGTCCGCGGCCTGCTCTCCGCCATGCGCGCCGGCGAAACCGTAGGCATTCTCATGGACACCAACATGACTCCGCCGCAGGGCGTGTTTGTGGATTTCTTTGGCATCCCGGCCTGCACCGCCAGCGGCCTCGCCCGCATCGCCTTGCGCACAGACGCCGCCGTCGTTCCCGGATTTACCGTGTGGGATCCGACGCTGCGCAAGTTCATCCTGCGCTTCGATCCCGCCGTAGAGCTGATTCGCACGAACGATAGCGAGGCCGACATCGCCGCCAACACCGCAAAATTCACCCGCATCATCGAAGACTGCATCCGCCGCTATCCCGACCAGTGGCTCTGGGTGCACCGCCGCTGGAAGACCCGCCCGCCCGGCCAGCCGCCACTGTACTAAACTAGGGAACCATGAAACAAACCCTGCGCGATCTCGCCGAGAACCTCGGCTGCCGTCTCATCGGAGACGGCTCCATCACCGTGAGCAGCGTCTCCAGCCTGCAATCCGCCACCAACCATAGCCTGGTGTTCGTGGAGGATGCCCGGCATCTCGACGCCGCGCTCGGCTCATCGGCCGCCGCCGTCATTGCAGGAGAATTCGCGGCCGGAGACTCTGCCGCCGGAGACATGCGCGCCACCGCATCCAAGCCTCTCTTGATTTCCCCGCAGCCGCGCCTCACCTTCGCGCGAGCCGCGCGGCTGCTCCGCGACCTCGACCGCAATCGCGTCATTCATCCTTCCGCCATCGTTGCCGCTTCCGCCAAGATCGGCAAAAACGTAGCTATCGGCGCGCGCACGGTTCTCGGCGAACACGTCAGCGTCGGCGATGAGACGATCGTCGGCGCCGGTGCGGTGATTGGCGACAAGGTTGTGATCGGAAGCCATTGCCGCCTCGACGCGAACGCCACCATCTACCCGGGAACGACTCTGGGCGACCGCGTCGTCGTGCAGGCTGGCGCGGTCCTCGGCAGTGCGGGCTTCGGCTACGTCCGCGATTCCGAAACCGAACGCTACGAACAATCCCCGCAAATCGGACGCCTGACGATTGAAGACGATGTGGAAATTGGTGCAAATTCGACCATCGACCGCGGCGCTCTCGACGAAACCCGTATTCGCCGCGGCACGAAGATCGACAACCTGGTGCACATCGGCCACAACGTCCAGATCGGCGAGAACGTGGTCATTGCCGCGCAAACCGGCGTCTCCGGCAGCGCCATTATCGAGGACAACGTCATCGCCGGCGGACAAGTCGGCATCGCGGACCACGTGCGCATCGAAGCCGGCGCAATTCTCGGAGCGCAAAGCGGCATCCCAACCGGAAAAGTGATCCGCGGAAAAGGAGTCGTGTTCTGGGGAACTCCCGCGCGCCCCATCCGCGAGTATCTTAAAGAACTGGCGTTTGTATCGCGGGCGGCGAAGAAAGAACGCTGAACTTCAGGTTTGATCGAACGTTTCTGTAGAGACGCGGCTTGCCGCATCTAAGCCAGATTCACCGTTGCTGTATCCCGCTCGTGTGGGGACGGGCGCCCTCGCCCGTCCAAGCCGAGCGCAGCTCGGCAGTTGCCAGAGGCTACAGCAACTCTGGATTCGCCATAAGCCATCGCTGCGAGCTACGAGCTTCGAGCCAAGAGCTAACAGTCAAGAACCTCATTCATACCTATCGTCATCGTCGAACTCGGCGGTGAGGCGCTTCAGTTCGTATACATCCGAATCACGCGCTCAATGGCCCGGCGGCAGACGGCGCAGAACGTTTTATGCCGCGTGAACATGATGCAGTCCAACTCCGGACGATAGTAGCCTTTTGCCTCGTAGTTCGCGCCCTCGAAGGCCCCGACTTTCCCGGCGTACTTCTCGGAAGCGAGCATGGCATCTTCTTTCTCGCGCTCTTTGCGGAAAAGTTCATCCATCTCCGCCTCGGGCTTGCCCGCCGCTCGCAGCTCTTTGCGCTGGCGCTGGATGTCGCGCTCGAAGCGATCGAACTCTTCTTTGTCCCAGGGCGTGGGCAAAGGCGTTTCCGGCGCAACCAAATCCTTCCACTTCAAATTTGCCGGATCGAGCAGCGCAGTCGCATTCGGCTCCCACGGCTCCGTCCTCTTGTCCGAGGGCAGATAGGCCACATCCGACGTGTAGTACTCATCGGCCAGTCCGGCAAAATGGTGGCCAAACTCGTGTACGCCCACATATCCGGACCACGGATTGTCAATGGCCACGGTCGCGTATTGATTGAAAATCCCGCCGCCGCCGTAGATCTGGCCGTTCACCAGAATTTCGATGAATTCATAGGGCGCGAACGACGCCACATCGCGCAGTGCGCGGTTCTCCGTGGTCAGCACATAGCGCTCGCTGCCGAACGCATCGTAGGAAGCGCCCAGCGGCGACCGCCGGTAAATTCCAGTCGAAGGCCGCGAGACGCCCGACTCCTCCGCCGCCGGACACAAGCCCCACACGTTGAAATCTTTCTGGTGCTCGCGAAACGGCGAGGTCGCGAACAGCGCCTCCATGAATCGCCGCGCGTCTTTTTCAAATTTCCCGCGCTCCGCCGCCGTGTAACCATCGCCGAGCACCAGCAAGTCCACTTTGCTCGCGGGATCGCCCATCTTCTGCAATTCCAGCAACGCTCCCGGCGAAGGCGGCCGCGAGCGGTCGATGAACTTATCTTTGGGATCGACCGCGGTCTTCCAGACTTCCTTCCAAATTTGCTGCGCGCCGTTCTCGTCGTTTCCATTGCGCGCTTTGAGCGACACTTCCACGGGCGCGTCGGGCGTTGGAAAGCGCAGCGACTCGGAAAACGTCCGGTTGCCGTGGAGGGCTTCTTCCGTCGTCTTCCACTCGCCAAACACGGAATTGAATCCGCGCGAGTACAAGAGCTTCCCGCTGCCGCGCTCGCGCACTTCAAACAGGTAGTCGCCCAACCGGCTATCGTCGATGGCCTTGGCCGGATTTCCCGGCCACTCCAGAGGCTCCAGCACCACTCGATCCAGGCTGAACCATTCCTCGCGCGAATTTCCGGTGTGGTAATAATCGACGCGCAGGGTGCGCGGCGCGGCGAAACTAAAAATGGAGAGTAGGAAAAAGGTGACAACAACGCCGAGTGTACGTTTCATGACGGGATTGTAACTTACGAGCCCGGCTTGATCGCAACCGCCTTGTCGTCTTCAAACGTGACCACCAGCGGCTTCCCGCCATTCGCGTAATGCAGGGTCCTCGAACCGTAGACGCCAGAACCTTGCAGAACGCCCGTTCCAATCGCGAAGCTGGCCTGCAACTCGCTCATTCCGGCTTGCACTTCATGCGCGTCGATTTTCTTCCAGACATCCGCGGGCCAGTGCTTGTAGAGATCGTGTGGATCTTCGATGAAGAACATTTCGTCGGAGTAAATTTTGAAATCGCTGCCCTTTTCCGCGCCAATCGGGGCCGCGTAGTCCTTGCCCTCGAGCGCAAAACGCGCCATCACCTGCCTGGTCCCCGGAGCTAGCGGAGTAACATCGGTCACCACATCCTGAATCGCGAGCTTCTGCAAAGGCAATAAAGTTCCCGCCTCATGCGAGAAACCGGTCTTGTGCCGCTGCACATCGTATGGATAGTAAGTGATTTGATAACCGGCCCTCACCCATACGGGCTGCGCGGTCAACTGCCGGGCCGACTTTAGATCGTAAGGATACAATTTTTTCGGCCTAACGTAGTAATCCGCCTGCAACAAAGTTTCCTGCCTGGGCTTCGCGTCTTCCTTCGCCACTTCGTGCCGTTTGTACGCAATGTACACCACGCGTCCGCCCGCAAGCACAATGGCGGCCACGAGAAAGACCTGCAATTTTTTCTGAAACTCCGGATTGATCGCCATAATCTAAGAACTGTGCCCCTTCGTTGCACGCGTATGCAGCGCGGCTGGGATCAAGCTTTCCGAGTATTTGACCACCAGCCGCAAAGGAAATTCATGCCCATTGCCCGGAATGACGTTCTGAACGCACTCAGGCAGTGTTACGATCCTGAAATTCCCGTCAATGTCGTCGATCTCGGCCTGATCTATGACATCCGCATTGACGACCTGCCCGCGGGCCAGCACGACGTCACCGTCGCTATGACGCTCACGGCCCAGGACTGCCCCGAGCATGTCAACATCAGCGCGCAGGTAAAGGCGCGGGTCGAACAACTCCCCGGCGTCCGTAACGCCAATGTCAACGTGGTGTGGAATCCGCCCTGGACGCTCGAACGCCTAAGCCCCGAGGCCCGCAAACAACTGGGCATCGATTAGCGCCACGGTCCGTCCCCCGCAAATGTATCAGCAGCGCGGGTCGAGCCTTCCTGACATCATCTGTTGGTGCGCCCGGGCGGAACGTCTTCGCGCTTAGGAATGCCCGTCCTGTAACGCTTAGCCATCCAGAAACAACCCGAAATCAGAAACCCGCTCCAGCAGAACATAATCACGACCCACCATGCTGGGATGCCCTTGAATTCTCCTGAGAGAAGTTTGAGTAACCCAAGGACGAATCCCCCGATGAATATGTAGCCCACTCTCCGGAAAGACTTCGACGCCTTCAGTTGGCTTGTGCGAATCTGTTGCGGGATCCTTTGTAAACGGAGGCAGCTTCGGCAGCAGAGTGACAACCACGAGACCAAACGCCAGAAACACAAGCAGCGGCGCGCGGTAGTGGCCAGTCGTTATCAACCGGAAGTTGATCCCAACACAAGCGATGCTGACCGACAACAACACTATGATTCGCGAATATCTCATCACGATTATCTACAACCGAGCTCCGCAAGCCTAAAACTCTCCTAGCTCCTCAAACGCCCGCGCCGCGCGTTTTTCCGCCAACTCCTCGATTTTCCGGCCGATCTGCATGGCGAGATCGAGAAAGCGCGCTCCCTGCCGCACATAGGAAGGCAGCTCCTCGCGAATCTTTTCAAACTGGCTGGGATACTCAGAGGCCAGCACCGTCAGTCCGACGCATCCCACCAAGACCGCCGCGGGACGCTTCCGCTTCATCAACAACACCGCTGCCGCTCCCACCGATCCCGCAATCACCGCCCGCTTCCAGTTCTCCATGTCGTCTCCCGGCCAAGACCGCTTCCCTTCAGCAGGATTCTAAACCAACGCTTCCCTGCCTCATACTGCCGGCGAACGGCGCTGGACTTGAGTTACCTTTGCCGCTTCACCATCGCGTGCCCGCCGCGGCTTGCGGAGGACTACAATTCAAACAGTGAAAGCCTATCGAATCGCGCGCATCAAGGACGGCATAAAGTTTACCTGCACGCGCTGTGACTACAGCGTCAGCACGCTGGATTTCGACGCCAAAGACGGGAACCTCCGCACCCAAGCCGCGACCGCGATCAATGAGCACGCCAGCAAAGCGCACCACGAACCTATGGTGGTTTCGTCCTCCGATACTCAGCAGCGCAGTTGGCGCTAAGCGGCACTCAAAAGGTAGCGTGCCTTCGGAGGGTTGCGCCGAGCGCCCGATTGGCCTGAAGAAGGGGCTGCCATGACCCTAGCAGCCCGTGGTGAAAGTGAGAACCCGCAGTTTCACCCTCAATTCACCTGATTTTGTCATCCCGAGCGCAGCGAGGGATCTGTAGTTTGCCGCGAAAATGCAGATCCCTCGCTGCGCTCGGGATGACAATTCATGAATAGTGTTACCCGTCCGCTGCACGCCGACTTCCACCACGGGCTGCTAGGCCAGTTGCTCCCAGCTTACGTCGAGAGCGGCGCCTAGCTTCTTCCAGGTGCTGACGGAGCCGGACTTGCGGTTGGTTTCGATGGCTGCGATCAGGGCGCGCGATACTTTTGACTTCCTCGCCAGCTGCTCCTGGGTGAGCTTGCGATGCTCACGCCAGATGCGGAGCGCGTGCTCTCCCCGCAGCCGGCGCTCGGTGATTTCCAGTGGGATGAGTTCGTCCTCGCCATTTTTTAGACGCGCTTTGGCGGCATCGTACGCCTTCACGTCGGCCAGCATTTCCGCGTCTGCCATCAGCTTTTCGAGGGCCACCACTGGAACCACCGCGAATTCCCTGCCCTTGCGGGTAATGGTTTCGATACGCATCAGTAGATTCCTCCTCTCGGTCCCACTTCCAGAGCCCACAATTCGACACGGTCGTCGTGCAGCTCGTAAATGACGCGCCAGTCGCCAATTCTCAGCCGGTAACCATCGCGTCCCTGGAGCTTGGTGACGTTGTTGTGCTGGGCGTATGGATCGGCGGCGATCTCCTTGATCTTCTCCACAATCCGCTTCTGCCAGTTCACCGGAAGCCGGGAAATCGCTTTGGCGAAGGATTTTGTGGTGACGACTTTGTACACTCGTTAAATGTTACCCTAGGTAACACTGGCTGTCAAGCGACAGTTCGCCCTGGGTCTCAGCCGGACAGTGACGGACCCACTCATTCAAGCCCACTCATTCGCAAAAACGCGAATGCGTGGGGCCTCCAGCATCCGCCATAGTAAAGTAGTAGTACACGTCCTACGGCAGACCCGAGGAGTTTTCCATCTGAATCCTAATATTCGCAACATCGCCATTATTGCCCACGTGGACCACGGCAAGACCACGCTGGTTGACGCCATGCTGCGGCAGAGCGGGACTTTCCGCGACAACGAGACGGTGGCCGAGCGGGTGATGGACTCGAACGATCTGGAGCGCGAGCGCGGGATCACGATTCTCGCCAAGAACACGGCTGTGTTTTATGCGGGCGTGAAGATCAATATTGTGGACACGCCCGGGCACTCGGATTTTGGCGGCGAAGTGGAGCGCGCGCTCAAAATGGTGGACGGCGTGATGCTGCTGGTCGACGCCAGCGAAGGGCCGCTGCCGCAGACGCGTTATGTGTTGAGCAAGGCGCTGGAAGCGAATCTGAAGCCGATCCTCGTCATCAACAAGATCGACCGTCCGGACGCGCGTCCGCAGGAAGTGCTGAACGAGGTTTACGACCTATTTATCGATCTGGACGCGAAGGAAGATCAGCTCGACTTCCCCGTGCTCTACACCAACGCCAAGACGGGGACGGCGGCGGTGCATCAGGGAGCGGCGGGCGAGGACTTGCGTCCGTTGTTTGACGCGATCGTCGGCACGATTCCCGCTCCACAGGGGGATGCCGACGGCGTGTTGCAAATCCTGGTCGCGAATCTCGATTACAGCGACTACCTCGGACGCCTCGCCATTGCCCGCGTTTTTTCCGGGACGTTGAAGACGGGAGAAGACGTGGCGATCGCGAAACGCGACGGGTCGCTGGAGAAAATCCGCATCACCAAACTGTTCAGCTTTTCCGGGCTCAAGCGCACCGACATTACCGAGACAACGTTGGGCGACATCGTTGCCGTGGCGGGTGTTGAAGGGATCACGATTGGCGAGACGATTACCAGCGCGGAGAATCCGGCGCCGCTCGCGCCGATTGTGATCGACGAGCCGACGATTGCCATGCTGTTCACCGTCAACACGTCTCCGTTTTGCGGACGCGAGGGGAATTACGTGACCTCGCGCAACCTGCGCGAGCGGCTGGAAAAAGAGCTGCTCACCAACGTCTCGCTGCGCATGGAAGAGACGGAGAGCATGGATTCGTTCAAGGTGCTGGGGCGGGGCGAGTTGCAGCTTTCCATTCTGATCGAGATGATGCGCCGCGAAGGTTACGAATTGATGGTGGGCAAGCCCGAGATTGTCACCAAGCACGATCGACGGCAAACTGATGGAGCCGGTCGAACATCTTACCGTCGATATTCCCGAGGAATTTGTGGGCGTGGTCATGGAGCACGTCGGCTCGCGCAAAGGCGAAGTCGCCAACATGCACAACCACGGCTACGGGCGGGTGCGGCTGGAATTCCGCGTGCCCAGCCGCGGTTTGATCGGGCTGCGCAGCACGCTGCTTACCGACACGCGCGGCACCATCGTCATGAACGCGCTCTTTGACGGATACATCGAGTGGCAGGGAGAAATTCCGCATCGCCCGACCGGGGCGCTGATCGCCGACCGGCCGGGGCTTACGACCTCTTACGCTTTATACAATCTGCAGGAGCGTGGCGTGCTTTTCGCCGGGCCGGGCGTGGAAGTTTATGAAGGCATGATTATTGGCGAGAACGCGAAAGACACCGACCTCGACGTGAACATTGTGCGCGAGAAGAAGCTGACCAATATGCGGGCTTCGACTTCCGATGAGGCGATCCGCCTGGTTCCTTATCGCAATCTGAATCTGGAACAAGCCATCGAATTTATCGCCGACGATGAGTTCGTCGAGGTCACGCCGAAAGCGCTGCGGCTGCGCAAGAAGATCCTGCAATCGAACAAGCGGAAAAAGGGGACGATGGCGGCGGTGGAAGGCTAATCTGCCCGTGTAGGGACGGCCGCCCTCGGCCGTCCAAGCCGAGCGCAGCTCGGCAGCCTGCCGGCAGTCGCAGCAACTCGGGATTCGGAAAAATGAAGCGCAGCACACCAAGAAAGAGAAGCCGGAGCCAAAGACAAGAAACTCCGCATGTTTCTCATCCCGTGCAGTTGCGGCACGAGCTTTGCCGTGGCCGAGGATTACGACCGGCGGGGAATGCACCTCCGCAGCTTCATTCCCTGCCCCAGTTGCGGCAAGCGGCACGACCCGCGCAATCGCCTGCTGACGCTCGACTATCAGGATGAACGCTTCTGGAAAGTCGGCGGCTGCTAGAGCATCGGGTGATCGGGTGATCGGTTCATCGGGCATCTAAATTCCAAACCGCTCTGCCTTTGTAACTTAGATCACCCGATGGCCCGATCACCAGATGCCATTTGAAGGCGATCCGCGAAGGTTGTAAACTCAACCTTTACCGCCGTGCGCCCGTAGCTCAGTCTGGATAGAGCGGCAGCCTCCGGAGCTGTAGGTCGGGAGTTCGAATCTCTCCGGGCGCACCAGTTATACGCTTCGCTCTCCGATCGCTGAGATCCCTCGCTCCGCTCGGGATTTCGCCCGCGGGCTCCCGCTCCCCCACCCCGTCACGCGAAACCCGCGCGTGCCGGGAACCCCGGTTCCGCTCACGCCCGCAAAACGGCTCAAGTTCGAATCTCTCCGGGCGCACCAGTCTTACATTTCCCGCGTCCTCAGCGGCCCAGCAGGATTAGCGTCTCCGTCATCACGTCGCCGCGCTGAATGCCGATGCGGACTTTGCCGGATTTATCGGAGAGCTCGGCGAGCAGTTCCATCGGCGTTTTTATCGCTTTGCCATCCACCGACTTGATCAGATCGCCGACCTTCAAGGATGCCATCTCGGCAACGCTGCCGGGCACGATCTCCAAAATTTTTGCGCCGTCGAATTCCTGGGGCACCACCGCGGCGCCGAGCGCGGCGATCAACAGGCCGTGACCCGGCGTACCGGCCAGGGTCTGGACCGGCTGACGGGCGGCTTCTGCTGCAGGCTGACTCTCGGCAGGAACAGCTCTGGACTGCGACGAGGGCAGAGCTTCACGCCGGGATTTAGGCGCGCGCCCAGCCCCAGAAGTTTCACCGCCAAATCGAAAGACGATTCCGGCGGAAGCGCGGAGGCTGGTGGTTTGGCTGGGGACGCCTGAGTAGGTGCTCAGGTGATGGGTGTAAAACCAATCGCCCTCCGCCCCGAAACCGATGCGGCGAAAGAGCCAATAATTGACGCCACCGCCCCCGGCGAACGCGAAAGACGAATCTCCTGACACAAGACCATTTGTGCCGTTGGCGTTGGGAAGATCGGCCTTGTCTTCGCCAATCAGTCCATGCACAAAGGTTGTCATCCGGCCAGAGCCACTCCCAAACGTATAGCGCGGCCCGGCCATGAAGGAGAAATCCTTGCAGTTCGAATCATTCGAGGTACCGGGGCAATTGTTGCGCTCGTGATAGCCGAGGTCCGCCTCTCCAGAAAAGCGATGCCAGAGATGGTACAGCGGCGGACGCGTCGAAGCCGATCATGCCCATCCGATTCGAGAACGAGCTCGGGTTCGTGGCGTTGTCATAGCTGAGGTACGACATGCCCCCAAATACAATGACTCGCGGAATGCTCTGAGCGGAAGCGATACCGAGAAGAAAGAAAGCCGCCAATAAAGTGCGAACGAATTTTTCCATGTTCCTTGCTGTCCTCCAGGGAATGCAAAAATGGCGTAACTAGACAGAATACAGGATCGGACTCGCCACTGGCATCCGACCGGGGCCTGGGTCGCTTCAACTCCTGCACGGAAATACGGCAATTGGCGATTATAGTAGGCGGGCGAAAAAAAAGAAAATTGCAGCGGATGCGCTCTCAGGTCTGAACATCAACCGGCTACCGCCATCGATCCACCACTTGCCACCACAGCGTTTTCGTCCACTCGTTGAGAGTGACCTTTGCCCATTCGCGGTTCGTCCACCAGGCGTAGCCGAATTCCTCCGGATTGCGCGCCGCGGCCACGCTGAAATGGTATTGCGGCAGGCGCTGGCGAAAAATGGCCAAGGCGCGGCGAGTGTGATGGTCTGAGGTCACGATCAGCACGCGATGCGCGCCCAGCGGTTGCAGGCATCGGCCGTACATCGTCGGCCTCAGCGTTGGTGGAGAAGCCGGCGACCGGGCAAACCGAAACGCGGTTTGCCTCGGGCAGGCCGCCCGCGAATTTCCGCGCGATGTCGGTCAGCCGCTGATCGTAGATCACAATTCGCGTCTCCACATCCATGAAAACGCGCGGCGCCATTCCCTGGCGCAACAGTTCCAGAGCGCGGGCCGGACGAACCTTCGTTTCCCCGGCCAGCACCACCATGACATCGGATTTTTCCGGAGCGTCAACCACCAGAACGCGCGCCGCCTGGCTCGCGAGCCCGGCCACAACAGCGGCCACAAACAACCCGGCGAATAGCCGTGAGGATCGCATTTGAAGCGTATGTTACCGCAACCCGCATACTACTCGTATCGCGACCGCGGCTTGGGAAAGCTGTGGTGCCGGGAGGGGGAGTCGAACCCCCAAGGGCCGAAGCCCGGCGGATTTTGAGCCCGCTGCGTCTGCCAGTTCCGCCATCCCGGCTGGGGTGACAAGTGACAGCGATTAAAGCTTAATTCACTTTTCTCTGGTTGTCATCTGCGGCCCTGTGCGGTTTTGTCTGCAAGCGCGGGCGCCGCCTGCGCTGGCGACGGCCGTATTCCCTTGGCCTCCACGATTGACCATCGCCAATCTTCATCGGGGCCGGGAGTGATCCCGATATTTTCGTGAAACGCTGTCGTGCTGAAGGGCTTGGCCGTGGCCTTGAGGTGATAGAGGAGCGTTACATCGGAACGGCGCTCGACGGTGGCCGGCTCCGTGGGTTGTGAGGCCGGAATCACGCGCGCGCGCGCCGCGACTTCGGCGTCTTCTCCCGGCTTGCGTTCGAGCGTCAGGCCAATCGTGATTTCGCGAATGTCCCAGTCGGTCCCGTTGAATATTTCGAGCTGTAGATTGTCACCCTGAATCGAACCGGGGCCGTCGATCTTGACCAGTTCGGGGAGCGGCAAGTCTTCGATCAGGACCGGCTTGATGAGCAGCGAACTGGCCCGCGCGTTGAACGACAAACTGCAGCTCACATCGGGGGCCGATACTTTCACCGTATTGCTGGCAGGATCGATGGAAAACACGGTCTTGTCCTCTTTCACCGGCCTTGCTTTCCTGACATCCTCCATGACCTGGGCCAGATTGTCGTTATCAATGACGGTGGGCGACACCGTGGGGGCGGCGTCCGGCTGGGGTTGAGTATGCTGCTGCGATTTGCTTTTGCGGAGATTGCGCGCGACGTCGCCGAGCGACGGCCCATCGTCCTGGGCCGAGACGGCCAGCGGGAACAGTACGGCGAGCAGCACCGGGAGCGCCAGCAATCGCAAGCTAGGGAGACTGAATCGCATGATTTCGCCCGCTGCCGCGCTCGTGCCCGCGCAGCGGGTCTACACAGAAAGTCTAGGCGAGATGGAAGAGAAAAGAAGTTACCGGAGGTACACGTTGGTACTAGCACTTCCGGAACCGGCAACCAGGAACGCGCACGCGGCCCGGACGCGCGAAAGTCGAGACGCGGCAAGCCGCGTCTTTACTGAGAATTCTCGATCCAACCGCCGCCGACGACCATGTCGCCATCGTAAAAAACGGCGGCCTGGCCGGGAGTGATTGCGCGCTGCGGCTCGTCGAAGGTAACTCTAATTTCGCCGGGGCCGGCGGATTCAATCATGGCGGGCGCGGCCTGATGCTTGTGGCGGATCTTTACCGCGACCCGCATGGGCGCGCGCAACTCGGCCATCGGAAATCAGATTCACCTGCGACGAGCGCGGAGAGTGCGCGAGTAAAGTTCCTCTTCCCTGCCGACCACCACTTGCCGGGTGCGGTTATCGACCCGAATCACGTACAGCGGAGAGCCCGTGGCCACACCGATCCCCTTGCGCTGGCCGACCGTGAAGTTGTGAACGCCAGAGTGCTCGCCGATCACCTTGCCGTCGCTGGTAACCACCTCGCCGCCGCCCGGCTCGCCGCCAATCTCGTTGTGCTTGCCTCCCTGCTCGGCGAGATAGGCTTCGAGAAACTTCTTGTAGTCGCCGCCAGGGACAAAGCATATCTCCTGTGAGCCGGGTTTTTCGGCAATCGCCAGGTTGTGCTTACGGGCAAGTTCGCGGGCTTCGGGCTTGGTCATTCCGCCGAGCGGGAACAGGGTGCGGCTTAGTTGCTCCTGTGTGAGGCCGAAGAGAAAGTAAGTCTGGTCCCTCGACTTATCGGCTGGCCGCTTCAGCAGCCAGCGGTTGAGTCGCTCATCAAACGCCACCTGAGCGTAATGGCCGGTGGCAATCTTATCGGCGCCAATCTGGCGCGCCACCATGAGAAGCTCGCCGAACTTCAAACAATTGTTGCACAGGCTGCATGGGATGGGCGTGCGCCCGGCGAGATACTCCGCGACGAACGGCCGCACCACATCGCGCTCAAAGCGCTCTTCTTGATTGACCACGTAGTGGGGGATGCCCAGGGTCTTGGCAACGCGCCGAGCGTCGTAAATATCGTCCATCGAACAACAAGGGTCTCGGGCGGATTCCGCCATGCCTTCGCGGCCGGCCAGACGGCGCTGGTTCCAGAGCTGCATGGTCAGGCCAATGACGTTGCGCCCTTCGGCGCGCAGCATGGCCGCAGCGGCCGAGGAGTCGACTCCTCCCGACATGGCGACGGCGATAGTTTCAGTGAGTTAGCATTTAGCACTCAGCAAATAGCTACGAGCTTCGAGCCGCGAGCTTCGAGCGAGCCTTATCAGCCCGCGGTGAAACTCCCGCGCCTAAAGGCGCATTCATCACACGTCACTTACGGCACGTTTGAAGACGTACCCTGATACGAAACTGACTTCCCCCACAGGCGGCTATAGCGGTTACTCCGTTGATCGCTCGAAGCTCGCAGTTCGTGGCTCGAAGCTTGGCTGTATACGGGCGATAAGTGTCGCAGACGCGCGATCGTTTCCGCGACCAATGCCAGCGCCAATCCCACATCCGCCATCATACCGCTGCACGGCGTGAGAATCGGGCTTCCGTCGCGGATAGAAGCGGTCGATGCCAGTAACAGCTTATAGCAAGTCCACCATTGCTACGACCGCAGGCGTCTGCCGAGCTGCGCTCGGCTTGGACGGGCGGGGGCGCCCGTCCCTACACGAGCACACACCAACTCAGCGTTTCTCGCCCGGCACATATTTCTGCGGATGGGCTGGCCCGATGTATTCCGCGCGCGGGCGGATCAGCCGGTTATCGTCGAGTTGTTCGATGACATGCGCCGTCCAGCCACCCACCCGGGCGACCGCGAAGATGGGCGTGAACAGGTCCACGTCGATGCCGAGCGTGTGGTAAGTGGAAGCCGAATAGAAGTCCACATTGGCGTTGAGCTTCTTATCGCCCCTGACGAAGTCCTCGATTTTGTGCGAGTATTCAAACCACTTGGGGTCGCCGCTGGACTCGCCCAGGTCGTGCGACATCTGCCGCAGGTGCGTGGCACGTGGATCTTCCGTGTGGTAGACGCGGTGTCCGAAACCGGGAATTTTCTTCTTCTGCGCCAGCATCCCTTTGACGTACTCGACGGGGTCGGCGCCGTTGGCGTCGATTTCCTTGAGGATTTTGAAAACGGCTTCGTTGGCGCCGCCGTGCAGCGGCCCCTTGAGCGTGCCGATCGCCGAAGTGATCGCCGAGTGCATGTCGGAAAGGGTAGCGGCCGTGATCCGCGCCGCGAAGGTGGAAGCGTTCAGTTCATGGTCGGCGTGCAAAATGAGCGCGGTGTCGAGCGCGCGCTCGGCGGTCTTCGTGGGCGGTGCGCCATTCAGCATGAGCAGAAAATTCGCCGCGTGCGAAAGCGACCGTTCCGGCTCGACTATCGGCTTGCCTTTGCGAATGCGGTCGTAATCCGCCACCAGCATCGAGATCTGCGAGGTCAGGCGGATGGCCTTGTTGATGTTCGCCTCATGATCGTTCTTGTTGTATTCCGGATCGTAATACGACAGCGCGGACACGATCGTGCGCAGCATGTCCATCGGAGGAACGTGCCGGGGCACGAGCTGCAGCCGGTAAAAAATCGAGGCGTCGAGCTTGCGCTCTTCCGCCATGCGCCACTTGAGGTGCATGAGTTCGTCGGCGCTGGGCAGATATCCGAACCACAGCAGGTGGCAAACTTCCTCGAAAGTGGAATGGTTGGCGAGATCGTGAATGTCATAGCCGCGATAGGCGAGCACTCCCTGCTCGCCGTCGATGTAACAAATGCTGGAGGTGGCGGCGACAATCCCTTCCAGCCCTTTGGAGGCGTGTTGGTTCGTAACAGTGGCCATGGCTCCTCAGTTCGCAGTGCGGATGGATATAAGATGCTCGGGCGCGCCATAAAGTCGCACCGCGTCCCCATGATGTTATACGCCAAGCCGGCGGCGTTTCCCAAGGGAAACTATGAATAAGTATCTCGTTGCGCCAGGAGCACTGTGAAGGTGCGGCTTTTTCGCGGGCGAGGGCGCCCGCGCCACACTTGATCAGAGTTTCCCAAAGGCATTTCCCGCGCCCGGCTCGAAGTGCGCGGCAACGAACAATCCAACTACCATGCAAGCGCGCGTTTGGCTTGGAGGCGCGCTCGGGGTAAAATTACAGCCTTGCCATTTGCCGCGGGAGCGCGTGTGCTCCGCCGGCAGAAATTCGTCTTGAGACACGGAGAAATTCATGAAAGCAAAACTGCTCATTTTTGCACTCGCCCTTGCCCTGGCAGCGCCCCTGGCGCTGGCCGACGAAGGCATGTGGCTCTACACCAATTTCCCCAAAGACCGGGTCGAGAAGCAATACGGTTTCCTGCCCACGCAGGCCTGGCTGGACCACCTGCGGCTGTCGTCGGTGCGCTTTAACAATGGAGGATCGGGTTCGTTCGTATCGGCCGACGGCCTGGCGTTTACCAATCATCACGTGGCCGCCGACTGCATCGAGAAGCTGGCCACCTCGGGCGCCGATTACATGAAGAACGGTTTTTACGCCAAGACGCAGGCGGAGGAAGGCAAGTGTCCCGATCTTGAACTGAACGAGCTGGTCGCGATCGACGACGTCACCGCCAAGGTGAAGGCCGCCGCTCCGCCCGCCATGTCGGCCGCCGATGCCGCCCAGGCGCAGCGCTCGGCCATGAGCGCCATTGAGAAAGACTGTACCGTTGCAACCGGCCTGCGCTGCGACGTGGTCACGCTCTACTCGGGCGAGGTTTATAACCTCTACAAGTACAAGAAATACACCGATGTGCGCCTGGTGTTCGCGCCGGAATACGACGCGGCATTTTTCGGCGGCGATCCCGATAACTTTACCTATCCGCGCTATGACCTCGACATCACCTTTTTCCGCGTTTACGAGAACGATAAACCGGCCCATCTCGACAACTATTTGCAGTGGTCGAAAGTGGGAGCGAAAGATGGCGACTTGGTTTTCGTTTCCGGCCACCCCGGAGGCACGGATCGCCTGAAAACGATGGCCCAATTGCTCTTTCTGAAAGACGTGGATTATCCCTCGCGCCTCGCCAGCTACAAGCGCCGCATCGACATGCTGCAGAAATTCGGCGCGGAGTCGGAGGAGAACGCGCGCATCGCGCAGGAAGACATCTTCGGCTTGCAGAACTCGCAGAAGGCGTTCAAGGGCATGTATGAAGGACTACAGGATATGGCCGTGCTGGCGCAAATGGACAAGGCCGAGCGCGAGCGCGAAAAGGCCTACATGGACAAGCATGTGGGCGAGCCCAACCCCTGGCAAGAGCTTGCCAACGCCATGAAGGTGAACCGGGAAATCTATGACGCATTCATCTATTTGGAGCGCATGCGTGGGTTTTATTCGGATCTGGCGGGATACGCCCGGGCCCTGGTTCGTGCCGCCGCGGAAAAGTCGAAGCCGAACGGCGAACGTCTGCGCGAGTTTAGCGATTCCGCGCTGCCCTCGCTGGAGCAGCAGCTGTTCAGCACGGCTCCCATATACAAGAAGCTTGAGACCGCAACGCTAACTCTTGCCCTGACGCAAATGCAGGAAGCGCTGGGGCCCGACGATCCAGCTGTGAAGGCGGCGCTCGGCGGCAAATCGCCTGCCGAGGCTGCCCAGGCGCTGATCGCCGGTACAAAGCTGGATGACGTGGCTGTCCGCAAGCAACTTTATGAGGGCGGAAAGGCGGCAGTGGATGCGAGCACTGATCCGCTGATCGTCCTGATGCGCAACGTTGAAGCCGAGGCGCGGGCGGCACGCAAGCGCTACGACGACGAGGTGGATGCGGCGGTGCGGCGCGACGGCGCCACCATCGCGCGCTCGCGCTTTGCCCAAACCGGCTTCAATCAGCCGCCGGACGCGACCTTCACCCTGCGCCTCAGTTATGGCACGGTAAAGGGGTATGAGGAGAATGGGAAGAAGATTCCTCCCTTCACCAACTTCGCCGGCGCTTTCCAACATGCCGACGAGCACGCCAACCAACCGCCATTCAATTTGCCTCCTGGCTGGCTGAAGATGAAATCGAAGCTCAATCTCGATACGCCGCTGAATTATGTTTCCACCGCGGACATCATCGGCGGCAACTCCGGCAGCCCGACCGTGAACAAAGCCGGCGAACTGGTGGGAATTATTTTCGATGGGAACATCCAGTCGCTGGTGTTGGATTTCTATTACGACGAACGCCAGGCGCGGGCCGTGCATGTCGATTCGCGCGGCATCATCGAAGCGCTGCGCCACATTTACGGCGCCGACGCTTTGGCCGACGAACTGAACGGCGCGAAAGCGCCAGGCAAATAACAGAGGTGAGTAAAGACGGGGCTTGCCCCGTCTCTGCCGGAGGCGCGGCAAGCCGCGCCTCTGATGAGTTCATCGGATCATCCAAAATGGCTCAACTCTTGATGCCCGCCATCAACTTCTCGATCTCGGCTTTCTGCTCGCCGGTGAGCGGCAGGAATGGCAGGCGCGACGGGCCTCCGTAATAGCCGTTGAGATCCATGGCGTACTTCACGCCGGGGACGCCGAATTCGCCAACCACGCGCTGGGCGGCCAGTTTCACGCGCTCTTGTTTTTCGCGGGCGAGTGCGTGGTCTCCGTCCTTGAGCGCGGCATAGATTTCGTAACACGCGCCGGGCGCAGGACAGGCGAAGGCGAGAATAGCGCCGACCGCTCCCAGGGCGAGAGACGGTTCGAGTTGGTGCGCGGCGCCGACCATGACCTGGAAGCCGATTTCTTTCTGCCGCGTCTTCAATTTTCCGGCCACACCGGCTGCGGCGGCCTTCAACATGCGCAGAGTCACGGCTGCGAACGTTTCCGTCACGGTGGCTTGCCTCTTTACATGCCGCGTGCCCTCGACCATGGTTTTCACTTTGTCGAGGTTGCCGCTCGATTCCTTGATGGCAATGATGTTGGGATGCTCGGCGAGTTCGATCACGACTTCGGCGGGAATGTCGTATCCGGTGGCCTGCGGGAAGTTATAGATGATAATCGGCAGGGCGGAGCGGTCGGCGACGGTGCGATAGAAAGCCAGCAGGTTCGCCGGCAGCATCTGCTTTTTGTAATAGTGCGGAGTGCGTATCATAGCCGCATCGTAGCCAAGCTCGGCGGCGTATTCGGTAAGGCGCAGGGTTTCATGCGCGGATTCGATGCCGGTGCCCGCGATCATGACTTTATTGGGCGCGGCGGCGGCCAGCGCCGTCTTCAGCACGTCGCGGCGTTCCTGGTCGGAGAGCAGAATCGCTTCGCCGGTTGAGCCCAGCACGACGATTCCCGCGACCGGCGTGCGCGAATAACGCTCGACGTTCGCTTCGAGCTTTTTGTAATACACCTCGCCATCGGGATAGAAAGGCGTCGTGATGGGCGGGAAGATTCCGTGTAAGAACATGTGAACCTCAGTCGTTAGTCGTTAGAGCGGATTCAGTGTTGCTGTACCCCGCTCGTGTGGGGACGGGCAGCCCTCGCCCGTCCAAGCCGAGCGCAGCTCGGCAGTTGCCGGTGGTCACAGCAACTCTGGATTCGTCATAGTCGCTGGCTGTTAATCGCTGGACGTTTGCATCGCCCGATCTCATCGCTGTCCCGTATTGTTTTGCGTTCTACTTCCCGACCACTCGTTCCGCGTGCAGATGCTGCAGAGCTTGCACGCGCACTTCTCCGCGCTGCAGGGCGGAGATGCCTTCGGCGGCGGCCCGCGCGGCGGAGAGCGTGGTAATCGCCGTGATGTGGGCGGTGACCGCGGCGCGGCGGATCGCTTTTTCGTCGAAGTAAGGGTCGGGCCCTTGCGGCGTGTTGACGATCAACTGGATGCGATCGGCCTTGATCAAGTCTACCGCGTTGGGGCGGCCCTCCTTCACCTTGTAGACGCGCTCAACCGCCAGACCGGCTTTTTCCAGAACGTCCGCCGTGCCGTACGTGGCCACTAACTTGAATCCCATGTCAACGAAGCGGCGCGCGACCTCGGCCACCTGCGGCTTGTCATGGTCGGTGACGCTGATGAAAACCGTGCCTTCGGCCGGCAGTTTTTGTCCGGCGGCAATCTGGGCCTTGGCGAAAGCTTCGCCAAAATTGTCGGCAATGCCCATGACTTCTCCCGTCGAGCGCATCTCGGGGCCAAGGACTGTGTCGACGCCGGGGAATTTCGACCAGGGAAAGACCGGCGATTTCACATGGAACGAGCGGCCCGTATCGAGATCGGCGCCGCGTTCGACGTATTCCGGGAGGATCTCGCGCAGCTTGCGGCCGGTCATCAGACGCGCCGCCATCTTGGCCATGGGTACGCCCGTGGCTTTTGAAACGAAGGGCACGGTGCGCGAGGCGCGCGGGTTCACTTCGAGGACGTAGACTTTGCCATTTTCGTTACTTGTGTGATGGCGGGTCTCCGACCCGCCTGGACGGGCGGGGCGCCCGTCCCCACATTTTCCACTTGTGAACCGCGCGGGATGGCGAACTGTACGTTCATCAGTCCGATCACCTTGAGAGCGCGCGCCAGTTTGAAAGTGCATTCGCGCATGCGCTGGAGCAGCGGCTCGGGAATATCAACCGCGGGCAGCACGCAGGACGAGTCGCCGGAGTGGATGCCGGCCTCCTCGATGTGCTGCATGATGCCGCCGATCACCACGTCTTCGCCGTCGGAGAGCGCGTCCACATCGATTTCAATCGCGTCTTCCAGAAACTTATCGATGAGGATGGGGCGGTCCTGCGAATACTCGACGGCCTGCTTCATGTATTGCGTGATGGTATCTTCGTCGTAAGCGATGACCATGGCGCGGCCTCCGAGCACATACGAAGGACGGACCAGCACCGGGAATCCGATCTGGTTGGCCGCTTCGACAGCCTGTTCGACCGACGCGACCATAGCGCCGGGAGCTTGCAGGATGTCGAGTTCTTCCAGCAGCTTGCCGAAGCGCTTGCGGTCCTCGGCGAGATCAATCGATTCTGGCGTGGTGCCGATGATGTTGACGCCCGCCGCCTTGAGGGGTAAAGAAAGATTCAGCGGCGTCTGACCGCCGAACTGCACGATTACTCCGACGGGCGCGCCTCCAGAAGCTTCGTGCTCGCAGACGGCGAACACATCTTCGAGCGTGAGCGGCTCGAAGTAGAGGCGGTCGCTGGTGTCGTAGTCGGTCGAGACCGTCTCCGGATTGCAGTTAATCATGATGGTTTCATAACCATCCTCGCGCAGCGCATAACTGGCGTGGCAGCAGCAGTAATCGAATTCAATTCCCTGCCCGATGCGATTAGGGCCGGAACCTAGGATAACGACTTTCTTCTTAGTGGTCGGAGTAGCTTCGTCTTCATCTTCGTAAGTCGAATAGAGATAGGGCGTGTAACTCTCGAACTCCGCGGCGCAGGTATCGACGCGCTTGTAGACCGGCTTCAGGCCATGCTTCTTGCGGAAGTGGCGGACTTGCTCCTGGCCGCCTTTGCCGTCCAGACGCCAGGTCCCGGCGAGACGCCCGTCGGAGAAGCCCATGCGCTTGGCTTCGCGCAGCAGGTCGGTAGGGATCGATTCCATGGGATGCTTTTCCAGCTCGAGTTGCATGTCGTTAATCTCTTTGAGCTGGTAGAGGAACCAGGGATCGATCGAGGTCATCTTCGCGATCTGCTTGATGGTGTGGCCCTGGCGGATGGCGTACTGCACATAGGTCAGGCGCTCGGGATGCGGCGTAACCAGGCGCTGCGTGAGGATCTTAGGCTCGATTTTCTGCGACCCTATGCGCTTGCCCGTATCGAGCGAGCGAATTCCTTTCTGCAAGGCTTCTTTGAAGGTGCGGCCGATGGCCATCACTTCGCCGACGGATTTCATCTGCGGGCCGAGCGATTCGTCGGCGCCGGGAAATTTTTCGAACTGCCACTTCGGAATCTTGACGACCACGTAGTCGAGCGTGGGCTCGAAGCAGGCTGGAGTCTTGCGCGTGATGTCGTTCGGAATCTCGTCGAGCGTGTAGCCGACGGCGAGCTTGGCGGCAATTTTCGCGATCGGGAAACCGGTCGCCTTCGACGCCAGCGCGGACGAGCGCGAGACGCGCGGGTTCATCTCGATGACCACCATGCGCCCGGTCGAAGGATTGACGCCGAACTGGATGTTCGATCCGCCGGTCTCGACGCCGATCTCGCGAATCACGGCAATCGAGGCGTCGCGCATCATCTGGTATTCGCGGTCGGTGAGCGTCTGCGCGGGGCAACGGTGATGGAGTCGCCGGTGTGCACGCCCATGGGATCGAAGTTTTCGATGGAGCAGATGATGATGACGTTGTCTTTCGTGTCGCGCATCACCTCGAGCTCGTACTCTTTCCATCCGAGAACGGACTCTTCGATCAGGCACTCATGCACGGGCGAGAGGTCGAGGCCGCGGGCAAGCACTTCCATCAGTTCTTCGCGGTTGTAGGCGATGCCGCCGCCGGTGCCGCCGAGCGTGAACGAAGGACGAATGATGACCGGGAAGCCGATCTTGCCGGCGAACTCGATGCCGTCTTTCAGGTTGTTGACGAGCGCCGATTTCGGCACGTCGAGCCCGATGCGTTGCATGGCGTCCTTGAAAAACAGACGGTCTTCGGCCTTCTTGATGGCGCCAATCTGCGCGCCAATCAGACTGCACGTTGTACTTTTCGAGCACGCCGCTGTCGGAAAGTTCGATGGCGAGGTTGAGCGCGGTCTGTCCGCCGACGGTTGGCAGAATGGCAAAGCCCGCGCTGGGCGCCATCTCGCGCTCGACGCGAATGATCTCTTCGAGATACTCGCGAGTTAGCGGCTCGATGTAAGTACGGTCGGCCGATTCGGGATCGGTCATGATGGTGGCCGGGTTCGAGTTAGCCAGCACGACTTCAAAGCCCTCCGACTTGAGCGCCTTGCAAGCCTGCGTGCCGGAGTAATCGAACTCCGCCGACTGCCCAATAACGATGGGGCCGGAGCCGAGGATGAGGATCTTCGAGATGTCGGTTCGTTTGGGCATTTACACCGGTTGTCTTAAAGCAGTTATCAGTGGTCAGTTATTAGTTTTCTACGCAATCTTGGTTGCATTGTTTTGAAGAGGCGAGGCTTTAGTTTCGCCGTTCAACATCCTGCTTTGAAGGGGCGCGGCTTTAGCCGCGCCGTCAGACACTTTTATGGACTGGGGCTTTAGCCCCTGAGGGACGGGGTCAAGCTCAAATCCAGGATGCGCCGACGAAAATGGATACTCGGCGGCGCGCTCGCACAAATGCCGTCGCACAGGAGTCTCGTGAATGTAGCAAATGTGCTGCGCATAGTCGCCAGCATCCCGAATCCGATGATCCTGGAATCCTTTTTGCCAGACCTCCATGTTCGAATCCAATTCTTTCTTTGTTCGATAAGAGAAGCCGCCTTTGATGAATTGAACTGCCTTCTCCAGGCTTGTCAAAGGTGTCATAAGAACATGGATGTGCTCGGGCATGATGACGAATTCATGTAGAAGATAAGCCGTTCCCCGGTAGTGATAGAGAGTATCGATGAGGAGTTTTGCCCTTTGATCGGTGTTGAAAAGAGAACGACGCCCCCAGGTCTCCGTTGTGACCATGTAGGTCTGGCCGGTATTGGTCGCGTGTTCTCTCGTTGGTCTCAACCTTCACACCTCAGGGGCTAAAGCCCCGACCTCATTCTGCTGCTTACGGCGCGGCTAAAGCCGCGCCCCTTCAAAGCTCTCTCTCTTCAAAGCCTATCTCTTGCATTCCTCCATCATCTTCACAAAATCCTTAAACAAGTAGTGCGAATCGTGCGGGCCTGGCGCGGCTTCCGGGTGATACTGCACCGTGAAGAGCGGCAGGTTGCGGTGGCGCATGCCTTCGAGCGTTTGGTCGTTTAGATCGATGTGCGTCAATTCAACTTCGCTTTGCGGCAGCGAATCGGGATCGACGGCGAAGTTATGGTTGTGCGCGGTGATCTCGATCTTGCCGCTGGCCAGTTGCTTCACCGGATGATTGCCGCCGTGGTGGCCGAATTTCAGCTTAAAGGTCTTGCCTCCGAGGGCAATGCCGGTGAGCTGATGTCCCAAGCAAATTCCGAAGATCGGCTGCCTTCCCATCAGGCACCGAATGTTATCGACCGCGTAGGTGCAAGGCTCGGGATCGCCCGGGCCATTCGACAGGAACACGCCGTCGGGCTTCAGCGCCAGCACGTCCTCGGAGGCGGTCTGCGCCGGAACGACCGTCACCTTGCAGCCTTCTCCGCGCAACTTTCGCAAAATGTTCTGCTTGATGCCGAAGTCATAGGCGACGACGTGGAAGCGCGGCGGCTCGTCTTTTACGCCGACAATTTCGTCGGGCAAGTACGAGCGCTCGCCCGTTTCCCACACGTAGGTGTGATGGGTCGAGACGACTTTGGCGAGATCGGCGCCCTCCATTTTCGGGATGGCGCGCGCCTTGGCGACGAGTTTGGCGGCATCGGCTGCGAGCGTCGAGATCACGCCGCGCATCACGCCGTGGTCGCGCAGGTGGCGCACCAGCGAGCGCGTGTCGATCTCGGCAAGCACCGGAATCTGGAACTGCTCCATGAACTCGTCGGTGACCTGCTGCGAGCGCCAGTTCGAGCTGATTTGCGAGAACTCGCGCACGATCAGCCCTTCGATGTACGGACGCACGGCCTCGTTGTCTTCGGCATTAGTGCCGTAGTTGCCGATTTCAGGGTTGGTCAGGACGACGATTTGCCCGGCATAGGAGGGGTCGGTGAAAATTTCCTGGTAGCCGGTGATGGATGTATTAAAAACGACTTCGCCGGAGCACTCGCCTTTGGCGCCATAGCCTTTGCCTCGGAAGACTCTACCGTCTTCGAGCGCAAGGATCGCTTGCATCGCAACTCCTGGGAGTGGATTTTATAGATTCTAACAGCAGAGAAGCGTGGAAGAAAGGTCTCAGTTGTCAGGTGTCAGGTCTCAGGAAAACCTGCATCCGGAAAGGGCTAAGAGGTTTTTCCTGACACCTGAGACCTGACACCTTCAGCGCAAGCGGCCCAGCTTTTCCACAGGCCAGTAGCCGAAGACGGCTTTGCCATAGATGAAGCGTTCGTTGACGGCGCCGAAGTCGCGGCTATCGTTCGACATGGTGCGGTGGTCGCCGAGGACGAAGTAACTGTTGCGCGGCACCGCGACCTCAGCGAAAGAGCGGGCGTCGGCGAAATCGCTGGGAACATAATCTTCGTCGAGCGCCTCGCCATTCACGAAGACCTGTCCGTTCTCGATGCGGATGCGATCGCCGGCAACGCCGACGACGCGCTTGATGTAGCTCTTCGAGGGGTCGCGCGGATAGCGGAAGACAACGATGTCGCCGCGCTGGATGGGCTCCCAGCGATAGACGAACTTGTTAACGAAAATCCGTTCCTGGTCTTCGAGGCCAGGCATCATGCTGGTGCCCTCGACCTTCACCGGCTGGTAGAGAAATACGATGATGAAAGCGGCGATGGCGAGCGAGACCAGCAGATCGCGCGCCCACACCACCAGTACGGGCAGCGAACGCGCGCCCGATCCCTTGGCAGCCGCCGGGAGCGGCGGCTCAAATTTCCCCACATCGGACATCGTGCAGCTATTTTATACGGAAGAAGCTGGCTGGTCGCGGCCACACTGGCTCGGCGTCTTGCCGAGTCTTTTCGGGAAATAGGACCCGTCCGATTCATCACATTTTTTAGGTACGGGCGACACCGCCTCTGGGCGTCCGATTCTGCTATAGTGAGCGTCTTGAAGGTCAGTTTTTGCGAAGGAGCCGCACTGATGAAAAGCGTGAATAAAGTCATTCTGATTGGAAACCTGGGCAAGGACCCCGAGATCAAATACACGCCGCAGGGCAAACCGGTGGCGAAATTTTCCCTGGCCACCAACGAGCGTTACAAGGACAAAGACGGCAATTGGCAGGACCGCACCGAGTGGCACAACATCGTGCTCTGGGAGCGGCTGGCGGAGATCGCCGGTGAGTATCTGAAGAAGGGCGGCAAGGTTTATATCGAAGGCCGCATCCGGACCGATTCCTGGGACGACAAGCAGACAGGCCAGAAGAAATACATGACGCAAATCGTGGGTAATGACATCGTCCTGCTCAGCGGACGCGGTGAAGGCGGCGCTGGCGGGCAGACCGGCAGCACGCACGGTGTCTCGGCATCCACCAGCGGAAACAACCTCGACCAGAGCGCGCCCGAACCGGAGCACGCGCCCGCAGGCAGTTCTCCGATTACGGACGAAGATATTCCGTTCTAGCCCTGGCTCGTGTGAGGACGGGTGACTTTGCGAGCTTGCCGCCGAAGCCCCGAGCGAAGTCGAGGGGGGAGCCGAAGGGCCCCGTCCACGCCGAGCGCAGATCGGCTTGGACTCCGGCGGTCGGACGCAATCATATTCATTGCGTTTCTGTGCATCGCTCGCACTTGTCCAGCATCCAATAAACACGGCGTAACCTATGCTCAGCGAGCAAACCTGTGTTCCCTGCCGCGGCGGCGTGCCGGCGCTGAAGGGCGCGAAGTTGGCGGAACTTCATCGGCAGTTGGCGGAGCCTGCGCAGTGGAATGTCGTCAATGAGCACCATATCGCGCGGGTCTACAAGTTCCCCGATTTCCGGTCCGCGCTCGCTTTCGTGAATCGCGTGGGCGAACTGGCCGAAGAGCAGGGTCATCATCCCGATATTCTGCTCGCATGGGGCAAAGTCGAAATCACGATCTGGACACACGCGGTCGATGGCCTGACTGAGTCGGATTTCATTCTGGCCGCGAAGATCGACCAGCTTGCCAAATAGACCTGCCCAGCGCTGAATCGGGCCATCCGACCATCGGGCTATTTGAAGCCACTCGCCTGCAGAACAATAGGCGACCCGATTTTTGCCCAAACCCCGTATCCAGAGCCGAAAATGGAACTTATTGGCCCATGTGTGCAAGATGCTGCGTACCACGAACGCCAGCTCTGAAAAACTGGTTGCTTTTCATCTTCGCTGGGGTATAATTGCCCCGAATTGGCTCTGTGGATTTTTTAGTGAGAGTCGAGAGATTGGCCAGTGCCTTGCCAGTCGTTTATACGAACAGATTGCGGCAAAAGGAGCAATTAATACCGTGCGAAAATTGGGCCCCGTTGTTCTTCTGGTTTTGGTTCCGATCCTGATTACGAATTCCTTTGCAGCACACAGCGTTGTACGATCCTCCGTCATTCCGGAACCCGCTCTTCTCGTGTTGCTCGGAGGCGGATTGGTTGGCCTGGCGACCTTTATTCGGCGTCTCTTGGGCCGCTAATCCCCGCTTGCCGCAAGCCTCCTCGGCTTGCCTTCTTCATTGCCGCACCCGTTAAGGCCTCAGTCACTATCTCGAACGCCGCTCATTCGCCACCATCTGCCGCCACCATCTGCAAGAAATATTTGTGGATGCGAGGATCGGCGCTCAATTCCGGATGGAACGTTGCCGCCAACGTCCTGCCCTGACGCACCAGCACCGGGTCTTCATTTTTATCTTTATCCTTGCCTTCATCCTTGCCTTCGGTCGCGATCACTTCCACGCCCTTGCCCACGCGCTCGATTTTGGGCGCGCGGATGAAAACCATTTCGATGGGCTCGCCGAGGAATCGCCCTTCGCGGATGGAGCTGTCGATCTGGCGTCCGTAAGCATTGCGGCGCACGGTGATGTCGAGCGCGCCCAGGCCGGCCTGCTTGGGATTCTCAACTTCTTTGGCCAGCAGGATGCAGCCCGCGCAGGTGCCAAAAGTCGGCTTGGCGCGCACGAAATCCTTCAGCTTGGCGAATCCGTCTTTGCCCAGCAGCTTGAGAAATGTGCCGGACTCGCCTCCGGGAATCACCAAGCCGTCGAGCTCGTCGAGTTGCCTGGGCTTCTTGACCAGCACAACTTCCGCGCCGAGTTCTTCGAGCCGGCGGCGATGCGCGTCGAAATCGCCCTGGAGGGCTAGAACACCGATCTTCATGATTGAGATGATTGTATTGGATGGAGCGGGATGTCCGCGCGGGTGTCCCGCTCTTGTCGCGTTTTTTGCGACAGGGCGGGGACTTTGACTTTCCCAATTGTGGAAGAACGATGAGGAATTTTAGCGGCTGTGGTCTTCGCAGCCGAGGCTCTGGGGTTACGATGCTGATATGCCGTGGGGCCTCAAGCGCTTTCAGGAAGCACGCTGTCTGCACTTTGTGACGTTTAGTTGCTATGGGCGCGCTCCGCTTCTTGGCACACCGCGCGCCCGCGACATCTTCGAGCAAACTTTCGAGCAGACCCGGCAATGGTATGGATTTTACGTCTCTGGCTACGTGGTAATGCCCGAACACGTTCATTTGCTGATGAGCGAACCGGAACGGGCAAAGCTTTCCGTGGCGCTGCAAATGCTCAAGCAGATATGTGGCGCGCCGCTTGCGCTCACCCGAGGGCGGTCTGTTGTGGCAGCCGCGATATTACGACTTCAATGTTTGGAGCGATGCCAAGCGGATCGAGAAGTTGCGTTACCTGCACCGGAATCCGGTGAAGCGCGGTCTGGTGCGGAGTCCGGAGGATTGGGCGTGGAGCAGTTTTCGTCACTATATTTCAGGCGTTGAAGGAGTGGTGGAAATTGAGTCGCAGTGGACGGCGCGGAAGAGAGAGCAGATGGGAATCGTGGTGGGGATTGGAAGTCAAAATTAGTGCGGGTGCCCCGCCCTTGTCGCGTTTTTTGCGACAGGACGGGGAATTTGACTCTCACAATCGCGGAACATCCGTTAGAAGGTCAAAACCCCCGCCCTGTGTCTGCAAAGAACGCAGACACAAGAGCGGGGCACCCTCGGAAATTGAGATGAGGGAAAGGGTGGGCCAGCACCCTTTTTATTGCAGAGTAGTCCAACTCCACCAGCCACGATAGGCTTCCATCAAGATTTCGAACAGTTCGGAGAAAAATTTTAATTCCTTGATATAGCCGACAGCGCCCTCGCGATCGTTCGCGATCACTTCTTTCGCCAACACAAAGGGCAACGTAATAAGGGCCCATAGAAAAAGTAAGACGAAAAAAGCGCTGAACAGTGGGGTCCACACAAACACGAGGAAGCAGAGCCACGCTACGCTAAATGGAAATCTGAAAAGGATAACCAGTATGTTCCACATACGAAAACGGATTATACTCGGTATGGGCGGGTGCGCGGGTGCCCCGTCCTTGTCGCGTTTTTTGCGACAGGGCGGGGACTTTGAACTCTCATAATCGCGGAACATCCGTTAGGAAGACAAAATTAACGCGGGTGCCCCGTCCTTGTCGCGTTTTTTGCGACAGGACGGGGAATTTGACTTTGACAATCTTTGACTTTGACAATCGCGGAAAAATAGTTAGGAAGTCAAAATCCCCGCCCTGTGTCTGCAAAGAACGCAGACACAAGAACGGGGCACCCTCGGGAGTTGAGATGAGGGAAAGGGTGGGCCAGCCCCCGTAGTACGGGGTGAAAGAGGTAGTGGGGTCATTTGTCTCAATGGCCCGCCGGCGCGCCATTTTCATCCCGGCGACAGGGTAATAATCATTGGTGAGGCGTATGCCGAACCCTCCGAAGCAGAGGGCCTAAAACTAACCGTTGTCATCGTCGAAGATGACAAGAATAAGGTCTTCATAACTGAAGTCAACGGTGGACCCATTGCAATCTCTCACGAAGGCTAAAGACACCGGTAGAAATTAATCGCGCCAGGCTCATCCACTGTCTACCAGCCCCGCGTTTGCAGCAGTTGCGACTCATCCAGCGTGGACACGGCCAAGCCTTTCATGGCTCCTGCTAAATCCTCGCTGACTTCCAGCAAGACTTTAGGGTCTTTGAAGTGCGTGGCGGCTTGGACGATGGCTTTGGCGCGCTTCTCGGCTTCGGCGGGGTCGGCGAATTCGGTCGAGTTCTTCATGAAGATGCCTGAGCCTACGAATACGGCTTCGGCTCCGAGTTGCATCACTAGCGACGCATCGGCTGGAGTGGCGATTCCTCCGGCGGAGAAATTCGGGACGGGCAGCTTGCCGTCGCGCGCCACCATCTTCACCAGTTCGTAGGGCGCTCCGTGCTCTTTGGCCTTGGCGTAGAGTTCTTCTTCGCCGAGGACGGTGAGAATCTTCATCTCCTGCACGATCTGGCGAATGTGGCGGACGGCGTGGACGACGTCTCCGGTGCCAGCCTCGCCCTTGGTGCGAATCATGGCCGCGCCTTCGGCGATGCGGCGCAGGGCCTCGCCCAGATTGCGCGCGCCGCAGACAAAGGGCACGCTAAACGCGTGCTTATCGACGTGATGCGCTTCGTCGGCGGGCGTGAGCACTTCGGACTCGTCAATGTAATCGACGCCCAGTTCTTGCAAGATTTGCGCTTCGGCGAAATGGCCGATGCGGCACTTGGCCATGACGGGAACATCAACCGCCGCCATGATTTCGCGAATGATTTTGGGCGAGGCCATGCGCGCCACGCCGCCTTCGGCGCGAATCTGCGCCGGGACGCGCTCCAGGGCCATGACGGCGACCGCTCCGGCGCGTTCGGCGATCTCCGCTTGTTTGGCGGTGGTGACGTCCATGATGACGCCGCCCTTGAGCATTTCGGCAAGCCCGGTCTTTAGACGGAGGCTGGTGCTGGTGTATCCATTATTTTGCGACATAGGTCAACTCTTTTCCGATCCGCTCCTGCAGTCTATTTTACAGCCCATTTGCGATTCGCGGTACCCCTATGGCGGTTTGGCTCGCGTGGGGATGGGGTGGAGCCTGCCCTGAGCGGCTATCTTTCGTTCTTGGCGCGGCGGGTGGGTGGGGTCTGCGGAGGCTCGGGAGCGACGTAAACCACTTCTCCCTGGCGAGCGTAGTGGAGTTGCTCGCGGGCTTCCTTCTCGATGGCGGCGGGGTCTGACTTGAGCGCTTTGATCTGATCGAGGTATCGATTGTTTTCCTTCTGCAGGCGGTCGACTTCAGTCTGGAGCGATCGCATTTCGGCGCCCTTCTGGCGATAGACGACCATGCCGTTGGCCCCGAACATGGCGTGCAGCAGCAAGGCAGCGATCAGAATAACGGCCGCCGCAGTACCCAGGCGATGCCACTCGACGACGAGCCACGACCAGAGCGGGCGCGTGCGTTCGACCCAGCGCGCCGCCACGGCCTCGGCCCGGGGAGCCTGGTCTTTAGCCCGAACTCTAGCCTGATCGACGGCTTGCTGCAACACCGCGCGCAGGCTCTCCTCCGGATGTGGGAGGATGCGCGCTCTCGGCGCTGGCCCTAATCGAAGATCCATATTTTCGCTGCCGCACTTAACTTCGCGAGTTCGTCCGGGCTGCGCGCTTCGCTATAGACGCGCACCACCGGCTCCGTGCCCGAGAGCCGGAAGCACACCCACGATCCGTCGGCGAGCACCAGTTTGAGTCCGTCGATTCTTACCACCTTGGCAACTTTCATGCCATGAAACTCGCCCGGATCCCGACGTAACCTTTCAGTAAACTTCCGATGTACTTCCGGCGTCAAGCGGAAGTTCTGGCGCAGCGGATAAAAGGAACCAACTTTGTCAAATAGGCCGGCCAGCTGTTTGCCGAGCGAAGCGCCGCGGCGAGCGACCATCTCGCAGCAGAGCAAGCCGGCGAGCACGCCGTCTTTTTCCGGAACGTGTTTGCGGATGGAAAGACCGGCGCTCTCTTCGCCGCCGATGAGGATTTTGTCCCGCTTGATCAGCTCGCCAATATATTTGAAGCCCACGGGAGTTTCGTAAAGCTCGATATCGTATTTTTCGGCGAGCGCGTTGATGAGATTGGTGGTGGAGACGGTCTTGCCGACTCCGTTTCTCCAGCCACGGGTTTCGACCAGGTAGTCAAAGAGCAGGGCGATGATGTAGTTGGCCTGCACGAAGGTGCCGTCCTCGTCCACAATTCCGAAGCGATCGGCGTCGCCATCGGTGGCAATGCCAATGGAGGCACCGATTTCGCGCATCTTTTGCCGCAGGTCGTCGAGCAGACGATCGTCGGGTTCGGGCGCATGGCCTCCGAAGAGCACGTCGCGAGTGTCGTGGACGGTGGCCACGGTGACGCCGGCCTCGCGCAGCAGCGCGTCGGAATAGCCGCGGGCAGCTCCCCACATGGGATCGAAGGCAATCTTGACGCCGGCTTTCTTGATGGCATCGAGATCGACGATTTCGCGCAGGCGCGAGAGATACATGCGGCGCGGGTCGATGGGTTGGGATTGGACTGGGACTCGGCTTTTTGAGCGCGCGGCGCTTGCGGATTCGCGTCGTAGGCGGCGATCTCGGCCTCGATGGCCTGCGTGACCTCGGGCAGCGCAGGCGCGCCATCGGGCGTCGAGAACTTGATGCCGTTGTATTCGGGCGGATTGTGCGAAGCGGTGAAGTTGATGGCGCCGTCGGCTTTCGACTGGATCACGGCGTAGGCAATGGCGGGCGTAGGCGCGGGCTCGGCGATGAGCAGCGGAGTAATGCCGTAGCTCGACAAGATGTCGGCGGCCATGGCGCAAAAAGTTTCGCCAAGAAAGCGCGGATCGCGGCCGATAATGACTCTTGCCCGCTTCGATTTTTGCGACGCCACGTAGCGCGCAATGCCGTGAACGGCGCGCTTGACGTTCTCAAAGGTGAAATCCTCGGCCATCACGGCCCGCCATCCAGAAGTGCCAAATTTGATTTGCGTTGGCATAAAATGCCTCGTATGCTTCGAGTTATACTTTGAAACTTTGAAACCCTGAAACTCTGAACCCTTGATTTTATATGACCGGCAAAAGGCTCGTTCTTACAACATGCGGTTCCCTCGCGGAAGCCCAGAGCATCGCTAACGCGCTGGTCGAGCGGCAACTGGCGGCCTGCGTCAATATCGTTCCGCAGATGGAATCGGTGTATCGCTGGCAAGGCGAAATCGAGACGGCAACGGAATGGCTGCTCATAATCAAAACGACGGAAGACGCCTGCAATCGCCTGCGCCAGGCCTTGCGTGAGCTGCATTCCTACGAGCTTCCGGAGTGCATCGAGATCGTCATTGCGGACGGCAGCGCGGCCTATTTGGCGTGGATTGGCGAATCGGTGCGGTGAGACAGTTCTCAGTTCTCAGTTCTCAGTCGTCAGTTTCTAGTTGTCAGTAAGAACTGGTTTGACTGATAGCTGACAGCATTCGACGAACTGCGGATCCTTCGCTTCGCTCAGGATGACAATTCAATCAGTGCTCTACTGGGCGCCGGAAGCGGGCTCGGCGTAGTAGCCGCTTTTCGTGCGGACGGTTAGTTTGCCGTGGCTGTGCGAACGGGCTTCGACTTTCACTTGACGATAGCCGCCCTGATTTTTCGGCGTCGTCGGCTTGTATCCGATGGTGTACTGGCTGCGAATGTCGTGGGCGACGGTGCGGCTGATGGCGTCAACTTCATCCAGCGTTTGGGGGAAGAAAGCGATGCCGCCCGTCCGCTCGGACATGATTTGCAGGGCGCGTTTGGCGTGTCTCGGATGTTCTTCCTTCCCCAGGATGCCAATGGAGTAAACCACGGGCCCGTTGTCGGCCTGGAGACGGCGCACGGCCTGTTCGAGAGTTTCGGCGCTCTCGTTGTCGTCTCCGTCCGTCACTAAAAAAATGACTCTCTTTTCCAGCTTCGCGTCTTTTTTCAAATGATCGGCGGAGGCCACGACCGCATCGTAGAGTGCCGTGCCGCCACGCGCCTCGATTTTTTCCAGCCCCTCTTGCAGCTTCTTGATGTTGGAAGTGAAATCCTGGTCGAGATAGTATTCGTCGTTGAAGTTGACGATGAACACTTCATCATTGGGATTCGACGACCGCACCAGATTGAGGGCGGCGGCGTTCACCTTTTCCCGCTTCTCGCGCATGGAACCGGAATTATCTATGACGATGCCCAGGGAAACGGGGATGTCTTCGTGGCGGAAGGAAGCGATGGTTTGAGGATGGTCGTTTTCGTAAACCTTGAAATCGTCCTTTTCGAGGGTGGTAACGATGCGTTGCTTGTCGTCGCTGACGGTGGCGTGGAGAACGACTTCATCGACCTCCTTGTGGAAAACGAAGACGCCGCTGGCGGAAGAATCCGGATTCTGGGCCGGATTGGCCGCTGGCGGTTGGGAGGGGGATGGGGAATTCGCCGGCGCTTGCGAACCCGCGGCCGGAGCGGCAGACGACGGGTTCGGGGCAGCGCTCTGCGCCAGCGAGGTAGCCACGAAAAGGGTTATCAGGAGGAAGAAAAGCGGCAGAGAGACTTTATTCTGTCGGCGCATAGTAACCCGTCCTGGCGTAGACCCGGAGCGGCGGCAATCCTTTTGGCGGCACGAGCTTCACTTTTATCTTATGCCATTTGCCATCGCGCACTGGGTTCCTGGGACGGTATCCGATGACATATTGGTTGCGCAACTCCATGCCAATTTTTGTGGAAACGTCCGCCAGGTCGTTTGGGTCGTCAATGGTATAGGCGCGGCCCCCGGTCAGTTCGCTCACATCGCTGAGCAGCATGGGGCCGAGCCGCTCTTCTTCGGTCGGGAAGTAATGATCGTAGATGCCGATGGCGTAGATGAGAATGTCGGCCTCCTTGACCATGGAACGGATCTCGCCTTCGGTATAGCGGCTATGGTTGTCGCCGCCATCGGAAACGATGAGCAGAGCCTTCTTGGGATACTTGGCCTGGCGCATTTTGCTGACGCCGAGGTAAATGGCGTCGAGCAGGGCGGTGCGGCCCCTGGGAATGGCGTAGAGGAGCCGACCCTGTATGTCATCGACTGAACTGGTGAAATCGGCGATCTCCTCCGGCTTATCGGAGAAAGCGATGAGGAAGAACTCGTCCTGCGGGTTGGCGGTCTTGAAGAACTCGATCACCGCCTCGCGGGCGCGATCGCTCTTGCTCTGCATGCTGCCGCTCATGTCGAAAATCACCCCGATCGAAACCGGCGCGTCTTCGCTTGAGAAGGTCTTGATCTCCTGCTGCTCCCGGCCTTCGAAAAGACTGAAGTTCTCGCGGTCGAGGCCGGCGACCAAGCGGTTTGAGGGATCGGTGATGGTGACCGGCACCAAGACCATGTCTACGGCAACTTTGATCGGCTTGGCGTCGGTCTTGAACGCTGGGTCGAGGTCGGGCGCTTTCGAAGCTGGCGGCTGGACGCGGGGCTGGATGTGAACGTCGTCGGTCAAATTCTGGGCGCAAAGCGGCAGCGTGCCGCACACAACCACTAGAAGCACAACGAAGGAAACTCGAACCGGCGACTGCTTGCGGCACAACATACGCCCCGCCAAAACCACGACTAAAGCATTTCTCGTGATGGTATAGAGTGCGTACCCTCAGCGGCTAAAGCCGAAACCGGTTGCAGCCCTTGGCGGCACGGCTGAAGCCGTGCCCTACCCGTTCCCGGTTCCCTCTATAGCAACTCGAGAAATGCTCTAAGAAAGGAGGCAGCCCACATTCCCGAAAAGAGCGGGCCAAAGAACCTCTACTGAGCGGGATACTAGCACAACTTTGAAAAGAGTTGTCATCTTTTGTACGCGCCCTTAACAGCCCGTGATAAAAGGAACCTCTGATTAAGTCGGTTTAGGAATAGCTTTGAAAGGGCACGGCTTCAGCCGTGCCGTAAGAACCCACCACAGAAGCGGCTTTAGCCGCTGAGGGCCGCTCAGGTTCGAAGGCGCGGCCCTCAGGGGCTGAAGCCCACATTTTTCTTGGCCCTAAGCGGCACGGCTGAAGCCGTGCCCTACCCAAAACCTATTTTTGAAACACGCTCTCAGGGTCGGAATGACAATTCATAAAAGGTGTCGCTCATCTACCGGATTGTCCCTGTTACAATTTTGCCATCTCCTTATATGGCCCATATTTCTCCATTTCAAGCTTGGCGCTACGATCCCGAGCGCGTGCCGGTGCAATTGGCTGTCACTCAGCCGTACGACAAAATCACGCCCGCGATGCAAGAACGCTACTACCAAGCCAGTCCTTATAACCTGGTGCGAATCATTCTCGGGAAACGCTTGCCAACGGACTCGGAGGCCGAGAACGTCTATACGCGCGCGGCGGCGGCATTCCAAAACTGGCGCCAGACGGGCGTTTTGCGGCGCGATGCCCAGCCTTCGATCTACCGCTATGCGCAAACCTTCCTCCTTCCCGGAGGCGTTTCAGGCAGTCGGGAGCGGGCCGAACGGCGGGGCTTCATCGCGCTCGGCCGCGTTGAGGACTACTCCGCGGGCGTCGTGTTCCGGCATGAGCAGACGCTCTCGAAGCCCAAGGCCGACCGGCTCGACCTGCTGCGCGCGAATCGCGCCCACTTCGGTCAAATCTTCATGCTCTACAGCGGGGCGGGAAGGGTGGATGCCCTGCTCGATTCGGCGATATCTCCCGGCCCATCGCCCGACATCGCGGTCACCGACGAGTATGGCGTCGTGCATCGCGTCTGGAAGATTTCGGACGCCTCAAGCATAGCTGCCGTGCAGGAACAGATGCGCAATCGGAAACTAATCATCGCCGACGGCCATCATCGCTATGAGACTGCCTTGGCCTATTGCAATGAACGACGCGCGGCGGATGCTGAAAAAGGAACGGGAACAAAGCCGGATGACGGCGCTCCCTACGATTCCGTGATGATGACCTTCGTCGATATGGACCAGCCGGGCCTGGTGATTCTGCCGACGCACCGCGTCGTGTTCGGCCTGCCGTCTTTTCCGGCCCTGCGATTTCATGCGGAGGCGCTGAAATTCTTCGCTGTCGAAGAAGTCGACGCCGGAATCGATGCGGCGCGCGCCACTGCCATCCTGCAAGAGGCGGGGCGGGCGGGAACGGCGCTGCTCGCGGTCATGGCCGGGCGCGCATTTCTGCTGCACTCGCCGAAGGTCGTCGGCTCCAGCGTGTTCGGAAACCTTTCTTCGCGCCAGCAGGCGCTCAACGTCGTGCAATTGCACAAGTGCCTCCTGGAACACCTTCTGAAGATTTCGGAGGAAGCGGTCCGCAATCAGGAAAACGTTTCCTATTGCCGCGAGGCCGCGGACGCTCTGTCGCAGGTGCGGAGTGGGAAAGCGCAAGCGGCGTTCCTGATGAATTCCGTGCGCATCGAGCAGGTCCGCGACATCGCCTTCGCCGGCGAAGTGCTGCCCCAGAAGTCCACCGATTTCTACCCCAAGTTACTAAGTGGGCTCACGATCTATGCGCTGGAGTAACAAACTGCAGTTCCCGGTTCCCAGTTCTCAGTTCTCAGTACGAGCTGATCTTACTGAGAACTGGGAACTGAGAACTGAGAACTAGCGGAAGTGCCCTCCCTAACGAAGAACAAGACGTCGGCGACGAAGACGAGGAAACTCCTGGCCCTCCTCCTGGCCACGGCGACGCTGCTCGCCGCCGCGCCCCCCGCCGGCGAAAAGAACGTCTCCGTGTACTCTTCCGTGGCCATCTACACGCTTCCGGTGCTGGATCGCGCCGGCCATGAGTATGTCGGCTTGCTCGAACTGCTTGAGCCGCTGGGCCGCGTGAGCAGCCAAGCGGAGGGCCAGCGCTGGAAACTGCGATTTAACACGGTCGAGGCCGAGTTTTCCGTGGGCAAGACACGGGCCAAGGTCCACGTGCGCAACTTCGATTTTGCGGCGCCGTTCCTGATGGAAAACTCGCGCGGATTGATCCCGCTGAATTCGCTGGGCGCGTTGCTGCCGCGCTTTTTGGGAACGGCGGTAAATTTTCACGAAAGCGCGCGCCGCTTGTTGGTGGGCGATGTCGCCATTCAAACCAGCGTCCGGCTCGACGCCGGCAATCCGCCCCGGCTGCTGCTGAGCTTTAGCGCGCCGGTGGACCCAACCATCTCCACCGAACCGGGCAAGCTGCGCATGGTCTTTAAGCGCGACTCGGTCGTGTCTCCGGCGAGTTCGTCGCTTTCTTTCGACAACAAAGTCATCACCCGCGCCAGCTATTCCGAGAACAACGGCGACGCGGAATTTGATGTAAGTGCGAATGAGCCGCTGCTGGCGAGCTTTAGCGGCGACCGAAAAACCATCGCCGTTTCCGCCGTCCCACCGGCAGCGATTGTGAATGCAAAGGCAGCGACGCCGAGTGCGGCCGCATTGCAGAATCCGGCGCAAACGTCCAGGGGCGTAAACGCCGCTGCGGGCAGCAGCCGCCTTCTGGCCGCGCTCGATCCTGCGCACGGCGGCGAGGAGCGCGGCGCGGCCTTGACCGAAACGCTGGCGGAGAAAGATGTGACGCTCGGATTCGCGCGGATGCTGCGGCATGAACTGGAAACTCGCGGCTTCGCGGTCGTGCTGCTGCGCGACGGCGACAGCAGTTCGACTCCGGACCAGCGCGCGGCGGCGGCCAACGTTGCCCGCGCCGCAATCTACATCGGCCTGCACGCGACTTCGCAGGGCAATGGCGCGCGTGTTTATACCGCGCTGCTTCCGGTGGAAGGGCCGGACAAAGGCGCGTTTCATGCGTGGAACGCGGCGCAGGCCCCCGCTTTGCCCGTCAGCAGAATCGTGGCGGCGGCCATCGCCGCCGAGCTGCGGAAGAGACAATTTCCGGTCCTATCGTCGTCCGCTTCCCTGCGTCCGCTGAACACTGTGGTCATGCCGGCGGTCGCCGTGGAACTGGCGCCCGGCGCGGATGGCGCCGCCGACTTGACCTCCGCCAACTATCAGCAGCAAGCCGCGTCGGCGATTGCCGATGCAATTGTTTCCATACGCGAGCGGCTGGGAGCGCAGCCATGATAAGAGAATCGGGTCATCGGGCCATCGGGTCATCGGGTGATCGAAGGTCAAAGGCTTTTGACTTTAGATGGCCCGATGGCCCGATCACCCAATCATCCGATCAAGTAATCACCCGATCGCCCGATCAGGCGGTGAACCCATGATCCCGCGCCATCTTCTAATCGGTGTGGCCGTGTTGCTCGTGCTGGTGGTGGCGATGGGAATTTACGCTCGCCACATGCGGCGTCAGGCGCGGCAATTGGAGCCTTCCGCGGCCAACGCGTTGCCCGTCGTCCCCCCAGCCTCCGGCCCCACGGAGACGGTAACTCTCTACGTGGCGGACGACAACGCCGGTACACTGCGCCCCATGCCGGCGCAGATTCCTCTTCCCGGCGGACGCCAGCAGCGGGCGGAGGAACTGTTGCGCGCGCTGTTGCGCATCTATCAGCAGCCGGACGCTCCACATCCTCTCCCGCCGCAGGCCGACATTCGCAGCATCTATCTGGTCGAGCCGGGAGCGGCCGTCATCGATCTGAATGCCGCCTTCGCCGACCAGCACCGCTCTGGAATCTTGAGCGAGCAGCTCACCGTCAATTCGCTGGTGGAAACGCTGGCGCTCAACGTTCCGGGCATCCAGCGCGTCAACATTTTGGTCGAAGGAAAAATGCGCGACACGCTCGCCGGTCACGCCGACCTGACCGAAGCGTTCGATGTGACGACGGTCGAGCAGGCGGGCAATCCGTAGGAATTTCTGAATTAGGGCAAAAGATGGGGTACAGGCGGTTTGTGATGGAAAAGGCAAAGTCCCCGCCCAAGCAAAGCTTGAGCGGGGCACCCTTCAAAGTTGGGATGACCCTGACGTCCGGGCCACCGCCGGGAAGTCAGTAAGATATAGCCCGCGTCGTTTGACGTCCAATCGTTCCGAGTTATAACCGGTTTACGCACTGCTTGTAATACAGCGTTGACAGTTACTCCAATTGCCCCTGAATTGCTTGCGGTCCGACTCGTCAACAAAGCACTTCCTAAAACTTAGCTTATGATTTAGTGTTTGAGTCGAACTCCCAGATGGGACTGAAAAGATAGATATGACGGACCCTCGATTATTGGAACGCAACCAAGCCGAGATTGAGCGCAGTGCGTCTGAGGCCGCGAAGGTCGTTCTGAAGCCCATTAATAGAACTCAGATTGACCGCTACCTGGATCCCCCGGCGGACACGCCTTACCCGCTCGAGTACGCTTTTCACTTGCTGGGGGACGTCCGGGGCAAGACCGTACTCGACCTGGGCTGTGGCACGGGGGAAAACCTTGTCCCATTGCTGGAGCGCGGCGCTCGCGTCATTGGCTTGGATATTTCCCCGGATCTGATTGCCATCGCTAAGAAGCGATTGCATAACGCCAATCTGGAAGCGTCTCTAAAGGCCGGTTCCGCGTACGAGACCGGTTTGCCCGATGAATCTGTCGATGCCATTTTCTGCATGGCGCTCATTCACCATCTCGACATAAAACCGGTGCGCGACGAAATGTGGAGGGTCCTGCGTAAGGGCGGCGCTATTATTCTCAAGGAACCTGTCCGATTATCCAGGGAGTATGCCTGGTTGCGCAGTTTGCTGCCCGCGCGCGGCGACGTTTCGGAATACGAGCACCCCTTGACCCGGCAAGAACTGGCCACCATGATGCAGCCTTTCAGGGTCCAGGGGACCCGCTTTTTCCGGCTGCCGTTTGTTCCGCTCGTCTCCCGCGTACTGCCATCGAAGAGCGCTGGCGCATGGCAAGCGAGCGCCTGGATACTCCGGCATTGGGCGGTAGTTGAGCGTTACGCCACGTCGGTAGTCGCAAAGCTGGAAAAAGCGATATAGAACACGGAAGTGCGTTTCGGCGGCGCTACTGTTTTCTTAGGCCCTGGGAACGGAAATTTCGCTTAGAATCCTTACACATGATCTATCGCAGCGATAATCGCACGGCTGAACAGATTCGTCCGGTCAACATCGTCCCCGACTTCATCTCGACGGCGGAGGGCTCGGCGCTGATTGAGATGGGGAACACGCGCGTTATCTGCACGGCTTCGGTCGAGGAGGCGGTGCCGGCGTTCTTGCGCAATTCGGGCAAGGGATGGATTTCGGGCGAGTATGGGATGCTGCCGCGCGCGACGCTGACGCGGACGGCGCGGGAATCGGCGAAGGGCCGGCCCAGCGGGCGGACGCAGGAGATCCAGCGGCTGATTGGACGCTCGCTGCGCGCGGTGGCCGATTTGAAGCGGCTGGGCGAGCGCACGATTTGGCTCGATTGCGACGTGATCCAGGCGGACGGAGGCACGCGAACGGCCGCGATTACCGGAGCGTTCGTGGCGCTGGGCCTGGCTTTGCAGCGGCTGATTGAGGCGGGAACGTTGACCTCCGCGCCGATCAAGGATTTTGTGGCGGCGATCAGCGTGGGCATGGTGGACGGCGAAGCGCTTCTCGATCTTAACTACGAAGAAGACTCGCGCGCCGATGTGGACATGAACTTCGTCATGACGGCGGGCAACAAGATTGTCGAGTTGCAGGCGACGGCGGAGCGCCAGGTGTTCGACGACGCGCAACTGGCGCAGATGATAGCGCTGGCGCGGCAAGGCATCCAATCGCTGATTGCCAGGCAGCGGGCGCTGCTGGGAGGGCTGGCCCTGCGGCAGTGATGTCGGGGGCGGTGCTTGCGAAAAGCTTTACTACAGGGGTTCACAGGGGAAAGCTTGACTTCGCACCACAATTCAGCTCCTCAGATCTTTCTGTGTTTTCGTATTCTCCTTCCTCGTTGCGGTTGCGCGCAGTCGCCCTCTGAAACAGCGCAAACCCCAGGTCGATAATGGTGGACGCATCCCAATGTCGCGAACAGGCGAGATAGGCGTACAATGATGCCGTTATTGAAGTCAAAAAGGAGATTCCGGATCAATCAGCCGTCGTCTTTCCCATTCGAAGATAAAAAGGAGGATCTCATGAAAAAGCGAAGGCTACTTTCACAGGCTAACTGTAGCGCCGCGATGACACTGCTGGCGATCCTAACGCTTTTGTTGCCTGCCCCACTCGCAGCCCAGTCATACGACTTCTTCGATCACTTCGACCGGGGGAATTTCGTCCCGTGTGGTCAACCGGACGATGGGAGAACTCTCCCATACCCTTTCAACGGGTGGAAATATCATCAAGCGGGGGGTGTACCTGATTACGCCACCGAACAGGGCGATTCGAGTCTCTGGGTGACGACAGTGGGCGCCGGAGATGCAAGGTTCTGGCAAGCCTCTTGCTACCGCGACGACTTTCTCGACCGCCGCGACAGTTGGAGCCTCAGTTTCATATTGCAAATCACAGATCAAAGTGTGCCAGCCTATGTCGCACTCACCAACTCGCAGTTTTCGATAGGGATGTACATCACGCCCGGTCAGGTTGTCGTTAACGGTACGCCCTACCCATTCGTTTGGCGAGGCCCTATCTACCACAGATATGCGTTGAGGGGAGACGCTCACCAGTGGTACTTACAGCTCAACGAAACACCCGAATATGGACCAATCGACTCCCCCCCGCCGGATTACCCGACCCCCATCCCATTTGGAATGTTGGTGTTTGCCGACGCATACCCCGAGGGAAATGTGGATTTCAAGATAGACTGGGTCGGTTTTAGCGAGACCTATACGAGCCGACGTTGGAGATACCCCAACTGCCAGCCCAACCCTGATGCGCCATGGTGCAAGCCGCCGGTGCTCAACGGTTGCCTAGACGGCACCCCACCCTGTTGGATTTACAGCAGTTGGGACGACGTCCCCTCCGGCATTGAGAAGAATGTCCTCACGCACCCGACTTTCACGATCGCCAATCCCTGGCTGATCAACCAGATTGTCGATGATCACTATAACGATGGGGCGGGGAAGGATCCGGCGACAATCGCAGGAACGATCTCCATATACAGGATGTTACCAGGACACGAATGGGACAACGATAACTCGGCGGACGAATTGGTCGGTACCTACGCCGCCTCTCCCGAGAACGGCAGTATATTGCACTGGGTGGCTTCTCCCGGTATTATCTTGCCGCCAGGCACCTACAGGATCCAGGATTCTGACCCGGATACTTGGTCGTCGGCAAATTCCCAGCATCCATACGATCCGGTGGGTTGTCCTTCGTGTGGGCCGCAGGCTCAGATATACGTGGGTCTTTCCAAGATCTATGCGGATCTTCCCCCTACCACGACTACGCTTACGTCTTCGCGGAATCCGTCGATGCGGGGGATGTCTGTGATCTTCTCCGCAGCAGTCACTTCCAGCGCGGGCGCTCCGCCGAATGGAGAAACGGTCACGTTCATGAACGGCACCACGACGATGGGAACGGCAACTATGAGTGGCGGCTCGGCCAGCTTTACAACCTCAACACTGCCGCTGGGTGCGAACTCGATCACGGCTGTGTATGGCGGGGATACAGCCTTCGCCCCCAGCACGTCTAACACGGTGAATCAGGTGATGAGGAGGAAGGGGCGAATACGTCGTCCGCTTTGACTTCGTCGGTGGATCCGTCCTCCGTTAATCATTGGTGACCTTTACGGCGAATGTGACGCCGGAGTACGGCGGGGCGGTCGCCGAGAAAGTAGCATTCACCGATGGGACGAAGCAGATGAAGAGTGTGCGCGTGAAAGCTGGCGCGGCAAGGCATACAGACGCTGATTGCCAGGCAGCGAACGATGCTTGGGGACTGGCGCTGCGGCAGTGATGCCGGGCGGTGCTTGCGAAAAGCTTTACCACAGGGGACACAGGGGAAATCTATCAGCCAATGGAGCACCGGGCGTCTCGCCCGCCCAGCCGGGCGAGGACGCCCGGTGCTCCACTAACAAAGCAGACAGGAGCAACGCCCCTGTCCGCTTTACTTCACCAGCTAGATTGCTTTCCGCCGAGTGCCGAGCTGCGCTCGGCTTGGACGGGCGAGGATGCCCGTCCCTACACGAGCGACAACCGAGGGCGGCTGTCCCTACACCTACATCTATTTATTTATACTGCTTGGCGACCTCGGCTAGAGGGATGGGCTTGTAGTCGGCGGCGTGTCCGGCCTGGCCGAATTGGGTCATGCGCTGGGCCACGACTTTCTTCATGGCTTCGCGGGCCGGTTTCAGATAATCGCGCGGATCGAATTTCTCCGGCGATTCCACAAACACCTTGCGAATGGCACCGGTGATGGCCAAGCGGTTGTCGGTATCGACGTTGATCTTGCGCACGCCGTTGCGGATGCCGAGCTGAATTTCTTCCACGGGCACGCCCCAGGTCGGCTTCAGCTTGCCGCCGTATTGGTTGATGATGTCTTGCAGGTCCTTGGGCACGCTGGATGAGCCGTGCATCACCAGGTGGGTCTTGGGCAGGCGCTGGTGGATCTTGATGAGCACGTCCATCTTTAGGACGGAGCCGTCGGGCTTCTTGGAGAATTTGTAAGCGCCGTGACTGGTGCCGATGGCGATGGCCAGAGCGTCGAGGCCGGTTTTCGCGACGAACGCGACGGCCTGGTCGGGATCGGTGACATGCTCAAGGCCGGTGCCGCCGGCGCCGTGTCCATCTTCGATTCCGCCGAGCACGCCGATCTCGCCTTCCACGGTCACACCCTTGGGGTGCGCGTAGGCGACGACATCTTTCGTCACCTGCACGTTGCAATCAAAGCTGGAGGGAGTTTTGCCGTCGGGCATCAGCGAGCCATCCATCATCACGCTGGTAAAGCCCAGATCGATGGCGGATTTACAGGTTTCCGGGCTATTGCCGTGGTCGAGGTGCATGACCAGGGGAATCTCGGGATAGAGTTCGGCGGCCGCCAGCATCAGGTGATACAGGTACTTGTCCTGCGAGTAGGCACGCGCCCCGCGGCTGGCCTGAATGATGACCGGAGACTTCGTCTCCCGGGCCGCTTCCATGATGGCCTGAATTTGTTCCATGTTGTTGACGTTGAAAGCGCCAACGCCGTAGCCACCCTTGGCCGCTTCGTCTAAGAGCTGCCGCATCGAGACTAAAGGCATAAATTAGTTCTCCTCTCGAATGAAACGCACGATTACATTTTCATTGTAAACTGCGATGAGCGCAAGCCTGGCGACCCGAAGCAAACGATGTCACGCGCCGGCTGCCGACCCCATGACTGACCGCAAAATGACCGACCGCAAAACCGCACTGATTACCGGCGCCTCGTTCGGCATCGGACGGGAACTCGCCCGCATCTTCGCGCGCGATGGCTACAACCTGGTCTTCGTCGCACGCAGCGCCGACAAGCTGCGGCAACTCGCATCCGAAATAGAGAAAATGCACGGCACGCATTCTCTGATTTTGGCGGTCGACCTGACCGACCCAGGAGCTGCCGCGTATGTGCTCGATCAGACGACGCGCGCCGGTATGCAAGTGGATGTGCTGGTCAATAACGCCGGGTTTGGGCAATACGGCTTTTTTGCCGAAAACGATCTGGAAGAATGTCTGCGGCAGATCCAACTCAACGTGACAACGCTTACCCACCTTACGCGGCTGTATCTTCCGGCGATGATCGAGAGGGCGAGTGGAAAGATTCTGAATGTGGCGTCCACCGCAGCGTTTCAGCCGGGGCCGCTGATGGCCGTGTATTTCGCGACCAAGGCGTACGTGCTGCATTTCTCCGAGGCGCTGGCCAATGAACTCAACGGAACGGGTGTTACCGTAACCTGCCTGTGCCCAGGGCCAACGGCCACGGAGTTCCACAAGCGGGCGAAGGCCACCGGCCAGCGGCTGCTGAAGTTCGGCGCGATGGATGCGCGCACGGTTGCCGAAGACGGTTATCGCGCGCTGATCGCGGATAAGCCAGTGGTAATTTCGGGATTCAAGAATTGGCTAACGGCGCAGTTGGTGCGCTTCTCGCCGCGGCGGATGGTGACGGCAATGGTGCGGAAGATGCAGGAGTTATAGCCGGCGATGGAGCGACGGGCATCCCGGGAAAGTTCTCAGTTCTCAGCAAGAATCGTCGAGATTGCATACTGAGAACTGAGAACCGGGAACTGAGAACTAACGCATGTTTACGTTCCCTTGCGGTCTTCCAGCGCCGCCTGCACGCGGCTGTGATAGCGTCCGTAGCCGAAGTAAATCGCCATGCCGATCGCGAGCCAGACGATCAGGCGCAGCCAGGTATCGCGCGGCAGACTGACCATCATTAGCCCCGCCACCAGAATCCCCATGATTGGCACCAACGGCACCAATGGCGTTTTGAAGGGACGCACCAGTTCGGGGCGGCGCACGCGCAGAATCCACACGCCCGCGCACACGATGATAAACGCCAGCAGCGTGCCGATGCTGACCAGTTCGCCGAGAACGCCGATGGGAATCAGCGACGCGAAAACTGCGACGAATATCCCCACCACAAGGCTCGATATCCAGGGAGTGCGGAAGCGGGCATGCACCCTGCCGGCCCAGTGCGGCAACAGCCCATCGCGCGACATGGAGTACAACACGCGAGACTGCCCCAGCAGCATCACTAACATCACGCTGCCCAGGCCGGCAATCGCCCCCAGCTTCACCAGGACGCTGCCCCAACGCACGCCGGTGCGATCGATGCCAACGGCAACCGGATCGGGAACGTTCAAGGCGGTGTAGGAAACGACTCCCGTGAGCAAACCAGAGACAAGGATGTAGAGGACCGTGCAAATCACCAGCGAACCGAGAATGCCGATCGGCATGTCCCGCTGCGGCTGTATTGCTTCCTGTGCAGTGGTGGAGACGGCGTCAAAACCGATATAGGCAAAGAAAATTACCCCGGCCCCGCGCGCGATCCCGGACCAGCCGTAATGCCCGAATTGCCCGGTATTCGGCGGTATGAATGGGCGCCAGTTATGAGCGGCGATGTCTGGGTGCTTCAGAATAAAGCCGCCCGCGATGGCAATGAACGTGAGCACGATGGCAACTTTCACGATGACGATGGCCGAGTTGAAATTCGCCGATTCTTCAATGCCGACGATGAGGATGGCGGTGATGGCGACAATCCCGAGAAGGGCGATCAGGTTGAACGAGCCTTGCGCATGCGCCAGCGTGGCCGGATTGACCCCGCGCGCCTGCAGCGTAGGCAGGACCGCGGCCAGCCGCTCCCAGCGGTGGTTGTACATCACCATGTCGGTGCCGGGAGTCGCCGTCAGCGACGGCGGCAAATGAACGCCATAGTCCTGCAGAAAGCTGTTTACGTAGCCGCTCCAACCGGAGGCGACGGTGGCCGCGCCAAAGGCGTATTCGAGAATCAGGTCCCATCCGATGATCCAGGCAAAGATCTCGCCGAGGGTCGCGTAACCGTAGGTGTAAGCGGAACCGGCGACCGGAATCAGCGCGGCGAATTCGGAGTAGCAGAGGCCGGCAAACGCGCAAGCGATGCCCGCGAGAATAAAGGAAAGCACGATGGCGGGACCGGCGTACTGCGCGGCCGCCGCTCCGGTCAGGACAAAAATGCCGGCGCCCACGATTGCGCCAATGCCCAGCGTAATCAGATTCGTCGCGCCCAAGGCCCGCCGCAGCGTATGTTTCCCAACTTCAGTGGACTCTTCCAGAATCGTTTCGAGTGGCTTGGTAGCCAGCAGATTGGCCATCTTCGCGATCTCTCCTTACGACCTATGCGTGCGCGCTTCCGTTCGCACTATGCGGGCGCCAGATGTAGTACACGGGAATGCCGAGCAGCACGATGAACAATCCCGGCCAAGTGTATTGCGGTTTGTAGCGTAACAGCACTACGTCGATAAACAAAGCCATCGCGATGTAGATTGCGGGCAAAATGGGGTATCCGATGGCTTTGTAGGGACGCTCGGCCTCGGGATGAGTGCGGCGCAAAACGAAAAGCCCGAAGATGGTGAGCGCGTAGAACACCAGCACCGCAAAAATAATGTAGTCCAAAAGCTGGCTGTAGCTGCCGGAGATGCAGAGCACGCACGTCCACGCCATCTGCACCATCAGCGAAACGGCGGGCGTTTTGTGGCGGGGATGGAGGCGGGCGACGCGGCGGAAGAAAAGGCCATCCTTCGCCATGGCGTAGTAGACGCGGGCTCCGGCGAGAATCATGCCATTGCAGCAGCCGAAACAGGAAATCATGATCGCGCCGGCCATAAGCGCTCCACCGATGGAACCGAACATCTGAGTCATGACCGCCGTGGCGACGCGGTCTTCACGGGCAAACTGAATGCCGCGCTCCATGAGCGTCGCTCCGGTGGCGCTGCCCGACAAAGGCAGCGCGCTCAGATAAATAAAATTGCACGCGATATAGAGCGCGATCACCATGCCTGTACCGAGCGCCAGCGAGAGCGGAAGATTGCGGCTGGGATTTTTCACTTCGCCGGCGGTGAAGGTAACGTTGTTCCAGGCGTCGGCGGAGAACAGCGATCCGACCTGGGCAATCGCCAGCACGGTGAACGTCGAGACGAAAACGCCGCCGCCCACGTCGTGCCAAGCGCCGAAGCCGGAGTTCTTCCAGAAATTCGCGCCGAAATTCGCGGCGATGGCCTGCGCGTTCCGGCCGAGGAAGATTCCGAAAATAACCAACCCGAGCAGCGCCGAAATTTTCGCGGTGGTGAAGACGTTCTGAATGAAAGCGCCCGTCTTCACCCCGAAAATATTGACGACTGAAAGCGCGACCACTACCAGGATGGCGGCGAGATTCTGCGTGTTCAAGCCAACATCCATGCCGCCCAGAATCATGGGGCCGACCGCAAACCGCGGGACCTTCCAGAGGTGGACAATCCAATGGCTGGAGGAAATTGCCGGCCAAAAGATTCCGAGGAATTTGCCGAAAGCGACGCCCACGGCGGCGATTGTGCCCGTCTGAATAACCAGAAACAGGGTCCAACCGTAGAGAAAACCCCAGAGCGGGCCCAGCGACTCGTGCAGATAAACGTACTGTCCGCCGGCGCGCGGCATCATGGCGGCCAGTTCGCCATAGGTGAGCGCGGCGATAATGGTGAGAAAGCCGGTGACGATCCAGGCGCCAATGAGCAGCGCGGGCGAGGCCACCTCGCGCGAAATTTCGGCGGAGACAATAAAAATGCCCGATCCGATCATGGATCCCATCACCAGCATGGTCGCGCTGGTCAGGCCCAGACCTTTGACCAGCTCGTGATCCTGATGGAGGTGGCGCTGCCAATCGTTGTTGTTCGAAACGACGTGCGAAGCGGCGTGCGAAGCGACTTTTGCGCCGGGAGCTGGGGGCTGAACGTTCGGGCTCACGAACCTCCTGCTATCGATCCAATCTTGGCTGCTGGAGCGCCGGGCGTCCCCGCCCGGCCGGACGGGCGAGACGCCCGTTTCTCCATTTTGCGGCGCGGGTATATCCGGCTCTAACGCTGCAAGAACTTTTAACTCTACCCTAGAACCCGCAAAAATTCCTCTGCCGATTTGCGGGGGTCACGTAACAAGTCGGATATCACGGCGACGGCGTCGGCTCCGGCGTCGAGGACGGAACGGGCGTTGGCGCGGGTGATGCCGCCGATGGCCACCAGCGGCTTGCGCGTCAACTCCCTTGCCCGGCGGACGCCAGCGAGCCCGACGACGGGATCGGGATTGGCTTTGCTGGTGGTGGCAAAGACGGGGCCGATGGCAAGGTAGTCGGCGGAAGTTTGATCGGCTTCGGAAATCTGCTCGGGATTGTGGGTCGAGACTCCCAGCCAGCGAGCGGGGCCAATTATCTTCCGAGCCGCTTCGGGAGACAGATCATCTTGGCCAACGTGCAGGCCGTCGAAGGCAGCGGCCAGGCAGAGGTCGGCGCGGTCGTTCATGATGAGTTTGATGTTGGGGCCTAGGTGCGATCGGAGTTCGCGCGCCTGGTCGAGCATTTGGCGGGCAGTTCCCTGTTTGTTGCGGTATTGCAGCAGCGTGATTCCGGCGGCGGCGAGTTCCTCGGCGGCGGCAAACATTGTGGCAGCATCGGGGAAAAAGGCGGCGTCGAGGATCGGGTAAAGTCGCGGGAGTTGCAACATGGTATCAACTGTAAAAGACGCGGCAAGCCGCGTCTCTACCTAATGGTTTATTACACTGCGGCTTCCTTCTTCGCCAAAAATTTCTCGATGAAACTGGTATCGAAATTGCCGGCGCGGAAGTCTGGATCGGCCAAAATCCGGCGGTGCAGCGGTATCGTGGTGTGAATTCCTTCCACGATAAACATTCCCAGGGCGCGGCTCATGCGCGAGAGGGCTTCGTTGCGGTCTTTGCCACGAACGATGAGCTTGGCGATGAGCGAGTCGTAATACGGAGGAATCATGCCTTCGGCGTAGGCGGCGGTGTCGATGCGCACGCCCGTGCCTCCCGGCGGATGGAACGTCGTGATCTTGCCCGCCGAGGGCGTGAAGTTTTCCGGATGCTCGGCATTGATGCGGCATTCGATGGCGTGTCCGCGACGCACGATGGGGCCTTGCAACACGTCGGCCATCTTTTCGCCCGCGGCGATCATGATCTGGCTCTTGACCAGGTCCACGTCGGTGACCATCTCGGTGACGGGATGCTCGACCTGGATGCGGGTGTTCATCTCGATGAAGTAAAGCCGCCGGTCTTTATTCCTATCCCTATCCCTATCCGTCTCCTTGCCCATATCCATGAGGAATTCGACGGTGCCGGCATTATGGTAGCCAATCTGGCTGAGCGTTTTTTCGATGCTGTCTCCGATTTCCTGGCGCAGCGCGGGCGTCATTCCCACCGACGGCGACTCTTCGATCAGCTTCTGATGACGCCGCTGGATCGAGCACTCGCGCTCGCCCAGGCTGACGACGGTGCCGTGCTCGTCGCCCAGCACCTGAAATTCGATGTGGCGCGGGTTCTCGATATAGCGTTCCAGGTAAAGGTTGCCGTTGCCGAAGGCGGCCGCGGCCTCGGACTGCGCCTGCCGGTAGAGGCCGGGCAATTCGTCCTTATTGCGGACAATCCTCATGCCGCGTCCGCCGCCACCCGCCGTGGCTTTGAGGATGAGGGGGAAACCGATCTGCCGCGCCCACTCGCACGCTTCTCCATCGGAGGCGACCACGCCGTCGGAGCCGGGCAGGATGGGCACGCCATGTTGCTTCATGGCGGCGCGCGCTTTTTCTTTTTCGCCCATGAGGCGAATGGCATCGGGAGTGGGCCCGATGAACTTGATGTGGCAGGCTTCACAGACTTCGGCGAAGTTGGCGTTTTCCGAAAGCAGGCCGTAACCGGGATGGATGGCGTCAACGTTGGCGATTTCGGCGGCGCTGATGACGCCGGGAATATTGAGATAGCTCAAGGCCAGTTGCGGCGGGCCAATGCAAATCGCCTCGTCGGCAAAGCGCACATGCAGCGAATTGCGGTCGGCTTCGCTGTAGATGGCGACTGAGCGGATGCCCAGTTCCCGGCACGCGCATATCACGCGCAGGGCGATTTCGCCACGATTCGCTACCAGTATCTTATTAAACATTAAGATTTTCTCTGAATGCCGGAGAATCGGGTCATCGGACGATTGGGTGATCGGGTCATCTAAGAACGCTCCATATTCGATGGCCCAATGGCCCGATCATCCGACGACCCGATCTCATTATGCCGGACGAACGGCGAACAGTTCCTGGCCGTACTCTATGGGCTGGCCGTTGGCGACGAGCTTTTTGACCAACTCTCCCGCCACGTCGCATTCGATTTCGTTCATCAGCTTCATCGCCTCGACGATGCACAAAACCTGGCCCACTTCCAGGTGGTCTCCGGTTTTGACAAAAGGCGGCGAGCCGGGCGAAGGCGCCTCGTAAAAAGTGCCCACGATCGGCGAGCGCACAATATGCAGCTCTTCTTCCGGCTCGGGAAGGGCTGCCGCGGCGGCGGGTCCGCTTTTGCCGGAAGCCGGAGGGGGGAGCTGTTCACCCGCGCCAGCCGCAGCCGCATGGACCACGATATGGCGCGAATCCGGCAACGCCACCGGCGCCGGATCGGCGGCCCGCTTGATCTTCACCTTGACGTCGCCGCGCTCCAATTCGAACTCGGCAATGTCTTTTTCAATCAAAAACTCGATCAGTTCTTTCAGCTCTTTTTGATTCATGTATGAAGGCAGATCCGTTTTGATTTCGTATCACGTGTGGCGGCGGGGCTTTGCCCCGCCAGGACGGGGCCCTTCGGCTCCGCTCAGGGCAGGCGCCGCCCCGTCCCCACACCATGTCTGCTAAATTACAACCAATTCCTTGTCCGTGGGCATCAGCACTTCGCATCCCGAAGAGGTGACGACCACAACATCTTCGATGCGCACGCCCCACTTCCCCGGAACGTAGGCTCCGGGTTCAATCGTAACCACCATTCCCGGCTCCAGCTTCTGGTTTTGCCCCTTCGCCAACCGGGGCGGTTCGTGTATCTCCAATCCTAAACCATGCCCGGTCGAATGGGTGAAATAGCGCGCCAGTTTCCGCTGGCGGAGCACGCGGCGCGCCGCGCCATCCACTTCCGTTGCGGTCGCTCCCGGACGGACCGCGGCAATGGCGGCCTGCTGCGCTTCGAGCACGGTCTGGTAGAACCGCCGGGCTTCCTGGGACGGCCGGCCGACGTGCACAGTCCGCGTGCGGTCCGAGCAATAACCGGCGAGTATAACACCAAAGTCGCAGACCACGAACCCGCGCCGCGGAATGCGCGCGCTCGAGGCCCGGCCGTGCACCATCGCCGAGCGCGCGCCGGAGGCGACGATGGTCGGAAAAGACATGCCTTCGGCCCCGGCGCAACGGGCCGCGTATTCCATGGCGGCGGCGACCGCGACCTCGGTCGCACCCGGCCGAATTTTCTGGCAAGCAGTCGGAAAAAGATTGGCTCCAAGCTCGACCGCGCGCCGGATGCGCTGAATTTCGCCAGCGTCTTTCACCATGCGGGCGCACTCAACCAGCGGCGGAGCGGAACGCAGGCGCACTTTCCTTGTCCCCTTCAGCCCTTTCAGCGCAGAGGCCAGCCGGTCGCGCATTCCCGCGGTAAGCGACTCCGGTTCGATGCCGACGGAGATTGGATGTAAAGACGCCGGCGTCAAAGTTTTGGGCCGTGCCGCCAGCCACTCCGCAGCCGCCAGCAGCGGGGCGTTTCGCGCCACGACAACGCGGACAGCAGCGACGTTCGCGGCACCGATTTTCGCGCTAAGGAGTTCTTCTTTCGCCTGGAGGCGGTAGCGTCCGTCCGTGAACAGGACGCAACCGCCGCCGGCGACGATCAAAACCGCCGCGCTGCCCGTAAACCCGCAGAGATAGCGGATATTCGGAAGATGCGTCACCAGCAGCGAGTCGAGACCGCTCTCTTCGAGTCCAGATCGAAGACCTCTCAGGCGGCCTGCGTGATCCATGGGAGAAGTGTAGCAGGACAACGGCTGCGAGCTTCGAGCTACGAGTGCATGGTTTCAAGCTCGAAGCCCGTAGCTCGTAGCTCGCGGTAAAAACGAAGCCGCCGGCTCTCGGCAAGTTTTCCGAGAAAGCCGGCGGCTGTGGTTGTCTTCACTTCGCGCCTAGGTCTGAATGATGCGCGGAGTGATAAAGAAAATCAGCTCCTGGGTGGTCGTGGTCACGGCACGATGCTTGAAGAGGTTGCCCAGGTACGGAATGTCCCCAAGCAACGGCACCTGCGACACATTCATCGAGTTCTGCGTCTGGATGACGCCGCCAATCACCACCGTGCCGCCGTCGGTCACCAGCACTTGCGTGGTCGCCTGCTGCGTGATCAGGGCTGGGTTGCCATTTATTTCGTCGCTCCTGTCGGGCAGAGTGTTTTCCACATCCACATTCAGAAAGATGGTCCCTTCCGATGTGATCTGCGGGGTCACCGTCAGCCGCAGAAACGCGGCCACGTAGGTAATGGTCGCCGGAGAGGTCAACGTGGCCATGCTCTCGATGGGCAGTTGCACGCCCTGTTTCACCACCGCCTGAATGTTGTTCTGGGTGACCACGCGCGGACGGGAAAGGACTTTCAGCAAGCCGCGCGACTCGGCCCAGGTCAGGATCAGGTCGAGCTTCACGTTCTTGCTGGAGTTGACAAATGACAGGCCGCTGGTCGGCCCGGTGGCGGGCAGGTTTGAAAACAACGGAATCGTGCCCGTGGTGGTGGACGTAGTTCCTCCGGTAGTGGCGGGCGCGCCGCCAACGCTGGTCGTGCCATTGCCCCAACCAAATCCGAGTTGCGTGCCGATGTCGCGGGCAAAGCTGCGGGTGGCCGCCACCACGCGGGCTTCGATTTCGACTTCCTGCGTCTTGCGGTCCATCTGCTGCAGGAGGCGGTCGATCTGCGGCAGGACCGCCGGAATATCGTTGACGATAACCGCGTTGGTGCGTTCGTCGGCGACTATATCGCCACGCTGACTGAGGAACTTCTTCAGCGGCATGAGCAAGTCCTTGGCGTGCGCGTAGCTGAGGAAGCGGGTCATGCTGACCTTATCCACCGCCAGCGCTTCGGCATCGATTTGGGAGCGCCGGTTCTCGGCTTCCTTCCTCAAGGTCTCGACGGCGGCGATGCGCAGCACATTGCCTTCCAGTTGGCGGGACAAATTGTTGTTCTTGAGCACAATGTCCAGCGCCTGGTCCCAGGGCACGTCGTCGAGCACGATGGTCAGGTTGCCGTGGACGGCGGGATCGAGCACGACATTCAGGCCGCTGATCTCGTGAATCAGGCGGAAGAAATCTTTCAGGTCCACATCTTTAAGGTTGACCGAGATCGGCTCGCCGGTATATTTTGCGCCGCTCTCCGGCAATTTCTGTTCCAGTTGAGCTTTCTGTTCGGCGGCCAGGTTCACGGCCGGTTGGATGGCCGGCGGGTTGGCCGGTGGGACGGGTGTTGCGGCAGCGGCAGCTTGACCGAGCGCGGCGTTGGCGCTGGTCGAGGCCAGTTCCGCCGCCGTCTTGTCGGCAAAGCGGCTGGCCGCTTCCTGGGCCTTCGCGGCCGGCTCGCTGGCCTTGACCGAAAACTTGGGTTCGACAAGAGCGAAGTCAGCCGCTTTCCCGGAGACCTCTGCCGGGGCCGCAGTGGGCGCAATCGCGGTTGCCGGAGTCGAACTTGCCGGCGTCGAAGCCCGCACCAGTTGCGGCACTGGACTCGCGACCGGCGCCAGTTCGCCAGGGACGAGCGCGGCGCCGTGGATCTTGAGCGTGAAGCCGCCATCGGGCCCGGCGACGAGTTCAGGCTGGCGGCTGGCAGCGAGACCGTCGCCAGCCGGGGTGAGACCCCCCTTCCCAACATCGTCCATAAGATCGACGACCACGTGTGTGGTGGGCGGAACTTGCCCGTCCATGCCGGCGCGAACGTCTTTCACGCCGTCCCGGCCAACGCCGATGCGGCCCTGCGCCGTGGCCAGCACGGTGTTGGGAAAGTCGACGACGATCCGCGCCGGAGAATCGAGCGTCGTCACGCTGGGCGCCACTGCGCCCTTTGTCTGGAACTCGATCCGCAATCCGTCCTGACTGTCGGCGACCTCGATCCGTTGCAATCGAGCGCTCGCCGCCATCCCCTTGCCCGTCGTGTCAGCCGCGGCGGCGATCGTTATCGCTACGAACGCCAGCAGCGGAACCAAGAGAACCAGCAGTTGCTTTCGCATTTCCCTATCTCCCCATGCGAGGCCGTCTCGCCTCCATGTGCTTCTTCAAAGTTTCAATCTCGTCTGCGCTCGTTATCTCCGGGCCTACGCTACCGGAGCCGTTATCTTCTTCACGACTTCCCGCGTAAATGACTTGCCCAGCCGGTCCTGCGCCGTTTCCTGGAAAACGATGGAGTCGTCCGTGATTTTCACCACGTAACCGTTGAACACCGGGTCGTTTTCCCGCAGGAAATACGCTTTGTTCATGCTGTTGCTCACCACGGCAATGTAACCGCCTTCGGCGCGCACCACACCCCGCAGGCTGATGGTCCCAATATCCAAACACTTCTTGCCGGTGCTGCACCCCGAAGCGCCCAACTGCTTCATCACCGGACTGATGAAAGGATCCCGCCTCCCGTTCGCGACGTGCTTGCCATCGGGAACGACGGGCTGCTCGTTCTGCGCGTTCTCGCCAGCCATGCTTTCGGGAGCGCCCTGGCTGGCTGCGGCAGTGGCTACCGACAAATTGTCATTGGCTGGCGCCGCTGGCGAGCCGCCGATCACCCCGGCTGCCCAAACTCCCCTCTGCTCGCCCCTGTGTTTCTTACGCTCCGCACTCGGAAGCGCCGCCGAAGGTTTCTTCGGCGTAACCACCGCCGGCCGGCTCGGCCTGGCCGGAGCATTCGCGGCGGCCTGGTTCGGGGCGGCCGTGGCCGGCTTGCTCACCGCGTTCATGGTGTTGCGCGTGTTCTGGATCACGCGGGGATTTTGGGCCGAGGCCAGGCCCGCGGCCAGTAGGCAAAGGAAAATTGTCGCCGTTATCGTTGACGCTGGCTTCATCGTGTCTCTCCTATTTCTTCACCGGTGGTGCGGGTTTGCCGGCCGGCGCCCCCGGATCCAGGTCATGACTGAAATACGTGGTGGTCAGGCAAGTGGCCACCACACTCTCACTCGGCGCGTACTGGTAGGTATGCTTCGCCTTGGCCGCGCCCGACTGTTTCGTCGAGGCCACCGATAGGCTGGAAACGTTGACGATCCGTTCCACTTTTCCCAACCGGTCGAAGAATCCCAACATGGAGTAGTACGGTCCGTCGAGTTCCACCTCGAACGGCACTTCCGTGTAGAAGTCTTTGGCCACGTACGGGCGCGACGTATAGCGGCGGACTTCCACTCCCGCCTTGCGCGCTTCTCCGCTCACCAGGCGCATGAAATTGTCCACTTCTTTTTCATCGGGCACGATGCGCTGCTCGATTTCGAGCTGCTGCTTCAAGCTGGCGAGCTGGCGCTCGATGTCGGCCAGTTTCGGCCGGTAGGCTTCGAGTTCCTTGTTCTCGCGCTGTTTGGCCTGCAATTTGACCAGCGCCGCGTCGTTTTTAACGCGCTGCGTCTTGAAGACCGTGAAATAGAGGCCGCCCGTGGCCAGTACCGCCACCAGTACCAGTATTCCGAGCAGCTTCACCCCTGTTAATTCGCCAAGATTCATAGTCGGTTCCGCCTTTACGACTTCGCTTTTTCGCAGGCCAGCGTGAACTGGAACGCCTGCATGTCTGTTACCCCTGGGTCCTGAAAAGTTTCCTTGATCTCGATATTGCGGAAGAAACCGGTCTTCTGCAGGTTGGAAATCAAATTGGCCACCGCATCGCTGCTCAACGCCGTGCCGTCAATGGCCACGCTCGCGCCCTGATCCAACAGGCTGTTGAGCCAGACCGCCTCGGTGCCGTTGACCGTATCGGCGATCATGGCCAGGAGGGGACCGGGCCGGTTTGGTTGCTGCGCAACTGGTCGATCACATCCACCCGGCGCTTGTAGGCCTCGGCTTGCCGCTGCCGCTCCAGGTACCGCACCTTGATGTCGGCCAGTTCGCGGTTTTTCTGTTCCGCCAGCCGGGCTTGCACCTCGATCGCTTTCTGTTCCCGGTCGAGCTTGTACCAGTACCCGGCATTGACGGCGCCGGCAATCAGCAGCACGGCGGCCACCTGGATGAAGGGCCCGCCCAGGTTGCCGAATTCCACGCTCGGCATGGTAAAGGCGGGGGCTTTCTTGCTTTTCGGTTTGGGAGCGCCCAGCAGATTGATTCGGATCATAGTCTTTCAAAGCTCCTTAGGGCCAAGCCCACGGCCACTGCCAATTGGCCGGCGTTCCGTTCCACCAGTTCCGCCCCAGGGCCGTCCGCCGGAGGCAGCACTTTCTGAAACGGATTGAACAACTCGACCGGCATCGAGAACTCCTGGCGCAGCGCTTCCATCAGGCCCGGCACCTTGGCCGAACCGCCCGCCAGATAAATCTTTTCGATGTGCTCGCCGGCGGCGCTGGCGCGGAAGAAGTCGAACGTCTTCTGGATTTCCAGCACGATGATTTCCGTGACCTGCTGCAAGACCGGCGCCTTGGCGTCGTCCTGCACCGTGCCCACCTTGCGCCCCAGCTTGAGCGACTCCGCGTCGTCGAAGCTGAGGTCCAGTTCCTTCTGCAGCGAATCGGTGTATTGATGGCCGCCCACCGAAACGTCGCGCGGGAACAACGGCGTCGTCCCCTTGACGATATTGATGTTCATCACGCTCGCGCCCAGGTTGAGCAGCGCCACCACTTGCGTGGGCGCCGGCTCGTAGTTGAACTCGTAGCAGTTTTGCAGCGCCAGCGCATCAATGTCCACGATAGCTGGAGTCTTGCCCGCCATCGAGAGTACGTTGGTGTAGTTCAGGATCTTGTCCTTCTTCACCGCCACCAGCAGCACGTCCATCTGCGGGCTGCTCGCGTCGTCGGATAGGATCTGGTAGTCGAGGTTCACATCCGACAGATCGAAGGGAATGTGCCCGGCGGCTTCCTTTTGGATGGTGTCGGCCAGGTCCTGATCGCTCATCGAAGGCAAGGAGATTTTCTTGACGATCACCGAGTGTCCGCTGACCGACGTGGCCACCGCCTTCGAGGTGATGGCAGTGTCGGTGAACAGCTTGGCGATGGCGGCCGAAACCGTGCCCGAGTCCACGATCATGGAATCGACCACGATGTCGGGCGCGATCGGCTCCAGGCCAAGGTGCGCCACTTCTATTCCCATGCGTGTCTTCCTGAGCTCGACCGCCTTGATGCTCGAGGAACCCACATCCAGACCCACGATCGTCTTTACTTTCATTCCAAACATGTGCCCACCTTATGTTTGCCGCGTTCGCTTACGGAGTACCGGCGGCTTTCCCCGCAGCCTTGATTTTCTTTTTGCCCTGCGCTTCCATTTCCGCCGACATCTCTTCCATCCACTGCTCGAGCGTCGATTTCTTGAAGCGCCAGCGATTGCCCAACTTGAACGCCGGAATTTTTCGCTCGTTCACGTACTTGTACAGCGTGTCCGGACTCACTCCCAGATACTGCGAAGCCTGGCGAACGTTCATCACTTCTCGCGAGTCGGCCATAGTGTTTCCCTGTTCCACGAAATCCAGCTCCCAGCCCCACCTTTTTTCCCCGCCAACGCCGGGCGCATGGGGAAAAGCAAATCCTTGGTCCCAACGTGTTCGAGTGAATTGTGGTGTCCCGAGCATATCTCAACCGCAAGCACGGGCCTGTCCCGGTGGATTTCCCGGTTTTGTTGGGTTTTATGGGGTTTTTCTGGATTTCAGAAAATGTAGACTTGCAGTTGCCCTCTATCTATTGCGTTTATCTGCGTCGCTACTACTATATGCAGTAGTTTCGAGGCAAATCAGGCGCCGGTCACCCGAGTTGGAGTAACCAAGGTACTAGAGACGGTAATTGCAGGTCAGCAACAAGGCTTAGCTCAACAATATCAAAACATCGCAGCGGGCAATGGCAAACCCGGCTCAGGCGATGCTTAACCAGCAGACTGGCCAGAATGTGGCTAACCAGGCGGCTCTTATGGCTGGGCAACGGGGAGCTGGGGCTAATGTGGGCCTTATGGCTAGACAAGCCGCAGGTCAGGGCGCTGCCACTCAGCAGCAAGCCGTGGGCCAAGGTGCATCGATGGAAGCCCAACAAAGGCTTGCCGCGTTGCAAGGTATCGGCGCTCAACAACAAGCTATGGCGGGCACTCAACAAGCGATCGGCGGCCTTGGCACTACTCAGGCCGGGATGCAGCAAGGTGCTATCGGGCAGCAAGCTAATATCGCGGGTCAGCAGGTATCGGCTCAGCAGGCACAACAGCAGGCTTTGGCTAATCAAGCGAATCAGATGGCTGGGCAACAGATTGCTGGCACATCGGCGGCTACTCAGGCTCAGCTTGCCAACCAGGGGCAATTGCAACAAGCTTTGGCGAATCAAAATAACGCACAGGTTAGTGCTCAGGGTAGCGTCAACGTAGCTGAATGCTGGATTGGCTCAACAAGGTATGCAAAACCAATCAGGTTTGGTTGGTGGGATCATGCAGGGAGTTGGCACGGTCATGGGCTTGGCAAAAGGTGGCCTAATTGAGAAACCGAAAAATATGGCTGTTGGAGGATATACCAGTCCGATTGCGCCAGCTGTTCCTGTTCCAGTTCCCTCATCTTCGTTCGGGCAATTTTTGAGTAGTGCTGGCTCTTTGAATCCCATCCAAGAAACGCCGAGCATGAAAGTAGGGTCGGAAGGATCAAAAGAACTTCAGCAAGGGATTGCGGGTGGAATAGCGGCAGTCGCAAAGAAATTAAAAGGATCTCCGCAAGCAGCGGATCAATTAACCGGCACTCAGTCTATTGGCGCTCCTGATACAGGCACGTTTAATCCTGATAGCGGCCCAAATCAATCTATGGGAGTGCCAGATACTGGCGGATTTAAGGCAATGGCTGGAGGTGGGTTGGCTAACAAAGGCGGACACGTGAAGCCGAAAAATCCAGCTCAAAAAGCAGTCAAAAAAGGTGATAGCTACGATAACGACAAGATCCCAGCAAAGCTATCCGCTGGAGAAAATGTGTTGCCTCGCAGCGTGACGATGGGCCAAGATCCGGTCAAAGCTAGCGCAGACTTTGTTGCCAAGGTTTTAGCCAAAAGAGGTAAGAGATGAGCGGTGTAAATCTTTCAAACTGCAAGAAGATTTCGCAAGATAAGAATGCGCGATGTTCGCTCATCCGGATGGGCATGAAATTAAGATTGCCTTATCTGGATTGAGCCCGGCTATGCGCAAGAAGCTTGAGGCTATGCCGGTTCATAAGAAAGATGGCGGCTTGCCGTCAAATGTTGAGTTTTTTAATGATGAAGGCGCTTCAGAGGCTGGTGGTATGCCAGATGTGGCCCCAACTCCCGCACCAGTAGCAGCGGCGGCCCCAGCGACACCCATTCCTCAGACCGACGTTGCGGCTTCCCCAACACCAGATCAGGCCACATCCACAGCATCGGATCAAAACGCGGTTGCGCCAGAGCAACAACCGACCGCGGCAACATCACCAACCGAACAAACTGATCAAGGTGATGCCATGCCTCCGCCCATATCAGCGCAGGAACTTAAGATTCAAGATGCTAACTGGGATCAAGATTTAAAAAATGGGCATATTACTCCCAAAACATATGCGGATTTGTTTGCGAAAAACGCAGATGGATCAGATCGCAGTACACTCGGTAAAATTGGTACCGTTTTCGGGTTAATGTTATCAGGAGCTGGCTCTGGCTTAACTCATCAGCCTAACGCCCTGTTAGAAATGATGAATAAAGAAATTAGCAATGATCTTGAAGCTCAAAAAGCATCTAAAGAAAATGCCAAAAACTACATACAACTTAATTTGACCCATCAACTGAATATGGCTCAGATTGATCGGCTTCACAGCGAAGGAAAATTGAGCGATGCACAGGCAGATTTAGCTAAACAAGAGGCCTCTATGAAAGGCTATACTTTAGCCAGAATGCAAGCTAATCGCGCTGCGCTTCATCACTTGGTTGCGCAAGTAAATAAATATCCAGTGGGTAGTAAAGAGCGGCAAAATGCGGAGCAACAATTAGCCATTTTAAGTAATGGCATTCAAAATGAAAACTTTGACTTGGCTGATAGGGCAGAAGCTGCCGGAGCTTTGGGCCGTGCGGCATTTGCACAAAACCAAGGCAATCAAGACCCAGAAGCCGAGTTTCAAGCCAATCAAAAGATATTAAGATTGGGCGGCAATAAAGAGCTAGCGGATTTCAATGAGGCTCGCCATATGCCAGGAATACCTGGATTGGCGTCTGTGGCTTTAACACAGGCAGATAGAGATAATATCCAGGGGTCGCAGGCTCTTATGGATCTTTGAAGCGACTGAAAGAATTCTCCATAAATAATCCACACCCTGTTAAAGGTTCGAAGGCTGATATTGATGGTAAAGCATTGGCGGCCCAAGTTCAGGGTGACTTTAGGATCGCAACACGTGGCGGTGTCTACAAAGAAGGAGAGCAAAACTTTATTAACCAAGTAGTGCCTGGCGATCCTACGACATGGTCACCTTTTGCCCATGTTCAAGATAAAATTGATACGGTCATGGGTGAAACTGCTGCGCGCAATGATCAATTTTTAGAATCCAAGGGATTTCAAGGGGCTCCTGAGACAGCCGTCGCCAAAACTGGTGGTGGGGGCGGAAATTAACAGGGCAAGACAGCGTCAAATCCCAAAACAGGGGAACAGTTGATCTTCAAGAATGGTAAATGGGTGTCGGGGGCGGCTAAACCACCTCCACCATCTCCTCCAAAAGCATCGGCGCCAGCAAGGCCTGGTTACAATGTTGGGGAGCCTAAATTCTAAATGACTAGCTATTACGCATATGATCAGGGCCTACCATGCCAAAATCCCTCATGTAAAAGTCATGGCAAGCCACACCCTAATTGCAGGTGCTTCTTTGGTCAGGGGGCTTCTTGGAGGAACGCATAGCGAATCTCTAGCTGAGGGCGGTAAGGTTGATCATTTTTGTTCAACTAACAGAGCGCACAATAAAGATTGTGAATATTATGCTGACGGTGGAGATGCAGGACTTGACGGTTTACCGCCTGGCTTTGTCTTAGATCAATCAAATCAACCGACGCAGGTACCCTCAGGTACATATAGTGAAGATCCGATAGCTTCTTTGCCAGAGGGTTTTCAGCTTGATGAAGATAAACCTCAACCACCACCTGGGTTTGAATTAGATGAAGATCGATATACCACCACCGACCAGCAAATAGGCGCCGGTGTAGAAGGCGCGCTACAGGGTTTTGCGGGTCCCATACCAACAGCTTTCGAGCTGGGATTATCAAAGTTGGGTGTTCCCGGCGTTTCCGCGCAAGACATTGCCGAACGTGAAAAACAAAATCCAGGAATACACGCAGATTCAGAGGCTGGCGGTTTGGCGGCAAACTTTATACCAGTGGTGGGCGAAGTTGGCCTATTAGGCAAAGCCGCAAAAGTCTTCCAGGTCGCCAAGGCAGCAGAAGAGGCTTCACTTGGCGCCAAATTGGGCGCATCCGCCCTTAATAATGCTATTCAGGCAGGCCTTTTTCAGGCCAGCGATGAGGCGACGAAAGCTATGCTGGGCCAGGGTCATCCTCGTGTTGGGGTTGCTGGCAAATTGGCAGACGCTGGCGCCAATATTTTTGAAAGCGCTGTTGGCGGCGGTATTCTTGGTGGCGTTACTAGTGGATTTGGGCTTGGTTTGAACAAATTAACAACAGATAGTAAACTGATTAATCAACAAACGACAAAGATTTATTCTCTTCTATCTGGGATAGGAGAAGCTGCGAAAGGCATAGCGCACGAAGATTCGCTAGCGCGTCGATTAAATGTTGGCGCCTATGATGCGGGTCAAAAAATTCTGGAATAATAAAATAGTCAATAGTGTTCTCGGGGCATCTGCTGCAACAGCTATTATATATGATGTTAAACGAGGGCTTAAAGAACAAGACTCTAAGACCGCTATGCATGATATTGCGAAAGATTTAGCGGTGGCGGCAGGGTTAAAATATGGCGGTGGCTTTTTACTTAAAAAGTTTTCTGCACCAGCAGGGGCTGCGCTTTTAAATCTACTAAGTAAAGGCGAAACAAAGCCAGGGATGCTTGACCCCGCTCTAGATTATGCTAACCGCGTTGATGCGGGGGTTCAAAAAATTAACAAAGGCATCGAACATCTCTTTACGATCGGCGGCCAGCAAGCTTTTGAGGAATATGATTTAGAGAAAAAACGAGAAAAACTAGATGATTATATCTCCAAAGGTGGTAGTGAGCAAAATGTTCAACAGTCTTTATGGGATCAAAGAAATCCCAACGCATCGCCCCAAGGGTTTGCGGCGGGCGGAGAAGTAAAGAAGAAAGAAACTTTTAAGCCAGCCGCTCCTTTAATGAGGGACAATGATGCTATCGCTACCCATTACCCAGAACAAAATATATTATTGAATGCCGCCAAAGGCAGGATTAGCAATTATCTTAAGAACCTGAAGCCGCAAGAAAACTCACCAAGATTGGCGTTTGATGATGAGCCAGATCAAAGAGAGAAAACAAAAACATATCATCGCGCGCTCGATATGGCGATTGAACCCCTCAGCGTTCTTAATGAGATAAAAAAAGGCACTGTTGAGCCAGAACATGTGCAGCATTTCAATGCGATGTTTCCTGAGCTTCAAGAAGTTTTGCAGAAAAAGTCACAGACAAGATTAGTCAATTTCAATTAGATGGTGAAAGGCCTCCCTATAAGATTAACAGGCCTCAGCTTTTTTATGGGTACACCTCTTTCTGGGGAACTGTCGCCACAAAATATACAGGCCGCACAGTCTGTGTTTCAGCTAAAACGGCCTCAACAACAGCCCGGCGGCCAGCCACAAAAGAAAACATCCGCGATAGCTAAATCGAGCCAGTCTTATTTGAATCAGAATCAGGCAACTGCCGGTCGGCAACAGCGGGAAACCTAGTGGTCGTCAACATAGCATCAAAAAAAGCATAAACCACATAAGACAGCATCATTCCGGAATATATCATCAAAAATGTCATGACACATCCTCCTCTCTTAAGTTAAGCTTTGCACGCTGGGATGTTAGTTCGTCTTCTCCCAGCTCTCTCCTTGGCTTTCTTTACTTCAAACGTCTTATAGGGCACCTTCTTAAGACAGCTATTGTAGTCATCGCCAAGTAGGCTTTTAACCTTGTCCTTATCCAGATCCTTGCGCTCACGATCGCTGATTACCATGGCGTAGTCACCAGCTACCAGTATGTTCGTTTCCAGGTGAGCCATCGTTTCCTTTAGGTCCGCTGCCAGGTCTGAGATCTCCTTGCTAAGTTCATTCATCTGCAGCTTAAGGGCGCTGTAACGTTCGACTTTTGCTATGGTTTTTTTGCTGGTAGTTTCCATGGTTATTCTCCTAATACTTCTGGTCCGACGACCGTTTCTGTTGAAGAAAAAAACACTCGAGCGCCAAAAGCTATGGCTACTGTGTTGCCATCGGATTCTTCTTGGTTAGCAAAATCATGGGCCTCTTCTTCGGTATCAAAGGCATATTGCTCAGTTATTCCAGGCCGATTTGGCATCATTAGGCCGACTATCCAGGATTTAGCGTATTTTGGGTGAATAATGTCCATGGGTTAACTCCTTGTGTGTAAAGTTGAGTTATTCAACTTACATAAGTCTATTCGGAGCAATTGAATAATAGTTAAGATAATTCGTAAAAGACCATGGGTAACGCTGGGTTACATGGGACAATTAAAAACTACCCATTTAGTACACTATTAGGACCGTTATAAATGACCTTTATATCGAATAGGAGGACCCCCATTGTCTACGCGTACCAATTTGCGCCCTCAGATCGTTTTAAACGCAGCTAGCATGGCTGTAAATCAGACATCAATTCCAACTATCCTACAATCGCTATCCTGTGGCTCATATAGCATCAGCTGGACCGGCAGTCACCCAGTAGGCAACTTATCTCTTCGGCCTCCGATGACTATTCGCTGAATGCCAATGGGACAGTAAACAATCCAGGGACATGGGATACCGCACCAGTCTCAGTAAGCGGCACATCGGTTACGACTATCCCATCATGGGGAACACCGGTAATGGGTTTATCGATATTTTAGGAACTGGCGCCTATGCTGTGCGATTAATGTATGTAGCTACGAGTGGCACCGGCGCCTCTCCATCATCGTTAATGGAAAGGTAACTTAATCATGTCATTTTTTGCTATCTATCCAGCAATTGCAGGCGGCGGTGGGGGCGGAGGCGGCGGAATCACCAGTATTAATGGCGATACTACGGCGGCCCAAACTATAACCAACGGTACTGGTATCTCTGTCGTGACTGCTGGTGGCAACACCACAATCACCAACACTGGCGGTACGGTAACCAGCGTTTCCGTTACTACCGCTAATGGCGTATCGGGGAGCGTAACAAATCCGACCACTACGCCAGCGATCTCTTTAACGCTTGGCGCCATTACGCCCCCACTTCGGTAGCCGCATCTGGGACGGTAACGGGTTCTAACCTGTCTGGAACTAATACAGGCGATCAAACCATTACGTTGACCGGTAATGTGACGGGGTCTGGCACTGGCAGCTTTGCCACCACAATTGCCAATAACGTTGTTGGTAATCCCCCAGTTAGCGCAGATACCCGCCTTTAGCGTGGTCTGTAAAGGCGATGATGCCGCCTACCCCACGAATGCAGTTGATTTGACCGCCGCGCAAACGACGGCTATTCTTGGCCAATTTACCGATATCTTCAAGGCGTCGTACCAGGATCTGGTGGCGGCACATCTAATTTTCTGCGGGCTGACGGTTCATGGCATGTGCCATCTGGTACAGGTATCGCGTCTATTAACGCCGATACCACTTCGGCTCAAGTGATATCGGGTGGCACCGGCATTTCGGTTTCTACCGTAACGGGCACAACGACGGTGTCTACCAGTGCTGTTACCGGCATGACAGCATTTGGCGGCTCTTCCAGCGCTACAGGCGCCACGATAGCTAGCAATAATTTAACGTTACTCCAGCAGATATTACTAACCCAGGTAGTGTGTCTACAGCATATCAAGCTTTTACTGGCGCAAAAGAGTTCGCTCTTGGGGCATTCGACACAATATCTGCAGGCTCAGATGCCGATACCATATTAACAACTTCTAGTTCACGCGTAATTTCAGTACCGGCTACAGCCGCGCGTACTTACACGTTGCCTTCTACTGGCCTCAAATCTGGTGAAACCTTTACAATTGCTAATACAGCGGCGGTCACGACTAGCAATATTGCGGTTAATATTGTGGCGGCAGACGCATCTGCTGTGGTGACGGTATATCCAGGTTGTTCGGTTACCGTATTGGCCACGGCTGCAGCCCCCGCTACAAATGGTAGCTGGACCGTACTTCAAAATAGTGTAGCTTCATACACCGATTATATCCTACGATCCGCGCCGGGTCTGATCCGCCTATGACGATCAGCATCACAAGCTCAAGATATAGAAGAATCGGAAGGACGATTCATTGGGATTTCTTCTTTAGCATCACGAACACGAATTTCTCAAGTGGGGGCCAGATCAATATTTTGCTTCCGGTACAAGCTAATAATAGTAACCCCTATATCTGTGGCTTTTATCAATGCCATGCTGATGGGATGAACTCAGATTATTCGCTGATGGTGGACTGCAACTCGAGCACGACGGCCCCCAATCTATTGATTAATAGATCAAGTTCAGGAGTTCTTGGGCCTTTCGTGGCGCTAACAAATACTTTAGCTGCCAATGGAGATTTATATGGGGCGAACCTCACTTATGAGGCCGCTTATTAACATCTAAGGAGTCATCATGAATCCAGATATCTTGCAGATGGTAGAATGGGCGTCCGCAAAGGTTTGATCGAGGCTGGCAAAGAAGTAGATTGGGCGGCTTTGAAGGTCGATATTGACGCAAAGCTTGATGCTATAGTGCCAAATGTCATTTATGACGCTGTGGCCAAGTACCTTGTCAACATCTTGCTGGACATGATTGCAAGCTATGCCGCATCCAGCACGGTACCTCCTATCCAGATTTGATCGCTCAATGGGTAGATAAGGCGAATAGTTCGCTTTTAGGCCGTGTGGTTGCGGATATTCTTAAGAAATGACAGGTTTAGAGCCCATTATCATTGAGATCATTAAGGCCGTCGTCATGGCTGTGGCTGGCGGCATTTTGAAGCTATGGGCAGATCACAGGGCTATGCGTAGTGATCTGGATTGTGCTTTTACGAAGATCAGAGAACTTGAAAGGAAGGCAAATAGTGGCCCTCCAATCCCGATGGTTCCAAAGCACCTTAACTCTGGGGCTTGTGCACATTGTGATCTTATCTTCAGACGCTATCCCGGTTTTAACCAACAACTATGGGATTGGTTCAAGGCTTTCCAGGCTAAGCATCCCGAAGCCCATATCAGCTGTGCAGGTCGTGGTTACTTAGATCAGGAGGCCGCCGTCGTTAGGCGCACCAGCAGGGCTCACTATGGGGAATCTTTCCATAATTACAATGCCGCGATTGATCTTTTCGAGTTAAGGCTTGATCTCAATAACATCTACGATCGGTACTGGTACACCACGGTACTAAGGCCAGAGCTGCCTAGTTGGGTGACCTGGTATGGTGAACCTAATGCCGTCTATTACGAGCTCCCTCATGTTGAGATAACTGGTTGGAAGGCTTTAGTAAAAGTAGGCCAATTAAAGCTTGTAAAAGTACCCGCAAACTTTCAGGCTAAAGAATCAGCCAAAACCACCGATAACGCATAAGTGTAGTACGCATGTGGTTCCCTTCCTATGTGGCAAGCCTCCCAGGAAAATGATCTTGGGGGGCTTCTTTTTTCCTGAAAGCTGTGCTACAAGCCGTTTTCGTAGCTATTGTTAACCAATACGAAATGAGGTATAAGACATGGGTGCGCACATGGATCTATCTAAAGAATACTTGAAGTTGAGAAAGTAGTTTTATGCTGAAGATCAGCCATATTAAATATCATTGGGCTTTTGAGGCATCGGAATCGCGGTCGTGGTTAGGGTCGGAGGTTCTATGAGCCATATTTTTGCTTGTGAAGTGGTTCGCAAAATGATCTTACGCACTGGTAAAAAGGCTTTACCCGTTAAATCTCAGAATAGCAACGGGCCAGATTTGACTTTTATGGGCAAGAACCGAATTTTTACTGTTGAAGTTAAAACATTGTCGAGAAAAGGCAGCGGATCTTGGCAGGCTAAGCCAATAGAGCCGCGGCGCAAGAGAGATGATTTTGTTGCCATTGTTCATAAGGGGGATGTTTTAATGATTGAGCCGATGAAGGATTATTTAAAGGCATGCTCTAAGTCTGGAAGCCGAACTTTTACGGACTTAGTCATGCTTCATAGCATCGAAAGCTTTGGGGTTATGAAATGACTTTTGAAGAAATCCAAAAAGCAAGAAATATCATTGCGAGCGTAGCCAATCTTAGTCTTCATTATAATGATGGTAAGATTGGGGACTTTATTCGAATAGCTAGAGAAGAGTGGCCTAAGGCTTTGGATGAAGTAGAGCAATTATATGAGGAGAAGAAGATGCTATTCGAAGACGTTGGCAAACTTCGCACCGAGCTAACCAAAGCGTCGCCGTGTCTGGCAGGAAAGAATCAAGTGACCGAAGACGAGAGTAACCTACCCCGCACCATCTGGAAGATCAAGGCCGCAAACCGCCATCAGGCGCGGCGTTGGCGCGAAGCCCTACAATTTATTTTGATAATGTTAGTCCTAGGTGCCATAATTGCCGGTATCGGTGGCCTACAGTACTTTGCTTCCAAACTACCCTGAGGCATGCATAAATATGCGTTGGCTCATCTTAGCTATCTTCCTGGCTGGCTGTCAGCATACTAGAGACTGCGATTGCGAGGAGGCTATCAGAGAACTCCCCCGCAAGGTCTTGGCGGTCAAGGAAGAAAACCGTCGCTTGAGAGTCACTGCGGTAGAGATAAATGAAGAACGCTGCCAGATTTACTGAGATATTTATCCTTAGCATCGATCGCTAGAGCGTTTTCCATCATCATCCAGGTCGAATATCCTACTTGATAGGGCTTAATCTGAAACTTATGGGTCACTTCTCCGCCATCATCCATCGTATGTTCAGCCGTGACGGTATAAAAATCTATCTTCATGACTTCGGGCCAGTCCGCATCTGAATAGTTGAGATCAATTGAGGCCCTCGGCAGTTACCTTGCAATATACGATCTGCGTGCCATCTATCAGCACGGGGACCTTGTTAAAGGTGCGTTCTACATCGATTGATACGGTTCTTGGCGGTGTCATGCTGTCTCCATGTACATTTGGATATAGGGTGTGTCTAGTGTGTATTGTTTGTGGGCTATGAGCCGCACCACTTGCGCGTCGTCATACCATAGAATATCGTTTAAGGCATCCATGACGAGCTTGCACATATTGTCTATATCAGGTTTGGCTATGGGGTAGGTTTTGTTCTTAGGGTTTTTAGGTCTTTTCATCCCAAAAGTCAATTGAAGAATAAGTGGCCCATCTATAGGATGTCGCATCTGAAGCTTCATCATCTCTATTAGAACCGCGGCTTGAATAGCCTCTTCGGCTTCCACGGTCTTCTTAGGCGTATAGGATCTACCCGAGCGCAAGACGCGGGGGCGTTGCTTACCGATGGGTTCTATGTCTATGAATAGGGAAAACTTCATACTCTTTTTTTCCTGGATTTCTGCATAAACCAGGGTCTTCTGCGCTCCTCGCCAAACAGCGAAGACATAGTAACATCTAAAGCTATGCTTAGATCCAGCAAGGTTGTCTCAGACAGCCAGCTGGAGGCTGATTCTAGCTTGCAGATGGTTGCTGGGGATTTATTAATCTGATGGGCCAATTCGGCCTGAGTCCATTTCTTAGCCATGCGGTACTTGCTGATATTCTCAGCCAAAATCTCTAATACCGGATTTTTTGAACATAAAGACATCCATGTCTCCAATTAAAATATGTAAATCAGCCATCGCCGTCGCCGGAGCCGTAGCCGTAGCCGTAGCCGTAGCCGTAGCCGTCGCCAGAGCCGTCGCCGTCGCCGGAGCCGTTGCCGTAGCCGTAGCCGTTGCCGGAGCCGTTGCCGTTGCCGTAGCCGTCGCCGTAGCCGTCGCCGTAGCCGTCCCCGTTCCCGTACCCGTACCCGGATCCGTCCCCGTCGCCGTAGCCGTCGCCGTAGCCGTCCCCGTTCCCGTACCCGTACCCGGATCCGTCCCCGTTCCCGTACCCGGATCCATTGCCGAATATCACTCCGCCCATATTTTTACCGCTGCAATAGACTTTTGAGCCTTTGGTGTCACGTCTAAAATCTCGATCGCCTGTGTAAGCACCACAGAATCAACTTCGCAAGGGAACTTACAGTTTTCAGGCTTTGATGTCCCTTCCATTGCAAGCTGCGATAGTGATGCTGCGCCCTGCCAATGCCATAAACGCCTAGCTTTTGTTAATACCACTTCTTGGCCTTTGCGAGATTCTAGAAAGCCAGCGAAAACGCCCGCTGAATACGTTCTACAAATCACATACTTCTTTTTCTTAACCGCCATAAATCCTCCTATGAAGGCTATTCATACTTGACTTATTAACCAATAGTCAATAGAACATCTCAGCCAGGATGGCTTTTCACGGGGGTGGATCACTATCCTGGCATTCTTTTATCCCCACAAAATTACAGAGGTAAGTATGGTTACAGAAGAAAGTAGCTTGGCTGATCTATTAGCCGAGCTTCAAATGACTGAAGACATGCCCGAGCGCTATACCCAGGCTGAGCTGGAGAAAATTAAAAGCCTATTGCTGATGAAAGTCGATGCCTGGCGCATGTATCTAGATGAGCTAGAAAGCCGCATAGCCCGCCATAAGCAATACATGGGTGAGCATAGGGATGCCATGGAAACCTTGCAACGGCGTTTGGAGAATAGTGAGGGCTGGCTCTCAAGGCTTATGCAAGATCGGGGCTTTGAAAAGCTTGCCGGGCAGGAATGGCAGGTCAGCTTAAGAAAGTCTTCAAAGGTGGAGACTACCATGCAACCAGGTAGTTTAGACTATGCCAATATTCCTGAGTTTGTGCGCAGAAAAGAGTTGTTCGAATGGGACAAGATCGCTATTAAAGGCGCCATTGAGCGGGATCAATTCCCGTATGAGTTTGCGAAGATTGTACAGAATGTCAGTCCTAAGTTTAAACCTAAAGGAGATAAGTGATGCAGACATCCGAAGCCATTAATGAGATCGCCGAAGCCCTAGCCAAAGCACAGGGTGAATTAGAACCAGCTCCCAAAGACGCTACAAACCCGAACTTTAAAAGTCATTACGCTACATTGGCCTCATGCCGCGCAGCAGCAAAGCCTGTGCTGGCCAGACATGGGCTCGCCGTGGTCCAGGGAATCGTCACAGATCCAGGGCTAGGGATGGTAGGAGTCACTACCCGTATTATACACCGTTCAGGCCAATGGATCGAATCTAAGGCCTTTTGCCAGCCAAGGGATTTAGGTGCCCAGTCGGTAGGAGCGGCATCGACCTATTTACAACGTTATGGATTATGTGCAGCTATTGGGTTGGCATCTGTGGAGGATGACGATGGTAATTCATTACCGGCCCCTAAACCATCTAAAAACGCATTTGGGGAGCCTGTACGACCATTAACCGGGCCTGAAGCCGTCGCCAGGGTCAGGAGATTATAAGCCAACCTAAGCCCGCACAGCCCAAGTCAGAAGCTAATGGATCGACTGAATACGTAGTAAAGTTCGGAAAGTTCAAGGGACACTCCCTCTCCCAGATAGCGACCCCTGAGCTGCTAGAGTATTGCGATTATTTAACCAATAGTGCGCGTGAGAAGGGTGAGGCTATGTCTAAGAATGCCCTCGATCTCATTAATGCTGTTACGAAGTATATGGATGGGTCTTCCGAACCACAATTAAAACCAGCTCCTAAACACGCTACGGAACTGGATGTAGAGAACATACCTTTCTGATCTAAGGCCGGTGACCTCTTGGCAAGGGGATCTTAAGCGCGTAGCCCGCCATTAAGATTGGCATATACTGAGCGCGGCCGGATTTATATAAAAAATACAATACCCCGCCTTCCTCCCCCTATCCTATGTTTTCGGATTTGAGTGGTGCCCTAAACGGGTTCGGATGTCTAGATGTTGGAGTTGTGGTAGGACCGCCTCAATGTCTTGCAAAGGCCAAGGCACTCAGGTAGGATACCACTGCTGACTTGTGGCGGTTATCACGGGTCAGCCCCCTCTTTCTACACTCTTCGGAATCGGTAACCTCTACCCCCTTCATCTACTTTCGTGGACTACTTATCAGGCCGACCCCTACATCACGTATATCAGTACGGATACTGGAATAGTTAGGTTATCCCTAATCTACGACATATTGCCCTATGTTTAGGCTGGTGAGGGCATGGCAACAGCAGACTTCCTATTTTGCATGGGTATCGGCAGATTGCAATGAGAATAAAATACTTGCCCATTAGTAAATTCTCCACTAAACTATTCGCCATGCACATAACGATAAAAGAAATTGGCTTCTATGCGGTCTTGGCTCTTTTGTGGCCGATAGCAAAAGTACTGGACATCATGCATAGCATTGTGACATCCAGGCCCAGGATGCACGCTACGATGTTGGATCAGGCTGAGTTGTATGAGGCTTTACGTAAGAAATGACTTATGTCTCGAAAGCCTTAAGGCAAGTGCTGGTTAGACCATCCAGCGGTTGGCTTCAACCTTAGGGTTTTCGGGGCTCTCTTAAATAGGTATCCAGGATGGAAGCCGAACAATCTCAATATGAATTCAGATTAGATCTTACACTTGAATATGAATGTCGCTCATGTCACAGGCCTTTTAGGCCGACAGAGGACCAGATCATCGATTCTACCTGGCGCCATATATGCTTTGCCTGCTGGGCCTTCTCCGATGATGTAGAAGAAAGTAAAATAGACTGGTAGTGTAATGTTTCACGTGAAACATCCCAAGGAAGGGAACTCATGGAAAATCTCGATAATTTTCAGATATTCACCAATATCGCGATGACGGGGAATCTGTATTCATCTCCCATCAATGCCTCAGAATATACCCTAGTAGACCTACAAGCTGTCTGGACAGGAACTCCTGTAGGCACCCTGTATGTGGAGACTAGCAATGATGTGGGTACCATTAACCCAGACGGATCTATATCGGGCCTGGTTAACTGGACCACATATTCAGGTAGCGCCCAAGCCGCTGGCGGCGCAGCCGGAGATTTTGCCTGGCACATCTGGGCTACTGGCTTTAAGTGGTGTCGTTTGTCGTACCTATTTGGCTCAAGTACCGGGGTTTTAAACGCCCGCGTAAATCAGAAGGGGTAACTTATGAGCTCAGGTTCAGTTACTCTTCCGGTAGTAGGCGGGGGCGGTGGTGGTGGCATAAATTCCATCAATGGTGACACCAATAGCGCTCAGACCATAACGGGCGGTACCGGGATTAGCGTCTCGACATCTTTAGGCACTACGACCATTACAAATACCCAACCCTCTCCTTCCTTGCCCTTGGCTATAGTCAATGGTGGTACAGGGCAATCTAACCAGCAAGCGGCTCTTAACAACCTGACAGATATTGGGTCCCACAATAATGGGGATGTGCTGCAGCTACTTACAGGCAATGCTCAATTTGCGCCTTTGACACTAACGAATACTGCAATATCGGCTGCTATCAATGCGCCAGCTAATACCTTCATATTCTCAGATCCCACTCAGCAGATAGTTGGCTATAATGCTTGGCAGATAGATCCCAATACGTTTGGCCCTGATATTAATATGCAGGCTCAGCCCAATGCTTTGGGGGGCGGAACAGTATGGAATACGCTCGCAGACTTGGTGCCGATCCAGAACTCTCCCACAGATAGCTGGCAGGGATATAATTGGCAGCTTAGGTTTGATCCAAGCCAGACTAATTTTTCTATCGGAGATGGCGGCCATAACCAGAACTTTTTTAATCTTTCTGCTCAATTCGATGCCAATGGTGGTGTTGGGCAGCTAAACGGGATTAATTTTAGTTATAATGTAGGGGCAAGCGGCACATCTACGGGCACCGTTTACGGGTTTAATGCCTTTAGCTCATATTTGCATGTATATACTGGGATGACCTTAACAGGTCCCATCAATGCGCATTCATCATTTGCAAATATCGATACCGGCTCTATAGCAACAGGCGCCAATTGGAATTCCTACACTGCTAATGAGCAAATCAATGTCCCAATTCAAAATTACACCGGGCTAAACATAGCCAACACTATTGCAGAGATTACTAATTACGCTACTGCGGTAAACGTTGGTTGTACATGGACTACGACCAATGGATTTAATGGCGTTAACATAAACATGAATTGCACTACGGGCACCGGCTTCTCCGCCTTCTTTAATACCAGCGGCACCTTGGGTGCTATGCAGTCTGTTTATGGATTGAACTACAGTGCAAACATTACATCTATATCGCAGTTTAGCGCAGGGGTTAGCGTACATCCTTCCATTACTTCTTATGTAGGTAGTGGCGGCTATACGGGCGTAAGCGTGGACATGACAAATGTTCCAGTAGAAGCCGATGGTAGAAAACATGGCTTAGATATCAACCAGGGCGTAATTGGCGCCGGTATGGACTGGACTCCTACATCAGGCAGCTTTGTACTTACTGGTAACAATATGGGCATGACGATGCATGTAGCGTCTGGCAGCCCACTTACTGGCACAGATACGTTCCTAAACTACTTAGGCACGCAGCTACTAGCCCTAGACAATGCCGCTGTAGGCCCATTTGGGCTCGGTATAGTGTCTAATGCATCTGTGATGAACTTCGCTATCGCAGCCGGTAAAACAGTAGATTCTATGACCGCTGTATTAGGCGGGGCTTCTACAGCTTCCCAACCTGGAGATGGTGGGAACGTAACCGACTATTACGCATTCAAAGCCTTTGGCGCAGTCAATGGTGGCGGCGCAACCACAGCAACCAATAGCTATATGTTTGCAGACTTCATTGGCATCCCATCTATTGCTACCAATAACTGGGGCCTGCACATAGTAAATGACATCGATAACTACCTAGCTAAGCTTGCAGTTAATACATCATCCAAGATGGTGACTAACCCGAGCGTAGGTATAGAGATCGGAGGCACAGACCGCGTTTATCCTTCTATCTCGGCTAACTACAGCCCAGAAGAACGCACTCACTGCGGTTAATGGGATGTTAGTATACGATACGGACTTAGATAAGTTTCAAGGCTATGAAGCTGGCGCATGGACTAACTTAATTTAGGGGTAAGAATGTTGGCTCAAAAAGACAAATGGAAATTACTTGCGGCTGGTATTAAGGCCGCAACTTCTGGTAAGAAGCTAAGAGATTACTTAATCGAAGTAGAAGGCGAAAGCCCAACAGATGCCGATGCAGCCATTGCATCTCTGGAACAATAGGAAGATTCATGACCGCAGTACAAGCCCTTCAATTCTTAGATCAAGTTACCGCGCAGCTTAACGTGAATAGACAGACGCACGCCCAAGTGGTGCAAGCCTTACAGGTCTTGAAAGAAGCTATACAGCCGGATAAAAGCGGTGGATAAGTTGTGGATAACCATCAAATGCAAGTAGAGAAAATACCTATTACGAAGCTTATGTTAGACCCGGCTAACGCTAGGAGGCATGAGACTAAGAACTTGGATGCTATCAAGGGATCATTGGCTAAGTTTGGCCAACAAAAACCAATAGTAGTTAGCAAAGATAACGTAGTCATAGCGGGCAACGGCACGCTACCTCGCTGCGCAAGAGCTGGGCTGGTCTGAGATCAACATAGTTAAGACAGAGTTAGATGGTACGAACGCCGTCGCGTACGCGATTGCCGACAACCGTTCTGCAGAACTAGCTGTATGGGATGATGATGCGTTAAGCAAAACATCGAGGCGTCGCCGCCGATGGCTTTGATGTCGGAGAGATCGGGTTTAGCGAGGAAGACCTGACGCAATGGGTCAAAGAAGCTGATGTTATTCCGGGATCCGACGAAGACGAAATACCTGAGCACGTTGAACCTAAGACAAACTCGGCGACCTATACCAGCTTGGTGAGCATCGGCTGTTGTGCGGTGACTCGACCGATATCCTGCAAGTTGATCGGCTGATGGACGGGGCTAAGGCTGATATCACATTTACATCACCGCCTTATAATGCTGGGCGCAAACCGATGCTTAGTGAGCGCGAGCCCAGGTAAGCAAGCCGCTAAGTACAATTCATTTAAAGACGACCAGGACCCGGGCGATTGGAAGGACATCGTCAGCGCGAGCCTTAGTACTGCAATGGCGGTATCAACGTATCAGTTTTATAACGTGCAGCAACTAGCTGGCAATAAGGTGGCGCTAATCGACTGGCTGCATTTATTTAAAGACCACTTTGCCGACGTGATGATATGGGACAAAGGGCACGGCACACCGGCCATGGCCGAAAATGTCGTAAATAGTCGATTTGAATATGTCTTTATCTTCTCCGCCAAAGACGATCCCAGCCGCGCCATAGTGGGCGCGCAGTTTAATCACAACCTTGATAACGTCTATTGCGCACCACGCCAGACAAAGAATGAATATTCGGGCATCCATGCCGCGACCTTTCCAGCGCATTTTCCAGAACATTTTGTCACTAACTTTACCCAAGCGGATCCGTGTCTTTGAACCATTCGCCGGTACAGGAACAACCCTAATAGCCTGCGAGAAAACCAAACGTAAGTGCTACGGCATGGAGATTGATCCGCACTACTGCGATGTTATCGTTGCGCGGTGGGAGAAATATACGGGTAAGAACGCCACTCATAGCAAAGGTTTCTGAGTGAGTAATATTAGTAACTTAAGACCATGGCCGAAGGGCCAGAGTGGGAATCCTGGTGGGAAGTTAAAACTTCCTGAAGCATTGCGTAATATTAGGCACTTAACGCCAATAGAGCTATGCAAGATAGTTAGTAAATATGCGCGCATGAAGCGCAAGGAGCTTCAGATCGCTGTCGAGGATCAAGATACGCCAATGATTGACTTAGCGATAGCGTCGATCTTTGCACAATCTGCTAAGAACGGAGACTACCAACGCTTGGCATTCCTCCTCGATCGAACAGTAGGTAAAGTTCCAGACATGATCGAAGACGATGAAAACCGCTCAGAGCGTGAAGAACTTGCCAAGTTATCCTTAAATGAGCTACTAACATTAGTTAAGACTAACTTTCCTAATGCCGGAGGCTCTGAATGAAACGTGCTTTCCATGCTGTATGGGCAAGATTGTGGGGCCAGAACTCCCAATTTACGCCAAAAGATGTTATTGTGGACCAGATGAACGAACCCACCCGCTGCCGATGGGGCGCACTGAGTTCGAAGAATGGGCAACCAGAATCATCTCAGGTGCGCTCCTTCCGGGCGGTAAAGACGATCCTGCCATCTTCTTAGAGTCTCAAAAGTTTGCCTTAGCCAACATGCTATGCATCTCGGGCCGACAGAATCTCACAAGCCAGATGCCTTCTTTATTCATTCCCTTCGCAAGTTCGCCATCAATCAAGTAGCCGATACAGTGCGCAAAGAATTGCACGAAGCCGCTAAGGCTCGCACTGCTGCGGAAGAAGCCTCGAAAGCTACAACTGAAGATAAACCAATTCCCCCATTGAATGGCGTCACCCATAAAGTTCCAGAGGCTCATACGCACTAACCAAGGTTGGTTAATGAAGCTGCCTAAGGAGGAGTTTAAAAGACTCCAACAGCATTGGTATAAGACCTTAGCTGACTTAGGCTTTAAAGATATAGAGACTTGGCAGGGAGAAGACCTAGTCCTCACACAATCTCCGCTCATTGCTACTATGGGACTACAAGTTATCCCGCACAATGAAGGAAGAGTACTTCAGGATCTTAGGCCAGGCAGTACAAGATGAAGAAACTGTGTTCAGAAATGACACAGATCGTTATATTCTCACGAGGCATTCAGAGGGTGCCAAGATCAAGATGATCATGAAAGAGCTGGAAGCTAAAGGGAAAGCCAAAGCCAGAGATTCCATCCGGTATATCATCCGGCGTTATGAGATGGCTTGGGGCATCAGGCAATATAGCCAAGTTCAATTGCACATAAAGAAGAAAGCATGAACGAAGTAGAAGCCGTAGACGAACCGCACCTTAAGTTGGTGGACTCAAGCTATTCCATCCATGTCTACCCGGCAGCTGATGTCCCCCAGAACTATGTGGCCTTCATCTTTGCCAAGTGGCTTAGGTCTTTGCGCTTTGGCAATCCCATGTTTAAGAACATCAATTCTGATGAATTCTATAATAACTATCATATTTACTTGGAAGATTCCTTAAGAAGCCAGATTCCATCGTGCGGTTAGCGGTCCTATCCGACGACCCAGACGTGGTCTTAGGCTTCTCGGTATCTAGAGAAGATGTCCTAGATTATGTCTATGTGCATAAGGATCAGCGCAGGCTTGGCATAGCTAGAAAGCTATTGCCTCCGCACTTCACGACCTTCAGCCATATTACGCTGACAGCCATGGAGATCTGGCATAAGAACCCTAAATATAAGCAATTGAAATTCAATCCATTCGCTTAAAGGAGCCGGATATGCCACGCATTGATGTAGGGTACGCAAAACTTCACGACGATCTCTTCCTGAATGGGAAGAACTTCGGCAAAGGCCTAGATAGTAATAGGCATTCAGGGATTAAAATCGAATATGACCAGGAAGAGAAAGAGCTTTTGGTGACCTGGATGGGCATTGTGGCTCACATCCCTTCCACCAACGTAGCTTCCTATACGCCGGGTCCTGCTATCGATCGGAAGGTAAGCCAATTAGCTTCTCCGCAAGTGGCTGGTATTGGATCTGCTCAAGTAGAATCTCCCATGAGCCATGTGCACGCTGGACTTGGGGCTGGTAGGACAGGTAAGAAGTAATGGATGAAGATAAAGCCGGGTAAAAATGACTGAACTTAGCTTCTTAATAGATCTTCTCCTGAATCACGATCTTCCTGCGGAGACTAAGCATGTCATTGCGGAGGATCAAGGAAGTTGAGAGTAATTCGGTGGCTAAGCCAATCCAGCAACAGATCCAATATCATGTTTCCAACATGCCAGTTCAGGCGCCTTCTACCCTGGCGCTTATCGCTAGCTGGGGACGCTTCGCCTTCATCCGCCCCGTGCCACCCCTACCGGTAGCCGTGATTGCTCAGACACCGGCAACAGCTGCGGCTATGAACCATAGGAATGAGACTATCGCTCAGGCTTTGAGTGGTAAGGTGGATAAGACTACTGGTAGACCTCGGAAATGGTAATTGTGGAGTAGCGCAATGGAGATCGCACTGTTAATGCGACGGTTGCTGGTTCGAATCCAGCCTCCACAGCTTTATGCTAGATCAAAAAGTCATAGCCGAAGAGATCTTATGCAGGCTGATCGCTAAGCAAAAGATCCCAATGTGCTAGAATCGGCTTTTAAGCAACAAATAAGTTTATCTTTGATAGAGGGAAGCAAAAAGCCCTATTCTGTACACGACGCTCCGCCAAGTCTTTCACTGCGGGCCTCTATCTGGTTTTTGAAGCTCTCAATAATCCTGGTTGTAACTGTCTTTTTATTGGCCTTACACGCGCTTCGGCTAAAGCGAAATCTGGAAAGATATCCTTTCGGTTATCGACTTGAAATATAACCTCCAGCCTCTTTTAACCAGACAGATCTAACTATGACTCTCCCTAACGGCTCGGTGATTCAGTCACAGGGGTCATGTCAGACGAAAGGAGATGAATAAGCTATTAGGAAGGAAGTACCGCCTTGTCTGTATCGACGAAGCAAGTATGTACACTATTGATCTTAGGAATCTGGTCTATGGGTTCTTGGCCCTGCCATGGTTGACCCGCAACGATGATGGTGAGAAGTTGAAATTATCTGTCTTATGGGGTACTGTGCTTTAGATTTTCCTCGCGGTCTATTTTATGACATTACTGTAGGCAAGGAATCCTCTTGGCAACTTTACAAGTGGGGAGCCTCCTATAACCCCTATGTGGCTAAGAAGTGGGGAAGAAGGCTTTAGAAAAAGATCCGCCTAGACGGCCCGGCCTACATGGAAACCCCTCAATATAAGCAATGGTATCTAAACCAATGGTTGGTAGATGAAGAAGAAATCCTGGTTTACCGCTTTGACATGCAAAAAAATCTTACTTCTAGCGTGCCTAGGCTTCCTAACGATGGTTGGACTTATGTGCTCGGAGTCGATATGGGTTGGTAAAGATGACTCCGCGTTCGTGCTCACGGCTTATCACACTAATGATCCCTACCTTTACGTGCTCAAGACCTACCACCGCAAGAAGATGACCTTTGATGACGTAGCCGAGAAAAAGATCCAGGAATTCATGCGGAATACTTCGATTGCCCCTAACCGGGTAAAAATCATAGACGGCGCCAACAAGCAGGGGGTGGAATCTATGCGCCACAGGTCTAACATTCCATTCGAATATGCCGATAAGCAGGATAAGGCCACGTTTATTGAACTATGCAATAACGACCTAATCCAGGGTCTATCAAGATGTTAGACACCGATTCCATCAGGCCTTTATGGGAGGAAATCAGCCTCTTTAGTCCGGGTAACTGATGGGGGGGAGATAAAATACCCCAAGAAGGAACATCCAGCTCTTCCAAACCATTTATGTGATGCATTCTTATACAGCTGGAGGTGCGGTTGGCATTACGCATCCTCTCCTCAGGAGAAGAAAGCCATCATTGGGTCGAGGGAATGGTACCTTCAGCAGGCCGAAGGTATTCTGGGAGAAAGAGTGAGTAACGGCTCGAACATACAGATACGGATTGGCCTTCAGATGGCTCTTTGGTAAATTTGGGGTGAAAACTACCCATTTGGTACCAATATGTAAGCAATATCTTATAAAAGGACATCAAAATGCTCCCATTTTTGAAAAAGAAAAAGGCAATGGTAGCCACCAATGCCGAAGATGAGTCCTTAAAGCGAAAGCCAGATGATGGCTCAGAGCCTTTTGAGATGCTGGACGCTGTCTGTGAAGATATGATGGATGCTATCCATAATAAGAACCATAAGTTACTCCGCTTCGCCTTAAGAGAGGTCTTTGGTGAGGACATTCAAGATATGGATGAAGAACAAGACGAACAAACCTTAGATGAGGAACAAGAATAATGACTATCAATGCATTGCAATTAAACACATCGACCCCGGTAGTAGGCCTTGGCACCCAAACCTTTATGCTGTGGTTACGGCTGGCCTATACACAGTGGCTCCTAACTTCACTATTCCTTATGTAGCTTCGGGGCAGCCCCGGATAACTCCGCGCAAGCTGCTTTAGATCCAGCTGCATCGGCTCTGTCGATCGTGGTTAACCAGAATGGTACGCCGAAATTGACCTTGAGCAGCCCAAGCCCAACTCAACCTTCTATGGGTGGCAGCGTGCGGCTACAATGTGCGGCTTCGGACGTGATCACGGTAGTCCTGAGTTCCGCAGCCGCCTCGGATAATGCGCGCAATGCAGTTAAGGGCATCATTAATCTATATCAAGGGGAATAGTCATGCCTTTGCACAAGGGTAAGTCCGAAAAAGCTTTCTCCGAGAATGTGAGGACAGAAATGCATCATGGGAAACCGCAGAAGCAAGCCTTAGCGATCGCTTATCGCATGCAACGCAAGAAGGCCAAGGGTGGAGAGATGTGTGCTGGGGCGAGCTGCCCAGGTTGTTCTGCCTGCGGCGGAAGATATGCCGATGGCGGAATGTAGACGATAGCCAGCCACCTAATCCAGATCCTCGCGGGGTGGCCGCCTAAAGAAAGCGTTCCATAGCGGCGATGATGACGATAACTATGCGGAAGGTGGAGATATAAAAGGTGTGCATCAATCCGGTCCTGGTGGGCTTGGGTAGTCTCTCGCAGGAGGATTAGCGGAGGTTGGGAAGAAATTAAAAGATAAAGGCGCGCGCGTATACGGGGAAGAATATGGGGGCCAAAATGCTACTGAAACGGCTAAAGATCTCCATAGAGAAAAATTGTCCGAAATGCAATCCATGCGCGGCCAAGACCGGAAGTATCTGGCCGAAGGCGGCAAAGTTAATCCAAATACTTGGATCGGTAATCCAGGCCCAGTGCCAAAAACAAGCGCTTATGCCGAAGGCGGAGATGTAGATGACAGCGATATGATGGACACCGATATGGTAAAAGCCATCTTAAGTCGTCGTATGGGAAATAGCCGCTTTTTGGCGAAGAAAAAGCCACTGGTTATCGCCCAATGCCTAATGAACCACGTAAATCAAATTCCAAAGCTGTGATGGAATCTGATCGCGGCCTTGGACAGCATGGCGAATATGAAGTCGCGGCGGATGGAATGGATGATGATAATGAGCCTCAACACGAGGTTATGTATGGCCATCCAATAGAAAACCAAGATCATGATGAAGAAGCTATGGATATGGTTGGCTCCATCATGAAACAGCGCGCTCAGAAGTTCTCTCGTGGCGGCCAAATAGCTAACAAGTCTTTTCCAGAAGATGAATTCAAGCCAAATGACTTCGATGATTTAGTTTTGCGTGACTCAGATATGGAAGATGCTGATTATACTGGCGCAAATTCCGGTGATGAGATCGATAGCATGGGCGAGAATGAGCGCCGAGCAGATATCGTGGCTCAGATCATGAAGAGCCGTCGTAAGAAAGATAGGTTGCCTAGTCCAGCATGAATGATCTTAAAGAGTTTGAGAAATTTCTTAAGATTTGCCGTAAGCAAGGTGTCACGGATGTCACCTATATGGGTACTACCGTCAAGTTCGGAGATCTGCGACAGAAGGCTAACTCCGAGGAATCTGAAGACATTCTTACTGATGGTATATCGCCTGAGGAATTAGCATTCTACGCTGTGGGCCAAGTGCCAGGGAACTAAACAGTGAAGATCAAAAAGGCCAAGGTAGGCCCCGAGAAAATAAAGTTTAAAACCAGGCCAGATGATGGTACTAACGGCCAAAGCCTTCTTGCAGAATGGTGGAAGGCCGACGACGATAAACAGCTGGCTACGGAACTTTGTGGAAATCTCGCTTACCTCAAGACGAATCAGACTTACCGTATGCGCCAGCTGGCCGTGGATATCCGCCTATACAGTGGGTTATCAGTCTATTCGTATGCAGGCTCTAACGTCTCTAAGATGGACCGCACAAAAACACTCCCTGATGATCGGCCGACATTCAATCTCATACAGGCCTGTACGGACACGCTGGTTTCGAGAACTCTCACAGAACGAGCCCGCTCCTAAGTTTCTTACTGACGGTGCCGACTATAAGCAGCGTCACTTGGCGCAAGAACTCAATCGCTTCATCCTAGGCGAGTTCAACCAAACCCATACCTATCAAAAAGCCACCAAAGCCTTGCGAGACGGATTGTCATGGGCTGTGGCGTCCTAAAAATCTATGAGGGTGATAACGATAAGGTCTGTGTTGACCGCGTCATGATTACAGATCTCTTCGTGGATGATAATGATAGCCTAAATGGCGAACCCCAGACTTTGATGCAGATGAAGCTAGTCGACCGGGATAAGCTCGGTTAATAACCCCAAGTCGGGTGCGGTAATCGATGTCACCCCGCAATCTTATCCAGATAATGCCGTGGATACTGGCCGTACCATAGCCGATCAAGTCATGGTAGTAGAGGCGGAAGCTTCCTTCTGGTCCAGATCCAGAAGCTCCTGGGTATACGCCGGGGTGCCATACCATCGCAACGATGGGTGGCGTGATCTTTGATGAGCCATGGACTAAGACTAAATTCCCATTCGTATTCTTTAACTATTCAGATCCTTTCTTAGGTTTTTGGGTGGCAAGGTCTTGCTACACAGCTCTTCGGCACACAGTTATCTATCAATCGCATCATGTATACGATTACTCGCGCCATTTCTCTGGTTGGCGTTCCTAGAGTATTTATCGACCAATCTTCTAAGGTAGTAAAAGCGCATAACAACAATGAGATAGGTGTTGTGATCACCTACTCTGGCGTGAAACCCAGCTATGAAGTAGCGCCTTGCAATGCCCCCAGCTCTACGAAGAACGCGACAAGCTAATCGATATGGTTTTAGGCAATGCGGCGTCTCCAACATGCAGGCCACAGGTCAGAAGCCATCGGGTTGAATAGCGGTGAGGCTATTCGCAGCTATGACGACGTGAATACCGATCGCTTCGCAGCGCTTTCCAAGAAATATGAGAAATCTCTTTATCGACCTGGCCTACATCATCACCGATACGGCTATGGATATCGCTAAGCGTACCGGCAAGTACCAGACGGTCTATCCCAATAAGGATGGGACTAGAGAGATTGACTTGCCCAAGATGGATATCCTCAAAGATCCATTTGTTATCCAATGCTTCACGGATCCCCTGCCAAGAACCCCAGCAGGCCGCATAGCCACAGTCACTGAGATGGTTCAGGCTGGGATGTTAACTGTGAAGGAAGGCCGTCGCCTGATGAAGGCGCCAGATCTGGAAGAAAACGAGGCGTCTTGATAACGCTTCCGAGGAAAGAATCTTTCAAATCCTGGATAAGATTGTTGATGAGGGCAAGCTATACGCCCCCAGATCCCTTTATGGATCTTCGAGCTCGCTACAACCCTTACGGTTCAATACATCAATCTCTATTTAGCGGCTAACTTAGAAGAAAAGAAGGCTGATCTGTTGCGGACTTTCTTCAAACAAGTCCAGGCTCTACATCCAAGGGGCGCAGCCTATACAACCTGTAGCCCCCGCACCTGCGCCAACAGCTAATCCCATGCCCCCACCTACTTCACCCTTAATCCCTAATACGAATGCTCCTCAGGCAGCGTGATTTTAATAAAGGCCTCAGTGAGAGGCCTATCTAACAAGGAAGTTACCTATGAAGATCAGTGCCGTACCGTCTTTGGGCCAAACTGTTGCTGGAGTAGAGGGTCAAACCTCCCAAGCCCCTAGTATCCGCTCTTTTAAGATGAACACCAACGCGAGTCCTGAGCAATATTTGCCACCCCCCGCTCAAGAACTAACCATTTCTGACGATAATAGAGAGAACACTGAACCTAAGCCGGAAGTTGAAGCGACACAGCCGCTTAGTGCTCAGGCAGCCGCTTTTGCCCGTCAAAGGCGAGCCCCTCCAAGTGAAGGAGAGGGACTCAAGGAGAGAGGAAAGGCTATCGAAGCCAGGTCGCAAGGAAGCGACATGGTGCCCTTGGCCCGATTGAAATCTGAGCCGCTGAGTGTGTTACTGAGTCTGGCGTTACATACGACCAGCTCACGGAAGCGATCCTGGCTAATCAAGGGAATCAAGAACTCAATGCTCTGAAAGCTGAAATGGCTGCCCTTAAAGAAGGCATCGATAATCAGTTTAAAGAGAATGAGACCAAACAAAGGCAGCAAGTCCTTGCAGAGATGAAACGAGAAGCCAGCCAACTTGTTCGGGAAGGCGATACCTTTGAGTTAATTCGGGAAACCAGAAGTGTGCCGGATGTAATGCGGCTGATCGAGGCCTGCTACGACGAGACTGGAGAAGTCTTGGATGTAACGGAAGCTTGTCAGCTGGTGGAAGGGGAACTTTTTCGCCGTAACCGGAAGCTAGTCGATCTTAAAAAGATCAAAGGGTTGTTGAAGCAGCCCGCGCCACAAGCGCAAAGCCAGCAACAACGGCCTCAAGGAATGAGAACGTTAACCAATAAAGACACAGCATCCATACCGATGTCTGCGAAGCAAAGGGCTATCGCGGCATTTTATGGGACACTAAAGAAATAAAGGATTATTTCGATGGCGATTGCACCAGTTTACGCCAAATAGCTCTAACCAGCTAGCGGCGCTGAAAGAATTGTATACAGACGATAAGGACTACATGAAGAATATCGTGTATGCCAAGAACCCTTGGCTTGCACTTGTTCCGAAGAATGAGAGTCCTGACGGCTTCGCAGGTAAGTACATCCCGGTTCCGTTGGAATACGGCAACCCGCAAGGTCGTTCGCATACCTTTGCGAATGCCCAAAACCAACAAACGGCTTCCGATGTTGTTTCGTACTTTGTTTACGCAGTACAAGACTACCAATTGGTAACCATCACTAACCTGTTGATGGAACAGACGAAATCGAATGCTGGGGCTTTTGTTGACGAAGCTTCACGGACGTTGGATAATGGTTTTAGAAACCTATCTAACAACATGGCGTTCGAATTGTTCTACGGTGGTACTGCAAGCCGTGGATCGATCAGTGCTGCCGGGGTTAGCTACTCTGCTCCTAACTTAAGCTTCGTACTGTCGAACCCTCAAGCGGTTGTTCAGTTCGAAGTCGGCATGACTTTGCAAGCGTCTGCTACGGATGGCGGAGCTGCCTTGCAAAACACGCCAGGCACCATCGATGCAATCCAAGTTACCTCGGTTAACCGCGGCACTGGCGCCATCACTGGCGTTGTTGTTCAAGGGGCACCGCAATCGAGCTGGGGCGCCGCAAACTTCTTGCAAGTCCTGGGCGATATCGGTATCGGCGGATCGAGCACGATCGCAGGCATGTTGGGCCTTTCAGGTCTAGCGGCTTGGGTTCCGGCAGTAGATCCTCCTTCGAATGATAACTTCTGGGGCGTTAACCGCTCGGCAGATCCGACTCGTTTGGCTGGTTTGCGCTACAATGCATCGGCTCAATCGATCTCAGAAGGTATTACCAATGCGTTGGCATTCGGTAACCGAGAAGGCGCTTCGTTCGATTTGATCATCCTCGATTTCGTAAGCTTACTCGACGCTGATCAATGAGCTTGGTGCAAAAGTCCAGTATGTCCAACTTGAGCACGATGAAGTTGAAGTGGCTTTCGAAGCCATCCACTTCCACTCTGCTTATGGGAAGATCCCGGTCTTGGCTGATCGTAGCTGCCAGCCGCAAACGGCTTGGTGCTTGACGACCGATACGTGGAAACTGCGGACCTTGGGGAAGGCCCCTCACATCCTTACCTACGGCATGGAAGGATTGGAAGGCCTCCGCGTGGGCAATGCAGATGCCTTGGAGATTCGGATCGCGTACTACGGGAACTTGATCTGTTCGGCCCCAGGCTGGAACATGCAGGTTGCTCTGAGCGCATAAGCTTAGTAAGTTAATTTGAATTCGCTGAAGGCCCTCTGGGAATAGTTCCCAGGGGGTTTTTCATTAAAAACTACCCATTTCATACCATAATGAAGGCAAAAGGAGTCTTTTTTGTCATACTGCCGGGCAAGTGGTTGGCTGCTACCCGGAGAGAAATCAGCCATCAGATAAAGGGACAGCTTTATGAGCGTAGCTCGTGGTTTTGGCCTAAACGGCAAGTCTTTCTACACCAATGTATGCAAACCCTGTGATGTAAACCTCAATTTCATCGTAGATCACTCAAATGGCAATGGTTTGGGTGTGCGGTCGGTAAAGTCTAACGGCTACGTAGAAGCCGTATTTATGAACACCTCGGCTACTCCGGGCAAGTCTGCTGGCGGGAATCTGAACCCCAATCCAGCTGCTGGGTATGCCATGGTTATTTTCAAGAACAACTTCAATTACTACCTGGGCGGCTTCTCGGGGCAGATCACCCCATTAGTTAGCACCAGCACGACAAGTACGACCGCTGGCGGTGCTTATGTCATTACTTCATTGGGTACTGCTACCTTAGCCCAATGGCAAGCGGCTGGCGTGCCGCAAGGCTTTGTACCTGCTGTAGGCCTTGGCTTTATCGCTATCGCAACTGGCGCTATCGGAGGCTCAGCTACGGTAGGTCTTCCAGGCGAGCAAGTGGCTCCTATCGTTAGCGTCGTAGGCGATCCAAACCAAACGCTTAATAACTCGAACATCGCAACCAATGCCGGTGCTCAGATCTTGCTTCAGTTCTCGGGCCCGACTGCGGCTGGGAACACGGCATTGACGCCAACCGCGCCGGCTGATGGTTCGGTTGTAGGCATGACTTTCAAGTTTGACGCTTCCAGTGTAACGATCGACGGCTTGTAAGAGTTTATTGGCAAAGATTAGGGCGTCCTACCTTAAAAAAGTAGCGGCGCCCTTTCACCAGAGGGGCCAGGCATGGCTATTCCTTATCAGCCGCAGAACCTCACAGCTGAGCAGTCTGACGGCAATATTCTTCTAACATGGTCTGGGTCTTTGGGGGCTACTAGCTACCAGATCCAGCGCTCAACCGATGGCGTGAACTTCACCAATTTGGCTACCACAGGGGTTGTTGCGCAATATTTAGACAGCTTGCCTGGGATTGGGATAGTTTATTACTATCAGGTTGCCGCGGTGAATCTATCGGGTACTTCACCTTATTCCTCCATCGTGCAGATGGTAGCGGCACCTCCAAGTGAGATGTCTTTGGGGGAACTTAGGCTAAGGTCCCAGCAGACTGCTGACCGGGTCAATAGTCAGTTTGTCACTACAAGTGAGTGGAATGCTTTCATCAGACTTGCCATGTACGAATTGTACGATCTTCTCATCACTAGCTATGAAGATCTGTTCGCATCCCAGTTTGTGTTTATTAATACAAACGGCACTACCCAGAATTATCCTCTCCCTGATGGTGTTACTAATTATCTGGGCGGTGTTTACGGAGGAATAAGTGGGGCCCCGGCTCAGGCTTTCTATAAGCTTGCGGGGATGGATCTTGGGATTAACACCAGCAATAACGCTTGGGTTACGCTCTTAAAGTATGACTTCATTGAGCGGAATAAGTATGTCTATCCTAATTCAACATCCACTATTTATGGCGTCTATAATATGCGTTATCGTCTCATGGGCAATAACGTCAACATTATTCCAACGCCCGCAGGTAATCAGCAGATCCGAATGTGGTATTCGCCTAAGTTGCCCGCATTGTTGCAAGACTCTGATCTTACCACGCTCGGTTATTCAGGGTGGCTCCGCTATCCGATCGTTAGAGCGGCAAAATATGCGTTGGATAAAGAAGAGGGCTCAGATACGTCGAAACTTGATCAAGAAATTGCATTCTTGAAGCTAAGAATCGAGCAAACGAGTCAAAACAGAGATCAGAGGTTCCCGATACAATCTCGAATACGCGCACAGATCCGCTGTATGGTGGCAATGGGTTTGCCTCTGGCGGTGGTGGGAATGCGGGATGGTAGATGGCTCAGCTTAGCAACAAGCTTCCGTGGGAATTGGCGAATACTAGGTGGGCTTCTACGCTTAATCCTATTCTGGCTTTGCCAATCTTAAGCGGTAACCAAATATCTGACATTAAACTTGTTGCAAATAAGCCTCAGGTCATCAATCATTTGTTGCAGAGAATGCCTCAAGGTTGGTTTTTGACCGATAATACCGCTAACACGGCTGTATGGCGGGCTGCTGCATTTACCGACACGACGATCACCCTTGAAAGTAGCGCTAATACCACAATTGCGATCTGGGTGTTTTAAGGATACTTATGGCTAATACAGTTACTTCGCCAAATATGTCGCTTCCGGTACCTGTTGTCGGTACTGATCCAGGACCCGATTGGGCTAATAATGTCAATTCATGCTTAAGCATCATTGATGGGCATAACCATACAGCTGGTAGTGGCGTGCCGATTACTCCAGCTGCGATTAATATCAATACCGATTTGCCTTTGAATGGCAACAATCTGACATCTATCAGGACGGCTAGATTTTCACCGCAATCATCCACTCCTTCTTTACCAGCCGATTTAGGCTGCCTATATGAGGGTGGCGTAGATCTTTATTATATCGATGGCGCCGGTAATAACATAAGGCTGACGCAGTCTGGTAGTCCGTCAGGGGCTACCGGGACAATCACGGGGCTTCCTTCTGGCACAGCCTCTGCGTCATTTGCCGCAAGTACCTTTACTTTTCAAAGCGCCACTTCTACGCCAGCCAATATGAATGTTGGCCCAGTTACTATAGGCAACAATGTTCCTAGCTCTTTTGGGGTTACGATAGCGCCAAATATAGGCATTGGGGCTAATTATAATTTGTTTTTGCCGGTAGCATTGCCAGCTTCTGGCGCGCAAGCCCTATCTGTAGATTCTAGTGGCAATATCACACTAGCGCAGGGCTATAACTCTGTAGGAATGGTGCCTATAGGCGCCGTCATTCCTACAATGCCGCAGTTAAGTGGCGCTTATATAACTTCGGCTACTACGGTTGGTGATAATCAAACTGGCTATGTATTATGTCAAGGCCAGACAATAGCTGACGCTAGATCCCCAATGAATGGCCAGGTTGTTCCTGATTTAACGGGTCAGGTGTTTCTTAATGGATATAATATTGGAGGCCAAACAGGCGGTCATCTTAATCTAAACCTTGACCATAATCATAATATCTCCCATGCCCACCAAGCTTTATATAGAGAGACGGCTATACTGGCACCACGGTTTTTCTGTGGGGAGCCGATAGCGCTAATCCAGCGACCACACTTTTTTCTAATGTCGGGAGCGGGATCACACAAATAACGGCTAGTTATTTAATAGCTACTCCGGGTGGTGTTGCCAATATTGTGCCTATGTATGGTTTAAGTACAAGTGGCGCTACCTATACCAGCGGTGTCTTATCTCCTCCATCCGGTGCAGCTGGCGCTAATGCCGACTCTAGTTACGCGTCTTTTAACTTCCCGATTTATAATAACCCCACAGATATTAGGCCAAATTATGTAACTGTCATTTATCTAATGAGGATATTTTGAACTTTACTTACCTATTTAAATATCGACGACATCTTTGGTGGCATACGCTCAAAGTCATGGGCCATGCATACGACGAAAAAAGCAATAAAATGGTCCTATATTTTGAAAATGGCGGTGCTCGCGAGATCAAAAAATGGAATGGTTGCGAGCTAAAACTAGGACAAGACTGGGTTTTAGCGCAAAAGAAGCATCTAGAAGCCAAAACAGGCCAGGATATTAAGCTAGCTGTTAAGGAATAGTGATGACGCTAGTAAAACAGGGTGTCGCAGTAAATTTTGCGAGGGCTTAGATACAAAGACTGATCCTAAGCAAGTACAGATGGGCAAGTTCCTATCTTTGCAAAACTCTGTTTTTACTAAAGGCGGGTTGCTGCAAAAAAGAAACGGTTATGCCAATATTTCGTCTCTGCCCAATACATCCTATTCCTATACGACTACTTTTAATGGTGATTTAACGGCGATTGGGCCTAATATCGCCGCCTATAACACAGCAAATTCAGCTTGGGTACAAAAGGGCTCGCTTACTCCATTGGGGCTATCGACGCTACCAATCATCAGGAATAACCTAAATCAAATAGCATGTGATTCCTCAGTATCGCCCAGTGGCCTAGTCTGCACGGTTTATCTGGAGACCGATGGGACTAATACGGTCAATAAATATGTTGTAGCGGATGCCACCACTGGCCAAAACATTATTGCCCCCGCACCGATCCCTGTGTCTTCTGGCACTGTCAGCGGCGGTATGCGGGTATTCTTGGTTAACAACAACTTCATCATCTTGTTCACTAACGTTATCGGTGGCACTCATCATTTACAATATGTAGCGATCAATGCTAATAGTGGCGCTCAGATCACGACAAATACGGATATTGCCAATTCTTATGTGTCATCCAATGCGCTATCTTTTGATGGATTTGTTGCTAATGACATTCTTTACATAGCATATGACACTAATTCTGGTGGGCAGGCCGTAGTTGTAAGGTATTTGACGAGCACATTTACATTATCAGCAGCAAAAACCTTCGCCACTTATACCGCTACGATCATGTCGGTGACGGCAGATATCACTAATTCTTCGGCGCCTGTGATCTATGCAAGCTTTTTCGATAGTGGCAGTACGTTATCATATACACTCGCGGTCGACAAAAACCTCAACACGCTATTAGCGCCAACTGCCACAGGACTAAATGCGGCTACAGCCAATCTTTCCTCTGCGGCCTCTAATGGTATTTGTTACTTATATAACGAAATCACGGCTGCATATGGGTTTGACCCCGCTTTGCCCGATAATTATATCGGTTTGACCGAAATAAATCAGGCTGGCTCGATCATTTTATCTAGCATCTTGGTGCTTGGGGCGGGCTTGGCTTCCAAGGCTTTTGCGGTCAATAATCTTGTGTATGTATTAGTCACATATCAGAGCCAATATCAGCCCACCTATTTTCTTTTGGATGCAACCCACAGCGTATCCACCGCGCCTATTGTAGCAGCAAGACTTGCTTATCAAAATGCTGGTGGTTATTTGACGAATGGTTTACCTAGCGCAAGCATATCTGGGTCTACGGCTCACATACCTTATTTATATAAGGATCTAATCCAAGCCGTTAATAAGAATACGAACGTTCCGGCCGGTACCCAAGTTAACGGGATTTACTCCCAAACCGGAGTTAATCTGGCCACATTTGTCTTTGGAACCCAAGATTTAGACACTACCGAAATAGGGAATAATCTACACATATCGGGCGGCTATTTAACTTCTTATGATGGTTATCTGCCGACAGAGAATAATTTCTTTTTATATCCAGATATGGACACGATCAATCCAACCGATGCGGCCTCATGGTCGGCAACTGGTGGGAATATGCATGCCCAGCCTGATGGGCTGACTAACACGAACGCCTATTTTTATCAGGTGACTTATGAATGGACAGATAACCAAGGTAACGCCAATAGATCAGCGCCCTCTATTCCAATCGCGGTAACTACTACAGGAACTGGCACTGCTGGGTCTGTGACCTTAAATATTCCGACTTTGAGGCTTACCTATAAGATCGCTAACCCCGTCAAGATCGTCATATACAGATGGTCTGTAGGCCAACAGATTTACTATCAAACGACGAGCATCAGTTCGCCCCTGCTTAATGACCTTTCGGTAAATTATGTGACCTATGTGGATACTAATTCAGACGCCACCATTTTAGGCAACAACATCCTCTATACGACAGGCGGTGTAGTAGAGAATATTTCACCTACCGCTACCAACATCTTAGCTTTGTTCGATACGAGGCTTTGGTTAGTGGATGCTGAAGATCCTAACTTGCTGTGGTTTAGCAAGCAAGTCATTGAGGCCACTCCAGTGGAGATGTCTGATCTCTTTACGATCTACATCCCGCCAACCATATCCACGGAAAATCCGACGGGACCGATTACCGCACTTTTTCCCATGGATGATAAGCTTATCGTCTTTAAAGAAAAATCCATTCTCTATATCGGGGGCGCTGGCCCTGATAATACAGGGCTAATAACCAATATACCCAGCCGACCTTTATCACCGGAACAGTGGGCTGCACAAATCAGCAATCGATTGTGCTAACCCCTACTGGGCTGATGTTTTAGAGCAATAAGGGTATCTGGTTATTGGATCGTGGCCTTAATACCAATTATATTGGTAACCCCGTAGAAGCTTTTACGCTGGGAAATGCCGTCCACAGTGCGGTAAGCGTGCCGCCACGAATCAGGTTCGCTCACTATGAGTAGCGGCATAACCTTGATGTATGACTACTTTTATGGGCAATGGGGCACCTTTGTTGGGGTTCCAGGTGTGAGTTCATGCATATTTCAAGACTTGCATACCTTCATAAATAAATATGGCAAAGTCTACCAAGAACAAGTCGGCCAATATCTAGATGGCTCTAATCCAGTACTGATGCAGTTTAAAACAGGGCCTTTGCGCTTAGGCGAGCTGCAACATTATCGAGGGCCTTCGCCTTTTATCTTTTGGGTACATATATGAGCCGCATAAGCTAATGCTTAGCATGTCTTATGATTATGAAGTGAGCCCATCGCAAAGCGTTATTATCAGCCCGACTAACTACAGACCCCCTATGGTTCAGGACCCAGCCAATACCCTTATGGGCAGGAAACTCCTTATGGTGGCGGCACAAACTTAGAACTTTGGCGGATTTTTCTGCAAAGGCAACGTTGTCAAGCGTTCGCAATTGAGCTGCAGGAAGTCTTTGATCCTACTTTTGGGGCTGTAGCAGGCGCAGGGCTGACGCTATGAGGGTTGAATGTGGTGATGGGCTTTAAGCAACAATTTCGGCCACAGCCTGCCGCACATAGCGTGGGTAAGATGTTACTTATATGCGCAATATCTTATCGAAAGGACTTCAGATCTTATTCTGGAAGTCGATAAGGGTTTTGCGACATATCGGTACATGAATGATGGGAAAACGGTTTATATTGTAGATATCTTTGTGGAAAAGGGCGCTCGCGGCGATAAGATTGCTTCAGAAATGGCAGATCAGATCGGTAAAGAGGCTAAAGCTAAAGGCTGCATGACCATGATTGGTTCAGTAGTGCCATCGATGAAAAACAGCACCATAAGCCTAAAGGTATTATTGGGCTATGGGATGGTACTGGATAGTGCGTCGAATGATTTTATTATCTTCAGAAAGGATCTCTGATGGGCTCTTTAAGTGGAATGCTAGGGACGGCTGGAGGTGTAAACGGTACGGGCATATCAGGACCTGGCCGCGCTGATGTAGCCCGTGGCACGACGGCGGCCGATGTTACTGGTGCTCAAGGTGGAGTTAACCAGTCTCTCGGCAGCCAGAATGCCTTACTTGCCGCATTACAAGGCCAAAATGGTCTTGGGCAACAAACGAACATAGCCGGCCAACAGCAAGCTCTAGCAAACCAGCTCGGCGCCAACAATGGTGCAGCTGGGATGGGTTCGGCAGCATGGAACCAGGCTAACCTTGTCGGCAATCTCCAGGCGGCCAACGGGATTGGCACCCAAAATGCGGCGATATATATGCAGTAGTTTCGAGGCAAATCAGGCGCCGGTCACCCGAGTTGGAGTAACCAAGGTACTAGAGACGGTACGTAAGTACTTGAACGGCCGGGCAAAGTATTGGAAATCAAGGAGGGGACCCGAGATCGAGGAGATCGTTGCGGCACTTGGGAAAGCGCCCGCCGGTTGTGCCCGTGGTCCGGGCACAACCGCGCAGGCGATAAGGAGGGCCAGCCCAACAGGCAAGGCCGTTTACCCATGCTCATTTAGTCTTGGGCTGGCAGTTTCGCCATCCCGAAGCGCTGGGCTTCGCGCAGCATCAAGCGCGTCAGTTCCTTCTTGTTATCCTCGGACAGACGCGAGGGCTTGTAGGCGGCAACAATTCGCGCCACTTCCCGACTAGCGCGTTCCCGCAACGTCAACTGGCCATCCTTGCGCCATCGTTCGACGTCGGCGCGATCGATGACCGGACCCGGGAAGGTAATCTCATCGCGCAGGTAGCGGCGGGTGTGGGCCGAGGCAAGCAAATGCCTCTTTTCCCGCAACTCCTCTTGCAGGCGAACCGCCGGGAAGTCTTCCCGGGGCTCGATGCCACGCAGCAGGCGGTAGGTCATGCCGCAAATCTCGTTGTCGACCACCAGTTTCTCCAGGCTCTGGCAGCTTTCGAAATCCAGCATTCCCGGCCCGGAGATGCTGTTGATTCCCGCAAGCGCCGCCAGGGTGGCGCCCATGGACGATTCCAGCCCAGCCTGTGCGTCCAATTGCTTGGCGTCGCTGAAGGCGGTGTAACCCTGGGTGGGCATCCCGAGGTACTTGCCGATCTCGGTGTTGGCGCAGTCGATCATCATGGTCTCCACCGCGCCCATGGGAGTGGTTTGGTAACGCATGTCGAAGACGGCGGGCGAGCCGCCATACAGCATGGCATGGCCGGGGCTGGTCAGTTGGCTGATCACCACGCCACTGAGAGTCTCGGCGGTTTGCTGGACCAGGCTCCCCACCAGGGTGACGGGCGCCATGAAGCCGGAGAGCGGCATGGAGATGAATTCCACCGGGATCGACCAGCGCGCGCAATCGACCAGGTTCTGGCTGGTCACGTCACTCCATTTGAGCGGCGAGGTTGGGCAACAGGAGAAGATGGTCAGCGGCTTGGCCCGCAGCGCCGCTTCAGTGCCCCGCACGGCGATTTGCAGGTCCTTCATGATCTCAAACGATTCCACCGTGAAGCAGCCGGTGACGACCGGCTTCTCACCGTACAGGAGACACAAATACAGCCGGTAACTGTCGGCAATATTCTCGTGAACGTCGATGGGGATAAGGCAGGTGCTTTGAGAAGCGACGTGCTGCATGCCGGTCATCAATTTGGCGTAGCGGATACAGTCCGCCGTCAGGGGCCGGCGCATTTCCCCGGTCTGGTTGTCCAGAATATTGATTGACGTGGAGCCGGGCGTGAAGTAAACATTGTCGCCCTTGAAGTTGTGGGTTTCGTTTCCCAGCACATCGAAAAGTTTGAAGGAGTGGGGCGCGCTAGCCAGCGCTTTGTCGATGATGTCTTCGGTGAAGCGGGCGTAACAGGTCGCTTTGTCCACCTTGGCGCCATGGTCGGAAAGCATGCGGAGCACGGGGTCGTTATGAATCTCAACCCCCAGCTTGCACAATACTTCCCTGGCTTCGGCGATTATTCTGTCCCTCAGTTCGTCTTTTAGCAACCTCATTACCGGCCTCATAGGTTTCCTCCCTTTTCTCTGACATCGTCAACTTGAACATGTTTTGCGTCGGTTAGAACGTACGCCGGGAATCGGCGCCCATTCGCGGTAGTCACTTTGCTGTTTGCACCCATCCTGCAATCACATGGCATCGACCGGAATCTCCTTTTTCGACGACAAAAAACACACCATTGTAACACCCATCGCGTCCGCTCGCGATATCGTAAAACGATTTTTTCGGCAGACCGGCTCAAAATGTGCGTCGCATAAACAGGTTGATTTTATTTTTCGCCGATTGGATCAAGTCTGGGTAGAATTCGTCTTGCTCGCAAAACCGCATGAATACTGGCGTTGGCCCGATCATGCAAGCGCCCACTCGGAGTTCAGAAAAAAAATGTGGTGTAAAATATATTCATAAAAGGAGATCTCATGAAACTGCTCGTAATCGGTTCCGGCATGATGGGTTCAGCCGCCGCCTACGATATGGCCCGTCAGGACCATGTCGCGTCCGTCACTCTCGCCGACAGCGACCTCACGCGCGCCAAGGACGTTGCCGCGCGCATCAACCGCATCGCCGGCGACAAGAAAGTCCGGGTGGTGGCGCTCGACGCTTCGAAAGAAAAAGACGCCGTCCGCGTAATGAAGGGCCACGATGGCGCGCTCTCGGCGGTCCCCTATCGCCTGAACCTCGGTTTGGCCAAGGCCGCTATCGGCGCGGACTGCCACTTCGCCGATCTGGGCGGCAATAACACGGTCGTGCGCCACGAACTCGCGCTCGCCACGCAAGCCGAAAAGCATGGCGTTGCCATCGCTCCCGATTGCGGCCTCTCGCCCGGCATGGCCTCGATTCTCGGCGGAGAACTGGTCCGCCGCCTCGGCGGACGCGCCGACGCGCTCAAGCTCTACGTCGGAGGCCTGCCCGAAAGCCCCATGCCTCCGTTTCACTATCAACTGGTGTTCTCCGTCGAAGGACTTATCAACGAGTATGTGGAACCGGCGCGCATTCTGCGCAAAGGCAAGCTGACTACCATCGAGGCGCTCACCGAACCGGAGCCGTTTTACATGGACGGCTTCGCCCCGCTCGTCGCCTTTCAGACTTCCGGAGGAACTTCGACGTTGCCGGAAACCTTCGAGGGAAAGGTTGGCGAGTGTTTCGAGAAAACCTTGCGCTATCCCGGACACTACGACCTGCTCTGCGAATTGAAGGAACTGGGCCTGTTTTCCAGCGAGAAGATGCGTGTCGGCAACGTGGAAGTCGCGCCCCGCGCGCTCATGTCGGCAGTATTGGAAGGAAAATTCGCCGGCAATTGCCCCGACATTGCCATCATGCGCATCGAAGCGCACGAATCCGTCAAAGCTCCCGGAGTCCGCGGCCTGCTCGGCGGAAAACTCAAGGGCCGGGTCGCCAGCTTCACCATGGTCGACCACTACGATCCGAAAAGCGACATGAGCGCCATGATGCGCACCACCGCGTTTCCGGCCTCCATCGTTCTGCAGATGATGTGCTCGGGCGCGGTCGCCAAGCGCGGCGCGGTCTTGCAGGAACGCGACATCCCCGCCGATACCTTCCTGGAAGAAGTCGCGCGCCGGGGAATCAAGATCGAGTATCGGATGGAGTAGACCCCGCTTGTGTGGAACGTGTTTCATAAATCGGTCTTGGGCAGGGCACGGCTTTAGCCGTGCCGTTTAGGACCTGAAAAGATGCGGGCTTTAGAGACTGTGTGAGAACTACGATTACAGAGTCGCGGTGGAATGGAATTCACGGTTTTCAGCCGCGAAGCGGCGCAAGAATACAGCCCACGGCGTAAGCCGTGGGTTCAAGTGGAAAAGGAACAAGCCCCAGCGGGGCGAAAGACCAGTTCTCACACAGTCTCTTTAGCCCCTGAGGGATGGTTCCTGCCTACGTCAAGAACTGCCAGGAATTTGCGCGGAAGGCATTTGATGTAATCAGCCTGATATGCCGAAAATCGGTTCTTAGACTAAACTAGGCGCGGGAACCCCTTTATGCTACGCCGTGCGTTAGCGGTCGCTTTTATTATTGGCCTGCTGGTGGTGGGGTCTCGAGGACAGGACGAGGTTCAGCGTTCCCGTGAGGCGCTTGCCGCTCGCACTAAGCAAGGTTCCATTCGGCCTATTCTGCAGGTTCTCGATAAGGCCAATCTTTCGGGATCTCTAGAATTTTCGGGGCGCTGCGATTCGTTTGACGTTCAAGATTTTCCAGAGTTCCCGAAATTCCATGCCCCGGCAACGAGTGGAGGTCCCCCTCTTCAAACCTTGCGTGAAATGTTCGCCGATAATCCGGCCATGCAGGTAACGCAGGATAAAGACGGGACGATTCGAATGATTGAAAAAGGAGTTCCGACGGACATCCTAAATATCTGGATTAACCGAATTCCATTTGGCGACGGGGAGGCGGGCGACCGCGACCGACCCATCTACAGTGCATATATTGCCCAGATGCGTGTATTAGGGACACCGGAAGTAGAATCCTTCATGAAAGCTCATAAACATGAAATCGAATGGCCATTTCCTGCTTACGGCGCATTATCAGGCATCTTGTGTGACATGACTCTGCCCGACGTGCCGTACGTTAGGGAACACCAGCAAGCTATCATCCCCTGCAAGACTCAGACCGACGCACCGCACATTTCGGAACCTCTGTATGACGTAACCTTCTCGGAGGCGATGGATTACATCCTTAAGACCTTCCCCGGCATCTGGATTTATGAGAATTGCCCCCGAAGTCACACGAAAAAACGCCGCGTCTATTTCCACTTTTTCTACCTACAAAAATTAGGCACAGGCGAAGAATATGTTCAATAAGAAAATTGCGTAAATATATTTGCAAGCTTACGGGTGACAAGAGATGTCTTACTTACACGTATGAAATAGTTTGGCAGATTTGTATAACAACCAGCGATTTCCAATTCCGCTACTCGCCCCTCACTGCTCGCGCTTCTCTTCCCCCATCACCGTAATCTTCGTAGCCGTGCGGAATTTTTTGTAATCGCGGAAGGTTTGATCGAGATCCACGTCGACGCCCTTGAAGAGCGCGACCCGCGCGTCGACGTGGGCCTGAACGTGTTTGGGCAGCCAAACTTCGTCGTTCACCTTGGTCTGCTCGACCAGAACACGCGTGCCTTTGTGGATTCTCGCCAGCACCCAGCCCACCGAAATCGTATCGATGGCCGTAATGTCGAGCTTCACCCATTGCGCCTCGGCCTTGTCGATCCAAACGCGGCCTTTGAACTTGGTGAGCATCTTGGCTTCGCGGCTCCTGGGTTCGTAGCCGGGACGCGGATCGCCCTCCAGCACCCAGGCGTCGTGCCCGTCGACCGTTTCCGAGCCGACCAGATGGAAGTTGAACGCGTCGGCGATCTCCAGCACAAATTTGCGGTCCTCTTCGCGGTCTTTCTCTTCGCGCTCCAGCCGCTTGCGGCGGGCTTCTTCCGATTCGTTCTTGCGTTTGTCGATGATCTTCTGGAGTTTGTCCTCTTCTTTTTTCGCCTCGTTGGCCGACAGCGGCTTGTCGTCCTTGGCGGTCAGCCGCTCGACCGGCTCGCCATAAATCTCCAGCACCTCGGAAGTCCGCGTCTTGGTCTTTTTCACACGGCCATGACCATCGAGGTCGCGCCGCTCCTCGCGTTCCATGTAGGTGTAATCGCGTAACTGCTTATCGTTTGCCATGTCATTCTCTTCGGCGCGGCGCAGCAGTTCGCGAATTTGCTCCGCAGGCACCGCGCCCTTGGCATCGGGCTTGAGGTCGATGGGCTTTACAGCAATGGCCCGCGCAGCGGGCGCTGAAGTGGGGGTCGAAGCTGGAACCGAAGTTGAATCCTGCCCGAACGCACTGCCCGCCAGAGCAACCGCAAAGTAAAGATAAAGATGAAGATGAGTACCAGCTTCAAAGATTTTGGGAAGGGCACGGCTTCAGCCGTGCCGCTCAGCCGTGAAATAAACGTCGGCTTTAGCCGCTGAGGGCCATGTTCTTTACACTGCAATGGAGACTTCAAAACCGGTTCCAGTCCGACGCAAGAACGCATAACAGACATATGCACTAACCGCACAATAAGGTTGCTCACAAACACAGGTTCCCCCTGTGATCCCCGGAGCCTGCCCTGAGCGAAGCCGAAGGGCTCCCTGTGGTTAAGGTTTTGGCTCGGCCCGCTCCAGGCATCCCGCCCGGAACGAGCGCCCATCCAGGCGATGCAGGCGCTTGGCCTGGGCGCGCGTGATCAGAGAATAATGTGAAATGGTCAGCAGATACTCCGCCACAAACCATACCGGCTGCTCTGTCGACATCCATTGAAAACAATCGAAGCGGCGCAGGTTGACGGGGTGGGAAAAAGTGCGCAGCGTGCGCTCTCCCCGCAGATTGAAGTAGGTGTCGAAGTAACTCATCGCCAACTCGCGCAGCGAGCGATACACCGGCTCGCGATAACGGCATCCGGTGTAATTAGATTTGGCCACGGCGCCCCAGTGCCTGTCGATCCGATAGACGGCGATCACGTGGTCGGTATCGTGCTCGGCTTCGAGATCGAGAATCAGCGGAGGATATCCGATGACACGCAACGCCGCCGCCGCAAACAGCGCACCCTCGTAACAATGCGAAGTGTTCTCGCGCAGCACGCGCCGCGGAGACCAGAGCGGTGTCCGCAAGGTGGTAAGGCATGTCGTCAAGCAGGCGCTGAATGCCATGCGGAGTCTTCAGAGCGCGCAGCTTGCGAAGTTCGGCCGGGGTCAGGCCCCAGGAGTTGTTAGTCTTCATCCTTAATTTCCCCGTAGAGACGCGGCTTGCCGCGTCTCCCGCGGATTGCACGGTCACTTGAAGGTAGCAGGATCGGGCGGTGCTTGGGAATAGAGGAACGGGTGCGGGCGTGAGCGACGGTCAGCAATCGCAGATTCTTAGGGCGTGTCATCAAATGAGCCAAATGACGGTGGCGGCGAGGTGGATGGCGGCGAGGAAGTTGCGCGCGGTTTTATCGTAGCGGGTGGCGATGGCGCGATACTGTTTGAGTTTGGCAAAGAAGTTTTCAATCCGGTGGCGCGCCTGATAGAGATCCCTGTCGTATTCGCGCTGGATTTTGCGGTTGGCTTTGGGCGGAATCACCGCCACTTTGCCCGCCTGCGCCAGCGGAATCAGAACCCGCTCATCGGCATCGAAGCCTCGATCGGCGAGCACGATGTCGGCCTCCACCAGCGGCAGCAGCACGTCGGCTCCCTCCAGATCGCACGCCTGTCCGGGCGAAAGATGAAACCCGGTCGGGTTGCCGAGGGCATCGACGGTGGCATGAATCTTGGTGCTCAACCCGCCCTTGCTGCGTCCGATGGCCTGGTCCGAGCCCCCTTTTTACGCGCCCCAGCACTGTGCTGATGCGCGCGCACGATGGTCGAATCGATCATCGCGTATTCGTTGTCCGCATCCGCCGCCAGATGCTCGAATAACTTCTTCCACACCCCGCGCCTCGCCCACCGACTGAACCGCGTATGCACGACGCGGAAGTCGCCAAAACGTTCCGGCATGTCCCGCCATGGAATCCCGGCCCGATAGCGATATAACACGGCCTCGACAAACAACCGATTATCCTCGGCCGGACGGCCCACCGAACCCCTTCGACCCGGCAACATCCCTTCGATCCGCTCCCACTGATCGTCCCGTAACCCGTAGCGCCGCACTCCCATCCCACAAATCTATCGGCAACTACTCCTCACCGCATATATCCAATTTGATGACACGCCCTAGCACAACCTGCCGCCGTATTTCGCATTGCGTTCCCGCTGAGGTAAGATGTTCCTGGCCTCTCATGACGGTACTTCGCGCCATTATTTTCTCCATAGCCTTGTTCGTCGCGTTCCCGGGCAACTCCGCCGCTGAGGACGTGCAGAAGTCAGCCGAAGCAATGCTGGAGCGGGCGCGGCAACTCTCGGACATTCGCTCGCCCAACGCACCCGGGTTTCACCTGAACCTAAGCTTCTCGTTCATTAGACAGGATTTGGAAACCGTTCAGGGAACTTACACTGAGGTGTGGGTATCGAACTCGCAGTGGCGTCAGGAGACGGTCGTCGGCAATTTCCGGCGCATCGAAATCGTTCGATCCACGAAGCGTTGGTTGCTCGATAGCGGCGAAGAGGCGATCCCCGAGCAAGCGGCGCGGGTTTCGACAATGGTTCAAGTGCTGCCGACAAAGGCCGCAAAATTTGAATTCGAGTCATTTGCGGAGCCGGATCATGTAACTCGGTGCGCTGTTACAAAGCCCGTGGGAGAAATACGTCAAAGACACGCCTTCTGTTTCGATAAAGACAATGGGATCCTAGGGCGTGTCATCAAATTGGATATATGCGGTGAGGAGTAGTTGCCGATAGATTTGTGGGATGGGAGTGCGGCGCTACGGGTTACGGGACGATCAGTGGGAGCGGATCGAAGGGATGTTGCCGGGTCGAAGGGGTTCGGTGGGCCGTCCGGCCGAGGATAATCGGTTGTTTGTCGAGGCCGTGTTATATCGCTATCGGGCCGGGATTCCATGGCGGGACATGCCGGAACGTTTTGGCGACTTCCGCGTCGTGCATACGCGGTTCAGTCGGTGGGCGAGGCGCGGGGTGTGGAAGAAGTTATTCGAGCATCTGGCGGCGGATGCGGACAACGAATACGCGATGATCGATTCGACCATCGTGCGCGCGCATCAGCACAGTGCTGGGGCGCGTAAAAAGGGGGCTCGGACCAGGCCATCGGACGCAGCAAGGGCGGGTTGAGCACCAAGATTCATGCCACCGTCGATGCCCTCGGCAACCCGACCGGGTTTCATCTTTCGCCCGGACAGGCGTGCGATCTGGAGGGAGCCGACGTGCTGCTGCCGCTGGTGGAGGCCGACATCGTGCTCGCCGATCGAGGCTTCGATGCCGATGAGCGGGTTCTGATTCCGCTGGCGCAGGCGGGCAAAGTGGCGGTGATTCCGCCCAAAGCCAACCGCAAAATCCAGCGCGAATACGACAGGGATCTCTATCAGGCTCGCCACCGGATTGAAAACTTCTTTGCCAAACTCAAACAGTATCGCGCCATCGCCACCCGCTACGATAAAACCGCGCGCAACTTCCTCGCCGCCATCCACCTCGCCGCCACCGTCATTTGGCTCATTTGATGACACGCCCTAGTACAGAACACGACGCCTCAGTTGGTTGGCCAACGAAGCGCAGACTATTCCTGTAATTACACCCAGTTTCAAAAATTTGGCGATTATTGGTTTCCACGCGAGATGGCTTGCTTCCTGGATGGGCACCGAAAAATGCAAGCAAAGGTCGTAGAGCTTTCACCAGAGCCATCCCCTGATGCCGCGCTGTTCACGCCGCCTGCGGGAGCCGTGGAGATGGGCAACTGCCTTGTAAACTTAGTACCACCCCAGGCAGTTAACACTCCCCTACCAGTGGCTCCCGTGCAGTTGCGGGATAGCCTTTCCGCCGTCGCGGTGTGGATGGTTGTGGACACTAAGGGTAAGCCGCAGAATGCAAAAATAGCCTGGCCTGGAGGGAAACAACTCGACGATCCAGCGTTGTTCGCGGTTCGTGGTTGGCAATTCAAACCTGGAACCTGCAACGGAGAACCGATGCCTCTGCCAATAATCGTGTGGATCGGTTTCCGACGATATCAAGATCACGGCTGGTGACCGCCTGAGGTCTTCTGGCAAGTCAACTGCGGTGCCTTTCGCAAACGGAGGCATTCCCAGTGCGTCCACCTACCCCAACAGCTCCTCCAGCTCCTGCGGCGTCTCTACCAGCACATCTGGCGGCGTACTTCTTCCAGCGTATGCGGGGCGAAGCCGTAGGTTACGCCGCAGGTCCAGAGGCCGGCGTTGCGGCCGGTTAGAACGTCGATGGCGGAGTCTCCGATAATCAGGGCCTCGTCGGCGGCTACGCCGGTTTCCTCGAGGAGGGTTAGCACGCCCAGCGGATCGGGCTTTTTTGTCGGAAAGCTGTTGCCGCCGTAGACGCGGACGAAGTAACGCTCCGCGAGGCCCAGCGCCTGCACGATGTCGCGCGAAGGATTGACCGGCTTGTTCGAGAGCACGGCCATCAGGCGGTGCGCTCCGTTCGACTCAATCGCCATTCGGCGAATTCGCCAGGGCCGCCAGCACTTCCGGAATCCCCGCATAGGCGGTGGTGTGGTCGAGCTTGTGCAGGCGGTAGTAGGCGAGAAAATAATCCAGCGCCTCCTGGAACAGCGCTTCGTTGGCCGCGTCCGCGTCGCCCAGCGCGCGCCGCACCAGCGCGGGCGCGCCGTTTCCGATATAGCTGGCAACCAGGTCCCCGGGCAGTTCGGGACGGTCGAGATGGCGCAACGTCGCATTCACCGACTGAATCAAATCAAGACGCGAGTCAATCAAGGTGCCATCGAGATCGAAGACCAGCAGGCGGAGGCGGCGCGGATCGAAGGGGCGAAGGAAATGAATCATGAGTCTCTAGAATAACCCAGTTGCCAGTGCCCAGTTGCCAGTTGTCCAGTACTCAATTAGGAATAATAGGTTCTCTTCTTACTGGAATCTGGCAACTGGATACTGGCAACTGGCAACTGATTTACAATGATGCGGGGCGTAACACTGTGGGGTGAAGAAAGCGGCATGGCTAGGACTAAAGTCGGTCCCAAGGTAAATCAGAACGACATTTCGACAAGGGTCAAGAGCTATCGGGGGCTGACGAGCGCGCAGCTCATTGACGCCTATCGCATCATGTTCACCTCGCGGCGCGTGGACGACCGCGAGATACTGCTCAAGCGCCAGCAGAAGATCTACTTCCAGATCCCGGGCGCGGGGCACGAAGCGGTCGGGGTGGCCGCCGCGTTCGCGCTGAAACCGGGCTACGACTGGTTCTATCCTTATTATCGCGACCGCGCGCTTTGCCTGGCGCTGGGCGCGACGCAGTACGAGATGCTGCTGGGAGCGGTGGGCGCGGCCGCCGATCCCAGTTCCGGCGGGCGGCAAATGCCCTCGCACTGGGCTTTCCAGCGGCTCAACGTCGTCACCCAGTCGTCCGCTACCGGGACGCAAATCCTGCAAGCCGTTGGATGCGCCGAAGCGGGACGCTATTTGGCCATACATCCGAATGCCGCGCAAAAGGCCGCGGGCGATTACCGGCAGTTCAAGGATGTCCAATTCCGGGGCGATGAGGTCACTTACGTTTCGCTCGGCGACGGCGCCAGCAGCGAGGGCGAATTCTGGGAGGCGCTGAACACGGCCTCCAATCGGCGTTTGCCGGTGCTTTTTTCCGTGCAAGACAACGGCTACGCGATCTCGGTGCCGGTGGAAGTGCAGACCTCGGGCGGCAGCATTTCGCGCCTGGTGTCGGGCTTCCCCAATTTTCATTTTGAGGAAGTGGACGGCACCGACCCGGCTGCATCTTATGCGGCGTTCCAGCGCGCGGCCGATCACTGCCGCGCGGGCCATGGGCCGGCGTTTGTGCACACGCATGTGATTCGTCCGTATGCGCATTCCCTTTCCGACGACGAGCGTCTTTACCGGCCGGACGCGGAGCGCGGGGCCGATGCCGCGCGCGATCCGGTGCCGCGCTTGCGGATGTTTCTGCTGCGGGAAGACATCCTCGACGAAAAAGAAATCGGCAAGATCGAGCAGGAAGTCGAAGAGCGGATACAGGCCGACGCCGATCGCGCGCTCGATGCCGCTTTGCCGCAGCCGGAGACGATCTACAACTTCGTATACTCGCCCGATTTAGATCCCACGTCGGCGGCATTTGAAACGCAGGCCGCGCCCGAAGCTGTTGCGGTGGACGCGCGCCCCGCCGACGCGCAGAGCAAGGCATCGCAAAATAAATCATCACCGGATAAATCGTCGCCGGACAAGACCATGGCGGACTCGATCAACGCCACGCTGCGCGACGAGATGCGGCGCGACGAGCGCATCATTATTTTCGGCCAAGACGTTGCCGACGCCAGCCGCGAAGAATACTTGAAGCAAAAGCTGGTCAAAGGCAAGGGCGGAGTTTTCAAGCTGACCTCCGGACTGCAGACGGAGTTTGGCAGCGACCGCGTCTTCAACGCCCCGATCGCCGAGGCCAACATCGTTGGCCGGGCCACGGGCATGGCCACGCGCGGCTTGAAGCCGGTGGTCGAGATCCAGTTCTTCGATTACATCTGGCCGGCGATGATGCAGTTGCGCGACGAGCTGCCGCTCATCCGCTGGCGCTCGAACAACGCCTTCTCGGCGCCGTTGGTGATTCGCGTGGCGATTGGCGGCTATCTGACGGGCGGCGCGATTTATCACTCGCAGTGCGGCGAGAGCATCTTCACGCATACTCCGGGACTGCGCGTGGTGTTTCCCTCGAACGCGCTGGACGCGGCCGGTCTGCTGCGCACCTCGATCCGCTGCGACGACCCGGTGCTCTTTCTCGAACACAAGCGCCTGTACCGCGAAACCTACGGACGCGCGCCCTATCCCGGCAGCGACTACATGGTCCCGTTCGGCAAAGCGAAGACGGTGCAGCCGGGAAGCGATCTTACTGTCATCACTTACGGAGCGATCGTGCCGCGCGCTTTGCAGGCGGCGCAAAAGCTGGAGCGCGAGCATAACGTCAGCGTCGAGCTGATCGACCTGCGGACGTTAAACCCATTTGATTGGGATGCCATTGCCGCTTCAGTCGAGAAAACCAACCGCGCGCTGATTGCCTATGAAGACTCGTTGAGTTGGGGATACGGCGCGGAAATCGCCGCCCGCATCGCCGACCAACTCTTCCATCACCTCGACGCCCCGGTAAAGCGCATCGCGGCCACGGACACTTTTGTTGCTTATCAGCCGATTCTGGAGAATGCCATCCTGCCGCAGGTGAGCGATCTGTTCCGGGCGATGAAGGAGCTGGCGGAGTTCTGAAAGGCAGCCGTCAGTTTTCAGATCTTAGTTCTTGGCTTTCCTGCAAAGACATGACTTACTCCGTCTTTACGGGAATATTCGCAGAGGTTCGGAGGGACGGGCTAGATTATCCTTGACAGGACATGCCTATGGGTGTTTACCTGCCTACGTGTCTAGCGTCACGAGTACTCGAGGCTCGCTGCACAATGTTCCACCAAAGTGAGGAGGCAAACCCGTGAAACGAATCATTTCCTTTCTTCTAATCATATTGGTCGTGGTCAATCTCAGCCTCGCTGAAGAGGTCGCTTTTCGCGGTGTGAAGTTGGCGGACGCGAAGGGGAAGCAGGCGGATGCCAGCCTGATCTTCAGTGACAACAACAAGAATGTCGTAGTGCGAGTCGCCGATCGCGACTTTGTCACTATGCCTTACGATCAGATTGACAAGTTTTCCTACGAGTACACCAAGAAACACCGCGTGACTTCGGGCGCCATTGTGATGGTGGCTTCATTGGGAGCCGGCGCCATTGTCATGCTCACAAAATCCAAGAGCCACTGGCTCTATATCGATTTCCACGATCAAGCAATTCCGAAGAGTGTGGTTCTCCGCATGGACAAGGGCGAGTACAAGAAGATTATCGATGCGGTAAAGGTGCACACCGGCAAGGAAGTTCAGTTCATTGGAGAGGACAAGTCGAAGAAAAAAAAGAGCAAGGATCAAAAGGAGGATAAGTAACGGAAGGCACAATTCCTTGCTTTGCTCGAACCGCCGCCGCCCTTGCCGAAGTTGAATCCCCAGGGGCAGCCGCCGAAGCAGCAGACCGAGACACAAAATGAAGAGATTTTACTGAGAACTGGGAACTGAGAACTGCTCTACCACTTCGCGTACTCGGTGCCGTCGCTGGCAATTTGTTTGGAGCCGCTGTGGACGCCGATGATGCCTTCCGGTCCCTTTTGCTCCGCCGACGTGGTTTCCTTCGACGACATGTTCTGCCCCTGAAACATGTTTTGCCCCTGGAACATGTTCTGCCCCTGCGACATGTTCTGCCCCTGCGACATGTCCTGACCCTGGAACATGTTCTGACCCTGCGACAGGTTCTGACCTTGCGACTGGTTCTGATTCAGCGACAGGTTCGGAGCCTGCGACATGATTTGCTCCAGCGACAGGTACGCTTCTGCTCGCTCCAGCACCCAGTCGCGGCTGCCCGTGATGTCATCGGGAATTTTATCGATGTATTTCGCGGACACGAGATCGCTCAGCGACTTGGGCGCTTTCTGCTTGTCGAGCGCGTACTGGAAGATCGCTTGATTCAGCGTATCGAGGTTGTGGCGCAGATTGTCCTCGCGCGCCCGCAAAACGCTGTGGCTGTAAACGGGGATGGCGACGCCCAACAGGATGAGAATAATGCTGACCACCACCATCATCTCAAGCAGGGTGAATCCGCGGCTGCGTCCTGTCGCTCGGCTGTTCATTTCACGACCGGACACCATTGCTTCCAACTCGAATAGGGCTCGCCATCGCTCGAAGGCTCATCGGAACCGCTGTGCACGCAACCGATGCCGAGCTGGTTCGGGTCCCACGCATCTTGAGAATCTTCCGGCTCGGTCACCCAGGTATTGCTGCCGGTGATGTCGTCGGGAATGGACTTGATATACCCGGGCACGAGGTCGTCAAGCGACTGCGGCGCTTTCCTCTTGTCGAGCGAATAGTTGTCAATGGCTTCGTTGAGCGTCTTCAGGTTCTGTTTAAGCCTGGCTTCCTTGGAGCGCGTGATGCTCTGGTTGTACATGGGCACCGCAATCGACACCAGGATGGCGATCATGCTGATGACCACCAGCAACTCGATCAGGGTGAAACCCCGGTTGCCGGCATTGCAGCGGCGGGCTTTGGACTGGAATCCCATCTACCAATCCTTGTACTTGGTGCCGTCCAAAGCGACTTGGTCCGACTTGCAGTAAACATCGAAAACGCTCTGACCGCCCCAGGAAGTCGAGTCCTTATCGTCTTGCTGGGAGCGCAATCCCCATTCCCCCTTGGTGATGGGATCGATGGGGATACGGCGGAGAAATTTCAGTTTCTTACCGGCAACATCCACGCCCTCGACCAGCGTGTTAAGGTCCGGAGGATAACCTTCGCTTCCCAGCTTCTGCACGAACGCGCCACGGTCGGCGGCGTCTTTATAACGGTCGATGGCGTCGCGCATCATCCACAGGTCTTCACGCAGCTCGTGCTCGCGCTCCCGATAAACCACGACCTTGGCCACCGGGATCGCCATCCCTACCAGAATGGACAAAATGGTGGTCGCCACGATCAGCTCGACCAGGGTAAAGCCCCGCGCTTGGCGGGCATTCGCGGACCTGGCTTCCGGCATGTTAATCGGATACTTCATAAATCAGTTCTCAGTTCCCAGTTCTCAGTTCTCAGTTAAAAACTCGTCCTGGTCCTCACTGAGAACCGAGAACCGGGAACTGAGAGCTTCCCCTACTGGATCGTAATGGCGGCTTGCGCTCCGCTCATCGCGATCGGCTGCATTGCCGGGTCGCGCGCCCCGCCCCGGGTGATGACCAGGGCAGACTGGCCCGGCGCTTTCGCCGTGAAGGTCAGCGTGACTAACACGCCCTGACCGGAGACGCCACCGGACCCCGGAGGCCGCGTGGCTATAACTTGCATCGTGCCGGTGGCAGTATCTTCGCGATGCACTACGGCTACGATTTGCCCGTCCTGCGAAAGGAATCCGCCGTTGGAAACGTCGACCACCTGCAACTGGTCCGGATCGTAGTTGATTTGCAGGGGCACGGAATACACATTCTGCCCGCCGGAAAGCATGACATTCACGGTGAAGGTTGATCCCTTGGCCGGAGTCAAAGTCGCCGGATCGAAGAGGAACGATGCGGCGCCGGGTTGAGCTGGCGGTGAGGCCTGATTCTGCGGCGCCTTACCTTTCGGAACCGAGTTTTGCGGGGCCGGCGACGGCGGAGCCGTCTGCGGTTGGGGAGCGGCGGCGGGCGTGGCCGGGGCCGGTGAAGTTGTACTCGACGGGACCGGCGGCGGAGCCGTCTGCGGCTGGAGCTGGGGAACGGCGGACGCGGCCGGGGCCGGTGAAGTTGTACTCGTACTCGACGGAGCTGGCGGCTTGGCGTTGGATCGGCGCAACTGAATGGTGGTGGCCGTGCCCACGTCGAGCACATCGCCATCGCGATTCGAGGTGTCGAGCCCGCGAACAATGTGCGGGATGATCACGAATACGATCTCTTTCTCCGTATGGTCGCGGGTACCCTGCCCAAAAAAATACTTCAGAATCGGCATCGAGGCCAGGCCTGGAATCCCGCTCAGGGACTGCGTCCGCGAGTCCTCCATCATGCCGCCCAGCAGGCTCACTTCGCCATCCTTCAGGCGGATATCGTGCTCGATCTTGCGCTGGCCGATCACCGGTTGGCTGATGCCTCCAATGCTCGAATACGAATCCACGGCCGAGAACGTCCATCGTCAACTTCAAGGAAATTTCCCGTCCGGCATGAACCCGCGGCGTGATTTCGATGTTCACACCCACATCGAGGTATTGAAACTGCGTGTTGGTCAGCGGGCTGATGCTGGTACCAGTGCTGCCAATGCCCGACGAGTATGAACCGGTCGCTATCGGCACGCGCTCGCCGATCTTCATCGTCGCCTTTTGCCCATCCAGGGCGCGGATTTGCGGGTTCTGAATGAGCTTCGTATCGCTGGCGCCCATCAATGCCTGCGCCGAAGCCGCCGGGATCGTGACCTGGAAGTCGGTGGCATTCAGGTTGTTGAGTGTATTCAGGCTGAGGCTATTCGACGACGAACTACTCGTCGTGGTGGATGACGAGCTGGAACTGGAAGTGGTGACATTGGGTTGCAGCGCCACCGAGACGCTGGTCGGAGGGCTGATGCCAAGCGTGCGCGACTTGTCGCGGCTGACCTGCATGACCGCGATTTCGATCAGCACCTCCGGCTTCGCCTTGTCGAGATCGTCCACCAGGCTCTGCGCCAGGGCCACCTGGTCCGGCGTGCCGCGCACCACGATCGCTCCCTGCGAGGCCAATGACTGGATCTTGCTCACCTCGAGGACGGTGCGGATCGCGTTCACTACATCCTGCAATTCGGTCTGCTGCGAGAGATTGGAAAAATAGAAAGTTTTGATGACGTTTTGTTCCAGCTCTTTGCGTTTCTGGGCATTGTCCGTCGCGACAAAAATGGTGTTGGGCGTCACCGGACGCCAGAAAGTCTTGGTCTCTAACGAGACGATTCGCAGCGCGTCTTCGAGGGTCACGTTGTTGAGTTCGACGCGCACTTGCGCGGGCTTGTAATCGGGGTCGAAAAGCACGTTGATGCCGGCCAGCTTGCCCACCGTCTGGTAGATCACGTCGGATTTGTCGGTGACTTTGAGCGTCAGGGGCAGGTTCGAAATCGGAGCGAGCTCGACCGGGCCCTCGGCCGACGCCAGGCGTTTGCGCAACGTGGTCGTACCCGGCGGCACCGCCTCCGGTTCCGGGTGCTGCGCCTCCTTGATCATTTGCAGCGTGCGTTTCAGCTCCTGCTGCGCGATGAACGAGGAAGGATCGGTCTCCAGCGCCTTCTGGAACAGCGCCGCCGCCTCTTCGAGCTTGCCGTCATCGCGCAGAATCTGCGCGCGATGCACCTCCGACGATCCCGCCAGAAAGCGGCTGCGCTCGAACGCGGCGCGATAGCGCAGGTCTTTCGGTTTCAGATTGTAGGCTTGCTTGAAGTAGTCGAAGGCTTGCTCGTAGTTCTGGCGCGCTTCGGCGTCGGCGCCCTTTTCGTAGAGCGCCTTGACGGAATCGACATGGCGGGCAAGAATAGGCAGCCTCAGGCAGAGCAGAAACAGAACCAACAAAGCCGGACGGGTCAGGCGTCTCATCAAGCGGTCCTCATGAAAATCTTTCTGGCCGGCGGGGGCGCCAACCACGACTCATCGAAACCAGATTTAGCAAGCCCAGACTCACGGAACCAATCCTCTCAGATTTCAGATGTCCGGGCAAGATCGGATCATCGGATGATCGGGCCATCGGAACCTCGGTGGCTGGTTTTCGATGGCCCGATGAACCGATGATGAGATGGCCCGATCTCGCCCTGAGACCTTCCACCTCCCTTCGTGTTACTTTCTTTTCAGCTTCTTTTCAGCCATGGCCAAGCACCCGACCCACCAAACGCAGCCCAATCGGGAGAAGAACCCTCGCCGCCAGCCCACCGCTTCCGGCGAAAAGGATGCGGCTGTAAATAGGAACGCGAGCCACAACTATTTCTTGCTCGAAAAATTCGAGGCGGGAGCCGTCCTCACCGGGACCGAGGTGAAGTCCATTCGCACCGGCAAGGCCAATCTCAAGGACGCCTACGGGCTGATAAAGGACGGCGAACTCTGGCTCCTCAACTGCCACATCGGCCCTTATGACCACGGCAACTACGCCAATCACGCCGCCCTGCGCACGCGCAAGCTGCTGCTGCACAAAGAAGAAATTCGCAAGCTCATCGGCAAGACCCAGCAAAAGGGACTCACCCTGGTCCCCACCCGCGTGTACTTCAAGAATGGCAGAATCAAGGTCGAGCTGGCCCTGGCCAAAGGCAAGCAGCTCTGGGACAAGCGCGAGACCGAACGCCGCCGCACCGCCGACAGGGAGGCCCGCGAGGCCATCTCCAGGGGAAGAAAACAAGGGTGAGGAATCACAGTGCTGACGCACGGGAGTAAGGTAGGATTATTCTGGTTGAGGCTGCCGTGCTGCACACCCATCTCCACACAGACGCACAAATCTTATGACCTATGACATCGCGGTGGTTGGCGGCGGGATCGTCGGGCTTTCCTTTGCCATGCAGGCGGGCGAGCGATTTCCCCGGCTGCGCGTGGTGGTCCTGGAGAAAGAAGCGGGAGTGGCCCGGCATCAGACGGGTCACAACAGCGGGGTAATCCACAGCGGAGTCTATTACAAGGCCGGGTCGCTCAAGGCGCGGTTGTGCGTGGCGGGGGCGCGCGAGATGGTGGAGTTCTGCGCCCGGCATGGGATTCCGTATGAGGTGTGCGGCAAATTAATTGTGGCAACGAACGCGGAGGAAGCGCCGCGGCTCGATGAATTGCGCGAACGGGGCCTCGCCAATGGGCTTGAGGGTCTGCGCCTGCTGGGGCGCGAAGCGATGCTTGAGATCGAGCCGTACGCGGGCGGTGTGCGGGCCTTGCACGTGCCCTCGACGGGAATCACGGATTACGCGGCAGTGACGGCGAAGTACGCCGAGATCGCAACCGGACGCGGCGCCGAGGTGAAGACGAACGCGGCGGTGTTGGGATTCGCGCAGACTTCGAGCGCAGAGTCCGGCGCGGTGGTGGTGCAAACGCGAGCGGGAGATTTTTCGGCGCGCTATGTGGTGAACTGCGCCGGGCTGTACAGCGATCGCGTGGCGCGCCTGGCGGGGCACGATCCGGAAACGATGGTGGTCCCCTTCCGCGGGGAGTATTACGACCTGGCGGCGGCGCGGCAACATCTGGTGCACGGGCTGATTTATCCCGTGCCCGATCCGCGGTATCCGTTTCTCGGCGTGCACTTCACGCGGCGCATCCAGGGGAATGTGGACGCGGGGCCGAATGCGGTGCTGGCCTTCCGGCGCGAGGGCTACCGCTGGCGCGATTTCGATTTGGGCGAGACCATGGAAGTATTCATGGATGCAGGGTTTCGGGCGATGGCGCAGCGGCACTGGAAAAATGGGCTGGCGGAATTTTGGCGGTCGCTGTGTAAACGCGAGTTCGTGCGCTCTTGCCAGCGCTTGCTGCCGGCGGTGAGAATGGAAGATATGACGCCGGGCGGATCGGGAGTGCGAGCGCAGGCGGTCGCGCCCGATGGCGCGCTGGTGGACGATTTCCGCTTCGTCGGGCGCGAGCGTTTTTTGCATGTCCTCAATGTGCCTTCTCCGGCGGCGACGGCATCGTTGCCGATTGGGCGCGAGATATTGAAGATGGTGCCGGCGGAGATCGCCGGTTAGCGCCACCAACGCTGTCCGGATTTCAGCGTCTCGTGTACTCTTCGTGTAGAGACGAGGCTTGCCTCGTCTCACTGCAATTTTTATCGGAGAATATGCATGGCACATAGTTCGAGTTTGAAGAAGAAAGTCGCGCTCTTGGGCGCGGGGAAGATCGGATCGATTCTCTTGCAGTCTTTCTTGCGCGACGGGTTGCTGTCGCCGGCCCAGACCTGGGCAACAGTGGCAGTGGCGGACCTGGAGCAGGCCCACATTCTCAGGAAGAAGTTCAAGGTACACGCCGGGACCGACAACTCCCAGGCAGTCAAGAATGCGGACATCATTTTTCTCTGCGTAAAGCCGCAAGTGGTGGCCACCGTGGCGCGGGAGATTCGCACCCACGTTCACGCCAAGCAGTTGGTTATTTCGGTGGCCGCGTCGGTCCCGACGGAAATGATTGAGCGGGCGCTGGAGAAAGAAGTTCCGGTGGTGCGGGCCATGCCGAATACTCCTTGCGCCCTGGGCGTGGGCATGACGGCGCTGTGCAAGGGGAAGTTCGCGACCAGGCAGCACCTGGAAATGGCGGCGAAGTTTTTCGATGCGGTGGGACGCACCGTGGTCGTGGGCGAAGAACACATGGACGCGGTCACGGGATTGTCGGCGAGCGGGCCCGCCTATATCTACATCATTTTGGAATCGCTGGCGGAGGCGGGCGTAAAGGTGGGACTGCCGCGCGATGTGGCCACGCTCCTGGCGGCCCAAACCACCATGGGCGCGGCGCGCGTGGTGCTCGAGACCGGAGACCATCCGGCGCTGCTGAAGGATGCGGTGACCACTCCGGCCGGCTGCACCATTGACGGCATCATGGAACTGGAAGAAGGCAAGCTGCGCGTCACCTTGATTAAGGCGGTGGTGAAGGCGGTGCAGCGGGCCAGGGAGCTGGCGTTTTCATAGCAGGCTGCGGAAAAACTCGGTTTCGGACGGGTTTGGGGAAGGGCACGAGTTCACTCGTGCCGTTAAGTCGTTGAAAATGCGTCCGCGCTTTAGCGCCTGAGGTGAGCTTTTTGCGCCGTGGGTGAGTTTTTCCGCAGCCTGCTAGAGTGTGTTTCATAAATGCCTTTCGCGTGGGACGGCCCGCCCCTCAGGAACGGGTCTGGCGAGCTGGACACCATTTATGAAACCAGCTGGAATCTCTTCCCTCTAACTTGCGCTTTCTCCGACCCAATCGCCCGCCGCAACAATTCCACAAATTGCTCGACCCGCACTTCCATGGCCCCCGATATCGACCACGACTTCCGGAAAAGCCCCGGATCCAACTCCTCGGTCAGCAGCGCATCCTGAAAACGGTCCATCGTCCACTCCAGGATCGACGCGATCAGGTCCGCATCCAGGTCCGTCCGCAGCTCTCCCCGGCTCACTCCGAAGCTTACAAACTCGCGCCAGCCGTGAGGGTCCTCGGCAACCAGAAACCGGTTGATCTCACGGCGCAGCGCCAGGTCCGTGCCGTAATTGCCGATCAGATAGATCCGGTACGGCGCCCAGTTGTCGCGCACCATGTTCTCGGTGCGTCCCAGCCAGTAGCGCAGCGCGGCAAAAAACCCCTGCTCTCTGACCGGCGCTGGGACCTGCATATATTTCGGAAACGACTGCACCGCTTTCTTGTACGCTTCGAAGAACAAGCCGTCCTTGCTCTTGAAGTGCTGGAACACCGATCCCTTGGCAATGCCTAACTGCGCCGCAATATCTTCCATCCGCGCCGCGCTGTACCCGTGTTCGGCGAAATGCCGGACCGCAGCTTCCACAATCCTCGCGCGCTTTGCTTCGGAACGCGGACGCGGCTTGCCATCCCGCCGCATCTGCGCCGGCTTCGCCAGACTGTTCGCGGTCCCTTCCATGGCCTAATTCCCCAAAAATGTTTCGCCCCTCGGTCAAAAAGATAGCGCACCCGCAGTGCATTATTCAATGGCATTTTTCGCGGCTGGGAAAAGGGCGGAGCCGCGCCCCGGCGCGAGAATTCAGGCCCACGCATCCTGCAAGTCTCCGAGTTCGTTGACGGCTTCGGCGACCATGGCCCGCGGAATTTCAAAATGCTCCTCGACCGCGGCGGCGAGCTGCTCGCGGCTGCCCAGACGTCGAACCGCCGATGCGCTTCCCCGCGACTCAACCAGCGTCAAATTGTGGATCATGACGCCCCGGCCCGGATAATAGCGCGTCAGCAGCAGGGAGTTCAGAAAAGTCGCGTCCGGCTTGAATGACCCGGCAATCGCGCGGCGAAAGTCTTCGATCCTTCTCGGCGCCGGCTTGGCCACGTAGCCGTGTTTCCGCTGGCCATCGCGATACATGTCTAAACGCGAGTGGCCATTCGCATCCTGGGGCCGAAGCACGAAGCGGTCCCGCCCCAGCTCGACCACGTAGTCCGCCGCCAGATCGCGCGGCATGGGCAAGAGAAACGGCGCCGCATAGCCGGCGTCGATCAAGTACTCGCGCCCATCCACGGTTGCCATGCACACGGCGTGAGCGTCGGCGACGCTCATGTCCGCGCCACACAGCTTGGCGTCGTATCCCAAAGATGCCAGCAACGAGTAGAAGTAAAAATTGTTGGAGTAACAAGTTCCGCCGAAATGGCGACGCTCGATGCCCTCGAGATAGAGCTCGATCGAGGGCAGACCGGCGAGTCCGTGGCGCTTCCGGTTGTAGAGCTTGGAAATGTTTTCGAATGGAACACGCGTTAACTGCGCGGCCACCAGTTCGCGAAGACCTTCGAGCGAGGGCTTTGCCGGCGTCACGCCGAGCGCGGCCAGATACCGCCGGACGAATTCAGGAGCGAGCAACGGATCGGACATCTCTGGGACGCTTGACCGGATCCGGCCGCAAGAAGTGGAGTGTCAAGCCGGGCCTATTCTAATTCATGGGGATGGCGGCAGTGCCATCGCCGCTGGCGGCGCTCTCCGCGTCCCGGCGGAAACAGGCCCTTCCCTGCGCCACAAACTGCTTCGGCCAAGCTGCCAACGCCTCTCCGGCTCGGGATCAGCGCCGCGGCTGGTTCAACGCGATCACAAACTCCCTGCCACAGTGCTTACACTTCGGGGTAGCAAAGAGGACCACGTTTAGGGGTGAATGATGTTCGGTTTGCCTCTGGCAGTGTGGGCATTCGATCAAATGTTTATCAGGGCCAAGATCGATAAGATCGCTTTCCGGCATGACACACTCCATTACGGAGCAACGTTCCCGGCGCGAGCGATGCTCGCGTCACTCTCAGATTATCCGCAAGCTGGCAATCTGTCGGTACGTCAAAAAACCGTCGAAAGTGCGCTGGCGAGCACAAGCGTTACTGCGTTTGATCCTGCCATTCCTCGATCTGCCGCAGCATGATTCCATAGCACTCACAGGCCGTTTCTTCCAGTTTTTTCCGGTCGACGATCTTTACGTCGCCGCGGCTGTGGGCGATGAGTCCCGCCCTTTGCAACATTCCGGCCGCCACGGTCACGCTGGAGCGGCGCGTGCCCAGCATCTGGGCGATCAATTCCTGGGTCAACGGGACCGAATTCGATTCGATCCGGTCGGCGCTCATCAACAACCATCTCGCCAATCTCTCGTTCACTTCATGCAGACGATTGCAGGCCGCAATCTGTGTGACCTGCATGGCCATGACCTGGGAAAACTGCTGCAACCGCCGCTCCAGTGTGGGGCACTGGCGGAGAAGCGATGTCAGCGTTGCGCCGTCCACGCGAAAAACCGACCCCTCAATCTGAACAATGGCCCGCGTGGGCGCGGTGCGGAAGCCCGCCACCAGCGGCAATCCGATAAACCCTTCCTTGCCCACCAGACCGACTTCCACGCTTTTCCCGTCCGGGAGGACGCTCAGAATGGACACCAATCCGCTGTTGCAGAAATAGGCCGACTTCAACGTGTCGCCGGGCTCGTGCAGCACATGGTGCATCTTCAAGCGCATAAATTCCAATTTTGGCAGCAGCAGTTGTAATTCTTCGGGAGGAAGGCCGAGCAGGATTTGGTTGTGGAGGTGGTTGCCGTCACCGTCGGCGTTGGGTGGTTTCGAGGCGGACCTTGCGGGCGGACGAGGCTTGTTGGCCATAACGGCTCCTTGCGCAGCGCATTGCTGTCTGATTTTGCAAGGGACCGTCACCGTAAGGCGCGGCGGAGAGATGCTGGAAGAGACACCTTCATAGTACTCTCTTCCGCTGCCAATAGTGCGCAATAACGCACCGTGTCCAGGGCCGACGCATCTAAATTTTCAGGGTTCAGAGATTACCGCCTTGATTCCTTTGGAGCAGCTTGGCAAACGATTTCCGACGATCACATCGCTACTCGGGTAAGTATCTGCTTCTTAAGCGCGGTGCCGGATAACAAACGGCTCGCTTTACACTTTTTTGCCCTTCAGCAGGGGTTTCCAAAGGATTTCCGCAACCTTGAACCTCCAAAAAGAATTTTGATGCGTCGGCCCTGGTGGAAAGCGTGCAGATTTCCCCAGCTCTGAAGCGCCCGCATAGTTGCACGGCTTAGCAGCCCGTGGTGAAAGCCGGAAAGTGGCGCACGAGCTGTTACGGCAAAAACGAACGCCGTGCCCAATCTAGAGTTCGCGCTTTCGAACCCGGTTACCGCGCCAGCTCCATCGCAATCGCTCGCGGGAACAGGATGTTGTTCTCCAGGTGAATGTGCTGGTGCAAGTCCGCCTCGAATTCAGCCAATGCCTTGTAGAGCGTCTGGTAGCTGACGCACGCATCGTCTGGAGCGGCGTAACCACGGCTGGCCTCGCGCATGGCGCGCAATGTTTGGCCCGCCGCTTCGTGCTCCCGCTCCATCATCGCCACCGGGTCTTGCACCCTGCCGAACGGCGGCGGCAACACCGGCTCATGCTGAATCACGGCTTCTTCCATCCTGACAATGTACGGAAATAAAACCATCTCTTCCTTCATCATGTGCATGGTCAATTCCTGCGCCAGCCCGGCGAAGTTCGTTCGCATATCCAGCAGCTCGGGATGGTTCTTGCCGTGCACCGTGCACACTTTTTCGAACAGCGGGCCGAGGCGCGCGATTTCCTCGCGTGTGTACTTGTGGTGCGTGCCGACGATGTGGGCAATCAAATCGGCCAGCGGCTCCGCTTGCCAGTCGCGGACCGGCTGCGAAGCGCGCCTGGTTTGATCCGCCATTTCGAGCGCATTGAGCACTCGATCCACAGGCAGATTGGCTGCGCGGCAGGATTCTTCCAGCGATCGATTGCCGCCGCAACAATAATCGATGCCCAGCTTCTCAAACACCCGGGTTGCGGCGGGGTTCTCCAAGGCTAATTCGCGTACGGTTTTCTCGGCGGTCACGCTCATGCCATCCTCCTTGGCGCCGCCGCTCCGTCCTTATATTCTGGCGGCGCGCTCAATGTTCTGAGGTTAGTGCAACCGCAACCGTTTGCCGAGGACTTTTGTCACGCTGGGTGCAACCGACTCTGGGCGATTCCGCCCTTGCACTGGCTTTTCCATAAGTTAATGTAATAGTTGATGAATATAGGCGATATTATTCATTAGATTGTAGTTCTTCCTCTAACGCTTCCGAATTGTAAAGCGTCACGCTGCGTCCCTCCATCTTGATCAAGCCTTCCGCTTGGAAGCGGGAAAGGTTCCGCGAAATCAGTTCGCGCACCGTCCCGATCTGCGACGCCAGTTCCTGGTTGCTGACCGGCAAAGTGATTTCCACTCCCTCCGCGCCGCGCTTGCCTTCGCTTCGGGCCAGTCGCAAGAGGAACGACGCCAGGCGGTGGCGCACCGTCGTGAATGAAAGCTCCTCGATGATTTCCACCAGGTGCCGCAGCCGGGCGCCGACCACGCGCAGCACCTTCAGCGCAACCTGAGGATGCGCGAGGCAGAGCGCGTGAAAATCCTGCTTGCTGACGAACAGCAGCGTAACGTCGTCGACTGCGGCCGCCGAGGCCGGGTAGTTTCCGCCGTCGAAGACTGGCAGTTCCGCCACCGAACTGCCGGGCCCATCGATACTGAGCACTTGCTCGCGTCCGCCGGCTGAACTCTTGAAAATGCGGATGTGCCCAGACTCGACCACATAGAGTCCGGCGCAGGGCTCGCCTGCGGTAAACACGATTTCGCCCGGAGAAAAACGGCGGGGCACGGTGCGCTGCCCGAGAAGAGCGAGTTCAGAAGCGGTGAGCTCCGAGAAGACAGCGGCTTGCGCCAGCGTTCGCGTGCGATCGACTTTGATTTTCGCCACGGCAGTTATTGTACCGAAGCGGCGTCTGAATTCCGGTGGAGACGCGGCTGGCCGCGCCTCCACTCGGAATCCGCCCTAGCGGGCGGCGAATTTCTCCACCACTTTCTTGATGCGCGCGAACGCCCAGTCGATCTCGTCCTTACTAATGTTCAAAGGCGGCGCGATGCGGATGACGTGGTCATGCGTCTCTTTGCAGAGAATGCCTTCTTCTTTCAGCGCCTCGCAATAAGGCCGGGCCTTGCTGTTCAGCTCGATGCCGATCCACAGGCCCAGGCCGCGCACTTCCTTGATGTCGGAAGAACGCAGAGTTGCGAGCAGCACAAGGAAATACGTCCCCAGCTCGGCCGAGCGCTCCACCAGCTTCTCTTCCGTCAGCACGCGCAATGCGGCGCGGGCCACGGCGCAGCCCAGGGGGTTGCCGCCAAACGTGCTGCCGTGGTCGCCGGGCCGGAAGACGCCGAGAATTTCGTTCGACGCGAGCACCGCCGAGACCGGATAAAAACCGCCCGCCAGCGCCTTCCCGACAATGACCATATCGGGCTTGATGCCTTCATGCATGTAGGCGAAGAGCTTGCCGGTTCGGCCCAGGCCCGACTGTATCTCGTCCAAGACCAACAGCACCCGGTTTTTCCGGCAGATGGCGGCGGCTTCTTTCAGGAACCCCGCGGGTGGAATGACAATGCCCGCTTCGCCCTGGATTGGCTCCGTCAGAAACGCGCAGGTGTTGGGAGTGATGGCATCGCGCAACGCCTTCACGTCGCCAAACGGAATGATCTTGAAGCCCGGCGTGAACGGCCCGAAGCCGTCTTTATATTGAGCGTCGGTGGAGAAGCCGACGATGGTGGTCGTCCGCCCATGGAAATTGTTGGCGCTGACAATGATTTCCGCCGCGCCTTCTGGAATGCCCTTAATCTTGTATCCCCACTTGCGCGCCGCTTTTATGGCGGTCTCGACGGCTTCGGCGCCCGAGTTCATGGGCAACGCCTTATCGAAGCCGGTCAGTTCGCAGAGTTCCTTGTAGAGCAGCGGGAGTTGGTCGTTGCGGAATGCCCGCGACGTAAGCGTCACTTTGTGCGCTTGCTCAATCAGCGCCTGCACAATCTTGGGATGGCAATGTCCCTGGTTGACGGCGGAGTAGGCGGCCAGGCAATCCAGATAGCGTTTGCCATCGGTGTCATACACCCAGACCCCTTCCGCCCGCTCGATAACTACGTCCAGCGGATGGTAGTTATGGGCCCCGTACTTATCTTCCAGCCCGATGAATTCCTTGCCCGTCAGCTTTTCCTCGTTAATGTTGGCGACCTGCGTGTTCATGCAACCTCTCTTTCGAATTTGTCTTGCGGTAACGTCCAATTCCCCTGTAGAGACGCGGCTTGCCGCGTCTCAGACGGGGCAAGCCCCGTCTCTACAACGAAGGAACTTACGGTGTTACGAAACCAACTTACGCCGCGAGCTGTTACTGCTAATTCCCTTCCAGCAGCATGGTGAGCAATGCCATTCTGACGTAGAGACCGTTCGCGGCCTGGCGGAAATAGAGCGCGCGGGGATCGTGGTCCACGGACTCGTCAAGCTCGACCGTACGCGGCAGCGGGTGCAGGATGAGCGCATCCGGCTTCATGCGCTTGAGCACCGCCGAGTCGATGGCATAGCGTTTCAGCGCCGCATGGTCGATCATGTGCTCGGGCCGAATCCGCGTTTGGTACACCACGTCCACTGCACCGATGACTTTGGCGATGTCCGACTCCAGTTCATAGTGGATGCCGTGCTTATCCAGATATTCCAGAATGTCGGGCTTCATCTGCAGTTCCGGCGGACTGACAAAGAAAATCTTGACGCGATCGAACTTGGCCAGCAAGTAAGCCAGCGAGCGCGCCGTGCGTCCCTTATCCAGCTCGCCAATGATGGCTATGCTCAGGCCGTCCAGCGGACGCTCGCGGTAAATCGTGTACAGGTCGAGCAGCGCCTGCGTGGGATGCTGCCCGCCCTTGCCATCCCCGGCATTGATGACCGGGACTGGCGAAACCTGGGCGGCGCGCTTGGCCCCGCCCACCTGATTATGGCGGATCACGATGACGTCGGCGTAGTTGCCGATGATGCGGATGGTGTCTTCGAGCTGCTCGCCTTCGATCTCGGAGGAAAAAACGCGCGCCTGTTCGGTCGAGAGCACCCGTCCCCCCAGACGGTACATGGCCGCCTCGAAGGAAAACCGCGTGCGCGTGGACGGCGTATAGAACAGGCTCGCCATGATCCGGTTTTGAAAGTCGTGCGTCCCGCCCCGCGCCACCACGTGCTCCATGCCGCGGGTGCGGTCAAACAGATCCATGAGCAGTGGCACGGTGAACTGCTGCGATTCGACGACGTGCTTCAAACTTGGCTCAACCGCCAATTTGGAGTTCGCGGACAGGGCCGGCCTGTACGTGGACGCATCTGTCATTTCGTCTGCCCTCCTACGGGACCTTGCGCCGGGAGCTCGCGTTCCGTTCCATCTCCACCTTTGCCCATCGACTCGCTATCGGCGAAGATGTGCGTGCCCGCGCTTCCGGCAACGGCTTGGCCAATGCGCTCGGCGGAGGTGATGATGCACTCTTTTCCGCCGCCGCGCAGAAAGCGCAGCGCCGATTCCACCTTCGGCCCCATGTTTCCCGGAGGAAAGTGCCCGGCTTTAGCGTATCCTTCCAATTCGTCCGCCGCAACCCAGCGCAGCGCCTGCTGAGTGGGCTTGGTGTAGTTCAGGTAGACGCATTCGGCGTCGGTCGAGATGACGAACAGATCCATGCCCAGGCGCGCGGCCAGCAGCGCCGAAGCCCGGTCCTTGTCGATGACCGCTTCCACTCCCTGCAAAACGCCGCGGTTGCGCGAGACTGGAATTCCTCCGCCGCCACAGGCAATCACCAGCACGCCCATGTTGACGAGATCGTGGATCACATCGGCCTCCACCACCTCAACCGGCTGCGGCGAGGGCACAATGCGGCGATAGCCGCGCGCCGCATCTTCCACAATCTCCCAGCCCAGCGTGCGTTTGCGCTCCTCGGCTTCCGCCCGCGAGTAAAACGGGCCGATCGGCTTGCTCGGACGCTTCATGGCCGGATCGTCCAGCCCGACCACACACTGTGTCAGCACCGTGGCCACCCGCACCTGCAAGCCCGCGGCTTGCAATTCGTTGTGCAGGGCCTGTTGCAAGAATGTATCCAATCTCGCCCTGCGTCGAAGCGTCGCAAACATCGAGGGGATGGCCCGGGACCTGGCTGGCCCCGCGCTCGGAGCGCAGCAGGGCCGCTCCCACCTGCGGTCCGTTGCCGTGGGTGAGAACGACGCGATGCCCCTCCCGGATCAGCCCGACAATTTCCGCGGCCGTGCGCCGGGCGTTGGCCAACTGTTCCGCGACGGTCCCTTTTTCGCCGCTGCGAATCAGCGAGTTTCCGCCCACCGCCAGCAGTATGTTCTTCATGTTCAACCTCGAATACCCGCCCCCCGTCAGGCGCGCGCCGTTTCCGGAAGCGGCGCCCCCACCACGACATTCTTCATCAGTTCCAGCATGATCGCCTTCTGCGCATGCAGCCGGTTTTCCGCCTGCTGGAACACGACCGAGTGTGGGGAATCTATAACGTCGCCGCTCACTTCTTCGCCGCGGTGCGCCGGCAGGCAGTGCATGAAGATGGCGTCCTTATTGGCCAGCGCAAACAGAGAAGCGTTCACTTGGTAGTCGCGGAATTTCTCTTTTTTCTTCTCCGCCTCCGCTTCCTGCCCCATGCTTGCCCACACATCGGTGTAAACGACATCGGCGCGGGTCACCGCTTCCCGCGGATCGTTGGTGACGACGCAGTTGCCGCCGGTGGATTGGGCGCGCTGTTGGGCCCAATGCAGCGCCGCCGCATCCGGCTCGTGCCCGCGCGGCGTTGCCACCCAGACCTGCGCCCCCAATTGCGCGCCCGCGAACATGAGCGAGTGCGCTACGTTGTTGCCGTCTCCGACATAAGCGACGCGCAAGCCTTTCAGCTTGCCCTTGACTTCCTGCATGGTGAGAAAGTCGGCCATCGCCTGGCAGGGATGGCTGTAGTCGGTCAGGCCGTTGATAACGGGAATGCGCGCATGTTTCGCCATCTGCTCCACAATTTCGTGGGCAAACGTGCGTACCATGATGCCCTGCACCATGCGCTCCAGGTTCCTGGCCGCGTCGTGCACCGACTCGCGCTTGCCCAGGCTGATTTCCGCCGGAGACAAATACAACGAGAAGCCGCCCAATTGCTGGATGCCAACGTCGAACGTCACGCGCGTACGCAACGACGGCTTTTCAAATATCATGGCCAGCGTCTTGCCCTTGAGCGCATCGGTGTAGGCGGCGGGTTTGGCCTTGATCTCGCGCGCCAGAGCGAGCAGGCGCTCGATCTCCGGCGGCGAGAAATCGCGGATTGACAAAAAGTCTTCTTGATTCATGATTACCTCCTCGCCGCAGCGTGCTTTTTGCTGAATTCCGCCAGAATTTCGACCACTCCCGGCTTGGTGATGTCTTCCACTTCGTACCTCACCCGCAGAGTTGGCTTGTCGATCTTGACCACGCGGGCCAGGTCGATAGGCGTGGCGATCACCACCAGGTCGCAGGGAACGCGCTTGATGGTTTCCTGCAATTCGTGCCGCTGCGTCTCGCTGTAGCCCATGGCGGGCAGCAGATTGGTCAGACGCGTGAATTTCTCGAAGGTCGCCTTGATGGAGCCGACCGCATAAGGACGCGGATCGATCAACTCCGCCGCTCCCCAGCGCTCGGCCGCAACCACGCCCGCCCCGTATGGCATCTCGCCGTGCGTGAGCGTCGGGCCATCCTCGACCACCAGCACTCGCTTGCCCTTCACCAGTTCCGGCGAGGGCGTGGACACATTGCAAGCCATTTCGACGATGGCCGCTTCCGGATTGTTGCTCTTGATGTTCCGTCGAACGGTCTCAACGTCGGCCCTCTTGGCGGTGTCAACCTTGTTGATAATCACCACGTCGGCGCGCCGCAGGTTCACCTCTCCCGGATAATACGCCAGCTCGTGTCCGGCGCGGTGCGGATCGGCGACCACCAGCTCCAGATCGGAAGCGTAGAACGGCGTGTCGTTGTTGCCGCCATCCCACAGAATAAGGTTGGATTCCTTTTCCGCCTGCCGCAGGATTTTTTCGTAATCCACGCCCGCATAGAGCACGGTCCCCTGCTTGATATGCGGTTCGTACTCTTCGCGCTCTTCGATGGTGCACTTCTGTAGGTCCATGTCTTCCATGGTGGCAAAGCGCTGCACCGCTTGCGCCGCCAAGTCGCCATACGGCATGGGGTGGCGAATCACCACCGGCTTCCATCCCGCCTTCCGCAACTCCGAAGCCACCAGCCGCGACAGCGGGCTCTTGCCGCATCCCGTGCGCACGGCGCAGATGGAAACCACCGAATGCTTCGACTTGATTTGCGTCGGCTCCGTCCCCAGCAGCCAGAAATCAACCCCAGCGGCCAGCGCGCGCGAGGCCAGGTGCATCAGCGTCTCGTACGAAACATCGCTGTAGGAAAACACCACCGCATCGACCTTGTGCTCGCGGATCAGCTTCTCCATGTCCTTTTCTTCGTGAATGGGAATGCCGTCCGGGTAGAGTGACCCCGCCAATACCGCCGGATAGCGGCGGCCGGCGATGTCTGGAATTTGCGTCGCGGTAAAGGCAACCACGCGATAGTCGCTGTTGTTTCGATATACAACGTTAAAGTTGTGGAAGTCACGGCCTGCGGCCCCCAAAATCAAAATGTTCTTCATAAATTGTCATCCTTGAATTTGAGATTTTGTGCTTGCCGGCTCCCAATCATCCCCTGCGGTTCTACTTCGGACGCCCAGCCGTTTCACGCAGGTTCTCGTCAGCAAGTTTTGCGGGCAGTTAAGGGCGGATGTCGTGTCCGTGAAGGTCTCCACACACGCCGCCTTGGGGTTGCCATTACAACCGCTTCCGCAACGCTGGTAAGTGACAATTGCCGCCCTGGGGGGTGCAATCGTCACGCGCTTCTTGCGGCGCGTCGAATGGCAAGTGTTAAGTGTATGCGATTAAAACGGCTTATGGCAAGCCGGGAAGTGCAAGTACCCGGTACTCAGTACTCAGTACTCAGTACTCAGTACTCAGTACTCAGTACCCAGTACCCAGAAACTCCGCCGGTTTTACTGGGTACTGGGTACTTCCTTACCCTTCCGGCTTGAAGATCGCGCCTTGGCTGGTGTGGCTGTTCATCACCACCCGGATCGGCGCCGCAAAACGCAAGTGCCGGACGCAGCCCAGCTCTTCCACCGCCGCTTGCTCCGCCAGCCACTGCCAATCGATCGAACCTTCGCCAGCGTCCGGATTCACGGTGAAGTAGCCAACTTGAAAGGCGGTGAGATTCTGGAAAAAATGGCTGCCCTGCGATGGGGTGACGCGAAAATCCCGGAACCCGGCCTCGACAATCGCGCGCGCCCCGGAGATTTCATCCCATTCCACCGGAATCCCCAGCCACGGTTCGGTCGATCCCCAGCGCCCCACCCCGATCAGCAGATACGGCCGGTTCTCCTCATTGAGCTGGCGATTGAACTGGGCGACGGCCTGCGCCACTTCCTGGCTGCGGCTGCGCTCGAAGCGCTGCTCATCGACCACGACCACATCGAAAATATTCTCGATGCGCCCATTGCCCAGGACCTTGCTGCTGCGGCAGAGCAATCGCTCCGGCTCCACATCCTCCAGCGCCAGGTCGCCGCCGTCGCGCCCGAACGTCAGCGGCCGGATTTGCAGAAAGCCGAACTCCGCCGCCAGCCCCTCCCCCTGCGGCAAACGCACGGCAAATTCGATTTCCACGGGATTGCCCAAAGCAGCCTCGCCCGCCCGCCCCAGCGCATCCAGAATCTCACCCAGCGGAAACGTGCCGTGCTTGAGCATGGGGGCAAAGGTCACGAGGCGCGCGCCCGGCCGGCTTACTCCATCATAGACGGCGTGGTTGTCCCTGGAGTAAGTCGAAGCCAGCGCCCGCAGCGTGCCGTCTTTCTCGGCCGCGTCCAGGCCAAACCGCCGCTCGTGCCAATGCCCCGGACGGCCTTCCTCGCCGTCGTGCAACTCCAACGCCCAGAACTCCGACTGCGAATTGGCCAAGATGTCTTCGACCGAGGAAAACTGCACCAGGTTTTGCGGATAGCGCGGACAGAAACTCAAACACTTCCCGCCATCCACCACCGCCCGGCCCAGTCCCAGCGCCACCGCCGCTATGCCATCCTCGAACTTCATGGGCGGCACGGGATAGGAATTGCGCGAGCGCACCACGCCGGAGAAATCCGGATAAAAACGCTCCTCATGCGCCGTACCCACCACCCGCTGCAGAATCACCGCCATTTTCTCTTCTTCCAGGCGGTAGGGCGTGGCCCGCACGTAGGCTTTCGCATGGCGGCTAAAAGTCGAGGCATAGACAAGCCGGATGGCCTCGCTGAGCGCCGCCAGCCGCTCTTCCGGATTCGCCTGCTGGTTGCCCAGCATGAACGTCTCATACACGCCGGTGAAAGGCTGGTATTGCGAATCCTCGAGCAGGCTCGACGAGCGCACCGCCAATGGATGCTCGACCTCGGCCAAAAACGATTTCAGGTCTTCGTGGAGCGGCTTGGCCAGCGGCGCAGCCAGAAACTTTCGCTGGATTTCCTCGTCGTCTTCCGAGCGCAAGGCAAAATCGAGCAGGTTGTTCTCGGCCAGAAATTGATCGAACACATCCGTCGCCAGCACCACGGCGGAAGGCACCGCGATGCGCACGCCGGGAAAGCGGCGCGTGATGCGGTTCTTGCGCAACAGGTGGCGCACGAAGGCCAGCCCGCGCGCCTTCCCGCCCAGCGACCCGGAACCGATGCGCAGAAAACTCGATTCCGAAGACTTGAACGTGTCGGCCCGGAAATCGCCGATCAGCACTTCGCTCTGCTCGCGGCGATACTCGCGGATGGACTCTACCAGATTGCGCCGCAGCCCTTCCGCGTTGTCGAAATCCGAGACCTGGCGCGGGCGCAGCTTGGCCGCCAAGGCGAACTCGGTACGCGCCATCAGCCAATGGGAAAAGTGGTTGCTCTGCGAGTGAAAGACGATGCTCTCAATCGGCACCGTTTGCAGTTGCTCTTCCAGCGCGTTCAAGTCTTTCGCCCGCCCCACTTCGCTCGCGTCCGGCAGCCGGAACACGAAATCGCCAAAGCCAAACTGCTCGGTCAAGATGCGGCGCAAATCCCGCAGCAGCGTGGGCGAACGCTTGCGTAGAAACGAATAACCCTCGGCATACGCCCGCGGACGAAACTCGGCGCGGCTGGTTTGCAACACCACCGGCACGTCCGGCACCAGGCCCTTCACCATGCGCGCCAGCTCAAAGCCCGCCTCGGGATTGAGCTTGCCTGCCCAGGGAAACTCCACGTCCGAGACCACGCCGAACAGATATTCGCGATACTGCTCGACTAGCTGCGCCGCCTCTTCGAAGTTCGAACTGAGCAGAATTCTGGGCCGCGCCTGCATGCGCACCAGCTTGTGCGCCACATTGATGCCTTCCTGAATCACGCGCTTCGATTGCTTGATCAGCTCGGTATAAATCACGGGCAGGAACGACGAGTAATAACGGATGCTGTCTTCCACCACCAGCAGCACCGGCACGCCGATGGCCCGCGTGTCGTGCAGCACGTTGCGCTTGTCCTCGATGTACTTCACCATCGCGATCAGGATGCGGGCGTTGCCCTGCCACAGAAAAATGCGCTCGATCCCGGTCACCGGATTCCGCGCCACGAAATTCTTGATCTCGCGATAATCGTAGGCCAGCACCAGCACGGGAACATCCAGCCCGGCCCGTTTTATCTCGCGCGCCAACTGCGCCGCATCCGTCTCGCCCACTGAAAGGTTGGTGACAATCAAATTGAATTGCGGCTGCGAACGCGCCAGCTCAACCGCTTCCGCGCAGCTCGAGACGTGCGCGATCCCCGGTATCTGCCGCAAATTGAGTTCCAGCGATTCGTCGATCAGCAACTCGTTCAGCCGTCCGTCTTCGCGCAAAATGAAGGAATCGTAAAGACTGGAGACCAGAAGAATGTTCTGCACCTTGAAGGGCATCAGGTTTTCGAAACCTTCAAAACGCTCTTCCGCGTCGGTAATGGGCTGGGCGATTTCGCGTACGCTCATGGGGATATCCTAGTTCAAGTTAGCTCGATGGAAACTCTGATTAAGTCCGTTCCCTAATCGTTTTGAAGGGGCGCGGCTTCAGCCGCGCCGTTAGGGCCCGCCAAACATGCGGCTTTAGAGAGTGGGTGAGAACTCGTTTTCAAGCAATCCGGTGGAACGAAAACATCGCAGAATCCAGCCCCGGAGGGGCGACCTAGCTTAGCCCACCGCTTCAGCGGTGGGAAAAGTGGAAGAAACGACTCAAGTCCCGGAGGGACGACCCAGTTCTCACACAGTCTCTTTAGCCGCCGACTGAAGGCTAATGGCTGAAAGCTGACGGCTGAAAGCTGACGGCTGACTACGGCATCCGCGTCAGGCCCGGCAGCGTCTTGATCAGATCGTTATAGATCACCATCACGGCAAAGACCACGAGAAAGACGAACGCCGCCTGGTAGATGCGTTCCTTGATGGCTAGGCTGATTTCCTTCCGCATGAGGCCCTCGATGAAGAGCAGCAGAATGACGCCGCCATCCAGAATGGGAATCGGCAGCAGGTTCATGATGCCCAGGTTCAAGCTGATGAGGGCGGTGATTCCCAGCAGCGGAGTCCAGCCCTTCTCGCGCGCGGCCATGCCCACGTCCCTGCCGATCCCAATCGGACCATCCACCTGGCGCATGGATACTTTGCGCCGCGCCAGTTTCTGCAGCAACTCCAGTATCAGGAACGAGTTCTTCTTGTTGTCCGCGAGAGAGCACTTCAGCGCATCCGCAAAACCCAGCTTCACAACCTTGGTGGGAATGCTGGCCACGCCAATCCGGTAGGCAGGTCCCTGCTCGGAGGCCCCGGGAAAGAGGGCCGGTTTCACCGTGAACGTCAGTTTCTGCCCGTTCCGCAGGACCACCAGTTCCAGAGGCTGGTCCTTGGTGCGGCTCAGCAGCCGGATGAGCGCTCCCAAATAGGGAATGTCCTGCCCGTTCGCGCTGAGGATGCGGTCTCCAATCTTGATCCCCGCTTTGTCGGCGGGCATGCCAGGTTCGACGATTGTAAGAGCCGCATCGGACTCCTTCGGCGCCCAACCAATTTCTCCGTACTGATAAGGACCGAGCGATTCCGGAACGACGACCTTCTCCATGACCTTGCCGTCGCGCTCAATGCCGAATCGCAAAGGCTGATTGGGGCTAAGCATCGCCTTGAGGTCCACCTGCTCCCAATTCGGGTTCGCGGTACCATCGACCCGGACAATCTTGTCGCCCCGCTCGATGCCTGCCTTCTCCGCGGGAGTGTTCGGATTCACCCACCCCACCACCGTCGGCTCATCGAAATCGGCGGGGTATTCGTAGTGCGCCATGTAGACGCCCGTCAGCAGCGCGATAGCCAGCATCACGTTCATGGCCGGCCCGGCCAACGCCACCAGAAAGCGCTGCCAGCGCGGATGCGACAGAAATTCCCCCGCATCGCCCGTACGCTGGTCCATCGGGTTTTCGCCCGCCATCTTCAAGTACCCGCCCAACGGCAGAGCGCTGATGCGATAGTCGGTATCGCCTTTCTTGAAGCCCAGCAAGCGCTTGCCAAAGCCTATGGAAAACACTTCCACCCGCACGCGGAAATACTTGGCCACGGCGAAGTGGCCGAATTCATGAACCAGGATCATGAACCCAAGCACGATTCCCATGACCAAGATGGTATGAAGGATGGACAAAAGCTGTGGCATAATTCCCAGATTACTCCCAAATTCCTGTCACGAAACGACCCCGAGGGGCGAGCATTTTCGGCGGCGCGGCTTCACCATTTCTCTTGCCAATACGCGGGCCTCGCTGTCCAAAGCAAGCACCTGCTGTATAGATTCCAAATGTCCGGCCGGCGTTGCAGACATTGTTTCTTCGATAATGCGTGGAATGTCCTCGAATCCGATGCGCTCCTCGAGAAACGCCGCCACCGCCACTTCATCGGCGGCGTTCAGCGCGATGGTCTTTGTGCCTGCGCCTGCGCCGCCGCCCGCTTCGCCAGCTAAACTCTCATAGGCCAAACTTTCGTAGGCTAAGCTTTCGTAGGCTAATCGCAAACAAGGAAATTTACTCATATCCGGCGGGCAAAAATCCAGATGCCTTAGGTCACCAACCGGGAAGCGCAAATCCGATGCAATCCGTTCCGGATAAGTCAGCGCATACAAAATCGGCAAGCGCATGTCGGTCACGGAAATTTGAGCAAGTATGCTGCCATCCACGAATTCGACCATGGAATGGATCGTGGATTGCGGATGCACAACCACATGTACGCGCTCGGGCGGCACGCGGAACAACCGGCAGGCCTCAATCGCCTCGAACCCTTTGTTCATCAATGTGGCCGAGTCTATGGTGATCCTTTCTCCCATTTTCCAGGTGGGATGATTGAGCGCCTGTGCCACCGTGATCGAGACAAACTCAGACTTGGGCGTCGTCAGAAACGGCCCGCCCGAAGCCGTCAGCCACACCCGCTCCACCTCATCCATCCGCCCGCCGCGCAAGCACTGGTGGATGGCGTTATGTTCGCTGTCAATGGGCAAGAGCGGCTTGCCCTGCCGGCGCGCCTCGGCCGTAATCAGTTCGCCCGCCACCACCAGGCATTCTTTGTTGGCCAGCCCGACCGACTTGCCCGCGCGCACCGCTTCGTAGGTCGCCTCCAGACCGGAGACGCCCACAATCGCGCTGACCACGAAATCCACCTCGGGATGCGTTGCCACCCGCACCGTGCCCGCCGCGCCGTGCACAACTTCGATTTCGGAAAGGCCCACGCCGCGCAGTCTCGCGCCCAGCGCCTCGGCATCCCGCTCCCTAGCCAGCGAGAGGACCAGCGGCTTCCAGCGCACCGCCTGCTCAAAGGCGAGTTCGGCATTATTGCCGGCGGCCAATGCGGCCACCTGAAAACGCTCGGGATAGCTCTCGACCACACTCAAAGTGCTGCGGCCAACGGAGCCGGTGGAACCCAGAATGGCGATGCGCTTCATGCGGAAGGATCAGCTTTCATTGTAAGGGATGACGGCCGTGGACGGGGGATGCCCCAGCCTTCCGATGGCAAACCGCGCAGTGGCTGCCCCATCCTTCGCGTGCTTTTCGCGAAGGGTGGCACGCCGAACCGCCGGCGCCGTTCGACTCCGCATAGCTGCGGCCGCTCCCCTCACCGCGCCCGCGCCAGCACCAGCGTCACGTCGTCGGGTTGTTCTTTGTCGCCGATCCAATCGGCGACGGCGGCCATGACAATTTCCGTGATGCGCGCCAGCGGCAAATGGCGGTTCGCGCGGACCAGTTGGATCAGCCGCTCCTCGCCGAACTCGCCATATTCGTTTTCCGGCTCGGTCACGCCGTCGCTGTAAGCGGCCAGCACATCGCCGGGGTGCAGTTGCACGGTCGCTTCCGCATAACTCAAGTTGTCGAACAGGCCGACCACGGTCCCGCCGCAATCCAGCCGCCGCGCCGGCCCATCTTCGGAAATCAGCACCGGCGGCAGGTGCCCGCCATTCGTGTAAGTAAGCCGCCGCGTCGCTCCGTCATAAATTCCCAGGAATAAAGTCGCGTACTTTGCCGCCGGAGTGTTTTCGTAAAGCTGATGATTCAAGAGCGTCAGCAGCGCCGCTGGAGACACTTCCCTTCCGCTCGATTCAGCTACCGGCGCCGGTTGCGCCCCGCCCGCTGCCAGCGGCGCGGCCGGCCCTCGCAGCGCGGACCTGTCTTCGACGCTGTAGGCGTGCAATGCCGAGTGGACCGTCGCCATCAGCAGCGCCGCCGAAATTCCCTTGCCGCTGATGTCGCCCACCGCCAGCATCAGCCTGTTGGAATTCAACGGAAGAAAATCGTAATAGTCTCCGCTCACCGTCCGCGCCGGACGGCAGAACCCGTGCACCTCAAGCGTGTCGAGTTGCGCGACCGATGTGGGATAAAGCTGCGCCTGCACTTCCTGCGCGATCGCCAATTCGCCATCCATGCGCTGCTTTTCCTTCTGCTCCTCAACCAGCTTTTCGATCGAAGTGGTCATCGAGTTAAAGGAGTTTCCGAGCGCTGCCAGTTGATCCGTCGACTGCACCGTGATGCGGTGGCTGAAGTCGGCGCGGTTCACGTGCCTGGTCGCTTCGTAGAGTTGGTCCACCGCCGACGTGATGCTGTTCGTCAGTTTGCGGCCCACGTACAGCGAGAACATCTCGATGAGCGCGAACACGAACACGATGGACAGCAAAATATATTCCAGGCCTCCGGCAAAATCTCCCAGCGCCGCAAAGAGTCTCCCATAAAGCACGGAGGGCCGCGTCTCGACTTCCGCGTACGCTCCATCGCGCCGCTGTTCCCCCCTGGCCCAATTCACCACCGGCAGCGGGATCGCCAAGCCGATTTGACGATCGAACGCGCCGCTCGCGGGCGGAATCGTCCCCGCGGAAAAAGTCTGCTCGCGTTGTGTCCCGTCATCGAATGGCAGGAAAAGCTTCGAGGGGCCGGGTTGTGCCGGAGCGGTCGAACTCGAAGTGGGATCCGCAGTCACATAGATCGCAATCCGGCCAAGGCCGCCCGCGATCTGCCCGACAAAATCCTCGTCGAGCGGCTCACTCGAAATCACGCGCAAGGATAATGAATCCGGCTGCGCCGCGCGCACGGTCGCCGCGCGCAGGTAAAGCTTGCCGTGGTCGCTCACAATGCCGCGAAAATCCCCAGTGACAAACAATGGAAAACTAAAGCCAGCCGCTTCTTTCGGCCCCGAACAGTAAGGCTGCGGCTGGAGCCGGCGCCACGCGCACACCTGCCGCCGCGCCCACTCGGGGCGATGCGGCCTGGTCCGGTCGAGGACTTCGGCATTCAGATTTCCGCCGTCGGCGACTTGCGCCGCCAGGTGATGGGCGATGGCCCGGTTGGCCGCTTCCATGCTGCGTAAGTGCGCTTCAATATCGGAAGTTACGACAAAGCCGGCGAACTGCCAGACAAAAAGATAGAGCGTGGCCAGCGCAATCGCCACCAGCAAGAAAACCGGAATCACGCCAATGAAAATATAAGTGACGATCAGCCGGTTCCGCAGCCGCCACATCAGTTGCCAGTGCAGCCAGCGATACCCGGCAATCGCGAGCAACACAATCGTCAGCAGGCCCAGAAAAGTTATCCAGCCTGCAAGGCTCGCCGCCGCTGACGCACTCGCGCGCCGCGTCAGCCACTGCGCCGCGAACGCAAACAGGTCGAGCGCCAGCGCGTAGAGCGCCGCCCACGCGATCCAGCTCTGTGGCCAGAGCCGTTTTTCGCGCAGCTTGCTCTCGAGTTCCAAAGAAATCAGCCGCATCCCATTGCCCGGCCCGCCGCCCGCTCATCGGACGCCGAGTGTTTCGTCATCTCTCAGGATAGATGTCGAAAAAGGCCGCAAGACTCGTCTTGAGTTGCTTTTCGATCTCGCTCTTGCTGCCCTCAAGAATGTGCATGGCGATGTGCGCGTCGCGCCCGTTTTTCAGTTTGACCGTCGCCGCGCCCACCTCCGCGACCTCATCGGAGGGCAGCAGGCGCAGACCGTACACCAAAGTCAGGTTTGCCATCCGACGATTGTAAGCCAGGGGATTCGAACTGAAGAGGCGAGCGGGAGGATCCAGCCTGCTGGTGGAGAGCCTGGCCCTAGTGCCGTGACCGTATGATTTGTTCGATGGAGAGCCGGGCGTCCCCGCCCGACAGGACGGGCGAGACGCCCGTCCCTACATCGTAAGAATTAAGCGGTCGTAGCCCTGGTTCTCAGTGAGCGGCAAAGATTTTTCTGAGAACTGAGAACTTCCTATCCCGGCGGCCACGCCAGCGTGCGCCCGCCGATCAGGTGCACATGCAAATGAAAAACCGATTGCCCCGCCCGCGGCCCCACATTCTGCACCGTGCGGTAGCCATCTTCAATCGACCGCTCCCGCGCAATGCGCGCGGCCGTCAGATGACAGCGTCCCACCAGTTCCGCGTCTTCCGCCGTGGCTTCTTTCAAGCCTGCAATATGTTTTTTCGGGACGATCAGCACATGAGTTGGGCCTTGCGGGTTTAAATCTTCAAAGGCAAACGTGTGCTCGTCTTCGTAAACTTTCTTGGATGGTACTTCGCCGCGAACAATTCGGCAGAATAGGCAATCCGCCATAAGTGGTCCTCCCCTAGCCTGGGATTACGATCGCCCGGCAAATAATTTCGGAGATAATATCTTTTCTATCTCTGAAAAATAAGATATCACTTACTATCGGCGTCGAGCGGGAAATTTTCAGTCGAGCCGCACCAGAAATACCGGTTCCTCCCTCTTCTCTGTCTCGTTGGCCAGAGCGGTGGCGCGCCGACGGTCGTCGTCGAGCACGCGCACCCGCACCCACCAGTCTCCGACGGGACTCACAAACTTCAGGACTTTGGCCGTCTGGTAACGCTTCTGCATGTGCGCCGCAAATTTCGCCGCCGCTTTTTCCCCGGTGAAAGGGCCGATCTGCACCGCCCAGCGTCCGCCGGTGGCAAGCGGCGCGGGCGCTTGCAACACCTCCAGCCGGACCTTGGCGGTGCCTGGTAAGTAAACATCCAGCGCCTTGGCGGCGGCCTGCGAAAGATCGACGATCCGTCCCACGACGAACGGCCCGCGATCGGTGATGCGCACCAGCGCCGAACGTCCTGTCTGCAAGTTGGTGATGCGCGCGATCGAGCCCAGCGGCAGAGTAAGATGCGCCGCCGTCATCGCGTTCATGTCGTAAATCTCGCCGTTCGATCCGCGCCGGTTGTGATACGGAGCGCCATACCAGCTCGCTATCCCGATTTCTTCAAAGATAGGTTTTGCGTTGGCGGGGACTTCGATCTTCCCGGCTGCGCCCGGCGTTTTTTCAAACGGCGCTTCCGCGGACCCCGTCGCGGCTGGCTCTTCCCGCGGCAGGGACGGTGGCGCTGGGACCTGCGCCTGCGTATGTTTATGTCCGCCACAGCCGCTGAACAGCGCGCTGCCCAGCAATACAAGCAATAGGAGATATGGCAGCTTGCAGGGCCGCGACATTGCCGTCCGCCTTCGGCGCGCATTCCTACGTGGGCAAGTCATGGGCGAGTAAGTGCTGGGCGTGTGAGTCGAAAAAAGGAAGCTCAAGAATTCTTGCGCTGCGTTTCCAGATAGTCCGCGAACTCGGCGAGCTTCGCCGCCGCCGCCCGCAGCGCCTTCGAAGAGTGGGTGCGCACCGCCGGCACAACCTCGTCGTTGAGATACACGACCAGTTCCGCCGTTTCTTTCTCCAGCGTCCCGGCGATGTTCGCCACCGAGCGGCTGAAGCGCGCGGAAGCCTCTTCCACCTTGCGGTCGAATTCGCTCATGCACGTCCTGCCGGTTCCAGTTGATCTGCACGCGTGTGTCGCGGTTACCAGGCTTCATTATTATCGCGGGACGCCGGGCCGCGGTCAATTGGCTTTGTGTGGAAGCGGGGCTGCGCCGCCGCTTCCGCCCCGGCGAGGCCGTCCCCGGCTTCCGCGCCGGGTTAGGCGCGAAAAACCAGTCCCGCGGGATTCGCGCGACTCCAATCGGCTATTCCAACTGGAAGCTGACCTTTACAGAAGCGCTGATAGTCACCTGTCCAGGGGCAATCGTGGACTCATTTACGTTGGGAGCCCGTCTATCGAAAGCGAAACTATTGGCTGATAACCCGCAGGGATTCCATCCACTCTCCTCGGAAATCTCCAAAGGTTTCCCGACTGTTTGGCCGAGTTCCGCAGCCATCGCCACGGCCTTTTCCTTGGCGTCGCGGATTGCTTTCGATCGAGCTTCGTCCCGGAGTTTCCGCGTTTCGCTGACGCCAAAGTTGATGCCGTCTACGCGGTTGGTGCCAGCCTCAAGGAGTTTGGTCATCAGCGGCTCATACTTCGACAGGTCTTTGAGGGTAATTATTGTAGTTTGCGAAACTTCATAGTCCAATAATCTTGGCACCTTTTCCTCGGAATAGTTAGCGCCCATGCGGAGAGCACTGGTCTCGATGTCTTTTGCTTCAACGCCAGCATCGTGGGCCAGACGAAAAACCTCCTTGATCCGAGCATCGTTTTGGGACTTGGCGAGGCCCAAATCCCTGTCTCGGGATTCAACGCCCAGGCTCAAGACTATCTGGTCGGGAGCGACATTGATTTCCGACGTGCCAGTCACCGAAATGAGGCGAGGGTGCGAAGCGCTCTCTTGCGCTGCAGACAACGCCGCCGATGCGATGAAAAAAAATATGCCGAACACAGCAACAATTTTGCGGTTCACGATCCGACCTCCGTCCGTATTGTACTTCTGGTTTCATAACTCTTGTAGCACCACGGGGCACGTCATTTCCATTACAATCAATTCGCATCTTCCACTGAATTCGAAAAAGCGCGCCGCGCCAGCCAATAGCGGTTGGGGCAGCCATTTCCGCGCCGCTTTCGCGCATGCACTAGGGTAACTTTGGGGCCGTCCGGCTGGCGTGCTAGCCTGCTGCTTAGGACCGCAGTTTCAGCAATTTGCGGCGGCAGGCAAGAGACCAGAGGCGATGCCCAAGCTCCCGATTTTCCGGTTGCGCACTTCCGAACCAGCCTGCCTGCCCGATCTGCAATACTACGCGCCCACGCTCCCGTTGAGCGATTTGCAACTGGGCGTCGACAATCTCCGCTACGACGTTTTTCTTAGCTCGCACATCACCGCGGATTTAAGTTTTCATATTGCCCGTTACATCTGCCGCTTCGGCAACGTGGAAGCGCTGTTCGAAATGGACGTTCCCGCCGCCCCCAGCAAATTCGCGCGCCCTGCCAGGGCCATCACCACACTGCCCAAGCCCGGCCACGCCGATCTGAAGGCTTTGCTGGTCTCGATCCATCTGGCGGCCCTGAATCGCGCCAAGGCGGAAGGCAATCCATCGGTCGATGTGCTCGGCCGCCTGGCCGTGCTCAAGTTCATACGCGCCGAGTTGTACGCGCAGTATGCCCGTATCCTCGAACGCTGCCGCATGAAGTCGAAGTCGCTCGAGGGCCTGCGGCAAGCGAAGATGATGCAGACGCAGGAACTCGTCTCCTCGTTCCAGGTGCGCAAGAAGATCGTCCTCCGCCGCGCCAGCCAGGAGATGTTCCGCCTGCTGTGCGAAATCGAAAAAGAAACGCTCGCCCCCACTCGCCACTCGCTGTTCGGCGAATTGTCCGCCGCCTGCTATCGCCTCTTTCTCAATCCGCTGATTTTTACCGAAGATGGACGCGACGATTATCTCTGGGCCGAGCACTATTACATGTTCGGCAATTTCGAACGCGATCCCGACCGTTTTCCCAGCCTCCGCCAATTTGCGCTGAATTTTCTCCGCGAACTCGGATACGGCGAAGCGCTTGACGACGAGCGCCTGGAGCAGGCGCTCAATGTTCCGGAAAACGCCGCCGCTCTGGTCGGCGCCGGCAACGGCGAAGACTTGACCACGGAAGACCGCAATCGGCAAGACCGCCTTGACATCTGGACGCGCATGTTGCAGCGCGAAGGCGTTCTTGCGCATGTCGTGGCTTCTTATGAAGCCGTTCCTCTGCTCGCCGATTATGCGCCGCGCGTCAATCCGCAGCAGATCAAGAACGCGCTGATCTTCCGCGAAGAAGCGGCCCGGGTTGAAATACTCATTGCCGAAAGCCGCCTCTCTTCCGAACGCCTCTTTGCCGCCATCGCACGCGTCGCCTCCTGCCGCGGCTCGGAGCGCAGCCGTTTTGCCGCGCGGCTTCTGCACGACCTCTTTCGCTATCACCGCGACCTGCGCGGACTCGATGCCCTCAACGCCGGTTTTGACAGCATCAACCTCGTCCCCGACGGCAAGGTCCGCGAACTCTCCTCGCTCAACGGCATGCTCTACGAGTTCCTGCCTCCCGAAGACTGGAAGCCCGCCGCTGACCGCATCGCGCGCCATGTGATCCTGAAGGCCGACGTGCGCGATTCTTCGCGCCTCACCCGCTCGCTCATGGAAAAAGGCATGAACGCCGCCTCCTATTTCAGCCTTAATTTCTACGATCCGGTCAACAAGCTGCTGGAGAAATACGGCGCCACCAAAGTTTTCCTCGAAGGCGATGCCATCATCGTCGCTCTGCTCGAGCGCGAAGGCGAAACCACGCTCAGCGTCGGCCGCGCCTGCGTCCTGGCGTGGGAGATTGTCAATCTGCTGCGCGAGTACAACCAGCTTCTCGAACGCTCCGGCCTGCCCCCCATGGAAGTCGGCCTGGGCATCGCCTGCCAGGATTCGCCCCCGCTCTACCTGATGGATGGCGAGCGCCGCATCATGATTTCCGACGCCATCAATGAGAGCGACCGCCTCTCCTCCTGCAACAAGCGCATCCGCAGGAAAATCGCGCCCGATGCCGGAGTTTTCAATGTCTATGCGGTGCAGATCGGAGACGGAGGCGATCGCCATGACGGCGCGGAAGTCATGCGCCTCAACTACAACGTCGGCGGGATCTGCCTGAGTGAAGAGGCCTTCGCCAAACTGCAGCGGGAAATTTCGCTTTCGCCGTGGGCGCCGGATGCGAGCGAGTCTGGCTTTAACGGCCGCTGGAGCGACGACCAGCGCGAACTCTTCGTCGGCACCGTCCCCATCGCCAATGGAGCGTTTCGCAGGATTGCCATCCGCAAGGACCGCGCCGCCCAGGTCGATGTCCGCGATCTCTCCATCTTGCGCTGGACCGGCCACTGCTATTACGAAGTCTGCGCCAACCCCGCCGTCTACGCCGCCCTGCCCGAAGAGAAAGCCGCGGGCGCTTCGCGTTAGAATTCCGAGGATTTAGGAGCGGATTCGCCGTTGCTTTTTCCGGCCGTGTGGTGGCGGGGCTTTGCCCCGCCCAAGCCGAGCGCAGCTCGGCAGTTGCCGCAGCGAGCCGCGTCTCTACTTTTACCCTGCGATTTGCTTGACCGCCTTCCGCGCCGCCGGTTTCTTCTTCAGCCGCTCCAGCACGGCGGCTGCGATCAGCGGCAGGCCTACGGTGGCGTCCACGAAAACTTCGCCAAACTTTCCGCCTTCGGCGCGCGGCACGAACTTGCCCCAGGAAACCGCTTCGCTGTAAGGACTGCCCGAAAGTCCGCCCCAGTAGACCGGTTCCGGGCAAATGCGCAATCCGTAGTGGTAGCGTTTCAGCGGCAGGTCTTCCCCGCCCCGGCGATGGCGCAATTCGATGAACGGCCCAAACTGCTGCGACCAGTTGCGCGGCACGCCTCCGCCAATGGTGAAAATCCCCAGCCGCTTCTGCCTGAGCAAGGTTGCGGCAAAATATTCCAGGTCTTCGAAAGGATCGAAGCGGAAGCGCGGCTTCCCTTCCTTGTCGCGCTCGCGGTTGGTCAACGCGAAATCCAGGCCAAGTTCGGAATCGGAGAACGCGGGCACGAATACCGGAACATTTTTTTCGTAGGCGGACTTCAGAATGCCGCGCTGTCCCTTGGCGCGCTTGGCGAGATGCGCCCCAATGGCGCGGTTCAACTTATACGAGCACATTACTTCGCCGGCGTCCCAGCCGCCAAACACCGCGGCCATCACGCGCTCCACGTCGTCGAGGTTCTGCTCGGGCTCGATCGTGTCGTAGACGCGGTTGTATCCCGCCTGGTAAAGTTCCTCGTCGCTGAGGCCGGGATCGTGCCGAAAATGCGCGCGCCCGGTCGCTTCGACCAGGCCATGCGCCATGAGCGCGCCGGTGGAGACGATGGCATTCACCATGCCGCGATCGATCAACTCGGCAATCACCAGGCCCTGCTTGGCCACGGTCATCGCGCCCGCCAGCGTCATGACGACGAAGCAGTCCTGGTCGCGCGCCATGGCCTCCAGCACGTCGGCAGCTTCGCCAAGCTGGCGGCCGGTAAACGCCGTCTTCGCCATCGCGCGCACCAGCCCGTCGATGGAGCGAATCTTGCCCAGATCGAGCGGCTCCAGCGGAATCAGCCGGTCGGCGACTGGATCGTGCAGCTTGCGCTCGATGCCCGCGCCTTCTTCGTGCTTGCCGTGCTGATGATGGCCGCTTCTGATGACTGCTTCGCGACACTTTTTTGCTTCAAGGACGGACCTCCAGTATGAAAAAAGATCCTTACCGAAGAACCAATTTACTAGAAGTGAGGGGGACACGGCGAACTGCTTATATCTTCTTGTATTGGCGCTGCGATATTCACGCCGCATCTCGTACTTTGCTATGCTAGAGCGCGTATAGCAGTCACGCCGGGTTGTTGCATAAACAACACCGTTTCATCGTTGTCATCCCGACCCTGAGCGCAGCCGAAGGGCAGGCGACCTGCAGTTGCGCTGGCAAGATGCAGATCCCTCGCTTCGCTCGGGATGACAAAATCTAAGGGATGACAAAGGTTAGAGAAATCATTAGGCCGGAGCCATACGTGCCCGACAAGTTCACCGTCGCCCTGATGCAAATGTCGTGCGGCCCCGAGCCCGCCGGCAATCTGGCCAAGGCGCTCGACCGCGTTGCGGAAGCGGCGCGCCGGGGCGCCCACGTCGTCTGCCTGCCCGAACTTTTCCAGACGCAGTATTTCTGCCAGCGCGAAGACGCCGCCCTGTTCGATCTCGCCGAACCTATCCCCGGCGCGACCACCGAGAAGCTCGCCGCCGCCGCCCTCAAAAATAAAGTCGTGCTCATCGCGTCGCTCTTCGAAAAGCGCGCCCCCGGCCTCTATCACAACACGGCCGCGATTTTCGATTCCGATGGCGCGCTCGCCGGCATTTACCGCAAGATGCACATTCCCGACGATCCGCTCTACTACGAAAAATTTTATTTTGCTCCCGGCGATCTCGGCTTCAAGGCCTTCGACACTTCCGCCGGAAGACTGGGCACGCTCGTCTGCTGGGACCAGTGGTATCCCGAAGCCGCGCGCCTCACCGCGCTGCAAGGGGCGAGCATTCTGTTTTATCCCACGGCCATCGGATGGCATCCGGCGGAGAAGGCCGAATTCGGCGCGGCGCAACACGACGCCTGGCGCACCATGCAGCGCGCGCACGCCATCGCCAACGGAGTTTATGTGGGCGTGGTGAATCGCGTCGGCTTCGAGACCGGCAATGTCCGCGGCAATTCCGCGCCCGGCAAGGGCCTCGAATTCTGGGGAGGGTCGTTCTTCTGCGATCCTTTCGGCCGCGTGCTCGCCGAAGCTTCCCCTGACAAGGAAGAAATTCTCTTCGGCGAAGTGGACCTGCATCAGATCGAAGACATTCGCCGCAACTGGCCTTTTCTGCGCGACCGGCGTGTCGATGCCTACGCGCCTATCGCCAGCCGCATGATCGACGAAAAGTGAACCTGCTAGCATGCTATGACCGAGTGATAAGTCATACGAGTGGAGCCGATCTTGCCGGCGTCCCGAGCCCGTCTCGCCCTCGGCGCGGAGGACGCCGCCGGACAGCTCCACCGGAACAGCGACAATGGATCGACCGTGTAAAGGACAAATCACGCGGTCACGGTACTAGAGTGAACATGCCATGAGCAAACGATCCGCCACGCGCGCCAAGCTTCTTCCCGCCGCACAGGGCTACCGCATGCCCGCCGAGTGGGAGCCGCACGCATCGACCTGGCTTGCTTGGCCGCACTTTCGCGACGACTGGCCGGGCAAATTCGAGCCGATCCCGTGGGTCTATGCCGAGGTTGTCCGCACGCTGGCGCGGCATGAGCGCGTGGACATCATCGTCAACGACGCCAGTTGGGAAGCACGCGCGCGCGCGGTGCTGGAAAAGGCGGACGCGCTTTCTGACAATGTTGTCTTTTCACCGCTGGCGCACCAATCGCGTCTGGATGCGCGACTCGGGCTGCATCTTCCTGACGCCGTCCGCCGAATATCATCAATCCGATTCCGGGCTGCTCGCGCTGCACTTTCAGTTCAACGCCTGGGCCAAGTACCCGAATTACAATTTCGACGAAAAAGTTGGGCAGCGCATGGCCAAGGCCGCTGGCGCGCGCGTGGTGCAGCCGGTCTTCTTGATTCGGATGAGCTGATTCGTTGAAAAACAGCGCGCGTTGTGCTCGAAGGCGGATCGATCGACGTCAATGGCTGCGGCGCTGTGCTCACCACCGAGGAATGCCTGCTCTCCGCCACGCAGCAACGCAACCCGTCCATGGACCGCGCCGCCTATGAGCGGCTGTTTGCCGGCTATCTCGGCGCGCAATCCGTTATCTGGCTCGACAGCGGCATCGCCGGCGACGACACCCACGGACACATCGACGACATCGCGCGCTTCGTCTCGCCCAATACAGTGGTCGCCATGGTCGAGCCGAACGAGCGCGGCGAAAACCACCTGGCCCTGCATGAGAACCTGGGCCGACTGCGCAACGCCCGCACTCCCGGCGGAAAGAAACTCGAGGTCGTCGAAATTCCCATGCCCCGTCCAGTCGTGTTCGCGGGCCGCCAGTTGCCCGCCAGCTACGCCAATTTTTATATCGCCAATGGCGCGGTGCTGGTTCCCATCTTCAACGGTCCCAACGACCGCATCGCCCTCAACTTGCTGGCGGAAGTGTTTTCCGACGCGCGACATCGTGCCCATCTATTCCGGCGATCTGATCTGGGGATTCGGCGCCCTGCACTGCATGACGCAGCAGCAGCCGGCAAGACTCGAGGCCGCGAGCTAAATCCTGCAACCTCGCTGTTCTAAACCTGTGCGCCGCTTGTGTAAAATGCGTCCGCCGCGCGCCGCCGCGTTTTGCGCAATTTTCCGCGCCGCGCTCAAACCCCGCCGCTCGTGCGTCAACTGCCATTGCCCTCGACCCTTGCTTGACCCGGATTTCCGCCCTCCAACCCGCGCGCGAAAATTCCACCGTTGCACAATTCTTGTGTATTGACCCGCCCTTCTTCTGCGCGTACAGTTCACTCCACCTGAAAAAAAGAACTCACCGGGCGGACGGCCGTGCTCGGCCAGCACCCGGATGTGACTGCGGAATCGAAGAACTGGGAGCTGGGTCCTGAAAACGGTGCAAAAACTCCCAAGTCGATGCCCTTAACACCTTAGACTACAAGATGTTGCGTTTCCCTCTTGACAGGCACTATATACGGGAGTACTTTTAGCATCCCAGGCACTTTTTGCAGACCTCCACGGAAGGGGGCTACGACAGAAAACAACCCGGCCGAGACTCAAAGTTGAGGTGATTTCGCATCTTCCCCCAGTAGCCCGTGGTGGAAGTCGGCGCGCAGCGGATGGGTAACACTATTCATGAATTGTCATCCCGAGCGCAGCGAGGGATCTGCATTTTCGCGACAAACTACAGATCCCTCGCTACGCTCGGGATGACAAAATCAGGTGAATTGAGGGTGAAACTGCGGGTTCTCACTTTCACCACGGGCTGTCAGGCAGAAAACCATCCCTTCAGGGGCTGGGCATGGTCGCCCGATTTTTTCGCGGTCGCTTTGGCCGCGCGCATTTTTAGAAATGAATGGAACGTATTTCATAAGCGGTTTTGCCAAGGGCCGGTTTCAACCCTTAAACTTTGAAACCTGTTATTGAGCTTTTTGTCATCGTCTAATTTATAGGAGAACGGAAATGCCCGAAGTGCACGACCAAATCAAGGCGCAATCCGCCGCCGGCAATACCGCCGTCAATCATAAAGCGAAGGCGCGCGGCCTCACCTTCCGCCGCTTTTTCACCAAGCCTGGCGTCTCTCCGTATTCCGAAGTCGAGTGGGAACTCCGCGACGCTCAGATCGCCGACTCCCAGGGCGGCATGATCTTCGAGCAGAAGAATGTCGAGGTCCCCAAAGACTGGTCCATGACCGCGACCAACATCGTCGCCTCTAAATATCTGCACGGGCAAATCGGCGCCGCCGAACGCGAAACCGGAGTGCGTCAACTGGTCGTGCGCGTCGCCGAAACCATTCGCGACTGGGGCATCAAGGACGGATATTTCCGTTCTCCCGAAGACGCCGCCACTTTTCACGACGAACTTGTCCACTTGCTCCTCCGGCAGTATGCGGCCTTCAATTCGCCCGTCTGGTTCAACGTCGGCTGCGAGCGCGTCGAGCCTAAATCGGACGCCACCAACTGGCACTGGAACTTCGCCACTCAGCAAGTGGAATTCGGCGTCACCGGATACACGCGCCCGCAGTGCTCGGCCTGTTTCATCAATTCGGTGAAAGATTCGCTCGATTCCATCCTCACTCTGGCCAAGACCGAAGGCATGCTCTTCAAGTGGGGATCGGGCACGGGCACCAATCTTTCGCCACTGCGCTCCTCCACCGAAGTGCTCAGCGGAGGCGGCACGGCCAGCGGCCCGCTCAGCTTCATGAAAGGTTTCGATGCCTTTGCCGGCGTCATCAAATCCGGAGGCAAAACCCGCCGCGCCGCCAAGATGGTCATACTCAACATCGACCATCCCGATATCGTCGATTTCATCGAGTGCAAATCCAAAGAAGAAGCCAAGGCGCACGCGCTCGTGGCCCAGGGATACGACGGGTCCCATCCCGATTCCGACGCCTACAGTTCCATCTTTTTCCAGAACGCGAATAACTCCGTGCGCGTCACCGACGACTTCATGGTCGCGGTCCTGCGCGACACCGATTTTTCCACCCATGCTATCGTCGATGGCCGCGTCGTCAACACTTACAAAGCCAAAGACTTACTCCAGAAAATTTCCGAAGCCACATGGCAATGCGGCGATCCCGGCATGCAGTACGATTCCACCGTCAACCGCTGGCACACTTCTAAGAACACGGCCCGCATCAACGCCAGTAACCCGTGCAGCGAGTACATGTTCCTCGACGACTCCGCCTGCAACCTGGCCAGCTTGAACCTGCTGAAGTTCGCGCCCAACGGCTCGTTCGACGTGGAAGCTTATCGTCACGCCGTGGACGTGGTAATAACCGCGCAGGAAATTCTGGTGGACAACGCCGGATATCCCACCGAAGCCATTGGCAGGAATTCGCACGACTATCGCCCGCTCGGCCTCGGTTATGCGAACTTAGGGGCGCTGTTAATGGCTGCCGGGCTTCCCTACGACTCCAACGCCGGACGCGACTATGCCGCCTGCGTGACTGCCATCATGTGCGGCGAGGCGTATCTGCAATCCTCGCGCATCGCCGAATTCTCTGAGCCGATAACTCCTATCACCGGCGCCGTGCAAACGCGCCTGGGAGTTACTAAGGCGGAAGATATGCCCGGGGCCGCCTGCCCCGGCTGGTACATCAATCGCGAGCCTTTCCTGGATGTAATAAGAATGCACCGCGCCAGCGTGAATAACATTGGCAGTGCTCGTGTGGGGACGGGCGCCTCGCCCGTCCAAGCGGAGCGAAGCTCCGCAGCCAATCAACTGCCTGAGTTAGTAGAGTCATCCAAACAATGTTGGGACGAAGCTCTTTCCCATGGCGAAAAGCATGGCTACCGTAACTCCCAGGTTACTGTTCTGGCTCCCACCGGGACCATTGGCTTCATGATGGACTGCGACACCACCGGCATCGAGCCCGACTTGGCGCTCATCAAGTACAAAAAACTGGTCGGCGGCGGCATGATCAAGATCGTGAACAACACCGTCCCCAGCGCGCTCTTCAAGCTCGGCTACACTCATGACCAGGCCGATGCCATCGTTTCTTACATTGATGCCACCGGAACCATCGAAGGCGCGCCGCATGTCAAGGACGAGCATCTTGCCGTCTTCGATTGCTCATTCAAGCCCGCCAAGGGCACGCGTTCCATTCACTACATGGGGCATTTGAAGATGATGGCCGCCGCCCAGCCTTTTATTTCTGGAGCTATCTCTAAAACCGTTAACCTTCCCAATGCCGCCACGGTTGACGATATTTCCGAGGTTTTCATTCAGGCGTGGAAGCTGGGGCTAAAAGCGGTCGCCATCTATCGCGATGGCTGCAAGCAGTCGCAGCCGCTCTCGGCCGCCGGGACCAAGACGGCGCAAAGCGGTGGTGTGGAGCGGGCGCCCTCGCCCGCTGCCGTTCCCGATGGCGACAATCTCGACGCTCCCCCGCGCGCCGTGCGTCACCGGCTCAAGGAAGAGCGCATGTCGGTCACCCACAAGTTCAACATCGGAGGCCACGAAGGCTACATCACCGTCGGCCTTTATCCCAACGGCGATCCCGGTGAGATCTTCATCAAGATGGCCAAAGAAGGCTCGACCGTTTCCGGCCTCATGGACAGCTTTGCGCTGGCCGTCTCCGTCGCCCTGCAACACGGCGTGCCCGCCCGACCTGCTCTGCGAGAAGTTCGCGCACATCCGCTTTGAGCCCAGCGGCTGGTCGAACAATCCCGACATCGGCTTTGCCAAGTCCATTGTGGATTATATTTTCCGCTGGCTGCAGTTGCGTTTCCTCACCGGACAGCAGCAACTGCTCTTCGACAACCTGCGTCCCAAGACCTGGTCCGCTCCCGAAGGCAACGGCGATCTCAACGGCTCGATGGATACTGGTGTAGGGTGGGCGCCCTCGCCCGCCGGCTCCGGCTTCATTCACGCCGCCGACGCCCTGGCCGAACTAATCGATCTGGGCGACGCTCCCATTTGCCCCGTCTGCGGCTCCATCATGGTCCGCAACGGCAGTTGTTATAAGTGCATGAGCTGCGGCAGCACCAGCGGATGCTCGTAAGTAGCGCCGGCGTCTCGCCGGCAAGTGTGGAGATGGGTTGCTCGTGTGGGGACGGGCGTCTCGCCCGTCCAACTGACAGCCGCCCTCGGCTGTCCAGCGGAGCGAAGCTCCGCAGAGGTTTGTGGAAGGGCATGGCTTTAGCCATGCCGAATAGAGACCTGAAATTCGACGGCTTTAGCCGCTGAGGGCGGTTAAATTTAGAATGACGTTGCGATGAAACTCCTCTCATTGCAAAGCGCACTATGAGTGGGCACAGGACAAGACATCGCAGAAAACTGATCGAGCCTTCTAAGCACGGAAGGTCGTACCAGTTGGTCACGGACTCAGAGCGGCAACAATATTGCAGGTGATTAGTACAGACTTGGAGCACAGAATAGAACCATGAGCACCTTAATTGAGAGTCTGCACGAACCAACCAGCTTCGATTGGGCTGACAATGAACCCGGCGCGATCGAGAAGCTGCTGGACCTCAACGACTTTTACCGGCTCAACCGCTGGCCTGCGGAGTACTCGAAAACAACCCACACCTTGCGCCGTGGCGACGCTCGCGACCTGTCGTTTATTCCAGAAGAAAGCGTTCACCTTATAGTTACGTCTCCACCTTACTGGACGCTAAAAGAGTACCCGCCACACGCGGACCAACTCGGCGCAATCGATGACTACGAAAGCTTCCTGGCCGAGCTTGACAAGGTTTGGAAGGGATGTGCAAGGGTTCTCGCGCCCGGTGGGCGGATCTGTTGCGTGGTCGGTGACGTTTGCATCTCCCGAAAGAAGGCTGGCCGGCACTATGTGATGCCGTTGCATGCCGATTTAATGGTGCGAGTTCGAAACTTCGGGCTGGATTCGCTGACACCTATCCTCTGGTTCAAGATCGCAAACGGAGCGACGGAAGTCGAAGGGAACGGGGCCGGGTTCTACGGCAAACCTTACCAGCCAGGGGCGATTGTTAAGAACGATTTCGAGTATCTGCTTTTCTTTCGCAAGGGCGGCTCCTACAGATCGCCGTCCCTGATTCAAAAGGCCCTCTCGATGCTTTCCAGGGACGAAATGAAGTCGTGGCTTCGTACAGCGTGGACGGATATCAAAGGACACTCGACTAAAAAAGGACACCCCGCTCCCTATCCGGTCGAGCTCGCGGAGCGCCTTATTCGCCTTTTCTCCTTTGCTGGAGATACGGTGCTGGATCCGTTCGTGGGCACCGGAACGACCTGCATCGCTGCTATGAACACGGGGCGGAGCAGCATTGGAGTTGACATTGACGGTGAATTTGTCCGGTTAGCGCGAGAAAGACTGCAAAAAGCGGCGTTGTCCAGAAGGGAACCCCGCTTGTTTGACGTAAAACTGAATGTACAATCGCGATAGATGATCGCCGACGAATACGGTCTCCTGAAAGCATTCCGTGGTCTCTTTGACGGTGCCCAATACCTTCACAGGAATTCCAGTCTGGGCGACCGAGTAGCGAGCTATTTGTACGAAGACCTATTCAAGCTTGGCAAGTCCAGCCGATTGAATGAACGCATCTCCGCTGGTATCAGAGTACTCAACACACAAAATCGAACGGTAGGCATAGCCCGGCGTCGGGGAGATGGCACTTTCGGAGAATTGGTTCCGGCTGGGACCGCGATTCGGGAGGAAGGACCCGTCGTGGCCCGGGGACCAGTGGCCACGATCGAGATTGGCGTTGAAACGAAGATCCTCGCCAAGGCGATGATAAAGCAGATCGACAGAGTTATTGGCGATCTAATCAGGCAAACTGAGGAGTTCAAGAGACGAGGCGGGGACCCCATCTGTGTCGGGATTGTGGGCGTGAATTTCTCGGAAGTCTACACGTCATTCGAAGGCCAACGGGCGTTTTTGACAGACGGTCGAAAATATAAGCATCCGATGCAAGAAGCGCGCGAGGCCATTTCTCGTCTTGAACAGCGCGCACGACCCAGCTTCGACGAATTTCTGATCCTCAAATTTGTTGCAACCAACACGCCTCCATATCCATTCTCATGGGTTGGCGAGCAGGAAGTCGTGCTCGAGTACTCTGCGCTGCTGACGCGCGTTTCTCGAGAATACGACCGTCGTTTTGCATAGCCCACCTTTCGCAGCTTTCGAAATGTGCGACTCTGCGTCCCTGTCCCGGTTGGGACTTTGCGAACTTCGAGTTGGCGGGTGAGATTGGCACGCGGACAGGAGTGTCCGCGCTACAGAAACCCCTGCCGAGCTGCGCTCGGCTTGGACGGGCGAGGGCGCCCGTCCCCACACGAGTGTAGATGCTCCAAGATAATGTCACCCCTTAACTGCAACCAGACTTTGTCACCCTATAGGGATGGTGACGATGAGTCAGAAAGAGTTCCAACGGGTGAAAGTGATTGAGAATGCAGCAGGCGGGAGGCTGAGCGTACGCGAAGCCTCCCGCCTGCTGCAACTGAGTGAACGCCAGGTGCAGCGCCTCAAGCGCCGCTATCGGCCCGATTCCGTGGGCTGGGTGCAGCACGGCAATCGCGGACGCTCCATGCCCTGGGCCGTTTCACTTCCCCAGAAGCAGTTGATCCTGAACTTGGCCCGCGGCAAATACCGGGGGTTCAACGATTCCCATCTGGCGGAAAAACTGCGCGACGATGAGGACCTCGCCCTCAGCCGCGAGACCGTGCGCCGCATCTTGCGCGCCGCCAAGCTGGCCTCTCCGCAAAAGCGCCGCCCGCGCCAATACCGCTCTCGACGCCCGCCCCGCCCGCGTTTCGGCATGATGGCGCTCACCGATGCCAGCCGCCACGACTGGCTCGAAAGCCGCGGCCCCGCGCTCACCCTCCTGGGCTTTCAGGACGATGCCACCAGCAAGATCCTCGCCGCGCACTTCCAACGCGAAGCCGAAAATACCCTCGGCTATCTCTTCTCGCTGCGCACCATGATCCTCGCGCACGGCGTCCCGCTCAGCCTCTACCGCGACCGCCACGGCATCTTTCAGCGCAACGATCCGCACTGGACCCTTGCCGAACAACTCGCCGGAAAACAATCTCCCACCCAACTCGGACGCGCCCTCGAAGAACTTGGCATCCAACAAATCCCCGCCTGTTCGCCCCAAGCCAAGGGCCGCATCGAGCGCGCCTGGCGCACCTTTCAGGACCGCTTGGTCAGCGAACTCCGCCTCGCCCGCGCCTCCACGTTGGAGCAGGCCAATCGCGTGCTCGACCGCTTCTGCGCCGACTACAACCAGCGCTTCGCTCGCGCCGCCGCTGACGCCGCCTGCGACTTCCGCTCCCTGCCGCGCCGCTTCGACCTCGCCCGCTGCCTCAGCTTGCGCTATCGGCGCGTGGTCGCCCCCGATCACACGGTCACTCTCGGCGCGCACTCCATTGCCCTGCCGCCCTTGCCCGGCCAGCGCGGCTACGCCGGAGAAACCGTCGAACTCTCGCATCAGACTCGACGGCACGCTGCGCGTCTATCGCGAAGACACTTTGCTGTGCGCTTTGCCTTTGCCGCTTGAAGAACACGCCGAACGACGCCCTGCGCCCATCACCACCGCGCAGAAACGAAAAACCCCGATGCCCCGCATCTATAACCTCTCCGGCCGCCCCGCTTTGGCGGCCGTTACTTAATCGACAAGGGGGTGACAAAGTCTCGTTGCAGTTAATACGACATTTTCTCGTTGCAACAACACCCGTCCCCACACGAGCGCCCTCACAGAAGTAATTCGCGGTTACTTCTTCAGCGACGACTGGAATCGCTTGTTAATTTCTTCCCAGTTGACTACGTTCCACCAGGCTTGCAGATACTCGGGACGCCGGTTGTTGTATTTGAGATAGTAGGCGTGCTCCCAGAGGTCGTTGACGATGATGGGATAGAGGCCTTGCGAGAGCGGACTCTCCTGGTTCGGCGTGGCGAGGATCTTCACTTCGCCTTTTGCATCTCCGGCCAGCCACACCCATCCGCTGCCGAACTGGCCCACGCCGGCGGCGTTGAATTTTTCCTGGAACGTCTTGAAGTCGCCGAAAGTCTTCTTGATCGCGTCGGCTATGGGGCCAGTGGGATCGCCTCCGCCGTGGGGCTTCATGATGCTCCAGAACATGGTGTGGTTGACGTGGCCTCCGCCATTGTTGCGGACGGCGCCGCGAATATCTTCGGGGACGGCGCTCAGGTTGCGCAGCAGATCTTCCGCGCTTTTCTTGTGCAGCTCGGGATGCTTGTCGAGCGCCGCGTTCAGGTTCTTGACGTAGGCGGCGTGGTGCATGTCGTGGTGCAGGTGCATCGTCTTTTCGTCGATGGTGGGTTCGAGCGCCGTGTAATCGTACGGTAAAGGGGGCAGTTCATGCGGCATTTTTCATCTCCTCCAGAGTCTTAAGTGTTATGGATGACGGAACGCGCAGAAAGATTCACTACAGGGCATGAGCGATTGTAAATTGCATTGGCGAATTGCAGAAAGATCTTGACCACAGGCGGCCCTTCGACTTCCCCCTCGCTCCGCTCGGGGCTTCGGCAAAACAGGGCAGGCTCCGGGGGGGCACAGGGGAAGTCCTCATCGCCGACAGCGAATACTATAACGAATCCAGGGTTGCTGTGGCCGCAGGCAAAAACCGAGCTTTGCTCGGTTTGGACGGGCGAGAGCCTGCCCTGAGCTTGCCGAAGGGACGCCCGTCCCTCCACCGGCACGCTTGCGAAATTATTTTTTCTTGTCTTCTTTTTTCTTTTCTTGTTCTTCGACTACCAGATTGTTGGTCACTGAGAATGCGCCGTGGACGCCGTTGGCCTGCATGCCGGCGATTTGCTTGTCCATCTGGCGGGCCACTACGCCTTCGAGTGTGATGTGTCCGTTCTTGACGATGATGTGAATGGGCGGAACGGCACGTATCTGATACTCGCTTAGGACGTTGTTGCCGTAGATGGCGCGGTAGGCGGCGCGGCGGATTCGGTCGTCGTTGGGGGAGAGGGGAAGGACCTCGATGTTGTTGACGACTTTCTCGACGCCTTCAATGCGCTTGACCGCGTTTTCGGCGTCGGATTTGAGCGTGGGACGCGAGACCTGGCCAAGCAGGGTAACGGTGCCATCCGGATCGACCTTGTAGGCAAAGTTGTCGAACACGCCGTAGTACGGAAGCATCACAAGTTCATGACGGACTTCCTTGTAGATGCGATCGATGCTCTTCTGATTGAGCGCGCCAGCCGGCCGGTTGTCCTGGATGGCGGGACTGGCGAGAGCCACCATCGAGAAAATCGTCATTGAGAGAATCAATGGGAGAGCAAGAACTGCGAGCCGTGATTTCTTCATTGGTTTGACCTCACGCAAGACTTCTTACGACATGATAAGAGCTCCTGAACTTTTTTGCACTTTTCAGACGCTGGGAAGAGGTAAAAAGTTTCTTGCACCGGGGGAGACGGGGCAAGCCCCGTCTCTACAGGATCGTTTTGGACGGGCGGGGACGCCCGTCTCTCCATTTGCTTATTGCTCAGGCGGCTTTGCGCTGGCGGCGGCGCTCGCGGAAGCCTTCGATCAACAGGTAGAGCACGGGGATGAAGAACAAGTTTAGGATCGTGCTCATGATCATGCCGCCGAAAACCGTGGTGCCTACGGAGTGGCGTCCGTTTTCACCCGCGCCGCTGGCGGTGACCAGAGGAACAACGCCGAGGATGAAGGCGAAGGAGGTCATGAGAATCGGGCGCAGGCGGATGCGGGCGGCTTGGACGGCCGCTTCGAGAATGGTCAGACCGCGCGCGCGCAACTGCTCGGCGAACTCGACGATCAGAATCGCGTTCTTCGACGCGAGGCCGACGAGCATGACGAGTCCCACCTGGCAATAGACGTCGTTCTGCTGGCTGCGGAGCCATTGCGCGGAAAGCGCGCCGAGCAACGCCATGGGCACGGCCAGCAGAATGATGAAGGGCAGCACGAAACTTTCATACTGCGCCGAAAGCGTCAGATAGACGACCAGCGTTCCCAGGCCGAAGAGGATGAGCGTGGTCGATCCCGAGGCCAGCTCTTCGAGCGAAATTCCCGACCATTCGTAGGTGTAGCCCTGCGGCAAAATTTTCGCGGAAAGCTGCTGCATGGCGTCGATGGCTTGTCCGGAGCTGAAGCCGGGAGCGGCGGAGCCGGTGATTTCCGCCGAGCGGAAAAGATTGTAGTGGCTGATGACCTGGGGCGCGGCGGTCTGAGTGATGGCGACTAGATTGTCGAGCGGCACCATCGCGCCCGAATCGGAGCGCACGTAGTACTGGCCGATGTCCTGCGGATGCGAGCGGAATTGCTTGTCGGCCTGCACATAGACGCGATAAGAGCGGTTGTTGAAATCGAAATCGTTGATGTAGGACGAACCCATGTAGACGCTGAGCGTGTCGGTGATCTGGCTTAAAGGAATGTGCAGGCTCTTGGCTTTTTCGCGATCGATGGTGACGACATACTGCGGGTCGCTGGCAGTGTATGTGGTAAAGAGGCCGGTGAGGTCTTTCTCTTTGCGCTCGCCCGCGGCGCGGGTAAGGTCGTGAGTGGTCTTGTCGAGGTCCTGAAGCGTGTGACTGCCTTGATCGAGGAGTTCGTACTGGAATCCGCCAAACGTTCCGAGGCCTTGCACGGCGGGCGGTTCGAAGGGGACAACGATGGCGCCGGAAATTCCGAAGAAGGGGCCGCGCAGCCGGTTGACGACTGCGGCGGCGGTGTGCTCGCGGCCCTTGCGCTGCGCGTAGGGGCGAAGGCTCAGGAAGACCATACCGGCGTTAGGCGCGCTGCCTGTGAAACTGAAGCCGGCAACCGAAAATGTGCCTTCGATTTCCGGAAAATTCTTGGCAATGGTGGTCACCTGCTCGCCGATGTTGCGCGTGTATTCGACCGAAGCTCCGGTGGGGGCCTGGATAACGACGAAGAGATACCCCTGATCTTCGTTGGGGACAAAGGCTTGAGGCACGTGCCGGAAGACGACGTAAGCGAGACCGAGTCCGGCGAAAAACAGGACCAGGGCGAGGGCTTCAAAGCGCAGAAAAGCGCGGAGGGCGCGAACATAGCCGCTGGTAAGCGCGGCCAGGAAGCGGTCGACGCGCTTGAACAGCCAACTCTTTTCGCCGTGTTCGCGGCCCAGCAGGAGCGCCGAGAGCGACGGGCGAAAGAGTGAGCGCGTTGAAGGCGGAGATGGCGATCGAGAAGGCGATGGTCAGCGCGAACTGGCGGAAGAGAATTCCGGTGGTTCCGGGAAAGAAAGCAACCGGCACGAAGACGGCCACCAGCACGAGCGAAGTGGCGATGACGGCGCCGGTGACTTCCTTCATGGCGCTGGACGCGGCTTTTACGGGATCGGTCTCGCCTTCCTGCAAATGGCGCTCGATATTTTCAATGACGACGATGGCGTCGTCCACCACCAAGCCGGTGGCGAGCGTAATGCCGAACAGCGTCAGCGTGTTGATGGAGAAGCCGAGCAGCTTGACAAATGCGAAAGTGCCGATGAGCGAGACCGGGATGGTGACTGCCGGGATGATGGTGGAGCGCCATTCTTCGAGGAAAATGAAAATGACCAGAATGACGAGGAAGATGGCTTGGCCGAGGGTCCTGACCACGTCGCGAATGGATTCGCCGACCGCGTCGGTAGTATCGAAGGCAAGCTCATACTTCATGCCGGGCGGAAAGCGCTTGGCCAGGCGGTCGAGTTCGGCGATGCAGCGGCGGTCCACGTCGAGGGCGTTGGCGGTGGAAAGCTGGGTGATGCCGAGGCCAACGGATTCGCGCCCGTTGTACTCCAGATCGGAGCTGTAATCTTCGGCGCCGAGTTCGGCGTGGCCGACGTCGCGCAGGCGGACGAGAGTGCCATCGGCATTGCTCTTCAGGATGATGTTATCGAACTGAGCGGCTTCGGAAAGACGGCCGACGGCGCGCACGCTGATCTGGAACTGCTGGCCGGGAAGCGCGGGCTGGGAGCCGACTTGTCCGGCGGCGACTTCAACGTTCTGCTCGCCGAGAGCGTTGACCACATCGTCGGCGGTAAGGGCGCGGCTGGCCATGCGCACGGGATCGAGCCACAGGCGCATGGAATATTTGCGCTCGCCGAAAATCATGACGTCGGCCACGCCGGGCACGCGCTTCAGGCTGTCGCGGACGTAGACGTCGAGGTAATTGCTCATGAAGAGCGTGGAGTAGCGGCCGTCGGGCGAAAAGACGGCGGCGCCGAAGACGAAGTTCTGCGAGGTCTTGGCGACGGTGACTCCGATTTGCTTGACCGCAGTGGGGAGCCGTCCGGAAGCGGTGTTGACGCGGTTCTCGATGTCAACGGCGGCGAGGTCGGGATCGCGGTTGAGGTCGAAAGTCGCGGTGATCGAGCTGACGCCGGTATTGTCGCTGGAAGAGGCGATGTACTTCATGCCTTCCGAGCCGTTGATCTGCTGCTCGAGCGGTGTGGTGACGGCGGATTCGACGGTCTGGGCGCTGGCTCCGGTGTAGACCGCGGTGACGCCGACCTGCGGCGGCGCGAGGTTCGGAAATTGCGCGATGGGCAGCGTCGGGATGCAGACCGCGCCGGCAAGAATAATGAGCAGGGCGCAGACGGTGGAGAATACCGGGCGATGAATGAAAAAGTCGACCATAAGAGACAGTTGTCAGTTGCCAGTTGTCAGTTGCCAGTCGTGAACTCGTGCTGCTCGCTACTCTCAATTCCCCAGGTGTTGTCATCCCGAGCGCAGCGAGGGATCTGTAGTTCGCCGCAAAATGCAGATCCCTCGCTGCGCTCGGGATGACAATTCATTAAAGGTGATGCCGATGTGCTGTTCCCAGGCTTTCATCACCCGATGCCTAGCCGCCGCTTTCCTGCGGGATTACGGGCATGCCATCGATTAAGAACTGCGTCCCGGAGACGACCACTTTGTCTCCCGGTTTCACGCCGTTAAGTACGACATAGTCGTTACCGGCGATTTGTCCGATCTGGAGCGGTTTCTGATGGACCACGTATCCACCCTTCCCATCGGGCTCCGCGACGAACGCGAAATAGACGCCGCCGATACGCGACACGGCCACCACCGGGACCACCGGCTTTTGCTGGCTGCCCCAGACCATGCGGGCGCGGATGAACTGCGCGGTGCGCAGGCTGTCGTTCGCATTCGCGATGGCCGCCTTGACGAGCACGGTCTGCGTCGAGTTGTCCACCTGTGGCGAGATGAAACTAACGCGGCTCGTGGCCAGCGATTTTCCCGAGCCGTCGACGATCTTTACGGGAAGATCCATCTTCAACTGGGCGGATTTTTCAATGGGAACGTAGATATACGCTTCGAGGCTGCCGGGGCGATCGACGGTGGTGAGCGTGGTGGTGGTGGTGACGCGGTCGCCAACGCGGACGGGAACGTCGCCGACGATCCCGGCGCGCGGCGCGACCACCTTATAGTAATGCAACTGGACCTGCTGCTCCTTCACCTGAGCGTCGAGCGAGTGCAACTGCGCTTGAGCGGCGTCGAGTGCGGCGCGCGCCTGGTCGAGGTCCTGCTTGCTGACCACGCCCGCTTTGGCCAGGCCGCTGACGCGGTCGTAATTCTGCTTCGCCCATGTGACCTGCGCGGCCTGGGCGGTGCGGGCGTCTTCCTGGCTTTTGACCGTGGCCTGCTGCTTGGCGGGATCGATCTGCATCAGGGGAGCGCCGTCCGCGACGCGCTCGCCGGATTGCACGAAGATCTTCGTAATGATGCCTTCAACCTGCGGCATGACCACGGCGGAGTCGCGCGATTTCACGGTGGCGACATAGTCGGTGGTGTCGTCCACGTTCTGCGCCTTCGCCGTTTGCACCTTGACCGGCATGGCTTGCGGGGCGTCGGCTTTGTCCGCTTTGCCGTGGCCGCAGCCGGTCGCGAGAACAAGCGCGCCGAGAAGGGCGGCGGGCAGAATCGGAGATGGCGTTTTTGCGAAGAATCGAGACATAATCGTTGCTCTTGGCGAAATTCCCCGGGCCACGGGAAAAAATAAAAAGCCACCGCTCTGGCTATAGCCAGTGAGCGCGAGGCACATTCCCAGCACTCTTGTTGCGGCGACTCACCACATCAATACTAGCCCAAACTCTTGAATATGGTAATAACCCGGAAGGTCCGAAAAACTCATGGTTCTGCTAAATTGTTTTGTTATGAAACCGAGCCGAAGTTTTGCCAGCGACAACAATGCGGTGGTGCATCCCGAGGCGCTGGAGGCGATCCGCCGCGCCAACGAAGGGCATGTGGTGGGGTATGGGGACGATCCTTACACGGAATCGGCGATGCAAAAGTTCCGCGAGCAGTTTGGGGCCGATGTGGCCGTCTTTTTCGTTTTCAATGGGACGGCGGCGAACGTGCTCAGCTTGCAGGCGCTGACGCGGCCGTTTCATGCGGTGCTGTGCCACGCAACGTCTCATATTTATGAGGATGAATGTGGCGCGCCGGAAAAGTTTACGGGCTGCAAGCTGGTGCCGCTGGCGGCGCCGGACGGGAAGCTGACGGTGGAAACGGTGGCGCGCGCTTATAACGGAATTGGGGACCAGCATCACGTGCAGCCGCGGGTGATTTCCATTACGCAAGCAACCGAAATGGGAACGGTCTACAAGCCGGCGGAAATCGAGGCTCTGGCGCGGTTTGCTCATGAGCGAAAAATGTTCTTGCACATGGATGGGGCGCGGATATCGAACGCCGCGGCGGCGCAGCAACTCACGCTGCGCCAGGCGACGCGCGATTTGGGAGTGGATGCGCTTTCCTTTGGCGGGACGAAGAACGGGTTGATGGGCGTGGAGGCGGTGGTGTTCTTTCGTCCGGAATTAGCGGAGGATTTTTCCTTTGTGCGCAAGCAGGGAATGCAGTTGGCCTCGAAGATGCGCTACCTGTCGGCGCAGATGGAGGCGCTCTTGACCAACGATCTCTGGCGGCGGAATGCGGAGCACGCGAACGGGATGGCGCGGTTGTTGGAGCGGGAAGCGAAGAAGATTCCGCGCGTCGGGATTGTGTATCCCGTGGAGGCGAATGGCGTGTTTGCCCAAATTCCACGGGCGGCGATCCAAAAGATACAGGAGCGCTATTTCTTCAAAGTGTGGATCGAAGAGGAGTCGGTCGTGCGATGGATGTGTTCATTCGACACGACCGCCGATGACGTCCGGGAGTTTACAGAGTTTGTGGCCGCAGTGGTGAGGGACCTCCCGAACTGACGCGCCCCGCGTGCAGCGCGTCTAGCGGGTGGGTCCTCGCTTTCCGCTTCACCGGCGGAAAATGAGCGCGTTTATTTCTGGGCTGCCTTTACCCTTGCCCATCGCGCCCGCTGCGCGGCTGCTATTCTCTTGCGTCCTGCAGCCGAGATCGTGCGTCTCTTCCGAGTTACGGCAACTAAAGGTTTGCGCCCTTGCGTGTGGAGTTTACCGAAGGTAGCCAGAGCGGCGTTTACGCGGTGGAGTTCATTCTCAAGCCGCGCGCGTTCTTGTCGAAGTTGTGAAACGACGGACTGAATAAGTGTATTTGCCATGGAGCGATTCTATCACTTGTAAGATAGATATCAAGCCGGTTTTTGCGCGAGAAGCTTGTTAACTAACGAAGAAGTTCCCGTTTGTGGATGAAATCCCGCTCTGGGCAAGGAAATCGAGCTAACAGCCTGTGGTGAAAGTCGGTGAGCGACGGATGAGCAATACTTTTCATGAATTGTCATCCCGAGCGAAGCGAGGGATCTGTAGTTTTGCCGCGAAAATGTAGATCCCTCCCCCTCGGCTACGCTCGGAGTCGGGATGACAAAATCAGGTGAATTGAGGGTGACCGGAGTATCCTCACTTACACCACGGGCAGCAAACGTAGAGCGGCGACATCGCGGACGGTCCCGATTAAGAGGACTTTTGGCAGCGCCTGACAAGCAAGCCGATACAGATACCCGCTTGAGATACCCGGCTCCCGCGCAGGTCCCGGGGTTACTCCAACTCCAACTCAATTTTTTTCGCCGCCGGATCGAGTCTGGCGATCCGAAACTTGCGGATTTGGCCGGTCCTTGCGGTCTCCGGCTTGGCCTCGCCGGGGGCAGCGCCCGTCTTCCAGCGATTTTGCAGCATGGACCCTAACGACGACAGATCGGGTTTGAATGAAGATGAAGATGAAGATGCGGATGAAGACGACGGCGCAGCTTCCGCTTGCTTGTCTTCTTTCGCCGGGCGCTCTTCGGCGATCCGGCACGTCGCCACCACGCCTTCGCCTAATTCCACGCGGGCGCGTCCTTCGGAAACTTCGACCATGCGGCCGGTCACTATATCTCCTTCTTTGTGCTCGGCCAGATATTCGTCGAGGCTGGTTGGAACCAGTTGTTTCATGCTCAGGCGAATGAGACGTTTTTCTGTGTCGAGCGCCAGAACTTGCGCTTTGACCACCTGCCCGACTTTTAGCACTTCTTGCGGATGATTGATGCGCTTCTCGGCGCTGATTTCGCTTACGTGGATCATGCCTTCAACGCCTTCGGCGAGTTGCACGAAGGCGCCGAACTTCATGATGTTGGTTACCGGGCCTGCGATCACCGTGCCGGGCGCGAATTTTTGCTCCGCCACGGCCCAGGGATCGCCCAGCGCCTGCTTCAGGCCGAGCGAGATGCGGCGCTCGGCCGCGTTCACTCCGAGGATGACGGCTTCGACGGTTTCGCCCGGCTTCACGATGTCGCTGGAGTTTTCACTCGCTTGGCCCACGACATTTCGGAAATATGAATCAGTCCTTCAATGCCGGGCTCAAGTTCCACGAACGCGCCAAACTTGGCTGATGCGGCTAACGGCGCCGCGCACGCGTTCGCCGGGCTTGTATTTTTCGGCGACGGCGTCCCAGGGATGGGGCTGAAGCTGCTTCATGCTGATGGCCACGCGCCGCTTTTCCGCATCGATCTTGATGATCCTGGCTTCGATGCGCTGGCCCAGTGGCAAGCACATCGGAGGGCTTGTTGACGCGACGCCAGGAAATTTCGCCGACGTGGAGCAGCGCGTCCGCGCCGCCGATATCAACGAACGCTCCGTAATCGGTCAGGCTGCGGACCTCGCCTTCGACCGTATCGCCTTCCTTGAGTTCGGAGAAGCGGCGCTCCTTGCCGGCGCGTTCTTCGTCTTCCGCAATGGCGCGGCGATCGACGACCACGTCTTCTTCGGCCACGTCGAGCTTGATGATGCGGCAGCGGATTTCCTGCTCGACCAGTTTCTCCATTTCCGCGGCGTCCTGCGTTCCGCTGCGCGAGGCGGGCATGAAGGCGCGCACTCCGATGTCCACGCTCAATCCGCCCTTGACCACGCCGGTCACGGTGCCGACGATGGTCAACTTCTCGGCGAATGCCTTCTCCATCGACTCCCAGTCGATGACGCGCTTGACCTTGCCGCGGGTCAGTTCGTAGTAGCCTTCGGGGTCGCGGCCCGTAATGGTGACCTGAACTTTGTCGCCGGGCTGCGGCGGCTTGTCCGCCGGGAACGCGGTGAGCGGCAGAACGCCTTCGGTCTTGTATCCGATATCGAGCACGATGGCGTCGGCGGTCACGGCAATCACCGTGCCTTCGCGGCCCTGAGCGCCGGGTTCGCGCTTGCGCGCATGGCTGTGCTCGTACTCGGAAAAAATATCCTTGAACGATTCGGCCGGAAGCGGTTTAGCCGGGACTGATTCGACCGAGGATGATTCGACCGGAAGCAATGCAGCCGCCGATGATTCAACCGGGGGCGATGCGACCGGCTCGTTGAGCGATTCGCCCGCGACTGATTCAGCCGGGGATGATGCGACCGGCTCGCCGACTGGCGCGGGTTCTGGAGCGACCGGATTGGTCGTGCTGGGGTCGGACATATTTTGATTGGAAGTCTCTGGATTGGTCGTTTCTGGGTTGGTCATGGAGAGATTAAAGCCCTGCGGCGTGATCCCCCGTAGGATAACACCAGCGAGGCCGATCCGGGAGGCCGGAAGGCTGGGATTAGAGCGGTCTCACGGTGGTCGTATCCCGCTTGTGTGGGGACGGGCGACCTCGCCCGTCCATGCCGAGCGCAGTTCGGCTTCTGCCGCCGGGCATGGCACAGGATTTGCCGCGGGTCCGCTGCCGGTCGTTGGAAAATGCTAAATTAGATAACTAATGTCCGCCCCCAACTCTCTCTTGATTCGCGCCGCCAAGACCCTGCCCACCGAAAGGACCCCGGTCTGGTTCATGCGCCAGGCGGGGCGCTACATGCCGGAGTACCGCGCCATCCGCAAGCAATATTCGCTGCTCGAGATGTGCAAGAAGCCGGAGGTCGCGGCCCAGGTCGCCATCGAAGCGGCCGAGATCCTCCAGGTCGATGCCGCCATCGTCTTCGCCGATCTTCTTCTTCCGCTCGAAGTCATGGGACTTCCCTTTCATTTCTCCGCCAGTGAAGGGCCAAAAATTGAAAAGCCTGTGCGCACCACCGCGGACGTTGCCCGCCTACACACGGATTGCGCCGCCGACCTGGGCTACGTTTCGGAAGCCGTGAAGCTCGTCTCGAAGCACTTCGGCGATAAGCTCCCCGTCATAGGATTCTGCGGCGCGCCCTTTACCCTCGCCAGCTACATGATCGAAGGCGGAGGCTCGCGCAATTACATTTTCACCAAAAAGATGATGTACTCCGCGCCCGCCGCGTGGAACGAGCTGATGCGGAAGCTGGTCGCGGTGACCGCCGAGTATTCCGCCGAGCAGGTGCGCGCCGGGGCCGACACCATTCAGATTTTCGATAGCTGGGTGGGCTGCCTGAGCGTGGAAGATTATCGCCGCTACGTGCTGCCGCATGTGGCCGATCTGGTGAAGCGCGTGCGACAGACTGGCGCGCCCGTGATTTATTTCAGCACCGACAGCGCGACGCTTCTGCCGTCGATGCAGGAGACCGGAACCGAAGTCATTGGCCTCGACTGGCGCATTCCGCTCGACACCGGATGGCAGAGCCTTGACTTCAAAGGCGCGGTGCAGGGCAATCTCGATCCCGCGCTGCTATTCGCCGATTGGAAAGAAATCAAATTGCGCGCTGAAAACATTTTGCGCCAAGCCGCCGGACGAGCGGGCCACATCTTCAATCTCGGCCACGGCATTCTCCCCGAAACTCCGGTGGACAACGTGAAAGCACTCTGCGATTTCATCCGCGAGCACTCGGCAGAGTTCAAGATGAATGTGCTTTGAAGGGGCGCGGCTTCAGCCGCGCCGTAAGTGCTTATTATGAAAGCGCCTTCAGGCGCTGAGGGGAGTGGAATGACGCCCTGCCCGCTGGGCCTCGCCAGCCGCTGCTATTGCGCAAATCGGGTGAGTTCGTTTGTCACATCTGGATCGTCCGAGAAACGGCCCGCGAAAACCGCCGTCCTTCTACTGGCCCACGGCAGCCCCGAAAACCCCGATCAGGTTCCAGAATTCCTAAGTTACGTCACCGGCGGACGCCCGCTGCCGCCAGCCGTGGTCGAAGAGATCCGCCGCCGCTATTCGCTGATCGGTTTCTCTCCCCTTCCCTGCTGGACGCTTCTGCAAGCCGACCAACTTTCGCAGTCGTTGCAGATGCCCGTCTTCGTCGGCATGAGAAACTGGAAGCCCTTCATCGCCGATGCGGTGAAGGCAATCGCCACCGCGCAATACGAGCGCGTCATCGCCATCTGCTTCGCGCCGCAGAATTCGCGCGCCAGCGTTGGCCTCTATCGCAGCGCCGTTAGCGGAAACGTTGACGGCGGAAATCTTCCTTTCCAGCTGGACTTCGTTGAGGGGTGGCACGATCAGCCGCTGCTCATAAAAGCCTTCGCCGAAAAGCTGCGCGCGGGTTGGGAAAAAGCCAGCGCCGAAAACGGAGCGAAGCTGCCCGTGATCTTCACCGCGCACAGCGTTCCCGTGCGCACGATCGCGGAAGGCGACCCTTACGAAAGGCAGGCGCAGGAAACCGCCGAGTTAGTAGCGAAAGAAGCGGGCCTATTAACCGAAAATTGGACGTTCGCTTTTCAGAGTCAAGGCATGTCGAGTGGTAAGTGGATCGGCCCCACGGTAGAGGACACGATCAGAAATCTCAAGGCCAAAGGCCATCGCGGCGTCTTCCTGCACCCAATCGGATTTCTGTGCGATCACTTAGAAGTGCTTTACGATATCGACATTGCCTTCCAACAGTTCGCGGAAAAGGAAGACATGCGGCTGTGGCGGGCCGAATCGTTAAACGGCTCAAAAATATTAACAGCAGCCCTAGTGGAAGTAGTAAGCAGCCGCGTGAAAGCGCTGGGAATTTAGCTAAGAGCCAAAAGCTAAGAGCCAAGAGCAAATTGGCTCGCTCGCAGCTCGCGGCTCGTAGCTCGCAGCTTCTTTATGCCACGCATTGCCATCGTCGGCGGCGGAATTTCCGGCCTTTCGGCCGCGTTTACCATCGAGGAAAAACGCCGAACTGGCGCGCCCGTCGAGTATGTTCTGTTCGAGTCCAGCCCGCGCCTCGGCGGCGTGATGATCACCGAGAGCGTTGACGGCTGCTTAGTTGAGGCCGGGCCCGATTCGTTTCTCACTGAAAAGCCCTGGGCGGCCGACCTCTGCCGCAAGATCGGGCTGGGCGGCCAACTCATCGGATCGAATGACGCCGAGCGCAAGACCTACATAGTGGTCAAGGGCAAGCTGCGGGTGCTGCCCGATGGGCTCATGTTCATGGTGCCCACGAAAATCCTTCCCATCGTTTTCTCGCCTCTGTTTTCGCTGCGCACAAAAGTGCGCATGGCGGCAGAGTGGTTCCATCCGCCGCGCTTGCATTCGCCAAACCAGGCTTCCCCTGACGAAACCGTTGCCGCGATGGTCGAACGCCATTACGGCGCCGAGATGGTCGACCGCCTTGCCGACCCGCTGCTCTCCGGAGTCTACGGCGGCGCAGCTTCCGAGTTGAGCGTGCGGGCCACGCTGTCGCGCTTCGCGGAAATGGAAGACAACTACGGCAGCCTGGGGCGCGCCATGTTGGCGGCGCGCAAAAAAATGGCTGCAACCAAGCGTCCCGCGCCTCCGTTGTTTACTTCGCTCAAGGACGGCATGCAGCAGATGGTGGATGCGCTGGCCGCGCGTCTCGACTCGAACGCGCTGCGAACCTCAGCGCCGGTCCATTCGGTCGCCGCCCATGCGGACGGCTGGACCGTGTCCTCCGGCGATCGGAGCGGCCACTTCGACGCGCTCATCGTCGCCACTCCGGCGCCAGCCGCGTCCAAGCTGCTGCAAATCGCCGATGAAAACCTGGCGCGCGAACTCGGAGAAATCCGCTACAGCTCTTCCGTGACCGTCGCGCTCGGCTACGACGAAACTGTGCGCCGCTCGCTTCCGCCTGGGTTCGGATTTCTCGTGCCCCGCAGCGAAGGACGCCGCCTGCTCGCCGCGACTTTCGTGCATAACAAATTTCCCCACCGCGCACCCGAAAATCGCGCCCTTATCCGCTGCTTTTTCGGCGGCGCGCGCGCGGAAGAAATTCTCGAAAGCAGCGAAGACCAGATCCTCGAAATCGTTCGCGGCGAACTGCGGCAGATCGTTGGCCTCGATGCCGAGCCTCTGTTTGCGCGCGTTTACAAGTGGAAGTCGGCCATGGCGCAGTATTCGGTCGGCCACCTCGAACGCTTGCAGCGCATCGAATCGCTCCGCCGGAAACTTCCCGGTCTGGCGCTTGCGGGCAACGGTTATAACGGCGTCGGCGTGCCCGACTGCGTTCGCTCCGGCGCCGAAGCGGCTGGCAATATCCTCGCCGAGTATGGGGATGTAGACGGCGGCGTTGCGATTGCGCGTACAAACTATTTCTCAATGTGAAATGGCTACGAGCTGCGAGCTTCGGGCTGCGAGCAAGCGGACGCGCAGGTTGCTCGGAGTTCGTAGCTCGTAGCTCGCAGCCGCCCTTCCCCACTCTGATATTCTGAACTTCTCTCATGAGCGCCGCGTCCGCCAGCCGATGGAAGATCGTTCTTGCCTTCGGGCTGGTCTACGTCTTCTGGGGCTCGACTTATCTGGGCATCGGCATCGCGGTCGAGCAGATTCCTCCGGCGACCATGTGCGCCGCGCGCTTTCTGATCGCGGGCGTGCTCATGCTCGCTTACTGCGCGCTCGCCGGACACCGCATTCTTTTTTCGGCGCGGCAGCTTGGCCATCTGGCGGTTGTCGGCGTTCTGCTGTTGGTGGGCGGCAATCTCACGCTTTCTTACGCCGAGAAAATCGTTCCCACGGGCCTGTCCGCGCTGCTGATTGCGGTTACGCCGCTCTGGTTTCTCGTGCTCGACAGCCTGTTGCTGGGCGACCATCATATCTCGCGGCGCGGCAAGATCGGCCTCGCCATCGGCCTCGCCGGCGTGGTCGTGCTCATCTGGCCCGATCCTTCGTCATCTCCAATGCCCTGGGCCATCGCGAACTCTGGTGGACGCTCGGGCTGCAACTGGGATCGATCAGTTGGGCGCTATGGGTCGGTGCTCTCGAAAAAATGGCAGACGGCGGCTGCCGATCCCTTCAGCGCCACTGCGTGGCAGGTGACTTTCGCGGGCATCGGGAACCTGATTTTCGCGCTGCTGATCGAGAAACCTTCTAACATAACCTGGACTTACCGCGGAGTGGGCGCGATTCTCTATCTCGTGGTCTGCGGCTCCTGGATCGGATACACGGCTTATATCTGGCTGCTGCAGCACGTCCCGACCTCGAAGGTTTCCACTTACGCCTACGTCAATCCCGTGGTCGCGGTGTTTCTCGGATGGCTGGTCCTGCACGAGCGCATCGACCGCTACATCGCCATTGGCAGCGCGATCATCATAGCTTCGGTGGTGCTGGTGACCAGCGCGAAAGTCTCAAAGCGGACGGCGTTGGAAGAATTTCCCGCGGTTGAAGCCGTGGGAGATTGAGGTCGCGGCTGTCAGTTATCAGCTTTTAGGATTCCGGCAAGACGGCGGCAGAGTACCGTGCGCGCGGAACCCTATCATCTATATCGGCGGGGACGGACTGGGCCTTCAGGCCCGTAGCAGGTCCGCATTTGAAGACGGAGTTTCAGTCCCCTAGCTCCTCCAAGTCAGCCGCCCCACCTTACGCCCCCGGACGCGCCCGCGGCCCCAATGCCCGCGCCAATTCTCCGGTATCGAAAATCGGCGGCTGGCAGGCGAAGGCCGAGCACACCACGGCAAACGAGCGCCCTCCGTTAAGCGCCGGAAGATTCGGAAGCGTCTCGGCCAAAGTCGGCGGCAGGTTCTGCGCGACAACTTTGTCCGCGTCCAAACGCAAAACCGCCGTGTTCAAGCCCAGCGGACGCACCGCGGCGCGATACAACTCCGTCGCCGCTTCATCCTTTCCGACGACCACGACCAGCGTGTGCGGCTCAATGAAGCGGCCCACCGCCAGCCCGTAGGTTGCCGCAAAAATCCCATGCTCGCCCGCAGCCCCAGCATAGACCTCCAGCGTCTGTTCGGCCTTGTCACGATACGACGCGTCGTTGTTCGGCGCATCGTTATTTGGCCCGTTACTCGATCCATCGCCTGCGTAACCATGCAGGCGCAGCAGCGCGATTGCCGCCGCTGAATTTCCCGCCGGAGTCGGCGAATCCTGAAACGGCTTGCGCCGCGTTCCCAGAATTCCCGGCGCGCTTTCGTTCGACGCTCCGTCCGCCGCTCGACCCGGCACGCGCCTGTCGAAAAATCCACCCTCCGCCGCATCGAAGAACCCCGCCAGCATTGCATCCGCGATCGCGCGCGCAAAACGGAAGTAGCTCAGGTCCGCCGTCGCCTCGTAAGCGTCGAGACACGCAATCACCGCGAAAGCGTAGTCGTCCAGCATGACCGGCGCGCCGCGACTTCGCGCCGCTCCGCCCGATTGTCCGAAGAAGCCTCCGAAAAAGCCTCGGAGTAGGCGATCACATGCTTCATCCCGCGCTCCGCGCTCCATCCCTCGGAAAGCAGCCGGTCCAGCGAGCGCAAGGCAAAGTGGCGCGCCTCGGCCAGATTGAGCGCCTTGGCCGCTTCCAGATACGCCGAAATGCACATCGCGTTCCAGCCCGCGTACACCGTCTTGTCCACATACGGCGCCGGACGCAGCAAACGCGCCGCATACATTTTCTTCCGCGCCGTGGCCAGCAGCGCGCGCGCCCGCTCTTCCCCAATGTTCAGCCGCCGCGCAATTCCCTCCACCGGGGTTTGCATGTAGAGCACATTCTTCGCCGGATTGTGGCGCATATCGCCAATTTCCTGGATGTCGTAGTAAAGTTCCGCCACCGCAGCCTCGTCCCCGGTCAGCGCAGATCGAGTTTCTTCCCGGGTCCAGGTGAAATAATCGCCGTCGTCGTTGATGTTAGTGCACATAGAGTAGTCGGCATCCTGCGAAGCGTAAAAGCCGCCGTGGGCGCGGTCGCTGAGCCATTCATCCATCCAGCGAACGATGTCGCGCGCCACACCAGCGAAGAACTCGTCCCCCGTCGCCTGATAAGCGTGCACATAGTTTTTCAGCAACTCAGAGTTGTCGTAACCCATCTTCTCGAAGTGGGGCACAATCCAGCGCTCGTCCACCGAGTAGCGATGGAATCCGCCCGCCAACTGGTCGTAGACGCCGCCGCGCGCCATCTTCTCCAGCGTGCGCGTGAAAATAATCCGCAAGTCGTCATTGTCTGTGTGGTGACGGGGCTCTGCCCCGTCCAAGCGGGGCGGAGCCCCGCTTCCACACGAATACCGGTCCATCACCAGATCGAGCGCCGCCGGATGCGGAAACTTCGGCGCAGTTCCAAATCCGCCGTTGACTTTGTCAAACATTGCCCGCGCCGCTTCCACAATCGCGTCAATCGCGGCAGCGGAGACCTTCGCCCTGCTCTCCGGAAAAGTGCCTGCCGCAAAAGACTCCGCCCGCGCGAGTGCGCTCTCGACCATCCGCGCCTGCTCCAGCACCTCGCCAGGCTTCTCGCGATAAGCCTGCACGATGGCCAGCAGCACGCGCTTAAAACTGGGACGCCCGTAGGCGTCCGCCGCAGGGAAGTAAGTTCCGCCAAAAAACGGCTTGCCCTCGGGAGTAAGAAATGCCGTCAGCGGCCATCCGCCCTGCCCGGTAAGCGCGGCCACCGCCGCCTGATAGCGGCTGTCAATATCCGGACGCTCGTCCCGGTCCACTTTCACCGCGATGAAATGCTGGTTGACGATGGCCGCCACCTTGGCATCGTCATACGATTCGCGATCCATCACATGACACCAATGGCACCAGACCGCGCCGATATCCAAGAGCACAGGTTTGTTCGCCAGACGGGCCGCGCGAAAAGCCTCCTCGCCAAACTCGTGCCACTGGATCGGCTGATGCATCGCGGAACGAAGATAGGAAGAAGAAGCGCGAGCAAGAGCGTTGAGCGGGCCGGAAGTCATCAGCAGAGTCTAACGCGAGAACGGGTGGGAGTGGGAACTCTGCGGCTGAAGCACGGTCCTTCAGCGACGAAGCCGTCGTTTTTACGGAACTACTTATCTACGGAACCACTGAGACCGGCCCCGCCGGCGCGCTGGCGAGATAGCGGCGCAGCGCGTCCTGCCATTCCGGCATGTGGATGTTGTAGGCGTGGAGGCTGTCGGGCGCCAGAACGGAGTACGTCGGCCGTCGCGCTGGGCGCGGAAACTCGGCGGTGGTTACGGGTTTCACCACGGTCGCCATTCCGGACGCGCGCAAGATTTCCTGGGTAAATTCGTACCAGGTGCAGTTGCCCGAGTTGGTGACGTGCACAATACCGCGGGCATTCGCGCGGCAGAGCTGCACCAGCGCGGATGCAAGATCGCGCGTGAAGGTCGGGCTGCCACGCTGATCGTTTACTACCGAAATTTCCGGGCGCGTGGAGGCGAGCTTGAGGATCGTCGCCGGAAAGCATTTTCCTCCGTGGCCGAAGAGCCAGGCCGTGCGGGCAATGCAGACCTCGGGCAGAATTTCGAGGAGCCGTTCCTCGGCCCGCGCTTTGCTCTCACCATAAACGCTGGCCGGGTTTCTCGGATCGGTGGTCTGGTAAGGCGATCGCTTGCTGCCATCGAAAACGTAGTCCGTGCTGATGAACAGCAAGCGCGCTCCGGCGGCGCGGGCGGCCTCGGCCACGTTGACCGCGCCCTCGCAATTCACCGCAAAAGCCGACTCGCGGTTTGCCTCGCAGCCATCCACATCGGTGTAGGCGGCCAGCAAAAAAATCCATTCGGGCCGGGAATCGCGAATAATGCCGCGAATGCGCGCGTGCTCGCGCAGGTCGATGTCTTCGATGGACAGCGCGGTCAATTGATGGCGCTCCCCGCTCAGCGCCGGAACCAGATCCTGGCCCAGCAATCCCGAAGCTCCGAATAGCGTGATGCGCATGGGGGAATTGTAAATGGAAACCCTGCGGTACTGGCTACCGGCCCTCGGACTGAGGGTTCTCGCGGCTTTCAATCAGCGCGATCTCCTCCGGGGAGATGCGGCGGAACGTCCAGGGAAATCACGCAAAACGGAGATATGTTTCACGTGAAACACTGTACAGACGGCAATGTACGTATATAAAGATACGTAAAACGACTTTATATGAAACAAACGAAACGGGTTACAGCGCAACCGGACGCATGGAGTTTGGACGGTCAGCCTAGGCCGGGCCAGCTCCCTTGGGATCTGAAGTTGAGTTCTCAATCAGCGCGATCTCCTCGTCCGTCAATCCGTAGAGTTGATAGACGAGTTGATCGATTTGGCGGTCGGTGGCCTCGATCTGGCGCTGCACAATGGCCTTCTGCGCGGCGGACTTCGCGGCGGCAAGGTGCTTGTGCAGGCTGAGCATGGAATCGACGAGCGACACCATGCGGCCATGAGCAGCCTTTTCGGACGCGCGCGAAAAGTCGATCATGCGTATGGGAAGCGTTTCTACATACTGTTTGGTGCAAGTGACCCAACCACCGCGGAAAACGTTGCTGATAGAGCGCAACCGCCAGAAAATAAGTTTTGAGTTCAAAAGACCCAGAACATAATTAGGAGAAAGGCCGCAAGATGGGTTTACCGTAATACTGAAACCGCCGCTTGCCATCAAACAGAATCTTTTCCGCTGTGTTTTCGGCAAACGGCAATACAAGCCTGTGTTCGCCAATAGGGGAACAAATAAGTGCGCCGAATCGTGGACGTCGAGATTGCGGGGAGCGCTGAATCCGTACCAAGCATTGAACTGCTTGCGTTTCTCAAGCTCTCTCTTGCGCTCAAACAGATAGTTGTATGCCTTTGGAAAATCGCGTTTCATGACAGCTTCGGGTTTGAGCGTGTACCCCGAGGAAGAAACATCGTAGGGGAAAATAATTGTCTCGCCGGAGCCTGGCGCAAACCTATAACGCCCAAAGTCACTGGCGTAGATTGGGATTCGCAAGATCTTGCGCTCGATGTCAACCGATTGCCCATCCCGGGTGAAAAACTTTCTCCCCCTTTGACAGAGAACAAACACATCGTCATTCCCCGAACTTGTGCCGCGCGCGATTTTTGCCGGTAGCTGCCCCAAGGGGACCGATTTTTGGCAAATTGTCGCGGCAATCGATCGATCTTGTTTCCCCGCGAACGACCACGGTGCGGAGGTGAGGCTTTCGCTCTCAATCGACGTGTTCTCCACATCTCCATTTGACAGCGCGCTGGGCAAATCCACTCGCGCGTACATTCCCTCCAATACGGGTGAACGGGAAAGAAACAGAAGGCAGGTGTAATTGCTGGCACCATCGAATACTTGAGCGTGTCCAAAATCCACGATTTTACGCAGCGACCGCTTTTGGCCAATGAGGCCTCGCAGGGCAGCTCCGTAGTCTGTTGCAAAAAATTTACTGGGCAGGATGAACCCGAGTTCTCCACTAGCATTTAGGAGTCGCAACCCCTGCTCCACGAAAACGACGTAGATGTCATAGTTTCCCGTCCTGCCAGCATGAAATAGATCCTTGTAAATTTCGACTTCCAGTGGTGCCCATTCCTTCATCGTCTGAATCCGGATATACGGCGGGTTGCCGATGATGCAGTCGAAGCCGCCGGCCTTCATCGCGGCGGGGAAACCTTGTTCCCAGTCGAAGGGGTTGACGCGCTTCATTTCTTGAGGCTCGGGAAACATTTTGCCGGTGAAATAGTCCGGGCCGATCAGGGAATTGCCGCACTTGATGTTGGCGGCCAGGTTGGGCAGGGCGCGGTCTCCGAAGGCAAACTGGCTCAAGGAAAGGCTCTGGTCGGTCTCGCCTTCCAATACTTTTAACAACAGCGAGAGTTTGGTTACTTCGGCGGCTTGATGGTCAATATCCACGCCGAAGATGTGCGTTGTGAGGATTCGTTTCTTTTCCTCAATCGTCAGCCGCCAGTGGCCGTTGCGGGAATCCTTGTAAACGGCCTTCTTGAAGTTTTCCGGCTTGTGTTCCGTGTACCAATTCAAGCAGTAGTCCAGAAGACAATGGTATGCGCCCAACAAAAACGAGCCGCTTCCGCAAGCCATGTCGAGGACGCGGAACGGTTGCCGATCTTTGGAGCCAGTAGAGCCAGCCAACTGTGCTGGACTTCGCCCTTCAATCTGACGCGCAACGGTCTGCTTGACGATGTACTCAACAATGTAGGACGGAGTGTAGTAAACGCCCCCGGCTTTGCGTACTTCCGGTTTTTCCTCAATCTTGGCCTGATGTCCGGCAGTAAGCCGAATCACCTTGCCCAGGAACCGCTCATAAACGGTGCCCAGGATTTCGACCGGCATCACGCCAAACTGATAGGGCGAACCGTGAACGAAGTAGAGGCTTTGCAGGATCGGCTTAAAAACCTTGTCGTCCAGCACCAGCTTCGGTGTGATCCGGTCAGGCTCGTCGGACACACCGCTTTCCTGCTGGAAATGGAACAGACCGGAGTTGTATTTCTGGTCGGCGCGACGGGACAGGTCGTGAATGAAGCGGGAGTAAATATCGGGCCGTTCGCACAGCTTCAGAAGTTGCTCGTAAGGCTCCAAGCCCCGATCTTCCGCCATGCGAAGGAAGACCACGCGGTCAATCGTCCGTTGCACGGACTCGTTGAGGTCGTCCAACGATAGGTCTTTATTGCGAAGGGCAATGTTCCCGGCCAGCGCAAGCCGCCAGCCCTCCATTTCCTTCAAAAACTCCACGTCTACTTCAGACGTTCCACGCTTTCGCTTGGAGGCAGCGTATTGGTCAAACGCGCCCGACCATACGGCTTCACGCGAAAACACATCCCACAACTCGCGCCAACGGTCGGGGTATTCCTCGAAGTGGAAATACTGAATGCGCGCATGGCTCGCCTTCTCGCTCGGGCGAGGCCGCAGGGTGCAATCGTAAACGCCAAGTTCCTCAAAGTCGGTGAGAATGGACAACGCGAGTTTGGCGCTCCATCCGTAGCGGCGAAGCTGGAAGGCGGGGGCAGGGTCTTCGCCAATGTTTACGCCGCACCTTTTGGCCTCAGCGTAAAACTTCGGCAGGGAGCCGACGCGAAAGGTGTAATCCGGAGCTTTCTGTTGCCCTTCAACGTCCAGACTGTCTTCGGGAATGACTTCCCTGTACTGGGGCGCGGTCATTGCCTTGTTGCCGACGTTCCCACCCCAGGGCTTCAAAGAGAGGATCGATTAGCGATTGGCGGACGTGGGCTTCCTTGACGCCGGGTGCGAGAAACGCTTGGCGGTTGGTTGTGAAATACCGGCACAGCTTCGTGACTTCTGCTTTGCCTTGGTCAAATGTCTTAGCCGGATGTGCGTCCATTTGACGATGATTCTATCCGGTATTGTCCAAACCGGGACACTGTAGATTTTATCTTCCTTGTTCTCTACTCTTCCGCAGCCGATTGTATCGCCCGCAGCCGCTGGCGCAGCGCGTGCAGGATGAGCGCGCCGCTGATGCCGAAGCAAACCACGGCGGCAAACGCCACCATGTCCAGCGTCCGGCCCGTCATCCGGAGGCGGTCCGAGAACAGCGAGGCCATGGCGCAGAGAACGCCGAGAACGTTCAGCCAGCGCGGAGAATGAATGTCCGGAAGATCGCGGCGAAACCGCACCTGGAGCAGCAGCGCGGCCAGCCCGATCGCGGCCACCACGACCAAAGCGATCGGACTGAAAAAAGCGTCCGGCCCGGTATAGATCACGACCAGCGCCAGCGCCGCCAGCAGCAGCCCGGAAGCGATCACCGTCCATCGGCGCCCTACGTTAGTTTGGGATTGGGACTCGGCCCCGGAACTCGTCACTATGCGATCTCCTCGCCTTTCCGCATCTTGACATTGTATTCCGCCGGCCCTTCCTTCCGCGCTCAGGCCTTGCCTGGCATCCATTCCGCCGGCCTATGCTCGCCGTGCGACATGGCGTACAGCACCAGTTCCACCCGGCTCGATATCCCCACCTTGTCGAAGATGCGCAGCAGATATTTCTTGATCGTGTGCTCGCTGAGCCCCAATTCGGTGGCGATGCCGCGGTTGGTCATGCCATCGGCGACCAGTGCGACCACCTGCTCCTCGCGAGGCGTCAACAAGAACCTGCCACTGGAGTTGACCACGCGCAGTGTGGGCACCTCCGATAAAGCATCCAGCAGGTAATTCATCTGCGGGCTGTCGAGCCAAATTTGTCCCCGGAAAACACAGTGGATGCACTTGCACAGCATCGCGAAAGGAGTGCGGGCAAAAAGAAATATTCCCTTCGCGCCCGCGCGAAAGGCGTTCACCACCACTTCGCGGTCGTCGTTCTCGGCCAGCAGCACGGGAGCGATCCTGGGATAGGAAACTCGCAGCCAGCGCAGCAGGCTGAAATCCGGCAACTGGCTCCCCGCAATCAGGACCACGTCGGCGGGGGTGGCTTGCATGAATTCGTGGATGGCGGATGTCTCCAACGCAACTGCGGAGACCTGAAATTCCCGCCGGTTTTTCAAGGCCCGGGTCAAGAGTTGCGACTGAATGGGGCCCGAGTCGGCGACCAGAACGTGCACGATTTCGGCGGCGGGCGAAGTGGTCACGGTGGGCTGTTTCGCGGAGCGCATGACGGTCACACTCCCATCATGCCCCAGAGCGCATGGGCCGGATGTAGGCCCGGTCACACCCTGTTGGTGATGAATCCCGCCATCCCCTGTCTACTTTCGCGGAGCTACTCTTGGGTATATCTCTCGCCGGGCACTCTCTTAAGCGGCGCGCGCCCCAAGCTGAAAACCCAACTCTGGCGGGCCATTGCCCGATTTCATCCCCTTTTCGAAGGCCGCAACCTGCCCGGTACCGCAGTAGACGGTACTTTACAAGTCTTGTTGTGTTCGCTGCGCAACGTTATTTTGTACTCAACAGCTCAAACGCCCGAGCTGCTTAGTTCGCCGTTCAGAGCAACGGTGAGAGTCCGGAGATGAATGTATTTGCCAAGCACGTCGTTTTGGGAGCTGTGGGCGCGCTCATCCTACAGCTGGCCGTGGCCGCTTTCGCTCAGGAGACTGTACCGTCGCCTGCTCCGGCGCCTGGGTCCTCTGCTTCGCCAACCGGCAAGATCGCGCTGGCGGAGAGCTTGCGGAGCCAGGACCGGCCGGACACGGACGGCTCCTCCCACGAAGCGATCGCACAACCCGGGAAAGCGGGTGGCATGGGAGATCCTGCATTCGGAGGGGAACGCCACCCGCTTTATCGGCTCGCGAAATCGGACACCGTGGACGTAAGTTTCACTTTTTCGCCCGACTTTAATCAGACTTTGACCGTGCAGCCCGATGGCTTCGTGGCATTGAAAGGCGCGGGCACGCTGCTGGCGGAAGGACTCACGGTCCCTCAGATGCGGCAGGCGGTCGCCAACGCCTACCGCGGTTTTCTGCGCGAGCCCGAGGTCACCGTGACCTTGAAGGATTTTGACCGGCCTTACTTCCTCGCTTCGGGCGAGGTGGCGCGGCCGGGAAAATATGAGCTGCGCGGCGACCTGACCGTAAACGAAGCCGTCGCCATTGCCGGCGGCTTCACGCAGCAGGCTCGTCATTCGCGGGTCGTTGTGTTTCGCCGGATTTCCGCCGACCTGGCCGAATCCCATGTGATTGACCTAAAAAAGATGCTGAATTCTCGCAACCTGCGCGAAGATCTCCATCTTCAGCCCGGCGACTTCATTTTTGTGCCGCAGAACAGGGTGTCGAAGATCCGCAAGTATGTTCCCACCAATTCCTTGAGCTGGTACGTGAACCCCTTGCAGTTTTAGTGGAAAGGAGCAGCAGCATACACTGATTGCGTCTTTAAAAAACTGGCGAGTTCCCATAAAGCCCGCCGGGTGTGATCGGCTTTGCTGTACGATCCATGTCCGCGGAATGGAAAGGAAACTCGCATATCCCTCTTTCCCCAACGCCCCGTGAGCTTGCGGCCACGCTGTTCCGGCGTCCGCGGCTCGTCGCTGTTTCTTTTGGGTTCGTATTGCTGGCGGCGATGCTCTTCGCCGTCTTCTCGGCGCGCTACGAATCGCACTTCAAGGTCCTGCTGCGCCGGGGCCGCTTCGACCCCGTTGTCTCTTCCCAACCCCCCAACGCCATGGATTTCACCCGTCCCGCGATTACCGAGGAAGAACTCAATTCCGAAGTTGAACTCCTAAGCGACGAAGATCTCCTGAAGCAAGTCGTGACCGTGGCGGGACTGGTTCCGGCCAACACACCCGGCCCCGATCGCCCCGCCGAGATCGAACACGCCGTTCGCAAACTGTCGCGCCGCTTGGATGTCGAAGCTCTGAAGAAGTCGAACCTGATCCAGGTCAGCTACAAAGACACCAGTCCGGAACGGGCCGCGCACGTCCTCTCCGCCCTTTCCACCCTCTATGTGCAAAAGCACACGAACCTGCAGCGGCCTTCGGGAGAGGTCGAGTTTTTCGACCAGCAAACCGCTGAATCCGAACAGAGACTGCATCGCTCCGAAGCCGAACTGGTGCGCTTTACTCGCGCCCGGGGCGTGGCTGGCGCACGGAGCGCGACATCGCGCTGCAAAAGTTGGGCGAAGCGGACGCGGCCTGCCGCCAGATCGACCAGGACCGCACCGAGACCGAGCACAGAATTGCGTCCTTGCGCGAACAGCTCAAGTCCTTCCCTTTACGGTCGGTCACCCTCAATCGCTGGGCCGATAATCCCGAGGCCCTCGAAAAGATGAAAACGCGTTTGCTGGAGCTCCAGCTCCAGCGCACCGAGCTGCTCACCCGCTTCGAGCCGTCCTACCGCCTGGTGCGCGAAGTGGAACAGCAAATCGCGGACACGCGCGCGTCCATTGCCGCCGAAGCGCTCACCCCCGTGCGCGACGAAACCACCGACAAAGATCCCAACTACGAGTGGGCCCGCATGGAGCTGGAAAAAGCCCAGGTGCAGTGGGACGGCCTGCGGGCGCGGCAATCCGCCGCTGCCGCTCAGGTCGCGTCACTGCGCGCGCTGGCCCAGCAAATGCAATCCGCTTCCGTGGACCAGCAAGACCTGATGCGCACCGCCAAAGCCGACGAAGACAACTACCTGCTCTACCTCCGTAAACGCGAGGAAGCGCGCATTGGCGACGCGCTCGACGAGCGCCGCATCCTCAATGTCGCCATCGTCGAGCCGCCCGTGGCCCCGGTCTTGCCCGCGCACTCCATCCTCCTTTACTTCCTGCTCGCGTTCGGGCTGGCCATGGCGATTTAGCCTCGCCGCCGCCTTTGCCGCCGAGTATTTCGATCCGACGATTCGCACTCCCGGCGAAGCTGGCAGCCTGCTGGAAGTTCCGGTGCTGGCTTGGTTGCCGCCGCCGGAGCCTGCGGTTCCTCGTCCCTCAATGTTTCGCATCGGTCAATCCAAAGGGATGGTCCAATGAACACCCTCCTCCGTGACTATTTTGTCGAAACGCCAGTTTCCGATGAGCAGCCGCGCGTGACTCCGGTCCACGTGCAAGTCGAGCGCCCAGCGGTTTCTCACGCCGCTTCGCTGCACGACGATCAGATTCACGGGCTGGTTCAACGACTTTTCTTCCGGCGCGGATCGGCCCTCGTGCGGCACGTCGGATTTTGCCCGGTTGAATCATCGGCCGCGACCGCGGCACTCTGCCTCGATGCCGCCAAAATCCTGACTGAAGAAGGCGGCTGCGACGTTGGGCTGATCGACGCGCACTTGGACTCGGCCCTATTGCAAACCCAGCTCCAGATTCCGTCCCCAAGCCATGCGCAAACGACTTGGCCGATCGGGCCGCGCCTGTGGATGGTTCCCCGGCAAAGCTGGCTCCCGGAGTCCTGCGGGCAGCGGATCGCCGGCCAGAATCTGTCGCGGCTCCGCGAACTCACGGCCGAGTTCGACTTTTCCATTCTGTGGTGCGCTCCCGTCTCCTGGCTCACCGCGAGCATTGGCCACGCTTGCGACGGCCTGGTGCTGGTGTTGACCGCCAACAAAACCAGACGCTTCGTTGCCGCTCAAATCAAGGACCAGCTGACCCAGGCGCAAGTTCCTCTGCTCGGAACCGTCCTCGCGGAACGCCGCTTCCCTGTGCCTCAAGGTCTGTACCGGAATCTGTGAATCCCATGGACGAGCTGACCACAAACCGGCTATGCGACACGGGACTGAAGGAGGATCTCTCGCCGTATGCCCGCATGATTCCCGGGGCTTCCGCAATGCCGCGTCCCAGCGCCGCTTCGCCGCCGGTCGCGCCGGCAACCGGCGTTGCCCCCGCACGTCCAGTCGCCGCGATCGGCAAAAGCGCCGCGACCCGCGCCCCGGTGCGAGCGCCGGTGCGACAGCTCCTCCCTCACCTCACCGGCGATCGCTTCCTGCTCTTGCAGTCGGTGGCAGCCGATTCGATCGTTCTCGTGGCCGTGTGCGCCGCGTCAACGCTATTCTCTCCGGCTTGGGGCCTGCCGTGGACCTGCTTGCCCGTCTTTGCCGTTCTGGTGGCGCTGTTTGGCTTCCGTGAGGGGATATACAAACGCGCCGGCGATCCACTTCCCGCCGGGATCGTCCCCGCAATGGCCAGGTCAACTCTGTTTGCGATTGGGCTGGTCTTCATCGCGGACTGGGCCGAAATCCGTCCTCTCGCCGCCATCGCAACATTCGCCGGCAGTCTGGCCGGCCTCGTGCTGGCGCGCCAGTTGCGGCAGTTGGTATGGAAGCGGCGGCGGCGCGAAGCCGAATCGCGCAATGTCCTCATCGTGGGCGGGGGGTTGACCGCTCGTTCCATCGCGCAAGCCCTGCGCAACGATCCTCTCCAGCGCACAACCGTCTGCGGCTTCGTGGATGACGACCTGCCTCTTTCCCCGGCGGTCTTGGGGCGGATCTCAGACCTGGACTGGCTTGCCCGCTCCGAATTCATCGACGAAGTCATTCTCGCTCTTCCCGATCGGCCCGCCCAGGCGCGGGCGGCTGCCGAGGTCGCCTTCCGCAACCATCTTGACATTCGTGCCGTGCCCGATCTGCCGCCGGGCCCGTGGCCCGACTCGGGCGTCGATCACATCGGAGAAGTGCCGGTGGTCGTCCTGCACCGCGAGCATTTGCCGAGCGCCTCCCTGTTTCTGAAGCGCTTGCTGGATGTCGCCGGCGCGGCGTTCGGCCTGGCGTTGATCGGACCTCTCATGGCCATCGTCGCTCTGCTCATCCGCCTGGACTCGCCCGGCCCCGCCGTCTACTCCGCCGAACGCATCGGCGCCAAAGGCCGCCGTTTCCGTTGCCACAAGTTTCGTTCCATGGTGACCAACGCCGAACATCTCAAGCAGGAATTGCGCGCCCGCAACCAGCGCCACGGCCCGACCTTCAAAATCGACGACGACCCCAGGATCACCCGCATCGGCCGCTTCATCCGCCGCTACAGCCTCGACGAACTTCCGCAGCTCTGGAACGTGCTGCGCGGCGAGATGAGCCTGGTTGGCCCGCGTCCTCATCCCGCCGACGACGTCAATCGTTACGAACTGCAACATTTCCGCCGCCTCGACGTAAAGCCCGGCATCACCGGCCTCTGGCAGATCACGGCCCGCGGCTGTCCGTCGTTCGAACTCAACATGCACCTCGATCTCACCTACATCGAGAATTGGAGTCTGCTTCTGGATCTGCGCATTCTGGCCGGCACGGTTCGCGTGCTGTTCTCCCCGGAAGGAGCCTGACTCTCCGCATGAGCAGCCGCGCCCTGGCTTTAATCCGGGACAGTGACAACAGCCCGCTTTGGCGCGCTGCCGCTCTGGCGCTTCGTCCGCTTTACTTGGGATTGGCCTTTCCCTCCATCCTGTACGTGGCCGCCATGACCGTTTTCCTGTTCCGGCCGCCAGACCTTTTTTCTCATTACGCCGACCGCATCGCCTTCGGCGTTCTCGTCTTTTTCGTCGCTCTGCGGGCCATGGCGCTTCGCGAAAAAATCCCCTTTTTTGCCGGACTCAGTTTGCCCATGCTCGCGCTCGCGGCGCTGGCCGTGTTCCGCGCGCTTCGCGAACCATTCGACGCGCAAATCTGGAGCGTGATCGCCGGCAAATTCATCGTCCCCTTTGTGCTCTTCCACATCGCTGTGCTCGTTTTCCGGGGCGCATCGCAGCGGCGGCACTTTGAACTTTTCGCCGTCTTCGCGCTCGCCTACCTCGTGTTCATCGCCATTGCCTTCCTCGCCGACGCCCGCTCCCTCATCTTTCCGCGCTTCATTCTCGACGAAAGCATAGGTTTCCATCCCGACCGCGCTCGCGGCCCCTTTCTTCAGGCGGTAGCCAACGGCGTTTCACTGAACATCCTGGGGATTCTTGTCTTTGTTTTTGCGTTTTCGCAAAAGCGCAAAACCGCCGTCTGGCTGCTGTGGCTGGCGCTGCCCGTGGCCGTGCTCGCCACCATGACGCGGGCGGTTTGGATCGCGTTCGCCGCCTCCTCCATCGTTCTCGGATTTCGCCTCATCAAACGGCGACTGCTGGCGGCCTGCGCTCTGTTGGTGGTTGCGGCCCTCGTCGGCGCCTGGGCAATCGGCTTCAGCGACCATGCGCTGAAGATCGCTCTTTTGGACCGCACCCGAGAGCGCGGCCCGGTCGAGGCGCGCCTCGCCGTCTACGACGCCGGTTGGGCGATGTTTATGGAGCGCCCGCTCACGGGCTGGCCAGCCGGCGTCATGTACGCCGAACTCGGCCGCCGCATGGAGGGTTACCACCTCCGCATCTTTTATGTGCACAACACTTATCTCGCCTTGCTGGTCGAGTTCGGCGTGCCGGGGCTGGCCCTCTACGGCATTCTTTTCTTCAACCTCTTCCGCCTCGCCTGGCGCGCCCCGCCCCACGAATCCGTCTCCGTCGCTTTGCTGCGCAAGACCTGGCCCATCTTGCTCGGCGTTTACCTGTTCAACGCTTTCTTCGTTGACATGGCGTACCAGTTCGTCATTGGACTGATGTTCACCGTTGCCGGAATGCTCTGCGCGTCCCAGGAGTCCGTCGCATGACCACCATCGCCTACATCGCCGGCGAGTTTCCCTCGCCCCTCGAGCCTTACGTGATGGATGAAATCGCGGAATTGCGCCGCCGCGGGGTGCAAGTTGTCTGCTGTAGCGGCAAACGCGTCTCGCCCCACGATCTGAGCCCAGCGGAGCGCGCTTTCTGGGACGAGACGCTTTTTTTTCAGCCCCTCTCCGACGACGATCTGCTGCGGGCATCGCGCCGCCTCGTCTCCGATCGCCACATCTTATGGCAACTATTGCGCCCTTTGCTGTTGGAGCGCGGAGCCTCCCCAATCCGCCGCATTCGCGCCCTCGGCCACACCGTAATGGGCGCCGCGCTGGCCGAACAACTCGAGCCGCTCCATGTCGAACACATTCACGCTCATCACGGATACTTCGCTTCCTGGATGGCCCTGGCCGCCGCCCGTCTGCTCGGAATCGGCTTCAGCTTCACCCTGCACGGCTCCGATCTGCTCGAACGCGCCGACCTGCTCGCGGCCAAGCTGCGCGCTTGCCGCTTTTGCGTGACCGTCTCCGGCTACAACCGCCAGTACATTCTCCACAACTATCCTTCCACGCCCGCCGAGAAAATCATGCTGCAACGTCTTGGCGTCGATCGCGTGCTCCCCTGGCCCACGCCCATACTCCACCCTGAAGTCGCGGCGGGCCAGCGGCGCTTCTGTCTTCTCTCCGTCGGACGCCTGCATCGGGTAAAAAATTATCGCTTTCTCATCCAGGCCTGCGCCGCGCTCCGCGACCAAGGCCTCGACTTTATCTGCTGGATCGTCGGCGAAGGGCCGGAGCGCCCAGCCCTCGAACGCCAAGTCGCGGCGTTGGGGCTCCAGGGCCGTGTTTACCTGGTCGGCCACAAGCCGCGCACCGAACTTCCCCGCTACTACCGTTACGCCGACCTGGTCGTCATGACCAGCCAAAGCGAGGGCATCCCGGTCGTCCTGATGGAGGCCATGGCCCACGAAAAGCTGGTGCTGGCCCCCGCCATCACCGGCATTCCAGAATTGGTCGAACACCGGCGCACGGGATTTCTTTACGACCCCGGCTCGTTGCCCGATTTCGTCGGCGCCGTCCGGTGGATCCAGGCCAACCAAGCTTCCCTCGCCGGAATCCGGCGCGCGGCCGCGGCCAGCATCGCCGCTTCCTACAATCGCCGGCGCAATCTGCGCGCTTTCGCCGAGCAATTCCTGGCCCGCATTCCCCCATCGGAGGACGAACGTGCGCATCCTGTATTGCAACAAGTACGACTATCCGTTTAGCGGAACCGAAGCATACCTCTTCGACCTCATCCACCGGATGAATGAGCGCGGCCATGAAACCGCGCTGTTCAGCATGGACCACGGCCACACTCTCGCGTTCACAGGGCGCAGTTATCGCATTCCCTATCTCGACTTCAAGGACCCCAACGCCGGTTTTTTTAAAAAAGTCAGGATGGCGGCCCACGCCCTTTATTCGCCATCGGCCCGCCGCGCCATGCGCAGGTGTATTGCCGATTTTTCTCCCGAGCTGGCCCACGTACGCGGAATCTACCATCACCTGTCGCCCTCGATTCTGTGGGAATTGAAGCGTCAGAAGATTCCAGTGCTCTACCACTTGAACGATTTCAAAGTTCTGTGCCCAACTTACAATTGTGTCGCCGATGCGCGCCCCTGCGAGCTGTGCAGCCACGGCGCTTTTCACCACGCCGCCACCCACGGTTGTTATGCGGGCCCGCGTTCCAGCGCGGTCGTCCTTGCCGCCGAAGCTTACCTGCACAATTGGTTGCGGACCTACGAACGTTGCGTGGACATGTTTCTCGCTCCCAGCGAATTCGTGCGCAACAAGTTCATCGCCGCCGGTTTCCCGGCGCAGCGCATCGAAGTCCTTCCCCACTTCCAGGTTCTGCCCGGCGATGAACAGCTCGCCGCCGATGAAGGCTACCTGCTCTACTTCGGACGCCTCTCTCCCGAGAAAGGCGTCTACGATCTCTTGCGCGCCATGGCGCAGTTGCCGCACATTCCCCTGGTGATCGCGGGAGACGGCCCCGAGCGTCCCCGGCTCGCGTCCCTAGCAAAAGAGCTGACCCTGAAACATGTTCGATTCGCTGGCATGGTGCGCGGCGAAAAACTCCAAAAACTCATCGCCGGGTGCAGCTTCTCCATCTTCCCCTCCCATGCCTACGAGACCTTGGGCAAAACCATTCTGGAGTCCTATGCCTTGGGACGGCCCGTCATCGCCTCCGATCTGGGCTCGCGCCGCGAACTCGTCCAGCATGGCGTCACCGGCCTGCTTTATCCCGACGGCGGCCCTGAGCAACTCGCACACTACATCGAGTTTCTGTTTGACCGCCCCGATCTGATCGCAAAAATGGGCGCCGCCGCGCGCCGTCGCGTGCAAGAAAACCACGACCCCGAGCAACACATGGAAAAGCTCCTCGAACTTTACTCCCGCCTCGCATCCCAGAAAAAAGTGTTGTCCTTCCCCGCCGCGCCGGGGTCTCCAGCACGCCCGGTTTTGGCGTGCGGGGATGGAGCGCCCGAGCCGGAGAATCCCCGCCGCAACGTCCGTGTCGCGTTCATCGGAGGCCGCGGCCTGGTCTCCAAGTACAGCGGCATCGAGTCCTACTATGAGCAAGCCGGCCGCGAACTGGCCCGCCTGGGCCACGAAGTCACCGTATATTGCCGCAGTTATTTCACTCCTCCCATGCGTGCGCACAACGGCATGAGAGTGCTCCGCTTGCCGACCATCCGCTCCAAGCATCTGGAAACTTTCGTCCACACTCTCCTCAGCACCGCTCATGCCATGATGTCTGACTACGATGTCGTCCACTACCACTGCCTGGGGCCGGCGCTGTTTTCTTTTCTGCCGCGGCTGGCCGGCAAGAAGACCGTCGTCACCGTGCAGGGTCTCGACTGGCAGCGCGGCAAATGGGGCTGGATTGCGGCGCGCGTTTTGCGCTGGGGAGAAGCCGCTGCCGTTCGCTTGCCCAATGCCACCATGGTCGTCTCGCGTACGCTGCAAGAGCACTACCGCCAACGGCACAATCGCGAAACCGTCTACGTACCCAACGGAGCCACGCCCGCGCCCCGCCGCTTTCCCCAGCAACTCCTGGAGTGGGACCTCCGGCCCGACAACTACGTTCTTTTCCTAGGCAGGTTTTCGCCGGAAAAAAATTGCCATCTCTTGATCGATGCCTTCGAAACCCTCCACACCAGCATGAAGCTGGTGCTCGCCGGAGGATCCAGTCACTCCGATGCCTACGTCAAGGACCTGCGCCGCCACGAATCCGAGCGCGTCCGTTTTCTTTCCTGGGTCTCGGGAAGCCAGCTCGACGAGCTGCTCTCGAACGCCGCCCTGTTCGTGCTGCCATCGCAAATTGAGGGCTTGTCCCTGGCGCTGCTCGATGCCATGGCCGCCGGTGTTTGCGTTCTGACCAGCGATATTCCGGAGAATAACGAAGTGGTCGAGGACGCCGGTTTCACCTTCCGCTGCGGCGATCAGGCGGACCTCGAGCGCATGTTGGACCTGCTCATCCACCATCCCGAACTGCGCCGCCAGGCCGCGGCCCGCGGACGCGACCGCATCAAGAGCCATTACCTCTGGCCCGAAATCGCCCGCTCCATCGAAAAGGTCTATTACAACGTGCTGGGCTGGAGCCCCACCGGACACATGCCCGGTGAACAGATCGCTCGCGTTCTGACTGTCAACCAAGGAGATTAGAACTGCTTTCATAAATGGTTTTGGGAAGGGCACGGCTTCAGCCGTGCCGCTCAGGACTTGGAAAAATGCGGGCTTTAGCCCCTGAGGGCCGCACCCTCAGAGCTAATTAAGGTGTTTTTGAAATACGCTCTAAGGAATTCTGATTAAGTCCCCAACTCTCAAACCCTGTCATCCCGAACGGAGTGAGGAACCCCTACCCGTAGAAAGAATCTGCATCCGGCGCAGCATCGCGCGAATCCATTGTTAGTGTATGCAGTTAGGTTGTGCCCGAAGTGGTTACCCGTAGAGACGGGGCTTGCCCCGTCTTCTTATGCACAGGGCGGGAGACACGGCAAGCCGCGTCTCTATGGGAAGGCGTTCACTCCTGTAGTGTGTGTGAACTCATTTTCGAGCAACCCGGTAAATGAACCATCTGAGAATCCAGCCCCGAAGGGGCGACCAAACTTAGCCCAGCGATTTATCGCTGGGAAGAGTGTAATAGATGATTTAAGTCCCGGAGGGACGACCGAGTTCTCGCGCAACTATGTCGGGGCCGGACGTCGTCGAAACCGATTTGTTTCGCAGTCTGCAAAATTAAATACAACTCTAGGAGAAGAAAAATGCTAGCAGTAGGTGAGCAGTTCCCCGCATACTCGCTGACGGCCACCGTCGGCACCGACCATAGCGACAAGGCGTTCAAAACCATCACCAACCTCGACTACGCCGGCAAATGGAAAGTGTATTTCTTCTGGCCCAAGGATTTCACTTTCGTCTGCCCCACCGAAATCGCGGCCTTCGGCAAGCTGTACAAGGAATTTCTCGACCGCGGCGCGCAACTCCTCGGCGGCAGCACCGACTCCGAATTCGTGCACCGTGCCTGGCGCGAACACCACCCCGACCTGCACGATCTGCCGTTTCCCATGCTGTCCGATATCAAGCGCGACCTCTCGGAATCGCTCGGCATTCTCGATCCGAAAGCCGGCGTCGCCCAGCGTGCCACCTTCATCGTCGACCCGGAAGGCATCATCCGTTTCGTGATGGTGACCGACCTCTCCGTCGGGCGCAATCCGCAGGAAGTTCTGCGCGTGCTCGATGCCTTGCAGACCGGCGAACTCTGCGCCTGCAACTGGAAAAAGGGCGAGCCGACGCTCGTCGTTTGAAGACGTATGGCCATCGCTCGGGGCGAGCTTTCTCGAAAAGCGCGAGAAGCCTGCCCTGAGCGAAGCGAGTCGAAGGGTGGCGCACCCTATTTATTTCGGCCAATGTTAGAAGACCAACCCGCGTTATACTTCCCCGTTAAGGTGGTCCATCCTCCTGCCGAGGTGAAGTGAAATGCGCGACACACCCAAACGAACCACTTACCTTTACCTCTTTCTAACTCTGGCGTTCAGCTCGGTGTTTTACGGCTTAATCATCTGGTCTGGTCACATTCTTTCGGCTGGCGTCATGTTTGCCCACGGCCTTATGTGGTGCCCGGCTCTGGCTGCGCTGGTAAGCTGCCGTGTCGTTGGGCGCAGGTTCCGATCGCTGGCGTGGCGCTGGCCGGAAGGCAAGTACATCGCGCTCGCGTACTTCGTCCCGCTCGCCTATGCCTCAGTTGCGTATGGCGCGGTGTGGGCGTTTCGGCTGGGCGGCTGGAATTCCGAATTTGTCATCCAGACAGCACAAAGCGCCGGGCTGCGCGGCGTGCCTGCCTGGGGCTCGCTCGCGGTCTACGTAGTGCTTTCCGCCACAATAGAAGTGATTCGCAGCCTTTCAAGCGCACTCGGCGAAGAAATCGGCTGGCGCGGGTTCCTCGTTCCGGAACTGGCGAAGCAGATGTCGTTTGCGAAGCTGAGCCTGATGAGCGGCATCATTTGGGCGGCGTGGCACGGCCCCATTCTGCTGTTCGCCGACTACAACGCAGGAACGAACCGCTGGTACGCGCTCGGTTGTTTCACGGTGATGGTCGCCTCCATGAGCACCATCGTTGCCTGGCTGACGCTGAAGTCGGGCAGCTTGTGGCCGGCGGCGCTGTTCCACGCCAGCCACAATTTGTTCATTCAGGGCATCTTCGACAGTCTGATACGCGATACCGGCCGGACCCTATGGTACACAACCGAATTTGGTGCCGCACTCGCTGTGACCAGTGCTGCCTTCGCGGTGTACTTTTGGACGCGCCGCAGCGAAGTCGAGCAGCCTGCGACGCCTGGTGAAAGGGGGCAAGCCACTGTCGTTCCATAACCGCCGTTCCGCTTCGCGCCGTGTGAGGGCTGGCCAGTTCCCGATTCTCGGCGACGTGATCGGCGTATGGCCGAGCCTTCCGATGGCAAACCACACAGTGGGTGCCCCTCGCGATTTTTCGTGAGGGGTGGGCGCGGCAGACTGATCGCACCATGGGCTTTGCCTTTCACGCCGCCGTATAATATTCAGTTCGTCATTCCAGCCGAAAGACCTTGCTGTTACCGCTGCGGTCCGACGCCATCTAAGGAGCCATCATGTCTACTCTTACCGATCCTAAAGTTGCCTCACCCGCCACCTCCGCCAAAACCAAGACGCGCATTGAATCCGACAGCATGGGGAAGATCGAAGTCCCCGCTCACGTTTACTGGGGGGCGCAGACCGAGCGCTCGCTGCTGCATTTCGCGATTGGGCGCGACACCATGCCTCCGGAGCTGATTCGCGCCTTCGGCACGCTCAAGAAGGCCTGCGCGCTGGTCAATCAAGACCTGGGCAAACTCCCCTCCGATAAAGCGAAGCTCATCACGCAGGCCGCCGACGAAGTCATCGCCGGCAAGCTGAACGACCAGTTCCCGCTGCGTATTTGGCAGACGGGCAGCGGCACGCAGACCAATATGAACGTGAATGAGGTCATCTCCAATCGCGCCATCGAAATTGCGGGCGGCGAAATGGGATCGAAGAAGCCCGTCCATCCCAACGATCACGTCAACATGTCGCAGTCGTCGAACGACACGTTTCCCACGGCGATGCACATCGCGGCAGCGGAGCGGGTGAAGAACGCGCTGATTCCGGCGATCAAGACCGTGCGCGACGCCATCGCGGCCAAGGCGAAGGAATTTGACGGTATAGTGAAAATTGGCCGCACGCATCTGCAAGATGCCGTGCCTTTAACCATTGGACAGGAATTTGGCGGCTGGGCCAGCCTGCTCGATCGCGACATCAAGCGGCTGGAGCAGGCGCTCGACGGGCTATACGACTTGGCTATTGGCGGGACGGCGGTGGGCACGGGGCTGAACACGCATCCGGAATTTGCCGAGCGCGCCGCCAAAAAGATCGCCGAACTGACGGGACTTCCCTTCCGCTCCCATCCCAACAAGTTCGCCGCGCTTTCGGCGCACGATGAGATCGTGTTTGCGCAAGGCGCAATGGAAACGCTGGCCGCGTCGCTGATGAAGATTTCGAACGATATTCGCTGGCTGGCTTCCGGTCCGCGTTGCGGCCTGGGCGAGCTCGCGATCCCGGAGAATGAGCCGGGATCGTCCATCATGCCGGGCAAGGTCAACCCCACGCAATGCGAAGCGATGACGATGGTCTGCGTGCAGGTCCACGGAGCGACGGCCGCGGTGGGATTCGCCGGCTCGCAGGGCAACTTTGAGCTCAACGTGTTCAAGCCGGTCATCATTTACAACTTCCTGCACTCGGTCACTTTGATTACCGACGCCTGCCACGGCTACGTCGAGTACATGGTCGAGGGCATTGAAGTCGATCGCGCCAAAGTGGACTGGTACGTGAAGAATTCGCTCATGCTGGTCACGGCGCTGGCTCCGAAGGTGGGATACGACAAGGCGGCGCAGATCGCGCACACGGCCCACGTCGAGCACTCGAGCCTGCGCGAGGCGGCGTTGAAGCTGGGATATCTGACGGGCGAAGAATTCGATCAGCTCGTCAAGCCGGAGAAGATGACGAGACCGTAGGGAGTGGCCACGTAAGGCGGCTGCTCATTGAAATTGGGAATTACGCGCGCCAAGAACTAGCTCGGCGACCAGCAGTTCACGCAATGCCCAACATCTGGTTGAAGAACCCCACGGCATATTTCCAGACGAGGTAGTAGATCGCAACAACGACAAGGAACCAGGGGGCGAGAAAGAAATACGGGACGCTGATCGTCTGGAACCAAGTGAAGCCGTGCGCGCCGATCGTCAGGAACCTGCCACACGCGGCGGCAGCAGCTCCCGCTGGAATCATGAGCACTGGCAGCAGCGCGCCGTGGATGCCGATGGGCAGATGGCGGTGCGGCCTGGACCATACGTAGAACATGTTCCAGAGGCCAAACAGATTGGGCACCAACGCCATCGGGAAAACGATGACACGCTCAATCGGAATGGGTAACTGCAGCACGAGGCGCGTCAGGATGAATATAGTCAGCACAACCGGCAAACCCAGACTGGGCACGAAAATACCGGCCATGTAGGCACGAAGATAAGGATGCGTGTTCATACTATCCTCCAAGTTACAGGTGATAGAGCAATACCGGAATCGCTCCCGGGAAAAATGCGAGCCACGCGGCCACCGCCGCGAGCAGAGCCCAGTCAAACCAAGGCACCGCGGAGCCATGCGCCTCCATGCGCCTCAGCATCGCGGGCCAGAGGTCGCGCCGGAGTTCCGTTCCAACTTGATCGCCGACTGACGGCAGTGACTTTTTCAGCAATTGCTCGATCCGTTTCTGGTTTTGTTCATTCATGGCTCGATCCCTTGTCGCTTCAATTCTTTTCTCAGCAGGCGGAGGGCCCGGAAGACGCGCACCTTGACGGCTCCAATGGAAATCCCCAAAGCCTCCGCTATTCCCTGGTATGGTTGCTCTTCGATCAGCGCCAGCGTGGCAGCGGCCTGGAGCTCAGGTGGAAGCCGGTGGAACGCGCGCGCCGTCTTCCGGTGTACTTCCTCGGAGATGCCGGGATCCGGCGCTGGCGGCGCCGCCAGATCGCCGGGAAGTTCAGTTTCATGCCGCGCCGTCCTCAGGTGATCAAGTGCGGCATTGGTGGCGATGCGTCGCGCCCACGCCCCGAAGCTGCGTCCGGGATCGAAGCGGGCGTGCGCGCAGTGGATGCGCCAGAAGGTTTCGATGGTGAGGTCCTCGGCGGCCGCCGGATCGCGAACGATGCGAACGATCCAACCGTAGACCGCACCTTGATGCTGGCGAAACAGCGCTTCGAACGCGTCGAGGTCGCCGTGGCAGAACTGCTGTAACACGTTGGATGGCTGTTCCACCACCGGCATCTTCTCCCCCTTCTATATACGCTTACGGTGCGGAGCCTTTAAGGTTACAGATTTATTGCGCGACCTCAAGTCGCCAGAGGATGCCGCACCGTCCAGTCATCTGCGATTTCAGGGGATGCGGGATATGGAGAGGATTTTAGTTCTTCTTCAGAAACCGTCGCCGATTCAGGTGGGTCGTGGCCGCCGGCTGGATGTCGTCGTACTTCAGCACGCTGATCGATCCATCCACTTCCAGCACCGCCAGGGCCGCCTCTTTGTAGGTGGCGACTCCATGTTCGCGCAAGGCGCGCTGCAGTTCATCCATGCTGACATGCTCCTTGGCCATGTGCGCCTGGATGATCTCGCCGTCGTGTACCAGCATGGCAGGCTGTCCCTGAATATATTTCCGGAAGCGGCGATTCCCGCCGGACGCTTCGGCCACAAAATAGTTCAGTACGAGAAGCGTGACAGCGGCGATGGCGCCTCCGGCGAGCGAAGTGTCGGGGCCGGTCATGGCATTTTGCACGGAATTCGAAAGCAGCAGGAGAAGCACCAGGTCGAACGGAGTCATCTGGCCGACTTCCCTCTTGCCGCTGATGCGGATTCCAATCAGCACGAGGCAGTAGATGACTCCGGTGCGGAGCGCGATTTCAACCAGCGTGTGCGCATTCGCGGGCAGCATAGGAAAGCCAGAGGTCAGATTGCTGAGGTGCAATCGCGGGATCGCCGACCACCGTCTATGCGCTGGGGTTTCACCTCTGCAATCTGACCTCTAACCTCTGATCCCATTACTACAGTCGCCGCTACTGCGGCGTCGCGGCGACCGGCACTGGCGCGTTCTTCGGCGTGCTCAGGTAGCCGGTGATCTTGTTCTTGTCCACCGTCCAAACCACGAGTTCATACAGCATGTGATCGCGTCCGGTGTAGAACTGCACCGGCTCGTTCTGGTTCTTGTCTTTTTTCTCGATGGTCTTGTCGTCGGCGGTGACGTCGAGCGAGTACTTGCCGTGCTTGGGATCGGTCTTCTTGAGCTGCAAGGCGACGGTCGAATATGCCTGCGGCTTCGCCCCCTTCACCAGGGTGAACTCGTAGTATTGGCGGTCGCCTTTGTGCTTGAGGGCTTCGAGATCGCCGCGCGTGTTGGCGATCAGTCCGCTCTGCACGCCGAGATCGCCGATGGTGGCCTGCAGTTTGGCGATGGTGGCATCGAGCGACGCCTTGGTGGCGGCCACGTCGCTCTTCACGCCGCCGACGTTGGTCTTCACATTGCCGACTTCCCCGGCAACGGCGCTCACATCTTTCTTCTCCTGCGCCGCCTGCGCCGCGATGCGCGCCTGTGCGGCTGCCGATGCGGTTTGCTGCTGATGCTGCAACTCGTCGGCGCGCGCCGCCAATTCCTTCTTGGTCATACCCAACTGCTGGGCCAAGGTCTCGGAATCGGCCTCGGCGGTCTGCATGCGCTTGGTCAGATCTGCAATCTGTTTCTGACTGGCGATTTGATCTTGCGCGACCTTGTCGAGTTTGATGTGATGGTCGGAAATGAAGAATGCCGATGCGGCAACGTAGACAATGGCCAGGACAATGAGGATCCATTTGCCGGCGTTGCTTTGCGGCTCGGGGTGGTAAACGGTCGGTTGCTCGCCTTCAGACATGATGATCTCCTGTTGAAGCGGAATATAAAGCCTATTGTTTGCGAGTTGCGGCTTGCTGTCAATTGCCCTTCAGGTTCCAGGCCGGACGCGGCTTGCGTTTGGAGCGCAAGCGGCAACCTGCAATACCGCGCAATTGCCCGCTTCGCGGTATATACTTAGGCGTTTTCGGCGGTCATCCCAGCACGCGCGCCCAGTGGGCCAGAAAGGCAAAAGACCATGGTTTCCCCGGCAGTCGAATTTGCTCGCAATAATCAGCCGCGTTTTCTCGACGAACTGAAGGACCTGCTCCGCATCCCCAGCGTCAGCACGGCCGACGAACATAAAGGCGACGTGCTGAAGGCGGCCGAATTTATTGCCGCCGAGCTGCGCCGCATTGGCATGGAAAATGTCGAAATCGTCCCCACCAAAGGACATCCGCTGATCTACGCCGACTGGCTGCACGCGGCCGGCAAGCTGACGTCCCTGATGTATGCGCATTACGATGTGCAACCGCCCGATCCGCTGGAGGAGTGGACGACTCCGCCGTTTGAGCCGGTCGAGCGCAACAATAACATTTACGCCCGCGGCTCGGCTGACGACAAAGGTCAGCTCTGGCTGGAAGTAAAGGCGCTCGAATGCCTGATGCAGGCCAATAGGGGCAAGCTGCCGATCAACGTCAAGATTCTTTTTGAAGGCGAAGAAGAGTCGGGCGGCGAAGCGCTTGCCGAGTACGTCCGCCAACAGAAGGCGAAGTTGAAGTCGGATTTCGCGCTGATCTGCGATACGGAACTGTTTGCGCCGGATCTTCCGACGCTGACCGTCGGACTGCGCGGCCTGGTGTACACCGAGATTGAAGCGTTCGGGGCAAAGACCGATCTGCATTCCGGCAGTTATGGCGGCGCCGCGCCGAATCCGCTGTTCGCGCTGATCGAGATCATCTCCAAGTTAAAAGACGCCAAGGGCAAGATCCTGATCCCGGGCTTTTACAAGAACGTCAAAGCACCCAGTAAAGATGAGTTGAAGGCATGGAAGCGGCTGCCCTTCAACGAAGAACATTATCGCAAGACCGAAGTCGGCTCCAGGGTACTGACCGGCGAGCCGGGATATTCGGTGCTCTACCGCACTTGGGCGCGTCCCACCCTCGAAGTGCACGGCATGCCGGGCGGGTTCACGGCTCCGGGGGCGAAGACGGTGATTCCGGCAAAGGCCTCGGCCAAGGTTTCCATGCGCCTGGTGCCCAACCAGGACCCGGAAGACATCTTTAAGCGCTACGCGGCGTTCGTCAAGAAACTCACACCCAAGGGGATCGATCTCAAGATCAAAGCCTTGGGCAAGGACCCCGCATCCGTGGTGGGCACCGACAACCGCTTCATCAAAGCGGCGACGGAGGCGCTGCGCGACACGTTCAAGAAAGACACAGTGTTTATTCGCTCCGGCGGGTCGATTCCCATCGTCACCGATTTCCAGGACGTGCTGAAGGCGCCCTCGGTCATGATGGGTTTTGGGCTGCCCGACGACAACCTTCATGCTCCGAACGAGAAGTTTCACATTCCGAATTTTTATCGCGGGATTGAGACGATCTGTTTGTTCTTTGAGAAGCTGGGGTAAACAGATTGCAGCATCGCCTTGGAGTAGAGACGGGGCTTGCCCCGTCTCACTCCGCAGGCAATAGGAGACGCGGCAAGCCGCGTCTCTACGGGTAATGTTTGAGTGAAAGCTGAAGGATTTGCGCAAAGACGCAGGAGGGTTCTGCGCCTTTTTGCTGGGCGATGCCGAACCCAGCCAGTGACTCGCCAATCCCGCGCCTTCAGGTAAAATATAAAGTTCGAGGTTGCGTGGCGTGCTGGCGCGGAGTTTCGCACCGTTCCATTGCGGGCTTTTCCAGTTCAATTCTGAAGCAAAGGCGGTTTGATGGCACTAAAGATTACCCCCAAGAAGCCAGCGGCTGAAGATCCACGACACACACAAGCGGTGCAGAGCTACGAGTCGGGACTGCGCGCCTTGCAGGAGCACAAGTTCGAGAAGGCTAAAGCCCTTCTGCAGAAGGCACTGAGCGGGCCGAACAAGTCTCTGGCCGACCGCGCCCAAGTGCATATCGCCACCTGCGACAAGCATCTCGAAACCCCCGCCTTGCAGTTCAAAACCACGGAAGAACATTACGACTACGCGGTCTCGCTGATCAACGCGGGCGACTACGTGACGGCGCGCGAACAGCTCGACAAGCTCTTGAAACAGAATCCGAAGGCGGACTACGTTCTCTACGGGCTGGCCGCGTTGCATTGCCTGACCGGCCACGTGGAAGAATCGCTCAAGGCGCTCGACGAGGCGATCCGGTTGCAGCCCGCTCTGCGCTTCCAGGCGCGGAACGACGGCGACTTCCAGAATCTGGTGGAAGATCCGCGCTTCACCGAACTGCTCTATCCCGATCCGGGCGCCGAACCTGAGGCGCCGGAAGACACGAGCGCGTACTAATTAGCTGACATTTGCTTCTAGCTACTGGCTTCTAGCTAGGAGCCAGAAGCTAGTAGCTGTACCGAGGCGCAATGCTTCCCTCAATGCGCACCAACTCATCCGATACGGGCAAGCCCGGCCCCGAGCTGCGTGTGGTCGCAATCGGCGGCGGCACCGGCCTCTCCACGCTGCTGAAGGGGCTGAAGCGTTACGTGACCACGCCGGATTTCGCCGCCTCCGGCCAGCCCACCATTCGCGAATTGAGCGGGGTGGTCACGGTGAGCGACGATGGCGGATCGAGTGGCCGCTTGCGCAAAGAGCTCAACATGCTTCCGCCGGGCGACGTGCGCAATTGCATCGTTGCCCTCTCCGAAGACGAGGCCCTGCTCGCGCGGCTCTTCCAACACCGTTTTCAGAAGGGTTCGGGACTGGAAGGCCACAGCTTCGGAAATCTTTTCCTGGCGGCGCTGACTTCCATCACCGGAGACTTTGCCGAGGCGGTGCGGCTTTCTTCGGAAATCCTGCTCACCCGCGGCCATATCTATCCCGCCACCATGACCAGCGTGGAACTGGAAGCGTCGTTCGAGGACGGCTCGCGGGTGCGCGGCGAAACCCGGATCACGGCGAGCAAGGGCAAGATTCGAGAGCTCGCCCTGGTGCCTCCCGACGTGGAGCCGCTGCCGCAAACCCTGGCGGCCATCGCCACAGCCGATCTCATCACGATTGGCCCGGGTTCGCTTTTCACCAGCCTGATCGCGAACTTGCTGGTGCGCGGAATCCCCCAAGCCATCGCCGAATCGCCCGCCATTAAAGTATTTGTTTGCAACCTGATGACCCAAGCCAATGAAAGTCTTAATTTAAGCGCGGCCGAGCACATCCGCGCCCTCAACGGCCACGCCGGCGCCCAGTTGTTCCACTACGCCTTGCTCAATCGCACACCGGCATCGTCAGAGATGAAAGCCAAATACGCTCTGGAGGGAGCTGCGCAGATCGTTGCCGACATGAAAGCGATCGAGGCCATGGGTGTGTGCCCGGTGCTGGGAGAATATTTGGAGGAGGGCGCGGTCGCGCGCCACGCCACCGACCGCGTCGCCCACGATCTGATGGCCCTGATGGCGCAAGCGCCAGATCGGCAGACGATCGGCAGTTGAGTCTCCGCAACATGTCCTGCCCCAAACCGTTGATTCGACCAGTTCTGGCAAAGTTACTGCCGGTCGCGCTTGTAGCGCACTACAATTTGTGCGTGACCATACAGCAGTGACGAGATGAGGATAACGAGATGAAACTTCGACTGCCGCGGTGCTTGCGCTCTTCAATTCCGCTCGCCTTGGCTATGGTTGTACTGCCGATGGCAACGCGCGGCCAGGCGGAACCGCTGCCCCTGGAGCGCGCCATTCGGCTGGCGCTCGCGCACAGCACGAGTTCGGCGATTGCGAGTGCCGACGTGCAGCGGACTTTTGCCTCTTACCGCGAACTCCGCAATAACTACATCCCGCAGCTCCTGGTGGGTTCGGGCTTGGGCTACACCTATGGTTATCCTCTCAGCATCGAAGGGTCGGCGCCGGCGCTGGCGAATGTTGTCGCGCAGAGCACGGTCTTCAACCCAGCCCAGCGGCAGTTCCTGGGCGCGGCGACGAGCGGAGTGGAGGGCTTCCGAGTTTCAGGACAAAGACCAGCGCAATGCCGTCATCCAGGACGTTGCCTTGACCTACGCGGAACTGGCCAACTGGGAGGCGCGACTGGGGCGCTTGCAGCAGGACGAGGCCCAGGCGCAGCAAATGGAACAAGCCGTGGCCGAGCGCTTGCAGGCAGGCGTGGACAGCGCCGTGGACTTGAACAAAGCCAAGCTCACCACGGCGCGCATGCGCCTGCACCGGGCCGAGGCGCGTGGCTCCGCCGACGTGCTGCGGCGGCATCTCTCGACCCTGACCGGCTTGCCGGTTTCCTCCATCGAAATCGCGCCCGAAACCATTCCGGCCTTGCCGCCCGTCGCTGCCGACGAAGATCTTCCGGAAAAGGCGATTGCTTCCAGCCCCGCCATCAAATTTGCCGAGCAGCATTCTCTGGCGGAAGCGCTGCGGGCTTCGGGCGAGCATCGTTCTTTGTTGCCGTCAATCGATTTTTCCGCTCAGTATGCGCTGTTTTCCACTTTCAATAACTACTCCGAGTACTTCCCGCCGGGCACCTTTCAACGAAACAATGCCACCATCGGCGTTGGTTTTAAGATTCCGCTGTTCAACGCCAGCCAACGCGCGCGGACCGACGCGGCCGAGGCCGAGGCCCTCAAAGCGAAGAAGCAAGCCGAGGCAACTCGCAATCAGGTGGCGGAGGAAACGCTGAAACTCCAGCGCGCCGCCGAGCAACTCGAAGCCGCCCGCGAGGTGGCGCAGTTGGAATATCAACTGGCGCAGTCGGGCCTGGAAGCGGCCCAAACCCGGATCGACGCCAAGACCGGCACCTTGCACGAATTGGCCGATGCGCGGGCGCAGGCCGCCGAAAAATATCTGCTTTTTCAGGACGCCGATTTTGCGTATCAGCGGGTCCGCGTGAGCCTGCTGCGCGCCACCGGCGACTTGGAGAATTGGGCGCTGCCCGGCGCCGCTGCCACCAGCCCAGCTGCAAAATAGCGCAACCAATCCCAGCCGCTGCCCGATTCTCGCGCCTCAATGCGCAGAAGCGGCGTTGGGCAAGGTTCTTTCGCGATTTGGGCCCGGCTAAGGCACACTTGTAGCAAATCTAGATTGCTGGGTAAGCCGAGAACTGCCGGGCTTGCGCTTGGGTTGGACGGGCGGTGCCCGCCCCACACAAGCGATGCTAAGATAGAGAATCGCATTATGCCATTGAAAACACTGTTTTTGAATCCGCCATCGTTTGAAAATTTCGATGGGGGAGCAGGCTCGCGCTGGCCGGCCACGCGCGAGATCGAATCCTACTGGTATCCGGTCTGGCTCGCTTATCCGACGGGAATGCTCGAAGGCGCGCGCTTGCTCGACGCCCCGCCTCACCACATCACGGCTGAGGAAACCATCCGCACCTGCCAGGACTACGAGCTGCTCGTGCTCTTCACCAGCACTCCGGGGTTCGCCGGCGACATTCGCATCTCTGAGGCCGTCAAGGACAGCAATCCTCACATCAAGATCGCTTTCGTCGGCCCTCACGTCAGCGTGCTGCCAGAAAAGTCTTTGCTGGAAAATAAGGTGATCGACGTAGTCTGTCGCAGGGAATTCGATTACTCGATTGTCGAATACGCGCAGGGCAAGCCGGTCGAAGACATTCTGGGCATTTCCTACCGCAAGAACGGACAGGTCGTGCACAATGCCGACCGGCCGGCCATTCAGGACCTCGATTCCCTGCCCCACGTCACCGGCATTTACCGGCGCGACCTGGATATTCGCCGCTACAACGTGCCTTTCCTGCGCCATCCCTTCGTGGCGCTCTACACCTCGCGCGGATGCCCGGCGCTGTGCACCTTCTGCCTCTGGCCGCAGACCTTCGGCGGGCACGCCTGGCGCAAGCGCTCCTCCGGCGACGTGGCCCGCGAGCTGGCGAAGGCGAAAGATTACTGGCCCGATGTAAAAGAATTTTTCTTCGACGACGACACCTTCAACCTGCAGAAGGCCCGCACCATCGAATTGTGCTCCCAGTTGAAACCGCTGGGCCTGACCTGGTCGTGCACCTCGCGCGTCACCACCGATTTCGCCACGCTACAGGCAATGAAAGAGGCGGGATGCCGGCTGCTGATTGTCGGCTATGAATCGGGCGACCCGCAGATACTGAAGAACGTCAAGAAAGGCGCGACCGTCGAGCGCGCCCGCCAGTTCACGAAGGATTGCCACAAGCTGGGGCTGGTGGTGCACGGCGATTTCATCCTCGGCCTGCCGGGAGAAACTCGCGAGACCATCAAGAACACCATCAAATTCGCCAAGGAACTCGACGTGGAGACGATCCAGGTTTCGGTGGCGCACGCTTACCCCGGAACGGAACTGCACGAATTCGCGCTGAAAAATGGCTTCATCACCAGCGCGTCGAAAATGGTTGACGACGGCGGCCATCAGATGGTGCAGGTCGAGTATCCCGGTCTGCCCGCCGCGGAAGTTCTGGAGGCGGTGCATCAGCTTTTACGACGCGTATTATTTCCGCCCCAAGGCCGCGTACCGCATTCTGCGCAAAGCGCATGTTCAACAACTCCGAACGCAAGCGCTTATACAAGGAAGCGCGGGCCTTCCTCAAACTGCGCGCCCAGCGCCACAAGTGGGTCAAGGACAAGCGCAAGGAAGATGCGCCCGCCCCGGCGAAGGCCTAGAAAAACTCCGATCATAGCGGTTCCAGCGTGCTGTGCCCCGCTCGTGTAGAGACGGGGCTTGCCCGTCTCCGTCGGACGCAATCGGCATTTTTCCGTGGTTACAGCAATTCCGGATTCGCTCTAACCGAAGTAATCGAAGTCGCCGGGATAAGTCTTATCGGAACAGCCGCATCAATCCACGCGGCGCCAAATCGGGGACAAGGAAGCTGGCGCGTGTGCCGCCGGCGGACCGGGCCACCGCTTCCGCCGCCAGATAGCCGCTGCGCACGGCGCCCTCCATGGTAGCGGGCCAGCCGCTGGCGGTCCAATCGCCCGCCAGATAGACCCGCGGCCATGCCGTCTCCGCCTGCGGCCGGTACTGGTCTATTCCCGGGCACGGCGAATAGGTCGCGCGCACTTCCTTGATCACGGCCGATTTCACCACTTGAGCGTCGGGCGCGCTGGGGAAGAACTCTTGCGCTTCCTTCATCGCCATTTCGACGATCTCCGCCTTCGACTTATCCACCAGGCTGCGCGAGCAACTTACGACCAGCTCGATATAACTGCCGCTGGCGTGGGCATTCACCTGAGCTCCACTCACGCGAGATTCCTGCATCCGAGATTCAATTATCCGCGATTTGTGAAACATCCACTGTATGGTGCGGTCGAGCAGCACGGCGTGATCGAGATCGGTGATCTGGCGGTCGAACCAAAGATGGATGCCGGTGATTGGCGACGTCGTGAACCGCCCCAGTGCGGCGGCCAAGGGCGCAGCCGCCGGAGTGTCGGGCAATATCCGCCCCAGCACATCGAAAGGCACCGCCAGAACCAGGTAGTCGAATTTCCGTTCCTCGCCATTCGCCGTCACGCTAACGGCAAACGGCACGGCCTGAAACGATTCCACGCCGACGTGAAATTGCACCTCCCCACCACGGGCGCGAATGTAATCTCCGGCGGTGCCGTACAGATCGCTGAGTGGCACGGTTGGAAGTCCCATGCGCCCGGCCGCCGCCGATTTGAGAAACGACTCGCGCACCACCAGCGCCGCGTATGGCACGGACACCCGATCCAGATCTTCGTTCAAGGCGCTGACCAGGATTGTCTTCCAGAAGCGCTCGATGGCCTGCGCGGTTTGTCCATGGCGTTTGAGCCAGTCGAGAAACGTCTCGCCGCGTATCCGGCGGAGCGGACGGAACGAGCAGCGCCAGAGCGCGGCCAATGGCCATCTTGTCGCGAAAATTCAAACAGCTCGGCCCGCAAAAATGACGGCGCGGTGTGCAGCGGAGCGGGCAGGGCCGACGGCGCGATCACCGATGCGCGCCCTCCGGGCTCGAGAAACGTCAGCTTCTCATACCAGCGAATCTTGTCCTCGACTCCCGCGCGGCGATAAAAATCGAGCAGGTTGGTGCAGCAGCCGAGCAAGACATGCTGGCAATTGTCCACGATTTCGCCGGTGCCGGGATGCTGATAGGAAGAAGCGCGCCCGCCGAAATAAGTGCCGGCGCTCGAATAGAGTCACGCGAAACCCGGCTTCGGCCAGGGCGCATGACGGCGGCCAGGCCGGCCAAGCCGCCTCCAGCAATGGCGACGGTGGAAGAACTTGCCGTATTAGGCGAGCTAGTATTTATCGAGGGCGGCATCACAGCAGGCGCTTCAGAATTCCTTTTCCCATGACACGTGAGTTTTTCGGGGACCGTCAATCGCACGCGCTCACTGAAAACGTCGTACTGCTTCAAGGCGATCTTTTCCAGCAGACGGCGATAAATGGTGATCAGCACCCACAGCGCGGGCTGACTGTCTTCGCTCACCAGCGCGATCAACTCTTCTCCGGAGCGGTAGCACTCGCGGGCCCGGTCGGCCTCCATCGCCAGCAGCGGACGAATGCGGGCAACGTCGATCCGCGGCGCGGCCAGATCGGCGGCCGAGAGGCCGAACTGCGCCAGGTCCTCTTGCGGAAAATAAACCCGGCCCATGGCGGCGTCTTCTTTAACGTCGCGAATAATGTTCGTGAGCTGAAACGCCAGCCCGCAGCGCTCGGCCAGCGGCTCGGCGGCGGGATCGCGATAGCCAAAAATCTTGATGCACACCAATCCCACGACCGACGCCACTCCGTAGCAGTACTCGCGCAACTCATCGAAAGTCTGGTAACGCGCGGCCAGCGGCGCGCCGGCGGAGGGTTCCAGTTGGCCGTAATCGAGGTCCGCGCCCGTGCCGTAAGCAAGCTGGTCGAGAAGCTCCGCCGGAATCCGGTAAGCGCGCTGCGCATCGGTCAGCGCCAGCAGCACGGGATCGTCCGTGGGCTGCGCCGCCAATGCGCGGTGGACTTTGTCGAGCCATTCCGCGAGTTTGTTCCGGCGCTCGCCGGGGCTGAGCGCGATGTCGTCGGCGATATCGTCGCAGCGCCGCATGAAGGCATACACCGCGCTCAACGCGTTGCGCTTCCGCCGCGGCAGCAGCACAAACCCGTAGTAGAAATTCTTGGCGGCGGAACGCGCGATGCTCCGGCAAACCGAGTACGCCATTTCGATTTGCGCAGCGGCCGGCGCAAACTGCAGGGGCGGATTTTCCACGGCCGCGCTCATCTTGTCTTCCCCGCCAGCTTCCCCAGCGCGGCGCGAGCCACCAGCGCCAGCTTTCGCGCTTTCGATATTGCCGGACGCCGCCCCAGCACGGCGTAATCCTGGCGCTCGATGGCGTTCAGAATTTCCCGCCCGCCGCGGCTGAACAGTTCGATGTCGGTGGCCAGCGAGCGCTCGACCTGCGCGATCAGCGGCCAGCCTTGCGCGAACCATTCGCGCGCGCGTTCCACTTCAAACCGCATCATCTGGCAAAATGCGGCGGTGTTTTCACCGTCGCGGATCGTTTCTTCGCTCACTCCAAAACGGCGCAGGTCTTCGAGTGGAAGATAGATGCGCCCCTTGGCGAAATCCGCGCTCACGTCTTGCCAGAAGTTCGCCAGTTGCAGCGCGGTGCAAGTGAAATCGGAAAGCCGCTGGCGCCCGGCATTGCGGTAGCCGCAGAGATACAGCACCAGATGGCCGACCGGATTCGCCGAATAGCGGCAGTAGCCCAGCAAATCCGCGAACGTTTCATAGCGGCTGATGCTTTGGTCTTGCCGGAACGCGGTCAGCAAATCCGCGAACTCATGCTGCGGAATTTCAAACTTGCGCACCGTCTCGGCGAGCGCGACAAATACGGGATGCCGCGCATCGCCGGCATAGCACGCGTTCAGTTCGCTCTCCCACTCGTCGAGCAACTGCAAAGACGCGGCGCTGTCGCCCACCTCGTCGCCCAGATCGTCCGCGATGCGGCAATACGCGTAGACGTTGAAAAAATGCTGGCGCAGGCGCGCGGGAAGAAACCAGGACGCGACCGAAAAATTCTCGTAATGCGAGCGCGCCAGGCGGCGGCAATATTCGCGCGCATCGGCTTCCGAGGGCGCGCGCTCGGGGATGGCATACTCCGGGGGCAGCGCGCTCCAGCCGGAGGCGAGCGGCGCAGTCGGGGGATGGCTGGTCGCAGTTGTCATCGAAACTTCAATATATCCAAACTGTCATCCTGAGCGCAGCAAAGATCCCTGCATTCTGTTGGCGCGGGGCAGTCCTTCGCCTTCGGCTGGCACGGGCGAGACGCCCGTCCAACCTATCGTCACGATTCATGGCGCTCGCCGCGCTAGTGGCCCGGGATGATCGCGGTCTTGATGTCCCCATTGCGGTTCAGCATGTGGCGCAGCACATCGTGCAGACGCGATAGCGGCGCTTCGCCGGTGATGTAGTCGGTGCCGCAAACTTTCTTCTCGACAATTAAACGGAAGGCGCGGCGCACCGTCTCCGGCGTGTGATGGAAAGTCGCTTTCAATGTGATTTCCGAGTAGTGCAAGCGGTTGGTGTCGAGTTGCACCTTGGTTCCGGTGGCGCATCCGCCGAAGAAATTCACCGTGCCGCCCTTGCGGACCATCTGCACGGCCCACTCCCAGGCTTCCGGACGGCCCACGGCTTCGATGGCCACATCGGCGCCGCGCCGGTCTGGCGTCAACTCGCGCACCGCCTCTACCGGATCTTTCACCTTGGCAACCTGAATGACCTCGTGCGCGCCCCTCTTGCGCGCCAGCGAGACCTGCGAATCGTGTTTGACGACCGCGATCACATTGCAGCCGGTGGCCTTGGCCACTTGCACAAACATCAGGCCAATCGGTCCGCCGCCAATGACGGCCACGGTTTCGCCAATTTCGACTCCCGTTTCATGCAGTCCGCGCAGCACGCAGGCCAGCGGCTCGGTCATCGCGGCATCCTCGAAGGTCACATTCGCGGGCACGATGAGCATGTTGGATTCCACAATGCGCCGCGGAATCCGTATGTACTCGGCGTAGGCGCCGTTGTTGAACAGCAGATCTTCGCAAAGATTGAGTTGGTGCTTGGAGCAATAGAAACACTTGCCGCAGGGGGCCGAGTTGAGCGCAACCACGCGCATGCCCCTCTTGAAGCCGCGCACCGATTCTCCCACTTCCTCGACCGTGCCGGCCAATTCATGCCCGAACAATGCGGGCGGCACAATCATGCGCGCATGATAGCCGCGCTGATACACCTTCAAATCGGTGCCGCAGGTCAGCGCCACATGCACCTTGACCAGAACTTCGCCCTCGCCGACACGCGGAATCGGCACCCTTTCAATCTTGATGTCTTCCTTGCCATAGAGGACGGCGGCTGTCATCTTGCCATTCACTATTGATGTCCTTCCCACAAGCTGCCCGGCTGGATGACGATCTTCATCGAGTCCGGTTGAGGATGGGCAGCCAGATCCAGCGCTTCCACACCGCTTTGCAGCGGGAAACGGTGGCTGATAAGCCGTTCCAAATCCATTTCACGGTCCATGACGAACCGCACTGAGTCCTCCTGCAATTCCACCGACGCGCTGTACGACCCGAGCAAGGCCTTTTCGTCCACGCACACTGCCGCCGGGTCTATGGTCGCCTCGCCCCGCGCGGTTTGCGCGAACAGCAATACGCGGCCTCCCGGACGCGCCGCATCCATGGCAGGCCGAATTAGGCCACTTCCGCCGACTGCCAGGATCACGGCATCCGCCCCGCGCCCTTCCGTCATTTCCCGCACGGTTTGTCCCGCGTCAGCCTTGGAAGCGTCGATTGTTAGTCTTAGGCCAAAGCTATTTGCCATTGTAAGCCTTGCCGGATACAAATCGGAAGCGATCACTCGGGCCCCGGCCCGCTTCGCCAGATTCGCCAGGATCAGGCCGATTGGACCCTGCCCAATCACCAGCACGGTCTCGCCCGCTTCCAGGCGCAGGGTCTCAATTCCTTTGATGCAGGTATTCACCGGCTCGGCGAAACATGCCTGCTCGAAACTCGTGCCCTCCGGAATGCGCACCGTGCCTTTCTCGACAACCCAGTCCATCACCCGGACGTATTCCGCAAAGCCTCCGCCGGACGGCTCGAACCCAGCCGTGCAGCCCACTTTCTTATACCTGGCGCACTGCGCAAAGGTTTTGTGGCGGCAATAATAACACTCTCCGCACGGGATGTGATGAAATACCACCACGCGTTCGCCCACGCTGAACTTCTGCACGCCCTTCCCCACTTTCGCGACGACACCGGCGGTTTCATGCCCAAAAATACGCGGCGCCGAGTGCGAGCCGGTCGCGATCTTTTTGAGATCGGTCCCGCATATTCCGCAAGTGTGGACTCGAACCAGAATCTCTCCGGACCCGATTTCGGGAACGGGCACTTCTTCCAGGCGCACATCGTTCACCCCGCGATACACGGCGGCTTGCATAGTGGCGGGAATCTCGTGCCTTGCGCTTGCCATAGTCAATGTCTGAGCAATTGCCATCGCAGAATTTATTGTTGGGAGCGTCCCCAATCTGTGTTGTCTATCTTTCTCTGCGTTTTTCTGTAGCGATATTCAACCTAATCCGAAGATAATCGTTGTGAAATACCTCAAAGATCATAAAGAGCACAGATACCACGAAAAATACGCCCAGCGATGGTGCGGGCAGGATCTTTAGACCCGTCAGCGTGACAAAAGAAATGTAAATCATTTTCGCTGGTGAAAATAATGTGGCTGGCAAATTTGCGATTTTGTCCATGAACTCTTGGGAGATCATTTTGATTATTCCCCCCTATTGTTTCGATTCATTCACCAACAACTCGTTCGACATACTCTGACGGCCGAGATAACTCACCAGCGCGCCACAAAGCGTGCGGCTCGCCTTGGCACTGTTCCGCGCCATAGCAATCGTAGTCCACCACAACCACGGGCGCAGCGCCACATGACCCGCAAACTTGCCGGAACGAAAACTGCCGTCGCTGGCCACAAAGCGATCCGGCGGACCATCCATCAAGGGTAAGCTGAAATCGGCGGCATCGGAGATGGCTTTCAAGGCTCCGAACTCGACTCCCCGCGCTTCGGCTCCCTGCGCCACGGCTGCGGCTTCCATGTCCACCGCACTCGCGCCATAGGCTTTTCGCAGCCGAGCCTTCTGTTCCTTGCCGGCCACGGTGGCGGAACTCACCAGTATCCCCTCACCCGAGCCTACTTCGGTTCGGACGCCGTCGGCGGCATTGATCACCGCGCCCGGCTCAAGAACATCTCCGACTTCGAGCGAACCGTCGAGCGCTCCGGCAAAGCCAACGGAGATCACGCGCACCGGATTCACTTCCCGTATCACCGCCTCCGTAGCGCGGCGCGCGGCCTCGGCTCCAATGCCTCCGCATATCAGCGCCGCTTCTCCATTTTCAAAAAGACGATAGCGCCGCCCGCCCTGCTCGATCACGTGAACTTTCCAGCGCCGGACCAGCGGCCATACTTCCCGTTCCATCGCGGCTATGATCGCAATTTTAATCATCCACGGCCACCGCAGCCCCTAAAGGGGTGATCGGTGGAGGGACGGGCGTCCCCGCCCGTCCAAAGGGCGCAGCGGGACGGGCGGGGACGCCCGTCGCTCCACCAGCATGCTTCCCGGCGCTTGCGGCATCGCTAAAGCGATGCCCTGATACGAAGTCCAAATCTTCGCTCGAATTTTGCGGCAGCCCGCTACACATATCCGTTCGCGCGAAACCACTCCACCGACCGGCGCAGCGCCCCATCGACTGGGACCGTCCGCCAGCCCAATTCCCTCTCCGCTTTCGCCGAACTCACAAACATCGTCTTGCGCGACATGCGCACCTCGTCAATCGTCGCGCGCGGCTCGCGACCCAGCAGCCGCCCACTTACCATTTCGTAGAAGGCCCCCGCCGCCAGCGCAACCAGGTACGGCACCTTCATCGTCGGTGACGGCAAGCCCGTGATTGCGCCCAGCCGGTCCAATATCTGTTTCAGCGTAAGATTCTCTCCGCCCAAAATGTAACGTTCGCCCGTTCTTCCCTTCTCCAGCGCCTGAATATGTCCGCGGGCGCACTCCGTCGCATCCACCAGGTTCAAGCCCGTTTCCACATACGCGGGAAACTTCCGCTGCAAAAAATCCACCACGATTCGCCCCGTCGGAGTCGGCTTGATATCGCGTTCGCCAATCGGAGTCGTCGGATTCACCACCACCACATCGACTCCCGATCTCGCCGCCTTGAATGTCACCTGCTCCGCCATAAATTTGGAACGCTTGTAATGCCCGATCATGTCAGCAAGCGATACCGGACTCTCTTCGTCCGCCACCGTGCTCGTGTGGGGACGGGCACCCTCGTGAGCCTGCCCTGAGCGAAGCCGAAGGGTCCAAGCCGAGCGCAGATCGGCAGCGTGGTTCGAGAGAAAGCCCATGGTGGCCACGCTCGACGTGTACACCACGCGCCGCACGCCCTGTTTCCGCGCCGCTTCGAGCAATGACCGCGTGCCCTCGACATTCGAGCGATACATCTCGCCGGAATCTCGCCCGCGCACCCACAGCCGGTAATCCGCCGCCACGTGAAAAACGACTTCGCAGCCGGCGAGCGCCTTCTCGATCGAAACCGCATCGCGCAAGTCGCCGACAACACGGTCCGCGTTCAGGTCGCTGATATTGCGCAGGTCGCTCGCAGGCCGCACCAGCAGCCGCAGCTCGGCGCCCTGTTCCGCCAGCGCGCGCGCCACATGACTGCCCAGAAATCCCGTAGCGCCAGTGACAAATGCAAGCATTCAGCACTCAGCATTCAGCCGTCAGCAATTGGTCACCAATTCCGCAGCGCTCAGTCCTCAGTTTCAGAGCACACAAACCGCCGACGACTGAGTGCTGGCGGCTGAGTGCTGAATGCTGAGTGCTAATTGCTGCCCTTCTCCGCCATCGCCTTCGCATATGCCGTCAACGCGATCAGCGGGAAATACTGGCGGTACAAATGGTAGGCCAGATAGAACACGCGCGGAAAGCCGGTTCCGGTGTAGAAAGGCTCGTCCCAGGAACCGTCATTCTTTTGCGTGCGCAGCAGATAGGCCACGCCGCTCGCCACGCATTCGCTGCGTGTGTCGCCGGCGGCCAGCAGTCCCATGATTGCCCACGCCGTCTGCGAAGCCGTGCTCTCGCCCTGCCCGCGCAGGTTGGGATCGTCATAAGATCCCACCGTCTCGCCCCATCCGCCATCGGCATTTTGCACCGATCGCAGCCACTCCGCCGCCTGCTGGATCATGGCATCGTTGCGGTCCACGCCCACCGCTTCCAGACCGCGCAGCGCCAGCATGGTGCCGTAGATGTAGTTCACGCCCCAGCGTCCGAACCAGCTTCCATCCGGCTCCTGCTCCTGGCGAATAAACTTAACCGCCCGCTGCACCGCCGGATGGCTCTGGTTATAGCCGTATGTCGCCAGACACTCCAGAATGCGCCCCGTGACATCGACGGTCGCGGGATCGAGCATGGCGTTGTGATCGGCAAAGGGCACGTACTGAAACACCATGCGGTCGTTGTTTTTGTCGAACGAAGCCCATCCTCCGTTCTTGCACTGCATCGATAAGATCCAATCTATCGCCCGTTGCACCGATTCCGCCTGATAGCGCCCGTTCGGATGCTCGACCCGGCTCAGCGCCAGGCATACCATGGCCGTGTCGTCCACGTCGGGATAGAACTCATTGTTGAACTCGAAGTACCAGCCACCCGGCTCGCCTTTGGGATTCTTGATCTTCCAGTCTCCCGGCTTGCGTACCTGCTTCTGCAATATCCAGTCGGCGCACTTCACCAGCCGCGCATCCGTCGCCGGGACCCCCGCCTCGCCCAAGGCAAACAGCGCGTACGCCGTGTCCCATACCGGAGACTTGCAGGGCTGCATGCGGAACGTATCGCCTTCTTCGATGCCCAGCTTTTCAAACTCATCCAGCGCGCGAATCACCTGCGGATCGTCCACCGAATACCCCAGGCAGCGCATGGCGATGGCCGAATTCACGAGTCCGGGATAGATCGCTCCCAGGCCGTCGCTCATCTCGAAGCGCTTCAGCATCCATTTCTCGGCCTTCTTCAAAGCCATCGAACGCAGCGGACGGATGTGCACGCGCTCGGCCCAGTGGGCAATCCGATCCAGCACCAAAAAGAAATTGCGCCACGAAACCAGCTTCTTGTCCCAGCGCAGGTGCATGCGCGACTTGTCGCGCCCGCCGACAAAGAGTTCTTCCACACCCATTTCGTCAGGGATCTTCTTGAACGGCTTCTTGGCGTAGCAAATCGAAAGCGGCACCAGGATGACGCGCGACCACGAAGAAATTTCGTAGATGTTGAACCAGAACCAGTTGGGAAAGAGCACGATCTCCGGCGGCACCGCCGGCACCGCGTCGTAATCGTACTGCCCAAAGAAACAAAGATAGATCTTGGTGAATGTATTGACTTCGGTCACGCCGCCCATTTCGAGGATCTTCTTCCGCGCGCGCGCCAGCGCCGGATGGTCCGCCTTGAATCCCGCCAGCTTCAGCCCGAAATACGCCTTCACCGAAGCGCCGACGTTCGAGGGCCCGCCGGCGTAATTGTTCCAGCCCCCGTCTTCATTCTGCTGCTTCAGGATGTGGCGCGCGGCCTTGTCAAGGCGCTCCCGGCTGCCCGTGCCCAGCAGAGTGTGCAGCAAGATGTAATCGGATTCGAGGGTAGTGTCGCCGTCCAGTTCGCCGCACCAATAACCCTCTTCGTGCTGCTCGGAGAACAGATAATTGCGGGCCGCATCGACGGCGGCCGCGATCCGGCTCCCGAGACCGTCGATCTTCCCAAATCGCATCTGCGGCACTGAGGCCGAACTAACAGGGGAGGATTCTTCCATCTATAACTCCAAACCTAACTCCGAACATTGCTCCGAACTATGGTTCCACGGCAGCAATCGCCGGCGCTGCGGCAATCGTCTCCACGATCTCCGGCGGCAATCCAAAGCGCACATTTTCCGGCATGATTTCCAACTCCTGCACGTCGCCAAAACCCTTTCCCGCCAGGTACTCCACCACTTCCTGCACCAGATGTTCGGGAGCCGACGCTCCCGCGGTCAGGGCCACCGTCTTCACGCCGTTCAGCCACTGCGGCCGAATATTGCAGCAATCGTCAATTAGATGCGCCTCGGTGCCCAAGCTGCGGGCCACTTCCACCAACCGCTTGGAATTTGAACTGTTGTCGGAGCCCACCACCAACAGCAAATCGGCGTCCGAGGCCACATGCTTCACGGCCACCTGCCGGTTTTCCGTGGCATAGCAGATGTCCTGCGCCGCCGGCCCCTTGATGTTCGGGAAGCGCTTTCTGAGCGCGGCGATAATGTCGCGCGTCTCATCCAGGCTGAGCGTCGTCTGCGTCAAATACGCCACCCGCTCCGGATCGGGCAACGTCACCATCGCCACTTCCGCCGGCGATCCCACCACATGCGTCACCGCCGGAGCCTCGCCCAGCGTGCCAATCACTTCGTCGTGATCGCGATGGCCGATCAGAATCAGCGAATAGCCTTCTTTCGCGAACTTCACCGCCTCCACATGCACCTTGGTGACCAGCGGACACGTCGCATCTATCACCCGCAGCTTCCGCAGCTTGCTCGCCTCGCGCACCTCCGGAGAAACCCCGTGCGCGCTATAAATCACGCGTTCGCCCTCCGGCACTTCCTCCACGCCATCGACAAAAATCGCGCCCTTCTGCTGCAACTCCTCCACCACCGAGCGGTTGTGGACGATCTCCTTGCGCACATAAATCGGCGGCCCAAAGGCCTCCAGCGCGATCCGCACAATATCTATCGCCCGCACCACCCCGGCGCAAAATCCGCGCGGCTTCAACAGCAATAAGCTCTTGCTCTCAGACAAATCGTATCCCCCACCCACCAGCCTACTCTTCTTTAGGAAAGATGTTTCAAGGGTATCGAAGGATGCCCCGCCAGGTCAATGTAAGCCTTTGACGCTGCGAGGATTAGAGCGAATTCAGGTACTGGGCTAGTTGTGTGTTGCCGTATCCCGCTCGTGTGGTGACGGGGCTCCGCCCCGTCCAGGTTTGCGTAGGGACAGCCGCCCTTGACTGTCGCTCGTGTGGGGACGGGCGCCTCGCCCGTCCAAGCCGAGCGCAGCTCGGCAAACGCCTGTCGTTACAGCAATTTTGGATTCCTAACGTCCCACCTCACCATATTCGCCGCACCCCGTACTGATCGAAGATTCTCTCATTGCTGACAATAAACAGCTTCTCGATCTCAGCCTGGGCAATCAACATGCGATCAAACGGATCCTGGTGCGGCCCCGGCAGCAACCCGGCTCGGATGCCGTGCTCCGCGCTAACTGGAAGACTCTCGAATCCCGCCTGCAACAGATATTCCTGGAAGTTTCGGGTAATGTCGGAAGCAGCGGGCAGCCTTCCCAGCCGCACCTTCGTCGCCATTTCCCACGCCGATGCCGCGCTTACAAAAATCGTGTTTCCCTTGTCGGACATCAAGCGGCTGACGGTGTCTGGGAGCGAAGGGCTGCTATTCATCCACCAGATCAGAGCATGAGTATCCAGCAAAAGTCGCACGCTATTGCCCCCATGCGTCAAGCTCTTCCTTCGGCAACGGCTCGAAGAATTCAGGACCGATTTCGATCTTCCCTTTCCACGCTCCCGGCTTCCGCTGCCCCGTCTTGTCCCCAATCGCGACCAGCCGCACCACCGGCTTCTTGCCGCGAGCGATCACAATCTCTTCGCCCCGGCAGGCCCTCTGAATCAGCCGCGAAAGCTCGGTTTTCGCCTTATGAATGGTGATGGTTTCCATGAATTCATGTTAGCTAACTTTAGTTAGCTAAGTCAACAAGAATCGCTTCCATATTTATGGCACATGTGCGATAATGCTGTTTATGAAACAGGATTCCATTCGCACCACCGTTGACATTCCCGCGCCTCTCTACCGCAAGCTCAAAGCGCAAGCTGCCGCCAACGGACGCTCGGTGCGCGAACTGGTTCTAACCGGGGTTAAGACCGTGCTCCTGCAAGGCCAGCGCCCGCGTCCCCAGAGAGTGCAGTTCCCGCTCATCGTCTCCGATGGCCCCAAGGTCGATCTCACCAACGAACAAATCTATGAACACGTTGAATTTCCTTGATGCGAACGTGTGGCTGGCGCTGGTTTGGAGCCGCCATGTACATTCCGAAAGAGCCCGGTCCTGGTTCGAGCAGGCGGGCAGCAAAGACGAACAATTCTTTTTCTGCCGCTTCACCCAGATCACCGTTCTCCGGCTCCTCACCACCGGCCAGATCATGGGAACGGACACGAAGTCCATGTCCGAAGCCTGGAGTTTGTGGGACCGCGTCTGGGCCGACTCTCGCATCGCTTTCCTGCCCGAGCCAGACGATCTCGAAAAAGAATTCCGCTCGCGTTCGCGGCTGTCCAGCCGCTCCCCCAAGGTTTGGGCGGACGCTTACCTCCTGGCCTTCGCAATCGTCGCAGGCCTAAAGCTAGTCACCTTTGACCAGGCGCTTCAGTCGCGTGGCGCAGATGTGCTCGTGCTGTAGCCAACTCATGCTGCTGTTTTCACCTTTGCCTTTGAGGCTGTGCGGATCACCAGCGCCCACGTAGGCCCGGACGCCCTCGTCCGGGCAAGCGACTAAGCACCTGTCCAAAAACTGCTGGGTCTTGAAGGGTACGGGCTTCAGACTCGTACGTGCGAACGCAAAATGTATAGGGGGCTTCAGCCCCCGAGAGACTGTGTGAGAACTACGATTGCAGAGTCGCGGTGGAATGGAATTCACGGTTTTCAGCCGCGAAGCGGCGCAAGAATACAGCCCACGGCGTAAGCCGTGGGTTCATGTGGGAAAAGGAACAAGCCCCAGCGGGGCGAAAGTATCAGTTCTCACATAGTCTCCCGAGGGGCGGCATGGCTTGCGAACTCATTCCCTCAGCGGCTGAAAGCCGCGTCGTTTTGTAGCCTCAACGGACGGGCTGAAGCCCGTCCCCTTCAAAACGTGAGTTTTGGGACAGGTTCTGAGGATTAGCAGCGACCGGGAAAAGCCCAAGGCGCGAACGGGGAGCCACCATCGAGCGGATTCACCGTTGCTGTGCTCTGTTCGCGTGGTGACGGGGCTTCGCCCCGTCCAGGATTGCGTAGGGACAGCCGCCCTCGGCTGTCGCTCGTGTGGGGACGGGCACCCTCGCCCGTCCAAGCCGAGCGCAGCTCGGCAGCCGCGTTAGGGACCACGTGTACATTCATAGGCCGAACAGTGTCGGTTGTTCGGCGGGCCACTTCTCGAAAAGCGCGAGAAGTGGCGCACCCGGCACGCCGTGCAAGTCTGTTCCTGCTTGACGTGATTGGCAACTGACGACACTATGTCTTATAGGGAAACTCTCAATCAATGACCACACTGCCGATGCGCCCTACGGTGTCAGTTCCAGCACGCTCTCCCGCCTTAGTGTCGGAAATAATGGGGCGCATCAGTAGCCACAATACTGAACCCGAAAAGATTTTTCCGAAAGGCGCTCCGGCGCGCCGGGCTTCGATCATTTCATGCCTGTGATACCAGTCTGCCAGGGAAACCGGATATCGTGTTGCCTAGCAAACGACTAGCAATCTTTGTTGACGGCGATTTCTGGCATGGCCACCAATACAAAGCGCGAGGGTTTGATTCGCTGCACTCGCAATTATCTGATGTAAACAATGCTGCCTATTGGACAGAGAAGATTTCTGGGAATATCAGCCGAGACTTCAAGAATACAGTTGCTCTCCTCGACTCAGGTTGGCGCGTGTTGCGTTTCTGGGAAAGCGAAATCCGAAAGTTCCCTGACAAATGCGCTGAAATCACGTTGAAGAGCGTAGAAAACGCCACCGAGAGATTCGCCTTCTCCGCGCTATCGCACCGGACGGCAGTGGAATTGTTTGCGGGAATTGGCCTCGTCCGGCTCGCTCTACAGAGAAAAAGCTGGCGGACGATTTTCGCCAACGATAACGATCCCCAAAAGCTGGCCATGTACAGCGCGAATTTTGGCACCGAGGATTTAGACTCTCGAAACATTCACGATCTCGCTCCTAAAGACATTCCAACCTGTGGCCTCATCACAGCATCATTTCCTTGCAACGACCTCTCCGTTGCCGGGGCCCGGAAGGGCCTCAACGGGCGGCATTCTAGTACGTTTTGGGCGCTCGTCAAGCTGTTACGAGGAATGAGAGGCAGGCGTCCTCCGTTAGTGCTGCTGGAGAATGTTGTCGGGTTCTTAAATTCGCACGATGGCAAGGACTTTGAGAGCGCATTGCTGGCGCTCAATGAGTTGGGATACTCCTGCGATGCACTGATCTTCAATGCGGTGGAGTTCACTCCTCAAAGTCGAGTGCGCTTGTTTGTTGTGGCGCGGCAAGGAAATGCCGTGGCCACTTCCTTTCCTCTTGCTTCTTCACAGCTACGCCCAAAGGCGCTCGTAGACTTTATCAACTCCCGTCCTCACGTCAAGTGGAATATCAGGCGACTGCCCCATGTCATATCCTCCCGCCAGACGCTGGACTCAGTGATTGAGGACTTGGGCGACGACGACCCGCGCTGGTGGAACCTGCAACGCGCCCAGTACTTTATGAATCAGCTCAGTCCCAGACATCTCCGAGTTGCAAATCATATGATCTCGCAACCCAAGCACTTATATGGGACAGCCTTTCGGCGAATTCGCAACAATAGATCCATGGCCGAGCTTCGCGTTGATGGCATTGCCGGATGTCTTCGGACACCGCGTGGTGGGAGCGGACGCCAAATCTTGTTCAAGGCGGGACAGGGCTCTTACAAAGTCCGTCTTCTAACGCCCAGAGAGTGCGCCCGTCTCCAAGGAGTTCGAGACGATGAATTTGAAATCGCGGTGCGAGACAATGAAGCATTATTTGGTTTTGGGGATGCTGTTTGTGTCCCGGTCGTAGAATGGATTGCCGAGAACTACCTGACACCTCTTGCGGCGGAAATGATGCGAGGCAAACTACTGCTTCCAGACAAAGCGCGGGCGAGACAACAGATGGGCGACAACTAGGGGGGACGGTGCTGAACGTCGAAAAGATCGTTGCCGATTGGCTGAAGTCCAGAGAACGCGGAAATAAAATCTCGCGAAACACAATCGCAGTCGGGATTGTTGTTCTGGATCATTTAAGAGTTCATTGTCCAACCAATGCCGCAGATTTATTCAGTAAGGGCGGCGAACTCAAGGGCTCTCGCAGTGGGCTCCAAGATAGGCTCCAGCGATATGGGATTCCACGCAATTTTCTTAAGGAAGCCACCACCCGTCAGGCCCACCAAGACGCGAGGGCCCTTGCTGAGAAACTTCAATACGGAAGATCCTTGGCTCTGCTCGATAGGCCGTCTAGGGAAGAGCAGATTCAGGCTGGGCTGGCGTTGCTTGTTGGCGAGGCCAAGGCATGGCTTAGCCGTCAGCCAATCAGAGTGAGTTGCGACCGACAGCAGTCACCCTCTTCATGGGTAACCTCAATTTTAGAGAAGGCGAAAGGTAGATCGGGTGGAGTAGTCGAACAGCATTTGGTGGGTGCCAAACTCCAGCAAAGACACCCTGACATCGTTATTCCGAATCACCCCAGTCACGCTGGAGATGTTCAAACTGGACGCTCTGGTGATTTTCCACTTCAAGGCATCAGCTATCACGTCACCGCCACCGATGGAAAAGAAGCTGTGGAGCGTTGCAGGCAGAATATCGGTGCGGGCGTGCATCCCGTTCTGCTACTTCCCAAGCGTTACGTCGATAAGGCCGGTGTCTACGCTGAGATTGCGGGTATCCAGAACAGAATATCGATATTGGCCATTGAAGACTTCATGGCGCAGAACATAATCGAAATGTCCACGCAGCAGCAGCGAGATTTCTTCTCTACACTGAAGGCTATAGTCGAAGAGTACAATCGTCGCCTCGAAAAGGTGGAGACAGACCTGTCCCTAAAAATTGATCTGTCTTAATCTGGCGGGTGGTCAATTCAAGCCATTCTTTGGCTTGAGTGGGGAAGTTCTCAGGGGGCTGGTCCGCCCAAAACTGATCGCTATGTTCTTGAGTGTGTCCCACTCACGCCCGTGTCTGCGGGCGAGCCGTAACCCGTTTCGCTTGTTTCATATGGAGCTATTGTATGTATAATATGATATGTACAATATTACCTATACAAAGTGTTTCACGTGAAACACTTCTCCGTTTTGCCAGCCCAGGACGGTACGTGGTGACGGGGCTCCGCCCCGTCCAGACTTCCGTGGAAATGCGATAGCTGCCTCACCCGTTCGCCCGAATCATCTGCTCCGCATGTTTTCGCGAAGTCTCGGTCAGCTTCGCTCCCGACAACATGCGCGCCACTTCTTCGGTGCGCTCTTCGCCGCTGATCTCGCGGACGGTGGCCTTGGCGCGGCCCGCGCTTTCGCGCTTTTCGATCAGGTAGTGGTGGTCGGCGAAGGTTGCGATCTGCGGCAGGTGGGTGACGCAGAGCACCTGATTGCCTTTGGCGAGCGCCTTCAATTTTTTCCCCACAGCCTCGGCGGCGCGGCCTCCGATGCCGCTGTCAATCTCGTCGAAAACTAATGTCCGCTGCGCCGCTCTTCGACGCGGGCGAGGGCTGCCCCGCGCCACACTGCTTTTGCCCGCCGGATTTATCCCCGCCTCCACGCTCGCCTTCAACGCCAGCATGACGCGCGAAAGTTCGCCGCCCGAGGCGATCTGCTCCAGCGGACGCATCGCCTCGCCCGTGTTGGTCGAGATGCGATAGACGACCTGATTGAATCCCGAAGCGGTCCAATGGTCTTCGTTATTGGCTTCGTTCTTGGCTTCATTGTCTTCCACCGCAATGCGGAAGCTGGCGCGCATGGCCAGGTCGTTGATCTCGGCCTCGACCAGCTTCTCCAGTTTGCGTCCCGCGTCCAGGCGTTTACGCGAGATGGCGCGGGCGGCTTGGCGATACTCCTCGGCTGCCGCGGCCAGCATCGTCCGCAGTTCAAGCAGCGCCTGGTCTTTGTTCTCCATCTCCGAGAGCTTGCGCCGAATATCGTCGCCAAAAACGATGACCTGATCGAGCGTCGGGCCGTACTTGCGCTTCAGGCGATCGAGCAGCGCCAGGCGCTCTTCGATCTCGGCGAGCCGCTCGGGCGAAGCCTGGATTCCTCCGGCATAATCGCGCAGCGTCGCGCCCACATCTTCGACGCTGATGCGCGCCGACTCCAGCGCCGCGAGCGCCTCTTGAAACTTCGGCTCATAGCGGACGAGTTCTTCCAGGCGCTTCTCGGCCGCGCGCAAGCTCGATGAAGTCGAGGCGTTGCCCTCATACAGCAGGTCGAAAGCGCCGATGGCCGCGCCGTGAATCTTCTCGGCATTGGCCAGGACGCGCTTCTCGGCTTCCAGTAGCTCGTCTTCTGGCGTACCTTGTTGTGCACTATCGCCCGCCCGCAGACGCGCTTCTTCGATCTCGCGGCATTGAAAGCTCCACAGGTCGAGCTGCCGCATGCGGTCCTGCTCGTCCCCTTCAAGTTCGGCAATGCGTCCGCGGATCTGCTTCCAGTCGGCGAACGCGGCGGATACTTCCTTCAACTCGACTCCGGCGTAAGCGTCGAGCAAGTCCTGCCGCGCCGCCGCGTCGAAATTCGCGATGGATTCACTCTGCGCGTGGATCGCCGCCAGATGCGGCGCAATCTGCTCTGAGCACGGCCACGGTCGCCGGCTGATTGTTGATGAAGACCCGCCCCTTGCCGCCGGGCGCGATCTCGCGCCGCAGAATCAGCGAGCCATTCTCCGCGTCCAGCCCGTTCGTCTCCAATATGCTCTCGATGGCACGCGCCGCCGCTCCGTCGCTCTCAAACACGGCCGCGACCACGGCCCGCTCCGCGCCCGCGCGAATCACATCCGGCGACGCCTTTTCCCCCAGCAGCAATCCCAGCGCGTCAATCAGAATCGACTTCCCCGCCCCGGTTTCGCCGGTCAATAGATTCAGGCCCGGCGCGAATTCGATCGCGACGTTGTCTACCACCGCGTAATTTTCCAGTCGAAGCTCGGCCAGCACAAGGGTCCTACGATCCAAGTCAAGACAATCTTTACTCTACGATGAAAACCTGCCCCAGCTCTTAAGGCATTGGATATGGCCAAAAGCTAACAGCTAAGAACCACAAATTAGGACATCCATACCCGCGAGCCCATCGCAAATTCACGACGACCTTGAATTCAATTCACGCGCAGCATAACACAGGCTGCCCCCGTGCGCTGCCCGAAACCGCCCGCCCCGTGCCCAAGACGGTGCGAGGATTGGATGCAATGCAATTCCGATTTTGCTTGGCAACGCAGCGGTTCGTGGATATAGTAGTGAGTGCATGCGGTCCCTCCCCCGAATCGCAATGGCAATGCTGCTTTGTTGTCTGGCGCCTGCATCCGCATGGGCGCAGGAACTGCAATGCAAACCATGCACTCATGCCTTCGGTAAAGTGCTGATCGGCAATTCCGTTTCCTATTCCATTGACCTCTCGAACACGGGGAGCAGTGCTCTGCGGATCACTTCCACATCGGTACAAGGGAGCGCTTTTTCATTCGGCACATTCCATGTGCCCGTGAACATCAAACCCGGCGCCAGCGTCGAGTTGCCCATTATCTTCACCCCGACTGCCTTGGGACACACTACCGGCGTCATTACGCTGGTGAGTACTGCCTTGAATCCCACGCTTACGATCAATGTCTCCGGTATAGGCGTCGTTCCGCAACTCAAAATCTCCCCTGCGTCCTTTAAATTCGGCAACGTCGTGATCGGATCGAGCGCCACGCTGCCAGCCACGCTTACCGCCTCCAACGCCGCCATTACCATCATGTCCGAGCCCGAGCCGACCAATTCGGAGTTTGCCATACTCGGGCTGAATCCGCCGGTGACCATTCCGATTGGGCAGAGCATCTACGCCACCATTCAATTCACGCCGAGCGCCTCCGGCAAGGCCTCCGGCCAAGCGGTCTTCACCAGCAACGCCGCCAACTCGCCGACCGTCAAAAGCTTGACTGGCACGGGCGTGTCTCATTATGTGTCTCTTTCCTGGGACGCCGGGGACGATAGCCCCGCGGGATACAACGTATACCGCGGCACTGCCCAAGCAGGCCCCTTCGCGAGGCTCAATACCGCGCTCGATACTTCCACCAACTACACGGACTATACGGTGGCCGGCTGGGGCAACCTACTTCTACGTCACCACGGAGTTGAGCGACGAAGGCGTGGAAAGCGACTACTCCAATGAAGCGGAGGCAGTGATTCCGAGCCCGTAGCCGTCGTAGCGGCGCGAATTCAATCCACCAACTACCGCATTGACCGATGCGATACCCTAGCGGGACGCGCCACCACCCTGGTCTATAATCTAGAGCAGGGTCTTCCCTAAACCAATGCATTTTTCTTCCGTTTTCCTCTTGTTTGCCGGCGGCGAAATCGTCGATCTCGTCTTGCAGACCGGTCCGGTCGCCAAGTTCGTGGTCCTCCTGCTCATCGCGTTCAGCGTGCTCTCCTGGGCCGTGATTCTTTCCAAGTGGCGGCTGATCCGCCGCGCCCGCGAGCAGAGCGGCCGCTTCGCCGGCGCCTTCCGCCAGGCGCAGCGCATGCAGGACATTGCCCCGGTTGCCGAGCAGTTCCGTCCCAGCCCGCTGGTGGGCGTGTTTGAAGGCGCAGTCGGGGAATTCAAGCGCCAGATGGGTATGACCGGCGGCATCCACAACATCGTGGCCATTCAGCGCGCCATGCAGATCGCATCTTCCGAAGAGATCACCCGCCTCGAACGCCATGTGCCTTGGCTGGCGATTACCGGCGCGGTCACACCGTTTATCGGATTGTTCGGAACGGTCTGGGGAATCATCGACGCGTTCCACGGACTGGGCACGGCTGGCGCGGCGACTTTGCGCGCCGTCGCTCCCGGAATTTCCGAAGCCTTGGTGACCACCGCCGCCGGCCTCGCCGCCGCCATTCCGGCCGTGATCGCCTACAACCTTATCATCGGCTCCATTCGCGAAATGGCCTCGCGCAACGACGACTTCACGCTCGAGATGCTCAATCTGGTTGAGCGCCAAACGCAGACAACCGACCGCCAACCGGCTCCGCACGTCACCGAGGCGCGGCGCTGATGGCCTTTACCTCCGCCAACGGACGCACCCAGACCGCGCTCTCCGACATCAACATCACGCCCCTGGTGGATGTCGTCTTAGTGCTGCTTATTATTTTCATGGTGACCGCGCCCGTGTTGCAGTCCGGCATCGAAGTGAACGTGCCCCACACCCGCACCGTCAAAGAGATCGCCGAAGAGCGTCTCGTCATCAGCATCGACAAATCGCAAAGAGTTTTTATGGGCAACGATCCCATCAACATCAACCGGATCGGAGCGACCCTAAGACAGCGGATTCGCGATCCCCAACACCAGGCAATTTATTTACGCTCCGACGAAGATGTCCCGTTTGGCGCCTTCGCCACCGTAATGGACGCCATCAAGCAGGCGGGAATCGGCAACGTGAGCATTGTTACGCAGCCAATGGATACGCATGGCGGCCATCACTGATATCGACATTTATTCCGAACACGGCCAACTCCGCCGGCCCCTGGCCTGGTCGCTCGGGCTGCATCTCGGATTCGCGGTCTTCGTCGTGCTCTACGCCATGTTCATTCACAGCTTTCGCGGCGGAGGCTGGGGCAGCGGCGGCGGTGGCGATGCCATGGGAGCGACGCTGGTTAGTTCGATTCCCTTGCCCGCCAGCGCAATGCCTACGGCAAACGTGCTGGCTACAGAATCCAAGGGACTCTCGAAATCGCAGCCCCGCGTGCAGGAAAAAGAGCCGGAAGCGGTTCCGATCCCCGACAAAAACACGAAGACAAAAACTAAACCCGTACCGGCAAAGACCGCGACGCAACGCAACCCGCAACCGGAACCACCTGAATCGAATCAGATTCCTTATGGCGAAGGCGGCCAGGTCAGCGGCCCGTACACGATGAGCGCGGGCGGGGCCCATGGTGGATTCGGATTCACCGGCAGCGGCGGCGATTTTGGCAGCCGCTTTTCCTGGTATGTCCAAGCCGTGCAGCGCAAGGTCACCGAGAATTGGCTGAAGTATGAGATAGACCCGCGCATTACGGAGGCCAACCGGGTGTATCTGACCTTTGACATTGCACGCGACGGACACCCGTCAAATGTCGAGCTTGAGCAGTCGAGCGGCGTGCCGTCGCTCGACCTTTCGGCCATGCGGGCGATCCAGCGCATTGATACCTTCGGCGCGCTGCCGCCGGATTATCCGGGAAGCAAAGTGTCGGTGGAGTTTTGGTTCGATTACAAGCGGTAATGGAGGGACGGGCGTCTCGCCCGTCCAGCCGGGCGGGGACGCCCGGCGCTCCACAAGCATAGGGAGCACAAATTGAGTAACTCGGTTCGACCAACTTATCGTCACGCTTCAATTGCCTTTGCCTTGCTGTTTCTGCTGACGGTCGCCAGCCCCGCGCAGGACTGGATTCGCACCGGCACCGGCCTGGGTGTCGAGCGCGTCCGCCTCGCCACGTCCAGCTTCAAGCCCTCGACCGCCGATCCGAACAACGCCGGCCTGCTCAAGACCTTCAACGATACGCTCTGGAACGACCTCGACAACGCCGGCATCTTCGATCTCGTCTCGAAAAGTTTCTATCCGCTGCAAGAGCCGGGGCAGCCCTCTGAGGTCAACTCCTCCGCCTGGAATTCCCCGCCGCCCAACGCCTCCATGCTCGCCTTCGGCAACCTGGGCGCGACCGCCGGCAAAGTCACCGTCCAGGGCTGGCTCTACGACGTCAAGAATGAAAAATCGCCACAGGTGCTCGGCAAGCAGTACACCGACGACGCGACCAGCGACGCCGTTCGTGTCATCGCCCACAAATTCGCCGACGAAATCATCTTCCGCCTCGGCGGAGGCGTCGCCGGCATCGCCGAAAGCAAAATCTATTTCGTTAGCAATCGAACCGGCCACAAAGAAGTCTGGATGATGGACTACGATGGCGCCAACCAGCAACAGATCACGCATCTCGAAAGCATTTCCCTCTCGCCGCGCATCTCGCCCGACGGCTCGCGCCTGGCCTTCAGTTCCATCAACAAGGGCGGTTGGGAAATTATGATGTACTCCTTCGACCTCAATCGCCTGGTGAGTTTCCCGCGTTTCGGCGGCATGAATCTGTCGCCATCCTGGTCGCCCGACGGCAAGATCGCCTTCTCCTCTTCACGCAACGGTTTTCCCAACATTTATACTGTGGACGCCTCGGGAGGAAAATCGCTCCGCCTGACCAACGATCAAGGCCCGGACGTTTCGCCCACCTGGAACCGCAAAACCGGCGCCCAGATCGCTTTCGTCAGCGGACGCACCGGCCTTCCGCAGATTTATACGATGGAAGCCGACGGCACCAACCTGCAGCGGGTCACCGATCAAGGCTACGCGGTTTCGCCGAACTGGTCGCCCAACGGGCAGTTTCTGACCTTCTCCTGGATGCGCAAGTACGGGCCCGGAGAGCCGGGTTCCAACGATTTATACTTGATGGACGTCGCCAGCAAGCAGTGGGTGCAACTCACGCACGACGCGGGCCGCAACGATTTTCCCTGCTGGTCGCCCGATGGCCGCCACATCGTATTTCAGTCTCACCGCTCGGGCAGCGACCAAATCTGGAGCATGCTGGCGGACGGCTCCAATGTGAAGCAATTGACTTTTACTGGCGTCAACACGCAGCCCAACTGGAGTTGGAAGTAGAGTAGTTTAAGAAGAAGCACGGTTTTGCGGCTGGCCGAAAGTGCGCCCTGCCGTGAATCTGCAAATTGCACGCCGCAATGCGGGCGCACGGAAACAGGAGGAATCAGTGAAGCACGCAATGAGTAGATGGGGCATTCTGGTATTCGCACTGGGCACGATCGTGTTCCTGGGCGCATGTCACAAGAAGGCCGCGCCGCCGCCACCACCGCCGCCACCCGCGCCCATGGCTCCCACGGCCTCGCTGTCGGCGAGTCCGAATACTATAGATCAGGGCCAATCGACCACGCTGACCTGGCAGACCACTAATGCGACCGACGTCACCATCGACGGAATCGGCGCGGTCGATACCAGCGGCTCGCGTCAAGTCACGCCCAGCGACTCGACCACCTACCATCTCGTCGCCAAAGGCGCCGGCGGGACCCAGGACGCTTCCGCTCGCGTGACCGTCAACGCGCCGACGACACCGCCAGCTCCACCGCCGCCCTCCGCTACCGAGGAAGAACTCTTCGCGCAAAACGTGAAGGACATCTTTTTCGATTACGACAAGTACGATGTGCGCGCCTCCGAGCAAGCCGCCGTGCAGGGTGACGCCCAGTTCCTGCAACAGCATCCCAACATCCACATCCGCGTCGAGGGATATTGCGACGAGCGCGGTTCGACCGAATATAACCTCGCCCTGGGCGCCAATCGCGCCGACACCGTGAAGAACGCTCTCATCCAGGCCGGTCTGAGCGGCGATCGCATCAAGACCATCAGCTACGGTAAAGAGAAACCCTTCTGCACCGAGTCCAACGAAACTTGCTGGCAGCAGAACCGCCGCGGCCATGTCGTGATCGATAAATAAGCGGCTGAGGGCGGCTGCGGCCGCCCTTGCCTTTTCATGTTCCGCCCGCTGAGTGTTCAGCGGGTTATGAGACTGAATGGGGTAACTATGAAATCCAATCGCACCTCGCCTGTCGCGCTGTTCCTTGCGCTCTTTCTCACTCTCTCGCTCGCTCCCGCTTACGCCGCCAACAAGGACCTCATCGAACTCGAAACCGAGGTCCAACAGTTGCAGCAGCAGATGAGCCAGATGAAGCAGTCCTTTGACGAGCGCATGGGCGTCATGAAGAACCTGCTCGAACAAAACACCGATGCGGCCAACAAAGTCACCGCCGCCATCGCCGGCCTGCAAACTTCCATCGACAAACAGCAGCAGGACCGCTCGGCGCAGGTCGATCAGATCTCCGGCCAGATTCAAGCCCTGAACGATACCATGGACGAACTCAAAGTCCGCCTCGCCAAGCTGAGCAAGCAGTTCGAGGACATGCAGGCGGCGCAGCAATCCCTGGCCGCGCAGCAGGCGCAAGCGCAGCAGCAGGCCCAAGCCATGGCGCAGGCCCCGCCGCCCGACGTGCTCTACAACAACGCCCTGCGCGATTACAACGGCGGGAAAAACGATTTGGCAACCCAGGAATTCGGCGATTACATCAAGTTCTACCCCAGCACCGACCTGGCCGGGAACGCATATTTTTATTTGGCGGAGATTCAATTCAAAGCCCGAGATTACCAGACAGCGGTCGCGAACTACGATCTCGTCCTGCAGAATTTTCCCAGTGGAAACAAGGCTGCCGCCGCGCAACTCAAGAAGGGATTTGCGCTCCTCGAACTGGGGAAGGAAGATGAGGGTACACAAGAATTGAAGCGCGTCATCCAGCGCTACCCAAGAACAACCGAGGCCGCGCAAGCGCGGGAAAGATTGCGCAAACCCCGAGGGGTATCAAAGAACCCCTAAGCTTGCCGAGTGCGCGCTGTACCAGGATGATGCCGGGGTGCGCCTGGCGCTCGGCTATGCGGACCCGAGCGATCCCAACGAGTTGCGCCGGCCGGCCATGAATTTGCCACACTTTTCACATGCTTTTTCTCGCCTGGGTTGGGTTGGATTAGGTCGCTACCTATGCTATGGTGGGTTAGGCCGCTGCTACCCTTGGTGTCCAAAATTCGGACGTGGAGTTTCTGAATCGCCCGTCTGGTGCGGTGTTTGAATGTAGGCGCGTAGCTCAGTTGGTTAGAGCGCTACCTTGACACGGTAGAGGTCAGGAGTTCGAGTCTCCTCGTGCCTACCATTTCTTCTCTGTGGGTTAGACGGAAATTCTCCGAACAACTCTACCCACAACTCAGCCCGCACGTCACTGAACGTCCTTCGATTTGAAGCCGAGTGCCTCAAGATGCCTGCCTTGCGCTTCGACCTTGTTGTCGTTGTCGTCTTGCGTGTACAGGTTCATCGTGGTCTCGATCTTCGCGTGCCGAAGCATTCCCTGCACGGTCTTCGGTTCAACCTTCGCCTTGTTCGTGAGCCAGTTGCTCAGCGAGTGGCGGAGGTTGTGCAGCCCAAAGCGGTAGTCCTTGGGGACTTCCACCCCAGCAGCAATTGCAGCCGGACGCAGATAGTCTTGCACGAAGTCGGGTATTTTTTTGAGACCAGTTCTTATCTCTGATAAGATTGCGCTTCTCCGTTTGCGAGGGGACTGCCATTTCGATGAACGATGAAAAAGCCGGTTACAACCGATTCCTCCTGCTCGTCGCGGGACTTGGCGGATTACTCTACGGCGTGGATGTCGGCATCATCGCTGGAGCTTTGCCTTATCTGGAAGCGACCTCCAGGTTAAATGCGGGCCAGCTTTCCATCGTGGTCGCCGCCGTGCTTCTCGGCAGCGTGATCTCGACCCTGTTTGCCGGCGCGCTGGCCGACTGGATGGGGCGCAAGCCCTTGATGATCCTCAGCGGCTTGCTGTTCGTCTTCAGCATTCCTATCATTGCGCTCTCGCATGGTTATGAATCGCTGGTTCTTGGGCGCCTGTTACAAGGCATCAGCGCCGGCTTGATCGGCGTCGTTGTCCCGCTGTATCTCGCGGAGTGCTTGTCGGCGGCCAACCGCGGCAAAGGCACGGGCATCTTCCAATGGCTGCTGACACTCGGCATTGTGACGGCGGCCTGCGTCGGCATGTACTTCAGTTTTCGCGTCGCGGAGGTGGCCAAGCTGGGCGACGCAGCCAGACTCTTCGCCTTCAAAGATACGGCTTGGCGCAGCATCTTCTGGGTCTCGCTGCCGCCAGGAGTCTTGTTTGTCATCGGCGGTTTTATGGTGTCGGAGTCGCCGCGCTGGCTGTTTCTTCGCGGCAAACGGGATGCCGCCTACGCCGCGCTTCTCCGCTCGCGCGTCCAGCAGCAAGCCGATGTCGAGTTGGCGGAAATGGAGCAGGCCGCAACCGCGGAGAAAGCGAAAACCTCGACCGGCGCCAAGGTCAAAGGCTCGCTCTTGCGCCGCAAATACGTGGTCCCGTTTGTCCTGGCCTGTGTCATTCTCGCGTGCAATCAAGCCACCGGCATCAATTCCATCATCGGATACAACACCAACATTCTTTTGCAGAGCGGCCTTTCCGACGTGCAGGCCCACTGGGGCTACGTGATTTTCACCATCGTCAATTTTCTGACGACCATTGGCGGTGTGCTGCTGGTGGACCGCAAGGGACGCAAGTTCCTGCTCTCGGTTGGAACGGCCGGAATTATTTTGTCGCTGGTTTCGACCGGCCTGCTCTTCCGCCGCACTGAAAGCTTGCGCGTCGATTCCAGAAGCGCGGTCCAGTCCATGGTCACAGCGGACCAGAAGGCCTCGCTAAGCTATAACCAGAAACTCGCCGAGACGCTGCTGAGTTCCGCTGGAGACGCCGCCGAGAGCATCGCCAGCCGCCCTACGTCTTTGGTCGTCATCTACTCGTATGGCGATTTCCGCGCTGCGACCAAGGCCGCGCGTTCCGACGATGTTGCCGCGACTCCTATCGAAATCTCGCGCGACAGCTGTGTGCCCGTCAATAAAGTTGTCGCGTTCTTTTCCAATCCCTTCGGCAATCTCGATGCCGCGCGCCAAGCCCCGCTGCGTATCGACAACGCGCTGATTACGCCTCTGCCCAGCCCGCGCAGCGGAATGCTGGTGGCCATCGCTCTGTTCGTGTTCATGGCGTTTTACGCCGTCGGCCCGGGAGTCTGCGTCTGGCTGGCGCTTTCGGAGTTGATGCCGACGCGGATTCGCTCCAACGGCATGAGCATTGCTTTGCTGCTCAATCAGGCGGTTTCCACCGGAATCGCCGCCGTGTTTCTGCCGATGGTCGGCAAGCATGGTTACGCGGCCATGTTCTTTGGCTTTGCCGCCTGCACCGTGATCTACTTCATCACGGCAGCGGCGTTCCTGCCGGAAACGAGAGGGAAAACGCTGGAGGAAATTGAAGCGCACTTTGAGGGAGCGGGATCAAAGGCATAGTGCGCGCTCATTTAGAGCGGATTCAGTGTTGCTGTACCCCGCTCGTGTGGGGACGGGCGCCCTCGCCCGTCCAAGCCGAGCGCAGCTCGGCAGTTGCCGGTGGTCACAGCAATTCTGGATTCGCCATAGCCGCCGCGCAGAACTTTCCCTGTCCCTCAGCGGGTCGCCTGCACGTGCTGCATGCCCTTGACGGCGCGCATGTATTGGGCGCGCTCGAAGGCTCCGGGATCGGAGCATTTAATCTGGCTCATGCTGCCTTGCATCTGCTTTACAGACTCATACTCGTGCTCTTCCATCCATTCGCGGACGCCTTGCTCGACATGACCAAGATGGCCAATGCCATTGCGTAACAGAGCGGAGCAAAGCATGGTTACATCGGCGCCGACCATGAGCAGTTTTATGACGTCATCGGGGCCATAGACGCCGCTGGTCGCGGCTAAGTTGGCCTTGATGCGGCCATAGAGAATGCCGACCCAAGTTAGAGGCAGGCGCAACGCCTGCGGAGTGCTGAGCAGCACTTTCGGTTCAATCTCCAATTTGTCGAGGTCGATATCGGGCTGGTAGAAGCGGTTGAAGAGCACCAGGCCGTCGGTGCCGAGTTTGTCCAGTTGCTTGGCCGTGTAGGCCAAGTTACTGAAAAACGGGCTGAGCTTGGCGGCCACGGGAATGCGCACCGCGGCCTTGACCTCGCGGATAATGTCGGTATAGAACTTCTCCACTTCGGGGCCGGAGATATCCACGCTGGTCGGGATGAAATAGAGATTGCACTCGATGGCGTCGGCCCCGGCTTGCTCGATCTGCTTGGCGAACTTCGCCCAACCGCCCAGGGTCGCGCCGTTCAGGCTGGCGATGATGGGAATCTTCACCGCGTCCTTGGCTTTGCGAATGTGGTTGAGATAGCCTTCGGGGCCGGTGTGGAATTCGCTGGACTGAGGAAAGTAAGTGAGCGACTCGGCAAAGCTCTCGGTTCCGGCGCTGAGATGGAGTTCAAGATCGAGGGCCTCCTGATGGAGCTGCTCCTCGAACAAGGAATAGAGCACGACGGCGGAAGCGCCGGCGTCTTCGAGGACGCGGATGCCGTCCACTTCCTGCGAGAGCGGCGATGAGGAGACGACCAGCGGCGTGCGCAGCGTCATGCCGAGATACTTTGTGGTTAGATCCATAATGTTACCCCTTCTTACTTGATGTGAGCCGCTATTCATGAGCCTGAAGCAGACAAAAAACAGGCTGAACCGATAACACGATCAAAAAGTTCGGCATCCGTTCCGTTGATAAAACCATATTTGGCAACAACCCCTCCCTTAAACAACCGAACTTGCCGCCAACGTTCGCCGCTTTTCAGATATCCCCAGTAGTCCTCACCGATCGGCTGCCCTTTGTCATCAAAAATATTCCGTTTCTCAACATGATCAGAAAAAACTCGCGCCGGATCTGTGGTCATGCTTTCCATCGGTCGGTCGCGAAATGAGATTTCCAAGACAGCCGTACTATTTTTAGGTCTCAAGTCAAAACCATGCACAAACGGAGGTGCGTCTTGTGTTCCCTCACTGACAGTAAAGTCTTTTGCGAACACATCGAACTGAAATCCGTATTGATCCCCCATCCTCCTCATTTCTGGCTTCAACTCTTTACAACTTGAGACGACAGGAACCTTTGGGGCGCGTGGCTTTCTGTCGCTACGAAACTGGATATACACGACACCAAGTAAAAGAACTGGTGTGGCGACGATGATCCACTTCTTCATATTGAAAATTAACGACAGCCGCTATTTTTCTGCTTCTACGTGTTCCGCCGGAGCCGCAACCGGCTCGGGTTTGCGCTGCGCCAGATACTCGTACCGGCGATATCGGGCCTCGGCATCTTCCTGCGCCTCCCGCCATAGCAGCTTGGCGTGTTCAGGGTTGCTCTTAAGCAGCATCTTGAAGCGCGTCTGCTGCATCAGATAGTCTTTGACTTTGCGCGTGGGGGTGCGGGAATCGAGTATTAACGGATTCTCGCCGGCCAGCGTGCGCTCCGGGTTGTAGCGATAGAGCAGCCACTGTCCCGATTCCACCGCGACTTTCTGGTCCGACATGGCCGTGGTCATGTCGATGCCGTGCGCGATGCAATGCGAGTAGGCAATGATGATGCTGGGGCCGTCGTAGGCTTCCGCTTCCAGAAACGCCTTGAGCGTGTGCTCGTCTTTGGCGCCCATGGCGACGCTGGCGACATAGACGTTGCCGTAACTCATGGCCATCATTCCGAGGTCTTTCTTGGGCCCCGGTTTGCCGCCCGCGGCGAACTTCGCGACTGCCCCGCGCGGCGTGGATTTCGAGGCTTGGCCGCCGGTGTTGGAATAGACTTCGGTGTCGAGCACCAGCACGTTTACGTTGCGTCCGCTGGCCAGCACGTGATCGAGGCCGCCGTAGCCAATGTCATAGGCCCAGCCGTCGCCGCCGACGATCCAAACGCTTTTCTTCACCAGCATGTCGGCGAGCGCCAGCAAGTTGCTTGGCGTCTGGAGAGTTCACTCCCTTCAGCTTTTCCTTCAGCAGTTCGACGCGCTGCCGCTGCTCGAAAATGTCCGACTCGTCTTTCTGCGGTTGCGCCAGCAAAGCGGTGACGAGTTCGTCTCCAATTGCCGCGGATAGACGGCGCACTAACTCGCGGGCGAATTCGGTCTGCTTGTCGATGGAGAGCCGGAATCCCAGGCCGAACTCGGCGTTGTCTTCAAACAGCGAGTTCGACCAAGCCGGGCCGCGGCCGTCGGCGTTCTTCGCCCAGGGCGTGGTCGGCAGGTTGCCGCCGTAGATCGAAGAGCAACCGGTGGCGTTGGCGACCACGGAACGGTCGCCGAAGAGCTGCGAAAGCAGCTTGAGATATGGCGTTTCGCCGCATCCGGAACATGCCCCGGAAAATTCAAAGAGCGGCTCCTGCACCTGTTGCTGGCGGATCGTGCTGGTCTTGATCTTGCGGCGATCGAACTCTGGAATCTTGAGGAAGAATTCCCAGTTCTCGCGCTCCGGCTCGCGCAGCGGCGGTTGCGCCACCATGTTGATGGCTTTCAGGCGGGTCTCGCTCTTGTTCTTCACGGGACAGATGTCGACGCAGATGCCGCATCCGGTGCAGTCTTCGGGCGCAACCTGGATGGTGTACTTCTGGCCCAGCCAGTCTTTATCCTTGTCGCGCACGTCGGTGGACTTGAAAGTCGTGGGCGCGCCTTCCAGATGCTTGGAGTCGTAGACCTTGATGCGGATCACGGCGTGGGGGCAGACCATGGCGCACTTGCCGCACTGGATACAGATTTTCGTGTCCCACTCCGGAATCTCGAGCGCGATGTTGCGCTTCTCCCATTTGGCGGTGCCGGTGGGGAAGGTCCCATCGACGGGGAAAGCGCTCACGGGAATCTCATCGCCGTGGCCAGCGTAGATTACGCTGAGCACATCGCGCTCGAACTTGGGCGCCTGCGGAGAAAACGCGGGCGGCATTTCGATTTGGCTCGTGACCTTCTCCGGCACAGGGACTTCGAACATGTGGGCCAGGGTTTCATCGACGGCGTTCAGGTTTTGCTGGACGACTTCTTCGCCCTTCCTGCCGTAGGTGTAGCGGATGGACTCGCGAATGGCTTCAATGGCCTCGTCGCGCGGCAGAACTTTGGAGATGGCGAAGAAGCAGGTCTGCAGAATGGTGTTCATGCGCGAGCCCATGCCGGTATCGCGCGCCACCTGATAGGCGTCGATGATGAAGAAGCGGGCCTTCCTGGCGATCAATTGCGTCTGGACTTCGCGCGGCAGATGGTCCCAGACTTCATCCTTATTAAAAGGACTATTGAGCAGGAAAACGCCGCCCGGAACCAGCGCGCTGAGCATGTCGTAGCGCTCGAGGAAAATCCATTGATGGCAGGCCACGAAGTTGGCCTTCGAAACCAGGTAGCTGGAGCGGATGGGCTGCGGCCCGAAACGCAGGTGCGAAACCGTCATCGCGCCCGATTTCTTGGAGTCGTAAACGAAGTAGCCCTGGGCGTAGTTGTCGGTGTTTTCGCCGATGATCTTGATCGAGTTCTTGTTCGCGCCCACCGTGCCATCCGCGCCCAGGCCGTAGAACATGGCGCGCACCACGTTCTCGGGCTCGATGGAAAAATCCGCATCGTAATCGAGACTGGTGTGGCCGACGTCGTCCTGAATGCCGACGGTGAAATGGTCTTTAGTCTGCGCCTTCGCCGCCGCCAGGTTGTCGTAAACGGCCTTGACCATCGCGGGCGTGAATTCCTTCGAAGAAAGACCGTAACGTCCGCCGACGATTTCCGGCGCGGCCTTCAGCGTCCCATAGCCCAGCTTGATGCCTTCGTGAGTCGCGCTGACCACGTCAAGATAGAGCGGCTCTCCGCCGGCGCCCGCTTCCTTGGTGCGATCGAGCACGGCAATCTTGCGCACGGTTGCGGGCAGCGCCTCGAGGAAGCGCTTGACGGAGAACGGGCGATAGAGCCGGACTTTCAGCAAGCCGACTTTTTCGCCGTGCTGGTTCAGGTGCTCCACCGTTTCGTGGGCGGTCTCCGCGCCGGAGCCCATCATGACGATCACGCGCTCGGCATCGGGCGCGCCCACGTAGTCGAACAGGTGATAGGAACGCCCGACGACTTGCGGCGAACTTGTCCATGACCGCCTGGACTTTATCGGGACAGGCTTCGTAGAAAGGATTGCCGGCTTCGCGCGCCTGAAAGAAGACGTCGGGATTTTGCGCGGTGCCGCGCAACACGGGATGGTCGGGAGAAAGCGCGCGCTGCCGGTGCTCGATGACGCGGTCCATATTGATGAGGGCGCGCATGTCGTCTTCGGTGAGCATTTCGATCTTGTTGACTTCATGCGAAGTGCGGAAGCCGTCGAAGAAATGCAGGAAGGGAATGCGGGTCTCGAGCGTGGCCGCATGAGCGATGAGCGCCAGGTCCATGGCCTCCTGCACGGAGTTCGACGAGAGCATGGCGAACCCCGTGGTCCGGCAGAACATCACGTCGGAGTGGTCGCCGAAAATCGAGAGGGCGTGGGTGGCCACCGTGCGCGCGCTGACGTGAAATGCCGTGGACGTAAGTTCGCCCGCGATCTTGTTCATGTTCGGGATCATCAGCAGCAGGCCTTGCGACGCGGTGAAGGTCGTGGCCAGGGCCCCGGTCTGGAGCGCGCCGTGAACCGCTCCGGCAGCGCCGCCTTCGCTCTGCATTTCGATCACGTGGGGCACGGTGCCCCAGATGTTGGGCACGGCTTCCGACGCCCACTGGTCCGCCCACTCGCCCATGTTCGACGACGGCGTGATGGGATAAATGGCGATGACCTCATTGAGGCGGTAGGCGACATAGGCGACGGCCTCGTTGCCGTCCATGGTCTTGAACTTTCGCTTCATGACATCCCCTTCTGAATTTCTCGGTGGTTCCGACGCTGCCGTTCTGAGGAAACGGTCATATACAGAATGCCGGAACGGAAGCGATATTGTCGGGAACATAGCTCACTGCGGAACGTGACCAAGATCACAAATGGAAAAATGAGGAACGAGAACGATAGAAACTCTAAATAGTGGCGATGGCGCTTGCTGTGACTCCGATCACCCTCGCGAAAATCGTTTAGAGATCCAGAAATGCCGTCACCGAACTCAGATCTTCGCTGGTGCGCACGCCAAAGCCCAAGCGCTTCATGATTGCCTGCATGGCCACGTTGTCCGGTATCATTTCCCCGGACACCCGGCTTAACTTCTCATCCCGCGCGATCTGGACGATGCGGCGGAGCAGTTCATGCCCCAAGCCCAGATTTTGATAGTGATCGGAAACCAGCACCGCGACTTCGGCTTCATTCTTGCCGTGAAGCTTGTTCATGCGCCCAACGGCGACGATCCCACGCTCGCCAGTGGCGGGATCGGAGCGCTCGGCGACCAGCGCCATTTCGCGGTCGTAATCGCCGAAACAAATGCGCAACAGCCGCTCATGGGCCACGCGCCGGCTCAAGCTGAGCGAGCAGAAATAGCGCAGATAGACGCTGCGATCGGAAAGCGTCTCGTGAAACTTGACCATCAGCGGTTCGTCTTCAGGGCGGATGGGGCGGATGGTCACCGGATTTCCATCCTTCATCGTCCAGGAGGAAACATATTGCAAGGGATAAGGACGGATCGCGGGTTTGGGCAACTGATCGAGGGTCACGGCGGGCCCGTGCAACACGATTCTGGCATCGAGCGCGAGCAGGCGATCCGGCGAAGCGAGCAGAGGATTGATGTCAATCTCCGCAATCCATCGCTGTTCGAGCACGAGCTGGCTGAAGCGGACCAGCAATTGTTCGAGCGCCGCGAGGTTGACGGGCTTGCGTCCGCGGACTCCCTTCGAGCGCGGTGAAGATCCGCGTTTGCTCCATCATTCTTTGCGCCAGCGTTGTGTTCAGCGGCGGCAGCGCCAGAGCGCGGTCGCGATACACTTCGACCAACTGGCCGCCGGAACCGAACAGGACGACTGGCCCGAACTGCGGATCGACGCTGCTGCCGAGAATCAATTCGTAGCCTTCGATCTTGACCATGGGCTGCACGGTCACGCCGGAGAAATGTTCCGCGCCGGCTTTTTCCGCAACCGAAGTTTGGATGGCACGATACGCGGAGCGTACTGCCGCTTCGTCCTGCAAATTCAGTTTGACCCCGCCCACGTCCGTCTTGTGGGTGATGGTTTCGGAAAAAACTTTCAGCACAACCGGGAAGCCAAGCTCCCGGGCAATCGCGGCCGCCTCGTCGGCGCTGGTTGCGGCGCGGGTTTCGACCGTGGGGATGCCGTAAAGCGAGAGCAGGCGCTTCGATTCGACCTCGGTGAGCAGAGTGCGTCCGCGGTCCCGCGCATTCTGGACGATTTGCCCGACCTCATGGCGCGCAGCGCTCGATAGCTCCGATTGCCCGGCCAGCGTGGGCGTCTCGTAAAGTCCGCGCAGATTGCAGGTGTAGCTCCACATATAGGTGAAGGCCCGGGCGGCGGTTTCGGGAAAAGGAAAGGTGGGGATGCCCGCCGCATTCAGCACGGCTTCTCCGGCTTCGACGCTCTCGCCTCCCGTCCAACTGGCGAGCACGGGCTTGTCGAATTGCCGGGCAAAAGGCCGCATGAGTTCGGCAACGCGCAAAGGATCGGCCATGGCTTGCGGGGCCAGAATGGACGAGGAGCCCATCGTTGTTTGGGTCTTTCGCGGCGATTTCCAGGGCACGAACGTAACGCTCGGAATCGGTATCGCCGATCACATCGATGGGATTGGCGTGACTCCAATGCGCCGGAAGGAACTCATTGAGAAGCCGCAGGCTTTCGGGAGAAAGTTCGGCCAGTTCTCCGCCGTCGGCCACCAGCGCATCCGTGGCCAGGACCGCAGGGCCTCCGGCATTGGTCAGGATGGCGAGGCGCGGGCCCTTGGGGCGGGGTTGTCTGCCGAGCGCTTCCGCCATATAGAAAAGATCCGCCATAGTGTGCACGCGCAAAACTCCCGCGCGATGGAAGGCCGCGTCCAGCACTTCGTCGCTGCCGGTGAGCGCGCCGGTGTGCGAGGCGGCGGCGCGCGAGGCCGCTTCCGAACGCCCGGTCTTAATCACGATGATCGGCTTGGTGAGCGCCACTTCGCGGGCGGCGGACAGGAAAGAGCGCGCGTCGCCCACCGATTCCATGTAAATCAGAATGCTCCTGGTGTGCGGATCGTCGCCGAAGTAGTCGAGCAGATCGCCCCAGCCGATATCCAGCATGGAGCCGGTGGAAACGATGGCGCTGAAACCCACTTGCTCGCGGCCGCTCCAGTCGAGAATCGAGGCCAGGAGCGCTCCACTCTGACTGAGGAACGCGACGTTGCCCGCCTTGGGCGCGTCTTTGATGAAAGTGGCGTTCAACCCAATCGTCGGATTCATAATGCCCAGGCAGTTTGGGCCCAGCAAGCGCATGGAACCGCGCCGCAATTGTTTTTGAATTTGCTCTTCGAGCGCGGCGCCTTCCGCTCCACGCTCCCGGAAGCCGGCGGAGATCACAATCGCCGCTTTGACGCCGGCATCGACGCACTCTCCAACGATGGGCGAGACCGTCGCCGCCGGAGTGGTAATGAGGGCCAGATCCACGGGGCCCTCCGTGGCTGTGGGGATGCCGCCAATGCTGGCGTAGGTTTTCAGCCCCAGCACTTCGGGATGCCTGGCGTTGACGGCGTAAACTTTTCCTTGAAATTTCCCCTGCTGCAGGTTCTCGATGATTCTGCGGCCCACGGTGCCGGGACGGCTGGTCGCGCCAATCACGGCAATCGAGCGGGGAGCCAACATGGCCTCCAGGCCGCGTCTTTGTGTTGCTGTCTGTTTTTCTTGATGCGGCGGTCGTCCCACCATATCAGCCTCAATCGAGCCCATAGGAACTCCTCCTGACTCCCACCCCTTCGACTCTGCTCGCGGCAGGCTCTTCGCAACAAACGCGAAGGATGGGGCAGCCTCAGTGTTGCCGATTCCAAAGGGTGGGCCAGCCACCAACACAGCTATTGGGTAATTGTGCCCAGAGGGAGGTCGACAAACTCCCCATCAGTACGAGTAAAAACAGCGTTCGTCGAGTCATACTCTTATCTCCTCTGTTATCAACATTCCACCCGCAATTGCTAGGCGATAGCCGGGCGCGGGGACAAAAACGTCGAAGTGTTTCACGTGAAACACTGTACTGGCGATTGTATACGTATTTTTATGTGCATACATTGGCCACATCTCCAGCAAACAAAACAGGTTACGATGCCCAAGACCCACGTCTCCCCGTTACGCTTTTAAGGATAGAATATCGGCGAATGTTTAGCATTCTCTGCGCGTGTGCCCAGGTAGTCTTGGAATTCCACCGCAAGTCTTATCAGGCCACGTAGATGGCCCAGATCCGATTGCTTGAAGCGTGGCTTCGCGGACTCCACCAGCGGATCCTGAATCTCCTTCACACGTTTGAAGACGCCCGACGCTCGAATCTCCTCGACTTGTTTGCCGATGGCATCGTTGACCTGTTTCTCAATGTCGTCGTTCATTTTCACAATGCACCTCGCTTAGGGTACGGGGATCTCACGGAGCTCCGGATCTTCTGAACAAAATTGCTGTAGCGTATCGGCCACCCTTTGGGCTATCGCCGCAGTCCAGGCTATCACAACTGCAACGTCGGCCTTGAACTCACAGCCGCATTTGTTAATGACATTATCGGTCGCGTTCTTGAGGTGACCTTAGTTCTTCCTCCACCGACTGTCTATGCCCTAGCTCACCGTCCCCGATCGCAATGAATAGCGCCAGTCGTCTTTGAAGGTTTGCATATGCAAGGGACCACTGCGCTAAAGCCTTTATGCATTCTGCGGCACCCATCCCGTTGGGATCAGTGCGGTTAATTGCATTGTTACCGACGTACCTATAGAAGTTGATGCCTCCTTTGAATCCAATCGGATCCTCGCTCATAAAGCGTCCCACGTTCTGGTCGTAGTAGCGGGCGCGGTATTCGTAAAGGCCGGTCTCTGGGTCGAACTCCCTCGCCAGTGTACTGGAACGGGTTAACTAGCGTTCCCGTGGATGCGGTCAACTTCCCGAACGAGTCGTAGGTGTAAGTGTTGACAAGTGCCCCGGCAGAGTTACTCAGGGATGTGACGGAACCGAGTCCATCTTGTTCATAGTAACTCGGCGATTTCGGATCGCAGCATTCGACAGCGGTGTATCAACGTCAAGTTGCTGAGTATACCGAGCAAGGATATTCGCGGCAGTTATCCGCTCTCTTCGATGAGGTTCGAGTCAGAATCCCTCCCGTCATAGAGGTAGTTCGTTGTGCCAAGCGGGCCGGATTTTCTGGATGCGGCGTCCGAAGGGATCGTACTTGAAGGCCATCGGTTCCCGTGCCTGGGACTACCGCCGACGCCAGCCGGTTCTCGAAGTCCCAGGTATAGGATTTGCCGCTGGAGTCGGTGAGGGTATTGCCGTTTGCGTCGTAGGTGTAATTACCGTTCGACGTTGACAGTCAGCTCGTTCGACGAGTTGTAAGAATACGAAGGCATCGCCCGAGGAACTCAGTCTATTCCCGACCGCGTCGTAGCTGAAACTCTCCTTGGTACTACCGTTGTGGGTAACCTGCAACAGCTCGTAAATCGCGTCGTAGCCGTAATTCCATGTGGTCCCGTTGAGATAGTTGGTCTTGCTGGTGCGGTTGCCGGCGTAATCGTAGATGTAGCTGGCGCCGTCAAGCGTTGTGGTTCCCGCCTGATGCAGCACGCTCAGCAGGTGCGACACGGAATCGTAAGTGTAGTTCGTATTGACGCCGTTGGGCCGCGTGAGCTGCGTTCGGCGGCTCAAGGCATCGTAGGCGAAGCCGAACTGGCCGGTCAAGGAGTTAGTCAAGGCCGCGAGGCGGTTGAGCGTGTCGTACTGGTAGGTGTTGGTCGAGCCGTCGGGCGCGGTGAGCGAGGTGCGGTTGGAGGCGGCGTCGTAGGTGTAGGCGTTTTGGAAGTTGTGGCCGGGCAGGAACGTGTATTCGGTGCTGGCGCCCGACGAGGCGTCCCATATTGTCGTAGGCGAAGGCGTAGACGCCCGTGGGATCGGTCACCTGCTGGATTTTGCCGACGAGATCGTAGACGTAGCTGGCGCTGGTTTCGTATCCGGGTAGGTCTTGGCGATCATGCGGTAGAGCGAGTCGTAGACGTATTGGATGGTCTGGCCCTTGCGGTCGGTCTTGGAGGTGAGGTTGTAGAGCTGGTCGTAGGTGTAGGTTTCGGTGAGCGACGAGGGGAAGGTGGTCAGGACGACGCGGCCCATGGTGTCGTAGGCGAAGTCCGTCGTGTGGTTGTTGGCGTCGGTGATGCCGACCAGGTTGTTTTCGGTGTCGTAGTTGTACTGGGTAACGTTCGTGGCCGGGTCGGTGACGGAGACGAGGCGGTCGGCGTCGTCGTAGGCGTAGGTGGTGGTGTGGCCGTTTTGGTCGGTGGCGGAAGTGCGGCGTCCGCGATAGTCGTAGGCGAAGCTGACCGAAGTGCCGTCGGGATAGGCGATGCCGGTGAGGCGGTTCATTTTCTCCTCGTCTTCTCCTCTCTCTCCTCATACTCGATGACGCGATCTGAACTCCTCCCACCCCTTCGACAAGCTCAGGGCAGGCTCTTCGCAACAAACGCGAAAGGTGGGGCAGTCTCAGTATTGTAGATTCCAAAGGGTGGGCAAGCCACATGAATTACGTCCGACACGGAGCGGGGCAAGCCCCGTCTCTACAAGAGCGCGGTACAGCAACATTGAATCCGCTCTAGCGCCAAGCCTCTTTGGCGGAAACCGGCAAGGGATAGCTGGCTTCCGCGTGCGCGCGACCCACCTGCACGCGCGGTTCAAATCGCTGCTCGAGCGAAAGGGCGTGCGATACCAGGCAAAGCGCTTTGGCCTTCTGCAAGAGCTTGAGGGCCCGGGCCTGTTCCGCTGCCTGCGGAATCGTCAGGTGCGCGCGAATGAGCACTTCGCCAAAACTCAAGCCCGTGTCCGCCTTGCCGATTGCGCCTTCCACTTCCACCTGCAGGTCGGTGTACTGGAATTTCGAGTTTTCCGCGACCGCCCGAAAGGTGGTCGTGAAACAACTGGCGACGGCGCAGAGCAGCAAGTCTTCCGGCGTCCACCTGCCTTCCACGCCGCCAAAAGCGGGCGGCGAAGCGAAGTGGATCGCATTCGGAGCGGAACTGGACTGGGCGATGCCAGTCCGTCCCGAGGCCCACCAGGCAACGACGCGAAACCGAACTGCTTCTTCCATGGTGTGATCGCCCTCCTTGTGCGGCTTGCATAATCATCCGAGCGTACCGATTGTTTCTCGCCGCGGGCTTTTTCGGCCATGCGTGAAGTCACGGACTCTCGTGATCCGGATCACCTCCCCATCGGTGATACAATTTTCCAGAAAGTTCTCTCGCGATGCGCGCTCCCTACGGGCTGAATATCCTCGACAACTGCCTCACCTGCCCGATGCGGGAGGACCACCTCTTTTGCGATCTGCCGCCGGCCGCGGTGCAGAGGTTGAACGAGATCCGGTCCACCGCCGTTTACCCAAAATCCGCGATGCTGTTCATCGAGGGGCAGCAGCCCCGCGGGGTCTTCGTGCTGTGCACGGGGAAGGCGAAGCTTTCGACTTCGTCGTCCGAGGGCAAGACCGTCATCACCAAAATCTCCGAAGCGGGAGACGTTCTGGGGCTGAGCGCCACCATTTCCAACCGGCCTTACGAAGTGACCGCCGAGATGATCGAGCCCGGCCAGGCGAATTTCATTACCCGCGATGCCTTGCTCCAGTTCATGCGCGAATATGGCGAAGTGGCCGTGCGCGTGGCCGAGCAGTTGAGCCGCAATTACTACACGGCGTATGAAGGGATCCGCACCCTCGGACTCACCAACTCCCCTGCCGAGCGCTTCGCGAAATTGCTGCTGGGATGGTCGAATGCGCCGGGCAATGGCGATCCGCTCCACGTGAAGCTGACGCTGACGCACGAGGAGATCGCCGAAATCATCGGCACCACGCGTGAAACCGTCAGCCGCTTGTTCTCGCAGTTCAAGAGGAAACAGATCGTGCAATTGAAAGGCGCGACCCTGACCATCCGCAACAAGCCCGCACTCGCACGCATGGTCAATCCCTGACGTTCGGTTCCCTGTTGGTGGAATTCCAGACTGATTCACGGCCGAGACAGGTCGAGACAACGAGAGCGCTGCGGCACCCAAATAGTTTCCCCCGGCGCTCTCTGTGCCGGTAAGCTTTCACGCCCAGCGGGCCAAGTTTACGGTTTGACCGCCCCGGCGGGCGGACGCTGCAGCCATTTTGTTTTTTCGCAGTAGTCGTAGAGTTCCGAGCGGAACTTCGGATGCGCGATCTCAATCAGCGCTTGCGCCCGTTCCCGGATGGTCTTTCCATGCAAGTTCGCCACGCCATACTCCGTCACCACGTAGCGGACGAGGCCGCGCGAGGTGACCACGCCCGCGCCCGGGCTCAGCATCGGGACAATTCGTGAAATCTTGTCGTCCTTGGCGGTCGAGGAGATGGCGATTATCGGCCTGCCGCCTTTCGAGCGCGACGCTCCGCGAATGAAGTCCACCTGCCCGCCAATGCCGCTGTAAAACTTGTTCCCGATCGAGTCCGAGCAAACCTGGCCGGTCAAATCGATTTGCAGGGCCGAGTTAATGGCCACCATTTTGTCGTTGCGGGCAATGAGTTCGACATCGTTGGTATAGGCCGTGGGATGGAACTCGAAGAGGGGATTGTTGTCGAGGAAGTCGAACAGTTTTTTCGTTCCCAACGCGAAACCGAGGATGATCTTGCGCGGCTTGAAGTTTTTGCGCGCGCCCGTGAGCACGCCCGCCTCAATCAGCGGAATCGTGCCATCCGATACCAGTTCGCTGTGTATGCCGAGGTCCTTGCGGTCCATCAAAAACGGCAGTACGGCATCGGGAATTCCGCCGATGCCAGTCTGCAGCACCGAACCGTCCTCGATCAAGCTGGCGACGTGTTTGGCGATGGCCTTATGCAGGTCGGTGATTTGCACGGGCTTTATGGCGCATAGCGGACGCGACGATTCCACCACCATATCGATATCGCTCACATGGATGAAGCTGTCGCCGTAAGTCCGCGGCATCTGGTCGTTGACCTGCGCCACTACATACTTGGCGCAACGGGCGGCCGTCAGTGTCGTGTCAACACCCACCCCAAAGCTGCAATAACCGTGCGGGTCCGGCGGAGACACCTCGGTGAGCGCAACATCGATCGGCATGGCGCCGCTCTCGAACAGATCTTCGATCTCGCTGAGGTAGATCGGAGTGTAGTCGGCCCGCCCGTCGTTAATAGCTTCGCGCACGTTGCCGCCGATGAAAACCGCGTTGTGCCGGAAGTGCCCTGCCATCTCCGGCGCCACATAAGGGGCGCAGCCAAAGGTCATCATGTGGACAATTTCCACATCATGGACCGAAGGACTGCGCCGGATCAGAGCTTCGACGAGCGTCTCCGGCTCCGCGCACCCCGGCTGGATATACACCCGCATTCCCGACTGCACACAGCTCAGGGCTTCGTCCGCCGAGCGCACCTTGCTTGCATATTCCTTCTTCCACGACATATGATCGCCGGCTCCTTATGCCTTCTTTTGATATTGATATTGCGTAAGTTTCACTTAGTGCGTGGCCCGCGGCAGCGCATCTTTAAGTTTCAATGCCGGCGATGGCTGGGGCCATGACGGGCGGTACAGTTGTGTGTGATGAAAGTCACAGTTTGCCGCCTTGGCTGCGAAGTGCTCCCGCAAAGCATTCCGCAGGATATTCCGCAATATGGGAGGGTGTTAACGATTTGGCGTTTGGACTTGAGATAATTGGTGGAGGCGGCGGGAGTCGAACCCGCGTCCGAAAATGTTACTGGTCAAGAGACTACATGCTTATTCCGGTTCATGCCCTGGGCATTACCCCAGGACGTTCGCGTCACCGGCTCAGAACGGACAAGAAACCGTTGCCGCTAGCCTGAGATCTTAGCTTCCCGGCCCAGACGTAGCCGGGAAGAGCAGCCCGCAGTGTGACGTTCGCTCGCAGCCCACGGGCAAAGCTGCGGAGAACGGCGGCCTAACGAATTAGGCTGCGTATGCCATCTGTTGATTGGCAATTATCATTTTGCACGCGATTACGGGTGTGTGCACCCCGGCATGCCTCCTGGCCGCAAGCATCTCCGTCGAAGCCGTGACGCCCCCACTGGTGGGATGGCCTTGTAAAGAACTACCTCTATTCTGCGGAGGAAGCGCGGTAAGTCAAATGACGGTGGTTTGCCTTAGGGCGGTTACGGGGCGGTTATGGGTTGCAGCCGATGACGGAGCTTCCGCTCGAAATGGAGATCTGGGCCGACGAGATGGATGTCGAGGGATCGCTTGCCGAGGTTGCGGTCAGGGTCACCGTGCCGCCGCTAGGAACCGCCTCGGGAGCCTGGTAACAGACGGGAATATCGTTGCCGGCCGAGGGCGAGCTAAACACGCCACATTCTCCGGCGGAGGTGTCTGGAGTGCAGGTGAAATTCACGCCGCCATTTTTGGGGTCGTTCGCCACGAGCACTGCGATGCCCGTTGTAGAGCCGGTAGTGAGCGTAGTGGGAAGCGGATAACTAGAGCTGAACGTCAACGGTAATCGCGGGAGTCTGCGACTTTTGATCGCCGCAGGCGGCCAGCGCGGCGAGCATAGTCGTCACGATCATGGCCTGCGAAATCAATTGGAGGCTCGAATGGCGGGCGGTCATTGTATGGTCAAACTCCTTATGCCTAAACTCCCGGCGGCGAAAAAGGATTATAACATGGAAGTGTTCGCGGCTCGCCGATTCCACTTACGATGATCTAACTCCGCCGGTCATTGGATTAGAATCGGCAGAGGAGAACGCGCTCCGGCTTCGGGAGGCTCCGCCATGAACGACATTGCCCGCCTGTTTCAGGCATTCCTTGCTCCCGCCATTATTGTTTCCGCCACCGCCCTGCTCATCCTGTCGATCAACGTCCGGCTGATGGGCATAGTCACCCGCTTGCGCCAGTACGTGCACCGCAAGCATGACGCCGCCAAGAACGGCCGCATGCATGAAGCCGAGGCCTACACGGCGCAGATCAACGCCATCGAGCGGCGCGCGGAAATGATCCGGCGCTGCTTCCTGCTGGTCCTGATTTCTCTGGCGGGAACGATCTCATCGTGTCTGCTGCTGGGGCTCGGCCTCTACTGGGAAGATGCCGCGGTCGCGGCCGTTGTGGTTTTTGTTCTGGCGCTGATCTTCTTGCTGGCGGGGACATTGTATTACATCCGTGAAGTGATGGTGTCGCTGAGTTCGGTGCACAACGAAGCGCGCGATGCGCGCTTCATGGACCTCGGCGATCCCTCCGAGATTCGGGTCCGCGATCCGCTCTGAGGGGCAAGCAATGGCCTGGCCGCGGAGCGCGCGGAAAGCGCCGGGAAATTCGAAAAGCCAGCGCAAAAAATTCTGCGCGCGCTGCGATCTTCGCGCTTAACCCGTATGATGTATTTGTCTTTACCGCACTGCTCAGGTGACAAGGCAAAGTGTCGATCGCTCAAGATACGAAAACCGCTGCGAAACTGCGCTGCATCGCTTGCGGCGCCACTCCCGATTCCGCCAGCCAGGATTTCCGTTGCACGGCTTGCGGCGACTTGCTGGAATTCTTTTTCCCCGGATGGACGCTCGGACATACGCACGTCCGTCGGCCAACGTCCAGCCTTCGAGACCCTTCTGCGCTGAAGTCTCTCTGGCTCAACCGCCGCACTTCGCGCGATGCGCTTGACCAGAGCGGCGTCTGGCGCTTCCGCGAACTGCTGCCGCACATTCCCAGAAGAGCACGCCATCACGCTGCGGCGAAGGCAACACGCCGCTGTATCACCTGCCACGGTGCGCGCGCGCGGCCGGCGTCGAGAACCTCCACGCCAAGCACCAGGGCATGAACCCGACCGCTTCGTTCAAAGACACGGGCATGACCTTCGCCGCCTCGTCCGCGCACCAGGGCGGATTCAGCTGGGTTGCCTGCGCCTCCACCGGCAACACTTCCGCCTCCATGGCCGCCTACGCCGCGCGCGGCAACATGCACAGCCTGGTGCTCATTCCGGATGGCAAGATTTCCTGGGGCAAGCTTTCGCAGTCGCTCGACTATGGAGCGCTTACCTGCCAACTCCGCACCGATTTCGACGGATGCGTCCGCATTCTCAACGAGCTCGTCCGCCAGAAGCCGGTCTATCTGCTGAATTCGGTGAATCCTTATCGCATCGAAGGCCAGAAAACCGCCGCCATCGAACTCATGGAGCAGCTCGCATGGGAACCTCCCGACCACATCATCGTTCCCGGAGGCAATCTCGGAAACAGCTCCGCGATCGGCAAGGCGCTGGTCGAAATGCGCGAGCTGAAGCTGATCTCGCGCCTGCCCAAGCTTTCCATCATTCAGGCGCACGGCGCGAATCCGTTCTACCGCAGCGTGCGCGAATTTGGCGGCAAGAAGATCGAACCCATGACTGCCGACACGCTCGCGACCGCCATACGCATCGGCAATCCGGCATCGTGGAAGAAAGCTCTGCGCGTGCTGCAGGCGACCGGCGGCGAGGTCGAAGAGGTTTCGGAAGTTGAAATCGCCGCGGCCAAAGCCGAAATCGGCGCCGACGGCATCGGTTGCGAACCGGCTTCCGCGGTCACGCTGGCTGGACTGAAGAAGCTGCGCCGCAGCGGATTCGTCAAGCCGGGCGAGTCCGTTGTCCTGATCCTGACCGGCCATGTTCTCAAAGATCCCGACTTCACCATCAAGTTCCATCGCGGCGATCTTTTCGCCGGAACGCCCGACGAAACCGAGGCCGCCCAGGCGAAACATCTCCAGCGCGCCCCGGTTGTGCTCGATGCCGATCTGGGGGCCGTCATTGCCGCCCTCGACGCGGCCGAGAGAAATTCGTAGCAGTTCTCCCCAAACTCGTGTATAAAAATCAGTTCAAGGTCAATGTTGATGGTAAAGGATTCCATTTGGCCCACATCTGGCTAATGTCTTTTATTTCTGTCGTTTCGACCGGTTTTCTGCTGCCGAGTAGAGTTCCCGGTTCTCAGTGGAGAACGAGTTTACTGAGAACTGAGAACCGAGAACTGAGAACGGGTTTACTGAGAACTGGGAACTGAGAACCGAGAACTGCTGTCTAACTTATGCCTTCACGTCCCACATCTCTAGATCGCTCGCTGCGCCTGGCGCTGCCGGCGACCTCCGCCAATCTGGGCCCCGCTTTTGACGCCGCCGCCCTCGCCCTGGATTTCCACCTGCGCTTGCGCGCCGAGCGCGCCCCCGACTTCTTCGTTACCGCCGAAGGCCGCGACGCGCAGATCTGCGGGCGCATGGAGAACCACCTCATCGTCACCACCTATTGCGAGGTGCTGGAATCGGAGAACCGCAAGATCGCCCCCTTGCGCATCCACATCGAAAACGAAATCCCCATTGGCCGGGGTTGCGGATCGTCCGCCGCCGCGCGCCTGGCCGGCATCGCGCTGGCCGTGCATTTCGGGCATCTGCGCTGGAAAAACGACCGCATCGTCGGCGAAGCTTCCATGCGCGAGCACCATCCCGACAACGCCTCCGCCTGCTGGATGGGCGCGCTCACCGTGGCCCGCATGGCCAATCAGGTGCAGGCGCAAGTGGTCGAAGTGAAGCCGAAAGGGAAGTGGCCGCTGTTGCTGGCGGTTCCCGACGCCCCGCTCTCGACCGAGCATGCCCGCCGCGTGCTGCCCTTCCAATACTCGCGCGCCGACGCCGTCGGCAACATTCAGAACTCGATGCTGCTTTTTGCGGCCTTCACGCAAGAACGTCCCGACCTGCTCCCCTCGGCGCTCGAAGACCGCATCCACCAGCCTTATCGCGCGCCGCTCTGTCCGCTGCTGCCCGCGCTCAAGGAACTCACCGGAGATTCCGGCATTCTCGGCGCCGCCCTCAGCGGAGCGGGCCCGTCGGTGCTGGTGTTCCTCGATCCGAAAGTTTCACCGAAAACGGCCAAGCAGAGGGTCGCCGCTCACCTCGCCAAGCGCCGCCTGACCGCCGAACTCCTTCTCACCCAGATCGCGCTCCACGGCGGACGCGATGGCGCCGATTGGCGCAAAAAACACGGCCCCGCAAAAAAATAAGTCACCCGCCTACCCATTAACGTGTGGGGACGGGCGACTCCGCCCGTCCCGGCGGAACCCAGCTCGGCAGTCCGCCCCGTCTGCCACTCAATCTTTATCTATGAGAGCCCAGACCTGACCTTGCACGCCATGCTGTCGGATGGGGTCGCTACTGTCGGACAGACCTTCGCAGGGGGTTTTATGAGCGCTATCGCCTGATCGCGTCAGCCGAGATTCTTTTTAGGGCAAATTGATGAACCTTCGCCGAATTATCGTGCCCGAGTCTCTGCGACGTGCCTCCGTGTACGGAAGTGCTTTAGATCCCGTCGCGGTTATGAGATGAACGAAGGGCCAAATAAATGGAACCAAGTTCAGATGAGGCGGGCGTTGTCTCTGGTGCGAACATCGACACTCCGCCCTCGATCAGGCCAATTCTGAAACAAAGCATATCCCGAATCGTTATCAGACGGAAGAAGTTGATATCTTGCCCAAAATCTTCGCTACTGCCAAGCGGTATTCCATGCCGGTTGAACTGACTCATGCCTACATAACCGTCCGTATGCTCGAGAATCCTGTCACGCACGAAATCGCGTTATACCTCCAGCATCACGAGCCGTTCGCCATAGCAGTAGGGTGATTGCTCCTCCCGATCGACAAGCGCCTGCAACTCGTCCACCAGGTTTTCGTACCTTGTCCAACAGTACGGTTCTGCCGTGTTGCCATCTTACGAATTATGCCTTCAACCACCGGAAGCCGACCGGTCACGGCGTTGAACGTGTAGCCGCAAAAATACGTACGTATCGATTCATCGATCTGACGGGAGAAATCCCGCACATGCAGGATCTTTCCGTACCGATCCCGGTACTTGCCCGCCATCTCCGGCGTATAGGCGCTTGCAAACATGTTGCGCATAATTTCCACCCTTCCGTCTTTGTGGTCAGGCTTTGACTGTCTTTGCGAGGGCTCCGAAATCCGAGCACCAAATATGCGGGAATGAGCCGATCAACCTCTTTGAAGGCTTTCGCCAGCCATTCCGCCAATTCTCTGATGCTTGATGCATTGTCGTACATCGAGAGTTAAACCGTACCCTACGTAAGCTGCCCCTCGGAGGCTCGTCGGGTTTCATCCCAATGTCCATTTTTCCAACATGGCCAATGCACATATTGAACCCAGGGCCATCGCCTGCAGGTTTTTTGTTGCTGAGATTGGTTCCTTCCAATGCCGAGATAGGGCTCGAAAAGGGGCGAGGGCGTCAAATTTTCCCTAAAAGAGGGCGACTGCATGGCAATTTCGCCCCTCTGGTCTTCATTTCGGGTAGCAAAGCTCATCACTGACCTGCTCAAATTGGCTTTCCCGGTTCCGATTTCCGTTCATGCGATTGCCCTATATTGAACCCTCATCACACATCGGCAACAGGATAGGTCCTGCTAAACGCCCTTGTAGCCAGGATAAGTTCTCGGTTGATGTTAAATCTCTATAACGCCCAAAACCACTCAATCGCACCGTTCACACTGGCGTCGGCCAAGCCGGGCGACCCCGCCGGCAAAGCTTCGAGACCTGCTCCTCAATTTCGGCAAAATGCTCCCAAGGACCACAAGTGGTTCTCCCCTCCTTGACCCGCGCAACGCGGGTCCGATGCTGTCAACCCCCCGTTTCGCCGTTTTTCCCCGTAACTCCTTGCCCTGCCTACGAAAATAAATCTCCAAAAGTTGTCGGTGTACCCCCCTCCAACTTGATAAAATAGAACCATAGAGTAAGAAAAGACAAGAGAGTAATAAGAACATGCCGCCCGCCCCCACCCGTGAGACGCGCATCCGCACTCCGATCACCCGTTCACGCCCCTAACAGGCTAAGTCATTATTGCTGAGTATGTTACAGCTAACTACTTATTTTTGAATATTATACCTTAACTCCTTTGCAATGAATATTTTGACAAAATAGGGGGGGGAGGGGGGTACCGTTGGCCTTTGCCTTCCCCGAAATCAGAGAACGACGAATCGCCTCGACTAACGATTAACGACTAACCACCAACGACCAACGACGGATCTGCAAACGGCCACTCCCGCCGCAGCCAAGACCGCACAAATAAACCACGGTTCCGACCACCAAGATCAGCGCCGCGTACCGTACCTCGCGCAAGAAGTTCTCGCGTGAAACCAAGATGAAAACGAAGCTTCCCGCCGCCAGCAGCGCCGGCAGGGGGTACAGCCACATGCGAAACGGACGCGCCATCTCGGGACGCCGTATGCGCAACACAATCACGCCAATACTCTGCACTAGAAATTGCAGAATGATTCGAATGACCACCAGCGCGGCAATCAAATCCGCCAGCCGCAGAAAACAGAACAACGCCGCCACCCCTGCCAGCGCCAGCAAAGAGACATAGGGAAAGCGATGCACGGGGTGCACGCGGGCAAACGCCCGGAAATAGTTGCCGTCAACCGCTGCCGCGTAGGGCACGCGCGAATAACCCAGCATCAGCGAGAACACCGAAGCGAATGCCGTCCACATCACCAACGCCGATACCACCGACGCCCGCACCATGACCGTAAACTCTCTGCATAAATGTGGAGACCACGTAGAGCTTGTTGTTCGCCGCTCCCGCTTGCGCCAGTTCCCGCCACGGCACGACGCCGAGAATGCTGACGTTCATCACTATATACAGACAGACCACCGCCAGAATCGACAGCAACAATGCCCGCGGAATATTCTTCCCCGGATTCTTGACTTCATCCCCGAGAAAACACACGTTGTAATATCCCCAATAGGTGTACGTGGCAATCAGCATGGCGCCGCCCAGGCCGTGAAAAAAGTTTCGCGAAAAAGAGAACGCACCGGGAGGAAAATCGAACGCCTGCCGGGCGTTGAAATGAGTTAGCCCGGCAAAGACGATCCACCCAATTGTCGCCATCACGCCGACCCAAAGCAGCGTTGAAAGTTTTGAGATCGCCGTGATGTGCCTATAAAGCAGAAAGGCGGCGAACAGGCAGACTCCGATTGCCAGCAGAGTTCCGGGCATCGCGACCCAGGTTACTTGCAGTTCACCAAGCAGGGGAAGATTCAGGGTGACCGTGTGCTCTCGCCCAAACACGGCCCAGTCCCGGCCAGAAGTAAGAGGCGTACTGCGAGAGCCCCACGGCTCCCGTGGCAATGGAAAGGGGAGCGCTGAACGAGAGTTGCCAGACGAAAAGGAAGGAAACCAGCGCGCCCCAACTTTGCGGCCCGTAAATCTCTTTCAAATATCGATAAGAGCCGCCTGATCCAGGCATCGCGGCGCCGAGTTCCGCCCACACCAACCCATCGCAGACGGCCAGCACCGCGCCCAGCACCCATCCCAGCATCGCCTGCGGCCCGCCCATCGCGGTAATGATCAGCGGGATCGTAATAAACGGCCCCACGCCGATCATGTCAATCATGTTCAGCGCGGTAGCGGAGCCCAGGCCAATGCCGCGGACGAGTTGCGGCTTGGTGTCGGATTCGGTTTCGCGTGGGATTGGTCATGAAATAGGTCGTTAGTCGTTGGCGGTCGTAGTTACGACGATGGTTGTACAGTCTTGTTACCTAGTTAAGTTGTCATCCTGAGCGAAGCGAAGGACCAGCTCACGCGTGCAACCAGCGTGCGTAACAGCCCGAACAGGATGCCGCCAACGACCAACGACTAACGACCACCGACCAAATTCACAAACAACCGCACCGCCCCCGGCACGCCCGCGGGTAATTGCCGGAAGAACGCATATCCCGTGTAGATATAAGTTCCCTTGCCGTAATGCGCGACCAGAAGTCCGCCTTTCTGGTCGCCTTCGCCCGGATCGTGCGATTCTAGCAGTGGAGTGAAGTTCGCAGTCCCACTGCGACATGAAGTACAGTCCGCGCTCCTGCACCCATCCCTCAAAATCTTTCTGAGTAATTTCATTCGGAGAATGAAACATCGGGTTGGCCGGATCTAGAATCGTGACCGGCGCCTCTTCGACTGAAACCCGCGCCCGGCTGAGCGTTGCCGGATAGGGGGTGAACTTCCCTGTATTGAAGTCCCCCGCCGAAGCGTTGTACTGCACCACCAGCCGTCCGCCGGCCTGCACAAAATCGAGCAGCCGCTGATTGTTCGCGATCACATCTTTCTGCGTGTCATAAGCGCGAATCCCGAGCACGATGGTCTGATACCGGCTCAAATCTTCTGATCGCCAGTTTCTCCGCTGGAATCAGAGTTACATCTATTCCAATCTGCCGAAGCACGGTTGGTATCTCATCTCCGGCGCCCATGATGTAGCCGACTTTCACATCTTTCGGGACCTTCACAGCCACGACGCTGACGCGTTGGATGGCGGGTTGGTAATAGTAAAACGTGCCCAGATCGTCGCGTGTGACGACCGAATATCCCTCCTTGTAATTCCGGTGCCCGCTTTTCAACGTGGCCCGAACTTCCTTGCTCCTTCCGTTCGATTCCCCGAGAAGCACATTGAAGCCTATCGCTCTTGCCGCTCACCAGCTGACGGAAAACCAACTGCCGATCCACCGGTTTGACGCGCCAACCGTCGGGGACACGATTCGCAACGCTCCTTCATCTTTCTCCGGATCGCTCGACCCGTGCGTTTCTTGCAGCACCTTCGGCTCCAGATTGCTCGTCCTTCGACCTTTACCGTCGACTGCGGGCCGTCTTCCATCGGAATTACCTGTTCGCTTGGATCCAGCGTGGCGGAAAAAGCAGGCGCCACGGCCAAGGGGCGTTCCACAACCGCGCCGGCCGAATCCTTGTAACGCACCATGCAAACGGCCTTCACCGCTTCTCTCGCTCAAGTCGGCCATCGCCTCCACGGGAGGCGGCGGAAAAGGCAATCCCTGGAACTTCGGTTCATCAATCATGTTCAACGTATCTCGCTCGGGATCGTCTCGACGCCAATATGGGCGCGTGATCTGAGCATTCGTTGGAGGGTAGACTCTGAATTGCACGGTCAATTCTTTGCCCGACTGCTCCCTCTTTAGTTCCTCAAACTTCCATCCTTCAGGCAGTCGAAGCGGACATTTTCGTGTTTATAGAACACTCGCTTGCATCCACGGAGATTTTTGCCGTAACTTCGAACGGTTCGCCCGGCACGGCCATGAACGCTTCCTCCGCCGTCGCGCCCACCGGCACGTCGACTACAGCGATGAGCTTAGCGCCTGCCACCAGCCGCACGCGCCTTTCGATCTCAGAAAACAGGCCCCATAGCCTAAAATCGGTCTCCGCCCGCTCCGGAGCAGACTCCCGCAACGATCAGAAGATCGCCCGTCAACTTCTCCGCCTCATCGAGAGCAGCATCCGCTGCCGCTGCGTCTGCGCCCGCTGCTCCGCCCCGTTAATCTTCCCCTGAATCTCCTCCAACTTCCCCCGCAGCCACGGCAATTTCTTCTCCTCACCCGGCATCAGCGTCGCCAGCCCCGGCAACGTCGTATCAATCCCGTCGAAGAAATCCTGCTCGTGCCCGTCTTTATCTTTTTCGGCGAATCGACTCCACCGAATCCACCAGCTTGTAATAAGTGAAGCGGTCTCCCGGCTCGACCGTCCAGTTCGCCGCTCCCTGGGATTGCTGGTGACGCAGTCCTTTCATTGCAAACTGTATGTACGACGCTCCGAGAACTGGATCTACGACTCCGGTGTTCAACCGCAGCGTGTAGTTGGCGGCATCGCAGGTATTCGCCATGAAGCCGCACACGTTGCCGATGTACAACTTCTTTGGCTGCCAGGGCTTGAGTCCCTCGGCTATCTGCTCTGGAAACCGCTTCGGATCGGCCGCCGCGCGGAATGCCTCTTTGGTCAATATCGCCGATGCTTGATGATGTCCATGGCCGTCGCGCTCCGTTCCCGAAAACCGCGACACCAGCACATCCGGACGAAAGGTTCGAATCACGCGCACCATGTCGGCGAGCGCGAT